>NZ_JBIAQB010000001.1:0-1033787 GCF_042888725.1 Streptomyces sp. NPDC002795
CTCATCACACACCGCCCCCCGACACGCCGCCACCAAATCCCGATCAGCCACCGACTTCAAAACATACCCACACGCACCCGAACGCAACGCCTGGAGGCCGCCCTCAGCATGTACGGAAACGATCCCCGGTGCGGCGAGGAGAGCGGCCGGCAGCGGGTCCGCCTGTTGTGACAGGTGCCCCTCGGGCCGCCGGGACGGTCGCTCATGCACGTGTGGCCCGGCCGTGCGACGGGCGCCGAGAGCTGTCAGCAGCACACAACTCTTCGCAGGAGCTGGGGCATTCAGTGCTCCCTTTTCCGGGTCGGGCGGGATGTCAGGATGCAGGCACGGGCCATCGCTGACCGCGCACCAGGCTCTTGAAAGAACGCTTTCGGGGCGCCGTCGGCAGGGAATAGGGGGCGTTCCACCCCTCAGGGAAAGCGGTTCCCCCCGGCAGCTCCAGATTGGTGCGCTCATCGCACTCCAGGATCGCCCTCAGCCAGGTGCGCATCGCGTGGTGGAATTCGTAACTGAGCGGCTCAGGGGCCAGCAGCCAGTCACGCCCATTACTGCTCACATGGGTGTGATAGTTGTCCGCGGAACGTCCCGTCCACGGGCTCTCCGCCTGGATCGGGTGGAGCCCGTACCCGAGTTCGGTGATCGCCTCCAGGCTCCGGGCCAGCGACTCGTGGTCGGAGCTGGGAAGGATCTCCAGGACGATCCACGGGCGGTGCAGACGTAGCGTCCCCAGCCCCCCGGCCAGCACCTGCCCCTCCAGCGTCTCCACGTCGATCTTGATCAGATGCGGGCGGAGGTCAGGGCGCGCTTGCGTGAAACCATCCAGCGTGGTGACAGGGACAGTCACCGATTCCGTGTGCCGTCGGTGACCCGCGTTCAGGGAATGTGAGGATTCCGCCTTCAACGACAGGTACAGCTCCGCGCTGCCCGGAGTTTCGGACACCGCTGAGCGTACGAGCTCGAATCCCAGGCCGTTGGCGTCCCGGATGTCCGCGCAGATGGCCGATGTCTCCGGTGCAGGCTCAAACGCATGAACCGACAACCGACGCCCGTATACGGCATCGATGAGCGCGGAATAGAGACCGATGTGCGCACCGACGTCAAGAACCGCGCTCCCCTCCGGAGCCTGATGGGCCACCGCCATCAATGTCGCCTGGGTCAGTGGCTCGTATCCCGCCAGTCCGGACCGCCGCAACTGCCGCTGCACAGCCGTCTGCTTGCGATTCATGAAATTCAACGCGCTGGGGTATGAGCCGACCTGGGCGAGAGCTGACCTATTACGCGGGAGAGTGACTACGAGCGGCATCGGACATCGTCCTTTTTCTAGTGATGGAGCCCGCCTCCTCTTGCAGGAGGCCGAAGGTGGACTGGCGGTCTGCTCGAGGCTCAGGACGTCGAACGCGTGACGTCGGCCGCCCGCGCGGCTGATCTGTCAGTCGTGCGCAGGACGGGAGACGGACGCTCGTAGGGGCTGGCCGCGGGGTAGTAGCTGTCCAGGAACTGCTGCACGACAGCGGTACTCGCGTGCTCCTCGCCGTCACAGGTGGTGGTGTCGTTGAGACAGAAGACGAGGTGAGAGCGGTTCAGCAGGCGTCGTAGCCGGGATTCGATGCGTGGCTGGGAGATGTCCACGTAGTCGTAGCGGATGGTTCCCGGCACGGCCCGGCCGGTGTGGAAGGCGTAGTAGTGGTGCAGCGAGTTGGTGATGGCGATGTCGTCGGCGCTACGGAAGGCATGTCCGGCGGTGCGTCGATGGGCGTCCGCGAAGACCCGTTCCACGTCTTCGAGCACGCTGCGCCTCAGGGCGCAGGGCGTGTGCTTCATCTTGCGGGTGATGCTGCTGCCGAACATGGCTGCCAGCAACTGCCGGTTGGTGACGCCCGCGGCGGATACGGGGACATCGTCCGCGCCGGTGCTGCCAACGGGCGGTAGCAGCGCCCTGGAGGGGAAAAACCTGCTGAGACCGTTGGCGAGGAAGAAGTCCTGTGGGATCGCCGGGCGGCCCAGGAAGACGTCGTCGTTGAAGTAGAGGAAGTGTTCGGCCAGACCGTCGATGTGGTGCAACTGGCTTTCGATGGCGTGCGAGTTGAATGTGGGCAGCGCCTCGGGGTCGGTAAAGATTTCCCGGTGGTCGACGACATGGACCTGGGGGTGTGCAGTGTTCAGCCAGCTGGGAACCTGGTGGTCCGTGACGATGAAGATGTTCCGGATCCATGGCGCGTAGAGGTTCAGGGAACGCAAGGAGTAGCGCAGTTCGTCGCGACTGAAGTAGCGGGCGGCGTTGGCTGCCTCCGGGTGGTAGGGCTCGCCCACGGCTGCCGCGCGTCTGCGCTGCCACTGCGGGTCCGAGCCGTCCACCCAGGTGTAGACGACGTCCACTGGGAAGTGGACATCATCAGGCAGCGGCTCGGCGAACTCGCGCCGGGTGGGGACCTCCGCAGGCTCGGGCCGTGTGTCCTCCGAGGCGAGCCGGGTGAAGTGCCGCCCCGGGCGCTGTACGGCGGGCGCCCAGCGGCTGATCCGCTCGCAGGTGAGGTTGTGCCGCGGCGCCACCAGTTCCGTACCGTCTTCGGAGGGGGACCAGAACTCGACATCGCAGCCGAACTTCGGGCCCAGGACAAGCTCCGCCGAGGCCGAGTCCGCGAAGAAGCAGAAAACTCGGATCACTTGCCGTGTGGCGAGCCGGCGCCACACGTTCGCGGAACCGATGGGCTGACTGGACTGAACCTGCTGCCGCTGGCTACCTCGAGTCGAGGTGAGTTGCAGAGGCGTCTGACTGCCCAGCGCACACAGCGCCTGTTCGGCACGCGCCCGGTCTTCGGTGCAGATCCCCACGGTGGAGGCGGTTTCCGTCGCGCCGCGCACCATGAAGTGATCTACCCCTGCCTCCCGTAGCGCTCCGAGTACGGTTTGCAGGTTGTACTCGCGTGCCTGCAGCGGGGTGATCTCCCGGCGTTGCAGTGCGATGCGTAGGCCGACCGACGTCCGGACCGGTACATGGCCGCCGTCGCCGAGCAGGCCCTGTTGTTGGAGTCGGGCGGCCAGTCGACGGTGCTGGAGGCTTCGCGCTGCGAGGGTGGGGCGCTCAAGCTGATGTCTCAGTCGCTCCCAATCCTCGATCCCGACTTTGGCTCGCACCGCGCGACGCAGGGGCAGCGGAATCACACGGCGGTAGGCACGTAGTGCTCGGGATGGAGGTCCGGTGCGGAATTCCGCGCTGGACGGTGCGCTGGGCTGCGACAGGGCTTCTTTTGGCATTGCACATCCCTGGACCTGAAGATTCCGGCCGCAATCGCGACCCCCTCGGACGACTTTGGAGAAGCGACATCGGGAGAGCCTCGACAGGCATCTCCTTCAGTCGCGATGTTTCAGTGCTGGTGGACCGGGCTCCGGTCGGCCCGTATGCAGACTTGAAGTAGTGATTCCAACTCAGGAATCGTCGGACATGGATGAAGGATGTTCATTTCGCTTTTCCTTCTTCCGTGCGACATGACAAGCCCTTGAGTTGACGTGACGTTAACAACAACGGTCGCCCAGGCGGCCATCTCGACGCCGATAGGTATGAGAAACACTCGAAACGAGTAAGAAAACCTCACTGCCTGATCCCCCCGGACGGCCCCCGGCCCGGTGTACTCATCTGGGCCCTCGGTGTCTACGGTGGTCCCGAGGTTGTCAAGGCCCGAGGGACCGGTAGGGCCTGAGGGGTCGACAGGAGACGGGTGGGGTGCGGGCCATGGGGGACGAGGGTGCTGGCGGCGCGGGGCACGGGCGGGTGATCGGCGGGCGGTATCGCGTCGTCGGGCGGCTCGGGAGTGGTGGGATGGGCACGGTGTGGCGGGCCGTCGACGAGAGGCTGGGGCGCGAGGTCGCCGTCAAGGAGCTTCGGACGTTCGACGGTGGCGACGGGCCGGATCCGAGCGAGCAGCGGTTGCGGATGCAGCGGGAGGCGCGGGCCGCCGCGCGGGTGCGGCATCACGGGGTGGTCGCCGTGCACGACGTCGCCGAGCACGAGGGGCGTCCGGTGATCGTGATGGAGTTCGTCGACGGCGAGTCGCTTCAGGGGTTGTTGCAGCGGCGTGGTCCGCTGGATCCGGTCGAGGCGGCGCGGATCGGCGGCCAGGTGATGGATGCGCTCGCGGCCGCCCACCGCGCCGGGGTGTGGCATCGGGACGTCAAACCCAGCAACATCCTGCTCGAGCACGGTGGCCGGGTCGTGCTCACCGATTTCGGTATCGCGGCGTTGCAGGATCCGGGTGATGGCGCGGCGACCAGGATCACGCGTAGTGGTGAGCTCGTTGGTTCGCTGGACTATCTCGCGCCCGAGCAGGCTCGCGGCGGTGAGGTGGGGCCCGCAGCGGATGTGTGGGCGCTGGGTGCCTCGTTGTACGCGGCTGTCGAGGGAGCGCCGCCGTTCCGGCGTACCTCCACCTGGTCGACGATCACCGCCATCGTCACCGAGCCGCTGCCCGAGCCGCGGCATGCCGGGCCGCTGGCGCCCGCGTTGTCCGAACTGCTGGACAAGGACCCCGCGTTGCGGGCCGACGCCGTGCGGGCCGCGCAGTTGTTGCGGGCCACGGCCGCGGGCGAGCCACTGCCACCCCAGTCCCCCGACACCGTGCGCCTGCGCCATCAGCAAGGAGGGCAGCGGGGAGGGCAGCAGGCGCCGGGGTCCCGGCCCGGTGTCTTCGGCGCCGCGGGCGTGTCCCCTGTGCCCGCTCCCCCGCAGCCTCCCGGTCCGGTCGGCGCGCAGACCGTCGCCGCTCGGCCGGGCGGCCGCCCGCGCCGGCGCGGCATCGTCGTCGCCGCCGTGGCGGCGGCGCTGCTCGTCGGGGGCGCGGCCACGTACGCCGTGACCAGCCAGGGCGGCGATGACGGGGGCAGCGGTGCGGCGGGGCCCGTCGCCGATGACACCAAGTCGGACACTAAATCGGACACCAAGTCGACCCCGACGCCATCGCATTCACTGTCCGGTTCGCCGTCCGATTCGCCGTCCGGTGATCCCTCAACGACACAATCGGCGGACGGCGCCTCCTCCCCCGCCTGCACGCGCATCGACGGCGGCAAGTCCCACTGCCGGGTGTGGCGCTCCGCCACCTCGTACGACTCCCGGCATCGTCCCGTCGGGACGATCCGGCCGGGCACCAACTACTTCTACTGCCAGGTCAAGCGCACGCAGCGGGAGACGTACGGGGAGTGGACGAACGTGTGGTGGGCGAAGACCGATGACGACAGCGGCAATTCCGGTGTGTTCGTCAGCGATGTGTATCTCACCGGCGGGGAGAACGATCAGCCCGTGCCGGGGCTCGCGGTGTGTTGAGCGCGCGGTTGCCCCGACCGAGCGGCTCTATCGGATATCCCCATTGGTCATAGACTCGCCGTGTGACGAACGACGATTCCGCATTCGCAACCCTGGGCGCACTGAGTGATCCCGTACGCCGTCGCCTCTATCGATACGTGGCCGCCCAGCCGGACGACGTAGGACGTGACGCGGCCGCGGAGGCGGTTGGTGTCTCCCGGTCACTGGCGGCGTTCCACCTGGACAAGTTGGTCGAGGCGGGGTTGTTGACCGCGTCGTCGCGGCGGCTGTCCGGGCGCACCGGTCCGGGCGCGGGGCGACCGGCGAAGGTGTATCGGCGTGCCGAGGGTGAGCACACCGTGTCCGTGCCTCCCCGGTCCTACGGCTCCGCCGGCCAACTGCTCGCCTCGACCGTGGAGAACGCCGGCCTGGACCGCGAGTTGCAGGAGGCGGCGCGGGCCGCGGGGGCGGCGCAGCCGGGCGTGGACGCCGAGGACGTGGTCGACGTACTGGCCGAGCGCGGGTATCAGCCCTTCTGGGACGAGGGGACGCTGCGCCTTCGCAACTGCCCCTTCCATGCGCTGGCCGAGGAGTTTCCCGCCCTGATCTGCGGGATGAATCTCGCACTGCTGGAGGGACTTGCGCCTGCGCAGTGGGCGCCGGTGATGGATCCGCGCCCGGGGGGATGCTGCGTGGCGCTCTCCCGGAGTTCCGACTGATCCACCGGCGATCCCAGGGGTCGTTTCTAAAACAAATGAGCGTTGACTATAGAAGTGGGCTCGGCCATGCTGGGCCCATGACTGGCTTTCACCTGGCGCAGGTCAACATCGGCCGCCTCGTCGCCCCGCTGACCGGACCCGAACTCGCCGACTTCGTCGCACAGCTTCCCGAGATCAACGCGCTCGCCGACGGCAGCCCCGGATTCGTCTGGCGCATGGTCGACGACACCGGCGAGGACGCGACCGGCTTCCGGCCCGATGACACCGACGACATGATCCTGATCAACTGCTCGACCTGGGAGTCGGTCGAGGCCCTGCGGGCGTTCACGTACCACAGCGATCACCTGCGTGTGCTGAGTCGCCGGCGTGAGTGGTTCCAGCGCGTGGCCGAGGCACACCAGGCCCTGTGGTGGGTGCCGGCCGGTCATCGTCCGGGCGTCGCCGAGGCGATGGAGCGGGTGGCGCTGATCCGCGAACACGGGCCGGGGCCCGAGGCGTTCACCTTCCGCGCCCCCTACCCGGAGCCGGCCACGACCGCCGGCCGGTGACACGGGGACTGAAGGCCACACCAGAGGGGCGTACGCCGACCGTCGGCCCTGACCTGCCATCCCGAACTGGCCGTGTGCTCACGGGAATTGACTCTTGACGATCTCGCTGCCCATGGAGGAGCCGCATCCGCGGGTTGGGGACGGTTCCCGGACACGGATCCTTCCCAGCCGACCCACCCCGCCCACAAGTGCACCCCTCAGCCCGACACCTCCGTCAGCATCCGCCACCCCGGCGTGTAACGCCCGTGCAGGACGAGGGAGGCGGCGCCCACCGCCCCGGCCGTCTCGCCGATCAGGCTGGGTTCCACCGTCACCCCGCCCAGCGCGCGAGCCACCGACGTCGTATTGACGGCCTTGTCGATCTCCTCGCCCAGCACCTGCTCCACGCCGACGAGCGCCTCGCCGCCGAGCACTACCAGGCTCACGTCGAGCAGCGACACGGCCCCCCGCACCGCCTGCCCCATCCGACGCCCCGCCAGGCGCACCACGTCGCAGGCCGCTTCGTCCCCCGCGGCCACCGCGCGCCGCAGAAGCTTCCAGTCGGCGCGCACCGTGTCGGGGGTGCCGCTGAGTCCGATGCGGCGTGCGGCGTCCTCGCCGTGCCGGGTGAACAGGTCCTCGACCAGGGCGGCGGGGTTGCAGTACGGACCCACGCACCCGTTGCTTCCGCAGTCGCAGCGGCGGTCTCCGGGCTCGGTCTGAGCGTGGCCGATCTCGCCCGCGTTGCCCGAATCGCCGCGCAGGACATGGCTTCCCAGCATGACCCCCGCGCCGATCCCCGCCCCCATGTACAGGAACAGGAAGCCGTCCGCGCGTTGCTCGCCACCGATCCAGCGTTCGCCGATCGCCGCCGCCGTCGCGTCGTTGTCCATCGCGACCGGCATGCCGGTGGCCTGAGCGAACATGTGAAGCAGTGGCACGCGCCGCCAGCCGTCGAAGTTCGGCGGGTCCACGACCGCGCCCGCTTCCGCGTCGATGGGGCCCGGCGCCGCGATGCCCAGACCCAGCAGCCGGCTCGGGTCGATCTCGGCGCGCTCGGGCAGCCGCAGCGCCGCACGTGCCACCCGGTCGACCACCTCGGTCGGATCGCTGGGGCGTGGCAGTGCGAAGCGGCGGCTGAGCAGTACCGATCCGGCGAGGTCCACCAGGACGATCACGGCGGCGTCCGGGTCGAGGTGCACTCCGAGGGCGTAGGCGCCGTCGGCGCGCGGGGTGAGCAGGGTGCGGCGTTTGCCTCCGCTGGAGGGTGCGTGTCCCGACTCGGCGATCAGGCCCTCGTCGAGCAGGCGGCGTACCACGTTCGACACCGTCTGGTTGGTGAGTCCGGTCAGCGGGCCCAACTCGACGCGGCTCACCGGGCCTTTGGTGCGGATGGCGGCCAGGACGACGGCCTGGTTGTAGCCGCCGACCCTGGGCAGGTTGGTGCCGCTGCGCGCCATGGCGTTTCCTCCTTCGGGCAAGTCCCCTGTCGTGGCGGTCTCGCCAACTCGTATCCAGCGCACCGGGTTTCGGCGTCGAGATTATGCAGCAGCCGTTGACTTAGTCCATCCATTGGATTTAGGTAATCGTCAACGCATCACGCAGCACGCGCAGCACATCCGTATCGCCGGTGGCTTCCGCATCGCCATCCGGCCGGTGCACCGCAACACCTCTGGTACCGCCTGCAGTTGAGCGCCCAACAGAGGGCGCCGAGCCGCCACCTCCTGGAGGAACCCCTTGCGCAAGAAGCTCTTCGCCGCCGTCGCGGTCACCCTCGCGACAACGTTGTCCGCAACCGCTTGTGGTGGTTCCGGATCCTCCGCCGGGGGCGACTCGATCAAGGTCGTCTACTGGCAGCATCTGGACCAGAACGACCACAAGCAGCAGAAGTTCCTCGCCTCGATGAAGACATCGTTCGAGAAGGCCCACCCGGGCAAGAAGGTCGAGATCGTTCCGGTCACGGCCTCCGAGAACGACTACTACACGAAGATCCAGCTGATGATGCGCTCGCCCTCGACCGCGCCCGACCTGGTCTACGAGGACACCGCGCTGATCAACTCCGACATCGCGAGCGGCTACCTCAAACCGCTCGACGACTATGTGTCCAAGTGGTCGGACTGGGGCAAGTTCGCGAAGGCCGCCAAGGCGGCCGTCTCCTCCCCCACCGACGGCAAGACATACGGCGTCCCGGACGACACCGACACACGCGGCATCTGGTACAACCAGAAGCTGCTGAAGAAGGCGGGCATCAAGACGCCCTGGCAGCCGAAGAGTTGGGACGACCTTCTCGACACCGCGCGCACGCTGAAGAAGAAGCTGCCGGGTGTCATCCCGATGAACCTCTACACCGGCCAGGCCGGCGGTGAGCAGTCCACCATGCAGGGCTTCGAGATGCTGCTGTACGGGACCGATGCCGCCGGTGACTCCCTGTACGACGCCAAGAAGAAGAAGTGGATCGTCGGCTCGCAGGGCTTCAAGGACGCGCTGAAGTTCGTGCACACCGTCTACGACGAGGACCTGGGCCTGGACAAGTCCACCGCGCTCGGGCCCAACGCGGGCACCGAGGTCGGTACGGAGCTGATGCCGAAGAGCAAGATCGCCCTCAACATCGACGGTTCGTGGATGGCCAACAGCTGGCTGAAGACCGGTCCGAGCCCGTGGCCCGAGTGGTCGAAGACGATGAAGTCCGCCGCGATGCCGACCCAGAACGGCCAGGCGCCCGGCAAGGTCAGCATGTCGGGCGGCTGGGCCTGGTCGATCCCGTCGAAGGCCCAGAACCCCGATCTGGCCTGGCAGTTCGTCAAGGCGATCAAGAACAAGGACAACTCGGTGAAGTGGAACATCATCGAGTCCACGACCGCCGTGCGCACGGACGTGGCCGCCGACCCGAAGTACCTGGGCGCGACGCCGACCAACAAGTTCTTCACCGATCTCGTGAAGTACACCCACTTCCGTCCGGCGCTGCCGAAGTACCCGCAGGTCTCCAACGCCGTCACCAAGGCCATGGAGTCCGTGACCACGAAGCAGGCCTCGGTGGGCGAGGCCGCCAAGACCTATGACCAGGATGTGGCCACGGCCGTCGGCCCCGACGCCACCACCCGGGGCTCGCGATGAAGACCGCCGTCGCCACCGCCGGCTCCACCGCCCCCGGTGGGCGCGCGGCCGGGCGCAGCGCCGCGGGTCGATCGCTGCTGCGCGGCATGCCGCTACTGCCGTCGATCGTCCTGCTGGCCGTGTTCCTGGCCGGGCCGATCCTGTACTGCGTCTACGACGCTTTCACCGACGCCCAGTTGACGGGTGCGGCCGAGACGAACTTCGTCGGCCTGGACAACTTCACGCGGGCGCTCAACGACCCGAACTTCCTCAACGCCCTGTGGCTGACCCTGGTGTTCGTCGTGGGTTCCGCCGTCATCGGGCAGAACACCCTCGGCCTGAGCCTCGCGGTGATGACGGAGAAGGCCACCAAGCCGCTGCGCACGCTCACCAACGGTGTCGTGATCGCCGCCTGGGTGCTGCCCGAGGTCGTCGCCGGGTACCTGATGTACGCGTTCTTCTACAAGCAGGGCTCACTGAACAACGTGCTCGGCTTCCTGGGCCTGCCGCAGCAGAACTGGCTGTACACCCTGCCGATCCTCGCGGTGTGCCTCGCCAATGTGTGGCGCGGCACCGCGTTCTCGATGATGGTGTACTCCGCCGCGCTCAACGAGGTGCCGCGCGAGCTGGTCGAGGCCGCGGAGATGGACGGCGCGGGTGTGTGGCACCGGCTGTGGCACGTGACGTTGCCGGTCATCCGCCGCACCATCATGACCAACCTGATGCTGATCACTCTGCAGACGCTCTCCGTCTTCGGGCTGATCTACGCCATGACGCGCGGCGGGCCCGGCAACAAGAGCCAGACCCTGCCGGTGTTCATGTACCAGCAGGCCTTCCAGAACAGCATGATCGGCTACGGCACCGCGATCGCGCTGGTGCTGCTGGTCGTGGGCGCGCTGTTCTCCGTCGTGTATCTGAAGCTGCTCAAGGTGGAGGACGCCTGATGACCGCCACCGACCTGCTGCCCGCCGCCGACACCGGCCGCGCCGACGGCGGCGCCCGCCCCGTTCCCGCGACGGGCACGGCTCGCCGCCGGATCCGCCCCGGACGCGTCGCCGTCAATGTCGTCCTGCTGGTGATCAGCCTGCTGTTCGTGCTGCCGCTGGTGTGGATGGTGTTCGCGGCGTTCAGTTCGACGGCCAGCTTCGAGCTGAGCGTGCCCTCGCCCCCGACGCTGGACAACTTCGACGCGATCCTGAACGCCGAGACGACGTACCGGCCGCTGCTCAACGGGCTGCTGCTGTGCGGAGGGGCGACCCTGCTGTGCGTGGTCACGTCGATCCTGGCCGCGTACCCGCTCTCGCGCTATCGCTCCCGGCTGCGCCGTCCGTTCCTGTACACCGTGCTGTTCACCACCGGGCTGCCGATCACCGCCGTGATGATCCCCGTGTACAGCATGTTCGTACAGGTCGAGCTGATCGACTCGATGTTCGCGACGACGCTGTTCCTGGCGGCCTCCGCGCTGCCGATCGGGATCTGGCTGATGAAGAACTTCATGGACGGGGTGCCCATCGTCCTGGAGGAGGCCGCGCGGATCGACGGCGCGAACGCCATGCAGTCGCTTGCCCGCGTGGTGCTGCCGTTGATGTGGCCGGGTGTCACCGTCGTCACCGTGTTCACCTTCATCAGCATGTGGGGCAACTTCTTCGTTCCGTTCGTGCTGCTCCTGTCGCCGGAGAAGCTGCCGGCGTCGGTGAGTGTGTTCACGTTCCTCAGTGCCCATGACCAGACGCAGTACGGGCAACTGGCCGCGTTCTCCCTGGTGTACACGCTGCCCGTGGTGATGCTGTACCTGCTGCTGACCCGCAAGCTGGGCGGCGGGTTCGCGCTGGGTGGCGCGCTCAAGGGCTGAGCCCGCCTCCCGAGCCCCCCGGGAGGCGCCAACTCCCTTCCCGTGCAGTCCTGTTCAACGTTCTTCGAAAGGTGTTCTGTGCACTCCGACCGCGACATCGTCCAGCACCGCCTCCGGCGCGTCCTCGACGAACGCATCCGGCCCGCCGTCCACGCCACCTCCGTCCCCCTGGAGGTCGGCATCTGGCAGGTGCCGGGCGAGCCCGTCCCGGTGGCCGAGGGTCTCGCCGCCGACTACCGGCCCACCGAGGTGGGCGCGTCCTGGGGCCCCGCCTGGACCACCAACTGGTTCAAGGTCAGTGGCCGCGTACCCGAGGAGTGGGCGGGCCGCCGGGTGGAGGCCGTCGTCGACCTCGGCTTCGGCACCACCGAGCCGGGATTCTCCGCCGAGGGCCTGGCGTACCGGAGCGACGGCACGGCCGTGAAGGCGCTTAACCCGCGCAACACCTGGCTTCCGGTGGCCGAACAGGCCGTCGGTCGTGAGGAGTTCGTCTGTTACGTCGAGGCCGCCGCGAACCCGCTCGTCATGCATTCGGGGCCCGAGGACCGCAGCTTCGCGATCACGCCGGTCGGCGGTCGCGCCCCGTGGCTGGAGGAGGAGGGCGCCTCGGGCGGTGCGCCGATCTACCGGCTGCGCCGCCTCGACCTGGCCGTCTTCGACGCGGAGGTGTACGACCTCGTCCACGACATGGAGGTCCTCGACCAGCTGATGCGGGAGTTGCCCGAGCAGGCGCCGCGCCGCTGGCAGATCCTGCGGGCGCTGTCCTCGGCGCTGGACGCCGTGGATCTGCAGGACATCAGCGGCACCGCGGCCGCCGCCCGCGCGATCCTCGCCCCCGCGCTCGCCTCGACGGCCGCGGACGGCGAGCACCGCATCTCGGCGATCGGGCACGCGCACATCGACACGGCGTGGCTGTGGCCGCTGCGCGAGACCGTGCGCAAGGTCGCGCGCACCGTCTCCAACGTCACCCAACTGATGGACGAGCACCCGGAGTTCCGCTTCGTGATGTCCCAGGCGCAGCAGCTCGCCTGGCTGAAGGAGCACCGTCCCGAGGTGTACGAGCGGGCCCAGGAGAAGGCGAAGACGGGGCAGTTCGTGCCGACGGGCAGCCTGTGGGTGGAGCCGGACACGAACATCACCGGGGGTGAGGCGCTGGCCCGTCAGTTCATCCACGGTAAGCGGTTCTATCTCGACGAGTTCGGTGTCGAGACCGAGGACATGTGGCTGCCGGACACCTTCGGTTACAACGGTGCGATGCCGCAGCTGATGAAGCTGGCCGGGGTGCGCTGGTTCCTCACGCAGAAGATCTCGTGGAACACGACGAACAAGTTCCCCCATCACACGTTCTGGTGGGAGGGCATCGACGGGACGCGCATCTTCAGCCACTTCCCGCCGGTCGACACGTACAACAGTGATCTGTCGGGCGCCGAGGTGGCGCACAGTGTGCGCAACTTCCAGGACAAGGGCGCGGCCAATCGTTCGCTCGCTCCGTTCGGGTACGGCGACGGTGGTGGTGGCCCCACCCGCGAGATGCTGGCGCGTGCCGAGCGGCTCGCGGATCTGGAGGGTTCGGCGCGGGTCGAGATCGAGAAGCCGGGTGACTTCTTCGCGAAGGCGTTGGAGGAGTACCCGGACGCGCCGGTGTGGGTGGGCGAGTTGTACCTGGAGTTCCACCGGGGCACGCTGACCAGTCAGATCGCGACCAAGCAGGGGAACCGGCGCAGCGAACACCTGTTGCGGGAGGCCGAGTTGTGGGCGGCTACGGCGGCGCTGCGCACGGGGGCGGCGTATCCGTACGAGGCGATCGACCGGTTGTGGAAGACGGTGCTGCTGCACCAGTTCCACGACATTCTGCCGGGTACGTCGATCGCGTGGGTGCATCGGGAGGCGGAGGAGACGTACCGTCAGGTCGCCGCTGAGCTGGGTGAGTTGATTGCGTCGGCGCAGTCCGCGTTGGCGGGTCCTGCCTCCGAGGACGGTTCGCGGGTCGTTTTCAACGCCGCTCCGCATGCCCGCGCGGGCGCTGCCGGCCTGGGTACGACGGTGCGTCGCGAGCCGGTGGCGGTCACGGTGGAGGCGCAGCCGCGGGACGGCGGGTACGTCCTGGACAACGGCCTGGTCCGCGTCGTGATCGACGAGCGGGGCCTGGTCACATCGGCGTACGACATCGAGGGTGAGCGGGAGGCGCTGCCGCCGGGGGCGGTGGCGAACCTGCTCCAGCTGCATCAGGACTTCCCGAACCAGTGGGACGCCTGGGACCTGGACGCCTTCTACCGCAACACCGTCACGGACCTGACGGCGGTGGAGTCGGTGACCGTCGTGGACGGTGGTGTCCGTGTCGTGCGTGCCTTTGGTGACTCGCACGTCGAGCAGACCCTGGCGCTCGCGCCGGGCGCCCGTCGCCTGGATGTCGCCACGGTCCTGGACTGGCACGAGACGGAGAAGCTGCTCAAGGTGGCGTTCCCGCTGGACGTGCGGGCCGGGCACTCCACGGCGCAGGTGCCCTTCGGGCATGTCGAGCGGCCCACGCACACCAACACGAGCTGGGACGCCGCCAAGTTCGAGGTGTGCGCGCACCGTTTCCTGCATGTCGGTGAGCGGGGCTGGGGTGCGGCGCTGGTCAACGACTCGACGTACGGGCACGACGTCACGCGTGATGTGCGCGAGGACGGTGGCACCACGACGACGGTCCGGTTGTCCCTGGCCCGCGCGCCGCGCTTCCCCGACCCGGACACCGACCAGGGCACGCACCGGTTGCGCTATGCCCTGCTGATCGGGGCGGACGTCGACGACGCGGTCCGTGAGGGGTACCACCTCAATCTGCCCGAGCGGACGGTGTCCGGTTCGGCGGAGGTGGCACCGTTGGTGGTCGTCGACAACCCCGCTGTGGTGGTCGAGGCGGTCAAGCTCGCCGACGACCGCTCGGGCGACGTCGTGGTGCGCCTGTACGAGTCCCGGGGCGCCCGCGCCACCGCGCTCCTCTCCCCCGGCTTCCGCCTCGCGTCGGCGACGGCCACGGACCTGCTGGAACGCCCGCGCGCCGCCGACGAGGCCGCGTGTGAGGCGACGGACGACGGGGTGCGGCTGCGGCTGCGGCCGTTCCAGATCCTGACGGTGCGGTTGGCGGCCGTACGGGACTGAGTCGGCGGCATGGTGTGTCGGGGTCCCGCGTGGTGTGCGCGGGGCCCCGG
The DNA here is from genome assembly GCF_042888725.1 of Streptomyces sp. NPDC002795. Classification (NCBI taxonomy): domain Bacteria; kingdom Bacillati; phylum Actinomycetota; class Actinomycetes; order Kitasatosporales; family Streptomycetaceae; genus Streptomyces; species Streptomyces sp. NPDC002795. The sequence continues at coordinate 14,676 of NZ_JBIAQB010000001.1, forward strand.
CACCGAGCAGTGGAGGGCCGGGAGGTTCGTGCCCGTCACGCGGCCTCGCGGCCGGCCTTTCTGGTGGTGCTCGCTTCTCTGCCGCTCTGCTCGTCGCCGTGGACGAGGCGCAGATGACTCGGTCGATGGTGTCCGGATCCCGGGCGGGACGATCCGCCCATGCGGTCTTCTATGCGGTCCATGCCGATCAAGAGGAGTCCCATGGCCGGCAGGAGCAAAAGAGCCACGATCAGCATCGGTGGCTTCCTTTCCTCGACTCTCACTTTTCGCCTGCCCCGCACAGGGACCTCCATGGCCGCGATGATGTGATGATTCCGTAACGCAAGGGATTGCCGCCGATATCGCGATCTGGGCGATTTCAGGGTGAGCCGGGGTTCGGTCCGTGAAGACGCCTGCGCGTCAGCTGTCCTTGGCGGGCGCCACGTCCTTGGTCGTGACCACCGGGACCGGCGCCGCCGCCGGTTCCTCGCCGTTCATCACCCGCTTCGCGGTGACCCGGTCCAGGGCGCCCTCCCAGCGGGACACGGCGAACACCGCGACGCAGTTGCCGAGGAGGTTGGTGGCGACGCGCATCGAGTCCATGATCCGGTCGACGCCGAGCAGCAGCGCCACCGCGGCGGCGGGGATGACGCCAAGGGCTGAGGCGGTCGCGGACAGCGCGAGGAACGCGGAACCGGGTACGCCCGCCATGCCCTTGCTGGTCAGCATCAACACAAGGACGACGGTCACTTGTTGACCGAGCGTCAGGTCCACGCCGACGGCCTGGGCGATGAAGAGGGTGCCGATGGAGAGATAGATGGAGGCGCCGTCGAGGTTGAAGGAGTAGCCGGTGGGCAGGACGAGCCCGACCGCGTCGTCCCGGCAGCCGGCCGCGCGCAGCTTCTGCATCATCCGTGGCATCACGGTCTCGCTGGAGCCGGTGCCGAGTGCGAGCAGGAGTTCCTCGCGGGTGTAGCGGACGAACTTCCACAGGCTCAGGCCGGTGACCGCCTTGAGTGCGAGGCCGAGCAGCAGGAGGAAGAGCAGGGCGACGCCGTAGCAGACGGCGATCAGCTTTCCGTACGTCGACATCGCGCCCACGCCGTATTCGGCGACGAGGTGGGCGGTGGCTCCGAAGACCGCGAGCGGGGCGAGCTTCATGATGTAGCCGACGATGGTGAACACGACGTCCTGGGCCTGCTCGATGAACGGCAGGATCTGCGGGACCTTGCTCTGGCCGAGGTGGAGCAGGGCGGCGCCCACGAGGCAGGCCAGGACGAGGACTTGGAGCAGGGCGTTCTCGGCGAAGGCGCCGACGGCGCTGTCCGGCAGGGACTCCAGGACGAACTGGGTGGTGGACGGGAGATGCCCGCCGCCAGTCTGCTCGTCGACCGCGCCCTTGTCGAGGGTGGCCGGGTCGACGTTCATGCCGGCTCCGGGCGCCAGTATGTTGCCGGCGAGCAGGCCGATGACGAGGGCGACGGTGGTGGCGACCTCGAACCAGATCAGCGCCTTCACGCCGATGCGGCCGAAGGCCTTCAGGTCACCGGCCTTGGTGATGCCCGCGACGACGACGCAGAACACCAGGGGGGCGATCATCGATTTGATGAGCCGGACGAAGCCGTCCCCGAGGGGCTGCAGGGTCGATCCGATGTCCGGCCACAGGCGTCCCACGAGGGCGCCGAGCAGCAGGGCGAGCAGGACTTGAGCGAAGAGGCTGGTGCGCAGGAGACGGCCTGCGCGGTGTGCGATGTTTCCGTTGGCGTGCGCCATGGGGCACTCCTACATGGGCGGATATTCTGCATTGCGGAAGATCAATTCCGCGATGCATCACTATCGTTGACGCCCCACCGACGCGGAAGACCCCGGATCGGCCTGTTGTAGATCTTGTAGATTGCTCCCGAACCCGCGTGCGAATCGCGGGCTCAACTGCCCTTTCGCAGGCTGATGTACGGCTCGAACGCGTCCAGGAGCAGTTCCCGCATCCGCGTCGCGTCCATGTCGCCCGTTCCTGCCAGGACTTGGATGGCCAGGCCGTCGACGAGGCCCGTGAAGCGGGCGGCGAGGGCCGCCGCGTCGACGCCTTCGGCCATGCCCTCGCGCTGGCAGGTGCGCACCAGGTCCAGGACGACGCCGCGCCAGCGGGCGTAGACACCGCGCTGGCCGTCCCGCAGGCTCGGGTCGAGGATCGCCTCGTTCCACGACTGCACCCACACCGACCACTCGTCGGCGTCCTCGTCGGTCGTCGTCAGCTGTACCTCGATCAGGCGGCGCAGCTTCTCCACGGTGCTGCCGGCGGTCGCGAACTCGGCTTCCAGGCGGGTGTGGAAGCGGTCCGCGTAGAAGACGAGCGCGGCGCGCAGGGCGTCGTCCTTCGTCGGGAAGTGGTAGTGCACGGTGCCGGTGCTGGTGCCGCAGGCCTCGGCGATGTCCGCGACGCGCACCTTGTGGAAGCCGCGGCGGGCGATGAGCCGCGCCGTGGCCTCCAGGATCTGTGTGCGGCGGAGTTCAGCGTCCACGGCGTCGGCGCGCCTGCGGGTGCCCTGCGTACCGTTCGCGCCGTTCCGGGGCGCGGGTGGCCGGCCGGCGCCGGTCCGCAGATAGCGCTGCGAGACCCTGCCGATCTGGGCGATGGCGGCGATCTCGACGTCCCGCAGGCGGCGGTTGCCGCGCAGGGCCTTGGAGAGGGCGGTGGGGTCCATGCCGACGCGGTCGGCGAACTCCCGCTGGCTCATGGGTGCACAGAGGACCACCTGGCGGGCCCGCTCGACGAGCGTCTCCTCGCCCTCGCTGTCGGGGCCCATGCTGGTTCAGCCTTCCGCCTGCGCCGGGAGTGACGTGATGACTTCGTCGGCCGCCCGAACCCCGGAGGAGAGGGCGCCGTCGATGTAGCCGTTCCACACGCTAGCCGTCTCCGTGCCGGCCCAGTGCAGCGTCCCGGTGGGTGCGCGCCAGCCGTCACGTGCGTAGCCGGTCCACCCGCCGGGGGTCACGTAGGCCTCGTATCCGCCGCGTGCGTACGGGTCTTGGGACCAGTTCTTCTCGGTGTAGTCGAGGGGGCGGGCCGCCGCGTCGCCGACGACACGGGCGAGGCTCGCGAGGGCGGCCTCGCGGCGGCCGGTGTCGTCGAGGCGGCTCCAGTCGGTGAGGCGGTCTCCGTAGACGAAGCCGACGAGCACACCATGGGCGGCGTCCTCGGGTGAGTTGTCGAAGACGACGCCGAGCGGCCCGTCGTCGTAGAGCGTGGCGATGCCGGAGAGGCCCGCCTCGCGCCAGAACGGTGTGTCGTACACCGCGTGGACCTTCGCGACGCGCCCCATCGGGCTGTGCGAGAGCCAGCCCTCCCTGCTGACCGGCAGGGCCGGGGCGAAGGACAGGGCGCGGACCGCGGGCGGCGGGAGCGCGACGACCGCCCTGCGGGCCTCGTACACGGTGTCGCCGGTGTGGACGCGTACGCCGCCGGAGTCGTGCTCGACGCGGCGTGCCGCGGCGCCGAGGCGGATCCGGTCGCCGAGCAGTTCGGCGACCGCGCGGGCCGGTCCCGCGGCGCCGGTGACGAAGCGGCTGTCCTGGGCGCAGCCGCCGGTCTCCATGAGCTGCTCCCAGCCGCCGGCCGCGGCGACGTAGAAGAGCACATGGAACAGCGAGATCTCGTACGGCTCCGCGCACCACACACCTTGGACGGCGAGCGCGAGTCGGCGCAGCGCGTCCGGGTCGTCCGTGTGCGCCAGGAAGTAGGACTGTGCGGTCTGCGCGTCCCATTCGGCGAAGCCGGGGGTACGCCACGGTTCGGTGGTGTGGACGGTCCGGGCGAGCGCGTCGAGGGCTTCGGTGATGTGGGTGTACGCGGTGATTCCGGGCCCGTCGGCGGGGGCCGCCCCGAGGTAGGGGACGGTGGCGCCGTCGTGCCACACCTCGATGTGCTGTCCACTCTCCCAGGTCGGGAAGGTGGCGCAGCCGAAGCGGGTGGCGAGGGTGTGCAGCCGGGTCTGGGTGGGGCCGATCCATTGGCCGCCGTGGTCGACACACAGGCCGCTCCGGGACTCGGTGAGGACGCGGCCGCCGACCCGGTCCGCCGCTTCCAGGAGTGCGAAGTCGACGCCGTGGTCGTGGAGTTGGAGTGCGGCGGCGAGTCCCGCGTAGCCGCCGCCGACGATGACGACCTCGGTCTCGACCAGGTTCATTTCGGTCTGTTCCCACATGACAGGAGAGCATGTCGCAACACTGATCATTCAGTCAACGTTGCGACCACGGGTGCCCGAAACCCTTGACATGCCGCGCATCGGGCGCATCATTGACCATCGCGTCAACGATGCGATTCACCTACCTCTGACAGGGAGTTCGACCGTGCCGGACATCCCACGCACCACCACCGACGAGCCTTCCGGCGGACCACCCCAGCAGAGTCTGCGCGCCAACGCGCTCGGCATGACGACGAGCCTGATCCTGTCGGTCGCGTCGGCCGCCCCCGCATACAGCCTCGCGGCGACGCTCGCGTTCATCGTGGCGTTCGTCGGCTTCCAGGCGCCGTCGATCGTCGTACTCGCCTTCGTGCCGATCCTGTTCGTGTCCTTCGGCTACGCGGCGTTGAACCGTCAGGAGCCGGACTGCGGCACGATCTTCACCTGGGCGAGCCGGGTCCTCGGCCCGCGCGTGGGCTTCATGGGCGGCTGGGCCATCATCACCTCGTTCGTCCTGGTCCTCGCCAGCCTGGCGCAGGTCGCGGGCCAGTACGTCTTCATTCTCTTCGGTGCCGAGGGCATCGGCGCGGACCCGTCGAGCCCCTGGGTGCTGCTGGTGGGGCTCGGCTGGATCGGCCTGATGAGCGCCATCTGCTATCGCGGCATCGAGGTGGCGGCGGCCGTCCAACGCGCCCTGCTGTTCCTGGAGTTCGGGATGCTGGCCGTGCTCTCCGTGGTCGCGCTCGTGCGTGTCTACGCAGGGGATGCGGGGCCGGGCGCCCAGCGTCCTCAGCTGTCGTGGTTGAACCCCTTCGAGATCCCCTCGCCGAGCGCCTTCGTCAGCGGGCTCGTGCTGATGCTGTTCATCTACTGGGGGTGGGAGACGGCGCTCACCGTCAACGAGGAGACCACCGACCGGCACCGCACGCCGGGCCGGGCCGCCGCCTGGTCCACGCTCACCCTCCTCGGGCTCTATCTGGTGGCCACCATCGCGACGTTGGCGTTCGCCGGTATCGGCACGACGGGGATCGGCCTCGGCAACCCCGACAACTTCGGCGACGTGTTCTCCGCCATCGGCCGCGCCGTCTTCGGCGACAGCGGCCTCGGGTCCTTCCTGTGGCATCTGCTCGTCCTGATGGTGCTGTCGTCCGCGGCGGCCTCCACCGAGACGACCGTCCTGACGCTAGGGCGCACGATGCTGGCGATGGGCCGGCGCGGCGCCGCCCCGCGCGGGCTCGCGAAGGTGCATCCGCGGTACGCCATCCCGCAGTTCGGCACCATCGCCACCGGGCTCGCGGGCGCGGTGTGCTACATCGTCATGAACTTCCTGAGCGACGGCCAGGTGATCGGCGACGCGGTCTCCTCCTGCGGCTTGATGATCGCGTTCTACTACGGGCTCACCGGCCTGACCTCGGCGTGGGCCTACCGGGACCAGTGGCGCCGCAGCGCGGGCGATCTGTGGCTGCGGATCGTACTGCCCGCGATCGGTGGCCTGGTGCTGCTCGCCGCCGGACTGTGGAGCCTGCGCAACGACTGGGACCCGGCGAACAGTTACACCTCCTGGACGCTGCCCTTCGCACCGCACTGGCACATCGGCGGCGTCTTCCTCATCGGCGTCGGCACGCTCCTCCTGGGCTGGCTGCTGATGCTCCTCTACGCACGTGTGGCCCCGGAATTCTTCGACCGTACGGCCCGCCGGGACGAGCCGGCGACGGCCCCTCCCCCGCACGAGACCGTCCCGCGGTGACACCCCGAGCCGCCGCTGCTTCGTCCACCGACCGACCGTCGCCAGAGGAGCCCACCATGCCCCTCCCCGTACCCGACCCCTCGGAACTGACCGAAGAACAACGGGAGTTCGTCCGGCTGGCCCGCGATTTCGCCGCCACCGAGATCAGGCCGCGCGCCCGCGCGGTCGACGACGCCGCCGTCGAGTCGCCGCTCGACCTGTGGAAGAAGGCCGCCGCGGCCGGCCTGACGGACTTCATGATCCCGGCCGCGTACGGCGGGGGCGGTGTCACCGACCTGGCCACCCAGGCGCTCGTCCAGGAGGAGCTGTGCCAAGGTGACATCGGCATCGGCAATCTGCTGACGTCCAACGGCTTCTTCGCCGACCCGGTCATCGAACTCGGCACCGACGCACAGAAGGAGCGGTGGCTGCGCCCGCTGACCACATCGGCCCCGCCACTGACGGCGCTCGCCGTCACGGAGCCCGACCACGGCTCGGACGCCGCGGGCATCCGTACGCGCGCGGTGCGCGAGGGCGACCACTATGTGCTCAGCGGGCAGAAGACGTGGATCTCCAACGCCCCCTACGCGAGCCGGTACGTGGTGTTCGCGACGGTCGACCCGGAGCTCCGCTCCCGTGGTGTCACGGCGTTCGTCGTCGACCGGGACACACCGGGGCTCAGCGTCGGCAAGCCGATGCGCAAGATGGGGCAGCGGGCCATCGTCAACGCCGAGGTGTTCCTCGACGGCGTACGGGTCCCGGCCGCCGACCGGCTCGGCGAGGAGGGGCAGGGCTTCACGGGCCTCATGCGGACCTTCGACGCCTCCCGGATCCTGATCGGCGCGTCCTGTACCGGACTGTGCCGGGCCGCGCTCGACCTGGCGGTGACTTACGCACGCGAGCGCGTGCAGTTCGGTGTGCCGATCATCGAGCATCAGTCGGTGGCCTTCCGGCTCGCCGACATGGCGACCCGAGCGGACACCGCACACCTGGTGACGATGCGCGCGGCGCGCCTGTACGACCTGGGCCGCAAGGTGACGTCCGAGGCGGCGACGGCGAAGCTGGTCGGCTCGGAGAACGCCATGTTCACCACGTGGGCCGCCGTGCAGACACTGGGCGGCAACGGCTACTCGCAGGAGTTCCTCGCCGAGAAGTGGATGCGGGACGCCAAGCTGGAGGAGATCGAGGAAGGCACCTCCGACATCCAGCGACTCATCATCTCCCGTGCGCTCGCGGCATCATGACGGGCCGTCCGACGCTCGACGTGTTCCGCGCCCCGCGTTCCGTCGCCGTGGTCGGCGCCACCGACAACCCCGCCAAGTGGGGCCACTGGCTCGCGCGCGGCGCCCTCGCCGGGCGGCATCGGCGCCGGGTGCATCTCGTCAACGCCCGGGGCTCGACCGTCCTCGGGCAGCCGAGCCACCCGGCCCTCGACGCCCTGCCCGAGGTTCCCGACCTGGTCGCCTTCGCGGTGCCCGCGGCCGCTCTCGCCACCGGCGTCGGGCACGCGGTCGCCCTCGGGGTGCCGGGGCTGCTCGCCGTCACCTCCGGCGTCGAGGACCCGGCCGCACTCACCCGGACCGTCAGGGCCGGCGGCTCCCGTCTGGTGGGCCCGAACTGTCTTGGCCTGTACGACGCGTCGGCCGAACTGGAGCTGGCCTGGGGCCGGTTCACCGCGGGCTCGCTCGCGGTGGTCTCGCAGAGCGGCCAGGTCGGCCTTGAGATCGCCCAGCTGGCCGCGGCCTGCGGCGTAGGTGTCTCGCGCTTCGTCTCCGTGGGCAGCCAGCTCGACGTCGGCGCCGCTGAGGTGCTCGCCGACCTCGTCGACCACGACGCCACCCGCGCCGTCGGCCTCTACCTGGAGAGTTACGGCGACGGCGCGGCGCTCCTCGACGCCCTCGCCGCGCTGCGCGAGGCCGGCAAACCGGTGCTGCTGCTGACCGTCGGCGCCAGCACGGCGGCGCGTGCGGCGGCCCGCTCGCACACCGGGGCCATGACCTCCGCCCTCGATGTCGTGGACGCGGCGTGCCGTGCGGTCGGTGCCGTCCGCGTCGACACCCCGGCCCAACTCGCCGACACCGCCCACCTGGTGCTCCGCGCGGCCCCGGTCCGCGGGCCGCGTGTGGCGATCGTTGCGGACAGCGGTGGGCAGGGGGCCGTGGCCGCGGACACCGCCGCGCGGCTCGGCCTGGACGTCGCGGAGTTCCCGCCCGCCGTACAGGGGGACCTCGCACGCCATCTGCCGCCGCGGGCCGGACGGGCGAACCCCGTCGACCTCGACGGTGCGGGTGAGCGGGACCTGTCGACGTACGCCTCGGTTCCGGCGTGCCTGGCGGCCGCGTCCGTCGCCGACACGGTCGTGCTCAGCGGCTACTTCGGCAGTTACGGGCGTGACATCCCCGCGCAAGCGGCGGCCGAGTCGGCCGCGGCGCGTGCCCTGGGCCGCGTCGCGGCGGACAGGGAGTTGCCCGTCGTCGTGCATTCGATGGCCGAACACACCTCAGCGGTACGGGAGTTGGAAGGCTATGGCGTGCCGACGTTCACCGACGTGGAGCGGGCACTGCGGGCCGTCGCCACGGCACACCGCCTGACCTGGCAGCCTCGCGTCCGCGGCACACCGCCGCACCACGCGGCGCCCGATGAGCATCCCGTGGGTGCGGGCTATCTGGCTGCTCGTCGCCTGCTGGGCGAGGCTGGTGTGTCGTTCCCGCGTGCGGTGGAGATTCCGGCCGGAACCCGTGACCCGGTGGCCGTGGCGGCCTCTCTCTCGGCCCCCGTCGTGCTCAAGGCCGACTGGCTGGAGCACAAGAGCGAGCACGGCGGTGTGGCGACCGGGCTCTGGGATCCCGGCGCGCTGCGGGCCGCGTACCAGGACATGGTCGAGCGCCTGGGGCCGCATCGCTATGTGGTCGAGGAGATGGACCGGCGTGCGGACGCGGTCGAGGTACTGGTCGCCGCCCGTCGGGACGCGTCGTTCGGTCCGGTCGTGGTGGTCGGGGCGGGCGGGGTCCGCGCCGAACTCTCCCGCGACCTGGCGCTGGAACTGGCGCCCTGTTCGCGGGCCACCGCGCACGCCATGGTGCGGAGCCTGCGGATGGCTCCGCTGCTGCACGGCTGGCGCGGCCGCCACCCTCTCGACGTGGAGGCGTTGGTGGATGTGGTCGTCGCGGTGTCCGAGGTGATCGCCGGCCGGGAGGACATCGACGAGGTCGAGCTCAACCCGGTCCGCCTCGCCCCGGGAGGCGCCCTCGCCGTGGACGCGCTCGTCCTTGCCGCCGGGGGCGCCCGGCCTGATCCGAACGACAGGCCTTACGCGGGCACCTCCGTCGCTCCCCGGGGCGCCTGCGTCGGCGATGCGCCCTCCGGGTAGATCATCCGGTCCGGGATCCGGTGCCGGTCGCGGCGGGCCAGGAACCAGTACAGGACTCCCGGCAGTGTCAGACCCACGATCCACGAGATGTCGGCGCCGCCCAGCGGTGCGACGAAGGGGCCGGTGAACAGGTCCGTTGCCATGAACGGGAGTTGGACCACCAGGCCCACGCCGTACGACACCAGGGCCGGGGCCCGCCAGGATCCGTAGCGGCCGTCGGGGTCGCTCAGGGCCGGGATGTCGTAGCGCTCCTTCGCGACCAGGTAGTAGTCGGCGAGATTCACCGCGCTCCACGGGGTGAAGAAGGCCAGCACGATGAGCAGGAACGTCGAGAACGTGTTGAGGAAGTCGCCCCGGCCCGCGAGGGCGAGCGCGGCGCCCGCCACGATGATCGCGGCGATGTAGCCGACCCGCCCGCGCGGCGAGAGGCGGTGGGGCACCGCGCCCCGCCGCCGCATCCCGGTCACACTCGTCACGGTCGACATGAACGCGCCGTAGGTGTTGAGCACCGTGACGGTCAGCTTGCCCAGCGCGATGACGAAGTAGAGCACCGCCGCCATCAGGCCCGCCCCGCCGAGTGACACCACGTACGTCACCTCGTGGCCGACGAAGGCGTCCCCCGCCGCGGCCGCGGCGAGCGCCCCGAAGGCCATCGACCACTGGGCGCCGAGTGCGGTCCCGGCCAGCGTCCAGCCGAACGTCGCGCGGGCCGAGGTCGCACGCGGCAGATAGCGTGAGTAGTCGGCGACGTACGGGCCGAACGACAGCTGCCAGGACGCCGAGAGCGAGACGGCGAGCAGGAACGCCGGCAGGGCGAAGCTGTGGTCGGAGAGGACCATGCCGATGTCGTCGTGCTTCAGGAGGCGCGCGCCGAGGTAGACGAACGCGACACCGCACACCACTCCGGCGAGGCGGCCCAGGAAGTGGATGAGGCGGTAGCCGACGGCGGCCGCCACCGCGGTGACCGCCGTGAAGATGAGGATGCCGGCGACGGGTCCCAGGTGGGTCAGTTCGCCGACCGCCTCGCCCGCGAGGACGGTGCCGCTCGCGGTGCAGCCGATGAACATGAAGACGGCCAGGACGAGCGGCACGACGGCGCCACGCACTCCGAACTGGGCCCGCGAGGAGATCATTTGAGGGAGTCCGAGCCGCGGTCCCTGCGCCGAGTGCAGGGCCATGACCGCGCCGCCGAGCAGGTTTCCGACGAGCAGTCCGATGACCGCCCAGAAGGCGGTCGCGCCGAGGACCACCGCGAGGGCGCCGGTGACCACGGCCGTGATCTGCAGGTTGGCGCCCACCCACAGGGTGAACTGGCTGAACGCGGTGCCGTGCCGCTCCTCGTCCGGCACGACGTCGATCGACCGCGACTCGACGAGGCCGCCCGATGGTTGCCCGTCCGCTGTCGGCATGGCGTCACCGGCCTTCGTGTGCCGCGAGCACCGTGGCGATGGCGGCGACGAGAGCGCGCAGTTCGTCGTCGGTGGTGATGAACGGCGGGCTGATCTGCACGGTGTTGCCGCGCAGTGGGCGGGTGACGAAGCCGTGCTCGACGAGCTCGTCGGTGACAGCCTCCGCGTTGATGTCGTCGACGAGGGCGACACCGCCGAGCAGGCCCGCGACCCGTGTCTCGACGACGGACTCCCGTGTGCCGAGGACCCGCAGTTCGTCGGCGAGGACGTGTTCGAGGTCGGCCACCCTGGGCACCAGCTTCTCCTCGTCGAGGATGTCGAGGTTGCGCAGTGCCACGGCGCAGGCGGTGGCGTGCCCGGAGTAGGTGGCGCCGTGCCGGAACATGGGTGTGTCGTCGGTGTCCCGGTAGAACGGCTGCCAGATGTGCGGGGCGACGAGGACGCCGCCGAGCGGGGCGTAGCCGGAGGTGACGCCCTTGGCGAAGGTGATCAGGTCGGGGGTGAGTCCGTAGCGTTCGGTGGCGAACATGTGGCCCGTGCGCCCGAATCCGGTGATCACCTCGTCGATGATCAGCAGGATGTCGTTCTCGCGGCAGATGCGTTGCAGGCCTTCGAGGTAGCCGGGTGCCGGCACGATGACACCGCCGGTGCCCTGGACGGGTTCGGCGACGAGGGCGGCGATGTGTTCCGGTCCGATCTCGCGGACGGTGCGTTCGACGGCGTCGATGTCGTCCGTGGACACGCGCGCGGTCTCCGGGACCAGGGACTCGGTGCCGTAGCCGGTCCGGTTGAAGTCGAGGCCCGCGATGCTCGTGCCGTAGGCGTGCAGTCCGTGGTACGCGAACTCGCGGCTGAGGATCATGGTCTTGCTCTCGCGGCCCTCGCGCTGCCAGTGCCTGCGGGCGAGCTTGCAGGCGACGTCGATGGCGTCGCTGCCGCCGCTGTTGAGGATGACCTTGGGGTCGTCGATGGGTGACATCGCGGCGAGGCGTTCGCCGAGGGCTACCGCGCGGTCGTTCAGGTAGCGGCCGAAGACGTGGTACGTCTCCAGGCGTCGCATCTGGTCGTGGGCGGCGTCGGCGAGTTCGGGGCGCGCGTGGCCGACGTTGGCGTGCCAGAGTCCTGCGGTGCCGTCGAAGAGGCGGCGGCCGTCCGTGGTGTACAGGTAGCTGCCCTCGGCGCGTTCGATGGTCAGCTGGCGTCCGAGGACGGACGGGAGGTGGGCCTGCGCGCTCCACAGGGCGGGGCCGGTCAGGACGGGCGGGTTCTCCTGGGCCATGAGGTTCTCCGTAAAGGTGGGGGTCAGTGTGTGGTGTCGCGTCGCCGGGTCCGTACGAGCGCGTAGGTGGCGAGGATGGCTGCCAGGCTCAGGACGCTCAGATAGAGCTGCGAGCGCGCGTCCGGGACGAGGAGCATGGAGCTCAGGACGACGAGGATGGCTGCCAGGGTGGCCCAGCTGAGGTAGGGGTAGCCCCACATGCGCAGCTTGATCCGCTCCGGGGCCTCGCGTTCGAGCTGGCGCCGCATGCGCAGTTGCGAGCCCGCGATGATCGCGTAGACGAACAGGCCTACGGCGCCTGCCGAGTTGATGATGAAGCTGAAGATGGTGTCCGGGGCGACGTAGCTCATCGCGACGGCCACGTATCCGACGACGGTGCAGGCCAGGATGGCCTTCCAGGGGGCGCCCTTGCGGCTGCGGTGGGCGACCCAGCGGGGTGCCCACTGGTGGCGTTGGAGGGCGAAGAGCATGCGGGAGGCCGTGTAGAGACCGGAGTTGAGCACGGACAGGACGGAGGTGAGCACCACGACGTTGATGATGGTCGTCGCCGCGGGCACGCCCATCTTGCCGAAGGCGGCCGCGTACGGGCTGGTCTCGGTCGGGATCCGGTCCCACGGCGTCATCATCACCAACAGCGTGACCGACCCCACGTAGAAGATGATGACGCGCCACACCGTCGAGGAGGTCGCCTTGACGACCGACTTCACAGGGTTGTCGGATTCGGCGGCGGCGATGGTGACGATCTCGGTTCCGACGTAGGAGAAGATCACGAGGACGACGCCGTGCAGGATGGCGGAGAGGCCGTTGGGGGCGAATCCGTCGAGGGCGACGTTGCCGACCGACAGCTTCGTGTCCGGCCACAGGCCCAGCGCGAAGAGTGTGCCCGCGACGAGGAACACGACGATCGTGACGACCTTGATGGAGGCCAGCCAGAACTCGGTCTCCCCGAAGGAGCGGGTGGACACCAGGTTCGTGGCCGTCAGCAGGGTCATCAGGATCAGGGAGAACAGCCACTGCGGTACGCCGGGTATCCAGAGCATCAGCAGCTTGGCGCCCGCGACCGCTTCGAAGGCGACGACGCCGACCCAGAAGTACCAGTACAGCCAGCCGATGGTGTATCCGGCCCAGCCACCCAGCGACGTCCTGGCGTACTCCATGAACGAGCCGAGGGTCGGTGAGGCGGTCGCCATCTCGCCGAGCATCCGCATGACGAGGATGACCAGGAGACCGCCGAGGGCGTACGACAGGATGCTGGCGGGTCCGACGGTGTGGATGACGGCGCCGCTGCCGACGAAGAGGCTGGCGCCGACGATGCCGCCGAGGGCGATCATCCGCACGTGCCGCTGTCTGAGGGTGCGGGGTGTGTCGGAGGGCGGCTGCTCCGGGGCCGCCCCGTCGCCGGGATCGATCCGGTCGTGTCCGTGAGTTGTCCGCACTGTTGAGGGCCCTCCTGCAACATCGGTTCAGTGGGTCACGCAGGCGACGGGCCATGATCGGCCGAAGCAGTGCGCAACTGTAGAACAGTTCTACTGTTCGGCACCAGGGGTCGCGGGATGGCTACGATGACGCCATGACGACGGCACTTGAAGGGCTGGTGGCCCGGCGAACCACGACCGCGCAGCAGATCGCTGACGGTCTGTCGGAGCGGATCCTCGCCGGCTCCTTCCGGCCTGGCGAGCGGCTGCGCGAGAGCGCCATCGCCGCAGAACTCGGCATCGCCCGCAACACGGTGCGCGAGGCCGTCCGGCTGCTTGAGCACGGTGGTCTGATCCGGTTCCAGGCCAACCGCGGGGCCGTGGTCATCTCCCCCACGCCGCAGAGCGTCGACGAGCTCTACACGGCGCGCGAGCACTTGGAGGCGGCGGCCCTCGCGGCGCCCCTCGGCACGGCCCAACTCGGCGCCGTGGAGGCCGCGTACGACCATCTCGTCACGGTGACGGCCTCACTGCGGCGCGCCGACATCGTGGCCGCGGACCTGGCCTTCCACGGGACGATCGTGGCGACGCTGGGCAACGCCCGCATCGACGCGTTCTACGCCGGGCTCACCCGTGAACTGCGCTTCTACCTCATGGCGTTGTCCGCCCACGAACGTGAGAACGAGAACCCGCGCAGGCTCCTCGGCGAGCACGAACCGCTGATGGACGCGATCCGCGCGGGCGACGCGGAGCGCGCGCAGCGGGAGGCGAGGCATCACATCGCGTCGAACGGGGCGCGGGTGCAGGAGATTCTGGCGGCGTCCTTCACAGGGTGAACGCCGCCTGAGTCCCGCGTCAGTCACCCGCGGGGGCGGGGGCCGTGGTGTCCTGCGGGGCCGCCGCCGGTGCCGCCTTCGGCCGGCGCCACGGGCCGCGGAAGAACAGCGATGCCGGGACGAACACGGCCATGCAGCATCCGCAGACGACGAGCCAGGCGCGCCAGCCGTGGGATTCGACCACGCGGGGCACGACGAGGAGGACCACCACGCCCATCGCCTTGGTCAGGAAGGTGAACACACCCCAGGCGGTGCCCTGAAGGCGCGGGTCGACGTCCTCGGCGTTCTCCGAGAAATTCGCCATCCACGGCCCGTAGGCGCAGCCCATCACCCCGCCGAGCAGCGCGCCGGTGATCGCGATGTGCAGGTGCGAGACGTCCTCACGCCCGACGAGGCCCGCCAGGTACACGGTGAGCAGCACGCCGCCCACCGTCCCGCCCACGCAGAAGGGCTTGCGCAGTTGCAGCCGGTCGGAGATCCGGCCGGTCAGGACGAGGGTGAAGATGTTCAGCGTCCAGAACGCGGCCATGATCTGCGAGGCCGTCGCGGCGTCCAGGTCGAAGCTCTCCGCGAGCATCGTCTGCCCGTACACGACGAGCGTCACGTACAGCACCAGCCAGGACGCGATGCCGATCACATGCGCCCAGATGTCGCGGTGCGCGAACAGGTCGAGGGCGCGCGGCGGCTTGGTGTGGTCCGCCCGGCCGAGGGTCTCCCGCTCGGACTGCACGATGCGGGCGCGCAGTTCGGGTGAGAGGTCCGCGATGTTGAAGGCGATGACCACGGAGAGTACGAGGGACACCGATCCCATGATGACGAACTGGGAGCGCCACGAGTCGTCGAACAGCGGCAGCGTGAGGCTGGCGACCGCGGCGGCCAGGAAGCTCGCTCCGACCGGGCCCCAGGTCCAGAAGCCGAAGGCCTGCGCGCGGCCCATGCGCGGCGAGAAGTCCCGCACCAGGGGCGCGGTGCCCGCCATGGCCATGCCGTCGACGACCGACAACACGGCCCTCACGGCGAGGAGTTGACCGGCCGAGTGGACGGTCGTCATCAGGAAGCAGCAGCCGGCCGTGAGCATCAGCAGGGGCACGATGAGCCGCACCCGGCCCACGGTGTCGGTGAGCCGCCCGCCGACCATCGACGCGATGGCCCCGGCGACGAGCGCCGTGGCGGACACGGCGCCGTAGGTGGTCAGCGAGATGTCCAGGTCGTCGAGGAGCAGCGGCACGACGGGCGCGATCTGGCCCTCGTAGGAGGCGATGAGGACCGCGAGGACCGCCATCGACAGGATGCGCATCCGCTGTTTCGCGTCCGGATACTGGTCGAGCTCGCGCACCCGGAAGAGCCCGGTGCGCGGGCGCTGCCCAGTCACTCGCCGATCCCGCCGAGTCGTACGTGCCCCTTGATGAGGTTGCGGGCGATGGTGCGCTTCTGGATCTCGTCGGTGCCCTCGAAGATGCGCAGAAGGCGCAGTTCGCGGTACCAGCGTTCGATGGGCAGTTCCTTGGTGTAGCCCATGCCGCCGTGGATCTGCAGGACACGGTCGACGACCTGGTTGGCCATCACGGCGCCGTTGAGCTTGGCGATGGAGGACGCGTGCCGGGCGTCGAGGCCCTGCTGGGTGCGCCAGGCCGCGTACAGGGTGAGCCACTTCGCGGACTCGATCTCCACCTGGGAGTCGGCGATGTGCCACTGGATGGCCTGGTAGTCGGCGATGGGCCGGCCCATGGAGTGCCGCTGGCGGGCGTAGTCGACGCCCATCTGGAGCATGCGCTCGGCGGAGCCGATGGCCCGGGCGGGGATGAGGTAGCGGCCCTGGCCGATCCATTCCATGGCGAGCCGGAATCCCTTGCCGACCTCTCCGAGTACGTTGCGGCCGGGGACGCGCACCTCGTCGAAGACGAGGGAGGCCGGGCCCCACTCGCCCATCGTCTCGATCGGTTCGGACTTCCAGCCCATGTCGCGGTCGACGAGGAAGCAGGTGACACCGCCGTCGGCGCCCTTGTCCGAGTCGGTGACCGCGAACACCATCACGAAGTCGGCCTCGTTGCCGCCGGTGATGAAGGTCTTCTCGCCGGTGATCAGCCAGTCGTCGCCGTCGCGGACGGCGCGGCTGCGGATGTTGCGGGCGTCGGAGCCGGCGCCGGGTTCGGTGATGGCGAAGCAGGAGCGGCGCTCGCCCTCGATGGTGGGCAGCAGGTACTGCCGCTTCTGCTCCTCGTCGCAGGCGTAGAGGATGTTGTCCGCGCTGCCGCCGAAGCTGAAGGGGACGAAGGTCCGGCCCATCTCCATCGCGATGATCGCGGACATGACGGGGCCGAGGTTCATCCCGCCGTACTCCTCCGGGGTGTTGACGCCCCAGAAGCCCGATCTGCGGGCCTTGGCGCGGAGTTCGGCGACCGTTTCGGCTTCGATGCCCCGCCGGCCGGCCCGTTCGCCCCGCAGGACGTCCTGCTCCAGCGGCATCACTTCCTTGGTGATGAACGCGCGCACGGTGTCCCTGATCTGACGTTCCTCGGTGGACAGCGAGAAGTCGACCATGGAAGTGCCCCCTCAATACCGGATGCGGGAATCCTGGAACGGGAATCTAGGAATGAGTTCAAGTTGCCCGCGGCACGGCGGTCGGTCAAGAGGTAGGAACGAGTTCAACCGGGCTTCTGGCGCGGCGAATCGGCTGATTCTAAAATTCGGTTCGGTACGGAAGTGGGTACGCAGGGGGTGACGACCGGATGACACGCAAGGCGGAGCGGACCTCGGCCAAGGACGGCGCCTGGCAGTGGAGCCGCACGGAACAGACCCGGCGCACCCTGCTGGACGCCGCCCGCGAGGTCTTCTGCGAGCAGGGGTTCACGGACACGGCGATCGTGGCGGTGGTGCGCAGGGCCGGGTCCAGCGTGGGCAGTCTCTACCACCATTTCGGCGGCAAGACGGAGCTGTTCGTCGCACTGTGGGAGGACTACGAGAACTCCCGCGAACGCGAGGCGGCCGAGGCGGTGGCAGCGGCGCGGGCCGCGGGCGAGACGGATCCGCTGGAACTGTTCCTCGTCGGCACCCGAAGCTTCCTGGAGGGCTGTTGGCGACGGCGTGACCTGATCGAACTGTGGATGGACGGCGACGGGCCGCCCGGCTTCGAGCTGATGCGCCGGGCGCGCGGCCGCGAGTGGATCCGGCAGAACTCGGTGCTGCTCGAAGCGGGCAGCGAACCCGTGGACCGGCTGGTGGTCGGCGTCCTCACCTCCGTCATCGGTGAGGCGGGCCGGGAGATCGGCACATGTGCGCGCAAGCGGGACGCGGACGCGATCTGTCACGCCACGCTCGCGCTCATCCGCAGGCTGGACCCGCTGCACATCGATCCGCTGCGGACGACTGATCCCCGTACGCACCGACGTACGACGCACTGAAAGGAACACACGTGGCACAGACCGAGGACGAGGCGCCCTACTTCATCCGGAGCGGAGACACCTTCGTGCCTGAGTCGCACGCGCGCGGCTGGTGGGCGCCCGACACGGTGCACGGCCGGCTCCTGGGCGGGCTCGCCGCGCGGGCGCTGGAACGCGAACACGCCGAGGAGGGGCTGCACTTCGCCCGGCTCACCGTCGACCTGTTCCGCACCGCGCCCTTCGCCCCGGTCGGTGTCACCACGGAGCGTGTCCGCGACGGGCGGCGGATCCGCGTGGCCGACGCCGTCGTGCGCGGCGGCGACGGGCGGCCCCTGGCGCGGGCCAGCGCCGTACTGCTGCGCACCGGCACACCGCCTCCGGGACACATTCCCGCGACCGGCCCGTGGGACGCGCCGCCGGCGCAGGACATGCTGGCCCCGCACGGGCGCACGCAGTTCCTGCGGTTCGACGAGGAGCTGCGGCCCGTGCGGGAGTGGAGCGGCGATCAGCGGCGGCGGTCCTGGATGCGCGACGCCCGGCCGCTGGTGGGCGGAGAGGCCCTGTCCCCGCTCGTCCGCGCCGCGCTGGCCGCCGACACCGCGAGCCCCCTCGCCCACGCGGGCGACGACGGCCTGCGCTAAATCAACGCCGACTACACGCTGTCCCTGAGCCGGCTCCCGCTCAGCGACGCGATCGGCCTGGAGGCGACGGCGCACACGGCGGAGGACGGCATCGCCGTCGGACACTGCACGCTGTACGACGCGGCGGGCCCGATCGGCTACTGCACGACGACGGCGCTCGCGAATCCGGCGCCGGAGCGCTGACCCTCTACAGGGACTGCACGTCCCCGTACGACAGGGTGTCTCCGGTGGGCCGCCGCCCTTCGCGGACGGCCCGCGCGGTGGCCACGGCCTCGCCGAGCGCCCGGCGGTAGAGCAGCGAGCCGAGGCTGACCCGGCGGACGCCCAGCGCGGCGAGCTCGTCGAGGGTCGGTCCGGTGGGCGAGTAGAGGATGTTGAGGGGGAGCTCGAAGCGGGAGGCGATGTCGCGGATCCGGTCGGGTTCGGCCAGACCGGGCACGAACAGCCCGTCGGCGCCAGCCTGTTGGTACGCGGCGAGGCGCTCGTCGGTGCCTTCGTGACCGCGGCCCAGCCAGTACGTGTCGGTGCGGGCGTTCACGAACAGCTCGGGGACGGCCGCCTTGACCGCCGCGATCTTCGCGGCGTGCTGGTGGACCGGGGTGAGGCCGCCGTCGGCGCGTCCGTCCTCAAGGTTGATCCCGGCGGCGCCCGCGGCGCTCAACTGGCGGGCGAGATCGGCGACTTCCTCCGGGTCGTCGCTGAATCCGCCCTCCATGTCGACGGTGAACAGGAGCGAAGTGCGCCCGAGTCGGCGGGCCAGGGCGAGGGTGGCGTCAGCGGTGACACCCGCGCCGTCCGGGAGCCCGGCCGCGGCGGCCACGCCGAGACTGGTGGTGCCGACGGCCTCGAACCCCTCGGCAGCGAGCGCCGCGGCCGAGGCGCAGTCCCAGGCGTTCGGCAACAGCAGCAGCGGCACGCCCTTGCGGTGCAGGTGGGCGAAGGGGGTGAGCGAGGGCCGCCGGTGCGCGAGGGCCCCCGCGGCCAGGGCCATGGCGTGGTCCCGGCCGGGGCACACGCGCGGCGGCGCACCGAAGGTGAGCGGCGCGTCGGCGTCCGTGGGGGCGGCCGCCGTGGCGTCCAGAAGGACGAGGTCACCGGCGGCGATGTCCGTACCGGCGACGCGGGTGTCGCGGGCGGCGACGCGGCGCAGGGCACGGACGGGCGGATCGTCGCGCAGCGTTTCGTGGAGCAGCCGCTCAACGGGGCGGGCGTCGGCGGAGGCGGGAGCGGGAGTGGCGACGGCGGGGGCGGCCGCCGTGGCGTCCAGGAGGACGAGGTCACCGGCGGCGATGTCCCTACCGGCCACGCGGGTGTCGCGGGCGGCGACGCGGCGCAGGACGCGGACGGGCGGATCGTCGCGCAGCGTTTCGTGCAGCAGTCGCTCAACGGGGCGAGCGCCGGCGGAGGCGGGAGCGGGAGTGGCGTCGGCTTGGCGCACCAGGGTCGCGGTCGCGTCACTGGCCTGCACGAGGAGGCAGATGCGGGCGGCGGCGACTTCGCTCGGGTCGTGCGGCTGCCCGGATGGCGACAGCAGGTCGACCAGGTGGGCCACCGCCGCGTCGGCCGCGGGGTCCTCTCCGCCGAAGTAGACGGCCGCGATGGCCGTGACCGCCTCCGCTACGGTCTCGGGTTCCGGGTATCCCAGGGCCTCTGCGAGGGTGCGTACGACGTGGGGTGCCGCGTCCCGGGTGGCCGCGTCGGGCCAGTGCGCCGCCGCCTCCTCCAGTTGCGACACGTCCAGTCGGGCGAGTTCGGTCTCCACCAGGGCCCGGCGCCGCGCATGCGTCGCGCCCGAGCTGAACCGGGGCACCGAGGCCCGCAGCCAGGTCATCGACGCTCCGGCGGGCCCCTCGGCGGCGGCCGGCGGCTCCGGCACCAGGTTCGGGTCGGCCAGCGCGGCCCGCACGTCCTCGTAGCGGCGCACTTCATGCACGGTTCGGTTCATGCACTCGACGCTAGGCGTGGAACGCTTCGGGTCCGGCCGAACCGTCCCCGCCGCGCTCCGGCCGGCGGTTCACGCGTCCTGCTGCCGCGACGTCACCCGTCGCAGCATCCGCAGGAACTCCCCCCGCTCCTCCCCCGTGAGCACGTCCAGCAGCTGGTCGCTCACGTCCGTGACGCCGGGCGCCAGGCGGGTCACCAGGTGGCGGCCGCTCTCCGTGATGCGGACGAGTTTGCGGCGGCGGTCGCGTTCATCCTTCTGGATGTCCAGCAGGCCCCGTCGGCGCAGTCGCTCCAGGAGTGGTGCGGCGGTCGACTTGTCGAGGTGGGCCAGGGTGCCGAGCGTGCCCTGGTCCATGTCGCCGTGCAGGTCGAGCAGGCTCAGGACGGTGAACTGCGGGCCGGTCAGGTCCTGGTGGACCTGCTCGTACCAGAGCCGCGTGTGCAGCTGGTTCAGCTGGCGGGCGAGCGGCCCGAGCCCGTCGAGTGCCGCTTCCAGGGCTTCGGCGTGCGCGCTCTTCCGGGACGTCGGACGCGACATCTGTGGGACCCCTCGGTTGATTAGGACGTGTACGTACTTTACCGTGAGGAAGGTAGGACGTGTACGTAATAACTGTGTGTGATGCCTTCGGGGAGGGCCGATCCCGTTCCGGTCGGCACTCGCCCGCACGAAAGGGTCTGTCATGACGCAACGCGGCAGCGCGCTCAACTTCCGTGACTTTGTGGAGGAGTTGATCGAGGCGGGCGACGCGGTCGACATCCGTCAACCGGTCAGCCCCACGCTTGAGGTCGGCGCCATCACGCGGCGCGTGTACGAGACGCGCGGCCCCGCTCCCCTGTTCAGCAACCTCACCGAGGGTGCGCCCGGGCATCGCATCCTCGGGGCGCCCGCCGGGCTCACCGGTCGCGCGGACGGCGCGTACGGGCGGCTCGCCGCACACTTCGACCTCCCCCGCGAGACCGCGCCGCGCGAACTCCTTGAGCGCCTCATCTCGGCGATGCACGCCGACCCACTCCCCCCGCGCATCGTGGACGGCGGCCCCTGCAAGGAGAACGTCCTGGCGGGCGAGGACGTCGACCTCACCCGCTTCCCCGTCCCGCTGCTGCACGCCGAGGACGGCGGGCGGTACTTCGGGACGTACGGCTTCCATGTCGTGCGCACACCCGACGGCCGGTGGACGAGCTGGTCCGTCAGCCGCACGATGCTGCACGGGCCGCGCACGCTCGTCGGACCCGCCATGCCCCAGCAGCACCTCGGCATGATCCACCAGATGTGGCGGGAGCGCGGCGAGCCCACGCCCTGGGCCATGGTCCTCGGGGCCCCGCCCGCCGCGCTGGCGGCCGCGGGCATGCCGCTGCCCGCCGAGGTGAACGAGGACGGGTATGTGGGCGCCCTCGCCGGCAGCCCCGTCGACGTCGTCCGCACCGAGCTGCACGACCTGCATGTGCCCGCCAACTCGGAGATCGTGCTGGAGGGCTGGATCAGCCCGGACGAGACGGCCCCCGAGGGGCCGATGGGCGAGTACCACGGGTATTCGTTCGCGGGCAGCAAGCAGCAGCCCGTCTTCCACGTGGAGACCGTCACCCACCGCGACGATCCCATCCTGCCGGTGTGCGTGGCGGGCCTTCCGCCGGAGGAGAACCACACCATCTGGGGCACGATGATCTCGGCGACCAGCCTGGACCTGCTGCGCTCCAGCGGACTTCCCGTCTCCATGGCCTGGTGCTCGTACGAGGCCGCCACCTGCTGGATCGCCGTCTCCGTCGATATCGCGCGGCTGGCCGGGACGGCGATGAGTGAGCGCCAACTGGCCGACGCCGTCGCCGAGGTGCTGTTCGGCTCGCACACCGGGTGGCTCGTCCCGAAGGTGATCCTGGTCGCCGACGACATCGACGTCACCGACATCGACCAGTTGGTGTGGGCGATGGCGACGCGCTACCACCCCGGCACCGGCGAATACGTGTACCCGCAGGCGCCCGGCATCCCCATGGTTCCCTACCTCACCCCGGAGGAGGCCCGCACGGGCCGTGGCGGCAAGGCCGTCATCAGCTGCCTGCTCCCCGCCCAACTGGCCGGTGACACACCGGGGATCACCGCTTCGTTCCGGAACTCGTTCCCCGAGGACGTGCGGCGGCGTGTGGTCGAGAAGTGGGCGGAGTACGGGTTCCGTCGCTGACGGCCTCGGCGGCTCGCGCGTACGCGCGCACCAGCGGGCGGCGGTCGTCGGCGCGCCAGGCCAGGACGAAACGGCTGGGTGAGATGCCGTGGACGGGGCGGGTGACGACTCCGCCGCGGGTGAGAAGCGGTGCGTTGCCGAGCGCGAGCAGGACGACGCCGAGTTCCGCGACGAGTGCCTCGTACGTCTCCTCGGCGCTGGCCACCTCCGCCCCGATGACCGCGGGTTTCCCGCCGCGGGCTTCGGTGGCCAGCCAGTGGTCACGCAGTGGCCCGGCGCTGTCGGGCAGCGCGAGGAACGGCTCGTCCAGGAGGTCCGCGAAGTCGACGGCCCCGCGGTCGGCCAGCGGGTGCGTCTCGGCCATGGCGACCAGGCGGGGCTCCTCGGCGACCGACAACCACCGGTAGCGCTCCTGTTCCGGCAGCGGCAGCCACACGAACGCCACGTCGCTCGCGGCGTCGGCGAGCCCCGCGGTCGAGTCGTCCCAGGACACCTGGCGGACCCGCAGCCGGGTGTCGGGATGCTCGGCGGTGAAGCGGGAGCGGATCGCCGGCAGCACGCCGCCGCGCCCCGGACTCGTGCTCATCCCCACGACAAGAGCCGCAGCCCGCTCGGCCACCACCTTCGCGACCGACTCCCGCCCCGCCTCCCACTCGGCGACCATCCTCTGGGCGTGCGGCAACAGCGCCACCCCGGCCTCGGTCAGCCGCACCTCGCGCCGGTCCCGCTCGAACAGCGCGGCCCCCAGCTGCTTCTCCAGCATCCGGATCTGCTTGCTCAGCGCGGGCTGCGAGACGTACAGCCGCTCGGCCGCACGCGTGAAGTGCAACTCCTCGGCCACCGCGGTGAAGTACCTCAGGTCCCGCCCGTGAACGTCCATAACCATCGGCTATCACGGCAGATCTTGTACGGGCAACTGGGTTGTACCGCAAGGTAGTTCGCACACGGGCTGCCGACAGCGGCGGCTCCCCCGGATCGAGGAGCACACGATGAACAGAGTTTGGCTGGTCACGGGAGCGAGCAGCGGGTTCGGCCGCGCGATCACCGAGGCGGCGGTGGCCGCGGGGGATGTGGTGGTGGCCGCCGCCCGCCGCACCGCGCCGCTCGACGATCTGGTCGCCGCACACCCCGACCAGGTCGAGACGCTGGCGCTGGACGTGACCGCCATCGGCGACGTCCAGGCCGCGGTCGACGGTGTGGCCGCCCGGCACGGCCGGATCGACGTCCTGGTCAACAACGCGGGGCGTGGCATGGTCGGGGCGGTCGAGGAGGCCACGGACGCGGAGCTGCGGGACCTGATGGACCTGCACTTCTTCGGCCCGGCCGCGCTCACCCGGGCCGTACTGCCGCACATGCGCCGCCGCGGCTCGGGCACCATCGTCCAACTGACCAGCATGGGAGGCCGGTTCGCCTTTGCCGGGGTCGGTGCGTACTGCGCCACCAAGTTCGCTCTGG
The DNA here is from genome assembly GCF_042888725.1 of Streptomyces sp. NPDC002795. Taxonomy (NCBI): domain Bacteria; kingdom Bacillati; phylum Actinomycetota; class Actinomycetes; order Kitasatosporales; family Streptomycetaceae; genus Streptomyces; species Streptomyces sp. NPDC002795. Next base: position 38,465 of record NZ_JBIAQB010000001.1, read on the forward strand.
AGGGGCTCTCCGAGGCGCTGGCCGCCGAGGTGGCGCCGCTCGGCATCCGCGTGCTGATCGTCGAACCCGGCGCGTTCCGGACCGGGTTCGCCGGGTCCGCCGATCTGACGCCCGTATCGACCCTGGACGCGTACCAGGACACCGTGGGTCCCGTCCTGTCCGCGCTGCCGGGCGGCAGCGGCCAGGAGCCCGGGGATCCGGCCAGGGCCGCGGCCGCCATCCTGACCGCCGTGGACGCCGACGAGCCGCCGCTGCGCCTGCCGCTCGGCAACGACGCGGTCGACGCGATCACCACCCAACTCGACGGCGCCCGAGCCGAGTTGGCCACCTGGGAGAAGCTCGCCCGATCCACCGACTTCGACACGTGACGGAGCACCCCGACGGCCTCAGCGCACGACGTCGAAGACGTTCTTCTGCAGCCCGTTCGCATACGCCTCGTGCTCGACGAGCTTCAGATGCTGGGTGTCCTTGTCCGTCGCACTGAACAGTCGCTTGCCCGCGCCGAGCAGCAGCGGGAAGACCAGCAGGTGGTAGCGGTCGATGAGGCCCGCGTCCGACAGGTTCTGATTGAGGGTGGCGCTGCCGTGCATGATGATCGGGCCGCCCTCGGTCTCCTTCAGCGCGGCGACCTCGTCGAGCGAGCGCAGGATCGTCGTCTCGCCCCAACCCGCCACCAGGTCGTCCGACTTGAGGCTGGTGGACACGACGTACTTCGGCATCGGCTTGTACTCGGCGAACTCCTCCATGCCCGGCCACACCGGGCTGAACGCCTCGTAGCTGACCCGGCCGAACAGCATCGCGGTGGCCTCGGTCTGCTCCCTGCCCTTGATCTCGAACGCCTCGGGCACGAAGTCGACGCCCTTGAAGGTCCACCCGGAGTTGCGGTACCCGGGCTCGCCGCCGGGCGCCTCCACGACTCCGTCGAGGGACACGAAGGCAGTGCTGATCAGCGTGCGCATGTCGGATCTCCCTGATTTCTCACTGGTTATCGGTCGGCTCTGCGCCAACTCACACTCATAGACCGGCGGGCGTGGCAGAACTCATCGGTGTGCGACGGGTCGCCGGGGTATCGGTCAGTCGCCCCGCCGTGTCCTCAACGCGTCCCTGAGCAGTTCCGCGAGGTGGCGTGGCCTGCGGTCGGAGAGCTGGGTGATCTGAGTACGGCAGCTGTAGCCGTCCGCGAGGACCACCGTGTCGTCGGCAGCCTCGCGCAGGGCCGGGAGGAGGGCCTGCTCGCCGACCGCGACCGACACGTCGTAATGGCCGTCCTCGAAGCCGAAGTTGCCGGCCAGTCCGCAGCAGCCGGAGTCGAGGCGGCCGCTGTCCACGCCGACGCGGGCGAGTACCCGGTCGTCCGCCTTGCTGCCGAGTGTGGCGTGCTGGTGGCAGTGGGTCTGGGTCAGGGCGGTGACGTCGTCGAGGTGGCCGAAGTCGACGTCGGGGGCGCGCTGGTCGAGGAGTTCGGCGAGGGTCACGGTCTGCTCGGCGAGGCGCTTGGCTCGCGGGTCGTCGGGGAACAGCTCCGTGGCGTCCGTACGGAACAGGGAGGTGCAGCTGGGCTCCAGGCCGACCAGCGGCATGCCCTCCTGGAGGTAGGGGTCGACCGCGCTGAGGGTGCGTTCCAGCACCTTCTTGGCCATGTCGAGCTGGCCCGTCGTGTGCCAGGTCAGGCCGCAGCACAGGCGGTCGGGCGGCAGGACCACCTCGAAGCCCGCGTGTTCCAGGACGACGACGGCCGCGCGGCCGACCTCGGGTGACATGAACTCGGTGAAGGTGTCGGGCCACAGGAGGACCTTGCCCCGGCTGCCGGGGGTCGGCGCGTTGCGGCGCTTCTTGAAGCTCGTACGGAAGCGGCGCCCGGCGAAGGGCGGGACGGGGCGCTCCGGGGCGATGCCGCCCGCCTTCTTAAGAAGTGTGGCCGCCTTCTTGTTGCGCGTCACCGCGTTGACGAGGCTCGGCGCGAGGCCCGCGAGGTGGGACCACAGGGGCAGCCAGCCGAGCGCGTAGTGGGAGGCGGGGCGGCGCTTGCCCTTGTAGTGGTGGTGCAGGAACTCCGCCTTGTAGGAGGCCATGTCGACGCCTACGGGGCAGTCGCTCTTGCAGCCCTTGCAGGACAGGCAGAGGTCGAGCGCCTCCGCGGCCTCCTCGGACTGCCAGCCGTCGGTGATGACGTCGCCCTGCACCATTTCGTAGAGCACGCGTGCGCGCCCGCGGGTGGAGTCCTTCTCGTCTCCGGTGGCGCGGTAACTGGGGCACATCACACCGCCGGACGCGGTGCGGCACTTGGCGACGCCGACGCAGCGGCGCAGCGCCTTGGTGAGGTCGCCGCCGTCCTCTGCGAGGGCGAGCGTGGTGGTGAGCTGGAGGGTGGGACGGTGGCCCGCGGTGATGCGCAGGCGCTCGTCGGCGGGGCGGGGGTGGACGAGGATGCCGGGGTTGAGCCGGTTCTCCGGGTCCCAGATCGCCTTGAACTCGCCGAAGGCCGCCATGGCCTCCTCGCTGTAGACCAGGGGCAGGAACTCGGCGCGGGCCTGCCCGTCGCCGTGCTCGCCGGAGAGCGTGCCGCCGTGCCGGGCGACGAGTTCGGCCGCGTCCTTCATGAACGTACGGAAGATCCGCACGCCTTCGGTCGTCTCGTGGTCGAAGTCGATGCGGATGTGCACGCAGCCCTCGCCGAAGTGGCCGTACGGGGTGCCCTGGAGGCCGTGGCTCTCCAGGAGCTGGGCCAGGTCGCGCAGGTAGTCGCCGAGGTGTTCGACGGGGACGGCGGAGTCCTCCCAGCCGGGCCAGGCCTCGGAGCCGTCGGGGGCGCGGGTGGCGAGTCCCGAGCTGTCCTCGCGGATGCGCCACAGGGCGGCCTGTTCCGCGGGGCTCTGTACGAGGCGGACGTCGACGGCGCCGGTGTCCTTCAGCAGGGCCTCGGCGCGGGCTTGTTCGGCCTCCGGGTCAGGCGTCGCGTCGGCGTGCCCGAACTCGCACAGCAGCCAGCCCGCGCCCTCGGGGAGCATCTCCTCGGGGCGAGCGTCGGGGACGTTGCGGCGCAGCGCCGCGACCTGGTCGCCACCCAGGCCCTCGCAGGCGATGGGTTCGTGGCGCAGGACGTGGCGGGCGGCGTCGCCCGCGGCGGGGAGGTCGGAGAAGCCGAGCGCCACGAGGGTGCGGCGGGCCGGGAGGTCGACGAGCTTGACGGTGGCCGAGACGACGACCGCGCAGGTGCCTTCGGTGCCGACCAGCGCGGCCGCGAGGTCGAAGCCGTTCTCCGGCAGCAGGTGTTCGAGGCTGTAGCCGGAGACCTGGCGGCGGAAGCGGCCGAACTCCGTGCGCAGCATGGCCAGATGCCGGTCGCGCAGCTCGCGCAGGCGGGCGTGGATCTCGCCGGTGCGGCCACCCTCGTCTATGACGTGCTGCAGTTCCTCGGCATCGAGGGAGCGCAGGGTGATGCGCTCGCCGTCGTACGTGAGGACCTCCAGTTCGACGATGTTGTCGGCGGTGCGGCCCCAGGCCACCGAGTGGGTGCCGCAGGCGTTGTTGCCGATCATGCCGCCGATGGTGCAACGGGCGTGCGTGGAGGGGTCCGGGCCGAAACGCAGGCCGTGCGGCTTACAGGCGTCCTGGAGGCGGTCGAGGACGACGCCGGGTTCGACGCGGGCGGTGTGCGCCTCGGCGTCGATGTCGATGATGCGGTTGAGGCTGCGGGAGGTGTCGATGACGACGCCGTCACCGACCGCCTGTCCGGCGATGGAGGTGCCCGCGCCGCGCAGGGTGACGGCGACGTCGAGGCCGTGGCAGGCGGCGAGCGCGGCGGCCAACTCGTCCGTGTCGGCGGGCAGCACGACGGCCGCGGGCACCTGCCGGTACACGGAGGCGTCCTGCGCGTACTCGGCGCGCCGCCGCTTGCCGAAGGCGACTTCGCCGTGCGGCACGGCGTCCCGCAGCGCGCGCTCCAGCTTCTGCAGCGTCGCCGGGTCGGGCGCGTCGGGGCGGCGCGCGGCGGATCCGGTCGTGGCGACGGGGGCGGACATGGTGGCTCCTTCGGGCGGGCGGAGAGGTGCTGCTGGAGGTGAGGATCTCAAGATCGCTGCGGCGGGGTGGTGGAATTGCGGGATCACGGGTGGCGGGTGCCCGGCACGAGGACCTGGCGGCCGGGACCGGGCCGTGACCGACCGGCAGGTGACACACCGTCGCCCCGGCGCGGCGGCGGCCGGCCGGGGCGACGGCGGGTGCGGGGCGGCGCCTCGACGCCGCCCCGGTTCCACCGGAGGTGTCAGCCGAGGACCGCCGCGAGCGACTCGCGCCACAGCCGCAGGCCCTCGTCGATCTCCTCGCCGTTCACGACGAGCGGCGGGATCATCCGGACGACCTGGCCCTGTGTCCCGCAGGTGAGCAGGAGCAGACCGCGCTCCGATGCGGCGGCGTGCACGCGGGCGGCGGTGGCGCCGTCCGGGGAGCCGTCGCCGGTGACGAACTCGATGCCCGCCATCAGGCCGAGGCCGCGGACGTCGCCGATGCCGCCCTGCCCACCGACGGGGTAGGACTCGGCGACCTCGCGCAGGCCGGCGAAGAGCTGCTCGCCGCGCTCGGCGGAGTTCTCGACGAGCTTCTCCTCCTGGATGACGTCGAGCGTGGCGATGGCGGCGGCGCAGGCCACCGCGTTGCCCCCGTACGTGCCGCCCTGCGAACCGGGCCAGGCCCGCGACATGAGCTCCTTGGAGGCGGCGATCGCGGACAGCGGGAAGCCGCTGGCCAGGCCCTTGGCGGTGACGATGATGTCGGGCTTGCCGTCGAAGTGGTCGTGGCCCCAGAACTTGCCGGTGCGCCCGAACCCGGTCTGCACCTCGTCGATGATCAGCAGGATGCCGTGCCGGTCGGCGCGCTCGCGCAGGCCGCGCAGGAAGGCCGTGTTGGCGGGGACGTAGCCGCCTTCGCCGAGGACCGGCTCCACGATGAACGCGGCGGTGTCGGCGGGCGTGGTGACGGTGGCGAGCAGCTGGTCCAGCTCGCGCAGCGCGAACTTGGTCGCGGTCTCCTCGTCCCAGCCGTAGTAGAAGCAGTTGGGGAACGGCGCGAGTGCGACGCCCGACATCAGCGGGCCGTACCCGGAGCGGAACTTGGTGGCCGACGTGGTCATCGACGCGGCGGCGAGCGTACGGCCGTGGAAGCCACCCTGGAAGGCGACGATGTTGGGCCGACCGGTGGCCTGCTTGGCGAGGCGCATCGCGGCCTCGACGGCCTCCGAACCAGAGTTGACGAAGAAGAGCGAGTCGAGCCCGTTCGGCAGCACCTCGCCCAGGCGCGCGCTGAGCGTGCGCAGCGGCTTGTGCATCACGGTCGTGTACTGGCCGTGGATGAGCTTGCCGACCTGCTCCTGGGCTGCGGCGACGACCTTCGGGTGGCAGTGCCCGGTGGACGTGACGCCGATGCCGGCGGTGAAGTCCAGGTGGGCGCGGCCGGATTCGTCGTAGAGATGGACGCCCTCGCCGCGTTCGGCCAGGACGGGGGTGGCCTGCTTGAGGACGGGGGACAAGGCACTCATGGACGGCTCCTTGTAGATCAACATCGGGCTGCGTCGTAGGATTGTCAACAACCTACACTCATGCAAGCATGCAATTCCGCGGCTGTCCACGAGTAGGTCGGGCCGGGGGTACTCAAACTGATCCGGGAGTCGAAGTGAGCGCACCTACCGAGCAGCAGACACAGCAGGAGCAGGCCGTCGTGGCGTCCGTGCCCGACGGCCTTTTCATCGGCGGCGGCTGGCGCCCGGCGGCCTCCGGCGCGACCTTCGGCGTCGAGGACCCGTCGGTCGCCCGTGAGCTGCGCACCGTCGCCGACGCGGGCGCCGAGGACGCGCGCGCCGCCGCCGAAGCCGCGGCCGCGGCGCAGGAGTCCTGGGCGGCCACCGCGCCGCGCGAGCGCAGCGAGATCCTGCGCCGCGGCTACGAACTCCTCATGGAGCGCCAGCACGAGCTCGCCCTCCTGATGACACTCGAAATGGGCAAGCCGATCGCGGAGGCGCGCGGCGAGGTGGCGTACGCCGCCGAGTTCTTCCGCTGGTTCGCCGAGGAGGCCGTCCGCATCGAGGGCGGTTATCAGGCCTCCCCCGACGGCAAGGACCGCTTCGTCGTGATGAAGCGCCCGGTCGGCCCGGTGCTGCTGATCACTCCGTGGAACTTCCCGCTCGCCATGGGCACCCGCAAGATCGGCCCGGCGATCGCGGCGGGCTGCACGATGATCGTGAAGCCGGCCGAGCAGACGCCGCTGACGATGCTGAAGCTCGCCGAGATCATGACCGAGGCGGGCGTGCCCGCCGGCGTTCTGAACGTGCTCACCACGTCCCGCCCCGGCGAGGTCGTCGAGCCGCTGCTGCGCGGCGGCACGGTCCGCAAGCTGTCCTTCACGGGTTCCACCGCGGTGGGCCGCCTGCTCATCGAGCAGAGCGCCGAACACGTGCTGCGGGTGTCGCTGGAGCTGGGTGGCAACGCGCCGTTCATCGTGTGCGAGGACGCCGACATCGACAAGGCCGTCGAGGGCGCCATGGCCGCCAAGATGCGCAACATCGGCGAGGCGTGCACGGCCGCCAACCGTCTGTACGTGCACGAGTCCGTCGCCGCCGAGTTCTCCGAGAAGCTCTCCGCGCGAATGGCCTCGCTCGCGGTCGGACGCGGCACCGAGGACGGTGTCTCGGTCGGTCCGCTCATCGACGAGGACGGCCGCGGCAAGGTCGAGGAGTTGGTCGCGGACGCCGTCGAGCGCGGCGCGAAGGTCCTCACGGGTGGCGAGCGCGCGGCGGGCGAGGGCTACTTCTACACGCCGACCGTCCTCACCGGCGTCTCCCCCGACTCCGCCCTGATGAGCCAGGAGATCTTCGGCCCGGTCGCCCCGATCCTCACCTTCACCGACGAGGACGAGGTCGTCGCCGCGGCCAACGACACCGAGTACGGCCTGGTCTCGTACCTGTTCACGGAGAACCTGGAGCGCGCCTTCCGGCTCTCCGAGCGCCTGGAGACCGGCATGGTCGGCCTCAACAAGGGCGTCGTCTCCAACCCCGCGGCCCCGTTCGGCGGCGTCAAGGCCTCGGGCCTGGGCCGTGAGGGCGGCCGGGTCGGCATCGACGAGTTCCTGGAGACGCGTTACCTGGCCATGCCGCTCGGCTGACAGGCGGACCCCAACCGGCTTACCTTCCCCCTACGTTGATCACCGATCAGACCGGAGCGACGACACCCATGGACCGTTTCATCGAGGTCTCCCTGCCCAAGCGCGGCGTCACCGCCACCGCCAAGCTGCTCGACGACCGCGCCCCGATCACCTGCGAGGCGATCTGGAACGCGCTGCCGCTGGGCAGCGACGTCTACCACGCGAAGTACGCGCGCAACGAGATCTACACCCTCGTGCCGGCCTTCGCCCCGCAGGAGCCCCCGCTGGAGAACCCGACGATCACGCCGATCCCTGGCGACCTGTGCTACTTCACGTTCTCCAACACCCAGATGAGCACGGCCTCCTACGGTTACGAGGCCGCCGCCGAGCAGCAGGGCAACCAGGCCGCGCACGCGGAGCGCGACATCGTCGTCGACCTCGCGCTGTTCTACGAGCGCAACAACCTGCTGATCAACGGCGACCAGGGCTGGGTCCCCGGCATCGTCTGGGGCACGGTCGTCGAGGGCCTCGACCGCCTCGCCGAGGCCTGCCAGGACCTGTGGCGGACAGGGGCCGTCGGGGAGTCCCTGCAGTTCAAGCGGGCGGAGTAAGACAGCAGTCGGGCGTCGGCGCATTACTTTCACGTCACATCTACAGCGCGTGCGGATGCGGTGACGCGTGGTGTGCATAGCCTCCCGTCAACTGTTGTTGATCTTCGGGAGGTTGGACGACTGTGGCTCTCACACGCCGTACTTTCGTCAAGCGGAGCGGCCTCGTCGCCGCCGGGACCGCACTGGTCGGGGCAGGCGGCGCGGTCGCGTCCGCACCGGGTGCGGCGGCCGCGGGGAGGCGCGCGGCGGTCACGGTGACCGAGATGACGAACGGCTCCGCCGCGCTCTCGCCCGATGGCACCACCGTCGTGTTCGACCTGCTCAATACGTTGTGGACGGTGCCGGCCGAGGGCGGCGACGCCGCGCGGCTCACGGGTGGCGCGCTGGAGGGCGTCGAGCCGGACTACTCGCCCGACGGGCGGCACATCGTGTTCTCCGCCTACACCGACGGCTCCTTCCACCTGTGGGTCGCCGGGGCGGACGGGCGCGGACTGCGCCAACTCACCGACGGCAGCGACGACCACCGCGAGCCCCGCTGGTCCCCCGACGGCACGCGCATCGCCTGCGCCGTCGAGACCGGCGGCCGCTACGCCGTGCACGTACTGTCCGCCGAGGGCGGCGGGCGCCGGGTCTGGACCGAGGGCAGCGCCCAGGAGGCACAGCCCGCCTGGGCGCCCGACGGCAAGGCCATCGTCTTCACGTCCGGCAAGGACAGCGCGCCGCAGGTGATCGAGCGGGTCGAGGCCGACGGCAGCCGCAAGGTCCTCGCGAAGGTGGACTCCGGCTTCGTGGCGGGCCCGTCCCTCTCCCCCGACGGCCAACGCCTCGCCTACGTGCATCTCACCAGCGCCGGAACCTCCGTCGTCGTCGACGGCGACGCGGTCTCCGGCGCGGACGAGGACGTCTTTCCGCTGCCGGTGCGCTGGATCGACGCGGACGAGCTGCTGTACACCGGGGACGGAAAGATCCGCCGCCGCACGCTCGGCAAGGGGGCGGTGAAGGACATCCCGTTCGCGGCCGCCGTGCAGGTGCCCACCGTCGAGGAGCGCCCCACGGCCAGGGACTTCGACTCCACGGACGCCCGGCCCGTACGCGGCGTCGTCGGGCCCGAACTCGCCCCTGACGGAAAGCGGTTGGCGTTCGCCGCGCTCGGCGACATCTGGGTGATGCGCCGTGGCGGCCGCCCCGAGGCGGTGGTCTCCGACGGACACCACAACACCTCGCCCACCTGGTCTCCCGACGGCGGCTCCCTCGTGTACGTCAGCGACCGCTCCGGCACGCAGGAACTGTGGCGGTGCGGTCTCGCCGACGGCGCCACCCGTCGCCTGACCGATGTGGGTGGGGCGACGCTGCCCGCGTTCAGCCACGACGGATCGGCCGTGGCCTTCGTCGCCGACTCCAGCGTGCACACCGTCACCGTGGAAAGCGGCGCCGTCCGCAAGGTCGTCGGGCCGCTCAACGCGCCCGGCCGACCCTCCTTCACCGCCGACGGCAGCCGCGTCTCGCTGGCAGCCCTTGCGCCCGTCACCCCGCGCTTCAGGGAGGGCCACAACCGCGTCCTCACCGTCGAACTCGCCACCGGCGAGGCGCGTTACAGCGATCCCGTTCCCGGTTCCTCGCTGGCCAACCGGGAGTACGCGGGCCCGGTGTACTCGCCCGACGGCAAGCACCTGGCCTGCGTCGTGGACGGCACCCTGCGCGTGGTGCCGGTGGACGCGGCCGGGCTGCCCGCGGGCAAGGCCCGCACCGTCAACAGCGAGAGCGCCGACTTCCCCTCGTTCAGCGGCGACTCACGCTCGCTGCTCTACCTGTCCGCGGGCCGGCTGCGGATCGCGGACGCGCGCGGCGGACGCGCCGCCGCGGTCCCCCTGGACCTGACGTGGCGTCCGGCGAAGCCGACCGGGCGCACGGTGGTGCGCGTGGGCGCGCTGTGGGACGGCACCGGGTCCCGGCTCCGCCGCGACGTCGAGATCGTCCTCGACGGCGACCGGATCGCCGCGGTCGAGGCGTCCGGCACGACGGCCGTGCGCCCCGGGGACAAGGTGGTGAAGGCGGGCGGACTGACCGCGATACCCGGCATGATCGCCGCGCACGAGCACGGGCCGTGGCAACTGGACGCGACGTCGCGGCTGTGGCTGGCGTTCGGGATCACCTCGGTGCGCTCGCCCGGCAGCGGCCACTACCACCTGGTGGAGGCGAAGGAGGCCGTGGAGTCCGGGCGGCGGGTGGGGCCGCGGGTCTTCACGGCCGGGGAGCTGATCGACGGCTCCCGGGTGTACTACTCCTCCGCCCGGCCCGTGACCGACCGGGAGCAGCTGCGGCGCGAACTGGACAAGCACGAGGCGCTCGGGCACGACCTTGTCAAGACGTACGTCAGGCTGCCGTACGACATGCAGGCGGAGGCCGTCGCGGGCGCCCACCGGATCGGCCTGCCCGCCACGTCGCACTACCTGTTCGGGCCGCTGGCGCTGGGTGCCGACGGCGTCGAGCACCTGGGTGGCACCAGCCGCTACGGCCGCCGCCAGAAGGAGACCCACCTCGGGCACTCCTACGACGACGTCACAGCCCCACTGATCGCGTCCGGTATGGCCTTCACCCCGACGCTCGGCCTTTCCGGGCTCGGCCTGTCGTCGGTGCGGGCGGCGCTGTACCGGTACGCGGGGTGGGCCCTGGACGACGCGCGCCTGAAGGCGCTGCTGCCCCCGGCGTCGTACGACGAGTTCCGCGACGGTGTGCGGGACGCGCAGGCCGAGGAGCCCACGGCCGAGCTGGGGTTCGTCGCCCGGCACGGGGAGACCGTGCGGCGGCTGATCGAGGGCGGGGCGCACGTGCATGTCGGCACGGACAGTCCGCTGGTGCCCCCGGCGGTGTACTACCACCTCAATGTGCAGGCCATGGTCCGCTACGGGGTCTCCCCCGCCGACGCGCTGCGCGCGGCCACCGCGGAGGGCGCCCGCACGCTGGGTGTGACGGAGCATCTGGGCACGATCGCGCCGGGCAAGTTAGCGGATCTGGTGCTGGTGGAGGGCGATCCGCTGAAGGACGTCACCGCCGCGGCCGCGGTCCGTACGGTGGTCGCCGGGGGCGTGGTGCACGACGTGTCCGACCTGATGACGGCGGAGGATTCGGCGACCCCGTCAGCGGCGCCGCGCGGTGCCACCGCCGAGGACGTACCGCAAGCTCCCGTCCTCGAAAGGTACTGGTGGCACCGCCCGGAACACGCGGTGCACAGCTGCTGCTGATGCGGCGTCAGCAGTCGAAGACGGACCAGCAGATGTCGTTGCGCAGGCGCTGATCGTCCAGGACGAGTGCGCGGATGGCGTCGGGGAGTCGGTCCCGCTGCCACTGGCACTCGTCCCGGCCCGCGCTCGCGGCTTCGGACTTGGGCGCCGCCGCGCGGGCCGCCTTGATCGCGTAGGCGGCGGCGCCCAGTTCGTGCGCGGCGACGTGCGCGACCACGGCGGCCTGCCCCGCGGCGAACGCCGCGTGGCGGGCCGCTCCGCTCAGCACGCGCGCCGCGGCCATCGCGTGACCGCCGGCCGAGCGGGAGTCGGACATCCTGATCTCGCCGCGCGCCCACACCCGGACCTGCTCGATCGCCTCACGAGGGCGCCGGTCGACAGGCTCCACCGCCTCGAACAACGGCAGCACGTGCTCGGCGCAGTCGGCCGCCCACAGAGCCAGGAGGTGATGGTCGTCGTCCGTGAGCGTCCCTCCGCGGCGCAGCGTGATGAAGCGGGGGTCGCGGATCTTGGGCAGGATCACGGGGCAACATTACGGCGCCGACGCGCGGCAGGACCGGCGAAGTGCCCTCATCGGCCGACCGGCGCCGTGCCCACCACGCCCGACCCGCGCAGCGCCGCGTGCAGCACCGCCGACGCGCGCAGCACCAGTTCGTCGCCGTGGCGCGCGGCGACCAGTTGCGCGCCCACCGGCAGGCCCGCGGCCGTGACACCGCAGGGCACCGTGGAGGCGGGCTGCTGTGTGAGGTTGAAGGGGTACGTGAAGGGGGTCCACCCAGTCCACCGCTTGTGTCCGCTCCCGGCCGGCACCTCGACGCCCGCCTCGAACGCCGCGATCGGCACGGCGGGCGTGAGCAGCAGGTCGTACGTCTCGTGGAAGCGGCCCATGCGCACGCCGAGCGCCATGCGCGTGTCGACGGCGCCCAGGTAGTCGAGCGCGCTCTTCGCGGCGCCCTCGCGGCACGCCTCCTGGAGCCCGGCGTCGAGGCTCGCGAACTGCTCGGCGCTCAGGTGCTCGACGACCTTCGCCGCACCCGAGAACCACAGCGTGTGGTACGCCTCGACGGGGTCGGCGAAGCCGGGGTCGGCCTCTTCGACGTCGGCTCCGAGGTCGGCCAGGAGACGGGCCACCGCCGCCACGCGCTCGGCGACCTGGGGCTCTACGTAGGCGCCCGCGAGGGTCGGGGCGTAGGCGATGCGCAGTCCACGGAGAGAGCCGTCGGCGAGGGCCTCGGTGACGGCGGCCCGGTAGCTGCGGCGCGGCGCTTCGAGGGCCGACCAGTCGCGGCTGTCGAAGCCCGTGACGACGTCCATCAGGAGGGCGGCGTCCTCGACGGTGCGGGTCATGGGGCCCGCGTGGGCGAGCGTGCCGAAGGGGCTGGCCGGGTAGAGCGGGATCCGACCGTACGTAGGCTTCATGCCGAAGATGCCGCAGAACGCGGCGGGGATCCGCACGGAGCCACCGCCGTCGGTGCCGATGGACAGCGGGGCCATGCCCGCGGCGACGGCCGACGCGCTGCCGCCCGATGAGCCGCCGGCCGTGGTCGACGGGTCCCACGGGTTGCGGGTGACACCGGTCAGCGGGTTGTCGGTGACACCCTTCCAGCCGAACTCCGGCGTCGTCGTCTTGCCGACGAACACGGCGCCCTGTTCCCGCATCCGGGCGACGCACGGCGCGTCCTCGTCCCACTCGCGGTCGGCCGGGATGGTCAGGGAGCCGCGCAGCGTGGGGTGGCCCTTGGTGAGCATGAGGTCCTTGATGGACGTCGGCACGCCGTCGAGAAGGCCGAGTGCCTCGCCGCGCCGTCGGCGCTCCTCGCTGGCCCGCGCCTGCGCGAGCGCCTCGTCCCGGTCGACCAGACAGAACGCGTTGAGCTTCGGGTCGACCGACTCGATGCGGTCGAGCACGGAGACGGTGGCCTCGACCGGGGACAGGTCGCCGCTCTCGTAGGCGGCGAGCAGTTCGGTGGCGGTCAGCGCGTAGGGCTCCTGCGGGGCCGGGGTGCTCGCGTGGGCCGCGCCGGTCGCATCGGTCGTGCTGTGCGTGCTGGTCGTGCCGGTCATCGGGGGCCCTCCTCTGCCGCGGCCTGCGGGGCGTCCGCGACCGGTACGTAACCCAGTTCCTTGTCCACGACATTGCGCAACGGACGGCCCGCGCGCCAGCGCGTGAAGTTGTCGGCGAAGACCTCGGCGAGGTCGTCGAGCCAGGTGTCGGTGTCGGCCGACATGTGCGGGGAGACCAGCAGGTTGGGCGCGTCCCACAGTGGGTTGTCGGCGGGCAGCGGCTCCTCGCGGAACACATCGAGCGCCGCGCCACCCAGTTGGCCCTCTTCGAGAGCCGAGAGGAGGTCCTTCTCGACGACCATCGGGCCGCGTCCGACGTTGACGAAGCGGGCGCCGCGCTTCATACGGGCGAAGGTGGCCGCGTCGAACAGGTCCTGCGTCTGCTCGGTCAGCGGCGCCGCGCAGACCACCCAGTCGGCGCGCGCGAGCAGGCCGTCGAGCTCGTCGAAGGCGTGCACCGTGCCGACCTCGGGGTCGCCCTCCCTGCGGGTGCGCCCGACCAGGTCGGTCTCGATGCCGAGCGCGCGCAGGGTGCGCACGACGGCGCGGCCGATGGGCCCGCCGCCGAGCACGACGGCGCGGGTCCCCCAGACCCGCTGGGTGACCCGGTGCCGCCAGACGTGGTCGCGCTGGCGGTCGTAGGTGCCGGCGAAGTCCTTCGCGAGGGCGATGATCTGGCCCGCGACGTACTCGGCGATGGGCTGTTCGAAGACGCCGCGCGAATTGGTCAGGATCGCTTCGGAGTCGCGCAGGGCCGGGAACATCAGCCGGTCGACGCCGGCGCTCGCGGTGTGCACCCAGCGCGGTCCGCCCCGTTCGGGCCAGGCGCCGGGCAGCGCCTCGGTGCCGAACTCCCACACCAACAGCGCGTCGGCGTGCGGGAGTTCCGCGGCGAGACGGTCCTCGGGGATGCAGACGAGCTCGGCGTGGGCGGCCACCTCCTCCAGGCCGTTCGGCCGGTGGTCGGCGAGCACCAGAACGCGGGATTTCTCGGTCTTCGGCACGGCGGTCCTTCGGGTCGCGCGACGGATCGGGCGACGGTTGGAGCGGACGGTATGCGAGGTGCGGTACGAGGGTTGACCATGGAGGGACGAAGCCCCGTGAGGGCTGGGGAAGGGCCATCCCCTGGGCTGAATTCCCCGGCTCTTTACCGAGGCTTTCACCACGACGAACGAGCCGCCCCGCGTAGGGGATTGACACGCTAAGCAGCCGATCTTTACGTTGTCAACAATCTACAGGCGAACCGCGGGCCTACTCTGCTACCCGCGGCCAGTCCGGCAAAACACCACTCCCCTCCGCACCACCTGCCATGACACGTCCACCTCAGGCGTACGGACCAGCATCTCTGTACGCGTGCAGCCACGAAGGGGCACTGCATTGGACATCACGACCTTCGGCGGACCCGTCCCGCAGCTCGGCATCGGCGTAGTCGCCCCGTTCGACTTCGCGCTCGATCGCGAACTGTGGCGTTGGACCCCCGAGGAGATCTCCCTCCACCTGACCCGCACCCCGTACGTTCCCGTGGAGGTCAGCGTGGACATGGCTCGCTTGATCAGCGAGCACGAGACCCTGCACAACGCCGTCATGGCGCTCGACGCGGTCCGGCCCGCGTCCTACGCGTACGCCTGCACGTCCGGCAGCTTCGTCGGCGGCATCGCGCACGAACGCGCGATGTGCGTGTCCATGAGCGGGGCGGGCGGCGGCGCGCCGTCGGTCACGACGTCCGGGGCGCTGCTCGAGGCCCTCGGCGAGTTGGGGGCGCGCCGGGTCAGCGTCATCACGCCGTACACGGCGTCCCTGACCGACTCGCTCGCCGACTTCCTGGGCGAGGCGGACGTGGACGTGGTCGGGCGTCAGTACATGGGCCTGACCGGGGAGATCTGGAAGGTCGGGTATCGCAACGTGGTGGAGCTGGCCCGCTCCGCGGACCTGACGCACGCGGACTGTCTCTTCATCAGCTGCACCAACCTGGCCACGTACGACGTGATCCCGCAGTTGGAGGCGGAGCTCAGGATCCCGGTGATCTCCGCGAACCAGGTCACGATGTGGGCCGCGCTGCGGCACGCGGGCGCCCGTGCGGCGGGTGACTACCAGTCGCTGATCGACCCGGCGGCCCGCGCGGCACTCGCGCCCTACCTCGGGCAGGGCATCGCTCCTCCGGCGCCCGCCGCCGCGGCGGCGGCCGTCGTGCGGGAGGCCGCGGACCGGGAACAGATCGCCGCGACCGAGTCGACGGCGGCCGCTCCCCCGGACGAGCCGACCGCGGACCTCGACCTCGGCTGAGCCCCTGAGCGGCGCCACACCCGTGGCGCTGCCGTTCTTCGTACTGTCAACAATCTACATTTGACCGGATCCCCGGTACACTGCCTGCACGAAAGGACGTCAGAAGCATGAGCGAGAAGACCACCCGAGTCGGGTTCCTGTACCCCGGTCACTCCGCAGAGGACGACTACCCGCGCCTCGAGCGGATGATCGGCGGCGGCGCCCGGCTGACGCTCGTCCACACGGACATCGGCGTGGACGCGCACCGGGTGGACGACCTCCTGGAGATGGGTTCCACGCACCGTCTCAAGGCGGCGCTCGGCGAGCTGCTCACCCAGCCACAGGACGTGGTGGTGTGGGCGTGCACCAGCGCCAGCTTCATCTTCGGCCCCGAGGGCGCCCGCGAGCAGGTCGCCGAACTCGCCGAGGCGGCGGGCCTTCCGGTCGAGCGGGCCTCCTCCACGTCCTTCGCCTTCGCGCACGCCGTCCGGGCGCTCGGGGTGCGCCGCCTGGCCATCGCCGCGACGTACCCGGACGATGTGGCGGGCTACTTCGTCCGGTTCCTTGAGCACCACGGCTCCGAGGTCGTCTCGGTGTCGGGGCAGGGCATCATCACCGCCGCCGAGGTCGGCACGCTGGGCCGCGAGCAGGTCATCGAACTGGCGCGGGAGAACGACCACCCGGACGCCGAGGCGATCCTGCTGCCGGACACGGCGCTGCACAGCGCCGCCTGGCTGGACGACCTCGAGGAGGCCGTCGGCAAGCCCGTTCTGACGGCCAACCAGGTCACTGCCTGGGAAGGCCTGCGGCTCGCGGGCGACGAGACGCCGCGCGAGGGCCTCGGCTCGCTGTTCCGGCTCTCCCGCACTCCCCATTCCCCGACACCCGCGGCCGTGTGAAGCGCCGCGCCGATTAGAGGACCGAACTGAATATGGCCACTGCGAAAACGCTGCGACCGGTCAAGCGTGAACCCGCGGCGACCGTCATCGCCGCCCGGCTCACCGAAGCGATCATGGACGGCACCCTGGCGCCCGGCACCCAGCTGGGCGAGGCCGAGCTGGCGGGCCAGCTCGGCGTGAGCCGGGGCCCGCTGCGCGAGGCTCTGCAACGCCTCGTGCAGCAGGGCATCGCCGTCAGCGCACCGCATCGCGGCGTCTTCGTGACCCGCCTCGACGAGGACGACGTACGCGACATCTATCTGGCGCGCACCGCCATGGAGTCCGCGGCCTGCCGCCTCGTCCTCCAGAACGACCCGCAGACCACGGCGAACCATCTGGAGAAGGCGCACCGCAGGATGGAGTCGGCGGCGCGGCGGGGCAACGAAGCGGCGCTGAGCGCCGCCGACATGGACTTCCACCAGGTGCTCGTCGAGGAGTCCGGCAGCCCGCGACTGCAGCGCATCGCGCAGACCCTGTTCGTGGAGACGCGGATGTGTCTGTCGGTCCTCACCGACGACCATCCCGATCCGGACGCGCTGGTCGAGGAGCACGCGGAGCTGATCGAGGCGATGCGCGACGAGGACGAGGAGCGCCTGCTCACGCTCCTCGACGCGCACATGCAGGACGCGGTCAGCCGGCTCACCGGCGAGGCCGCGCAGGCGGCGGCCGAACCGGACGCGGTGGCGGGCTGACCGCACCGCACTGCCTACGAGGCACGGCCCCCGGCGACGTATCGCCGGGGGCCGTTCTCGTACGCGCGCATACCCGGCCGCTTGTCGGAAATCCGTGGATCCGGGCACCCCCGCATCGGTTTTCCGGGGTTCGGGGACCCTGGCTGGCCTCGATGCCGCCCGAGGACGGAAGGTGCTCACGGTCGAAAAGTCGAACGCGGCGCGCTGCGCCGCAGGAGAGGGTCTTCGTGAACGTGGCGACAACGGCGAACGGAACACGGGAGCGGCGGGCCGTCACCCTCGTCATGGCCTGTGTCGGGGTGTTCGTCGCCTATCTGCCGGTGACCTCCGTGTCGGTGAGTCTCCCGGCGATCCAGCGCGCGCTCGGCGCGTCCACATCCGAGCTGTCCTGGGTGTCCGACGCGTTCGTCCTGCCGATGGCGGCGCTCATCCTGACGGCGGGTGTGTTCGGCGATGTGCACGGGCGCAAGAAGGTGTTCCAGACGGGCCTCGCGTTCACCGCCGTGGGTGCCGCGACGGCGCTGTGCGCGCAGTCCGTCGAGGTGGTGTGGGCCGGTCAGGCGTTGGCCGGGATCGGGGCGGCCGCACTGCTGCCGACGACGCTGGCGATGATCAGCCAGGCGGTCCCCGACCCGCGTGAGCGCGGCAAGTTCGTCGGCCTGTGGGCGTCGTCCCTAATGGCGGCGCTGGCGGTGGGCCCGCTGATCTCGGGCGTGATCCTGGCGCACACGGAGTGGCGCTGGATCTATCTGCCGTCCATTCCCGTGGCACTGCTCGCCATGGTGGTCGCCGCTCGGCTTGTGAAGGACTCCCGCTCCCCGCATGCCCGGGCGCTCGACTGGCCGGGGCAGATCACCGCCACGGTCGCCATCACGGCGCTCGTGTACGGAGTGATCGAGGGCGGCGCGGGATCCTTCACGGACGCCCGTGTGCTGGTGGCGCTGGGGCTCGCCGTGGTCGGCCTGATCGCCTTCGTCGTGTTCGAGCGGCGCAGCGCCAGTCCGATGCTCGACCTGGGGCTCTTTCGCAGCGCGGGATTCAGTGCGACGAGCCTGATCGCGATGATCACCTTCATGGGGCTCATCGGGTTCTTCTTCGTGCTCAGCCTCTACTTCGGGATGGTGCAGCAGCTCGACACCCTCGACGCCGGGTACCGGCTGCTGATGGTGACCGGGGTGTGCTTCTTCGTCGGCCCGGTGGCCGGGCGTGTGATGCACCGGATCTCGCCGCGCGTGCTGATCACCGTCGGCCTGCTGTGCGCCGCGGGCGCGCTGTTCTCGCTGACGTCGCTGACCGCCGACACCTCGTTCGGCCCGATGGCCTGGCGTCTGGCCCTGCTCGGTCTCGGCATGGGTCTCGTCGTCACACCGATGACGGCGACCGCCGTGTCGTCCGTGCCGCACCATCTGGCGGGCATGGCCGCGGCGGGCAACAACGCGTTGCGGCAGGTGGGCGGCGCGCTCGGTCCTGCGATCCTCGGCGCGCTGCTCACGTCCAGGTCCACGGGGAATCTGGCCGGGCACCTGGCCGATGCCGGGGTCACCGGGTCCGCGGCGGAGCGGGTCGTCGGTGCGGTCGAGGCGCGGGGGCTCGGGGCGGTCGCGCAGCTGGACCTCGGGGCGCAGCGGGGGCGGGCGCTCGGCGCGCTGTCCGAGTCGTTCCTCGACGGGATGCAGTTGTGCCTGATCGTGGCCGGTTCGCTGGCGGTGCTCGCGGCGCTGGTCGGTGCGGTGCTGCTGCGCCGTCCGAAGCCGGCCGCGCCCTCGCCCGAGCCCGTGACGGCGGTCGAAACGGTGGACACGCACGAGCCCGCCCTGTCCGGCACCGTGCGTGACGCGGCGGGCGCGGGCCTCGCGGGCGCGGTACTCACCCTCATCTCGCCCACGGGCCGGCAGCTCGCGCGCGCCGTCGCCGGGCCCGGCGGGCATTACCGCATGCCCGTTCCCGGTCCCGGCGCCCATGTGCTGATCACGACGGCGGACGGCCACCACCCGCACGCGACGAATCTCGTCCTGGCCGAGGGCTCCTCCGAGCACGACATCCTGCTGTCCGGCGCGGGCAGCATGACCGGCAAGGTTCTCGGCGCCGACGACGGGCTCCCCCTCGCCCACGCCGTCGTCACGGTGACGGACGCCCGCGGCGACGTCCTGGCGAACGGTGTCACCGACGCCTCGGGGAGCTACGTCTTCGGGGACATCGCCGAGGGCGAGATCACGATCTCCGTGACCGCCGAAGGGTTCCGGCCCACCGCCGTCGCGGCGCGGGCCGCCAAGTCCGCCACCGTCCAGCCGGACATCGCGCTGCGGCCGGGCGTCCGCCTTCAGGGACAGATCCGTACGAAGGCGGAGCTGCGGCCGCTGTCCGACGCGCGCGTGACACTGCTCGACGCGGCCGGGAACGTGGTGGGCACCTCGACCACCGGCTCGGACGGCGCGTACGCCTTCGGTGACCTGGACGCGGGCGAGTACTCACTGGTCGCGACCGGATACCCGGCCTCGACCCGGGCGGTGTCCGTGAACGGCCGGGCGGTGGAGGCACTCGACCTGGACCTCGCGCACCCGCACGGCTGAGGGAATGGCGACGAGCCCGGGACCGCATCAGGCGGTCCCGGGCTCACGCGTTTGCGAACGGTGCCGCTTCCCGCCGCTCCTCCCGGCTCCTTTACGATCACGCGTAGGCCCACCCACCATGACCTCGCCCCCACCGGAGCCCCACGTGCTCGACGCACTCGACCTGCAGTTGCTGCAAGCCTTGCAGCTCGACGGGCGGGCGCCGTTCAGCCGGATCGCGGCCGTCCTCGGTGTCTCCGACCAGACCGTCGCCCGCCGGTTCCGGCGGCTGCGCGGGAGCGTGGGCCTGCGGGTCATCGGTGTCACCGACGAGGCGCTGCTCGGGCGCAGCAGCTGGCTGGTCCGGCTGCGCTGCGCCCCGGACGGCGCGGAGCAGCTGGCGGGCGCGCTCGCGCGGCGCCCCGACACGTCGTACGTGGGTCTGCTCTCGGGCGGCACGGAAGTGCTGTGCTCGATCAGGCCGCGCGGCGGCCAGGAGGACGAGCTGCTCCTGGCCCGTCTTCAGCGCACGCCGCTCGTCACGTCGGCTACCGCGCAGTGCGTGCTGCATCCGTTCTACGGTGGCCCGGTCGGCTGGCTCAACAAGATAAACGCGCTCGACGCGGACCAGCAGGCGGCCCTGCGGGCACCGGTCGTCGAGCCGTCCGCTCCGCCCCCGGTGCTCGACGAGGTCGACGAGACCCTGCTGGCCCTGCTCCGCCGGGACGGGCGGGTGGCGCTCACCGAACTCCAGGCGGCCACCGGCCAGTCGGAGTCGGTCGTCAAGCGCCGCCTGGACCGGCTGCGGGCGAGCGGGGTCCTCTACCTCGACGTGCAGCACACCCACGAGCTGCTCGGCCGGTCGGTCATGGCGGCGCTGTGGCTGACCGTCGCCCCGTCCGCGCTCGCCTCCGTGGGCGAGTCCCTCGCGGCGCATCCCGAGGTGCGGTTCGCGGCGGCGGTGACCGGGGTGGCCGGGGTGTTCGCCGCGACCGTGCACCGTGACACCCGCGAGCTGTACTCGTACGTGAGCGAGGGGATCGGGGCGCTCTGCGGTGTCCGGTCCGTGGAGAGCGCCCTCTTCGTACGACAGGTCAAGCAGCTCACGTACGAGCCGGGCCGCTGACCTCCCGCGTGGTGCGCCCGCCGACGGTGACCAGCACGAGACAGGCGAGGGCGACGACGGCGATCGCACTGAGCATCACCGAGTAGGGCAGCCACGCCGACAGCGTCGCCAGGACGGTGGGCAGCAGGAACCCGGCGTAGGCGAGCGTGTAGTAGATGCCGGTCAGTCCCGCGAGGTCGTCGGGGCCCGCCATCCGCTGGATCTCCAGGAGCCCGGAGACGACGGCGATGCCGTATCCGGCGCCGAGCGCGACGGCGGCGGCCGCTGCCAGCCAGGGTGACAGCGCGGCGGAGTTGACTGCGCACAGCACGGTGCCGAGCAGCATGACCGACATGGCCGCGACCGGCGCCCGCCCGCCGCGGGGGCCCTTGCGGTTGTCGAGCTTCTTGGCCAGTGGCTGCACGGCGGCGCCGGTGCCCAGGGTCAGTACCGTGAGCGCGGTCGCGTAGGCGAGGCCCCAGTGTCCGACCTGGTTGTCGACGAGCTGGGGCATGACCGCGTAGGCGAGCCCGGCGGCGCCGAACACCCAGGGCGCCATCGGGAGGACCACCCAGCGGAAGCGGCGGCGGGCGGGGGCGGGGATGCGGAGGTCGGCGGCGAGTTCACCGAGCAGGGCCCGCAGCGAGCCGGCCGCGCCGCGCAGCGCGGTCCGCGTCTCGGGGATGCGCAGCAGGAGCACGGGGACGGCGGCGGTGAGCACGATGTGGACGACGTAGGGCGTCACCATCGGCCAGGGGCCCCACTGGGCCAGGGCTCCGGCGACGCCCGCGCCGAGGCCGAAGCCGGCGGTCTGGCACAGGGAGGCGCGGCGCGCGGCGGCGCCGATGTCCGCCCCTGTCGACAGCTCCTTGACCCAGCTGCTGCCCACCGCCATGGCGATCCCGACGGCGACGCCGGTCATCAGGCGTCCTCCGTAGATGGGCCAGGCGCTGTGTTCGCCGAAGCACAGGACGAGGCTCGCGAGGATGGAGGCGACGGTCCCCGCGATCATCACGGGGCGTCGTCCGCGCCGGTCGGATATCGGCCCGGCGAGCAGCAGGCCGGGGACCAGGCCGACGACGTAGGCGCCGAGGAAGGCGTCGACGCTGAGCGTCGAATAGCCGCCCAGTTCGCGGTACATGAGCAGGAGCGGAGTGAACTGGTTGCCGCCCCAGCCGCAGACGAACATCGCCGCGGCGACGGTTCGCCACTGGCCGGGCCGGACGGGAGCGGCCGCGGGTTCGGCGGGCTGCTGGGTGGTGTGCGTGTCGAGCATCGTGAGGGCAGGGCTCTTTCAGGGGTGTGGGGGGGGTGCGGGGGTGGTTCAGTGCTGGGGGCCGTGTGTGGCGGCCAGGTGGGCGCGCAGTGCCTCCGCGAACGCGGCGCCGTCCCGTGCGCCGAGGTGGTCGAGCAGCGCCTCGTGCTCGTCGGCGAGGCCGGGCAGCCGCTCGGGCCGGTGGCCAAGCGCGGAGACGCTCATGCGGCGTTGCCGGTCGCCGAGGGTCTCGTAGAAGCGGGCGGCGATGGCGTTGCCCGAGGCCTCGACGACACCGCGGTGAAAGGCCTCGTCCGCGACGGCGAAAGCACGTACGTCCTCCGCGCTCGCCAACTCCCTCTGGCGAGCGATGAGTTCACGCAGCCGCTCCTCGCGCTCGGGGGCGAGGCCGACGCGCGCGATGCGTTCGGCGGCGGACTGCTCGACGGCCTGCCGCATCTCCAGCACGTCCGCCGCTTCCCCCGGCGGGACGGGCACGACGACGGCGCCGCGCTTGGGATGCAGCGTCAGCAACTCCTCGGTCTCCAGCCGCAGGAAGGCCTCCCGCACGGGTGTCCGGCTCACCTGCACGCGCTCGGCGATCTCCCCCTCGCTGATGAGGCTGCCGCCGGGGAGCTCCCCGGTGAGGATCAGCTCCTTGGTGACGGCGTAGACCGTGGTGGCCGCCGAGGCGGGTTTCGTCTGCTGGGGGTGGGTCCGAGGCATGGCTCGACCCTAGCAGCCATAGATACAAGCTTGTATCTATGGCTCACTCGCGGAAAGCCGGCGCAACATTGGTCCGATCAAAGCATTGACCTGCTTGATCTGACGGTTCTACTCTCACCACATTGGTCGAACCAAAGCGGGTTCGACCGGTGAACGAGACCTTTTGACCCGAACCTGGGAGACCGCCGTGGCGCTTGATCTGCCGCAGTTGGTCCGCGCGCTCTCGGAGCAGAGCACGCCGGACACGGAGGGCGGGCGGCTGCGGCTGCCCACCGAGCGGGAGCTGGTGGCCCGCCTCGAGATCAGCCGGGGCGCCCTGCGCGAGCAGCTGTCGATCCTCGAGCACCTCGGGTTCCTCGACCGCACGCAGGGCCGCGGCTCCTTCCTCACCGCACCCGACGCGACGTTCCTCCAGCTGTACTTCGACATGGCCGGACAGCTCGGGCACCTGACGCAGCCCCAGTTCCGCTCCGCCCGCGAGATCCTGGAGACGGCGCTCGCCGAGGCCGCCGCCCGCCGTGCCACCGCCGATGACGTCGACGAACTACGTGGCCTGGTCGACGAGATGGTGCGCGCCACCACCGCGGGCGAGTCGGCCGTCGCGCTGGAGGCGGACCTCGACTTCCACCGGCGGCTGTGCGAGATCGTCGGCAATCCGGTGTTCGACCTCATGCACGAGGCCCTCAGCCACGCCCTGCGCAGCGAGCTGGTGGACCGGCGAGAGCTCGCCATGCGGGTCCCGCTGCCGCCCGGCCGCAGCCTCGTCATCGACACCGTGCACTACGGCATCGTCGAGGCCATAGACGGGCGCGACGGCGAGGGCGCCCGCGCGGCGATGCGCCGCCACTTCGAGGTGTGGTCCTCCTTCACCGACGCCTGCGCACACCACCCCAGCGACGACGCCGCCGGCTGCTGACCTTCAAGGAACACCAGATGAACCCCTCCCCCTTCGGCCCGCTCGTCTTCGTCGGCATCGGCGCCATCGGCCTGCCCATGGCCTCCCGCATCGCCGCCGCAGGACACACCGTCACGGGTGTCGACCCGGCGCCCGGTGCCGCCGACCGCGCGAAGGCGGCCGGACTTGCCGGTGCCGTCACGGCCATCGGTGACGCCCCCGGCGACGCCGCCACGACGATCGTCATGGTGGCCACTCCCGCCCAGCTCGCCACGCTCGTCGACGACGCGCTCTCGGCCCGCCCCGACCAGGGCGGGCGGCACTGGGTGATCATGAGCACGGTAGGTCCGGACGCCGTGCGCACCCAGGCCGAGCGGCTCGGCGCGGCCGGTGCGCACGTGGTCGACGCCCCCGTGACTGGTGGTGTGGCCCGTGCCCGCACCGGCGAGTTGACCATCTTCGCCGCCGGCGCCGCCGACGACGTGGCCGCCGTCACCCCGGTCCTCAGCGCCTGCGGCACGGTCCGCGGCGTCGGCGAGCGGGCCGGTGACGGGCAGGCCATCAAGGTGGTCAACCAGCACCTGTGCTCGGTGCACATCGTCGCCGCCGCCGAGGCGCTGAACCTGGCCTCGTCCCTCGACCTCGACCCCGCACAGGTCCTCGGCCTGATCGAAGGCGGGGCCGCCGGTTCCTTCATGCTCGCCGACCGGGGGCCGCGCATGCTGGGCGGCACCGACGTCGAGGTCACCAGCGCCGTCTCCATCTTCGTCAAGGACAGCGGCCTGGTCGCCGACGCGGCGCGCGCCGCCGACGCCCCCACTCCCCTGCTCGATCTAGCCCGCGACCGCTATCTGGCCGCCGCGGACCGCGGTCTCGCCGCGCGCGACGACTCCCGCGTCATCGAGACGTACCAGACCCCCTGACCCCGCGCGCAGGGGCGCGGCGACGATCCCGCCCCTGCGCGCGGCAGAACAAGGAGCCGCCCATGAGCGCCGTCAGCAGAGCCGCCGACGCGCCCCGCCGCGACAGTCCCACCAAGGTCTCCCTGGCCTCGATGGTCGGATCCGCGGTGGAGAGCTATGACTTCTTCATCTACGGCACCGCCTCCGCCGCGTACTTCGGAGCTGAGTTCTTCCACACCGACAACCAGCTCGTCGGCGTCCTGGCCTCCTTCGCCACCCTCGCCGTCGGATTCTTCTTCCGCCCCCTCGGCGGCTATCTCGCCGGCCACTTCGGTGACCGCATCGGACGCAAGACCGTTCTGAACGCCTCGCTGATGCTGATGGGCGTCGCGACCGTCCTCGTCGGCGCGCTGCCCACCTTCCAACAGGTCGGCGTCATCGCCCCGGTCCTATTGATCCTGCTGCGCATCCTGCAAGGCATCGGGTTCGGGGCGGAGTGGGGCGGCGCCGTCCTGATGTCCGTCGAGCACGCGCCGCCGCACCGGCGCGGCCGATACGGGGCCGTCCCGCAGATCGGTATTCCCGCCGGACTGCTCCTCGCCAATGGCACCTTTCTTCTCAGCGAGCAGTTGTTCAGCGGAAGTTGGGTGTGGCGAGCGCCGTTCCTCTTCTCCATCGTGATGGTCGTCGTCGGCCTCTTCATCCGGCTGCGGATCAAGGAGTCGCCCGAGTTCACGCAGATGAAGGAGAAGGGCGAGATCCGCAAGGCGCCGGCCCTCGACGTGCTGCGCAGCGACTGGCGCATCGTCCTCAAGATCACGATGCTGCGGCTCGCCGAGACCGGCGGCTACTACGTCACGACCAGCTTCGTCCTGTCCTACGTGGGCCTTGCCGACCTGGGCACCAGCAACGATGTCCTGCTGGGCACGATCGTCGGTTCGGTGATCGGTCTCGGCAGTCATCTGTTCTTCGGCGCACTGTCCGACCGGATCGGTCGCAAGCCGGTGTTCCTCATCGGCGCGGTGTTCACCATCGTCTTCGGCTTCCCGATGTTCCTGCTGGTCAACACCGGCACCACCGTGTTCATCGTGATCGCCGTCGTACTGGGCCTCGTGCTCAGCCACGACCCGATCTTCGCCGTCGAATCCTCCTGGTTCTCCGAGCAGTTCCCCCGCGAGGTCCGCTCCTCCGGCATCTCGCTCGGCTACAACCTGGCGTCCCTCGTCGCCGGCCTGCTGCCCTTCGCGGCGACCGCCCTCTACGGGTGGATCGGCTGGACAGGGCCCGCCGTCCTGTTCTGCCTGCTGGGCGTCGTCTCCGTCGCCGCGGCCCTTGTCACCCCGGAGACCGCCCCGGCCAGGACCCGGAAGCCCAGCGACGCCACCTCGTCCACTCCCCTCACCACCGAGAAAGTCTCATGACAGCGATATCCGTGACCGAGGCCCCCACAGAGGCCGCATCTCCCGAGCGCGTCAGCCGTGTCCGCGACGCCGCGTACCGCATGCGCCACCACGTCCTGACGATGGGCGAAGGACAGGGCCAGGGCTACGTCGGTCAGGCCCTCGGCGTCGCCGACATGCTCGCCGCCGTCTACGTCGACCAGCTGCGGCTGCGCGCCGAGGAACCCGAGTGGGCGGACCGCGACCGCTTCCTGCTGTCCACCGGCCACTACGCGATCGGCCTGTACGCGGCGCTCGTCGAGTCCGGCACCGTCCCCGTCGAGGAGCTGTCCACCTACGGCACCGACGGCTCGCGGCTGCCGATGTCCGGCATGGCCTCGTACACACCCGGCATGGAGATCTCCGGCGGCTCGCTCGGGCACGGTCTGACCGTCGCGGTCGGAATGGCGCTCGGCCTGCGTTTCCAGGGCAATGGCGCCCGTGTCTTCAACTTCCTGTCCGACGGCGAGCTCGACGAGGGCTCGACGTGGGAGGCCGCGATGGGCGCGCACCACCACCGGCTGGGCAACATCACCGCCCTCGTCGACATGAACGCCCTGCAGGCCGACGGCGCCACCGACACCGTGCTCTCCATCGAGCCGGCCGAGGAGAAGTGGCAGGCCTGCGGCTGGTTCACGCAGCGTGTGGACGGCAACGACATCGAGGCGCTGCTGCACGCCCTGGACGCGGCCGGTGAGGCCTCGGCGGCGGAGGGCAAGCCATCGGTGATCCTCTGCGACACCCGTATCGGGCGCGGTGTGCCGCTCCTGGAGGCGCGCGAGAAGGCGCACTTCATGCGGATCGACGAGCACGAATGGGCGGTGTGCCGTGAGCAGTTGACTGCGGGGCACGGGGCAGACGTCCCGGCGGGCGAGAACAAGGAAACGGAAGCGGCACGATGAGCACCACTACCCCCACCCCGGCCAAGCGGCTCACCACGTCCGCGATGATCGCGTCGTTCGCCGACCCCGGCCAACGCACCTCCCCGGCCCCCTTCGGCAAGGCCCTCGCCGCGGCGGCGGAGCAGGACCGGCGGATCGTCGGCCTCACCGCCGACCTCGGCAAGTACACCGACATGCACGTCTTCGCGCAGGCGCACCCGGACCGGTTCTTCCAGATGGGCATGGCCGAACAGCTGCTGTTCGGTGCGGCGGCCGGTATGGCGGAGACAGGCCTCGTGCCGTTCGCCTCGACGTACTCGGTGTTCGCGGCCCGCCGTGCGTACGACTTCATCTGCCTCGACATCGCCGAGCCGAACCTGAACGTCAACGTCGTCGGCGGCCTTCCCGGCCTGACCACCGGCTACGGGCCCAGCCACCAGGCCACCGAGGACGTGGCGATCTTCCGCGGGATGCCGAATCTCACCATCGTCGACCCGTGCGACGCGCTCGACATCGAACAGGCGGTGCCGCAGCTCGCCGCGCACGAGGGTCCGACGTATCTGCGGCTGCTGCGTGGCAAGGTGCCGATGGTGCTCGACGAGTACGACTACACCTTCGAGTTGGGCAAGGCGAAGGTCGTACGGGACGGGCGCGATGTCGTGTTCGTCTCCAGCGGTCTGATGACGATGCGGGCGCTGCAGGCGGCTCAGAAGCTGGCCGCGCACAAGGTGGACGTGGCGGTCGTGCACGCGCCGACGCTCAAGCCGTTCGACGAGGGGACCGTGCTGCGCGAGCTGGCCGGTGACCGGCTCGCGGTGACCCTTGAGAACCACACCGTGGTCGGTGGCCTCTTCGAGACGGTGGCGTCCGCGGCTGTCCGTACCGGGCTCGGCAAGCAGGTGCTGCCGATCGCGCTGCCGGACGAGTTCATCGACGCGGGCGCGCTGCCGACGCTGCACGACCGCTACGGGCTCGCCACCGACCGTGTGGTGGAGAAGGTGCTCGCGGCGCTCTGATCCGTGGTGAGGTGAGGTGCCCGGCCGCGCGCCGGGCACCTCAGCGCGTCGTCAGGCGGCCCGCTCCAGGCAGTCCTCCACCACCCTCTTGTCGAGCGCGGCCCGCACCAGGGCCGCGGACAGTTCGGCTCGCGGGGTGTCGCCGGCGAGGCGGGCCAAGGTGGTGGGGTTCTCCGGGAGGCCCAGGCGCTGTGCGCCCTGGAGGGCCTTGGTGTCCAGGTAGGGGGCGTACTCCGGCCAGATGTCCTGGACCTCCCGAAGGAAGATGCTCACTCCGGTCGGGCCGAGGCCGGGGGTGCGGCGGAGCAGGGCGCGCATCTCGTTCTCGTCGCCGTCCGCCCGCTCGCGCATCCTGCGCAGGTCGCCGCCCCAGTCGTCGAGCACCATGCGGGCGCCGTCGCCGAGTTGGGTGGCGGTGCGTTCGTCG
The DNA here is from genome assembly GCF_042888725.1 of Streptomyces sp. NPDC002795. Classification (NCBI taxonomy): domain Bacteria; kingdom Bacillati; phylum Actinomycetota; class Actinomycetes; order Kitasatosporales; family Streptomycetaceae; genus Streptomyces; species Streptomyces sp. NPDC002795. The sequence continues at coordinate 66,600 of NZ_JBIAQB010000001.1, forward strand.
TAGCGGCGGTAGCCGCCCTCCCCCAGCGCGTCGACGCGTTGCTGCCACGTCGCTTCGGCCATGGTGCGCGGGTCGCGCAGGCCCGCGTCGTACAGGGCGCGGGCCGTGGCCACCGAGACCGGGGCCCGGATGCGGGCGCTGAGCAGGCTCGCGAGGACGAGTGTGCGGTACAGGGGTTGCGGGGTGTTCTTGAGGCGGATGTCGGCCTCGGCGGCGTAGGTCTGCCCCTGGCTGTCGAGGAGTACTCGTAGCAGCTTCTTGTCGCCGGGCATGGTCACGTGTGCTCCCTGACGACATCGGTCGGGTCCTTGTCGTCCCGTAGTCCCTGGTAGCGGGGGTGGCGGAGCATGCCGTCGCGGGTCCATTCGGAGAACTCGATCTGTGCGACGAGCCGGGGCCGCGCCCAGTGCGCGGTGCGTTCCGCGACGCGGTCGGTGAACGGTGAGCGGGGCTGCTGGAGTGCGTCGAGTCGTTCGCGCAGGGCGCGGAGGGTGCGGCGGTCGAAGCCGGTGCCGACCTTGCCCGCGTAGCGGAGCAGATCGCCCTCGTAATAGCCGATGAGCAGCGCGCCGATGCCCTCTCTGCTGCCGGTGGGTTCGGTGAAGCCGCCGATGACGAACTCCTGCCCGTGGGCGCACTTCAGTTTCAGCCAGTCGCCGGAGCGGCGCGGCTGGTACGTGCTGTCGGCCCGCTTGGCGATGAGTCCCTCCCAGCCGCGCTCGCAGGCGTCGGCGAGGAGTTCGGCGCCGCCGTTGTTGCGGTGGGCGCTGAAGCGGAGGGGGTCGGTGAAGGTGATGGCCTGCCGGAGGAGGGACTTGCGGGTGCGCAGGGGGAGGCGGCGGATGTCCGTGCCGTCGGCGCGCAGCAGGTCGAAGACGTAGTACTTCACGGCCACGTCGCTCGCCGCGACGTCGCGGGGCTTCGTCAGTCCCATGCGCTGCTGGAGGCGCGAGAAGTCCGTGCGGCCGTGCGCGTAGGCGACGATCTCGCCGTCGACGGTGAAGTCCGCGGCGTCCTGCGCGTCGAGCGCTTCGACGATCTCGGGGTACGTGGCGTCGAGGCGGCGCCCCGAGCGGGAGCGGATCGTGGTGCGGCCGTTCTCGCGGACGGCGAGGACGCGGATGCCGTCGAGCTTCCGCTCGAAGATCCAGCCCTCGGCGAACTCGCGGCGGTCGCTGAGCGTCGCCAGCATCGGCGAGGCCGCGAGTTCGACGCCGGGTGCAGCGTCGCGGACGCGGTTCGCCAGTTCGGGTGGGAGTGTGTCGAGGAGGCCGGTCATGTGCCGTCGCTGCCTTCGGCCTCTTCGGCGACCTGGCGCAGGGTGCGGCCGCTGCGGGCGGAGCGGGCGCGCCGGGGGTCGGGGGTGCCGCCGCTGCCGCCCGATCCCTTGCGCACGAGGAGCCAGGTGGGTTTGTCCTCGTGGCCCTTGAAGCGGGTGAGTGCGTACCGGCCGCGCAGTTTCTCACCGTGCAGGTCGAACGTGGCGTGGCCGTTCTCCAGCGCCTCCTCGAACGGCACGGGCCGGTCGCGTTTGTCGTGGCCGGCGGGCCGGTAGGTGCCGCGGTCCCAGACGATGACGGTGCCGCCGCCGTACTCGTCGTGCGGGATCACGCCTTCGAAGTCGCGGTAGTCGAGGGGGTGGTCCTCGGTAGGGACGGCGAGCCGCTTGTCGTGGGGGTCGGTGGAGGGCCCCTTCGGGATCGACCAGGATTTGAGCACGCCGTCGACCTCGAGGCGGAAGTCGAAGTGCATCGTGCTCGCGTCATGGATCTGCACCACGAACGCGGGCTCTTCGTCGTCCCGCGCCGCGGTGTGATCGCCGGACGGCTCGGCGGTGGTGTCGAAGTTCCGCTTGCCGCGATAGGTCCGCAGCCGGTCCTTCTCGCTCACGGCCGCTCCCTTCGGTCGGCGCCGCTGCCTGTTCCGCCGGGGCCGGGTACCCGACAACGATCACGGGTACCCGCCCGCCACGCCGGCGGTTCGCTCAGGCCGCGGACGCCTCGTCGGCGATGGTGCGCTCCTCGCCCGCGGGGTGCGTGAGCCGATGGACGAGGGCCGCGATCACGCCGCCGACCAGGGGCGCCACGATGAACAGCCAGAGCTGGGACAGCGCGTCGCCACCGGCGAAGATCGCGGGGCCGAGGCTGCGCGCCGGGTTCACGGACGTACCGGTGAGCGGGATGCCGACCAGGTGGATCACGGCGAGGGCGATGCCGATGGGCAGTCCGTCGAAGCCGACGACGGCCACGCGGTGGGTCACGGCGAGCACCACGAACACGAGCAGGAAGGTCAGCACGACCTCTGCGAGGAACGCGCCGCCCATGTTGATGTGCACGTCGGAGCGGTCACCGTAGCCGTTGGACCCGAAGGCCCCCTTGGTCTGGAGGCCCGGCACCTGCTTGGCGAGCAGGAACAGCAGGGCCGCGCCGACGATGCCGCCGACGAACTGGGCGATCCAGTAGCGGACGGCGGTCCCCACGTCGATGCGGCGGGCGCACAGCATGCCAAGCGTCACGGCCGGGTTGACGTGGCAGCCGGAGATCGGGCCGAGGGCGTATGCCAGGGCGAGCAGTGTGAAGCCGAAGGCGAGGGCGATGCCGAGGGTGCCGATGAACTGGGCTCCCAGGACCGCTGATCCGACGGCGAAGAACACCAGCAGCAACGTACCGAGAAATTCCGAAATGACAGCTCGCGTCTGCATCTCCTGCGTGTCCTGCATCTCCACCTCCTCGAAAGTACGGTCAGTTACTTGCGAGGCTCACGCGCCCCGGCGGTCGGCGCAGAGCGAGGCGGTTTGAATACCGCCGTTCGGGTGAAAGGTGCTGGGTCAGGCGCCGCCCCACGCCTCCAGGAGTACGTCGACGATCGCGTCGAGGTCCGCGTCCGCCAGGTCGTCGAAGGCGCCGGAGTGGCGGGCGAGGAGCACTCCGGCGACCGAGGCGACCAGGACGTCGGCGCGCAGTCCCGGCCGGTCGCGGCCCTCGCGGGTGAAGCGGGCGCGCAGCGGCTCGACGAGCCGGGCCTGGAGGGCGGCGCGGGCTGCGTCCTGCGCGGCCTGGTCGCTGGAGGACTGCACGGCGACGCGCAGCAGCGGCACCGGGCCGCGGCGCTCCGCGCGTTCGGCGACCTCGCGCAGGCGGGGGCCGGTGAGGAGGTCGTCCGGGGCGGTGTCGCCGTGTTCGGCGCGCAGCACGGCCACGTACAGCAGCGCCTTGGAGCCGAAGTAGCGGGAGATGAGGGCGGCGTCGACGCCGGCGCGTTCGCCGATCTCGCGGATGGTGGTGCGGTCGTAGCCGCGCTCGGAGAACAGTTCGGTCGCCGCGCGCAGCAGTGCCTCGCGGCTGCGGGCGCTGCTGCGGCGCCTGTCGGGGGCGTCGCCGCTCATGTACGGCTCGGTTCGGTGCGGGCCTCGGTGGCCGCGCCCGCTGCGACGAGTGAGGGGCGCGGGAGGGCGCCCGCGCGGGTGAGTGCCACGGCGATGACTCCCGTGGCGAGGAAGGCGGCGCAGCCGACGAGGCCGGCGTCGCGGTAGCCGTCGTCGGTGGGGAGCGCGGTGCCCGGCGCGGTGGAGGCTTGCAGGACGACGGCGCTGAGTGCGCTGCCGGTCGAGTAACCGATGTACTTCACGACCTGATTGAAGCTCATCGCGCTGCCGGTCTCCGCGGCGGGCACGCCGCCGACGATGAGGCCGGGCGTGACGGCGAACGTGACGCCCACGCCGAGTCCGGCGAGCGCCATCATCGCGCCGATGCCCCACAGGCTGGAGCGGGCGAGCAGGAAGCAGACGAGCGAGGCGAGCGAGAGCAGGCAGCCGAGCGGCAGCATCCTGGCGGGCGTCGCGGCCCGGCCCATCGCCCGTACCAGGCGCCCGGTGACGAGGCTGGCGGCGGAGAACGGCACGAGCAGCAGGCCGGTGACGACGATGGACGCGCCGAAGCCGTAGCCGCCGGACTCGGGGGTCTGCACGTAACGGGTCACCAGGGAGATCAGCAGATACGTGCCGACGCCGCCGACCATGGTGGTCAGGTTGGCGACGAGGACGCCGCGGTCCTTGACGAGGCGGACGCGTACGAGGGGGTGCGTGGAACGCAGCGAGTGCGCGATCCACCCGGCGAGCAGCACCACCGCCGCGACCGCGAGCGTCAGCAGGCGCGCGGAGAGCCAGCCCCACCGTTCCCCTTCGGCGAGTGCGAGGAGCAGCGCCGCCATGCCTCCGGCGAGCAGCAGAGCGCCGGGTACGTCCATCGGGGTGCTGGGCCGGTGCGGCGGCTTGGGCACGACGAGGAGGGTGGCGAGGAACGCGGCGGCGGCCGTGGCGAGCGCGAACCAGAATCCGGCGTACATGCCGAGGTACTCGGCGAAGAGCCCGGTGATCGGGTAGCCGAGGCCGATGCCCGCCGCGGTGGTCAACGACAGAGTCGTCACCGCGGCCCGCGCCTTCTGGGGCGGCAGCGCGTCGCGCGCGGTGGCGATGGCCAGCGGCACGAGCCCCATGCCGACGCCCTGCAACGCCCGGCCCACCAGGAGGCAGGCGAACCCGACCGGCAGCGCCGCGAGCAGGCTGCCGGCGAAGACGGCGGCGAGCCCGCCGAGGATGACGCGCTTGCGGTGCGGTCCGTCGCCGAGCCGTCCCATGACGGGGGTCGCGATGGCTCCGACCAGCATGGTGACGGTCAGCGCCCACTGTGCGGTGGAGACGGCGACGTGGTCCTCCGCGGCGATCGTGGGGATCAGCGGCGCGCCGAGGCTGCTGACGACGGCGACCAGCATCCCGAGGCCGACCAGGACCGGTACGAGCGCGCGGGGGTGGCGGAGCGGGGCAGGGGCAGGGGCGGGCGTCGGTATGGAGGGCTGCACGTTCTTCCCGTTCATGTCATCAAGCGATGTCATCGCATGATGACACGGTGACCAGGGCTTCTTGACCCTCGATACGTCGCCGGTGGCCTACCTCACAGGGCGGCTGCCGGGAGTTCCACGGTGACGCGCAGGCCTCCGGAGGGGCGTGGGGTGAGGGTGAGCGTGCCGTCGTGGGCCTGCACGATCGTCTTGACGATGGCCAGGCCGAGGCCGGATCCCACCTGGTCGGCGTGGATGCGTTCGGTGCCGCGCCGGAAGGGTTCGGTGAGCGTGGCGGCCTGCTCCGGGGTGATCCGCTCGCCGGTGTTCTCGACGACGAGGGCGACGCGCCCGGGACGGACCTGCGTGGTGACCCGCACGGTGCCGCCGCTGGGCACGTTGTGGACGATCGCGTTGTGCACGAGGTTGACGGCCAACTGCAGCAGGAGCGCCGGGGAACCCGTCGTCGGCGCGATGTCGCCCCTGGTCTCCAGGGCGACGCGCTGCTTCTCCGCGAGCGGCAGCAGTGATTCGGTGGCGTCCTCCGCCATGAGGGACAGATCGACGTCCTGCGGTGTGAAAGAGCGCTGCTCGGCGCGGCTCATCAGGAGCAGCGCCTCGGTGAGGTCGATGGCCCTGGTGTTGACGGTGGTGAGGCGGTCGATGAGTTCGCCGGTGTCGCGGGTGGGATCAGCGCGGGCCACGTCGAGCAGGGACTTCGAGATCGCGAGCGGGGTGCGCAGTTCGTGGGAGGCGTTGCCCGCGAAGCGCCGCTGTTCGTCGACGTGTGCCTCAAGCCGGGTGAGCATCGCGTCGAACGCGTCGGCGAGTTCACGGAACTCGTCCTGGCGACCCGGCAGTTGGATCCGGTGCGAGAGCGATCCAGCCGCGGCCGTGCGCGTGGCACGGGTGATCCGGTCCAGAGGAGCGAGCATGCGGCCGGCGAGGAACCATCCGCCCACGAGGCCGAAGATCAGGAGAAACCCCATGACCGCGGCTGCCGTTGGCGCGAAACCACGCACGAAACTGGTGCCCGGAGTGGCTCTCCAAGCACCCTGCTCGTTGGTCTGCAACCAATTCTGCCGTACCAGGAACACTCCGATGGCGACGAGCAGCACGCCACCGGCGAGCAGGAGGAAACCGGTGTAGCTCAACGTCAGTTTGAGCCGGACGCTCGGCCCCGGCTCCCTAGGCACGACCGCCTCCCTGTGCACGACCGTCTCCCCCGCTCCGCGCCTCCTCGATGCGATAGCCGACTCCCGGCACGGTCGCGATGATCCACGGCTCGCCGAGACGCTTGCGCAGGGCCGAGACCGTGATGCGCACCGCGTTGGTGAACGGATCCGCGTGCTCGTCCCACGCCCGTTCGAGCAGCTCCTCGGCGCTGATCACTCCGCCCTCGGCGGCGACGAGCACTTCAAGAACGGCGAACTGCTTGCGCGTGAGCCCGACGAAGCGGCCGTCCCTGTACACCTCTCTGCGGAACGGATCGACGCGCAGGCCCGCGATTTCTCGTACGGGAGGACGGCTGTGGGCACGTCTGCGGTCGAGGGCGCGCAGTCTGAGCACGAGCTCGGGCATCTCGAAGGGCTTGGTGAGGTAGTCGTCGGCGCCGAGTTCGAAGCCGGTGGTCTTGTCGTCGAGACGGGCGGCCGCGGTCAGCATCAGGATCGGCATGCCGCTGCCGGACTCGACGATGTGCTGGGCGACGTCGTCACCGGACGGGCCGGGGATGTCGCGGTCGAGGACGGCGATGTCGTATGTGTTGACGCCGAGCAGGTCGAGAGCGGTGGTGCCGTCGCCGGCGATGTCGGCGGCGATCGCTTCCAGACGCAGGGCGTCGCGGATGGCCTCAGCCATGTAGGGCTCGTCCTCGACGATCAGCACTCGCATGCCTCGATGCTAGAAGTCGCCCCATATCGTCGGCATATCGAAAAGCGCAGACGTTCCGGCAACATCGCGCTGCCTTGACTGGCGGCATGACTCGCATCCCCATGACTCGCCGGAAGAACCCGCCGCTCCCCGCCATCGGCGGACCTGCTCAAAACCCTCCGTCAGGCGGCGACGGACGCCTCCGCCGACGGAGTCACGTTCTACGTCGGCCCGGCCCCTGGAAGCGCGGCCGGGTGCTCGCGGCCCTCGCGTTGCTGCTCGGGCTGCTTCTGCTGCTGCACGGGTGGGTCACGGATCGCGGGGGCCTGGGCAGTCTGGTGGACACCTTCCTGCCGTGGTTCGGACTCTTCGTGCCGGTGCTGCTGGCCGGAGCACTGGGGCGGCGTTCCGCTTCCGCCGTGCTGGCGGTGCTGCTGCCGGCCGTGGTGTGGACGGGGCTCTTCGGCGGTGTGCTCGCCGGCACGGCACACGCGGACGGCAGTGACCTCACCGTCGTCAGCCACAACGTCGGCGCCGACAACCGTGACCCCGCGGGCACCGCCCATGATCTGGCGGCCTCCGGGGCCGATGTGCTCGCTCTCGAAGAGATCACGGCGCAGGCCCGGGGCACGTACGAGAAGGAGCTGGCCGAGGCGTATCCGCATCACACCGTGCGGGGCACCGTCGGATTGTGGAGCAGGCTGCCGTTGTCGGACACCGCGACGGTCGACCTCCAGCAGGACGTCGGGCCGCTGGGTGCCACCAAGTCGGCCGCCGAGAAGCTGCCATCCAACCGGGCGCTGCGCGCCACGGTGACCACGGACGACGGGCCGGTGGCCGTGTACGTGGCCCACCTCGGCTCGGTACGCGTCATGCCCCGCACCGGTTTCTGGACGGAGAGCCGGGACCGTAACGCGCGGGCCCTCGCCGAGGCGATCGCGGCCGAGGGCAACGAGCGGGTGGTGCTGCTCGGCGACCTCAACGGCAGCACGGACGACCGCGCCTTCGACGGTCTCACCTCGCGGCTGGACTCGGCTCAGGAGGAGGCCGGCGAAGGCTTCGGCTTCAGTTATCCGGCGGGCTTCCCAGTGGTGCGCATCGACCAGATCCTGGTCCGGGGTGTCACGGCGGACAGCTCCTGGGTGCTGCCCGCGACCGGCAGTGACCACCGGCCGGTGGCGGCCGGGGTCAGCTGGTAGGCAACGGCGAGTGCCGGGCCCTGCCATGAGGAGGGCCCGGCACTTGGGTGGCCGCTTCGGAGCGGCCGTCCCGGCCGGTCGGCGCGACCCGAGGACCGGCCGGGACGATCGTGGTGCCGTCGTGCGGGGTCAGTTGCCCAGCGCGTCGATCAGTGCCTTGGTGACGTCCTCGGTGGTGGCGGTGCCGCCGACGTCACGGGTGAGGGTCCCGGCTCCGGTGACGGTCTCGATTGCCTTGTGCAGGCGGGCCGCCTGGTCGGGCAGGCCGAAGTGCTCCAGCATCAGGGCCGCGCTGCCGACCGCGCCGATCGGGTTGGCGAGGCCCTGGCCCGCGATGTCGGGCGCGGAGCCGTGCACCGGCTCGAACATGCTCGGGAAGCGCCGCTCGGGGTTGAGATTGGCGCTGGCCGCGAGACCGAGACTGCCGGCGAGGGCGCTGCCGAGGTCGGAGAGGATGTCGGCGTTCAGGTTCGAGGCGACGACGACCGACAGGTCCTCGGGCTTGAGCACGAACTTCGCGGACATGGCGTCGACCAGCACGCTCTCCGTCTCCACGTCCGGGTACTCCGCTGCGACCCGCTTGAAGACGTCGTCCCACAGCACCATCCCGTACTGCTGGGCGTTCGACTTGGTGACGGAGGAGACCTTGCGGCGGCTGCGGGTGCGGGCCAGGTCGAAGGCGAAGCGGATGATGCGCTCGCAGCCGACCTCGGTGAACAGGGAGGACTGGACGGCCACTTCGCCGCCGGGGCCGCGCCCGGACAGGTTGCGGCCGCCGAGACCCGCGTACTCGCCCTCGCTGTTCTCGCGGACGACGACCCAGTCGAGTTCGGTGTCGTCGGCCTTGCGCAGCGGGCTGAGAACGCCGGGCAGGAAGTGCACGGGGCGGACGTTGGCCCACTGGTCGAAGTTCTGGCAGATCTTCAGGCGCAGGCCCCACAGGCTGACGTCGTCGGGGACCGAAGGCCAGCCGACCGCGCCGAAGTAGATGGCGTCGAAGTCCTTCAGCTGCTCCAGGCCGTCGTCGGCCATCATCTTGCCGGTACGGGCGTAGTACTCGCAGCCCCAGTCGAACTCCTGCCAGTCGAAGGCGAAGGTGCCGTCGGAGCCGGCGGCGAGGGCGTCGAGGACGGCGCGCCCCGCCGCCACGACCTCGGTGCCGACGCCGTCGGCGGGGATGGCGGCGATGCGGAAGGTGCGGAGCTCGGACACGAGGGCCTCCAGGTGTACGGGAAACGCCCGTGCTCAAGGTGGTGCTCAAGAGCGCCTGGCCGGGCGGCGGTTGGTGTGATCCCGAGTCAACAGGCCGGTCCGCGGGGCGTCCAAGACATGGTTCCGATGCGACACATAGGCGCGACTGATAGGTGCCGTGTCCGGCCCGGGGGCGTTACGTCGACGGGGTTCGCGCTCGGCGCTCTGCCAGGGAGCGGGTCAGTTCAAGGAAGGCGCGCGCCCCGGGTGTCAGGTGCGCGGGCAGGCTGATCATGGCGACGTGCAGGTGCGCGGTCGGTACGAGTGAGGCGACCGCGAGGCCGCAGCGGCGGGCGAGGCGGGTCCAGGCGGCGGGCAGCACGGCGACGCCCACGCCGGTGAGCACGAGCGGAAGGATGGAGGTGCGGTGGTCGACGACGGCGACGATCTCGGTGTCCCCGCCGCGGGCGGTGATGTCGTCGACGATGCTGCGCATCAGGCTGCCGGTCCGGGACGCGATCAGCTTGTGTCCGGCCAGGTCCTGGGGGTGCAGCACGGCGCCGTCGGAGAAGGGCCCGTCGGCCGCGCCGACGACGACGAACGGCTGCTCCTCCACCGGCAGCATGTCGATGCCGGGCGCGGTCACCGGTTTGTCGGCGCCGAGCAGCCCCAGCTCGCAGGCGCCGCTGCGGACCATTTCGACGGTCTCCTCGGGCGTGAAGGCGGCGCGGGTGCTGATCGTGACGTCGGGGTGCAGCTGGGCGAACCGGTGGATCAGCGTGGCCATGGGCTCGATGCCGGGTGAGGGCATGGTGGCCACTTCCACGGTGCCGCTGCCGAGTCCGGTGAGGGCCGCGGCCCGCTCGCGTACGGCGGCCAGGTCGCGCAGCACGCGGCGGCTCGGCTCCAGGAGTTCGGCGCCTGCCTCGCTCAGGACGACGCCGCGGCCCATCCGGTGGAAGAGGGAGACGCCCAGGTCGGCCTCCAGGTTGGCCATCGCCTGCGACAACGACGGCTGCGCCACGTGAAGCGCGGCGGCGGCCCTGCTGAAGCCGCCGTGCTCCACGATGGCGAGAAAGTACTGCAGTTGCCGCGCGTCCATTCTGCCTCCTCCGCCTGCTGCCATCAGGGCAACCTATCGACAGGTCGACAGGGCTCTCTTGCGGGGAGGGGTGGGACGGGCGGCCGCGGTTCAGGCCGGTGGGGCGGGCGCCGGCACCGCCTTCCGCAGGGGCTCCGTCGCCGCATCGGCCACGGGCGCGTCGGCCACAGGCGCGTCGACCGGAGGTGCCTCCGCGGGGAGCTCCTCGACCTTCTCCCCCGCCAGGACCCGCCGTGCCCGCTTCAGGTCCAGCGCGTTCTCCCAGCGGGCGACGACGAGGGTGGCGACGGCGTTTCCGCAGAAGTTGACCAGGGCGCGGCACTCGGACATGAACTTGTCGATGCCGAAGATCAGCATGATGCCCGCGACGGGCACATGTCCGACGGTCGACAGGGTCGCGGTCAGTGCGATGAACCCGCCGCCCGCGACCCCGGCCGCCCCCTTGGAGGTCAGCAACATGACGGCCAGCAGGCCGAGTTGCTGACCGAAGGAGAGCGTCGTGTCGGTCGCCTGGGCGATGTAGAGCGAGGCGAGCGAGAGGTAGATCGCGGCGCCGTCGAGGTTGAAGCTGTAGCCGGTCGGCACCACCAGGCCGACCGTTGAGCGGTCGACTCCCATGAACTGCAGCTTGCGCATCAGGCCCGGCAGTGCGGGCTCGGCCGTCGAGGTGCCGAGGACGAGCAGCAGCTCTTCCTTGAAGTGGCGCAGCAGTTGGAAGAGGTTCAGCTTCACGTACAGGGACAGGACGGCACCGAGGACCACGACGACGAACACGATGGACGTGACGTAGAACAGCAGGATCAGCGAGCCGAGGCTGGTCAGCGTGGACAGGCCGAACTTGCCGATCGCGAAGGCCATCGCGCCGAAGGCGCCCAGCGGGGCCGCCTTCATCACGAACGACAGGACCTTGAAGACCACCTCGGTGAGGCGGTTGACGGACGCGATGATCGGCTCGCCGACCGGGCCGACCATCTTGAGGGCGATCCCGAAGATCACGGCGAGGAAGATGACCTGGAGGATGTCACCTTCGACGAACGCGCCGAAGAAGCTGTCGGGGACCAGGTGGGTGAGGAACTCCCACCAGTGCTGGGTCTCGCCCTCCTGTACGTACTTGCTCGCCTCGCCCGAGGTCTGAAGGCCGCCGACATCCGCGTGCACGCCGTCGCCGAGCGGGAACAGGTTGATGGCGAGGAGCCCGAAGCCGAGCGCCACGATCGTGCCGACCTGGAAGTAGACGAGCGCCTTGACGCCCGTGCGACCCACCTTCTTGAGGTCGGCGACGCCCGCGATGCCGCCGATGATGGTCAGGAAGACGATCGGGCCGATCAGCATCTTCATCGCCGTGACGAAGGTCGTGCCGACCGGTTCCATCGCGGTGCCCAGGTCGGGCCACCGCCAGCCGAGCACGACGCCGACGACGATCGCCGCCAGCACCTGCACATAGAGCTGCCGGTACCACGGCTTGGCCTTCACCACAGTGGTGGCGCCTGCGGCGGCGTCCGGGGCATGCGTCATTGCAACCTCCATCCGGGCACGGCTGGGATCCGCTGACACCGGGCCCGTCCGGCGCCACCCCAACTACCGCGTCAGTGAAGCGGTTTGCGCGCACGGAGGTCCACGACCAAAAATCGATGCCCCGGATAGGTGGCGCCTATGACCCCGGCGGCAGCTGCACCGTCATGATCAGCCGACAGGTCTCCTCGCCCGCACCCCGGTAGGTGTGTGCGGCGTCCCCGTCGAAGGTGGCGGTCTGGCCGGCCGCCACGGGATGTTCGGCGCCGTCGACGACGAGGACCATACGGCCGCTGGTGACGCTCACCGTCTCGACGACGCCGGCCTGGTGGGGGTGGCTGGGATACTCCTCGCCCGGCTCGAGGAGCCAGCGCCACACCTCGACCGGGGCCTGGCCCGTGGTGGTCAGCATGAGCCGGGCCTCCCCGCCCCGCTCCCCCGCCCACAGCGGCATGACCTCGCCTGCGGACACGACGCGCACACGCCCTTCGGCCGGGCCCTCCATCAGGGCGGACACCGAGACACCGAGGGTGTCGGCGAGCCGGACCAGGGTGGCGAAGTTCGGATTGCCCTGCGCCTTCTCCAGGCCGACCAGGGCGCCCTTGCTGACCTTGGCGCGGCGGCCGAGCTCGTCCAGGGAGAGTCCCGCGCGGGTGCGGGCCGTTCTGACGTTGTGCGCGAGCGAGCGCAGGGCTGCCTCTGTCTCGGTCACCTGACCACCTTCCGCTTCACCACCGACTGGCTAGTGGAATGTACCGCGCGGTCGTTCGGTTGACACATCACGGTCGGTCCACTGTACGGTTTGGTCGTTCCACTGAAGCACAAACACGACTTACAAAGATGGCAAGGAATCGTTTCGTGATCGCTCTGCTGCTGGCCCTGGGCAGCTCTCTCGCCTACGGATGCGCCGACTTCCTCGGCGGCCTCGGCGCCCGGAAGGCGCATGTACTGCGCACCGTGATGGTCGCGGCGCCCGCCAGCCTCGCGGTCGAGCTGCTGCTCTGGCCGTTCCTCGGCGCCTCGTTCAGTTCCGGCGCCGTCGGCTGGGGCGTGGCCTCCGGTGTGGCGTCGGCCGCCGCGTTCGCGCTGCTCTACAAGACCCTCGCCATCGGGCCGATGAACGTGCTGTCCCCCGTGACGGCGCTGGTGTCCGCCGCACTGCCGGTCACCGTGGGGCTGCTTCAAGGCGAGCACCTCGCCACCGCGGGGCTCGTCGGGCTGCCGCTCGCGCTCATCGCCGTGGTGCTGGTCAGCGCCGGGAGCGGCGCCGGCTCGTCCCGCCCTTCGCGCACGGCGCTGCTGCTCGCCTTCGGGGCGGGCGCGGCCATCGCGCTGCAACTGGTCTGTCTGCACCAGGCGCCGTCGGACAGCGGCGTGGCGCCGCTGATCGTCGGCCGGGCGGTGTCGTCGGCCGTCACGCTGGGCGCCGCCGCGGTGCTGCACCGGCGGCTCGGGGCGGAGAAGCCCGCGTACGGGATCTCGGCGGCCGCGGGCGTGCTCGACTCGATCGCGAACCTGCTGTTCCTGCTGGCCGCGCGCAGTGGAGACCTCACCGTCGTCGCCGTGATCACCGCCCTCTACCCGGCCGGTACGGTGCTGCTGGCGCGCGGCGTGCTGGCGGAACGGATCCACCGTGGGCAGCTGGTCGGCCTGGGCACGGCCGCCGTCGCCGTCAGCCTCCTCGCCCTCACCTGAACCGCTCTTACACCCAGACAGCTCGCACACCCAGACAGCTCGCACACCCAGATACGGAGTCATCCGATGCCCGTCTTCCACCTCACCCCGGCCGTCGCCGACGCGTTCCCGGACACCCGCATCGCCGTCGTCACGGCCACCGGTCTGCGCGGGCGCGAGCCCTGGCCACAGACCGTCACCTCCGTCGACGACCTGGAGCGCGAGCTGTCCGACGGCTCCTGGCAGCCCGCCGACGAGTCCGACCCCCGCATTGAGGCGTGGCACACCGCGTACCGCTCCTTCGGCACCAACCCGCGCCGCATCCGGCCCAGCGTCGACGCGCTCGGCCGCCGCATGGCGAAGAAGGGCGCGCTGCCGCGCATCAACCCGGCGGTCGACTCCTACAACGTCGTCTCCGTACGGCACGGCCTGCCCGCCGGAGCCTTCGACCTGGACCACGTCACCGGCGACGTGGTGGATATCCGCTACGCCGACGGCACCGAGGAGTTCACGCCGCTCGGCGAGCCCGACACCGTCGAGCACCCCAAGCCCGGCGAGATCATCTACGTCGACTCCACCGGCGTACTGACCCGGCACTGGAACCACCGGGACGCCCACCGCACGTGTGTCACCGAGGACTCGACCCGCGTCGCGTTCCTCCTGGAGACGCTGCACGCGGAGCGCGACGGGCATCTTCTCAAGGCGGCGGCCGAGGACCTGCGTGACCTGCTCGCCGCGCACGCCGAGCAGGTCACGGTGGAGTACGTCGCCGCCGGGGCTCAGGCGGAGTAGACCACCCGGAAACCCGTGTTGCCCGATGTGCTGTCCGCCGTGTTGGAGGTGCGGGCGGCCACGCGGTAGCGGTTGCAGTACGAGTGGTGGCAGAGGTACGAGCCGCCGCGCATGACGCGGGTGTTGGTGTCTCCGCCCGGCTCCCACAGGTCGGCGTTCCACTCCCACACGTTGCCGGCGACGTTGTGGAGGCCGTAGCCGTTGGGCTGGTAGGCGTGGACGGGGGCCGTGCCCGCGTAGCCGTCCTCTGCGGTGTTCTTGGTGGGGAAGGTGCCCTGCCAGATGTTGCACATGTGCTCAGCCCCGGGGGTCAGTTCGTCGCCCCAGGCGTAGCGGGCCTGGTCGAGGCCGCCGCGCGCCGCGTACTCCCACTCGGCCTCGGTGGGCAGTCGGCCGCCCGCCCACTCCGCGAAGGCGGCGGCGTCGGCCCAGCCGACGTGGGTGACCGGGTGGTCCCAACGGCCTTCGAGGTCGCTTCCGGGGCCTTCCGGGGCGCACCAGGTCGCGCCCTCCACCCCGCACCACCACGGAGTGGCGTCGGGGCGCGGTGAGATCTTGCGCAGGTGGCCCGGGAGGAACTTCGCGAACACGTAGCTCCAGCCGAAGCGTTCGGCCTCGGTGCGATGCCCGGTCGCCTCGACGAACGCGGCGAAGCGGGCGGTGGTGACGGCGTACGCGTCGATGGCGAAGGCCTTCACACGGACGGAGCGCACCGGCCCTTCCGCGTCCCCGGGGTTCGCGTCGGAGTCCTCGCTGCCCATGCGGAAGGTGCCGCCGGGGAGGTCGACGCGGGTGGCGTAGGCCGATTCGTCGCTGGGCGTGAGGGTGAGGGTGACCGGTCCCCCGTCGGTGGCCTCCGGGCCGCCCTCACGCGAGGGCGAGCAGCAGCTCTTCACGCCACGCCCTCCGACTCGAACGCCGACAGCGTCGTGTCGTAGTCGGTCGGCACGTCGTACATCGGTGTCATCCAGTGGTAGAAGTTGTCGCCGCGGTCGCGCAGCAGGTGGTACAGGCGGTGCATCAACTCCGTGCGCACCTCGCGCAGTTCGGGGTGCGCGTAGCGGTTCTGCAGCTCGTCCGGGTCGGCCCGGAGGTCGTACAGCTCGTTGTGGGACTCGGGGTTGACGACGAGCTTGTAGCGGCGGGTGCGCAGCATGCGCTGAGGGTACGGGAAGTGGTGGCCGTGGTACTCCGCGAGGTGGTGCTCGTCCCACTGAGGGTGCTCGCCGCGGGCCAGCGGCAGCAGGCTGCGGCTGTCGACGGCCGGGGCGGCGTCGGCTCCGGCGAGCTCCAGGATGGTCGCCGTGTAGTCGGTGAGGGAGACGAACTCGTCGCGGACCTGGCCCGCCTCGCCGCCGGGGACGCGGAGCAGTCCGGGGATGCGGTAGATGTCCTCGTACATGGCGGGGCCCTTGTCGTGCAGGCGGTGGGCGCCGGTGAACTCGCCGTGGTCGGCGGTGAAGCAGACGGCGGTGCGCTCGTCGAGGCCGAGGTCACGCACGGCCTGCATGATGCGGCCGATCTGCTCGTCGATGAGGGTGACATAGCCCCAGTAGGCGGCTATCAGCTTGCGGCTGTCCTCCAGCGGCATGGTGTCGAAGGCCCACAGCTGGCTGTAATTGCTCTGCACCGGCGGCTTGTTGGCGAACGTCTCGGCCATGGAGGCGGGCAGCTCGACGAGTTCCGGGTCGTACATGTCGAAGTACTCGTTCGGCAGGATGTACGGCAGGTGCGGGCCGAAGAAGTGGGTGGCGAGGAAGAACGGGTCGCCCTCGCCGCCGCGCTCGTCCTCGGCGAACCGGCGGAGCATTTCGATGGTGCGGGTGGCGAGGTAGTACTCGAAGGTGGCCTCGACGGGCTGGTGGAGGCGGGCCGCGAGGAGGTTGCCGGGGCTGCCGTTGGGGGTGGTGCCGCGCATCCGGTCGCTGATCGCGTACTCGGGCAGGCCCCGCTCCTTGAGGTAGTCGAGGTAGTCGGGGTGGTCGACGGGGTTGTGCCAGCCCTCCAGGTTCGGTCCCTCGAAGCCGTAGTCGGCGGCGGTGCGCTGGACGCCGCCGTGCCACTTGCCCATCAGGCCGAGGTTGTAGCCGTCGCCCTTCAGTTGCTCGGCGAAGGTGAACTGGCCGTCGGCGAGGTCCTCCAAGTACCCCACGTTCCGCTCGTAGTTGGCGAGCAGCTTGTGCCGGAAGGGGGCCGCTCCGGTGAGCAGGCTGGCGCGGGCCGGGGTGCAGATGGCGGTGGGTGTGTAGCAGCTGTCGAAGCGGGTGCCCTCGGCGGCGATCCGGTCGAGGTTCGGGGTGCGCACGTGCGGGTTGCCGTAGGCACCGAGGGTGTCGACCCGGTGCTGGTCGGTCATCAAAAAGAGCATGTTGTGGCGCACGGCGGTGCCTTTCGGATCGTACGAGGGGTGGTTCGGGTCAGGACAGGTACTACGAGGCGTGGGTGGCGGCTTCCCCCGCGGCTTCGGCACCGGGCGCCGCGTCGGCCACCGCGTACCCCGCGAGCAGCGGTGACTCGTGGAAGACGAGGGCGAGCGCGCCGAGCGCGCCGGAGCGCTCGCCGAGCGCGGCCGGCAGGAGTTCCACGCCGCGGTGGACGCGGGTCGCGGTGTACCGCCGGAAGGCGTCCTCGACGGGGCCGAGGAAGACCGGGCCGAGCTCGGCGACCTCGCCGCCGAGGACGATGCGGCGCGGGTTGGCGGTGCTGGAGGCCGCCGCGAGGGCCCGGCCGACGGCGAGGGCCGCGCGTTCGACGACGGCGCACTCGGTGTCCTCGCCGGCCGCGAGGGCCTGCGTGAACCGGTCCCAGCTGCGCCGCCCGGCCGCCCGCAGCAGCGCGGGCACGGCGGCGACCTGCTCCAGGCAGCCGTGCCCTCCGCACCAGCAGCGCGCCCCTTCGGCGTCGACGCTGATGTGTCCGAGCTCGCCCGCCGCGCCCCGCGCGCCACGGAACAGCAGGCCGCCGGCGACGAGGCCGCCGCCGATGCCGTACGAGAGCGTGAGGTGCAGGGCGTCGCCCGCGCCGCGGGCCGCGCCCCAGATGGCCTCGCCGAGCGCGGCGAGCCGCGTGTTGTTGTCGGCGAGGACGGGCACATCGAGGGCTTCGGCGACGGCGTCGGCGACGGTCTGCCGTCGCTCGGTGGTGTCTCCGGGACCCGGTGTGCCGATGCCGACGCCGCCGAGTCCCGCGAGGTCGATGCCTTCACGGGCGGCGAGTTCGCGCAGCAGGTCGAGGGCGGCGGCCGCCTGCTCGCGGGCTGTGGAGCGCTGCGCGTGGTGGGTGCCGGCGAAGGCGGTGACCTCGTGCGCCGCGTTGGCGATCGCGACCGTGATGCGCTCGCGGCCCACCTCGATGCCGACCGCCTGCGCGGAGCGCGGGTTGAGCGTGAGCCGGTGCACCGGGCGGCCGCGGCCCGAGGGCGGGCCCGCGGGCTCCTCGGTCACGACGCCGTCGGAGATCAGCTGTCCGACGATGCCGGAGAGCGTGGTGCGGGACAGTCCCGTGACGGTGGCCACATCGGCCCTGCTGATGGGGCCCTGCCTGCGCAGCACCTGGAGGACCCGCTCCACGTTCCCGTACCGCAACTGGCGCAGCACTGTGGGGTTCCCGGTGGGGTGTTTGACCACTGCCATGGGTCGGATACTCCCCCGCCTCCCGCATTTACGTCAAGACTCGCGACAGAAATCAAAAGCGCTGGTCGCCACCCCTTGATTTTCGTCGGAGTCTTGACGCTAATGAGGCGGAGCCGAACAGCAAGGGAGCTCGTCATGCCTGCCGTCACCCGGACCTCGGTGTCCGACGCACCGGGCGCGGACGTCCGTTCACGCCGCACGCTTCTGCTCTATCTCTGTGGCGCCTTCGGCGGTCTGCTGTCCGGGTACGACATGGGGATCGTGGCGGGCGCCCAGCTGTTCCTCACCCGTGATCTGGGTCTGAGCGCGTGGATGCAGGGCGCGTTCGTCAGTTCGCTGATGATCGGCGCCATCGCGGGATGCTTCGCGGCGGGACCCGCCACCGACCGCTGGGGGCGCCGCCCGGTCATGCTCTGCACGGCCGTGGTCTTCGGCGCGGGGGCGCTCGGTATGGCGGTGGCGACGGGGCCCTGGACGCTCATCGCGTTCCGTGTCATCACGGGTGTGGCCGTCGGCCTCTCCTCGTCCGTGATCCCCAGCTATCTCTCCGAGCTGGCCCCGACCGCCATCCGAGGCCGGGTGTCGACGCTCAACCAGATGATGATCGCGGTCGGCATCTTCGTGTCGTACCTCATCGCCTACCTGCTGTCCGACGCGGGCGCCTGGCGCTGGATGCTGGGGCTCGCGATCGTCCCCGCGGCCGTGCTGTTCGCCGGGATGTGGACGCAGCCGGAGACACCACGGTGGCTCGTCGCACACGGCCGCGACGACGAGGCCCGCACCGTGCTGCTGCGCCTGCACACCGAGGACGAGGCCGAGGCGGAACTCGCGGACATCAGCGCCGCCGCGCACGGCGCGCACGAGAGCCGGGGCCGCCTGCGGGAGCTGCTCGCCGACCGCCGGGTGCGGCGCGGTCTGTGCATCGCGGTGGCGATGGCGGTGATCCAGCAGATCATCGGCTCCAACACGATCGTCTTCTACGCGCCGACGATCCTGAAGGCGGCCGGTTTCGGGGACTCGGCGGCGCTGCTCAACAGTGTCGGGCTCGGCATCCTATCGATCGTCACGACGTTTGTGACGGGGCGTCTGGTCGACCGGGTCGGCCGTAAGCCGCTGCTGCTCACCGGGCTCGTCCTGATGGTCGTCAGCATGAGCACGCTGTGCGCGGTGTTCTCGCTCGGTCTGCTGCACCAGACGCTCGGCCAGGTCGCGGCCGTGGCGAGCCTCGCCGTGTTCAAGGTGGCCTACTCGCTGAGCTGGGCGCCGCTGCTGTGGGTGATGCTGCCGGAGCTGTTCCCGCTGCGGGTGCGCAGCGTCGGCGTGAGTGTCGGCTCGGGCACGAACTGGGCCGCCAACTTCGCCGTCTCGCTGGTCTTCCCGGTGCTGCTCACGGCCGGGGCGGGTGTCGCCTTCGCGCTGTTCGCGGGGATCTGCGTCCTCGCGTTCGCGTTCACGGCGGCGTTCGTCCGGGAGACGGCGGGCCGGTCCCTGGAGACGCTGGAACGCGCGGCGGCCTGAGGGTTCAGATCCGGGCCTGTACGAGCGCGTGGGCGCCGCTGACCCGCCACTTCTGGTGCGGTTCGGCGGCGTCCAGTGCGTCCCGGGTGGACGGCTCGATGCCCGTGATCACGTCGCACTTGAGTGTGCGCAGCGCGACCACCGGGTTCGGCCAGTACGCGGTGCACTCGGCGAACGACGTGGTGGGCTCCCACAGGCGGTCCCCCACCAGGCGGCGGTAGTTGAGGTCACCCTTGAGCACGGTGAGCGTCGTCGCCGCGAACTCGGCGCGCAGGTCGTCGGGCATCTCGGCGTACGGCAGCGGCGCGCAGGAGAAGGGGTGTGCGCGGAGGGCGATCCGGCCGTCCCCCAGCGCCGCCCAGATCCGCCCGCCGGCCTCGGCCGCCGCGCCGCCCGCCCGGTACAGCCGCCGCACACAGTCGACGACATCGGCGGTCATGGCGTCCGAGACGTAGTACGGGTACGGCTTGAGCTGCACGGTCACGCGTGCCACACGGCCGTGTGCGAGCAGGTGGTCGACGAGCAGCAGGTCGGCGAGGAGTTCACGCCCCGCGTTGTCCGCGACAAGACTCAGCGTGGCGCCGCCTCCCCGCGGCAGCGCGGCCCAGAACGCCTCGGAGTCGTCGGCGACGAGCTGGGGGTCGGCGCCCGGTTCGGCGCCGTCGGCGGTGACGCGGAAGCCGAGGTCGGCGCGGTTGCCCCAGAGCGACCCGAGCAACAGCCCGCGCTCCTGCTCCGCCAGGGACACGGAGCCGAGCCAGTCGACGGCACCCAGCTCGGCGTCGGTCTCGGGGGTGTCGAGCTCGGCCTGCTTGAACGGCCGGAAGGGATCGACGCCCTGCCAGGACCCTTGCCCGAAGTAGCCGACGGCGTCGAGGAGTTGGCGGTAGAAGTAGCTCTCCGCCCACAGGAACGGCGCGTCGAACCACGACGTCCCGAACCATTCGCTCCCCCACGCGTCCCAGCGCTCCCGGTCGTGCGCCTCTTCGCCCAGCGGCTCGATCACGCCGTCCGCCGTGTTCCGCAGGAGCGCGTCCAGGGCGCGGTGCTGCTCGGGTCCGTACGGAAAGGCGGCCCGCACCTTCTCGATGAGCGCGGGGTGCCGCTCGGCGAGGACACTGCGCGCGAAGGAGCCGGGTACGTTGCCGTGGATGACGGGGGCGGGTGAGGTGTGCGGCATCGGTGGTGGGTCCTTCACGGGGTGGGGCGGGGCGGGTTTTCGACCCTAGCCGTAGTGGACGAGGGTCGTGGGCACCACGGCGCGCCGCGCGGCGGCCGGGGTGCCGCCCTGTCCGCCGCCCGCCGCCGCGCGCTCACCGAGCCGCGAGACGAGCAACCGGCCCGCCTCCTTGCCGAGTTCGTCACTGTCGTACGCGGCGATGGTCAGCGGCAGGCCGAGGACGTCGGCGAGTTCGAAGTCGTCGAAACCCGCGAGCGCGGTGGCGGCGCCCGCGGCTCTGATGGCGCGGAAGGCGCCGATGGTGTTGCGGTTGTTGGAGCAGAACAGCGCGGTCGGCGGCTCGGGAAGGGCGAGGAGATCGGCCGCGGCGCGGGTCGCCTCGGCCGTCTGCTGCTGTCCGAGGCGTACGTAGTGCGGCTCGCGGTCGATGCCCGCCTCGGCGAGCGCGTCGGTGAAGCCGCGCAGACGTTCCGCGCCCGTGTAGACGGCAGGTGGCGAGCCGAGGAAGCCGATGCGGTGGTGTCCTGCGTCGAGGAGTGTCCGGGTGACGGTGCGGGCGCCGCCGTGGTCGTCGACGAGAACGCAGTCGGCGTCGAAGCCGTTCGGGGGGCGGCTCGCGACGACGACGGGCACGCCACCGGCCGCGGCGGCGGCGAGATGGCGCTGGTCGTCGTCGGCGGGCACCACGATGATGCCGTCGACGCGGCGGGCCACGAGGTCCTCTACGAGTCCGCGCTCACTGTCGAGGTCGTGTCCCGTGTTGCCGATGACGGTCTTCAGTCCGTGCCCGCCGACGACGGCGTCGACGCCGAGGGCGAGCCGGGAGTAGAAGGGGTTGGCGAGGTTGGTGACGACGAGTCCGACGAGGCCGGTGCCGCTGCCCAGGCGCAGACTGCGCGCCATCTCGTTGCGCCGGTAGCCGAGTTCGGCGGCCGCGGCGCGCACCCGTTCCGCGGTGGCGGGCAGCACCTTGGGGTCGTCGCGCAGCACACGCGAGACCGTCATGGCGCTCACCCGCGCCCGCTGTGCGACGTCCCGCACCGTGGGATGCGGGTCCTTGGCGGCACCGGCCGCGGACGTGCCCAATGTCTCCCCCTTGCCGGTCCTCGTGGTGGCTACCACCCCGGCCCTGTTCGGTTTCCGTCCCGGGCCACGACCGCGCGCGCCGCGCCCAGCAGCGCCGCGTCACCGGCGAGGGCGGCGGGGCGCATCGCACGAGTATGCCGGGTGGGGTGCCGCAGGTTCACGTCGGCCGCGTCGGGTGTCCAGCCGCCCTTGGCGAGTCCCGTGTGCAGCGCCGGTGCGACGAGGTCCCAGGAGCCTGCCATCGAGCCGCCGACGACGAGGGCGGTCGCCTCGAACGTGGCGAGGCGCGGGCCGAGGACAGCGCCGAGCGTCCCGAACGCCTCGTCCAGGACGCGGCGGGCGGTCCGCTCCCCGGCGCGGGCCCGCTCGGCGATGTCGCGCACGTCGATGCCCCGCTCGCCGTACCGGGCCACCAGGGCGCGGCGGGACACGGACTCCTCCAGCGGCCCGCCGTCGACGGACGTCAGGTCCATACGGCCCTCGGGCGGAACTCCGGGGCCGTGGTCGAGGATCCGGCCGTCGGCGACGAAGGTCGAGCCGACGCCCGTGCCGAGGGTGATACCCACGACGCGGGTGTGCCCGATGGCGGCTCCCACCGCGCACTCCCCCAGCAGGAACGCGTGCGCGTCGTTGAGGAAGGCGATGCCGCCCGGCCGCCGCGCCATTCCGTCGACGAGCGCGGCCCGCACGTCCACCCCGTACAGCGCCTCGAACTTGCCGACGCCCCTGAACAGTCCGATGCCGCGTGCGTAGTCGAAGGGACCGGGCAGGGCCATGCCCCAGGTGGTCCCCGCGGGGGTGTCCAGGGCGTCGGCGCAGCGGCACACCGCGCCGAGGATGTCCTCGGCGCGGCCGTGCGGGTCGAGTTTCCTGTGCGTGCGCCGCTCGACGCTGCCGTCCGTCAGGTCGACGAGGCCGGCGGTGACATGGGTGCCGCCGACCTCGATGACCGGGATCACCGGACGAGCGCCTTCACGACCCGTACGGGGCCTCCGTCGGCCGCGCGCAGCCGGTACCGGCCGACGGCGGCGGGCACGGTGAGTGTCTCCGCGTGGGCCAGTTCGTGGGTGTCACCGGCCTCGGTGTGCAGGGTCACGCCGTCGCCTTCCACCACGTTCAGTACGTGGAAGCGCCCCGCGGTGTCGTCCTGCGCCTCGGCGCCCGCGTCGAGCGCGTACCTCCTGACCTCGTAGAACATCTCGTCGAGTGCGCCGATGACCTCCTCGCGCCAGCCGTCGCCCTGGCGCAGGGTGCGCGGTTGCTGGACGAGGTCGCGGGCGACGGCCTCGCCGCGCCGTGTGGTCTCCAGGTTGGCGAAGCCGTGTTCGTACGGCAGGGGGCGGGGGTTGCCTTCGGCGTCGGGCCTGAGCCAGTCGTAGAAGCGCAGGCTGTAGAGGTACGGGGTGGCGCTGATCTCCAGGACCAGATTGCCGGCGCCGCTGGCGTGTGGGGTGCCTGCCGGGATGAGGAACAGCCGGCCCTGTTCGGCGGGGAAGGCGTGGACGTGGTCCTCGACCTCCATGGGTGTGCCCTGGGTGGCTGCCGCCTCGACCTGCTTGCGGAAGGCGTCGACGTCGGTGTCCTCGCGCAGGCCGAGGAACACCTTGGTGTCGGGGCTGCCGATGGTCATGTAGTACGTCTCGTGCTGGGTGTAGTGCCAGCCGAACTTCTCGCGCATGTACGTCTCTTGGGGGTGGCAGTGCAGCGAGAGGTCGCCGCCCCCGACGGTGTCGAGGTAGTCGAAGCGGATGGGGAACGAGGTGCCGAAGCGGGCGTGTACCTCCTCGCCGAGGACACGGTCCGGCTCCAGTGCGCACATCAGCTGGAACGGCACCTCGACCTGGTCCTGCGGCCCGGTCCCGACGAGGATGCCGGCCTCGGGTGCGATGAGTTCGTAGCCGAGCGCCGTGTTGCGTGCTCCGGGGTTGAAGCCGAGTTCGTGCTGCGCCCAATGCCCGCCCCAGGGCGTGGAGTTGAAGAAGGGGCGGGTGCGCACGGGCCTGCGGGCGAGTGCGGTACAGGTCGCGCGCAGGCCCGGACCGTCGAGCCATGTCGGGTTGTCGGGATCCTGGACGTCGAGCCAGCCGTCGAGGCGCGGCGCGAGGGTGTCGCGGTGCCGGTCGAGCATGGGCCAGTCGGTGTAGAAGAGCCGCCGCAGGTCCGGCTTCTCGCCGGGGAGGCCGAGGTTCGTGCCCGGGGTGCCCGCGACGGTGGCCGCCTCCGCGTACCGCTTGGGCACGTCGGCGTACCAGAGCAGGTCGTGTGCGACGAGCGCGGCGCCGGGCCCGTACACGACGAGGAGTCCCTCGGTGGGGGCTTCGGGTGTGGGCACCGTGTCGAAGAGGTCGTCGATCGGGTTCTCGGCGAGCTTGCGGAAGTAGGGGTCGTCCGCACCCTCCGGGTGGCCGACGCGGGCGCGGATCCGTGCGGGTGGCGCGTAGTGGTCCCGTACGTCGAGCAGGGTCGCGCCCGACAGGTGTGCGGCGAGCGCGCCCCAGTCGACGGACGGCGGCCCGTCGATGGCCAATACGGCTGACGCTGACGGGAGTTGAGCCGCCACCCGCTCCCAGCCGGCCGCGAGGACGGCGTCGGGAGCGGGGGCGTAACGCGGGTCGTGCCGGTACACAGAGTCTCCTTTACGCAGAGGTGAGCCGCGTCGGCGTCACCCACGCCGTCAACGTCGGAAGAGCACCGCGATGGTGCCGAACGCGGGGACGTCGACGGTCACCTCACCGGTGTCAAGCGCCAGTTCGTCCCCTGCCCGGCCGTGATAGTCCGCGAGCCGCGCCGAGGCCACAGGGAAGTGCGCGCGCACCGGGCAGGCGACGGGCTCCTCGGCGAAGGACTGGAGGCGCAGCAGCACGGCCCCTTCGGCGTCCGGGGTGGTGGCTCCGACGAGTCGTACGCGCGGGTCGCCGACGGTCGCGAAGGTCAGCTGGTCGGCGGCGTCCGCGCTGACGGCCCCGCGGGCCCGTACCGCGTGCAGCGGTCGTGAGGTGCCGGCGGCGGTGCGCGGGCCGAGTCCTTCGATGTCGGCGCCGGTGGCGCAGGACAGCGAGTACCGGAAGGTGAACTCGAAGGCCTGCTCGCTGGGGAAGTTGGTGTCCCACAGGTTGTTGTGGATCCACGAGTAGACGGTGGCGGGTTCGTCGTGGTTCATCGTCTTGGGGAACGGCGCGTACGGCAGGGCGATGTTGCCGAACTGGACGAGCGGCGCGTCCTGCGTGGCCCAGCCGACGGCGAGTTCGTCGTCCCGGAGCGTGATCCAGCGGCGTACGGCCCGCATGTGCAGGGCGGAGCCGGGGACCACGGGGAGGTCGGTGCCGGTGGCGCCGCCCGAGGCCTCCATGCGCACGGTGGGTGTCTCGAAGGCGAAGGGGAACGCGAAGTAGGCGCTCTCCTTGCCGAGGGTGGCGTCCTTGTCGACCTGGTTCTCGATGTCGAGGCGGCCGATGCCGTGCGGCAGCGTGAGCGTGGTGCGCACCCGATTGGCGCCCGGCGGGCGGGTCTCGTACGTGAGGGTCTCGGCGGTGGCCGTGGTGCGGCGGGCGATGAGCGCGGCGGGCGGGGCCACGGACCGGTTGCCGAGGTGTTCCAGGCGGTCGGAGGCGGTGGTGCGGCTGGAGTTGTGGTTGAAGCCTCCGGACGTGGTGTATCTGTCGTGGATGTAGGCGTTGAAGCCGGTGATGGCGTCGGCGCGGACGAGTTCGCGGCCGGTCGCCCTGTCGATGACGGAGGCGACGCAGGCGCGGGCCAGGTCGACGCGGACGGTGAGGTGTTCGTTCTCCAGGAGCAGCGGGTCGGTGTGGGCGTGGGCCGCTGCGGCGGTGTCGGCGGGGTTCTCGCGCTCGCTGCCGCCGGTGGGGTTCCAGCCGGTGGCGGCCTTGACGGCGGTCGTCCCCTCGGAGGCTTCGCCCGTGGTGTCGGCGGCGCGGATGTCGAGTCGTACGGAGCCGGCGGCAGGAACGTCGTCGACGCGGACGAGGAGGAAGCGGCCCGCGTCGCGGTGCTCCTCGTTGGCCTGCGGCCGCTCCTCGTGCGTCAACGCGGCGCCGGTGCGGGCGTCGTGGACGGTCACGGTCTGTTCGAGCGGGACGCTCGACTCGGGGAGGAAGATCTCGGCGACCTCGGTGCGCGGCCAGGAGCAGGTGTTGACCACGTGGTACGCGGCCGGGGTGTCCGCTGGCCGGGCGAGGCGCTGGCCGAGGCGGGCGTTCGCGCGGTTGAGGAGGGACTGGCCGTCGTCGCGGGCCCGCACGGCCTGTCCGTACTTCCAGTGCCACTGCTGCTCGCCGGAGTGGCCGTGGTCGTGGCCGTGGGTCCAGGGGTCGCCCGCGCCCCAGGTGTGTTCGTCGAAGAGGGACACCGCCTCGTACACACCGGCCGAGTCACGTGTGTCGTCGGCCGCTCCGGGGGCGCCGAGGACGCCCGCGAAGGTTCCGAGGGTCTGCGCGTCGGCGACGACGGACTGGGCGGTGCGGGCCATCGACAGCGGGTGGGCGCCGGAGCCGACGCCGTCGACCCACCAGTCCGTCCAGTCGCCCTCGAAGGTCTGGATCTCGTCACCGAGCCGGTTCTCGGCGTCGGTGAAGAAGTCCTCGTTGCGGGACAGCCGCAGCTGCGGGTAGGCCCAGGTCTCGTTCCATCGGCGCACGGTGTCGGCGATGATGCGGCGCGGCGGCGCGTTGTCCCCGAACTTGCCCTGGACGCGCAGGTGCAGGATGTCCCACGGGTAGGGCTCGCGCTTGATCTCCCGCTCGTCCATGGCCCAGCCGAAGACACCACCGCGGTACGGGTACGGATGGGAGGCGAGGGAGGTCAGGTAGGCGGGCAGCAGGTCGTCGACGGAGGAGTAGTCGGTGTCGAAGCCGAGCAGCGGGCCCTCCATGTAGGCGAGGCCGTGCGGGGTGTCGGTGACCCAGACGAGCACACTGTTGCCGCTGGGCGCCTGCCAGCGGAACAGGCGCGGCAGCTTCTCTCCGCCGACCAGGTGGGGCACGGAGCGCCCTGCCCAGTTGTGCGCCACCGACAAGTACTTGACGCCTGCCGCGCTGAGCGCGTCGATGAGGCCGACGACGTGGCCGGGCACGTCGGTCTGCATGGCCGAGGTGAAGTCGACACCGTGCTCGTCGCGCACCTGGTGGGCGAGGCGCAGCAGTTCGTGCAGCTCGTCGGTGGAGCAGGTCTCGCTGTGCAGGTTGAACGGCATCGCGGTGAGCTCGATGCGGCCTTCCCGCACGCGTCGTACGAACTCCTTGACCTGCTCGGCGGGGCGGGCGTCCGCCCACTGCTGGAAGGAGAGCAGTGACTCGACACACCAACGGAACTTGGATTCGGGCTCCCAGTCGTCGGTGGCCTGTGTCAGTTCCAGGCAGGAGTCGAGGAACGAGAGGTGTTCGGCGAGGACGCGGCCCTGCGGGTCGGTGTAGCCGATGTCGAGGTGCGAGTGGTGGACGAGGTGGATGGTCCACTCGCGCTGCGGGGTGAGGGTGACGTCGATGCCGTCGCCGTCCGTCGACGCCACGGTGACGCGCTGCGCGGTGTCGACGGCGGGCAGCAGCAGGCGTACGGAGCCGTTCGGCCCGGCGATGCGCTCAGCGGGCAGCGCCGTGCCGGACTCGGTGCGTACGGTGAGTTCGGCCGGTATCGCGGCGCCGTTCACCGCCTCCACGCGCAGCGACTGCAGCAGTCCGCCGTCCTGCGCGCGGCGCATCAGTGGTTCGACGGTGAGCCTCAAGGGGCCGCCGGACAGGCTGCCTTCGGCGCTCACGACGGAGCCGCGCAGGCTCTCCCGGATGCGGTCGTTGTCCCAGTCGGTGGTGCGGACGAGGGCCCGTGTGGTCATGCGGACTTCTCCAACTCTGGGTGCGGGTGCGGGGGTTCAGCGGGTGGCGGCGGTGACACCGCGCAGGAAGAGACCGCGGAACGTCAGGAAGACGACGAGGGTGGGCAGGGAGACGATCAGCGCGCCCGCCAGGATGACGGGCGGACCTGACGAGGCGTAGGCGTTGTTGAGGCCGGTGAGGGCGGCCATCACCGGCTGGACCTCGGGGCTGCGGCTGAGGGTGATGCCGAACAGCAGGTCGTTCCAGACCGCGGTGAACTGGAAGATGAACGCGGCCGCCAGGCTGGAGCCCATCAGCGGCACATGGATGCGCCAGAAGATCCGCCGGAACGAGGCACCGTCGATCATCGCGGCCTCGGTCACCTCGGGCGGCATCGTGGTCATCTGGTTGCGGATGAGGAAGAAGGCGAAGGGGATCGACCACGCCACGTAGATGAGCATGAGGCCGAGCCGGGTGTCGTAGAGGTTGCCGTCGGCGTACATGCCGAACAGCGGCGCGAGGAACATCTGCAGCGGGAAGAGGGTCCCGGAGTAGATGAGCCAGAACCAGAAGGTGGGCCTCGGGATCGGCAGCACCACGACGGCGAACGCGGCCATGGCGGCGACGAGCACGGCGGCCGCCCCGCACACCACCGCGTACAGCAGGGAACTGGCGAAGCTCTCGCCGATGCCCGCGTCGGTCCAGGCGGTCACGAGGTTGTCCCACAACGCGAATCCGTTCGGCGTCCAGTCCGCGTTTCCGCTGTACGAGCCGACGGGGGTCAGCGCGTTCACGACCAGCAGGTACAGAGGCACCAGCCAGAGCACCACGCAGCCGGCGACGAAGAGATTGCGGAAGGTCTTTCCCACGGGTGTCACTCCTTGTCGAACGGCTCGGGTCAGCGCGGGGACGTCTCGGGCAGCTG
Organism: Streptomyces sp. NPDC002795; assembly: GCF_042888725.1. Classification (NCBI taxonomy): domain Bacteria; kingdom Bacillati; phylum Actinomycetota; class Actinomycetes; order Kitasatosporales; family Streptomycetaceae; genus Streptomyces; species Streptomyces sp. NPDC002795. The sequence continues at coordinate 94,944 of NZ_JBIAQB010000001.1, forward strand.
CCGGCGCAGATACAGCCACGAGGAGGCGACGACGATGACGGACAGGACGAGGGCGATCGCGGAGCCGTAGCCGATGTGGAAGAGCCGGAAGGCCTCGCGGTACATGGTCAGTGCGAGGGTCTCGGAGGAACGGGCCGGGCCGCCCTGGGTGAGGACCCAGATCATGTCGAAGGCCTTGAGGCTGTTGACGATGGCCATGCCGACCACCACCACTGTCACGGACCGCAGTTGGGGCAGCGTGATGTGCCGGAACATCCGCCAGCCCCTCGCCCCGTCGAGTTCGGCGGCCTCGATGGTCTCGCGCGGGATGGCGCGCAGGCCGATGGCGAAGAGGACGACGTTGAGTCCCGTGGCCTGCCAGGTGCTGGCCACGATCATGGAGAGGGTGTTCTGCGGCCACTCCAGGAGCCAGGCCTGGGCGAGCGAGCCGAGGCCGATGGCGTCGAGGACCTGGTTGAGGGAGCCCTCCGAGGTGAGGATGAACTTCCACAGCACGGCGGTGGCGGCGCCCGAGACCGCGTACGGCAGCACGATGACGGTCTGCGCGATGAGCCCGAAGCGCATCCGGTGTGTGGCCACGGCGATGGCGAGTCCCGCGAGGACCGGGAGCAGCAGGGTGCCCGCCACCCACATCACGGTGTTGAGCAGCGAGCGGCCGAAGATGGGGTCGGCGGCGAGCCGCGTGAAGTTGTCGAGGCCTGTGAAGTGGCTGGTGAAGCCGTTGTCCTCGAAGAAGCTGCCGTAGATGCTGCGCAGGAACGGGTAGACGAGGAGTACGCCCACGAACAGCAGGGCGGGCAGCGCCCACGGGACCCCGGAGAGCGGGCCGCCGAGCCGGCCCGTGCCCTTCCCGCCGCCACCCGCCTGATGGGGTGTGCGGGTGGGGATCCGACGGCGGGGCGGTGTCACCCTGGTGGCTTCGACGGGCGCGGTCGTCCGCACGGTCTCGGTCATGCCGCCTCCGCCTCCCGCCACACCGGCCATGCCTCGTCGGCGCGGTCCTGCATGGTGCGCAGCACCGACCGGTACGAGGACGGGTTGATCAGGGCGGCGGCGAGGTCGTCGACCGTGGACTCGACGAGTTCGGGCGGGCCCAGTTCCCAGAAGCGGTTGAGCTTGCGGGCCTTGGTCTCGCGCACGGTGCGGGTGACACCCTCGATGGTCACGTTCGCGGGCGGGACCGCCGGGTTGGGGCAGCCGTCCTGGAGCGCGTGCGAGAAGGCCTTCATGACCCGCGGGTGTGTCCAGGCACCCGCGGCGCGCAGCGCCTCCGCGCGGTCGGGTCCGCGGACCGTGCACACCAGGGCGCTGCTCTCGAAGACCACGGCGGGGCGGACGCGGGTGTTCTGCATCGGCAGGACGAACGCGTCGACGTTCTTGCCGGGTTTGCCGCCGACGCCCGCGAAGGTGCCGCCGAGCCATGACCCGCAGGCCACCATGCCGACCTTGCCGTGCACCACACGCGCGGCGGCCATCGAGTGGTCCATGTCCAGGGACGTGAACCAGTGCTTGTCGGCGAAGGATCCGATGGTGCGCATGGCCTGCTGGGCGGGCTCGTCGGTGTAGCGGGCGCGCCCGTTCAGCAGGTCCTCGTAGAACCGCGGGTTCTGCCGGGTGAGGATCTCCTGGAACCAGATGAACGCGGGCCACCGGCCGGCCGTCGTCGCGTGCAGCGGTGTGATGCCCGCGCGCTTGAGGCGGTCGGCGGCGTGCAGGAAGTCGTCCCAGGTCTCCGGCTTCTTGAGGCCGTTGGCCCGGAAGACATCCGGGTTGTAGAAGAAGACGTAGTAGGCGAGGTTCATCGGCAGTCCGTAGACGCGTCCCTTGTAGCTGAGCGCGTCCCGCAGGGCCGGGTCGGCCCAGCCCTTGCGGACGGCGCCCGCCCAGTGGTCGGACAGGTCCTCGATGCCGCCGGTGCGGGCGAGGTCCTTCAGCCGGTAGCCGGACCAGTACTTGAGCATGTCCGGTGTCTTGTTGGTGCGCAGCGAGGACTTGACGACCTGCTCGAAGGATTCCAGGGACGGGATGACCTCGGGCACGAGCTCGACCCCGTCGACCTTGCGCATGGCCTCCCCCGCCGCCTTGATCGGCGGCGCCCACGTCTGGTTGTCCCCGTGCAGGGCCACCTTGCCGGGAGGCTGCCCGGAGGCGGTGCCGCACGCCGTGAGGAGCGGCGCCGACGCGGTGGCGACGGCGCCGGCGGCGGCCGCCCGCAGGAGGGCGCGTCTGCCGGGCCTCGCGGCCGGAACAGCTGGACCGTTGGACGGGTGACGGCCTGTCATGGGGCGGCTCCCTCAAGCGGACTCAAGATCGTGTTATCGATAACACGCGATGCCGGGAGCATGGCGCCTGCACGCGCGGGGCGTCAATGGGCGCGTCAGGGCGAATCTTTGGGCGGGGGTGTGACGTGGTGTTCCCGCGCGAATTGGCGTGGGTCGACGGAGGGGCGTCTGCGGCGGGGCGTCCGCGGCGGGGGCGTCCGGCGACACACCAGAGCCGGACATGCCGCGCGGGGAACGGGCGGCATGTCCGGCTCTGGTGGCGGACGGCTACTTCGGCTACTTCGGCTACTTGCGCAGGGATTCCCCGGGCTCCGGGGACCGATCCACCGCCTCGTCCGCCAACTCCCCCGACCCCACCCGGCTGTTGCGGCGCCCCCACACCACGTAGATGACAAGGCCCACCGCCATCCACGCCAGGAACCGCACCCAGGTGATCAGCGGCAGGCTGCCGACGAGGAGCAGGCACAGGAGCAGTGCCACGACGGGGACGACCGGGACCCATGGTGTGCGGAAGCCGCGCGGCAGGTCGGGGCGGGTACGGCGCAGGTACATCACGCCGACGCAGACGACCACGAACGACGTCAGCATGCCGATGTTGCCGAGTTCGGCGAGGTCCTGGATGGGCAGGACCGCCGTCATGAAGGCGACCATCAGGCCCAGCGTCCAGGTGATGCGGCGCGGGCTGCGTGTGGCCGGGTGGACGTGGGAGAACCATTCGGGCAGCAGTCGGTCGCGGCTCATCGCGAGGAAGACCCGGCTCTGCCCGAGCAGCATGATCATGACGACGGTGGTGAGCCCGCAGATGGCGCCGATGCCGACGACGCGCACCGCCCAGTCCGCACCGACGGAGGCGAGCGCGGCGGTCACCGGGGCGCCGGTGTTCAGATGCGGATACGCGCGCATGCCGGTGATGACGAGGGACACGGCGACGTACAGGGTGGCGCACACGGCCACGGTCGCCATCAGGGCGATGGGGAGCGTGCGTTGGGGCCGCTTGGCCTCTTCCGCGTTGCTGGCCATGATGTCGAAACCGGAGTACGCGCCGAAGACGATCGCCCCTCCGGTGAGGATGCCCGCGAAGCCGAACGTGGCGTTGGTGCTGATGCCGGCCCAGCCGAGCAGCGGCTGCTCCCAGAAGTCGCCGTCACCGCCCGGCGGGCGCGAATCGGGGATGAAGGGCGACCAGTTGGCGACGTCGATGTGGAACACGCCGACGCACAGGAAGACGACGATCGCGGCCAGCTTGACGAGCGTCATGACCGTGTTCACGCGGGCGGTCGTGCGGACACCGGAGGACAGGATCGCGGTGAGGACGAGGATGATCAGGACGGCCGGCACATTGACCACCGCGTCGGGCCCGACGATCGACGACGGCAGGTGCACACCGAACGTGGCGAGGAAGTCCGCGACGTACTGGGACCACCCACTGGCCACCGCCCCCGCGCCCATCGTCATGTCGAGGATCAGGTCCCAGCCGATGAGCCACGCCACCAGCTCACCGAGCGAGACGTACGCGAAGGTGTACGCGCTGCCCGCGACCGGCACGGTGGACGCGAACTCCATGTAGCAGAGGGCCACCAGGGCGGAGGCGATGGCGCCGAGCAGGTAGGACAGGGCGATGGCGGGACCCGCGTAGTTGGCGGCCGCGGTGCCGGTGAGCACGAAGATGCCCGCGCCGATCGTGACACCGACGCCCATCATGGTGAGCTGGAGCGGCCCCAGGGTACGGGCGAGCCGGGTCGTGGGGCGTTCGGCGTCCCGCAGGGTCGCCTCGATGGATTTGGTGCGCACGCTGACTGGTCCTTCGAGCGGGGTCGTGGGTTACGAGGCGGTCGTGGCCAGTGCCGTGGGCAGTTGGTCGGCCAGGTACGCGTAGTCCTTGCGGTCGTTGTAGAGGTGTGCGGACAGGCGGAGGAAGCCGCGGCCGTTCCAGGTCGTGACGGCCGTCTCGCAGCCGATCGTGTCGGCGAGGTGGCGTTGCAGCGCGTGCGCGGCGTCCTGGTCGGCCGCCACACCCTCGGGCAGCGGCACGAGGCGCATGGCGGGGGCCGGGCTGCCGCCGACGGAAGCGGTGTCCACGCCCAGCGCGTCGGCGAGCAACTGCTGGGCCTCCCCGGCCAGTTCGGCCATGTCGCGGCGCGCGGCGTCCCAGCCGAAACGCTCCTCGACGAAGTCCAGGGAGCGCGGCGCCGCGAGCCACGGCGCGAGGTCCACCGTGCCCTGCTGGTCGAATCGCTGAGGGAACGGGAACGGCGCGCCCCAGGAGTCGGTCAGCGGGAACAGCCGCTGCGCCCGGTCGCCCCGTGCCACGAGGGCCGCCGTGCCGCGGGGCGCGCAGGGCCACTTGTGCAGGTTGCCCACCCAGAAGTCGGCGTCGCCCGCGTCGGCGAGGGGGTCGGCGAGCATGCCCGGCGCGTGCGCTCCGTCGACGAGCACGAGGGCGCCTGCCGCGTGGGCGTGCGTGACGATGTCGGCGACGGGGAAGAGGCGGGCGGTGGCGGAGGTGACCTGGTCGACGACCACGAGGGAGGTCGGCGCGCCGGTGTCACTGAGAGCGGCGGCGAAGAGCGCGCCGATCTCCTCGGGTGTCGCGTCGAGCGGGATGTGCAGGGTCCGTACGTGCGCGCCCGCACGCTCGGCGGCCCGTGCCACTCCCATGGTGACGGCGCCGTACGAGTGGTCCGTCAGCAACACCTCACTGCCCGGCGGCAGTTCGAGCGATCCCAGCACCGTGCTGACCCCGGCGCTGGCGTTGGGCACGAGCGCGAGTGTGTCCCGGGCGACGCGCAGGTATCGGGCGATGTCGGTGCGGGCCCGCGCCACGCGCTCCGGGAGTCCCCGGAACCACCGGCACGGGTTGGACTCCATCTCCGTGCGCAGCGCCCTCAGTTCGTCGAGGGTGACACGGGGCACGGCGCCGAAGGAGCCGTGGTTGAGGTGGCGTACGTCGGGGTCGAGGGCCCAGGCGTCGAGGGGGTGGGAAGGCATGTCACTCCGCGAGTCATCCGATGACTGTGTCCGAACGGGTAGTACCCGCAGGACCGTAGGCGGTAAATTGCGAGCTGAACAGGGGGTGGTTCAGAATCGCGCGAATCTTCCTCACGGCCTTTGACTGGATTCATCAGACGACTCCTCGGACCATGCGAGGGCAAAGGGGGCATACCGATGACGGCGACCGACACGGCGGCGGCGGGACTGCGGGCGATGATCGCGAGCGGGGAACTGGCCGCGGGCGCTCGGCTGCCGCCGGAGCCGGACCTGTGCGCCCGACTCGGTGTGTCACGCGGCTCGCTGCGTGAGGCGGTGCGCTCGCTCGCGGCGCTCGGGATGCTCGAACCCCGGCACGGCGCGGGCACGTTCGTCTCCGCGCTGCGTCCGGCGCACATGCTGGCGGGCTTCGCCGCGATGGTCGACGTACTCTCCCTGGACGGCATCCTGGAACTCTTCGACACCCGCCGCGCCGTGGAGTGCCAGGCCGCCGCACTGGCGGCGGCCCGCGCCGACGGGCAGGTGATCGCGCGGCTGCGGGAACTCCAGGCACGCCTGAGCGCGACCGAGGACGAGGAGGAACTCCACGACCTGGACCACGAGTTCCACACAACGATCTGTGCGGCCTCCGGCAACGAGACGCTGGCCGCGCTCGCCGGCGTCCTGCGCTCCCGGGGCCGCCACTACAACGTGTACGGCTCCTCGCAGGGCACAGCGGTGCGCGCCGCGAGCGACCAGGGGCACGAGGCGCTCATCGACGCGCTGGCCGCCCACGACCCCACCTCGGCGGCAGCGGCCGCCGGCGCACACCTCACCCGGACGGAGAGGTGGCTGCGGCAGCTGCGCCCGGAGCCGCAGCCGGGCTGACGCCGGGGTCGAGCGGGACGAGGCAGCCGCCGAGCGCGCGGAGTCCGACGGTGTCCCCGGGGCGGGCCGTCAGCGGCGCGCGATGAGCGACCAGGCAGCGGGTGCCGTCGGCGAGGCGGACCGCGCTGGTGCGTCCCCTGCCGTGGTACGTGGTGCGCTCCAGGGTCCCCTCCCAGTGGCACTCGGTGTGACCGGACTCCACCATCGTCAAGTCCTCCGGTCGCACAGCCAGTTGACGGCGCTCTCCGGTCCCGTGCCCGCCGTCGGTGACCCCGGGCAGCGGCCTGGCGGACGGCAGGTCGGGCACGAAGCCCGTCGGTGTGCACCGGCCTTCGATCAGCGTGACCTGGCCGACGAAGGACGCCACGAAAGAGGTCGCGGGGCGCTCGTAGATGTCGGACGGCGAACCGACCTGTTCGATACGGCCGTTGTTCATGACCGCGACGACGTCGGACATCTCCAGCGCCTCCTCCTGGTCATGGGTGACGTAGACGGCGGTGATCTGGGCCTCGCGCTGGAGGGTGAGCAGTTCGTGGCGCATGTCGACGCGCATCTTCGCGTCGAGGTTGGACAGCGGCTCGTCGAGCAGCAGCACGGTCGGGCGCAGCGCCAGGGCGCGGGCCATCGCCACACGTTGCTGCTGGCCGCCGGAGAGCTGGCCGGGGAAGGCGTCGGCGCGCTGGGCGAGGCCGACCTGGTCCAGGGTCTCGTGCACACGGCGGGCGATCTCGGCCTTCGACAGCTTGCGGAGCTTCAGTCCGTACGCGACGTTCTCGCTCACCCGCATCTGCGGCCACAGCGCGTAGTTCTGGAACACGAATCCGACGTCCCGCTTCCACGGCGCGACGGCCGCCACGTCACGGTCCCCGAAGCGCACCGAACCGCTGGTCGCCGTCTCGAACCCGGCGAGGATGCGCAGCAGTGTCGTCTTCCCGCAGCCGGAGGGCCCGAGCAGGGTGGTGAAGGACCCGGCGGGGACGGACAGGTCGATGCCGTCCAGCGCGAGGTGCTTGGGGAACTGCTTGCGGACACCGGAGATGGTGACGCCCACGGAGGCGCCGGAAGCGGGCAGGTCTGTGGCCATGGTGGGTGGGATCCCGTCAGGAGGTTCTGAGGTCGGAGAAGCGGCGCCGGACGAAGTACAGGGGCACGTAGACGCTGACCATCAGGACGACGGTCATCGCGGAGGCGACGCCGAACGGGCTGCCGGGCTGCACCGCGTTGTTGAAGATCACGACGGTCATCGTGACGAAGGGGACCGCGTAGACCATGATCGTGGCGCTCAGTTCGGTGATCATCTGGAGGAACGCGACGGTGCCTCCGGAGACCACGGCCGGCCGGATCGCGGGCAGCGTCGCCTGCCGGAACGCCCGCAGCGGCTTGGCCCCCACACTGATCGCGGCTTCTTCGAGGGCCGGGTGCACCTGGGTCATGGCGGCCTCGACCGACTTCATGAAGTACGGCAGGCGCCGGGTCAGATAGACGAGCACGATGATGGTCGCCGTCCCGGTGAGGATGAGCGGCGCGCTGTTGAAGCTGAGGATGAGGCCGATGGCCAGGACGGTGCCCGGCAGGATGTACGGGATCATCACCATGACGTTGAGCGCCGGGGCGAGCACCCGGTAGCGGCGGCGCACGGTGATGTAGGCGGTGAGGACGCCGACGAGGATGCAGAGCACGCAGCCGATGCCGGCGAGGACGAAGCTGGTGAGGATCGTGCCCAGGTCCTCGGCGAACAGCTGCCGGTAGTTGGCGAGGGTGGGCGTCCACGTCAGGATGCCGGTCCGCCAGGTCAGGAAGCTGGTCCCGATGACGACGAGGTGGGGCACGAAGGAGAGGAAGAACACGAGGCAGAGCCAGCCGGTCATGAGGAGCTTCTGGGCCCGGCCGACCGGCTGGAGCGGCCGGGTGCGCACGCCCACCGACGCGTAGGTCCTGCGCCGCAGCGCCCACTGCTGCACGGCGAGGGTGGCTCCGGCGACGGCGAGCATGACCAGGCTGGCGGAGGAGGCGAGGGCGGGGTTGGTGCTGACCTCGCTGAGGAACTCGTTGTAGACCTGCACCGGCAGCATGCGGTAGCCGCCGCCGATGATGAGCGGGGTGCCGAAGTCCGCGAAGATCTTCATCGCGGCGGTGTAGAAGCCGGTGACGAGGGCCGGAACGGCGAGCGGCAGGATGATGCGCAGCCGCGTGCGCCACGGGTTGCTGCCGACGCTCGCGGCGGCCTCGTCGAGGCTCGGGTCGATGGACCGGAAGGTGTCGTAGGCGATCAGGAACGTCATGGACTGGGTGGCCCAGATCGTCACCCAGATGATGCCGCCAGGACCGATGATGGTGTCGAACGGCAGCGGGACGACATCGGTGAGGATGCCACCGCGTCCCAGCAGCATGACCCAGGCGTACGCGCCGAGGAACGGCGGCGAGACCGTCGCCATCGTCGCGAGGGTGAGAAAGAGACTGCGCCGCGGCAGGTCGTACTGGGCGAGGAGGTACGCCGCCGGGATCCCCACGAGGCAGGACAGCAGCCCGGCGGCGAGGGACACGACGACCGAGTGCCACAGGGCCTCGGTGAAGCGGGCGGTCGTGAAGAACTCCGCGAAGTGCGCGAGGGTCGCTCCGCCGTGCCCGTCGCTGAACGCGGCCGTCACGATGCGCAGTTGGGGCAGCACGATGATGGCGAGCAGCAGCAGGGTGAGCAGGACGGCGATGAGGACCCAGATGCCGGGGCGGCGGCGCGGCCGTCCGGCGGCGGCCGTGGTCCGCTGCTCGGGCGGGGTGTCGGTCGTGGTCATGTGATGTTCCGCGCCCCGCCGTTACTTGGCGCCCGACGCGTCGTCGAACGTGTCGAGCACCTTCGACTGCTCGCTGACGAACTCCTCGGGCGACGTGGCCAGATGGAGGCTCTTGCCCTCGGCGAGGCCGGTCGGTGCGGGCAGGTCGGTGCGGGCGGAGCGGCGGCCGACGGCGTCGCTCATGACCTGCTGTCCCTTGGCGGACATGAGGTAGTCGACGAAGGTCTTCGCGTTGGCGGTGTGCGGCGCGTCCTTGATGACGGCCGCGGCGCCGATCTGGTTGGAGACGACGTCGGTCGGATAGATCAGCTTGAGCGGTGCCTTGGCCTTCACCCAGGCGTTGCCCAGGTCCTCGTTGATGAAGGCCACGGGGAACTCGCCGTTGCGGACGCCTTTGAACATGGCGTCACTGCTGTCGGTGACCTTGGCGTTGGGGAGGAACCTGTCGACGTAGTCCCAGCCGTACTTGCTCACCATGGCGGCGAGGACCGAGTAACCGGTCCCGGAGGAACGGGGGTTGGCGAATCCGATGCCGCCCTGCTTCTTCCACTTCGGGTCGGCGAGGTCCTTCATCGTCTTCGGGTGGTCGGCCGGGTTCTTCACGCGGTCGGTGTTGACGGCGATGGCCTGGTAGAGCAGGTCAGTGGCGTGCCACTGGTGCTTGGGGTCGGTGGCCACCATGTGCTTGTCCTGGCCGAGTTCGGCCGCGGCCCAGATCCCCTTGCCCGCGACGGCCTTGTAGTTCTCGACGGACCCGCCCCACGCGACGTCACCGAGAGGGTTGGCCTTCTCGCCCTGGATACGGCTCATCAGCGGGCCGGTGCCGGAGATCGCGGTGAGCGTCACCTTGATGTCGGGGTGGGCCTTCTCGAAGGCCTTCACGATGGGGCGCGTCACCTCGGGCCCGGAGGAGGTGTAGACGACGAGTCCCTTGCCGTCACCGGATTTCTGCCCGCCGACGACGGAGCTGCACGCGGTGAGGGCGAGCGCGGTGACGGCGAGGACACAGACACGTACGGATCTCATGCGGAGTGCCTTTCTGCTTCCCGCGGGGACGTGGCGGCGACCCACACGGGGTTGGAGACGGCGAGCGAGGAGGCGTGCGAGCGATTGCACGAGGCCCAGAAGTAGGGGTCGTCGCTGGAGGCGTGCAGCTCGGCGCGGTAGTGGCCGGGGAGCGGGCGCGGGTCGGTGACCCGGATGTGCGCGGGCCCCGCGGCCTCCACCGGTTCCATGTGCCAGAGCAGTCCGCCGCGCAGGATGAACAGCACGGCGGGGCGAGGTGTGTCGAGCTCTACGTCGAGGTGGACGGGCCGGCCCGGGGACACGGGCACCGTCCCGCCCATCCCGCACTCCCCGGCATCGGTCCGGGCGGAGAGCCGCAGCCCGGCCCCGCGCGACACATACGCCTCGCCCGCCCGCAGCGCGCCGATGATGCCTTCGCGGCTGCGCTCCGCCCGTACGACGGTGGTGACTTGGCCCATCCGGTGTTCGGGCTTCTGGGGGTGGTGGCAGTCGGTGCCGGCGACGCCGGTGACGCGGTGCCCCGAGCCGAGCAGCCGGTCCCACAGTCCGACGGCCGCGTCGTTGTTGGCGCCCTGGCCGAAGTTGTCGATCTCCAGGAGGTCGACGTCGTCCCAGGTGTGGTCGTCCCTGCGCCACGCCTGGCGGCCGCTGAAGGGGTGGTTGACACCCACGAGCCCGTCCTGGGCATGCACGTCGCGGGCGGCGTCGGCGAAGTCCCAGCCGTCGGCGTCGACGTACGTGCCGGGCCAGCGGGACAGGCCGTGCAGGTTGGCGTGGCCGAAGTGGGAGGTCAGCTCGATGGACCGGAGCAGGACGAGTCCTTCGGCGGCTCCCTGCTCCTCCAGGCGCGCGAGTTCCGCCCAGTGGCTCGACGTGAAGTGGTCGCTGACGGCGAGGAAGTCGAGGCCGGCGGCGCGCGCGGCGTCGAGGAGGGCGGGGAGGTCGGCGGAGCCGTCGCTGTGCAGGGAGTGCGAGTGGAGCTCGCCGCGGAGCCAGGTGGGTGACGACGACGGGACCGGTTCCTCGCGCTCAACTCCCGTACGCGCTACGGCGGTTACAGCACCACGGAGGCCCGCATCGGCCACGTACACCCGCAGCTCGTAGCTCCCGCCCTGCGTGAACCGGTCGAGGTCGATGCGGATGGTCCACTCGCCGGCCGGCAACGGCCCCGGATGGCACCCGAGGTCGGCGTGCCCCTCCCCCACCTCGAAGGACAGTCGTCGGGGCCCGGGATCACCGGGGCACTGCACGTGGCCGCGCAGGAACCCGTCGGGGTCGAGGGCGGCCGCGTAGAGCTGGAAGCAGTCGGTGACCTTCTCGAAGTCCAACTCGACGCGGAGCGTGCCGACGCCCTCCGGGAGGGCGAGGACACGGTCCAGATACTGCTCCGTGATCGACGCGGGGTCGATGGTGCGGGTCTCCCGCAGAACACGGCGGCTGCTCACCCGGCCTCCTTGAAGCGCACCACGAGCGCCACCGGCCCGGGCGATCACCCCGGCTGCGCAGACTCGCTCACCAACTTGCAAGAACGTGCGCATAGTTGAGCATGCTTCGTCGCGACGCGCCAGCGAGTGCGCAGGATTGTCCGGTGGGATCGCTACGGGGTGAGGGACGCCCCCAGCGCGCTCGCGTCCACGGCCTCCGCCAGGCCGAGTACCGACTCCTCCAGCACCCGGGCCCGGTCCGCGGGGAGCGCCCGCGCGGCGAGACCACGGAACTTCTCCCGGACGGCCGCTTCGGTGAGCGGGTTCCCCGGTGAGCCACTGGGTTCGTCGACCCGAAGCGACCAGCGTCGCCCGTCAGTGCTGGTCACGGTGACGACCGGCTCCCCGTCCGCCGGCATGGCGTCGTCCACCTCCAGTTCGACGCGCTCCATGGCGGCGTGCGACGAAGCCCCACCCCTGCTGTCGCCGACGTAGGCCTCAAGTCCCGCATGGCCATGGGTGATGACGGCGGCCAGCGCACAGGGGAGGCTGAGCTGCGCCGCCGCCAACGTCGTGGCCTCACGGCCCCCGCACATGCCGTACAGGAACGGGCTCATGCTCACGTGGACGGTGGCGATGTCGTCCGCGTGCAGTGTGTGGTCGGCCATGATGGCGAGCAGGGCGTCGACCGACGAGTGGGTGCCGCGGCACGAGGCGTACGGCTTGAGGGAGCTGCGCATGATCTTCCAGTTCCGCCCCAACTCCGCGGTCAGCGCGCCCGGTTCGGCCGCCGCCCCCGCGTAGGTGGCGAGCGCACCGCCCCAGGTGTCGTCGAAGACCGCCGACGGGCCCGTCATCCCTGCTGCCGCCATGCGCGCCGCGAGCAGGCCGCTCTCGGCCGCGCGGCCCGCGTGCAGCCGCTTGGTCATGGCTCCGTCGTGGACGAAGGCCCAAAGACCCGCGCTGCCGCTGGACGCCAGGCCGAGGGCCGCCTCCGTCTGCCGGACGGTGAGGCCGAGGACATGGGCGGCCGCGGCCGCCGATCCGAAGGGGCCGCAGGTCCCGGTGGAGTGCCAACCGGCTCCGTTGTGCGCCTCGTAGCCGCCGAACGCTTCGAGCATCCGACGGCCCACGTCGTACCCGAGGACGATCGCGGTGAGCAGCCGGGCGCCACTCACCGGAGCGGGCGCGGCGGCGACGGCCGCGAGCGCGGCGGGCACGACGACCGCGCCCGAGTGGTCGCATCCGCCGGTGTCATCGACCTCGTAGGCGTGACTGGAGACGCCGTTCACCAGGGCCGCGGCCCGTGGTGTCAGCCGTTCGCGCGTCCCCCACACCGGGGTTTCGCCACGTTCCCCGCCGAGCACCGAGAGGGCGATCGCGGTCTCCTCGCTGTGTGCGCCCGCGAGGCCGGCCCCGAGGGTGTCCAGGAGGTGGAGCGTCGCCTTGCGCGTGGTGGCGTCCGGCAGCTGGTCGTACGTGGTGTCGGTGACCAGGCGGGCGAGCCGGGTGAGTGGGCTCGGTGTCATACGGCGGGCTCCCCTTCCGCCCGGAGCCGGGCGAACAGGTCCGCCGGGTGGCCGGGGTCGTTGTCCGGGTGGTTCGTCCGCCACCAGTCGGCGATCCGCGAACCGGTCGTGATCCACACGTCGGGGTGGGCCTGGATGTGTGTGATGAGGTCCCGCACGAGTCCGATCCTGCCCGGGGTCCCCGTCACCTCCGGGTGCAGCCGCAGGACGTAGCAGAGCCCGAAGCGGTGGTGTGCCGTGAACTCCTGTGTCCAGTTGCCGAGGACGTGCGCGTAGGAGGCGATGCGTGACTGGCCCGTGGGGAAGGGCGGTTCGAGGTTGAAGAAGAAGTACTGGTGGTCCTCCATTTCGTACTGGACCGGGATCTCGACGACACCGTCCGTACCGGGGTGGAGGTAGGGCAGGTCGTCGCCGGGTGACGAGGAGGACCAGTCGAGGCCCGCGTCGGCGAGGTGGGAGCCGAGCCCCGGCTTCCATTCCCCGGCTGGGGTGCGGAAGCCGCGCACGGGTGCCCCGGTGACCTGCCGCAGCCGGTCGGCTCCGTCGCGCACAGCGCGTATCTGCTCGTCGAGCGTCAGGGGCTGGAAGTCCTCGTGCGCGTCTCCGTGGCAGGCCGGCTCGTGTCCGGCGGCGGTGATGCGGCGCACTGCTTCGGGGTGCCGCTCCGCGTTGCGTCCCGGCACGAACCACGTGGTGGGAACGGCGAGTTCGTCGAACAGAGCGAGCAGTCGGTCGATGCCGCGGTCGGTGCCGTAGCGGCCGACGGACAGGGTCTTGCCGCGGTCCGCGATGGCGGGCGAGCCGCTGAGGAGGGCGAGGTCGGCATCGTGGTCGACAGTGATCATGACGGCGGCGCGGGCGCCGTTCGGCCACCGGCCGTGGGTGTCGCTCACGCGGCGGCCACCTCCGTCCCCTGCCCGCTCTCGATCCACCAGTCGGCCACGTCGTGGCAGGTCGCGAACCAGACGTCGTCGTGTGCGCGCATGTGGTCGATGAGTTCCTCCAGGAGCAGCAGGCGGCCGGGGCGCCCCGAGACCTTCGGGTGGAAGAGGGTCGTCAGGCAGAGCCCTTCGGCGCGGTATCCGTCGAATTCGCGCTTCCAGTTGTCGAGTGTCAGCGCATAGCTCGCGATCCGGTCCTGGCCGCCGGGGTAGTCGGGGTTGCGGTGGTAGGCGAGGAAGGCGTAGTCGTCCATGTCCCAGCGGGCCGGTATCTCCACGAGTTCGGTCGTGGCGCCGTCGAGGGTGTGCCGGTACGGGCGGTCGTCGCCGCGCATCGAGCTGGAGTAGCGGAAGCCGCGCTCGCGCAAGATGCGCGGGGTCTCGGGGTGCCAGTCGCCCGACGGGGAGCGGAAACCGGTGGCCTCGACGCCGAGGACGTCGCGGAACACCCGCTGACTGCGGGTGATCACGGCGTGCTGTTCGTCGACGGTCAGGTCGTAATAGCACTCGTGCCGGTAGCCGTGGTGGGCGACCTCGTGGCCGCGCTCGACGATGGCGCGGCAGGCCTCGGGCCAGTGCTCCACCACCCACGCCGGGGCGAAGAAGGTGGCGGGGGCCCCGGCGTCGTCGAGGAGGTCGAGCAGCCGGGGCAGCGCCCGGTGGGGTCCGTAGCCGCCGAGCGCGAAGTAGCCGGGCCGGTCCCACAGGGTGCCGTCGAGCATGGCGCCGCCGGTGGGTCCGTCCAGGTCGAAGGCGAGGGCGACCGCGGCGCGGTGCCCGTGCGGCCAGCGCGGCGGGCTCGGATCGACAGGGGTGTGCATGAGTCAGTCCTCAACTCCGTTGATCTTGGGCGCCATCGACCCGTAGGCCATGCCGGCCTTCTTCAGGATCCGCTGGTACGTTCCGTCGGCGCGGAGCTGCCGGAAGCCCTTGAGTACGAGTCGCGCCATGGGCTTGTCGTCCTTCTTCACCACAGCGGCGAACGGCTTCGCCGGGATCGGATCGAGCACCGCCTTGAACCGTCCGGGCTCCGTCCGGTCGAAGAAGGCCAGGTTCTCTCCGCCCTGGATGGCGACGTCCGCGCGCTTCTGCTCCAGTTGCAGCCGGGCCGCCGCTCCGGAGTCGGTGGGCAGGACGCGGATGGCGGGCTTGCCCTTTCCGGTGCAGTACCGCTTGTTGTAGTCGAGGGCCTGGCCGTAGTAGTCCGTCGTCTTGCTGACGGCGAGCTTGCGGCCGCACACATCGTCGCCGTCACGGAAATCGCCGGCACGGCCCGGCAGGGTGTAGAAGCGGCCGACGGTGTCGAAGTAGTCGACGAAGTCCACGGTCTCCTGGCGGTCGACGGTGTCGGAGATCCCGGACATCACCATGTCGACGCGGGAGGTGGTCACGGAGTTCATGAGCTGGTCGAACTTCTGCTCCTGGAACGTGACCTCAAGGCCGAGTTCCGCGCCGAGCGCCCGTGCGAGATCGACGTCGACACCCACCACCCGGTTGGTCTTCTCGTCGCGGTACTCCATCGGCGGGAAGTCGGGTGACAGGCCTACCTTGAGCTGCTTGTCCTCGGTGATGGAGGGCGGCAGGCCGCCCTTGCCCGCAGCCGACGCGGGCATGCTCGTGCTGACACAGCCGGTGAGCGCGGCCGTCGCGGCGAGGCAGGCCGCGACGGCGGTGAGCGCGCGGAGCGGACGGGACATGGCGTCTCCTGCGGACTCGGGGCTCACAGGACGCGGGCCAGGAACGACTGCGTGCGCGGGTGTCGCGGGTTGACGAGTACCTCGGACGGCGGGCCGACCTCAAGGATCTCGCCGCCGTCCATGAACGCCACGCGGTCGGCGACCTCACGCGCGAAGGAGATCTCGTGCGTGACGACCATCATCGTCAGGCCGCTGCTCGCCAGGTCCTTCATCACCTCCAGGACCTCGCCGACCAGCTCGGGGTCGAGCGCGGAGGTCGGCTCGTCGAAGAGCATCAGGTCGGGTTCCATGGCAAGGGCGCGGGCGATGGCGACGCGCTGCTGCTGACCGCCGGACAGCTGGCGCGGGTAGGCGTCCGCCTTGTCCTTCAGCCCCACCCGGGCCAGCAGTTCCACGGCGCGCTCGCGGGCGGCGGCGCGACCCACCCGCTTGACGCCGACGGGCGCCGCGACCACGTTCTCCAACGCCGTCATGTGCGGGAACAGATTGAACCGCTGGAAGACCATGCCGATGCGACGGCGCTGCCGGGCGATGGCCCGCTCGTTCAGCTCGTGCAGCTTGTTTCCCTGCTGCCGGTAGCCGATCACTTCGTCGCCCACCCAGATGCGGCCCGAGTTGAGCTGCTCCAGGTGGTTGATGCAGCGCAGGAACGTGCTCTTGCCGGATCCGGAGGGGCCGAGCAGACACACCACCTCACCGGGGTTCACCTCGAGGTCGATGCCCCTGAGGACCTGGAGGTCGCCGTAGCTCTTGTGCACCGACTCGGCGCGCACCAGGGCGCGTTCGGTGTCCGTGGTGACGCTCATCAGGAGACCGCCTTCTTCTGCTGGAGGACCTTGCGCAGCCGCTGCAGGGGCGTCGCGGGCAGCGCGCGGCTGCTGCTGCCCCGGGCGAAGTGCCGTTCCAGGTAGTACTGGACGACCGAGAGGATCGAGACCGCGGCCAGGTACCAGATGGCACACACGATCAGCAGTTCCATGATCCGGTTGTTGACGAAGTAGATGTGCTGCGCCTCGGAGAGGATCTCGCTGACGCCGATGGCCGAGGCGAGCGAGGTCGTCTTGAGCATCCCGATGGTCTCGTTGCCGATGGGCGGCAGGATCACCCGCATCGCCTGCGGCAGCACGATCTGGCCCATGGTGCGCAGGCGTGACATGCCGAGCGCCTGGGCCGCCTCGGTCTGTCCCTCGTCGATGGAGAGGATGCCGGCGCGCACCACTTCGGAGGTGTACGCGCCCTGGTTGAGGCCGAGGCCGATGGCCGCGGCGACGAACGGGGTGACGAGGTCGACGGTGCGGGCGCCGCCCACGCCGGGCAGCGACACGTACGGGAAGAGCAGCCCGATGTTGAACCAGGCGAGCAGTTGCAGATAGACCGGGGTGCCGCGGAACACCCACACGTACAGCCAGCCGACTCCCGAGGTGACCGGGTTGCGGGACAGGCGCATCACGGCGACCAGGACACCGAGGACGATGCCGAGGACCATGCCGACGACCGTGAGGACCAGGGTGATGAGCAGCCCCTTCAGGAGCACCCCCATCGTCAGGTACTCCTTGACGACGCCCCAGTCGATGGCCGCGTGGGCGAAGGCGTAGCCCAGCCAGCCCAGGAAGACGACGACCACGAGCGCGCCGACCCAGCGTCCGTAGTGTGTGCGCGGCACCGCGACGAGGTCGCCGGTGTCCGCGGGTGCGGAGGTCTCCGCTACGGCTTCGGACATGACGTGACTCTCTTCTCCGGAGGCTGTCGTGCGGGTCGAGGATGGTGGCGTGCTCATGCGCGGGGCCCTTGGTAGGAGGAGGCCCACGTACGTTGTTCGGCGATGAGCGTCTCCAACTCGCCGATCTGCGCGTCGACTTGGGCGGGCGCGGTGCCGCCCTGTCCGCTGCGGGCGGCGAGCGCGGCCTCGACGGTGAGCACGGAGCGCACCTCGGGGGTGAGGCGGGCGTCGACGCCCGCGTAGTCGGCGTCGCTCAGCTCCTCCATGTCGACGCCGCGCTCCTCGCAGAGCTGCACGACGGCGCCGGTGATCTCATGGGCCTCGCTGAACGGCACACCACTGCGGGCGAGCCAGTCCGCGATCTCGGTGGCGAGGGTGAATCCGGCGGTGGCCTGCGTACGCAGCTCGGCCTCGTCGACGACGAAGGTGCGCACCATGCCGGCCATCGCGGGCAGCACCATCAGCAGGGTCTCGACGGTGTCGAAGGCGGCGCGCTTGTCCTCCGCGAGGTCGCGGTTGTAGGCGAGCGGGAGCCCCTTGAGCGCGCCGATGACGCCCATCAGGTTGCCCGCGAGGCGGCCTGCCTTGCCGCGGGCGAGCTCGGCGATGTCCGGGTTCTTCTTCTGCGGCATGATCGACGAGCCGGTGGCGAAGCGGTCGTCGAGCGCGATCCAGCGGAACTGGCGGCTGGCCCAGAGGCAGATCTCCTCGGCGAGCCGGGACACGTCGACGGCGAGCATCGAGCCGACGAAGAGGAATTCGGCGACGTGGTCCCGGCTGGCCACCGCGTCGATGGAGTTGGAGCAGGGGCGCTCGTATCCGAGTTCGCGCGCGGCGTGCTCGGGGGTGAGCGCGATGGCCGATCCGGCGAGGGCGGCGGCGCCCAGCGGGGAGCGTGCGCTGCGGCGGTCCCAGTCGCGCAGCCGGTCGATGTCACGGCTGAGCGCGTGGGTGTGCGCGAGGAGTTGGTGGCCGAAGGTGATCGGCTGGGCGGGCTGCAGGTGGGTGAAGCCGGGGGCCGGGGTGGCGCGGTGCCGCCGGGCCTGGGCGAGCAGGGCGTCCTCCAGGTCCGCGGCGGCCTCGGCGAGGTGGCGGACCTGGTCACGGAGGTAGAGCCGCAGGTCGTTGGCGGCCTGGTCGTTGCGGGAGCGTCCGGCGCGCAGCTTGCCGCCGACCGTGCCGAGCCGCTCGCTGAGCACCCGCTCCAGGAAGGTGTGGACGTCCTCGTCCTCGGGGATCGGCCGCACCTCCCCGCGTGCGTACTCGCCGTCGAGTACGTCGATGGCCTCGATCAGCGTGGCCAGTTCGGCGTCGTCGAGCAGTCCCGCACGGTGCAGTTCGCGGGCGTGGGAGCGGGAACCCGCGAGGTCGTAGGGCGCCATGTCGAAGTAGCTCGGCTCGGAACGCGACAACGTGGTCAGCGCCTCGTCGGGGGCGTTGCGGAAGCGTCCGCCCCATAGGCGTGTGGTGGCAGCGGCGGTACCGGTCATGAACGGTCTCCCTGGGAGGAAAAGGGCAGCTCGACAGCCGCGGGCGGCAGGGCGGGGCGAGGCCGGGCAAGGCAGGCCAAGGCAGGGCTGAGCACGGCAGTTGTCGACGGGTCTCGCCGGACTGACTGCTTGTCGGACAATTTCAGCAACGCCGGATGACCGTCAAGAGTCGGACCGGGGCATTCCGCCGCCCAACTCCCCGTCGCGGCCTGGCAATAGGCTGCCAGTAGAGTGTCGGCAAGAATTGTCCGGCAATCAGACGCACGCCCCGAGGGAGAACGTGATGGCGCTAGGGCCCATAGAGATCGATCGCTCCAGCACGGTGGACCGGGTGGCCCACGCACTGCGCGAGGAGATGTACCGGGGCACCATCGAGGGCGGCACGTCGCTGCGCGAGAGCAACGTCGCGGAGAGCCTCGGTGTCTCCCGCAGCACCGTGCGCGAGGCGCTGCAGATCCTCACCGCCGAGGGCCTGTTGGTGCGGCGGCCGAACCGTGGGGTCGAGGTGCGGCGGCTCACTGAGGAGGAGATCGAGGACATCTTCAAGGCGCGCCGCGTTCTCGAGACGGCGGCGGCGCGTTCGGTGGTGCAGGCCACCCGCGCCGACCTCGTGGCGCTCAGCGCGGCCCAGCGCGACTTCGAGGAGGCGGTCGTCTCGTCGGCCGCCGCCAGTGTCGTCACGGAGGCTCATCTGTCCGTGCATGTGGCGATCGTGGGGCTGTTGGGCAGCCCGCGCCTGACGGCGACCGCCCGCGACCTCATGTCGGAGATCAAGCTGGCGGTGGCCACCACGGACCGCACCAGTGACGATCTCCCGGCGCAGGTCGAGGAGCACCGGGAGATCGTGTCGCTGCTGCGTCAAGCGAAGGGCGAGGAAGCGGCCGGGCTGCTTGAGGCACACCTCGCGCACGCCAAGGCGTTCATGCCGACAGCCGGTTGACCGGCCGGGCCCTCACTCCGTCGCCGCGGCCTCCCGGATCAACGGCTCGAACTCCCGCCGTACATAGGCGTCGAACGGCGCCGTCAGCGCGCCGTCGATGACCCGGCGCACTCCGTGCACCGCCGCGAACTCCTTGAGCGCCGCGCGGGATACGGGCTCCACTCCGCCGCCGATGATCAGCACCGCGAACTCCTCGGTCTCAAGGAGCCCGCGGGCCTCGTCGTCCGTGCTCACGCCCTCCGCGTCGAAACCGTCCGCGTGCAGCGTGGTCAGTACCTCTGTCACCCTGGCGGGCGTCCTTCCCAGCACAAGTGTCTTCATGGGGCGAACCTAGAAGCTCAATCCGACGTGAGGTCAACCCCCGCCTGCGCCCGCGCGCGGCGACGTCTGCGGAGCGCCGCGTAGGAGGCCAGGACGACCACCACCGTGAGGAGGCTGGCGGCGAAGTCCGCGCGGGTTGCCGGGAGGATCGCCATCGCGGCGATGACGACGACCATCGCGCCGATCGTGAACCAGCTGAGGTATGGGTAGCCCCACATCTTCAGGGTCAGGGAGTCGGGGTCCTCGCGCTCCAGGCGCTTGCGCAGGCGGAGTTGGGAGAGGGCGACGAGGAGGTAGACGAAGAGGGCGACCGCTCCGTAGGAGTGCACGATGAAGGAGAAGACCGTGTCCGGGGAGACGTAGGCGAACACCACGGCCACGTATCCGAGGACCGTGGCGAGGAGGATGGCTCGGCGTGGGACTCCGCTGCGGCTGAGTTTCGTGAGGCCGCGTGGTGCCTCGCCCTCGCGGGTGAGGGCGAAGACGATGCGGGACGCCGAGTACAGGCCCGCGTTGAGCGAGGAGAGGACCGCGATCAGGATCAGGATGCGCATCAGGGTGTCCGCGCCGGGGATGCCGATCTCCTCCAGCGCCGCGATGTACGGTCCGCCGTTCAGCTTGTCCGAGGTCCACGGGACGATCGCGACGACCAGGAAGATCGAGCCCACGTAGAAGAGCAGGACGCGCAGGACGACGGAGCGGGTCGCCCGTGCGACGTTGCGGCCGGGTTCGGCGGATTCGGCGGCGGCGAGCGCGGCGATCTCCGCGCCGGTGAAGAAGCCGACCGCCGGGATGATCGAGGTGAGGACCGGTCCCACCCCCATCGGCAGGAAGCCGCCGTGCGCGGTCAGGTTGTCGACGCCGCCCGCGTCGTGCGCGCCCGGCCACAGGCCGACCACGAAGACGAGGCCCACGACGAGGAACACGGTGATCGCGGCCACCTTGATCGACGAGAACCAGTACTCGAACTCGCCGAAGGTCTTCACCGACAGCATGTTCACCGCCGTCAGGATCAGCATCAGGGACAGGCTGATCGTCCACAGCGGGATGCCGGGGAGCCAGGCGCGGACGAGTTCGGCGCCCGCGACCGCTTCGAGGGCCACCACGTTGACCCAGAAGTACCAGTACAGCCAGCCGATGGTGAAGCTGCCCATCGGGCCGAGGGCCAGTCGGGCGTAGGCGTGGAAGGAGCCGACGGCCGGGCGGGCCACCGCCATTTCGCCGAGCATCCGCATCACGAGGATGACCAGGCCGCCGGCGAGCGCGAAGGAGATCACGGCGGCGGGTCCGGTGTCCTGGATGACGACGCGGCTGCCGACGAAGAGTCCGGCCCCGATGACACCGCCGATCGCGATCAGGGTCATGTGGCGCTGTTTGAGGGAGCTGCGCAGTCCGGGGCCGCCGGAGGGCTCGGTCGCGCCGTCGTCCCGCAGGGATCTGTCGCTGGTGTCCGTCACGTCCGCCTCTTCTCCGTACGTCTGACGTGGGCCTGTCCGGCGGCGCCGACACGTGATGATCATGCGGCGCCGTCGGACAGTCTTGGCACGCCCGAAGGCCCGCCGGGCGCGTTCAACGAACCGTTCACACGGTCGAAACGAACGGCGTCTCAGGCCACGGCGCGGGCGACCGAAGCCACCATCTCGTCGACACCTTCGAGGAGTTCGCCGAGCACCGCCCGGTCCGCGACCAGCGGTGGAGCCACCATCAGCATCGTCGCGCCGCGGTCGTCGGGCCGCAGGATCACGCCGGTGCGGCGCATCGCGTCCGGCAGCACCTCGCGCAGGATCCGCGCCGACTGATCCTCGGTCAGCTCCCGGCCGCTGTCCCGGTCGGCCGTGAACTCGACCGCGTAGAAGAAGCCGGTGCCGCGGACATCGGCGACGACCGGGTGGCGTGCGGCGATCTCGTCGAGTCCGGCCCTGAGAACAGGGCCCAACTCCCGTACGTGACCGGGGATGTTCTCGTCGCGCATGGCGCCGATGTTGGCGACGGCGACGGCCGTGGACACCGGGTGCCCGCCCCAGGTCGCGCCGTGTGTGAAGGTGCCGCCGAGCGGCGAGTCGTACAGGCCGCGCACCAGGGGCTCGCGGACGATGGCGCCGCCGAGCGGGGCGTAGCCCGAGGTGGCTCCCTTGGCGAAGGTGACCAGGTCGGGGACGACGCCCTCGGCCGCGCTGCCGAACCAGTGGCCGAGCCGGCCGAAGGAGCAGATGACCTCGTCGGCGACGAGCAGGATGCCGTGTTCGTCGCAGATGCGGCGCAGTTCGCGCCAGTAGCCGTCGGGCGGGACGAGGGCGCCGCGGCCGTTCTGCACGGGTTCGGCGAAGACCGCGGCGATGGTCTCCGGGCCCTCCTCGGTGATGGCCTGCTCGATCGCACGGACGCAGTCGAGTTCCGCCGCCGGGCCGCAATCACCGGTGAAACCAAGGGTGTTGGGGACGTGCCGGATGCCCGGGAGCAGCGGTCCGAAGGGTTCGCGGATCTTGGGGAGGCCGGTGACGGACAGGGCGCCCAGGGTGACACCGTGGTACGCCATCGACCGGCTGATGATCTTCGTGCGCTGCGGCTGACCCTGCGAACGGTGGTACTGACGGGCGAACTTGATCGCCGTCTCGACCGCCTCCGAGCCGGAGTTGACGAAGTACGTCACGTCCAGGTCACCCGGAGCCAGCTCGGCGATCAGGGTCGCCGCCTCGATGGCGGGCGGGTGGGCCGCGCCCCAGTTGGTGGAGTACGCGAGGGTCTCCATCTGCTTGGCGCCCGCGGCCACCACGTCGCCGCGGCCGTGGCCCATGTTCACGCAGAACAGGCCGGAGAGTCCGTCGAGGTGGCGGTTGCCCTCGTCGTCGTAGAGGTAACAGCCCTCGCCACGGACGTAGACCGGCGGTGGGGTGTCGTACCAGCTGCTGCGGCGGGTGAAGTGCGGGCCGAGGTGACGCTGGGCCTTGGCACGCAGGGTGAGGTCCTGGGGCACGGTGCGCTCCTTCGCGGTCACGTTCGCGTTGGTGTTGGCGTTGGCGTTCACAGCAGGGCTTGGTCCACGTCGGCGTGCTTCATGTCGTGGGCCTCGGCCACCGGACGGTAGGTGAGCCGCCCGCCGAGCGTGTTGATGCCCCGCTTCAGCGCCGGGTCGGCCGCCGCCGCGGCGCGAAGACCGTGGTCGGCGATGGCCTGGACGTAGGGCAGCGTGACGTTGGTGAGGGCGTGGGTCGAGGTGTGCGGGACGGCGCCCGGCATGTTGGCGACGCAGTAGAAGAGGGTGTCGTGGACCCGGTACACGGGGTCGGCGTGAGTGGTGGGGCGGGTGTCCTCGAAGCAGCCGCCCTGGTCGACGGAGATGTCGACGAGGACGGCGCCGGGCTTCATGCGGGCGACGAGGTCGTTCCTCACGAGGCGGGGTGCCTTGGCGCCGGGGACGAGAACGGCTCCGATCACCAGGTCGGCGTCGAGGACGGCCTGTTCGAGGGCGAGCCGGTTCGAGGCGAGTGTGGTGATGCGGCCCTGGTACATGCGGTCGGCGGCGCGCAGCTTGTTCAGGTCGGTGTCGAGCAGCACGACGTCCGCCCACATGCCGGTGGCGACGGCGACCGCGTTCATGCCCGCGACTCCCGCGCCGATGACGACGACGCGGGCGGGACGGGTGCCGGAGACACCACCGGCCAGGACGCCGCGCCCGCCACCGCCGCGCATCAGGTGGTACGCCCCGACCTGCGGCGCGAGCCGGCCTGCGACCTCGGACATCGGGAAGAGCAGCGGCAGCGAGCCGTCCGCCGCCTGCACCGTCTCGTAGGCGACACCGGTGGTGCCGGCGTCGAGCAGTGCCTGGGTGCACGCGCGGGACGCTGCGAGGTGGAGGTAGGTGAAGAGGACCTGGTCGGGGCGGAGCCTGTGGTACTCCTCGGCCACCGGTTCCTTCACCTTGAGGACCAGGTCGGCCTCGGCCCACACGTCGTCGGCCGCGGGCAGGACGCGGGCGCCGGCCTCGGCGTAGTCGGCGTCGGGCAGCGCGGAACCGGCTCCCGCACCGGCCTCGACGGTGACGGTGTGTCCGTGTGCGGTCAGTTCGTGGACCCCTGCCGGGGTCAGGGCGACGCGGAACTCGTTGTTCTTGACTTCTCGCGGAATACCGATCCTCACGATTCGACTCCCCTCTGGCCCGGCCCTGATTGCGGCGCGGACGCGGTGCGACAGGCGTGGGTGGGCGCGCTCGACACGAGTTGGGGTTCAGGCGGCGGTCCGTGGCGTCGGCATCGCACCCTCGTGCGGCGAGGCCACCACGGCTACCGTGCCGAAGAGGGCGGCGATCGCAACAGGTCCAGTTGCGCGCACGCTGAGGGTGCCAGGCCGACCGTGAGGCGGAGGCGATACGTGCCACGTACGTTGATCGAGATCGAGCGGGGTCATGGGGAGCCGCTGTACCGGCAGGTGCGCAGGGCCATCGAGCACGGCATCGCGTCGGGGCGGCTCGACGCGGGTGGCCGGTTGCCTTCCTCACGGTTGCTCGCCCAGGAGTTGGGGGTGTCCCGGAACACGGTCACGGCCGCCTATGAGGAGCTGGTGGCCGAGGGATTCGTGGAGAGCCGGGCCCGTTCGGGGCTGTTCGTCAATCCCCGGATGCCGCCCCGCCCGGAGCCGGATCCGACGCCCCCGCAGGAGCATGCGTTCGACTGGTCGGGGCGGCTGCGCGGCCGCGAAGGGGACCGGCTTCCGCACATCGAGAAGGTTCATGACTGGGCGCGCTACCCGTATCCGTTCCCCGCGGGGCAGGTCGATCCGCGGGCCTTCCCGGCGCGGGCCTGGGTGCGCTCGCTGAACCGGGCGCTCGACCGGCCGCACGCGGCCTGGTCGTTGCAGGACTGTGTGGCGGACGACGATCCGTTGCTGGTGGAGATGGTCCGTTCCCATCTGCTGCCCGCTCGCGGTGTGGCGGTGGAGGCGGACGAGGTGCTGATCACCATCGGCTCGCAGCAGGGTCTCGATCTGCTGGGGCGGGCGCTGCTCGGGCCGGGCTCGGTGGCTGCTGTGGAGGATCCGGGGTACCTGGACGCACGGCACATCTTCCTGCGGGCCGGGGCGCGCCTGCACCCTCTGCCGGTCGACGCGGACGGGCTGCGCCCGCCGGACACCCTGCGCGGCGTCGACCTGCTGCATGTGACGCCCAGTCACCATCACCCCACCAATGCGACATTGGGCACGGGGCGACGGCACGCGCTGCTCGCGGCGGCCAGGGAGGCGGGCACGGTCGTCGTGGAGGACGACTACGACAGCGAGTTCCGCTACGAGGGCAGTCCGACGCCCGCGCTCAAGTCGCAGGACACCACGGGGCAGGTGGTGTACCTGGGCACGTTCTCCAAGTTCCTCGCGCCAGGTCTCAGGCTGGGCTATCTCGTCGGTTCCGCCGAACTTGTCGCACATCTGCGGGAGTTGCGACGCTATTCGGTGCGCCACCCGTCCGGGCATCTCCAGCGGGCACTCGGCCTGCTGATCGAGTCGGGCGACTACCAGTGGGCCGTGCGGCGCAGCCGTGCGCGACTCGGGATGAAGTGGCGGCTCATGCGGGACGCGGTGAACGCGGCACTGCCGTGGGTGAGTTCACCCGCGCCGGGCGGCGTGAGCCTGTGGATGTCCGGGCCGGAAGGGCTCGACTGCCGGGAGCTGGTGCGGCGTGCGCGCGAGCGGGGCGTGCTGATCGAGCGCGGTGACATCTTCTTCCTGGCGGGCCCTGACCCCGGCGCGCTGCGGCACTTCCGGATCGGTTTCGCGGCGCCACGGGCCGACGTCATCGAGCCGGGGATCGCGATCCTCGGCGAAGTCGTACGGGAGTTGCTGCCACCCGAGTGACGCTCAGTTAGCCTCGATCCGCGCGATCCGCTCGGCCGCCCGCCGCAGCACCGGCACCAGCTTCACCGCCTGCTCAAGGCCCACCCGTACGACGGGCGCCTGAAGTGCCACGCACTGGCGCACCCGCGACGCCGCCGTGTCCTCACCGGGGTTGCGGGGCACGGGCACGGCGGCACACACGAGGCCGGGCAGGAACTCCTCGTCGTCCAGGGCGAATCCGTCCCTGCGCACCTGGTCGAGCTCGGCCTCCAGGGCGTCGGGGTCGGTGCGGGTGCGCGCGGTGAACGCCTTCAGCGGGGCCGCGGTGAGGATCTTGCGGCGCTGGGCGGCGGGCAGGAACGCGAGGATCAGCTTGCCGCTGGCGCTGCAGTGCACCGGGACGCGGGAGCCGGGCCGCAGGGCGAACCGCAGTGGCTCGGGGGTCTCGACGCGATCGAGATAGACGACCTCCGGTCCGGCGGGCGCGGTCAGATTGCAGGTCTCGCCGATCTCGTCGACGAGGTGGCGCAGCACCGCGTGCCGGGCCGCGTGGTGGGTGCCGTGGGTGAGCAGGTCCTCGGCGAACGCGCGAAGCCGGCCGCCCGCGCCGTAGCGGCGGCCGTCGCCCTGGCGGTCGAGGAGGCCGGCGCCCTCCAGCTGCCCGAGCATCCGGTGCACGGTCGGCTTGGGCAGGCCGGTCTCGGCGACCAGCTCGGTCAGGGTGACCAGGCGGTCGGTGCGGGCGATGTGTTCCAGCAGGGCGAACAGGCGCAGGGCCGGGGTTCCGTCGTCCATGTGCACCATCCTCAACTCGCTTGCGATACCTGCCAGTTGCCGGGCGTCTGAACGTAGCAGCACGTCCCGGATTTCGGTACGCATGGTTGACGCTGCCGAGACACCCGCTCTACGGTCCTCGACGTGTCCCGCTTTTAGGAACACCGCGTACCGGATCCCGGAACCCGCTCTCCCCCACTGAACATGCGCCACCCCGCACCAGCACCGACAGCACGTCGAAGGGTGGAAAATCCATGACCAGCAGTGCGCCCCAACCGCAGTTCACGACCGAGGACGGCCGTCAGGTGGCCGCCGGCGTGCAGCGGATGACCCCTTCCGAGTCGTTCGTGGAGACCCTCGTCTCGCACGGCGTCAAAGACATCTTCGGCATCATGGGTTCGGCCTTCATGGACGCGATGGACATCTTCGCGCCGGCCGGAATCCAGCTGATCCCGGTCGTGCACGAGCAGGGCGCGGGCCACATGGCTGACGGCTATGCCCGGGCCAGCGGCCGCCACGGAGTGGTGATCGGCCAGAACGGTCCTGGGATCTCCAACTGCGTCACGGCGATCGCGGCGGCGTACTGGGCGCACTCCCCCGTCGTCGTCGTCACGCCCGAGGCGGGCACGATGGGCATCGGGCTCGGTGGCTTCCAGGAGACCAATCAGCTCCCGATGTTCGAGGAGTTCACCAAGTACCAGGCGCACGTGAACAATCCGCGCCGGATGGCGGAGCTGACGGGCCGTGCCTTCGACCGGGCGATGAGCGAGATGGGCCCGACGCAGCTCAACATCCCGCGCGACCACTTCTACGGTGACATCGAGGCGGAGATCCCGCGCCCGTCCCGCCTCGACCGTGGGCCGGGCGGTGAGCGCAGCCTGGAGGAGGCGGCGCGGCTGCTCGCCGAGGCCGAGTTCCCGGTGATCATCTCCGGTGGCGGTGTCGTCATGGGCGACGCGGTCGAGGAGGCGAAGGCGCTGGCCGAGCGGCTCGGCGCGCCGGTCGTCAACTCGTACCAGCACAACGACTCGTTCCCCGCGAGCCACCCGCTGTGGTGCGGCCCGCTGGGCTACCAGGGTTCCAAGGCGGGCATGAAGCTGCTCGCGCAGGCCGATGTGGTGGTCGCGCTCGGGACCCGGCTCGGCCCGTTCGGGACATTGGCGCAGTACGGGATGGAGTACTGGCCCAAGGACGCGAAGATCATCCAGATCGACGCGGACCACCGCATGCTGGGCCTCGTCAAGAAGATCGAGGTCGGGATCTGCGGCGACGCGGGCGCCGCGGCGCGCTCCCTCGTGCAGCGGCTCGACGGCCGTGACCTCGTCTGCGAGCAGACCCGCGCCCGGCGTTCGGCGACCATCCAGGCGGAGAAGGACGCCTGGGAGAAGGAGCTGGACGGCTGGATCCACGAGACGGACCAGTACAGCCTCGACATGATCACCGAGCAGGACGGCGAGGACGGCTCCTGGCTGCACCCGCGTCAGGTGCTGCGCGAGCTGGAGAAGGCGCTGCCGGAGCGGGTGATGGTCTCCACCGACATCGGCAACATCAACTCAATCGCGCACAGCTACCTCCGCTTCGAGGAACCGCGGTCCTTCTTCGCCCCGATGTCCTTCGGCAACTGCGGCTACGCACTGCCGACGATCATCGGCGCCAAGCTCGCCGCACCCGAGCGCCCCGCGGTCGCCTACGCGGGCGACGGTGCGTGGGGCATGAGCATGGGCGAGATCATGACGGCGGTGCGGCACGACATCCCGGTCACCGCCGTGGTGTTCCACAACCGGCAGTGGGGCGCAGAGAAGAAGAACCAGGTCGACTTCTACGACCGCCGGTTCGTCGCGGGCGAGCTGGAGAGCGAGTCCTTCGCCGGGATCGCGCACGCGATGGGCGCGGACGGCGTGATCGTGGACCGCCTCGAAGACGTCGGCCCGGCGCTGAGCAAGGCGGTCTCGGCGCAGATGAACGAGGGACGCACCACCGTCATCGAGGTCATGACCACCCGTGAGCTGGGCGACCCGTTCCGCCGCGACGCCCTGTCCAAGCCGGTCAGGCACCTGGACAAGTACCAGGACTACGTCTGATCGCTGTACGAGTACGTCCGGGGCGCCCGCGGTCGGTGCGGGCGCCCCGCCCTCCGTCCCCCTCCCCTGGTGGTGATCATCCGTGCCGAGCCCGCTCCCCCGCCCCGCCGATCCCCTGCACGCCGCCGACACGATCCTGTACGGCGGCACCGTGCGCACCCTGGACCGCGCCGGGCACACCGGCACGGCGCTCGCCGCGCGCGACGGCAAGGTGCTCGCCGTCGGCTCGGACGCCGACATCCTGACCCTCGCCGGTCCCGCCACCACGCTCCGCGATCTGCGGGGCTCCTGCGCCGTGCCGGGGTTCATCGAGACCCACAACCACCCGACGTTCTTCGGCCTGACCCTCGCCGCCGAGGTCGACGCGGGCAGCCCGCCGAACGACCGGATCGCGGACATCGTGGCCCGCGTCGAGCAGGCCGCCGGGCACACCGAGCGGGGCGCGTGGATCCGCGGCTACCGCTACGACGACACGCTGCTCGCCGACGACCGGCACCCCACCCGCAGCGACCTGGACCCGGTCTCGCCGCACCACCCGGTGTGTCTGCAGCACATCTCGGGCCACTTCTGCGTGCTCAACTCGGCGGCCCTCGCTCGCCTGGGAATCGACCGGGACACCCCGGACCCGGTCGGCGGCGCCGTCGTCCGCGACGCGAAGGGCGAGCCGACCGGTGTGCTCGCGGAGACCGCCGCGTTCGCCGCGTACGCGGGCATGCCGAACCCGGGCGTGGACGACCTCGCCGACGCGATCGGCCGGGCCGGTGACGCGTATCTGGCGGCGGGTGTCACCACCGTGCACGACACCGGGCTCGGCCTGATGGGCGGCCCCGGCGAACTCGACGCCTACCGCAGAGCCCGGCTCACCGGCCGGCTGCGCAACCGGATCCAGGCGTACCTGGTGCAGGACCTGTTCCCTGAGCTGGCCGAGGGGCGCCTGAGCCCGGTGGAGTCGGCCGTCGCGGGGCTCGGGGACGACGAGTTCCGGGTGGCAGGCGTCAAGATGTGGGCGGACGGTTCGATCCAGGGCCTGACCGGGTGTGTCTCGGACGGCTACGCGTGCGCCCCGGACAAGCACGGGCTGCTGATCTTCCCGCCGGACGACCTGTCCCGGCGGATCGCGACGCTGCACGAGGCGGGCTGGCAGGTCGCCGTGCACGGCAACGGCGACGGCGCCATCCAGGCCATCCTCGACGCGTACCAGAAGCTGGGCCTCGACCCGGAGTCCGCGGACCGGCGCCACCGCATCGAGCACTGCCAGATGGCGGGAGAGCGGCAGCTCGCGGACATGGCACGGGCGGGCGTGCACGCCTCGTTCTTCGTCAAGCACGTCTACTACTGGGGCGACCGGCACCGCGACCGCTTCCTCGGGCCCGAACGGGCGAGCCGCATCGACCCGTTGGCCTCGGCCCGCCGCCACGGTGTCACCTTCGGCCTCCACTCGGACACCCCCGTGGTGCCGGTGCCACCACTGGAGGGCATGTGGTGTGCGGTCGAGCGGATGACACGCGACGGCCATCGACTGGGGCCCGAGCAGCGGGTCGACGCGGAGACGGCGCTGCGCGCCTACACCAGCGAGGCCGCCAAACTGGCCTTCGAGGAGGACCGCAAGGGAACCCTGGAGCCGGGCAAGCTGGCCGATGTCACGGTCCTGTCCGAGGACCCGACCGCCGGTGGCGAGCGCAGCCTGCGCGATCTGACGGTCGAGGCGACGGTCATCGGCGGCGACGTCGTCTGGGAGCGAACTCCCGGAGGTGCACGATGACTTCACCACCACCTTCACCTTCACCTTCACCATCGCCCGAGCCCACTCGTCGGCTGCCGCGCAGCCTGTGGCTGGGCCTCGGCGTCCCCTCGTTCGCGCTCCTCGTGGTCATGCCACTGCTCGCGAACACGGACGTGTACGTGGCGGGGATCCCGCTGCTGTTCCTGTGGGTGTTCGCCTGCTTCCCGCTGACCACCCTGTGTCTGCGGCTGGCGTGGCGGATGGACCAGAAGCACTACCCCGAGGACACATCCGGTTCCACAGAAGGGACTTCCGGGTGATCGCCACCGTCTTCTTCGTCATCATGGTGCTGTCGGTCCTCGTCGCGTTCAGCGCCCGGCGCGGCATCCGCAAGGTGTCCATCAGCGAGTACCTGGTCGGCGGCCGTTCGTTCCCGCCGTGGCTGCTGTACTTCCTCGCGGTCGGCGAGGTCTACAGCATCGGCACCATGATCGGCTTCCCGGCCGGGATCTACGCCAAGGGCGCGAGCTACGGCGTCTGGTTCCTCGGCTACATCCTGCTGGCCTATCCGCTCGGCTACTACGTGGCGCCGCTGATCTGGCGGGCCGGTGTCCGCTACGACGCGATGACCATCCCCGACGTCTTCGGCCGCCACTTCCGCAGCCGCGGCCTCGAACTCATCACGGCGCTCGCCCTGTTGGTGGCCCTGGTGCCGTGGGGCCAGTACCAGTTCATCGGCATGCAGGTGGTGCTCACCGCGCTCGGCCTGCCGATCACGCCGGTGCAGGCGGTGATCCTCGCGGGCGTGATGGCGTTCCTGTACGTCGCCGTGTCCGGGGTGCGGTCCCCTGCGTTCGTGTCCATCCTCAAGGACGGGCTCATGGTGGTGGGTGTGGTGGCCGCGGGTGTCGCCGCGCTCGTCGCGGGCGGTGGCATCGAGGCGGTCACCGATCCGGCGGCGGTGCCGCGCGCGCAGGTCACCATGGCGGGCAGTCCGATGGTGTTCGCGCTGACCACCATCGTCTTCCAGGCGGTCACCTTCTATCTGGGCTTCTCCGCGGGTTACATCTTCACCGCGCGCTCCGAGCGGGCCATCAAGTCCTCGACGGTGTGGATGCCTTCGTACATGCTGATGTACCCGTTCCTGGTGGCCACCGCCTACTTCGCGTACACGGCCGGCAAGCATGTCGCCGATCCCAACACGGTGTTCATGGAGGTCGTGCGGGACGTGCTGCCCGACTGGCTGGTGGGTGTCGTCGCGGGCGGCGCGGGTCTGTCCGGGGTGCTGGTCCTCGCGGTGACGGCGCTGTCGATCGGCGGCATCGTCTCCCGCAACCTCGCGCCGAACCTGCGCCCGGAGGTCCAGCGCCGGTGGACGACGCTGGCCGTCGCGGTGTTCCTCGTCGCGGCCGCCGTCCTGACACTGACCGCGTCGTCACTGATGCTGACCGTGCTCAACCTGACGTACTACCTGCTCGGGCAGCTGATCCCCGGCTGGTTCGCCCTGCTGTTCTTCCGCCGGGTGCGGGCGTGGGCGGTGGCGACCGGCATGATCGCGGGTGTCGCCGCGTCCTTGGCGCTGTACGTGGCCGAGCCCGACCTCGGCGGTGTCAACGCGGGCCTGCTCACGGTGGCGTTGAACGCGGCGCTCACCTTCGGCCTGAGCGCCCTGGCCCGGTCGCGGCCGTGTGCGACGGAACCGCCGCTGGTGTCGGTGCCCGCGCCCCGGCCGGGAGCGGCCGACACCCCGGACGAGGAGCCGGCGGGGCTGCGCTGACGGTGGAGCGGGGCGGGTGCACGCATACCGGCGCGCCACCGGGACAGGGATCACTCGGCCCCGCCCCACCGACCGCACAAGGAGTTCCCGATGCCGCTCGCACCCTTCCACCTCGCCATTCCGGTCGACGACCTCGCGGCCGCCCGCGACTTCTACGGCAAGGCGCTCGGCTTCGCCGAGGGGCGCTCGGACACCCGGTGGATCGACTGGAACTTCGGGGGCCACCAAGTGGTCACCCATCAGGTCGGCGACGGCACACCCCGCGAGAGGCGCGCGGGCACCAACCCGGTCGACGGGCACGAGGTGCCGGTGCCGCACTTCGGCCTGGTGCTCCCGGTGCCGGAGTTCCAGCGCCTCGCCGGGCGCCTCACGGCCGCAGGAACGGACTTCGTGATCGAGCCCTATGTGCGCTTCCAGGGCGAACCGGGCGAGCAGTGGACGATGTTCTTCCTCGACCCGGCGGGCAACGCCCTGGAGTTCAAGGCCTTCGCGGACCTCGATC
Source organism: Streptomyces sp. NPDC002795 (assembly GCF_042888725.1). Classification (NCBI taxonomy): domain Bacteria; kingdom Bacillati; phylum Actinomycetota; class Actinomycetes; order Kitasatosporales; family Streptomycetaceae; genus Streptomyces; species Streptomyces sp. NPDC002795. Next base: position 127,638 of record NZ_JBIAQB010000001.1, read on the forward strand.
AGCTCTTCGCTGTCTGAGCCGGTTAGCGTGCCACCTGCGGCGATCCGCGTCGCCACCGTTTCACCCAAGGAAAGAGCCGTGAACATGACCACCACTGCCCGCGCCACCGTGCAGCACGAGGACGAGCGCACGCGGGTCACCCGCTGGGACTTCGAGCCGGGGCAGAGCACCGGCCGGCACGTGCACGAGTACGACTACGTCGTGGTCCCGGTGACGGACGGCCTGACCGATGTCATCACTCCGGACGGCACGGTCACGCCCAACGAGCTGTACGCGGGTCGCTCCTACGCGCGATCGGCCGGCAGCGAGCACGAGGTCGTCAACGCGGGCACCGCCCCGCTGGCCTTCGTGGAGGTGGAGCGCAAGTAGCGCCCCACCTCCACGGCGTTCTCACACCTTGCGCGCCACCCCGCACATCGCCGCCTCGACCGCCGCGTCCTCGGGACGCGGCGCGTCGGGGTCCGGGCGCCAGGCCGACGTGTGGACGACCCCGGGTTCGACGAGGTCGAGGCCGTCGAAGAACGCGGCGATCCGCTCCGGTGACCGCAGGTGATAGGTGTGCACCGACTGCTGGTTGTAGCCGGTGACCGCCCTGTTGAGCGCGTCGTTGGTGTTCGTTCCGTCGGTCAGGGCGAGGTAGCTGCCGGGCGGCAGCGCGTCGAGCAGCGCGGACACCACCTCGGCGGGGCGGTCGTCGTCGGACAGCTGCCCCATGATGCTGAGCAGGGTCAGCCCGATCGGCCGGTCGAAGTCCAGGGTCTGAGCCGCCTGGGCCAGGATCCGCTCCGGGTCGCGTACATCGGCGTCCAGATAGGCGCAGGCGCCCTCGGGGCTGCTGGTGAGCAGGGCCCGCGCGTGGGTCAGCACCAGCGGGTCGTTGTCGACGTACACGATCCGGCTGTCCGGGGCGATGCGCTGGGCCACCTCGTGCGTGTTGTCGGCCGTGGGGAGGCCGGTGCCGATGTCGAGGAACTGGCGGACGCCCGCCTCGCCCGCCAGGTACCGCACGGCGCGCACGAGGAACTGCCGCTGAAGCCGCGCGACGGCCGCGAACTCGGGGAACGTGGCGAGGATGGCCTCGCCGACCTCGCTGTCCACGGGGTAGTTGTCCTTGCCGCCCAGCAGGTAGTTCCACACCCGGGCGGAGTGCGGGCGGTCGGTCTGCAGCCTGTCGCGGAGTTCGCCATGCGTGTGGTCCATCGGCCCAGCTTCACACACAACACGCCGGGTGCGCCGATGAGTTCGGACCCTGGACGCGGTCTGCATCAGTATCACCACGGCATGCCACCCGAGGAGGACTTTCCGTGATCGACCTGAAGCCGGCCTGCGGCCGGATGATCGACGTACTGACCGGCGTCAGCGAAGAGCAGCTGCCTCGGCCCACCCCCTGCTCCGAGTACTCCGTGCGCGAGCTCATCGCCCACGTCGACGAGGCTGCGCGGGCGTTCACGGGCTTCGCCCGCAAGGAAGCGCCGCTGCCCGCGGAGCCGGGCGACTGGCGGGAGAGCACGGCGAAGAGCGTGCGGGCGCTCGGTGACGCCTGGGACGACCCGGAGGCCTGGCGGGGCGAGACGGAGGGGCCGGGGTTCGCGCTGCCGAACGACACGTGGGGAAAGGTCGCGCTCACCGAGATGGTGGTGCACGGCTGGGACCTCGCCCAGGCGACCGGGCAGCCCTTCGACCTGCCCGAGGAGACGCTGCGCGCCTGCCACGACCACGTCAGCGGCTTCGTGACGGCGGCGCCCCTGCCCGAGCTGTGGGGCCCGCCGGTCGAGACACCCGCCGACGCGCCGCTGATGGACCGCATCGTGGGCTTCACGGGGCGCCGCCCCTGAACCCACCCCCGTGCACTCTGCACAGCCACCTCCGCCTCACCGGGCACTGCGCCCATCCCGCCCCTCCGGCGGCCGCCGTAGCGTGCGGGCAACCGCAGTCGCTTTGGAGGTTCGATGGCAGCCGCACGCGCCGTCGGGGTCGACGACCACGCCCTGACCAGAGTGCCCAGCACCGCCCGTTACGGCTGGTGGTCCGTAGCCCTGCAGCGTTTCGGGCAGATCTCCGGGCTCAGCCAGTTCGTGCTCGGCGCGACGCTGGGCTTCGGAATGGACTTCTGGACGGCGTTCTGGGCGCTCACGCTCGGCTCGGTGATCGTCGAGGTGCTCTCGATCTTCATAGGGATCATCGGCGTACGGGAAGGGCTTCCGACGTCCGTGCTGGCGCGCTGGACCGGGTTCGGGCGCGTCGGGTCCTCGCTGATCGGACTCGCCATCGCGCTGAGCCTCATCGGCTGGTTCGGCATCCAGTCGGCGATATCGGCCGACGCGCTCGCCGGGCTCGTCGGGGTGTTCCCCGCGCCCGTGTGGTCGGTCCTGTTCGGGCTCGGTGTGACGGCCGTCGTGCTGTGGGGCTTCGGCTCCATGAACTGGGCCGCGTACATCACCGTCCCCGCGTTCCTGCTGCTCGTGGGCTGGTCCACGGTGCACGAACTGGTCCGGTACGACATCGGGCACCTCGTCGCCTCCGCGCCGCCGGGACCGCACCTCTCCCTCGTCCAGGGCACGACGCTCGTGGCGGGCGGCGCGATCGCGGGCGCCATCATCACGCCGGACATGACCCGCTTCAACCGGTCCACCGCCGACGTCGTCAAGCAGACCGTGGTGGGCATCTCGCTCGGTGAGTACGTGGTCGGGCTCGCCGGAGTGCTCCTCGCGCACGCCACCCGGTCCGCCGACGTGACCGCGATCGCCGTGTCCTCGGTGGGCTGGGTCGGCACCCTCGTCGTCATCATGGGCGCGCTGAAGATCAATGACTGGAATCTGTACAGCTCGGGCCTCGGCGTCGTGAACTTTATCGAGTCGGTCTTCGGCCGCAAGGTCAACCGTGCCACCGTCACCGTCCTCCTCGGCCTCGTCGGCAGCCTGCTCGCGGCGGCCGGCATCCTCGACCGGTTCGCCGACTTCCTGACGCTGCTCGGCGTCGCCTTCCCGCCCATCGCCGGCGTGATGATCGCCGAGTACTTCGTGGTCAAGCGCTGGCGCGGCGACCTGGAGGCCTCGCGGGCCGCGGGGACACTGCCCGCGACCGCGCCGACCTGGGTCCCGGCGACGCTCGTCGTGTGGGTGCTCGCCTTCTGCGTCGGTGAATTCGTCGACTGGGGACTGCCCAGCATCAACTCGGTCGTCTTCGCGTTCGTCGCCTACGTCGTTCTGGGCCGGCTCGGCCTGGTGCGCGGCGTCGGTGTGTCCCGCGACATGGGAGCCGGTGCGCCGGTGTCCGATGAGAGTGATGTCGCCGCGAGCGACGACACCCCCGCCTCCCTGACCACCCCTCACGCCCCCGCCGCGCCCAGCGGCGCCTCCCGCTAAGGAGAGAGTTCCGTGCGTATCGGAATCGATGTCGGCGGCACCAACACCGACGCCGTCCTGCTCGAAGGACCGCGGGTGCTCGCCACCACCAAGTCCGCGACCAGCCAGGACGTCACATCGGGCATCGTGTCCGCGCTTGAGGCGCTGCGCGCGCAGCACGCCTTCGACCCGGCGGCGGTCGGCGCCGTGATGATCGGCACCACCCACTTCCTCAACGCGCTCGTCGAGGCCCGCGGCCTCGCCCCGACGGCGGCGCTCCGGCTCGGCCTGCCCGCGACGTCCGCGCTGCCCCCGTTCGTGGACTGGCCGGAGCGGCTCACGCGGGCCGTCGCCGGACGGCCGTATCTGGCACACGGCGGGCACGAGTTCGACGGGCGGAAGATCGCCGACCTGGACGAGGACGAGCTGCGCCGGCACGCCGCCGACATGGCCGCGCACGGCATCAGGTCGGTGGCGATCTCCTCGGTGTTCTCGCCGGTCAGCGACGAGTTCGAGGTGCGCGCGGCGGAGATCCTGGCCGAGGAGCTCGGCCCCGACGTGGCCCTTTCCCTCTCCCACGAGATCGGCCGCATCGGCCTGCTTGAGCGGGAGAACGCGACGGCCGTGAACGCGGCGCTGCGCGAGCTGGCCGCCGGGATCGTCGACGGGCTTGCCGGGGCGGTCGCCGGGTTCGGCATCACCGCGCCGCTGTATCTGAGCCAGAACGACGGCACGCTGATGGACCTGGAGTACGCGCGCCGCTACCCGGTCGCCACGTTCGCCTCAGGGCCGACGAACTCGATGCGCGGCGCCGCGGTGCTGTCCGGTCTCGACACCTGCGCGGTCGTCGACGTCGGCGGCACCACCAGCGACGTCGGCGTCCTCACGCAGGGCTTTCCGCGCGAGGCGGGGACGGCCGTGGACGTGGCGGGGGTGCGCACCAACTTCCGTATGCCGGACGTGCACAGCATCGGCATCGGCGGCGGCTCGCTGGTCGTCGAGGACGGCGGCCGGGTCACGGTCGGCCCGCGGTCGGTCGGCTACCGGCTCACCGACGACGCTCTGGTGTTCGGCGGCTCCACGCTGACCGCCACCGATGTCGCGGTCGCGGCGGGGCTCACCGACATCGGTGACCGCTCGGCCGTCGCCCACCTCGACGCGCGGCTCGTGAAGGAGGCGCTGGACACGATCGCCGCCGACGTGGCGCGCGCGGTCGAGTCGATGCGGACGTCGCCCGAGCCGCTGCCGGTGGTCGCGGTGGGCGGCGGTTCGGTCCTCCTCCCGGACACCCTGCCGGGCTCAGGAACGGTCCACCGCCCCGACCACTTCGCGGTCGCGAACGCGATCGGCGCGGCCATCGCGCAGGTCGGCGGCGAGGTCGACCGGGTCTACGCGATCGACGCGGGGCGCCGCGAGTCCGTGCTCGACGAGGCGCGGCAGGAGGCGGTCGACCGGGCCGTCGCGGCCGGAGCGAACCCTTCCGGGGTGCGGATCGTCGAGTTCGACGAGGTGCCCGTCCCCTACCTGCCCGGCAACGCCACCCGTATCCGCTGCAAGGCCGTGGGCGACCTGCAACAGGTCGACTGAGCCCCGCCCCCACCCACGTAAGGAGAGCACGAGCACATGAGCTGGACCCTGGGCCTCGATCAGCTGGACGACCTGGCGCGCGGCGCCGCGATCCTCGGCACCGGAGGGGGCGGCGACCCGACCATCGGCCGCCTGCTGGTGCGCGAGGCGATGCGCGAGCACGGCCCGGTGACCGTCCTCGACCCGGACGAGGTCGCCGACGACGCGTTCGTCGTCCCGGTCGCGTGCATGGGCGCGCCCACCGTGATGGTCGAGAAGCTGCCCGGCGGCGACGAGCCCGTGGCCGCGCTGCGCGCTTTGGAGGCGTTCACGGGCTGTAAGGCCGACGCGACGATGCCCATCGAGTGCGGAGGCAGCAACTCCCTCATCCCCCTGATCGTCGCGGCCCGCACGGGGCTGCCGGTCGTCGACGCGGACGGCATGGGCCGCGCCTTCCCCGAGTTGCAGATGGAGACGTTCCACGTCTACGGCATCCCGGCCTCGCCGCTCGCGATGGCCGGCGAACACGGCGAGACCTGCGTGTTCGACACCGGCAAGGACACCAAGCGCCTGGAGGACCTGGCCCGCCGGGTCACGGTCGGGCTCGGCGGCGGCGCCGCGATAGCCGAGTACTCGATGACCGGCGAGCAGCTCAAGCGCACCGCGGTGCCGCGCACGCTGTCCCTCGCGCTGTCGCTCGGCCGAGCGGTCCGTGAGGCGCGCGAGGCACACCGGGACCCGGTGGAGGCGCTCGGCGAGGCGGTGGCCGGCACGATCTACGGTCATCTGCGGGTGCTGTTCCGCGGCAAGGTGACCGATGTGGAGCGGCGTACGGAGGGCGGCTTCGCGCGGGGCCGCGCCACGTTCGCGGCGTTCGAGGGTGACTCGGGCCTCGAACTCCGCTTCCAGAACGAGCACTTGGCGGCGCTCCGCGACGGCGAGCCGATCTGCGTGGTCCCGGACCTGGTGTGCGTCCTGGAGGCGGACACGGGCGAACCGATCACCACGGAGGCGCTCCGCTACGGCCAGCGGGTCACGGTGATCGGCATCGCGGCACCGGCCATCATGCGCACCCCGGAGGCCCTGGCGGTCTTCGGCCCGGCCTGCTTCGGCCTCCCGTACACCTTCCACCCGCTGGAGGACCGGCTGCCCACCTCAAGCCCCTGCGGCGATTGAGCAGCGGGGTCCGGGGCGGAGCCCCGAGGCGCAGGGAGTGGCTCACGCTGCGAGAATCGGCGACGTGCCACAAACGATCACCTCCGCCGACGTCCCCCCACTGGTCACCGGCGTGAACGTCCTCGGCTGCGGCGGAGGCGGCGACGCCGCGGCCTTCGCCTCGATGCTGCGCCGCTCACTGGGCGAGGACGGCACGGTCAGCTGGCACGAGGCCGGATCCCACGACCCCGTCATCGTCCCGGTCGGCGTCGTGGGCGCGGTGAACGTACTGAGCGAGAAGCTGCCGAACGGGCAGGAGTTCCGGGAGGCGGTCGGCGCGGTCGCCCGCTGGTCGGGCGGCCCGGCCCCCGACGCCCTGATGGCCGTGGAGGCGGGCGGCCCCAACGCGCTCACCGTGCTGCTGGCCGCACTCGACCTCGGCCTCCCCGTCATCGACGTCGACCTGATGGGCCGCGCCCTCCCCCGCCTCGACCAGCTCAGCTGGGCGGTGCGCGGCCTCCCGGTCACCCCGTGCGCGCTGGCCGAACCGGGCGGCCAGATCCTGGTGGTGGACCGCACGGACGCGCGCGGCCTGGAACGTACGGTGCGCGGATTCCTCACGGCGGCGGGCGGCTGGGCCGCGCTCGCCCTCGCGCCGGTCCGGCTGAGCGAGGTGCGTGACGCCTGCGTCCACGGCTCCCTCACCAGGGCTCTCGCCCTGGGCCGCGGCCACGCCGAGCTCCCGCACCGCCCGGACAGGGGCGCCGTGGAGGCCGCGCTCGGTGGCAGGGTGCTCGCGGCGGGCCGGATCCGGGAGGTCGCGCGCAGCGAGGGCCCCGGCTTCGGGCGGGGCAGCGTCACGGTCACCGACGCCGCGGCCGGGGCGGTCGTCCGCCTGGAGACCGAGAACGAGATCCTGCTAGCGCTGCGCGACGGCGAGGTCGCCGCGACCGTACCCGACGTCATCTGTCTCCTGGACCGCCGCACCGCGCTGCCCCTCGCCATCGACCAGGTACGTCCCGGCCAGGAGGTCATCGCGGCGACCCTGCCGGGCCCCGAGTTCTGGCGCAGTCCTGACACGGAGCCGTATGTGTCACCCCGCGCCTTCGGCCTGGACTCGGGGGTCGTCGGATTCGAGGCGCAGACCCACCACCACGACCCGGCGGTCACCCGATGAACCGTGGTGTCTCCCTCTCCGCGATGCTCGCCCATCCCACATGGCACGACGTCGCCCTCCTCGCGGGCCCCGAGGACGACCGCATCGTCCAACACCCCGTAGCAGCCCAGGACTTGACGCACCCGCTTCCCGAGGAGCCCGCCGGCAGGCTCCTCGTACTGCTCGGTGGTGCCGACCGTGGTGACTGGCGGCTGGACGCGCTGCTGCGCCGTGCGCACGGCGCGGGTGTCACGGCACTGCTGGTTCCGGGGGCGACGGCGCTGCGCATGTCGTCGACGCTGCTCGCCGAGCGGCTGCGGCTGCCCGTCCTCGGCTCCCCCGACCCGCTCGCCGCGTACCTCGCCCTGGAGCGGATGACCGCCGAACCGGGGCTGCTGCGCGCCGAGTCGGCCCTGCGCACCGCGCAGGTGTGTGCCCGCGCGGAGGAGTCCGTGGACGCGCTGCTCACCGACCTGGGCGCGCTGCTGCACCGCCCGGCCGCCCTGCTCACCGCAGACGCCCGGCACTTGGCGGGCGACCCGGCCACCGTGCCGGCCGCCGAACAGGACACCGTGGCACGGCAGTTGACCGGCCCGCCGCTCCCCCGCCCGCTCGACCTCCCCAGCGGCGCCCGCCTCCTCACCCACCCCGTCGGCACCGAACGCGCCCGCCCCCGCCTCGCCGTGCGCCTGCCCGCCCGGCTCGCCCCAGAGGCCGACGCGGTGGCGGCCGCACTGGAGGTCGCTTCGGGAGCCGTACGGGAACGGCTCGCGCTGCGCCGGCTGGACCTGGAACGCAGCGCCCGCCACCGCACCTCCCTGCTCGGGGAGTTGCTGCGCCCGGCGGGCGGCGAGATCCCGGACGCGGTGCGGCGGCACGCGGTCGAGTTCGGCTGGCGCCTCGACGGCTGGCACACCGGTGTCCGCATCGGCACCGGGCCCGACGTGGATGTGGCGGGCCTGCGCTCAGAGGTCACCGACGCGTTCGCGGCGGAGCGGCTCGGCGCGCAGGTCGTCGAGCAGGGCGACGGCTGGTCCGCCTGGACGAGCACCGACCAGGAACCGTCGACCAGCGACATCGAGCGGCACGCCGCCGCCGTGCGCCGCGTGCAGCGCCGACTGCCCGAGGTGCTGCACGCGCACGTGGGGGTGGGCCGCGCCCATCCGGGTCCCACCGGCATCGCCCGCAGCCTGGGCGAGGCGGCCGACGCGGCGCGCCTGGCGCAGGGCCGGGAGGCGAGCGGCCGCTTCTTCCACGTCGACCGCCTCGGCCTCGCCCAGCTCCTCCTCGCCTGGACCCGCACGGACACCTTTCAGCCCGCGGCCCGTTCCCTGCTGGAACCACTGTCCGGTGAGCCCGGCGATCTGGTGCGCACCCTGACCGCGTACCTCGACGCGGAGTCCTCCACGGCCGAGACCGCCGCGGTCCTCGGTGTGCACCGCAACACGGTCGCGGCGCGGATCGCCCGCGTACAGCAGCTGCTGAGCGTGGACCTCGCGGATCCGGACGAGCGCCTGGCGCTGCATCTGGCGTGCCGGACTGCCATGGACGGATGAGGGGCACGAAGTAGGACACGATCTGTCCTACTTGCTGGCTACTGTGACCGCAGCGAACACCAACCGGGCACTCCCCCGCGAGAGGCGGACACCATGACCAGCAACGAGTCGACCACCAACGCCCCCATCGTCACCGGCGAGCGCGCCGATCTCCTTGCAGCGCTGGCCAAGCAGCGGCACTTCCTGGCCTTCACCACACGGGACCTGACCGACGATCAGGCCCGGCAGCGGACGACGGCGAGCGAGCTGTGTCTCGGCGGTCTGATCAAGCACGTCACCGGAGTGGAGCAGGGATGGGTGCAATTCATGCTCGAAGGCCCGTCCGGCATGCCGGACTTCACGGCCATGACGGAGAAGGACTGGGCCGCCCGCGCGGACGACTTCCGGTTGCTGCCCGACGAGACGCTGGCCGGTGTGCTCGCCGAGTACGAGAAGGCGGCGGCCAGGACCGACGAGCTCGTGACGACGCTGCCCGATCTGGACCGCAGGTGGCCGCTGCCGAAGGCCCCGTGGAACGAGCCCGGTGCGGAGTGGTCCGTGCGCCAGGTACTGATGCACATCGTGGCGGAGACCGCGCAGCACGCGGGTCACGCCGACATCATCCGCGAGTCCCTGGACGGCGCGAAGAGCATGGGCTGACCATGGGCTGAGGACGGTCCTCGGGTGATCCCGCCGGTGTCGCGGGATCAGCCGAGGTCGAGGATCGCCCTCCCGACGACCTCACCGGCACGCAACCGCCGCACCGCCTCGCCCAGTTCACCCATGGCGTACCGCTCGTACGGCAGGGACAGCGCGCCGGAAGCGAGGTCCGGGAGGAGTCGGTCGACGTCGGCTGCGACCTCCGGGCCACGGTGGATCATGTTGACGGGAAGCAGGGCGACGTCCGCGAGGAGGAAGTCCGCGAGGTCGACGGTGAATTCGCGGCCCGCCGTGTAGCCGATGAGCGCGGCGCGGCCGCGGGGGCGGACGAGGGCGAGCGCGTCGCGCAGCACGGCGCCGCCGACGGTGTCGATGAGGACGTCGACCGTGCCGCCCACCGTCTCCCGCGACAGGTCGTCGGCGAGGACCGCCTTCGCGGCGCCGGGCACATGGCCGAGCTTGGAGGCGCGTCCGACGACCCCGATCACCTCGGCCCCGGCCCGCTCCGCGAGCTGCACGGCCATGGCGCCGACCGCGCCGGACGCCCCGGTGACGACGACCCGCTCGCCCGCCTCGATCCGGCCGACGGCGTGCACGGCGGCCCACGCGGTGCCGACCGGCGAGAAGTAGCTGCACGCGAGCGTGGCGTCGATGCCCTCGGGCATGACCTCGACGGCTCCGTCGGGCACGAGGATGTGCTGCGCCCACGCGCCTTCGCGGCTGAGCCCGAGCCCTTCGCCGCGCACCCGTACGAGGGCGCCCTCGGGGTGGACCGTGGAGGCGAGGACGACGCCGCTGCCCTCGGTGCCGGGGGCGGAGGGCAGCTCGGGCAGGATGCCGAACTGCCCGTCGAGCACGTTCAGGTCGAGATGTGCGACGGTCGCCGCCTTCATGCGGACGAGGGTGTGGCCGGGCGCCGGCTCGGGGACGGGCCGTTCCACGAGCCGGGGCAGCACACCGAACTCTTCGAGCAGCAGGGCCCGCGAGACGGGCGCTGCCGCTGAGGCCGGTGCGGGCGCGGGCTCGTTGCTCATGTCCGTACTCCGTACTTCCGTGTGGGGGGAGGTATCGCTCCGGCACCCGGAGGATTGATGATGTCCGCCATGACATCACGTCCGCACACCTCCGCCTCCACCGACCTGATCGCCTCGCTCGCCGAGGGTTCGCTCCGCGTGGTCGATCTCACCGCCCCGCTGTCGTCGGGTACCCCGATCCTTCCGCTGCCCGAGCCGATGCACCCGATACCCCGCTTCGAGCTGGAGCGGCTCAACGACTGGGACGATCCCGGTGAGATCTCCTTCCAGAACCACATCCACACGGGCGAGCACGTGGGCACCCACTTCGATGCCCCGGTGCACTGGTCGTCGGGGCGTGACCTGGAGGACGTGGGCAGTGTGCCGGCGGCGCGGCTCGTGGGGCCCGCCGCGGTCGTGGACAAGTCGGCGGAGTGTGCCAAGGACCCCGACCATCTGCTCGGGCTCGATGAACTGAAGGCGTGGGAGCGTGAGCACGGCGCTCTGCCCGAGGGCGGCTGGCTGGTGTACCGCACCGGCTGGGACGCCCGCTCCGACGACCAGGCAGCCTTCCTCAACGCAGACGACAACGGTCCGCACACGCCGGGCCTCACCGCGGAGTGCGCGCGCTACCTGGCCGAGGAGACCGGCATCGTGGGCATCGGCGTGGAGACCGTGGGCACGGACGCGGGGCAGGCGTTCCGCTTCGAACCGCCTTTCCCCGTGCACCACTTCATGCTCGGCAACGGCAAGTACGGCGTGACACAGCTGCGCAACGTCGGGGAGCTTCCGCCGGTCGGCGCGGTGCTCGTCGTCGCGCCGCTGCGCATCGTCGGCGGCTCCGGCAGCCCCGCGCGGATCCTGGCGCTGACGCCCGCCACGGAAGGCAAGTGAGCATGCTCGTACGGGAAGCCATCGGCCGCGAACTCCACCGGCTCGGTGTGCGCACCGCGTTCGGCGTGGTGGGCAGCGGCAACTTTCATGTGACGGGCGCGCTCGTGGCCGCGGGCGCACGCTTCATCGCGGCGCGGCACGAGGGCGGCGCGGCGGTCATGGCGGACGCCCATGCCCGCACCAGTGGCGAGGTCACCGTCCTGACCGTGCACCAGGGCTGCGGCTACACCAACGCCCTGACCGGTGTGGCCGAGGCCGCGAAGAGCCGTACGCCGCTGCTGGTCGTGACGGCGGAGGCGACCGAGCGGACCTCGAACTTCCACGTCGATCAGCCGGCCATCGCCGAGGGCGTCGGAGCGGTCTCCGCGCGGGTCCGCTCGGCGCGCACGGCGCTGGACGATGTCACCCGCGCGTTCCGGCTGTGCGCCGAGGAGCGCCGCACGGTGGTCCTCAACGTCCCCATCGACGTACAGGACGAGGCGCTGCCCGAGGACGCGGTGGCTCCGAGGCGCCGCCCTGCCCCGGGCCTGCCGCGCCCGGCGGCCGCCGACGCCGAGGACTTCGCGGAGCTGCTGCGCCGCGCCGAGCGCCCGGTGTTCGTGGCCGGTCGCGGGGCCCGGTCCGGTGAGGCGGGCGAGGCGATCGCGGCGCTCGCCGAGCGGGCGGGCGCGCTGCTCGCCACGTCGGCGGTGGCACGCGGGCTGTTCAACGGGCGGCCGGGCGAGGAGTGGTGCCTGGACGTGGCGGGCGGTTTCTCCACACCGCTGGCCGCCGAACTCATCTCGGGCGCCGACCTGATCGTGGGCTGGGGCTGCGCCCTGAACATGTGGACCATGCGGCACGGGCGCCTCATCTCGGACGCCGCCAAGGTGGTCCAGGTGGACGTCGACCGCGACGCCCTCGGCCGCACCCGCGACATCGACCTGGGCCTGTGGGCCGGTGTCACGGAGACGGCGAACGAGGTCACCTCGCTCCTGGCGGGCGGTCCCGCGGCGGGCGGGTACCGCACGCCGGGCGTCGCCAAACGCCTTGCCGCCGAGGGCAGTTGGCCTCATGTCCCGTTCGAGGACGGCACGGGTGACGGTCGCATCGACCCTCGTACGCTCACCCTGGCGCTCAACGGCATGCTCCCGGCCGAGCGCACGGTGGCCGTCGACTCGGGCAACTTCATGGGCTACCCGAGCATGTATCTCGACGTGCCCGACCAGTACGGGCTGTGCTTCACGCAGGCGTTCCAGTCGATCGGTCTCGGCCTGTCGACGGCGATCGGCGCGGCGCTCGCCCGGCCCGAGCGGCTTCCGGTGGCGGCCTGCGGAGACGGCGGATTCCTAATGGGGGTCTCGGAGTTGGAGACGGCCGTGCGTCTCGGCCTGCCGCTCCTGGTGGTGGTCTACAACGACGCCATGTACGGGGCCGAGGTCCACCACTTCGGCCACCCCGGCGAGGCGGCGGACCTGTCCACGGTGACCTTTCCCGACACCGACATCGCGGCGCTCGCCCGCGGCCACGGCTGCGCGGCCCTGACGGTGACGGGGCCGGAGGACCTGTCCCCGCTCGCCGAGTGGCTCGCCGCGCCGGACCGGCCGATGGTGATCGATGCCAAGACGACACGGGACGAGGGCTCTTGGTGGCTACAGGAGGCGTTCGGCCACTGACGCCCGCCCGGTCTCACGGACAGGGCAGCAGCGACCCCCGCCGGAAATCGCATCCGAACATCGGCGGGGGTCACCCACGAGAAAGCACGGCTCCCCTTCACGCGCTTCCTCGTCTGTTCCGTCCAGTGACGCCGCGGGACCGCGGGAGGAAGCCCCGGCAGGCACACTTCAGACGGAGAACCACAGTCGCGTTGTCGGCGATGCGACTGTGGCGTCTTCAGCCAAGTTGCCCAGGGACCAGGGGCGTTGAAGAGGCTAACCCCCCTCGGCAATTCCAAACGTATGGCACATGCCAGAGGCGTTCAAGCCCTTGTCGGCGCCTTCGCGCGATGGCTTCGCGCTTTCATGCGACGGGGTCGGCCGATTTCCGCAGCAGGTCCGTGAGCGCGCGGGCCGCCGCGCTCGGCGGGCGGTCGGCCGGGGCCGCGAGGTAGAGCGACCAGCCCAGGTCCGCGTCCGTCACCGGAAGGACGGTCAGGCCGTGCGCGGTGTCGGCGAGGAAGCGTGGCACCAGGGCGACGCCCAGGCCCGCCCTGACGTAGTCGGCGCTGGTGGCGAGGTCGGTGATCTCGATGGTGACGTGGCGCGGGACGCCCGCCGTGGCGAAGGCGCGGTCGGCGACGGAGCGGTTGCCGTAGCCGACCGGGCAGTCGATGAACCGCAGCCCGGCCAGTTCGCGGATCGTCACGCTGTCGCGCCCGGCGAGCGGATGACCGGCGGGCACCACGAGGTCGAGGGTCGAACCGGCCAGCGGCGTCAGCTCGACCTCGGCGGGGCTCGCCCCGGGCAGGGACACGAGGGCAAGGTCGAGGCGGCGTTCCGCGAGAGCCGTGAGATGCCCCTGGGACCCGGTCGGCGCGACGGTGATCTGCACCTGGATGCCCGGATGACGACGGTGGAACTCGCCCAGAAGCCCCGGGAGGTCGATCAGCCGGATCGACGTGAGGGTGCCCAGGCGCAGGGTGCCGCGCAGTGCGCCGCGCACCTCGGCCACGGCGTCCGCGGCGTCGCGCGCGGCGTCCAGGACGGTCCGGGCGCGCGGCAGCAGCGCCCGCCCCTCGTCGGTCAGCAGCACCCGCTTGGAATTGCGGTCGAGCAGCCGCGCGTCCAGTTCGCGCTCCAGCGTTTTGACGGCAGCGGAAACAGCCGACTGGACGATGTGCAGACGGGCCGCCGCGCGCGTGAAGTTCTGCTCCTCCGCGACGGCGACGAAGTACTCGAGATGACGTAGTTCCACTCGTCGACTATCGCAGCAGCCATCTCTGTTCGCGATCGTCACGAGCGCGAAGATTCGTTGGACGTGATGGCTGCGCGCGCGGAAAGTGGGACGTGCCCGCCCGCCCCTCCTCCAGCCGAACGGACTTCCGCCGCATGGCCACGCCGACGCGCGTCCGCACCTCGCCCCACTCCCCCGCCGGTTCGCGCCGCCATGGCATCGGTTTCTGGATCGTGGCGCTCGCCTTCCTCACGTCGATGGCGTTCTCGACGGTGCCCACGCCGCTGTATCCGCTGTACGAGGAGCGGGACGGCTTCTCGACGTTCATGGTCACCGTCGTCTTCGCGGTGTACGCGGTGGGCGTGGTGGTCAGCCTGCTGCTGGCCGGGCACGTGTCGGACTGGGTGGGGCGCAAGAGGATCCTGCTGCCGGCGCTCGGGCTTGAGTTCGTGGCCGCCCTGTTGTTCCTGTCGAGCCCGGCGCTGCCGGTGCTGCTCGTCGCCCGGTTCGTGAGCGGTCTCGGCATCGGCATGCTCAGTGCGACGGCCACCGCCCATCTGGCCGAGCTGCACGGCGCGCACCGTCCTGCCGCTGCCCCGGGGCGGTTCGAGACGGTGTCGACGGCCGCCAATATCGGCGGGCTCGGCCTCGGTCCGCTGGTCTCCGGGTTCCTCGCGCAGTACGTGACGGCTCCGCTGCGGCTGCCGTATCTCGTGTTCGCCGTCCTCATCGCGGCCGTGGCGGTGGCCTTGTCCCGCGCTCCGGAGACCGTGCGGGAGCTGCCGGTCAGGCCGCGCTACCGGCCGCAGCGGGTGAGCGCCGACCATGGCGACCGGGCCGGGTATGTGGCCGCGGCGGCCGGCGCGTTCGCGGCCTTCGCGGTGTTCGGCCTGTTCTCGTCGATCGCCGCCGGGTTCGTCGCGCGCTCCCTGCACCATCCGTCGCACCTGCTGGCCGGGGCGATCTCGTTCCTGGTGTTCGGGGGCGCGGCCCTCGCCCAGATCCTCACCAACCGCCTCGCGCCGCGGGCGAGGTCGACGCTGGGACTGCTCGCGGAGGGCGCGGGCTTCCTCACGCTCGTCGCCGGGATGCACACCGCCGACCTCGCCACGTTCCTGGTGGGAGGCGCGGTCGCGGGCGTCGGGGCGGGTCTGCTGTTCAAGGCGGCGGTCGGGGCCGTGGTCACGATGGCGGCCCCCGCGCGGCGCGGCGAGGCGCTCGCGGGCCTGTTCCTCGTCGCGTACCTGGGACTGAGCGGTCCCGCTGCCGCCCACGGCCTCGCCACACTGTGGCTCACGGCGACGTCGGCGATGACGTGGTTCGCGGTGGCGCTGTTCGCTCTCCTGGCGACGGTCGCGGTGCTCAATCGCCGTTCGTACGGCGGGCGTTGAGCGACACCACCGCACCACCGGAGCAACGCCACCGCGCAGCGACGCAGATCACAGTGGCCAACCCCTTGACGCCTCCACGTTCAAACCGGTTTAGTCAACGCCGTTCGGCCGTTCAAACCGGTTTGAACGCCCATCCGGAGGCCGCCCTCAAGGAGTTGCGTACGCCATGGCCCGCAAGCCCACCATCGCGGACGTCGCACGCCACGCCGGGGTCTCCCGCGCGACCGTCTCCTTCGCCCTCAACGACCGCCCCGGCATCGCGGAGGACACCAAGGCCCGCGTGCTCGCGGCGGCCGACGACCTCGGGTGGACACCGAGCCGCCAGGCCCGCGCCCTCTCGCTCGGCAAGGCCGGGGCGTTCGGCCTCGTCCTGACCCGCGAACCCGAACAGATCGGGGCAGATCTCTTCTTCCCGGCGTTCATCGCGGGCGTCGAGTCCGTCATCGGGCAGCGCGGCGACGGCCTGATGGTGCACGTGACCACACCCGAGCAGGAGCAGGGCGTGTACGAACGGCTGGCGGCCCAGCGCCAGGTCGACGGCGTACTGCTCACGGACCTCCGGCATGACGACCCGCGCCCCCCGCTGATGCGCCGCCTCGGCCTGCCCGCCGTGGTGGTGGGCCAGCCCGAGTGGGGCGGCGGCCTGCCCACGGTGAGCCTGGACGACGAGCCCGCCTACTCCTCCGCGGTCCGCCGCCTCGCCGACCTCGGCCACCAGCGCATCGCGCACATCGAGGGGCCCCGCGAGTTCCGGCACGCGCACCGGCGCCGCCTCGCCTGGGAGCAGACGCTGCGCGAGCTGGGCCTTCCCGAGGGCCCTGTGCTGCCCGGCGGGTTCAGCGCCGAGGGCGGTGCGCGGGCGACCCGTGAGCTGCTCGCGCTCGACACCCCGCCGACCGCGATCGTCTACGGCAACGACCTGGCCGCGATGGCCGGGCTCTCGGTCGCCCAGGAGCTGGGCGTCCCGGTCCCCGATCGCCTCTCGGTCGTCGGGTACGACGACGCGCCCCTGACCCGCTACAGCTATCCGCCGCTCTCCTCCGCCCGCGCGGACGCCCGCGGTTGGGGCGAGGCCGCGGCCCGCGCCCTGGACGCCGTACTCGCCGGGGACGAGGGCGCGGCGCACGTGGCGCTGCCGCCCGCCGAGTTCATCCCGCGTGCGTCGATCGGCCCCGCCCCGCGCGACTGAATCCGCATCGCAGAGCGACAAAGCAACAAGGCGACAGAGCAACAGACTTCGGCCGCGCCCGCGCGGACCGGGAATTGCGCACGGCGACGAGGCCGCGCGTGAACAGTTCGGAGATCACCATGCTGAGGAGAACGGCGTCCGCGCTGCTCGTGCTCGCGCTCGCGGGTACGGCGACAGCCTGCGGCCGGGCCGCCCCCGACGCGACCGTCGCCGCGGACGCGCGCGGACCGATCACGGTCTGGCTGTCCAACAACGCCCAAGAGGTGCAGTGGGGCAAGCAGATGGTGGCCGCGTGGAACAAGCGCCATCCCGATCAGCACGTCACCGCCCAGCAGATCCCTGCGGGCAAGACGTCCGAGGAGGCGATCAGCGCCTCGATCATCGCGGGCACGACGGCCTGTCTGGCCTTCAACACCTCGCCCGCCGCGGTGCCGACCTTCCAGAAGCAGAACGGGCTCGTGCCGCTCGACGACTTCCCCGGCGGCACGTCGTACGTCACCGAGCGCAGCGGCGACCTCGCCGACCAGTACAAGTCGCCGGACGGGAAGTTCTACCAGCTGCCCTGGAAGAGCAACCCGGTGATGATCCTCTACAACAAGAAGCTGTTCAAGAAAGCCGGTCTCGATCCGGAGCACCCGAGGCTCGCCACGTACAAGGAGTTCCTGAAGACCTCCCGGACGCTGGTGCACAGCGGCGCCGCGAAGGCCGCCATCTGGCCGTCGCCGTCCAGTGACTTCTTCCAGCCCTGGTACGACTTCTATCCCGCGTTCGCCGCGCAGAGCGGCGGCAAGCAGCTGATCGAGGACGGCAAGCCGCAGTTCGACTCTGCCGCGGGACGCCAAGTCGCCTCTTTCTGGCGGTCGTTGTACGCCGAGAAGCTGGCGCCGCAGGAGGCGTACCCGGGCGACGCGCTGAACGACGGGAAGTCCGCGATGGCCACCGTCGGGCCGTGGGCCGTCTCCGCGTACAAGAACAGCGTGGACATCGGTGTCGCGCCGGTGCCGACGGCCGACGGCGGCGCCGGCAAGCACTCGTTCAGCGACGAGAAGTCGGTGGCGATGTTCAGCGCCTGCGAGAACCGGGCCACGGCCTGGGACCTGCTGAAGTTCGCGACGTCGGGCGCGCAGGACGGCAGGTTCCTGGAGACGACCGGCCAGATGCCGATGCGCGAGGGCCTGACCAAGCGCTATGCGGACTACTTCGCCGAGCACCCCACGTACGAGGCCTTCGCCGACCAGGCGGAGCGCGTCGTCGAGGTGCCGAACGTGCCGGGTTCGGTCGACATCTGGCAGGCCTTCCGCGACGAGTGGACGAAGTCCGTCATCTTCGGCCGCGAGTCCACGCGTGCGGGCCTGCGTAACGCCTCGTCCGAGATCACCGACCTGCTGAACGAGTACGGGGACCAGTCATGAGCGCGACTCTCCACTCCCGCGATCACTCCCGCTTCCGCTCGCGTGTCGGCGCGCTGTTCGTGTCGCCGTACGTGCTGTTCCTGCTCGTGGTCTTCGCGATCCCGCTGGTCTACACGGTGTGGATGTCCTTCCATCGCTTCTACTTCACGGCTCCCGGCACGGATGTCGACGCGCCGTGGGTGGGCCTGTCGAACTACAAGGACGTGTTCACCGACCCGGTGGTCGGCCAGGCGTTCCTGAACATCCTGATCTTCCTGGTCATCAACGTGCCGCTGACCGTGGGCCTCTCGCTGGTCCTCGCCGCCGCGCTGAACGCGAAGATACGCGGGCGGGCGTTCTTCCGCGCCGCGTTCTACCTCCCGTACGTGACCGCGAGCGTCGCGCTCGTCGCCGTGTGGCAGTTCCTCTTCGGCCAGGACGGTTTCGTCAACCATCTGCTCGGCTCGCACGCCCCGGATCCGTCGTGGCTGGTCAACTCGCATCTCGCGATGCCGATGATCGCCGTCTTCGTGACCTGGAAGCAGCTCGGCTTCTTCGTGATGCTGTACCTGGCATCGCTGCAGAACGTCGGCAAGGAGCTGTACGAGGCGTCCGCCATGGACGGCGCGGGCAAGGTGCGGCAGTTCTTCTCGGTGACCGTGCCGGGCGTGCGTCCCGCGACGACCCTGGTCGTCATCTACGCGATCATCACCGGCGCCAACATGTTCAGCGAGCCCTACCTGCTGACCGGGGGCGGCGGCCCGGACCACGCGTCCACGTCGCCGGTGCTGCTCATGTACCAGAAGGGCATCGAGCAGGGGCACCCCGATGTCGCGGCCGCGCTCGGCGTCGTCCTCATCGCCTTCGTCATGGTCGTGTCGCTCGCCGCCCGCAAGCTCACCGAGAGGGGCAACTGACATGAGAGTCACCAGTGGCAAGGCCCTGCGCTACGTACTGCTGTCGCTCGGCGCGGTCGTCTTCCTCTTCCCCTTCTACTACATGGTCGTGGGCTCCCTGCGGAAGGTCACGGCCGGCGATCTGTCGGCGGCCGTCCCCTCCGGCCTTACCGGCGCCAACTACGCGGCCATCAACAGCACGATCTCGCTGGCCCGTTCACTGCTGAACTCCGGGATCATGACGATCGGCGTCCTGGTCTGCACCCTCGTCTTCGGTGTGCTCGCCGGATACGCGCTCGCGGTGCTGAAGTTCCGCGGCAAGGGCGCCGTGTTCGGCGCGCTGCTCCTGGTGCAGATGATCCCGTTCCAGCTGCTGACGCTGCCGCTGTACGTCCTCGTGGTCCGCGACTACGGGCTCGGCGACAACTACTTCGGCATGATCCTGCCGTTCGCGATCAACTCGACAGCCGTCTTCCTGTTCCGGCAGTTCTTCTCGCAGATGCCGCAGTCCCTCTTCGAGGCGGCGCGCATCGACGGTGCGAGCGAGCTGCGGATCCTGTGGCGGATCGCGCTGCCGATGGCCAAGCCGGCCATCCTGACCGCGCTGCTCCTCACGTTCATCGGGCCGTGGAACGAGTTCCTGTGGCCGTTCCTCGTCACCAAGAACGCCGACATGCAGCCCCTCGCGGTCTCGCTGGCGAGCTTCCTGTCCAACCTTCAGGGCACGGTCGCCAACCCGGCCGGCGCCCTGCTGGCCGGCGCGTGTGTGCTGGCCGTCCCCGCGGTGGTCCTGTTCCTCGTGTTCCAGCGCCACTTCACCTCCACCGACATCGACTCCGCAACCAAGGGCTGAATCAGCACATGAGCAACACCGACAACTCCACGGCCATCCCGTACCGCATGGTGCGCAAGGGCGTCGTCATGTCCCCCCTGGCCGGCGAGGCGAACGAGGTCGAGGGCGTCCTCAACCCGGCCGCGGGCCGCACCCCCGACGGCACGCTGCACCTGCTGCCCCGCCTGGTCGCGGAGGGCAACGTCTCCCGTGTCGGCCTCGCCGAGGTCACCTTCGACGAGTCGGGTGTCCCGAACGGCGTCGAGCGCCGCGGCGTCGTCCTGGCCCCCGACGAGGGCTGGGAGCGCGGCAAGAACAACGCCGGCGTCGAGGACCCCCGCATCACCTGGGTCCCCTCGCTCGGCCAGCACGTCATGTCCTACGTCGCCTACGGCCCGCTCGGCCCGAAGCCGGCGCTCGCCGTGTCCGAGAACCTCACCGACTGGACGCGCCTCGGCCCCATCCAGTTCGCGTACCAGGCCGACCTGGACACCGACCTCAACCTCTTCCCGAACAAGGACGTCGTCCACTTCCCCGAGCCGGTCCCGGCCCCCGACGGCACGATGTCGTACGCGATGCTGCACCGCCCGATGTGGGACCTCGGCTGGTTCCGGGAGGGCGAGGGCGTGCACCTGCCGGCCGGTGTCACCGACGAGCGGCCCGGCATCTGGATCTCGTACGTGCCGGTCGCCGAGGTCGAGGCCGACATCCGCGCCCTCGTCCGCCCACGTCAGCACACGCTGGTCGCGCTCTCCGAGTACGAGTGGGAGTCGCTGAAGATCGGCGGCGGTCCGGCCCCGATCCGGGTGCCCGAGGGCTGGCTGCTCATCCACCATGGTGTCTCCGGCTCCATCGAGGACCCGTGGGCGCAGAACCAGAAGGTGTCGTACGCGGCGGGCGCGATGATCCTCGACCCGGCCGACCCGTCGAAGATCCTCGCCCGCTCGGACGTCCCGCTGATGGCGCCGGAGACCGAGGAAGAGGTGTCCGGCACGGTGCCGAACGTCGTCTTCCCGACGGCGATCGAGGAGATCGACGGCGAGCTGTACGTCTTCTACGGCATGGCCGACGCGCACATCGGCGTGGCCCTCCTGGAGCGCACCGCATGACCGCCGGCGCCCCGCTCGGTATCGGCATGGTCGGCTGCGGCGGCTTCGCCGGGTTCGTGCTCGACGCGATCGCCGGGCTGCCCGGCCTACGTCTCGCGGCGGTCGCCGACCCCTCGCGTGAGCGGGCCGCCGCGCTCGCCGAGCGGCACGGCGTTCCGGCGCTGGGCTCGCTCGACGAACTCCTGGAACGGGAGGACGTGGCGGCCGTGCTGATCGCGACGCCGCCTGCCACCCATGCCGCGATGGCCACCAAGGCACTGCGCGCGGGGCGCCATGTCTTCTGCGAGAAGCCGCTCGCCACCACGACCGAGGACGCGGCGGCCGTCGCCGACGAGGCGCGCCGCGCCGGTCGCGTCCTGGTCGTGGACCACGTGCTGCGCTACAACCCGCTGCTGCGGGCGGTCCAGCGGCTCACCGAGCGGGAGCTGCTCTCGCCCGTCCGCCGGTTCCTGTTCGAGAACGACGCCGCCGACGAGGACCTCGGCCCCGGCCACTGGTTCTGGGACCCGGCGCACTCCGGTGGCATCTTCGTCGAGCACGGCGTGCACTTCTTCGACGCGGCGCGGATGCTGCTCGGCTCGGACCCGGTGAGCGTGCGGGCCACGGCGGTGGCGCGGCCCGGTGGGCCGGTCGACATGGTGAGCGCGGATGTCGTGCACCCCGGCGGCGTCCTCGCCTCCCACCTGCACTCCTTCACCCACGCGCACCGCGCGGAGCGCCAACTCATGCGCCTGGACCACGGGTTCCAGGAGACGCGGATCACCGGCTGGATCCCGGCGTACGCGGAGATCTCGGCGTGGACCGACGAGGCCGGCGCCCGCCACTGGGAGCAACTGCCGCTCCAGATCGGCCCGTTGCTCGCGGTCGACGGATTCCGGCCGCACGGCGACGAGCGGTTCACGGTCCACGTCGAACGAGACGCGGGACCTGCCGCGCCCGCCCGCGGGCGCGGCGAGCGGCGCTCCGCCCCGCACCACGTGCGGGCCGTCATCGACCTCGGCGGCGAGGCCCGCAAGCCGTATGTGTACGCGCAGAGCGTGCGCGCCGCGATGGCCGACCTCGTACGGGCGGTGCGCGAAGGCACCGCGCCGGCGGCGGACGCCCTCAGCGGCTTCGGCGCGGTGGCGGTCGCCGAGGCCGCCACTCTCGCCGCGGCGACGGGCCGCGAACAGCCGGTCATCCCCACGTTCCCGTGGGCTTCGGAAGGGTCCTTCGCATGAGCTGGTGGCAGGACATGGTCTGCTACGAGGTGTACCCGCGGGCCTTCGCCGACTCGAACGGCGACGGCGTCGGGGACCTTCCCGGGCTGACCGAATGCCTCGAACACATCAAGGACCTGGGTGCGGACGCGGTGTGGTGCACGCCGTTCTATCCCTCGCCGCTGGCCGACGGCGGCTATGACATCGCCGACTACACGGGCGTCGCCCCGGACCTGGGGACGACCGCCGACGTCGACGCGCTCACCGCGCGCGCCCACGAGCTGGGCCTGAAGTTCATCGTCGACCTCGTCCCGAACCACACCTCCGACCGGCACCCGTGGTTCCTGGAGGCGCTGGCCGCCGGACCCGGTTCGGCAGAGCGGGAGATGTATCTGTTCCGGCCGGGCCGGGGCGCGGACGGTGAACTGCCGCCCAACGACTGGCAGTCGGCGTTCGGCGGGCCCGCCTGGACGCGGGTCGCGGACGGCGAGTGGTACTGCCACCTGCACGCCGCCGAGCAGCCCGACCTCGACTGGCGCAGCCCGAAGGTGCGCGACGCCTTCGCCGACGTGCTGCGGCACTGGCTGGACCGGGGTGTGGACGGCTTCCGCGTGGACGTGGCACACGCCCTGTTCAAGGCGGAAGGCCTGCCCGACGCGGGCCCCGGGCAGCACACCGACCCCCTGCGCAACCACCTCATGCCCTATTACGACCAGGAGGAGCTGCACCCGCTCTACCGCGAGTGGCGCACCCTGCTCGACACGCACCCCGCGCCGCCGGGCGCTGTGGAGCCCGAGGACCGGGTGATGGTCGCTGAGTCGGCGGTCTTCGAACCGGGCCGGCTCGGCCGATACATCCGCCCGGACGAGATGCACCAGGCCTTCAACTTCGCCTTTCTGGAGGCCTCGTGGGACGCGAAGGAACTGCGCGAGGTGATCGACGGTTCGTTCGCGGTGCCCGGTTCCGCGGTGACCTGGCTGCTCTCCAGCCATGACGCGCCCCGGCCCGTCACCCGGCACGGCTCCCTGGCGCGCGCCCGTGCGGCGGCGCTGCTGATGCTGGCGCTGCCCGGGTCCGCGTACCTCTACCAGGGCGAGGAACTGGGCCTGCCGCAGGCGTTCGTGCCCGACGACCGCATCCTCGACCCGCTGTGGGAACGCTCCGGGCACACCGAGCGGGGCCGCGACGGCGCGCGCGTGCCGCTGCCGTGGTCCGGCACGGCGGCGCCGTACGGGTTCAGCGGCGGGGCGCCCGAGGCCACCTGGCTGCCCCAGCCCGACGACTGGGCGCCGCTCACGGTGGCCGCGCAGCAGGCGGACCCGGACTCGACGCTCGCGCTGTACCGGCGGGCGCTGCGGCTGCGCCGAACCCACCCGGCCCCCGATCCCGCGGCGCCCCCGCAGTGGCTCTCCGCGCCCGGAGCGTCCCATCTCGCCTTCCGTCGCGGGAACTTGGTGTGCGTGGTGAACCTGTCCGAACACCCGCTCCCCCTGTCGAGCCTCGGCCTCACCGGCCCGCCGCTCCTCGCGAGCGGCCCTCTCACGGCGGACGCCCTGCCGCAGGACACGGCGGCGTGGCTGGTGTCCCCGGCCTGAAGGAAACCGCCCGCCGAACCCGCCGCGTAGCGGCATGTGCCAGCAGCGAAGTCCGCCCCACCACAGCAGCCATGGCCAGACCTTCACTCAGCGGGTCCGTCGGATTGATGAATCCGCTGACCAGACACGGCAGTTGACGTATGGTCACCCAATGGACGGAGCGCAGTGGTTGGCCTCCTGTCACCGAGAGCCGAGCGAGGCATATGCCGCATGGGAGCAGTCGCCGTATCTGGCGAAGCTTCCGGCGGGCCGCGACTGGGACGCATTGCGCGTGCAGCAGCCGCTCGGTCTGACGGTGCTGTGGGAGCTGGGCAGGGAGGCGGACGCCGTGCCGGTGCTCGAAGAGCACGCCAAGCCGCGTCCGGTGTTCTACATCCTCACGCGGCCCGACGTGGCGTACGCCCCGGCCTGGCCCGAGACGGAGGACGTG
Organism: Streptomyces sp. NPDC002795; assembly: GCF_042888725.1. Lineage (NCBI taxonomy): Bacteria > Bacillati > Actinomycetota > Actinomycetes > Kitasatosporales > Streptomycetaceae > Streptomyces > Streptomyces sp. NPDC002795. The sequence continues at coordinate 151,864 of NZ_JBIAQB010000001.1, forward strand.
CGGATGCTCACCGCGGGTGAGGACCTCTCGATGCCGTCCCCGGACGCCGACGGCATCACGGGTGTGCGCCACCACTCGTTCCTCTGGCGCACCCCGCCGGACGGCAGCGGCAAGCTGGTCGACCCCGGGCTGCTGCGCACCGCCCTGGAGTCGGCCCTCGATCCCGGGCGGCAGGCCGAGCGGATAAGGGCGGCCCGCGCCGTCTTCTGGGCGAGCAAGCGGCACAGCCACTGAGTACCACGCCTCTTGGACACCCGCGCGGAGGGCCATCACAGCGGGCAACTGTACTGTGCACTGATATCAGTTGTTCCAGGAAGGATGATCCGCCATCGCCACCAGCAAGACAGTGCAGATTCCCACCGCGGACGGCCGCGCCGACGCCTTCGTCGCCCACCCCGACGACGGCGCCCGGCACCCGGGCGTGCTGCTCTACATGGACGCCTTCGGCGTGCGGCCCGTGATCGAGGAGCTCGCCCGCGAGCTGGCCGGGCACGGCTACTACGTGCTCGTGCCCAACGTCTACTACCGGCACGGAGCCACTCCCGTCGTCGAGCTTCCCGAGCACATCAGCGAGGAGAACCGGCCGGAGATCTTCGGCAAGCTGATGCCGCTGCTCCAGGAGCACACCGCCGAGCGCGCCCTGCGCGACGCCGAGGCCTACGTCGACTTCCTCTGCACCCAGCCCGAGGTCGCCGAGGGCCCCATCGGTACGACCGGCTACTGCATGGGCGCCGCCCTGGCGCTGCGCACCGCCGCGGCCCACCCCGACCGGGTTGCCGCCGTCGCCGGGTTCCACCCCGGCATGCTCGTCACCGACGCCCCCGACAGCGCGCACCTCTCGGCCGACAAGGTCGCCGCCCGCGTGCACCTGGGCCTCGCCGAGGGTGACCTGGCCCCCGAGGCCGTCGCCGAGCTCAACAAGTCCTTCGAGACCGCAGGGGTCGAGCACTCCATCGAGCTCTACCCGGGCAGCGTCCACGGCTTCACGATGGCCGACACCTCCGCCTTCGACGCGGACGCCCTCAAGCGCCACTGGGACCGGCTGCTGCCGCTCCTCGACCGCGCCCTGCGGGCCGGCTGAGTCCTCCGGACGGTACGGGCGTCGTACAACCAGATGCCCGTACCTCCGCCGCCCTCTCTCAATACCTCTCGGCCGCCCCCAGATACTGCTCCGCGAACGCCGTCGCCGCCGCCCGCGACGTGAACAGGCGGCGCAGCCTGGCCAGCGTCGTGCCCGTGCGGAACGGGTCGCCGAACGAAGCGCCGTGGTAGACCTCCGACAGCCACTGCGAGAACTCCTGGTAGTCCCATACACGCCGCAGGCACGCCTCGCCGTAACCCTCGATGCCACTGCTGTCGCCGGCCGCGTGCGCCACGATCGCGTCGGCGAGGAGGAACGCGTCGTGCAGCGCGAGGTTGAGGCCCTTGGCCGCGATGGGCGCGACCAGGTGCGCGGCGTCCCCGGCCAGGAAGAGACGCCCGTACGTCATGGGTTCGGTGACGTAGTCGTGCATGTCGAGGACGCGCTTCTCGATCAACTCGCCCTCGGTCAACGGCGTGGCGCCCTCGGCGGCGAGGCGTCGGCGCAGCTGTGTCCACACTCGTTCGTGCGACCAGCCTTCGGGGTCGTCGCCGGGCGGGCACTGGAGGTAGTAGCGGGTGACCTCGGGGCTGCGTGGCATCTGCCCTGCGAAGCCCTCCTCGTGCATGCCGAACAGGACGCGGTCCGCCGACGGCGGCGCCTGCGCGAGCAGCGCCAGCCAGCCGATGCCGTAGTCGTGCCGCGCGACACGGACCCGGCCGGCGGGGATCGCCTCGCGCGTCACACCGCGCGCGCCGTCGCACCCGGCGACGAACTCACAGTGCAGCAACCGCCGTTGACCGGTGTCGCCGCAGATGTACGAGACCGAGGGCCGGTCGCTGTCGATGTCGTGGAGGTGTATGTCGCCGACGCCGAAGCGGATGTCCCCGCCGCGTACGTCGGCGTATTCGCGCACCAGGTCGGTCACGAGCAGCGGCTGGGGATAGACGAAGTGGTGGTGCCCGGTCAGTTCGGTGTAGCCGAAGCGGTGCCGCTCGCCCGCGAAGCGGAATTCGCACGCGGTGTGCCGCTCCGCGCTCCCCAGCAACTGCGCGGCGAGTCCTCGCCGGTCCAGGGCGTGCACCGCCCACTCCTCGATGACGCCGGCCCGCGGCCGCCGCTCGATGAACGTACGGCTCTCGCACTCCAGGACCACGCAGTCGACGCCCGCGGCGCGCAGGATGTTCCCGACGGTCAGCCCGGCGGGTCCCGCACCGACGATGACCACTGAACTCCGTTGCGACAGCGCCGAGTTGGTACCGATGTCCGCGTCGGTCATGCGGCCCATTATGGGTCAGTTGACGTCCGCGCGGTCCACCGTCTCCGCGCCCTCCAGCGGCGCCCGCTCCAAGAACGCCACCGCGTCGGGCTCCCGCTCGCGCAGGCGACGGAAACCGGCGGCGGTGAGGGTACGGCAGCGCGTGTCCCGTTCGGCGAGGACCTTGCGGGTGCGCCGCGGCGGGAAGTCGGCGGGCGTGAGGGCCGCGCCAGGCCCCGCCGACCAGGTGCGGCGCGTCGTCACCGTGTCGGCGGCGTCGGCGCACACCGCGAGCCGGCCCGACTCGACGTACCAGAGGACGATCCGGTCGAGCGGCGCCGTGTGCGGAGGCGCGACGGACTCGCCCGCCGCGAGGTCCAGGGTGTCGAAGGCCTCGGCGAGGGCGGCGCGCAGTCCGGGGTCGGCCGTGCCGAACAGGTCGCAGTCGGCGAGCGGCACGGGGATGTCCGGGTCGAGCCCGATCCCGGTGAGCAGCTCGTCCTCGCACGCCTCCAGGGCGCGGCCGAGGTCGGGGAACTCGTCCGTGGTGCGGGTCATCGCCTGCCGCTCGTCCGGGTCGGCGAGGACCATGCGCAGATCGCGGGTGCGCAGCTCGTCGGCGAGGCCGCGCAGCAGGTCGGCTGCGACCGGTTCGATGCGGCCGACGCGGGTGAGGTCGAGCACGAACCAGCCGACGGCGTCCGGGAGTTCGAGGGCGGCGCGCAGGGTCTGCTCGGCGGTGGCGAAGTCGAGGTCGCCCTGGAGGACGTGGACGCGGATCCGCTCCGCGCGGGCGTCGAGGGCGGCCCGCTGGGCGCGGGTGCGGTGGCGCAGGGAGCGCAGCGGGGTGGGGTGCAGGGAGCGGGGCGGCAGCGGCCTGCGCTCCGGGGCCGTGGCCCGCATCAGGTGCAGCCCGAACTGGTCGGAGATCAGGTGGCAGGCGGCGATGCCGCGCACACTGTTGCCCTTCTCCTCCAGGGGCGGGCTGAACACGCCGATCCCGAACTGGCTCGGCAGCGCCACCCCGATCCCGCCGGACACCCCGCTCTTGGCGGGCATGCCGACCCGTAGCATCCACTGCCCCGACGCGTCGTACATGCCGCAGGTGGCCATGACGGCGAGGACGTGCTGGGCGTGCCGGCTCGCGACGACGCGTTCGCCGGTGACCGGGTTGATGCCGCCGCCCGCGAGCGTCGCGTGCATCACGGCGAGGTCGTCGCAGGTGACGAGGACGGAGCACTGGCGGAAGTAGACGGCGAGCTCCGACTCGACGTCGCCGGTGAGCGAGCCCGCGTTGTGCATGAGGTAGGCGAGGGCGCGGTTGCGGTCGCCCGTGGAGCACTCGGAGGCGTACACGGCCTCGTCGACGGTGAGGGGCCGCCCCGCGAAGGCGCCGAGGCCGTCCAGGATGCGGTTGAAGCGGGCCTTGGGGGTGCCGCCCGCGACGAGTGAACTGGTCACGATGGCCCCGGCGTTGACCATCGGGTTCGGTGGACGGCCCGTGCCGGGCTCCAGGCGGATCGAGTTGAACGCCTCGCCGCTCGGCTCGGCGCCGACCCGCGCCAGGACGTTCTCCAGGCCGTGGTCGGCGAGCGCGAGCGCGAACACGAAGGGCTTCGACACGGACTGCGCGGTGAACCGGACGTCCGTGTCCCCGCTCCCGTAGACCCGCCCGTCGAGGGTGCACAGGCTGAGCCCGAACAGGCGCGGGTCGACGCGGCCGAGCTCCGGGATGTACGAAGCGGGCTCGCCGTCGTTCAGATCGCGCAGCCGCAGCCGCACGCCGTCGAGGAGTGCGGTCAGCGGATCGTGTGCGGAGGCTTCCGGCTCGTGTCCCATCTCGTCCATCGAAGCCCATGAGGTGCCTCACTGCCTGTCGAAAACCCCTGGTTCACGCACGACCGAGGCAGCAGAGTGAGCGCATGACCGACACCGAGCTCAAGAACGACCTCCTGCACTACCTCCAGGAAGCCCGCGACGCCCTGCTGTGGAAGCTCGACGGGCTCTCCGATTACGACGTGCGGCGCCCGCTGACCCCCACGGGCACGAACCTGCTGGGCCTGCTCAAGCATCTGGCCGCGGTGGAGCTCGGCTACCTCTGCGACACGTTCGGCCGGGCGCACGGCGAACCGCTGCCCGATCTCAAGGACGCCCAGGACGCGAACGCCGACATGTTCGCGGCCACCGACGAGTCCCGCGAGGAGATCATCGAACGCTACCGGCGCGCCTGGACACATGCCGACGCCTCGGTCGTGGAGCTGCCCCTGGACGCCGTCGGCACGGTGCCGTGGTGGCCGAAGGAGCGGGGCCAGGTCACACTCCAGCACGTCCTGGTCCGGGTCCTGGCCGACACCCAGCGCCACACGGGCCAGGCCGACATCCTCCGCGAGGGTCTCGACGGCCAGGCCGGCTGCCGCCCGGACAACGACAGCCTGCCCCCGCTGGAGTGGAAGCAGTACCACGCCCAGCTGGAGGAGATCGCGGCACGCTTCAAAGGCTAGGGCCTGTCTTCAAACTCCCGCCTGCGCGGCGCCGCCCTCCGGGCGACGACGGGAGTTTGAAGACAGGCCCTAGGCCGCCTCAGTTGGCTCCGTGCTGCGCCGCGAGGCGCACCGGGGCGTTCTGTGCCCCGTATCCCTCGTAGCCGTCCTCGCGCTGGGCCAGTTCGAAGAAGACGCGGCCCACGGTGCGGGTGTAGCAGTGGCGGAAGGTGCCGTGGGCGTCGCGGTCGTAGAGGATGCCGAGGTCCTGGTACGTCTCCAGCTCGCCGGGGGCGAACTCGAAGCGCGCGGCGAGGTCGTCGTAGTAGTTGCCCGGCATCGGCAGCAGTTCCCCGCCCGCCGCACGGAAGCGGCGGGCGGCGGCGACGACGTCGCTGGTGGCGAGGGCGATGTGCTGGGCGCGGTCCTGGTCCTCACCGGGGCCAGGGCCCGCGCCGAGAGCGATGCGGACGGCGCCGTCGGCGGTGGCGACGGCGCGGCTGCGCAGCAGTCCGTACGGGTCGGCGACGTCGACGCTCGCCCGCGGTTCGAGGCCGAGCACGCTGCGGTGGAACAGGGCGGCCTCGTCGAACTGGTGCCAGGGCTGGGTGAGCTGGAGGTGGTCGACGCCGATGATGTCGGTGTCCGCGGGCCGCTCCCCCGTCGGCTCGAAGTCCCTGGTCCAGCTGGGGAGTTCGGGGCGGTCGGTGGCGCAGAAGAAGAGTTCCGTGCCGTCGGGCGCGGCGACGGCGTCGAGGAGTACGTCGCCGGTGCCGCGGCGGCGCGGCAGGACCGGGGCGAGCAGGGCCTCGGCGCGGCGGGCGGCGGCGTCCGGGTCAGGGGACTCCAGGCCGACGGCGGCGAGGACGGTGCCGTCGCGGCGTGCGGCGGGCCCGGTGTTGAGCAGCACGCGGGCCGCGCCCTGCTCCCACAGGTCGACCGGCTTGCCGCGGTGGCGTCCTGTGCGGGTGAAGCCGAGGGCGGCGAGGAGGTCGGCGGCCGGGGCGACGTCAGGGGTGACGAGTTCCGTGAAGGCGACGCCGGTGGGCACGACGGGCGCGGGCAACTCGCCTTGCCCCACCACATCCTGGACACCCACGGCCTCCTGGAGGGCGAGCAGCGAGCGCAGCGCGTCCACGGCGGCGGGTCCCGCCTCGGCCTGCCGGAACACGTCGTTGAAGATCTCCAGCGACAGCGGCCCCCGGTACCCGGCGCGCAGCACGTGCCGCAGCAGGCCCGCGACGTCGAGGTCGCCCTGGCCGGGGAAGCAGCGGTAGTGACGGCTCCAGCGCAGGACGTCCATGTCGAGCAGCGGCGCGTCGGCGAGCTGAAGGAAGAAGATCTTGTCGCCGGGGATGTCCTCGATGCCTTCGAGGTCCTTGCCCTCGGCGCCGCGGGCGAGGATGTGGAAGCTGTCGAGGCAGGTGCCGAGCGCCGGGTGGTCGGCGGCCTCGACGATGCGCCAGGCATGGTCGTACGTATTGACGTGGCGGCCCCAGGCGAGTGCCTCGTAGGCGACGCGGACACCGAAGTCGCTTGCGCGCTCGGCGAGTTGGCGCAGCTGGTCGGCGGCGAGCGCGTCGTCGCCGACGGAGAGCGGCGAGACGCTGGAGCACACCAGCACGGTGTCGGTGCCGAGGCGTTGCATGACCCGGAACTTGTGCTCGGCGCGCCGCAGGTTCTGGGCGAACACGTCGTCGGGCACGGCTTCGATGTCGCGCATCGGCTGGTACAGGTCGATGCTCAGGCCGAGGTCGGCGCAGCGGTCGCGGACCTCCTCGGGGGTGAGGGGGCTGGCGAGGAGATCGTTCTCGAAGATCTCAACGCCGTCGAAGCCCGCGCGGGCGGCGGCGGTGAGCTTCTCGGTGAGCGATCCGCTGAGCGAGACGGTGGCGATGGAGGTGCGCACGGGGCTCCTTCCGGAGGGGCGGGTCGGCGGGGCGGGGCGGGCGGCAGCGGGGGTTGAAAAGATCGGGGCTCTGCCCCGTACCCCGCTGGCTCTCGTCCAGAGGCGGGGCTCAATCTGCTCAATCGGCGCTGGGGCTTGATGTGGCTGCTCGCAGCGCCCCCTCCGTCCCCGCCAGTTCGGCGAAGTGGGTGAGCATCCGGGTGGTGTCCGGCTCGCGCCCGGTGAAGAGGCGGAACGCGTCGGCGGCCTGGAAGACGGCCATGCCGCCGCCGTCGAGGACGGCGCAGCCGAGGCCGCGTGCGGTGCGTACGAGCTCGGTGTCCAGCGGCCGGTAGACGACCTCGGCGATCCACAGGCCGGGGTGCAGCAGTGCGGCGGGGAGCGGGAGGCCTGGGTGGGCGGCCATGCCGGTGGGGGTGGCGTGCACGATGCCGTCGGCCTCGGCGACGTGTGCGGCGAGCGCGTCCGGCGTGGCGGGTACCGCGCGGCCCTCGCCGAAGTGCCGGTTGAGGGATGCGGCGAGGGCGGCGGCCCGCTCCGGCAGTGCGTCGACGAGCACGATGCGGCCGGCGCCCAGGGTGAGCACGGCATGCGCGACGGCGGCGCCCGCTCCCCCGGCGCCGAGCTGGACGACGCGCTCCATGCGGGCCTCGGGCAGTCCCCGGGCGAAGGAGGCGGCGAACCCGGTCACGTCGGTGTTGTGGCCGATGGCGCGGCCGCCGTCGAAGACCACGGTGTTGACCGCGCCGAGCGCGGCGGCCTGCGGCGACAATTCGTCGAGGTGCTCGATGGCGAGCTGCTTGCAGGGGTGCGTGATGTTCAGGCCGTCGAACCCGACGGTGCGGGCGGCCCGCAGCAGCTCCCCGACGTTCTCGGGCCGTACGCCGAGGTCGCCGATGTCGAGGCGCCGGTACAGATACCGCAGGCCCTGCCGGTCGGCCTCCCGCTCGTGCAGTGCCGGGGAGAGCGAGGGGCCGATGCCCTCGCCGATCAGACCGACGAGATATGAGTCCTTGGGCACGGGGTCCTCCTGGCCGAGCGTCACGCTTAATGTACGAACTGGTTCGTTACTCATATCAAGACCGACGCCCTCCTGGGAAGGGACTGACCGGAACCGGGCCCGGCGCGGCTCCTACAATCGCCGGATGACCACTGTCGAAGAGCCGGCCCGCCGCCAGGGGCGCATCCGCGACGCGGCCCGCACCAAGGCCGAGATCCTCAAGGTCGCCACCGAGGAGTTCGCCCGCGCCGGGTACACGGGTGCCCGCGTCGACGAGATCGCGGCCCGCACCCGCACCACGAAGCGGATGATCTACTACTACTTCGGCGGCAAGGAGCAACTGTTCACGGCCGTCCTGGAGCGCAGCTACGCGGTGATCCGCGAGGCCGAACAGGACGCCGACGTCGAGGGGCTCGACCCGGTCGCCGCGATCCGCCGGCTCGCCGAGCTGACCTTCGACCACCACGAGCAGCATCCGGACTTCATCCGACTGGTGAGCATCGAGAACATCCACGACGCCGAGCACATCACAGCGTCGGAGACGATCGGCTCGCTCAACTCGCCCGCGATCGACGTGATCGGCCGGATCCTGGAGGCGGGCCGGGCCGAGGGCGTCTTCACGGCGAATGTGGACGCGGTGGATCTGCACGCGATGATCAGCTCGTTCTGCTTCTTCCGGGTCTCCAACCGGCATACGTTCGGCGCCCTGTTCGGCCGCGATCTGACGGCGCAGGACCGCCGCGAGCACTACCGCACGATGCTGGGCGACATGGTGATCGCGTACCTGACGACGGCCGGCGGCGAGCGCTGACCGGCCCGTACGTCCTCGTCGCAACCTCTTGACAGGCGGGAAACACGGGCGCAACATCGCTGGCCATCAGCTACTAACTATCCAGTGGGTTAATTAATCCGGCCGATCCAGGTCCGCCGGGTTGATCCGCCCAGCCCGCAAGGAGCCCGCGTGTCCGTCCCCGCAGCATCACCGCGCGCACCACAGGGCCAGCCCCGCAAGGCGGCATTCGCCGCCTGGAGCGGCAGCGCCCTCGAGTACTACGACTTCTTCATCTACGGCAGCGCCGCCGCACTCGTCTTCCCGAAGGTCTTCTTCGACGAGTCGGATCCGGCCGACGCCACCCTGCTCTCGCTCGCCACGTTCGGCGTCGCGTACGCCGCGCGGCCCGTCGGCGCGTTCTTCCTCGGCCACATCGGCGACCGCCTGGGCCGCCGCAAGATCATGGTGTTCACGGTGGTCCTGATGGGCCTGTCGACGTTCCTGATCGGCTGTCTTCCCACCCGCGACCAGGTCGGCGGATTCGCGCCGTTGCTGCTCGTGCTCTGCCGCATCATGCAGGGCATCTCGGCCGCCGGTGAGCAGTCGAGCGCCGGTTCGATGACCCTGGAACACGCTCCGGCGGACCGGCGCGCGTACTTCACCAGTTTCACGCTCAACGGGACGCAGGCCGGGCAGCTCCTGGCCACGCTCGTCTTCCTGCCGATCGCGGCGCTCCCCGAGGACCAGCTCCTGTCCTGGGGCTGGCGCATCCCGTTCTGGCTGAGCCTCGGCGTCGCCGTCGCCGGCTACGTCATCCGGCGCTCGCTGGACGAGACGCCCGAGTTCGCCCGCAAGGCCGAGTCCGGCGAGGTCGCCAAGATGCCGCTCGCGGTGCTCTTCCGCGACCACTGGGTGGACGTGCTGCGCGTGATCGGGGGCGCGCTGGTCGCCTCCGTGAGCACGATCTTCACGGTGTGGGCCCTGTCGTACGCGACGAGCGACGCGGTCGGCATGGACCGCTCCGCGATGCTGTGGGTCGGCGCACTCGCCAACCTCGTGGCGCTCGCCGCGATCCCGCTGTGGGCGCACCTCGCCGACCGCATCGGCCGCCGCCCCGTCTTCCTGACGGGCGCCGCGGGCAGCGCGCTGCTGATGTTCGGCTACCTGTGGGCGATCTCCACGGGCTCGTACGCGCTGACGTTCGTGCTCGGCATCCTGGCGTTCGGCGTCGTCTACAGCGCGGCCAACGCCGTGTGGCCGGCCTTCTACGGCGAGATGTTCCCCACCCGCGTACGCCTCTCGGGAATGGCGATCGGCACCCAGATCGGCTTCGCCATCTCCGGTTTCGCGGTGACGTTCGCGGCGCAGATCGCGGGCCCTGACGGCGACAACTGGGTCGCGGTGGCTCTGTTCACGGCTGCGCTGTGCGTGCTGCCGGTGGTGGCGGCGCTCACGGCCCGCGAGACGGCGAAGGTGCCGACCGAGCAGCTGGGCGAGCGGGACGCGGCGCCCGCTTCCGTCGGCGACGTGAGCAAGGCGGCCATCTGAGAACCGCGGCGCCCGGTCCTTTCGGCCGGGCGCCACTCGTCCGCGGGTCCGCTCAGAGCCGGTGGCCGCGGTGAGGGTGGACACGGGCCAGTCCCTGCCGAACATCACGCGCGTCGGGCCCAACGCGTCCACGCACGTCGCCGTGTTGGGCCGCGCGGCCAGGGCGTGGTGGGCGGCGGCCGGCTCGTCGGGAGGCGAGCGCGGGGCCCAGCCAGTCCACGAGGACGGAGTCCACGATGGCACCTCCCCCCTCGCCCATCACCCGTACCTGGTGGGCGTGTTGGGTCCAGTCGGGCTCGTCGGTCTCGGTGCGCCAGTTCAGGTCCAGGCGAGGCGGAGGACCTGGACGTACGGGGTCGGCGGCCGGTCGGGAAGGCGTATGTCGAGTCCTTCGGGTCCCGCCGTCCAGGTGGGCCGCTCCGGCGAGCCGAGCAGGGTGACATCTCGGGGCGGGGCGGAGCCGGCGAGGCTGTGGACGCGGATCCTGCGGTCGTCGGGCCAGGACATGACGAACGCGTAGACGACCTCTTCGTCGGGGGTGCGGGTGAAGCGGAGGTCCTGCGGGGTGTACGCGAGGCGGCTCTCGCGGGCCTTGGCGCCGCGCACGTTCGTGGGGCCCTCGCCGTGCACGGTCCAGGGGCGGGTGCCGTAGAGGGCCTCGCCACAGACCCGCATCCAGGCACCGAGGGAGTCGAGGACGCTGCTGACCTCGTCGTCGAGGGTGCCGTCGGGCAGCTGCGGCACGTTGAGGAGCAGGCAGCCGTTCTTGCTGACGGTGTCGACGAGCAGATGGACGAGCTCCTGGGCGGACTTGTACTGCTCGCCAACACTGTGGAACCAGTCGCCGATGCTGGTGTCGTACTGCCAGGGGTGCGGGTCGATGTCGCTGAGCTGGTGGCGTTCGACGTCGAGGAGGACGGCTCCGCGGTCCTCGTCGGCGATGGTCTTGATGCTGACCGCGCCGTCCGGTGTCCGGTTGTAGTAGTCGGCCAGGAATTCCAGGCCGCGGCGGCGGCTCGGTCCTTCGGCGACGCAGACGCTGCCCTCGTCGAAGGGCATCCGTGAGTCGTCGAGGTAGACGAGTTCCGCGTCGTGGCGTTCGGTGACGTCGCGCAGCCGGGCGTAGAAGTCGTCGACGAACGCGGCGGTGGGTACGTCGCCGGGCACTCGGGGCGGCCCGTACAGGGCGCGCGGGTCGAGCCCTTCCCACCAGGTGCCGCGGCCGTCGGCGGCCGTGAGGTGCCCGTCGTAGGGGCCGTCCGTGTCCTCGCCGTAGGCGGCGTCGAGCCAGCGCCAGGTCCAGGACCCGGCGTGCATGGAGATGCCGAAGTGCAGGTCGGCGGCGCGGGCGGCGGTGGCCCAGCGGGCGACGATGTCGGTGCGCGGGCCGACGTTGACGGAGTTCCACGGCTGGTGGCCGGAGTCCCACAGATCGAAGTTGTCGCAGTGCGCGGCGAGGGAGACGAAGTAGCGGGCGCCCGCGCGGCGGAAGCGGTCCATCAGGGCGTCGGGGTCGAAGCGTTCGGCGCGCCACTGGTGGCACAGGTCCTTGTGGCCGAAGCGCGACGGGTGTCCGTAGGTGGCGCGGTGGTGGGTGGTCTGGCGGTCGGTGCGCTCCCGTTCGAAGTCCTCGGTTCCGGCGTACGGGCCGTAGAGGTGGCGCGCGTACCAGTCGCCTCGGCGGGCGACACACTGCGGGCCCCAGTGGGACCAGATGCCGAGTTTGGCGTCGCGGAACCAGTCGGGGACGCGGTGCCGGCGCAGGGACGCCCAGTCGGGGGTGTAGGGCGCCCGGCCGGTCGCCGCGGGTGTGGAGCGGAGTTCTTCGACGCTGCTCATGCGGTGGCCTCTCCTGGTGCGGGCGCTTTCGGGGGCGTAGTTGGTGGCGGTTCAGCGGGCGCGGGCCGCAGGAGACGCTGCCGAGAGGTCATGGGCACCGTGAACTCGTGGCTGCCGGGCGACACTTGGCGTACGTCACGGCTGCCGTCCGGCAGGGGAAGCTCCACGCGGGTGTCGGTCCCGGGCGGCAGTGTGGCCGTGAGGCGGAAGGCGTCCGCGCTCCGGTGCCAGGCCACGGACGCCCGGCCGCGCGGCGTGTCGTACCAGGCACTCGCCCAGGTGAGGTCGCCGACCGGTGCGGGCCGCACCACGATGTCCTCGTACGCGACCGAGTGCGGGGCCTGCCGCAGGCCTGCGAGCGAGCCGATCAGCCACTCGGTGGCCGCGCCGAGCATGTAGTGGTTCTGCGAGGAGCCTCGGGTCGGTCCGTCCCAGCGCTCGGTCAACGCGGTTGCTCCGTGGGCGAGTTGGTAGCCGTAACTGGGGTTGTCCGTGCGGCTGAGGAGGTCATGCACGACGTCGTCGCGACCGTGGTCGGACAGGACCCGCAGCAGCGAGGGGAGCGCGATCTCGCCGACGGTGACATGGTCGCCCGCGGCGCGGACGCCCGCGACGAGGTGGTCGAGGACGCCCTTCGTCTCCTCCGGAGGTACGGCTCCCGCCGCGAGGGCGAGGGCGTCGCAGGCCTGGCTGCCGCTGCCGTAGGTGTGCCGGCGGGCGTCGTGGAACCGCAGGTGGAAGGCGTGGGCGATGTCGTCCGCGAGGCGGCGGTGGGCGGCGGCGTCACGGTGTTCGCCGATGGCCTCGGCGATGTCGCCGAGGGCGGCGGCGATCCGCTGGTGGGCGAAGGTCGCGGTGACGGCCTTCGGGGTGGAGGTGTCGAAGGCCATCCAGTCACCGAGCCCGTGTTCGAGGATCAGCCCGTCGGGCGAGCGGGAGCGCAGATGGTCGAGGTAGCGCAGCATGTTCCGGTAGTGGGCGCGCGGCGTGCTGGTGTCGCCGTATGTGCGGTGCAGCCACCATGGCGCGAGGACGATGGCGCCACCCCAGTTGGGGTCGTCGCGGAACTTGTCCTCGAAGACGGTGTACTCGGGGGCGATGTCAGGGACGAGGCCGGTTTCGGTCTGTGCGTCGGCCATGTCGCGCACCAGCTTGCGGTAGTGCGCGGCGACGTCGTAGCCGTGGGCGACGGCGGGGAAGACGAGGTGGACCTGTTCGAGCCAGCCGAGTTTCTCGCGGTGCGGGCAGTCGGTGAGCAGGCTGTACATGTTGCTCTGGACGGCGCGGTCGACCAGCCGGTGGATGCCGTTGAACAGATCGGACGAGCAACGGAAGCCGCCCGCTGGTGTGTTGGCGGCGCGCATCACCTCACCGCGCACCGTGTCCTGCGTGGGCGGCGCGGGCAGGCCTTCGACCTGGAGCCATCGAAAGCCATGGTAGACGGTCGCGGGTTGCCAGCGTTCGCCGTCGGGGTCGCCGCGCAGGGTGTAGCGGTCGAAGCAGGGTGTTCCGGTGAACCGCTGGTTCACGGTGCCGTCCGGTGCGAGGAGTTCGGCAGGCCGGATCACCACGGAGGTGCCCGCGGGTCCTGTCACGTCGAGACGCGGCCGGCCCGCGATGTTCGTGCCGAGGTCGAAGACGTGCACGCCGGGCCGGGGTTCGCTGAGGGCGACGGGCGTGAGGGTGTCGACGACCTCGACCGGCGGATGGGCGCGCGCTGTCAGGGCGACGCCGGTGGGCAGGGGCGCGGGCGCTGCGGGCCGCCAGCCGTCACGGTCGGCGCCGGGGCGGTGCCAGTCGGCGGGTTCGAGGCGGGCGTCGTGCTCCTCGCCGCCGAACCACGCCGACACGGTGACCGGTCCGGGGTGGGTGTGCCAGGCCGGGTCGGTGACCACGGTGGTGGAGGTGCCGTCCGCGTACTCGACGTACAGGAGGGCCAGGGCGCGGGGGCTGCCGTGGTCGGCGCGCAGTTTGGTGTAGCGGCCGTCGGTGTCGAGGACGCGCGCGATGCCGTTGCCGAGGGCGATGCCGATGGTGTTGGCGCCGGGGCGCAGGGCGTCGGTGACGTCGTACGTGGCGTAGAGCAGGCGTGTGTCGAAGGCGGTGCAGCCGGGTTCGAGGCGGGCGCGGCCGGCCGGTGCGCCGTTGACGTACGCGTCGTAGACGCCGAGTGCGGTGGCGTAGAGGCGGGCTCGTGCCGGGGCGGCGGGGAGGGTGAGGTCGCGGGCGAGGAGGGGCAGCGGGTCGCCGGGGCGCGGGTCAGGTGCGGTGATCCACTCGGCGCCGGCCCAGTCGTGCGGCGTGGGGAGGCCGGTCTCCCAGGTGGCGGGCGCGCTCCAGGCGGTCGGGGTGTCCTCGCCGCTCCGCACGCGGTGGTCCCACACGCGCACCCGCCACCACACGCGCTGCCGGGCTCCGGGCGCCTTGCCGTCGTAGCGGACGCCGGTGTGGGCGCCGCTTGCGACGCGTCCGCTGTCCCACAGGTCGCAGGCGCCGTCGGCGAGCAGGGCGGCCGTGGTGGCGGCCTGCACCTGGTAGGCCGATTGTCGACCCTGCCCCAATTGCCAGGCGTGGTCCGGGTGTTGCTCGTCGAGGCCGAGCGGTTCGGCGAGGTGGGCGGTGCGCAGGGTGTGGGGCGGTCGTCGGGTCATGGTGCGGCCTCCACCTGCGTCGGTACGGCCGTGCGCATCAGGTCTCCCCCTTGAGTCCCAGCCGCCCTCGGGTGGCATGCCACTCTTCATCGGCGGATTTCCGGAACGGTAAGCGCGCCGCCACGGGGCGTCAACACCCCGCGCCTGACGACCACTTGGCTTTGTCCTGCGCTTTCTGACCTCTTGACGCTCCTGACCGGCCACGCTTAGCGTTCTTGGCGTTCGCCCCGAGCACCGCCCCTTCGCCTCCGAGACGGCGAGACACAGATGACTGGCATACCAGCAACTCTGCTCCTGGAAGAACGCGCCGAACTCGCCATGAACGCCGCTGTGCAGCCGGCCGACCCCGATCTCGACGGCATCCTCTTCTTCATGGCCGACCTGCTCGCCGACCCGGCCGAACCGCGGCACGGCGACTGGGACTACGGATCGATTCATGGCCGGCTCACGGACGCCTGCGTGTCGGCCCGCCGGACGACCGGCGCGGACTGGTGGGCGCCGACCGAGAAGGCGTACAAGAAGACGCTCATCGACCTGCTCGGCCCGGACGGCCTGACCTGGCGGCGCACCCATCCGCGCGGCCGCTGGGAGGCGACGGCCGGACTGATCGACCAGCGGGCCACGCTGCTCGCGCTCACCACCTCGTACCAGGAGAGCGGGGATCCGGAGGTCGCCGCGGTGGCCGACCGGCAGGTCGCGGCGCAGCTGCGTCTGGCGCCGGACCCGGCGTCGTTCTGCGGGCACCTCATCATGCCGCTGCTGCGCCGGTATCAACTGACCGGCAACACGCAGGCGTTGGAGCCGTGCGGCTGGTTCGTCCGCCTGATCAGCGAGTACAGCGGGGTGTTCGGCGAGGACGGCTCGTTCAACGCGGCGCTCGCCCACCGCAGCGGCCACTTCCACACTCGTCTCGGCACGCTCGACGGGATCGCCAAGTACACGGCGTACGGCTGGACGCCCCATCTGCCGCACGAGGGCCGCGTGGACCTCCATGTGCGCGCCGACCGCGCGGAGTTGCGGATACGGGTGCCCGACTGGGCCGGGTACGCGCAGGTGCGCGTCGAGCACTCCAGGCGCACCGCGCACGGCGGTGAGCCGGGCCTGTGGGCGCCGGACCGCATGCTGCGCCTGGCCGCGCCACGCGCCGGCGAGCGCGCCACCGTCACATTCCCGCTGCCCGAGCGGGTCACCGAGGAGACCGCGGCCGGACGCGCGTACCGCGTGCGCCGGCGCGGCGACGACATCATCGGCATCGACCGGAAGGCAGGACCCACCCCATGTACACCGCCCGCACCATCGAGCCGCACGCGCCGCTGCGCGAGCACACCCTGTACGTCCCGGGCGAGGAGTGGTCCTGGTGAGCGCCCCCGGCCGCAGAACCTTCCTCGCCGCGGCGGGCGCGGGCGCCGCGCTGCTGCTCTCCCCCGGCGTCGCCCGAGCACAGTCCTCGGCGGCGGACCGGCGCGCGGAGCGGATCCTCGCGGGGATCCGCGTCCCGCGGTTCCCGCGCCGCACGGTGTCCGTCACCGATCACGGCGCGGTCGGCGACGGCGTGCACGACTGCACCGCCGCGATCCGCGACGCCATCGAGGCGTGCGCCGCGGCGGGCGGCGGGCGCGTCGTGGTCCCGGCCGGCGACTGGCTGACCGGCGCGGTGCATCTGCGCGACCGGATCGACCTGCACCTGGAGCAGGGCGCCACGCTGCGCTTCCGTCAGGACCCGGCCGCGTATCTGCCCGCCGTGTACACCCGGTACGAGGGCACCGAGTGTGTGAACTACTCGCCGTTCGTGTACGCGTACGGCTGCCGGACCATCGCCGTGACGGGCGCCGGGGTCCTGGAGGGGCAGGCCGACGCGACGCACTGGTGGGACTGGACGAAGGGCGTGGACGGCGGGCCGTCGCCCGAGTCGCCGGATAAGCAGCGGCTGCTCGCGTGGGCGGAGGCCGGGGTGCCGGTCGAGGAGCGGGTGTTCGGCGAGGGCCACCATCTGCGGCCCAATCTGATCCAGTTCTACCGATGCCGTGACGTGCTCGTCGAGGGTGTCACGGTCCGCAACTCGCCGATGTGGAACATCCATCCGGTGCTGTGCAAGAACGTCACCGTGCGCGGTGTCACCGTCGACAGCCCGAACGGCCCCAACAACGACGGCGTCGATCCCGAGTCCTGCTCCTACGTCCACATCAAGGACTGCGTCTTCGACACCGGTGACGACTGCGTCGCGTTCAAGGCCGGCAAGAACGCCGACGGGCGCAGGGTGAACGTACCCATGGAACACGCCCTCGTCGAAGGCTGCCAGATGCGCGACGGGCACGGCGGCGTCACCATCGGCAGCGAGACGACCGGCGGGGTCGCCGACATCGTGGCCCGCGACTGCCGCATGTCCAGCCCGGACCTGGACCGCGCGATCCGCGTCAAGTCGAGCCCTGTGCGCGGCGGTTACGTCCGCGACGTGCTGTGCACGGACATCGAGGTGGGACAGGTCGGCGACGTCGTCATCGAGGTGGCGCTCAACTACGAGAACATCGACACCGGACCGTACTTCCCCGACGTACGCGGCATCGAGATACGCCGTCTGACCGCCGCGAGCGGACCGCGCGCCTGGACCCTGTTCGGCAACCCCGGCAACCCGATCCGCGACGTACGCCTCGTGGACTGCGCCTTCGACGGCATGACAGGACCCAACGAACTGCGTGACGTCGAGGGCCTCGTCCTCGAACGAGTCACCATCAACGGCCAGGAGGCGACGGCCTGATGGACACCAAGCGCCCCTGGCGGGAGGCGGACGCGATCGTGGCGCGGGTGCCCCGGATCCGCTTCCCCGACCGTGACTTCCCTGTCACTCGGTACGGCGCGGTGGGCGACGGCGCCACCGACTGCTCCACGGCGCTGCGCCGGGCGATCGCCGCCTGCCACACCGCGGGCGGCGGCCGGGTGACCGTACCGCCGGGCACGTATCTCACCGGCCCTGTCCGGCTGCGCAGCCATGTCGAGCTGCACCTGGAGGAGGGCGCCACGCTGCGCTTCCACCGGGACCCGGCCGCGTATCTGCCCCCGGTGCTCACCCGCTTCCAGGGCGTGGAGTGCTTCGGCTACTCGCCGCTGGTGTACGCGCAGGGCGAGCGGAACGTCGCGGTCACCGGGCGCGGCGTCCTCGACGGGCAGGCCGACGACGCGCACTGGTGGCCCTGGTCGGGACAGGAGGAGTTCGGGTGGCGGCCCGGGATCCGCCATCAGGAGGAGGACTGGCCCGCGCTGTGGCGCCAGGCGGAGGACGGTGACCCGGTCGAGTCCCGCGTCTACGCGGACGGCCACCGTTTCCGCCCGAACTTTCTGGAGTTCCAGAGCTGTCACGGGGTGCTCGTCGAGGGTGTCACCATCGTCCGCTCCCCCATGTGGGAGATCCACCCGGTGCTGTGCACCAACGTCCTGATCCAGGATGTCACCATCGACAGCATCGGCCCCAACAACGACGGCATCGATCCCGAGTGCTGCCGCGATGTCGTCATCCGCCGCTGCGACATCACGGCGGGCGACGACTGCATCGCGATCAAGTCGGGGCGGGAGGCGGACGGGCGGCGGGTCGCGACGCCCAGCGAGAACATCGTCATCGAGGACTGCGTGCTGCGACACCGCTACGGCGCCGTCACGCTGGGCAGCGACATGACCGGAGGCATCCGCAATGTCTACGTCCGGCGCTGCCGCATCGGCGGGCCCGGGCTGTACTTCGGTCTCTACATCAAGACGAACTCGGTGCGCGGCGGCTTCGCGGAGAACGTGCACCTCACCGATCTGACCGTCACGAACCTCACCAAGGAGTTCGTGACCTGCGACTTCCACCGGGGCGAGGGTGACACGGGCGACCACCCGCCGCGGGTGCGGGACATCAGCGTCAGCGACACCACGGTGGCCCGCGCCCGCCGCGCCGTCCTCGCCCGCGGCTACGCCCACGCGCCGATCCGCGAACTCCGCCTGTCCGAGGTCACGTTCGGCGTGCTGGGCGAGGCCGACCGGGTCGAGCATGTCGAAGGCCTCGTACGGGAAGGGGTGAGCGGTGGATTCCGAAACGACGCAGCCACGAACGACTCGGCCTGAACGGTTCGACCACTGCCCCTGGGAGTTCTGGAGCAGCAGCGACGCGGCGCAGCAGGCCCGCCAACTCGCCTACCAGAAAGAACTGTTGGAGCGGGTCGGGGACGCCTCGTTCGGGGAGCGGGTGTTCGTGTCGTCGTGGGCGGCGGTCCATGCCGATGCGCTGCACCTGGGCGACCGTTCCTACATCGGCGGCCACGCCGTCGTCACGGACGAGGTGCGGATGGGCGACAACTGCACCGTGAATCCGTACGCGACCGTGCGCGGCAGGGTGACCTGCGGCGACGGGGTACGAGTGGGCGCGCACACCTCGCTGCTCGGCTTCAACCACGGTTTCGCGCCGGACACACCCGTGCACCGCCAGCCGTTGACGTCGCGGGGCATCACGGTCGGCGACGATGTGTGGATCGGTTCGCACGTGGTCGTGGTGGACGGTGTCACCATCGGCGATCACTGCGTGATCGGGGCGGGCGCGGTCGTCACCAAGGACCTGCCGGCGTGGTCGGTGGCCGCGGGGAACCCGGCGCGGCGCCTGCGGGACCGACGGGAGACGGGTGCGGAGCCGCGCCGGGCGAGCAGTCTCGACGCCCGTCTCGAACGGTTCGGGCGGCGGGCGCGGGAGCAGGCGCCGACGCTCCTCGAACGCTGCCGCGACGACACCGGGGTCTGGAGGGACCGGCCGGGCGCCGCGCCGACGGTGCGGGCGGTGTGCGACGCCGTGGAGATCGCGGCGCTGCTCCTGGACGGCCCGCCGCCGGGCGAGAGCGGCCCCGAACTGGCCGCCCGCCTCGCTGCATCGCAGGACTCCGCCACGGGTCTGGTCCCGGAGACCGGCCGCGCGACCGCCTCCTGGTCCGATCCCGACGCGATGTACCACATCCTCTCCGTCGGCTACGCGCTCGACCTGCTCGGCTCCCACTTCCCGCACCCGGTACGCGCCGTGACGGAGCTGGCGCCCGACGAGCTGGTGCGCCGCCTGGACGCGCTGCCCTGGCGCACCGAGGCGTGGCGCAGTGGCCACTGGGTCGACGGCGTGGGCACGGCGCTGCACTTCTCCTCGGCACCTTCCCCTCTGACGGACACCCTGTTCGGCTGGCTGCTGACGCGGGCCGATCCGGCGTCCGGCATGTGGGGTGCCCGCCGCGCCGAGGACGGTCTGCGGCAGCCGGTGAACGGCTTCTACCGGGCGACCCGCGGCACGTACGCCCAGTTCGGCCTGCCGCTGCCGTACCCGGAGCGCACCGTCGACACCGTCCTGACCCACGGCAAGGACCCGGCCTGGTTCGGCCCGGACCGCGGGACGGCGTGCGATGTCCTGGACGTGATCCATCCGCTGTGGCTGTGCGCGCGGCAGACGTCCCACCGGCTCGCCGAGGGTCGGGACTGGGCGCGCGGCCAATTGGACCGGATCCTGGACGGCCGCTGGCACGACGGCGCCGGTTTCTCGTTCGCCCTGGAGCCGGGCGGCCGCCCCGATCGCCGACCCGGGCTTCAGGGTACGGAGATGTGGCTTGCCGTGACGTGGCTGCTGGCGGAGCACCTGGGAGTGTCGGAGGCCCTCGGGTACCGGCCTCGCGGGGTACACAGGCCGTCGCCGGCCGCACAGGGCTGAGGCGCCGCGTCGCGTTCGGCGCCTCGGCCACGGCCGTTCCTCACCCCTGGCGCATCCGCAGGGCCTGCGACAGCACCTGGGCCGTCACCCACGACGGGTTCCAGGTGTTGCTCGTGCCGCGCTCCTGCCAGTTGGTGGGGAAGAACGCCTCGGCCTGCTCGCCCACCCCCTGGAAGCCCCACTCCCCCGGCCGGGTGCAGATGCCCTGGCCGAACGCGTGCAGGGTCGTCTCGCCGAGGTGTCGGTAGAGCGGCTCGTCCAACAGGTCTCCCAGGTGGGCGAGTTCGTACGCGGGGAAGAACACGTCGACGTGGTGGTTCTGGACGCTGACGCCGGGCCAGCCGGTGGTGCGGAATCCGTTCTCGAAGGGCGGGTCCCACTGGTAGACCCAGGTGAGCAGCCAGTCGGCCGCCGCCCGTGCGGCGGTGGCCCAGCGCTTCTTGCCGGTGAGGCGCAGGAGTTCGTAGGCGCACAGGAAGTAGCCGATGCCGCCCTCCTTGTCCTCGCAGGCGGCGTCGAGGGTGGCGTGGGCGAACGGGGTGGCGAAGTCGGTGGCGTTGCGGCGCCGGTAGACGTCCGTGAGGCGCTCCGCGTGGCGCAGCAGTTCGCGGTCCCCGGTGACACGGTGGGCCTTCAACAGGGCCAGGACGCACGGCAGTCCGGCCGCCGAGCCGTCCGTGGGCAGCGGTGTCCCGTCGAGCAGCCAGCCGTACGGGGGTAGGCCCTCGCCGCAGGTCGTGCGCACGCCGTCGAGGAGTGCGGCCACCCATCGGTGCGGGACGGCGTGGCCGTGGGCGCGGAACACCTCGATCACGTCCGCGAGGTCGCACAGGGTGTCGCCGTAGGCGCGGGCCGAGACGAACGGCCCGGTGTCGTCGCGGTCGAAGCCCGACCAGGCGCGCTCCTCGGTGGCGTAGAAGCTCAGGCGCAGGCCGGGGGCCTGGGGGGCGGCGCTGCCGTCGAGGTAGAAGTCGACGGCGCGGCGGGCGCGTTCGATGCGCCACCGTTCCGCGTGGTCGACGCCCAGGCGGGCGTCGCACCAGGCGAGTTTGAGGGCCTGGCCTGTCCAGCCGTACATGAAGCCGGGCGTGTGGCCGGGGCCGATGAACTTGAGGTAACCGGCGGCGCCTTCGGCGTCGTACCAGCGGCGGTCCAGGGCCCGCTCCTTGAGCCGGACGAGCGCGTCGAGGCTCAACGGGCGTGCGCCGCGCGGCCGGTAGAGGTCCATGCCGCGGTGGACCATCGACCGGAATCCGTGGCCGCGACGGACCGGCCGGCCCCAGTCGAGGGCGTGGCGGGTGCGGTGGGCGGCGCCCGGCGGCAGGTCGAGGTAGCCGCCGTCGTACGGGGCGGTGCGGCCCTTGTGGACGTACGCCGTGTCGGGCCGGCCGGCGAACAGGGTGGCGCCGCTCGCCCCGATGAGCGTCACGCCCCGGCCGACGGGCAGCGCCCCGAGCGATCCGTCGCCCGGCCGTACCGCGTAGAGGGTGGCATACCAGGCTGTCGCGCCCGCTCCCCATTCGGCGTGGGCGCAGGGCACGGGCAGGCGGTGGTCCTCGACGACCAGGCCGGCGCCTTCGGCTCCGGTGGTGCGGGGCACGGTGCGGTCCGGGTCGGACGAGGGGTTGCCGCGGTAGTACACCTGCGGCAGGGTGACCGCCTCCGGGCGGCGCGCGGGCAGGGGCACGGCGATGCCCAACACCGCGTCCCGGAGCTGGACTTCGCCCTCGTTGCGGTACTCCACGTCCAGGTACAGGAATCCGTTGTCGAACCGCAGTCGCAGGTCGACGGCGAGATCTCGATGTCCGGCGACGGCGCCGCGCACGCGGATCGTGTCGCCGTCGCGCGTGACGTCGGGCGCCAGCAGGCCCGGCCTTGTGGGGGCCCATGGCCTGCCGAAGGACGCCACGAACAGGTCGTCGAGTGCGAGGTCGCCGCAGACGGCGTCCGGCGCGCCCACGGTGCCGAGCGTGAGGCGGGGCCCACCTCCCTTCCTCTCGTCGAGGCGCAGGAACCGGCCGTTCTCCGATATCCGGACCATTCTCAACTCTCCATTCCTGCACGGGTGTTGACCCCCGTCACGGACGACGGAACCATTGTGGCATCCAGGTGGCATACCAGTGGAGTGCCCTACCGTTCTCGACAGGAGAAGCCTCTATGAGCGCAACACCGAACGCTCCCGAGCAGCACCCCTCAGGCCCGAGCCGGCGCAAGGTCGTGACCAGCGGGGCGGCCGTGGGCGCGGCGGCCCTCACCGGCCTCTCGCTGGCCGCGTCGGCCCCGGCGCAGGCCACGGCCGTCAAGAGCACCGCCCGCACGTCGGTGCGGACGTCGGCCACCGGCGCCACCTGCACGACGATCCCGAACAAGTACGACGAGCCGTTCGAGGTCTGCGACGACGAGATCTTCATCTTCATGGCCAACTACAAGCCCTTCGAGTACGAGGGCTTCTTCGAGAAGGTCATCGGCGACAAGCTGCGCGCGGCGTTCCCCGGCATGAAGTTCAAGTGGGCCGCCTGGGACTTCCCGATCCGCTACGAGGACCTCGACAAGGCCGGTGTCGTGCCGGACATCGTCATCGAGGACCCGCGCCGGCGCATCGACCGCGATCTGGAGCCGCGCGGCTGGGTCCGCGACCTCACCGACGACCTGCGTACGACGGGCGTCGACCTGGGCGCGCTCAACCCGGCCGCGGTCGAGACCGTCAAATCCCGCTCGGACGGCGGACTGTACGGTGTGCCGCTGTTCATCGACGAGTACGTCCTCTACTACAACAAGAAGATCTTCGACATGAAGGGGGTGCGGCCCCCGACGAACGGCACGACCTACGACGAGGCGTTCCGCCTCGCCAAGAAGCTCACGTTCGAGCAGGACCTCGTCGCGTACAAGGGCTACCTCCAGCACCCGGACCAGTACCTGGAGGGCAACCAGCTGGGCCTGTACCCGTTCGTGCCGGGTTCGAGCGAGAACCCGAAGCCCGAGGACGTGAAGGTGAACCTCACGTCGGAGGGCTGGCAGCGGCTCGGCGCCAACCTGGAGCGCTTCCTGCTGCTGCCGCACAACATCTTCACCACGGTCGACGACTACCTGCTGACCGGCAGCGTCGCCATGGCCGTCGACAACCTGCGCAAGCTCGGCGGCTACGCCCTCAACGACCTGTACCTGGAGCCGGACGACGCGGCCGAGTGGCGCGAGCTCGCCAAGAACATCGAGCTGGGTGTCACCTCGGTGCCGGTGCTCGGCAGCGGCGACAACGCGCTCTACCAGCCGAACGCCATGGCCGCCTTCCTGCCGCCCCAGTCGACGAAGAAGGCCGAGGCCCTCCAGGTCCTCAAGTGGCTGGTGTCGCAGGAGGCGCAGGTGGAACTGTCCCGGCACGCCATGAAGCCGGCGCTGCGCTCGGGGGCCGTGGAGACGGCGTTCGGCAAGGCGATCCCCGAGCTGGCCAAGGTCGACACGTCCGGCGTGTTCTGGGGTGACAACGCCGTCGTCAAGGACTACGAGAACACCGAGTACTGGGACATCCCGATGTACATGGTGTTCCGGCAGCACGTCCTCAAGGACGGGCTGCGGGTGTCCTCCGCGCTGAAGGTGGCCGAGACCGTGGACATCCCCGCGTACATCAAGGCGCAGGCGGCTTCCGGAAAGGACTGGTGACTCCCGTCAGCCCCGCCGGCGCAGCCGTATCGCGAGGTACGGCTGCGCCGGCAGCTCCACCTGGACCGGGGCGCCGCCTGTCGTCCCGGGCCGCGGGTCCACCGTCATGTTCCAGGTGTCGACGACGTCGACCGACCAGGTGCCTTCGGCGAGCGTGAAGGGGCGGCGCGGGTAGCGGTGCGGGCCCAGGTACTGGAGCAGGTACTCCCCCGGCGCCTCCAGCGTCGACGCGTCGTACGTCTCCGGGGCGTGGGTCAGGCCGGGGGGCGCCGCGTCGAGGACATCGCGCAGGAACGCGAGCCGGTCCACGGCCGTACCGGCGAGGCGCCCGCCGTACGCGCTCCATGGTGTGGGCCCCCACGTCTCGGCATGGGTGGCGTAGCCGCCGCGGCACACCGCCTCCCAGAGGCGACACGTCAACTCCTGGCCCGAAAGGGCGTGTTCGGGGTCGTCCGGCGCGTCGCCCTCGGCGCCGCACACGTCGAACAGGACCGGTTTGCCGAGCTCGTGGACGAGGCGGGAGACGGTGCGGGTCTGCGGGTCGCGCACGGAGGCGTGGGTGATCCAGGGGGCGCCGAAGTCGGTGTCGGGCGGGCCGTGGACGGTGAGCGGGTGGTGGCCTGGGTCGTGTTCCCGGATGTCCGTCTGCGCCTCGTGGTCGGGCGGGGCGCACCACCACACGTTGGGGTGACGGGCCAGGCGGCCCACGGTCCGCGGGATGTCGCGCCCCGCGACATCCACTTCCGCCTGGATGCCGACGGAGGCGAGGGCCGCGACCTGACGGTCGAGTGTGTCGAGGGGAAGTGTGCGGGATCGCGTGAGGCGGACTCGGTTGAACGGGGAGAGCGTCAGCGCGCGCACCGTGGCGTCGTCGGCCTGGGGGACGGTGGTGGTGAGCGGGTGGTAGGGGGTTCCGTCGGTGTGCCGGAAGCGGGTGCCTTCGGCGTGCACCGGCGCGGGGCTGCGCGGTTTCGTGTGCATGGCGCTCCAGGTGGGAGTGTGCGTGTCAGGCCTTCCGCATCCGCAGTGCCATGTCCGGCCGGTGGTCCAGGGGGATGCGGACCCGGCCCGTTCGCGGTGGGCCCGGCAGCGGGGCGAGTGTCATGTTCCATGTGTCGATCAGGTCGAGGTGCCAGGGGCCGCCCGCCTCCGGGAGTGTCACCTCGCGGTGCCGGTGGCGGCGGTCGCCGAAGTAGGTGAACACCGCGTCGGGGCTCTGTTCCCACAGGGTGCGCAGGAACGCGATGCGTGGTGTCACCTCGCCGTGCAGGGTGCCGCCGCGGGAGACCCAGGCGGTGGCGTCGGGGTCCTGCTCCGGGTAGCACTCGCCGTGCCCGACGTACGCGCCGGCGGCCATGCCGTGCCAGAACTGGCGCAGCAGCGCCTGCCCGGTGAGGTTGCCCCAGCGGCGGCCGAGGATGCCCTCGTAGCCGATCTCGTCGATGACGACGGGCTTGGGGACGCGGTCGAGCCACTCGGGGGCGAGGGCGGCGTCCCAGTGCTGGATGGACTGGTGTGTCGTCCACGGCGCCCGGAAGTCGAAGATGCGCTCGTACTCGTACATGCGGGTGCCGTTGTGGATGGACCTCATGTGCTGGTAGGGGTCGGCGTGTTGCACCTGGCGGCCGATGTGGTGCCAGTCGTCGACGGTCTTGGCCTGGTTGAAGTCGTATTCGTTGGCGATCGACCACCACACGTTGCGCAGGGACGCGAGCCGGGCCACCGCGTAGCGGACCAGGGCGAGGTCGTCCTCGCGGCTCATGTCGTCGACGCCCCAGTGCCCCGCGTCGTAGGGGTGGAAGAGGATGATGTCCGCCTCGATGCCGAGGTCGCGCAGGTCGCGGACGCGCCGCTCGAAGCGGCGGAAGAACTCCGGGTCGAAGCGTGTGGTGTCCAACTCGCGCGGTGCGGGTGGGCGTTCACCGATGCCCGGGTACGGGAGGCGGGGCGGGGTCATGGCGCGCGTGGGTAGCAGGCACATCCGGACCTTGTTGAACGGGGACTGCGC
Source organism: Streptomyces sp. NPDC002795 (assembly GCF_042888725.1). Taxonomy (NCBI): domain Bacteria; kingdom Bacillati; phylum Actinomycetota; class Actinomycetes; order Kitasatosporales; family Streptomycetaceae; genus Streptomyces; species Streptomyces sp. NPDC002795. The sequence goes on from NZ_JBIAQB010000001.1 coordinate 177,771, forward strand.
CAGGGTGCGCAGAGTGCGCTCCTCCAGCTTGTCGTCCTCGTAGTGGGTCCAGTGGTAGCAGGTGGTGCCGAAGGGGTGGTGCGGGGCGCCGTCGGCGTACGCGAAGGTGCGCGGCCCCGCCACCCGTACGGGTCCGTGGTTTCCCGGCCCTGGCGGCACGCACACGAACTCGCCGTCCACGCCGTCGAGTTCGGGCTCCGTCGACCGGGTCGTGTACGTCCATGGGCCCTGCCGGTCGGGCATGAACCGCACGGTGTACGTGCCGTCCCCGTCGTAGAAGCCGGCCACGGGCACGACGCGGTGGCCGTGGCGGAAGTCCGCGGCGAACTCGACGTCCCGGTAGGGGTTCTCGGCCGCCGGTCCTGTCAGGGTCAGTTCGAAGACGTCCCAGCGTTCGGTCGCCTTCACGATCGACCTCCGTGCCGGATCCAGTCCTCTGTCACCACTGCGTGCTTGATGGTCTTGCGCAGGTAGGAGTACGCGACGTGGATGCGGTCGTCGCGGGTCTGGAGCAGGCACGGGTAGGAGTAGCCGAGTTCGGTGTCCTGGTACTCCTCGTCGGCCACTTGCAGGTCTCGCCGCCAGGGCCAGGTGTGTCCCTCGTCGTCGGAGAGCGCGAGGGTGAGCGGGGTGCGCAGGGCCTTCTTCCGGCGGCCCGCGCCCTCGCCGACCCAGCGGTACTCGTCGCGTTCCAGGCTCGCGTGGTTGTAGACCAGGGCGAAGGCTCCGCTGCGCAGCCGGATCGCTTGAACCGCCGAGTTGTTGTTGGGGAGTTCGGTGGGGACGGGCGGTGTCCAGGTGCGTCCCGCGCCGGTGGAGACGGTGGCGTGGATGCGGTCGGCGGCTCGGCTGCGCAGCAGGCCGAGCAGGGAGCCGTCGGCGCGGGGCACGACGCTGAGCTGGACGAGGTGATCGCTGCCGGGGACGTCGTACTCCTTCCAGGTGCCGCCCGCGTCCTCGCTGATCAGCACCGTGGAGTGCTCGCCTTCGCTGCCGCAGCGGTAGGCGGGCAGCAGCCAGGAGCCGTCGCCGGGATCGAGGGGCGGGGTGCGGATGAACACGCCGGGGCCCTCGTGGGCGATGCGCGGGGTGTCCCAGGTGCGGCCGCCGTCGTGGGAGACGCGGGTGACGAGTCGGGCGGTCTTCTGGTCGTGCGGTTCGTCGGAGGGGTGGAACAGGTGCACGGCGCCGTCGGGGCCCCTCGCGATCACCGGGTTCTGCTCGGCGCGGTCGGGGTCGGCGGACAGGGCGATCGGCTCGGTCCAGGGGCCGCCGCCGTACGGGAGGCGGGCGAGGATCACGTTGGTGTCGCGGTCGCCCTCGTCGGGGCCGTTGAACCAGGCGCACAGCACGTCGCCGTCGGCGAGTTCGAGCAGGCACGCGGCGTGGCTGTCGCCGGGGTGCAGGGTCGGCAGCAGGGCCTCGCGCACGTCCGGGTCGTCCGGGCGCGGGCGCAGGAGCCCGTCGAAACGCGGGTCGGCGCTCATGAGACGTCGACTCCCTTCAGGTCGAGCTGGCCGGCGAAGTGGCAGGCCGACGCGCGGCCGGGTGCGACCAGGCGCAACTCGGGCACGTCGGTGCGGCACACGTCCTGGGCGTAGGCGCAACGGGGATGGAACGGGCAGCCGGGCGGGACGGCGGAGGCGTCGGCCACCTCGCCGCGCAGCACGATCCGCTCGCGGCGGCGCGCGGCAGGGTCGGGGTCGGGGACGGCCGACAGGAGCGCCTCGGTGTAGGGGTGGAGGGGCTGTCCGTACAGCTCGCCGGTGGCTCCGGTCTCCACGACACGGCCCACGTACATGACGGCGACGTCGTCGGCCATGTACTCGACGACACCCAGGTCGTGGGAGATGAACACGTACGTGAGGTCGGACTCGTCCTGGAGGTCCTTGAGCAGGTTGAGGATCTGGGCGCGCACCGACACGTCCAGGGCGCTGACCGCTTCGTCGGCGACGACGAGGCGGGGCGCGAGCGCCAACGCCCGTGCGATGCCGACGCGTTGGCGCTGTCCGCCGCTGAAGGCGTTCGGGTAGCGGCGCAGGTACTCGGGGCGCAGGCCGACGCGGCGCAGCAGGTCGGCGACGCGCTCCTCGGTGTCCTTGACGCTCAGGCCGAGGTTGACGCGGAGCGGGTCGCCGACGATCTGCAGCAGCGTCATGCGCGGGTTGAGGGAGGCGAACGGGTCCTGGAAGATCAGGCGTATCTCGCTGCGGTACGGCTTGAGCGCCTTCTCGTCGAGGGCCGCGAGGTCGACGGTGGTGCCGTCGGTGCGCCGGTAGAGCATCTCGCCCGAGGTGGGTTCGTGGACACGCAGCAGACAGCGGCCGAGGGTGCTCTTGCCGCAGCCGGACTCGCCGACGAGGGCGAGGGTGCGTCCCGCGGGTACCGCCAGGTCGACGCCGTCCACGGCGCGGACCGCTCCGACGGTGCGGCCGAACAGGCCGCGGCGGATGGGGAAGTGCTTGGTCAGGCCCCGTGTCTCCAGGAGCGCGGACCGGGTGCGGGTCTCGGTGACACTCATGCGGCCGGCTCGCCTTTCTGTGGGGGCACGGAGTCGGCGCCGTACAGCAGGCAGCTGACCGTGCCGTCGGTGCCTTTCGCCCCGTCGGGCAGCGGGGCGGGGACCGCACGGGGCACGGTCGCGTCGCAGCGTCCCGCCATGAACTCGTCGCAGCGCGGATGGAACGGGCAGCCCGGCGGCCGTGCGTAGGGCCCGGGGACCATGCCCCGCACGGGTCGCAGCCGTTCCCGGGAGCGGGAGCCGAGCTTGGGGACGGAGCGCAGCAGGGCGCGGGTGTAGGGGTGTCGGGGGCTGCCCAGGACGGTGTCGGTGGTGCCCGACTCCACGACCGAGCCGAGGTACATGACAGCGATGCGGTCGGCCAACTGCGCCGCGACGCCCAGGTCATGGGTGATCAGCATGATCGCCATGTCCGTGTCCCGCCGCAGTTCCCGCAGCAGGTCGAGGATCTGGGCCTGGGTGGTGACGTCGAGGGCGGTGGTGGGTTCGTCGGCGATGAGCAGGTCGGGGCCGCAGGACAGGGCCATCGCGATCATGGCGCGCTGCAGCATGCCGCCGCTCATCTGGAACGGGTACTCGTCCACGCGGCGCTCCGGTGCGGCGATCCCGACCCTGCGCAGCAGCTCGACGACGCGGGTGCGGGCCTCGGCCTTGGTGGCCTCGCCGTGCAGGATCAGTGCCTCGCCGATCTGATTGCCGAGGGTGTGCATGGGGCTCATGGAGGCGATGGGTTCCTGGAACACCATGGCCACCTTCCGGCCGCGTACGGCTCGCAGGTCCGGGCCCGGCGCCGTCACCATGTCGACGACTCCGTCGTCGCCGTGCACCCGGATGTGCCCGCCGGTGATCCGGCCGGGCTTGTCGACCAGGCGCAGGACGGAGCGGGCCATGACGCTCTTGCCGCACCCCGACTCCCCCACGACGGCGAGGACTTCGCCGCGGCTGATGGTGAGGTCGACGCCGTCCACCGCCCGTACGGTCCCGTCGTCGAGCTCGAATCCGGTGTGCAGGTCCTCGATCTCGAGCAGCGTGTCCGGCTGCTTCATGGGCTCTCCCCCCTTTGCTACGTGTGCGGCTACTTGTACGGGTCGGCGGAGTCGCGGAGCCCGTCGCCGACGAAGTTCATGGCGAGCACGGTGACGAACACCGCGACGCCGGGGATCAGCAGCCAGGGCGCCGACTCCACGGTGCGGATGTTCTGCGCCTCCTGGAGCAGCACGCCCCAGCTGACGGCGGGTGACTGGAGTCCCAGGCCGAGGAAGCTCATCGCGGTCTCGCCGAGGATCATGCCGGGGACCGCCATCGTCAGGGAGGCGATGACGTGGCTCGACATCGAGGGGACCATGTGCCGGAAGATGATCCGGGGGCGGCTGCAGCCGTCGAGCCGGGCGGCGATGACGAAGTCCTCCTCGCGCAGCGAGAAGAACCGCCCGCGCACCACGCGCGCCAGGCCCGTCCAGCCGATCACGGAGAGGATGGTGGTGATGGCGAAGTACCGTGCCAGCGGCCCCCATTGGTCGGGTACGGCCGCCGAGAGGGACAGCCACAGCGGCAGTGTCGGGATGGACATCAGGAACTCGATGACGCGTTGGATGGCCAGGTCCGGTTTGCCGCCGAAGTACCCGGAGACACCGCCGAAGAGCAGTCCGAGCACGAAGCTGACGGCGACGCCGACCAGGCCGATCGACAGGGACACACGCGCGCCGTGGATGATGCGGGACAGCACGTCGCGGCCGGAGCGGTCGGAGCCGAGGAAGTACACCTGCTGGTCCGCGTTGGCCGGACCGAACAGGTGGCGGTCGCCGGGGATGATCCCCCACAGGTGGTAGCTGTCGCCCTTGGCGAGGAACCTCAGCGGGATCCGTTTGTCGGGGTCGACGGTGTGGATCTGCTCGAAGGTCTCCGGGTCGCGCTTGGTGGTGTAGCCGTTGGCGTAGAGCCGCAGGCCGTCGTCCCAGCTGAGGTCGACCTTGACGATCTGCGGCGGGGCGTAGGTGTGTTTCTCGTCCACGTTGCTCGGGGAGGCCGGCGCGAGGATCTCGGCGAAGACGACGACGAAGTAGGCGAGCAGCACGATGACGGCGCCCGCCAGGGCGAGGCGGTGCTTGCGAAAGCGCCGCCAGATCAGCCGCCACGGCGAGGCCTGTCCGCCGGTGACGGGTGTGTCGTCGACGACGTCGGCCGCGCCTTCGGGCTGGGGTGTCTTGGTCAGCACGGCCTGCTCAGCCTCCCTCGTAGCTGTGCCTGATGCGCGGGTCCCACCAGGCGAGCGCGAGGTCGCTGAGCAGGGTCCCGACGACGGTCAGGGTGGAGAGGATCAGGATGAAGCTGCCGACCAGGTACATGTCCTGGTTGAGGACGCCGCCGAGCATCAGCGGTCCCGTGGTCGGCAGGTTCATCACGATCGAGATGATCGTCTCGCCGCTGATCAGTCCGGGCAGCAGCCATCCGACGGTGGAGATGAACGGGCTCATGGAGGTGCGGACGGGGTATTTGAGCAGCAGTTTCCACTCGGGCAGTCCCTTGGCGCGGGCGGCCACCACGTACGGCTTGTACAGCTCGTCGAGGAGGTTGGCGCGGATGATGCGGATGCCGCCGGCGGTGCCGGAGACGGCGATGATCAGGATCGGCATCCACAGGTGGCTCGCTCCGTCCAGGAGTTTGCCGAGGTTCCACGCGGCGTCCTGGTACTCGGGCGAGAACAGTCCGCCGGGACTCTGCCCGAAGTAGCGCATGCCGACCCACATCAGGACGAGGGCGAGCATGAACTCCGGGACCGCCATGCCCACGAAGCCGAAGAGCGTGGCGACGTAGTCGCCGGCCGAGTACTGGCGCACGGCCGAGTAGATGCCGATGGGCCAGGAGATCGCCCAGATGATCAGCAGGGTGGCCAGGGAGAGGAAGAAGGACAGCGCCACGCGGTCCCAGATCAGATCGCTGACGGGGCGCATGTTCCAGGCGAAGGCCTGGCCGAAGTCCCCGTGGAGGACGATGTTGCTGATCCACTTCCAGTACTGGGCGAGGAACGGTTGCCCGAGCCCGTAGCGGGACCGTAGTTCGGCCACCTCCGCCGGGCCCATGAACTCGCCGCGTTCCTCGGCGTTGGCCTGGAGTGTGTCGACGTAGTCGCCCGGCGGGAGACTGATGATGAAGAAGGTGGCGAGGGAGATGGCCCAGAGGGTGACGACCATCCAGCCCGTGCGCCGGACGAGGAACGACAGCATGCCTGGACTCCCCGTCCTTCCTCAGGCCTTGGCCTTGAAGTAGTACGTGCTGGGGTTGGTGGGGCCCGGCGCCTGGAACAGGCCGGCCGCGCTGAAGGACTTCGGCACGTTGCGCAAGGTGTTCTTGACGATGGCGTAGTCCTTGGGCGGCGTGGAGATGCCGATGTAGTAGAACTCCTCCTTCGTGATCTCCAGGATCTGCTTGGCGAGGCTGGTGGCCCGGGCGATGTCGAAGGTGTCGCGCATCTCGTCGAAGAGCTCCAGCTGGTGCTTGATGCGGGCAGGTGGCTCCTCGCCGTCGCCACCTGTGCCCTTGTCCTTGCGCAGGTACCACTTGGCCCACTCGCCGCCGAAGCGGGACGAGCCGCGCGGGTTGGTGGGCGCGTAGTAGTGGTCGCCGCCCTCGCCGGTGCGCACGTCGAAGTTGTTGCAGTCCCAGGTGGCGGCCTCCGACTTGCCCGCCTCCACGCGCTCCCAGTAGAGCGTCTCGGCCAGCCGGGAGACGGTGACGTCGACGCCGACCTTGCGCCAGTCGGTGCGGATCATGTCCATGGCGTCGACCTGGTCGGCCATGTCGGAGACGACGAGCACGGTGAAGGCGACGGGGTCGCCGTCCTTGGTGAGGCGGATGCCGTCGCCGTCGCGCTTGGTGAAGCCGGCCTTGTCGAGGAACTCGTTGGCCTTGGCGACGGAGTAGTCGGTGTACTGCGTGCCGAGTTCCTCGTCGTGGAGTTCGTTGTCGGGGCCGGGGGCCGCCTGCCAGGGTTGCCCCTGGCCCGCGAAGACGGTGTCGATGATCTTCTTGCGGTTGATCGCGTAGGACAGGCCGATTCGGAAGTCCTTGTTCGCGAAGAGGGCCCGCTTCTTCTTGTCGGGGTGGGTCTGGTTGAAGCCGATGATCATCGTGTTGGCGGAGTCGGGTTCGACCTCGGCGATGCGGTAGCCGCCCTTGGTGCGGTTGCGGGAGATCACCGGCTTGTTGCGGACCGTGCCGAACTGGTACATCTGCATGTCCAGATCGCCGTTGGAGATCTTGAGGACCTCGACCTCGACCTCTTGAAGGACGTCGACGACGACCTTGTCGATGTACGGAAGCTGGCTGCCGTCGGGGTCGACCTTCCAGTAGTACGGGTTGCGCTCGCAGACGACGTTGCTGCCCTTGGTGACCGGGTTCCTGGGCAGCCAGGCGTTGACGGTGGGCAGGTCCGGGTTCTGCCACACCTCCTGCACCGTCTCCAGGCGTGTCACCCAGTCCGAGGCGCCGGCGGCCTTCGCGTCCTTGTTCGCGTCCTTGTTGTACTTCGGCAGGTACTGCTTGAAGAAGTGCTTGGGCAGGAACATGAAGACCCCGGAGGTGCCCGCGACCTCCTCGAGGAAGCCCGCCTTCGGCGCGTCGAAGACATACCTGACGGTGTGGTCGTCGACGGCTTCGCACCGGGCCGGCTTGTTGTCCTTGTTCAGCCACAGCGCGTAGATGCCGTACGGGTGCACTTTGGGGTCGGCGTTGTAGTCGTTGAACGCGAACTCGAAGTCCTCGGCGGTCAGCGGTTTTCCGTCGGACCAGCGCATGCCCTTGCGCAGGTGGAAGACGAACTCCTTGCCCCCGCCGTTCACTTCGTACTTCTCGCACACATTGGGCACGATCTTGGTCTTGGTGACGCCCTGCCAGGTCGATGCCCAGCGCACCAGCGGCTCGTAGCCCACGCTGAAGCGCAGCCAGCCGATGTCCTCCTGCGTGATCATCGCGGAGTGCCAGGTGCCGCCGTAGACGCCGGTCTCCTGGAGGGGCTTGACCACCAGGGGCTTGACGGGAAGGCGCTTGTCGACCTTGGGGATCTTGCCGGCGTCGGCCTGCTTCTTCAGCGACGGCGCCTCCTTGCCCTTGGAGCCGCCGCCCGAGTCGCCGTTCTCGGCGTCGGTCGAGAAGAAGCCGCAGCCGGTCAGGGCGCCGGAGAGCGAGGCGGCGGCCAGGACACCGCCGCCGGCCCGCAGCAGGGTGCGGCGCTCCAGGCTCCGCGGGCTCGGTGGTACGGGGGTACGGTCAGGCGTCATCTCCACGCTCCTTTGCGTCGAGGGCCGCCGCCTCCAGCTCGCGGACGAGGGGCACCACGCTGTCGTCGAGGCGGCGTTCCTCCTCGGCGTCCAGGCGGGCCAGCGGGGGTGCGGCATGAGCGGATTCGATGCGGCCGAGGGCCGCGAGGATGTGCTTGCCGGTGCTGACCGTGGTGGACAGGGTGTGCTCGTGGCGGGCCGCGGCCATCGCGTCGAGCAGGTCCTCCAGGCGCTCCTGCAACGCGCGGGCGTACGTGAAGTCGCCCGAGCGGGCCGCCTCGTAGAGCGCGACCAGGGTGTGGGGAGTGACGTTGGCGAGGGAGCTGGTGGCTCCGGCGGCGCCCGCGTAGAGGGCGATGTCGCTCAGGCCGCTCGCTCCCGCGAAACAGGCGAGGTCGAGGTCGCGGCGGGCGGCTCCGCGCAGCACGCGGCGCAGCCAGGTCATGTCGCCGGTGCTGTCCTTGAGGCCGCGCAGCACGCCTTCTTCGGTGAGTCGCAGCACGCAGTCGACGGTGAGTGCCGAGGGGGTCAACTGCGGGAAGTGGTAGGCGAGGACGGGGCGGCCCAGGGCGTCGGCGACGGCGCGGTAGTGGTCGCGCAGTTCCTCGCGTCCGTACGGGGTGAAGTACGGGGCGATGACGGCGACCTCGTCCGCTCCGGCGTCCAGAGCGGCGCGCGCCTGGCGGATGCTCAGCGGTGTCGCGGCGTCGCCCACGTGCGCGATGACGGGTACCCGGCCGGCCGCGGTCTTGACCGTGACGTGCACCGCGGCGCCCCGCGCGTCCTCGTCCAGGGCGTGGAACTCCCCCGTGGTCCCGTTGACCCACAGGCCGTGCACACCCGCGTCGATCAGTGCGTTCAGGTGGCATTCCAGGGATGGCCGGTCGAGCAGCCCATCGGACGTCATGGGCAGCACGGTCGGCACGATGATCCCTTGCAGCGCGTGTCGCGCCATGGTCACCTCGGAGAGGTTCAGAGGGATGTCGGTGGTATGCCATGAGTTTGTTGAGCGACACCGGAGGCGTCAACCCCCGTGACGGACCCAATAGTTCGGCTTGCTCACCCCCGAGACGCGCGGCCCACCTGCGGCATACCATGAGGCGCACTTGCACCGGCGGCACTGGGAGGCGGAATGATCCGAGCGCGAGCGGCACAGCAGGCCCGCGCGGAGGAGGGCACGGGCGTGGAGGGCGCGGAGAGCAAAAAAGCCGCGCCCCCAGAGGAGAGCCTGGAGGCGCGCGCCTCCCGGGCGATCGTGGAGTGGCTCACGAGGGAACACCCTGTTCCTGGACAGGCCGTTCCCGTACGGGAGTTCGCCCGCCGGCTCGACATGAGCCGCACCCCGGTGCGCAGCGCGGTGGGCCGCCTCTACGAGCGGGGGCTGCTCGCCTACGACCCCTCCGTCGGCTTCACCGTGGCGATACCGTCGCTGTCCAGCGTGTACGAGCTGTTCGAGCTGCGCCTGATGCTGGAGTCGCACGCGCTGCGCCTCTTCGCGGACCGCACGGACCGGGAGCCTCCGGCGCTCCTGCGCGAACTGGTCGTACAGGCCGAGGAGTTGGCGGCACTGTCGGTGCGGGATGTGTCCCGCTACCCCGACTTCCGGGACAACGACGCCCGCTTCCACCGGGAGCTGGTGAAGCTGGGCGGGCTGCCGATGCTGCTCGACCTGCACGACGACCTGAACCTCAGCATCCATGTGACCCGGGCGGGCCTGAAGGCGCCGATCACCCCGTCCCGCCTGAACATCGCGGTGGACGAGCACCGCGCGATCGTCGACGCGCTGGAGTCCGGCGAGCGGCTGCGGGCGCGGGAGTGCCTGGAATCCCACATCCTCCGGGTCCGCGACCAGACGATCGCGTTCCTGGCGCGACCGAATTTCTAGGCCGAACCGGAGGAGACCGATGGAAGGCCCTGTACTCCCCACGCCCACCGCACTGTCCCCCCATCGCCCGCCCCGCAATCTCGACCTGCGCGTCACCGGGGGCCTGTTCGGCCGCTGGCTGGACGTCAACGGCACCACGAGCATCCCGCTGGCGCTGCACCACCTGGAGGAGTCCGGCGCCCTCGCCAACCTCCGCGCCGCGGCCGGCCGGGCATCGGGGTCCTTCCAGGGCCCGCCCTACGCCGACTCCGATGTGCACAAGATGCTGGAGAGCGCGGCGTGGCAGCTTCAGCACTCCCCCGACCCGGCTCTCACCACGTTCCTCACCGAGACGGCCGGTCTTCTGGCGGACGCCCAGCAGTCCGACGGCTATCTCGACTCCCGCTATCAGCTCACGAATCCGGCCGACCGCTACACGCGGCTCGTCGACAGCCACGAGCACTACTGCGCGGGGCACCTCTTCCAGGCCGCCGTCGCGGCCCAACGCGCCACCGGGTACGAAGAGTTGACGCAGGTGGCGCGCCGTCTGGCCGACCACCTGTGCGCCGTCTTCCTCGACGACGAGGGTCCCGGGCTCGACGGACACCCCCAGGTCGAGACGGCCCTGGTGGAGCTGTACCGCGCCACGGGCGCCGAGCGCTACCTCGTCCTCGCCGCCCGCATGGTCGAGCGCCGGGGCCGCGGCCTCGTCGGCCCGCACAAGCACGGCGTCCGGCACCGCATCGACCACCTTCCGGTCCGCGAGGCGCCCACCGTCACAGGACACGTCGTGCGCGCCCTGTACCTGGAGGCCGGCGCGGTGGACGTGGCCGTGGAGACCGGGGACAAGGAACTCCTCGCCGCGAGCGCCGCACGGTGGACCGACATGGTCGCCTCCCGCACCGCGCTCACCGGTGGCCTCGGTTCGCGGCAGGTCGGGGAGGTCTTCGGTGAACGCTACGAACTCCCGCCGGACCTCGCGTACAACGAGACGTGCGCATCCGCCGCGAGCATGCAGTGGGCGTGGCGACTGCTGCTCGCGACCGGCGAGGGGCGGTACGCGGACCTGCTGGAGCGCACGCTGTACAACGCGTTCGCCGCCGCCCGTTCCGCGGACGGACGCACGTACTACAAGGGCAATCCGCTGCAACGCCGCCCCGATCACGCCGACGCGGTGGGCGATCCGCGCTGGCGCGACGAATGGTTCTACTCGGCGTGCTGCCCGCCCTCCGTCACCCGCCTGATGGCCTCGCTCCCCCACTACGCGGCGACGACCACGGACGACGCCCTGTTCCTGCACCTTTACGCGCCGATGCGACTGGCCTGCGACCTGGGCGCCGGGCGGGTCGCGGTACGTGTCGAGACGGAATACCCGTGGCGAGGCTCGGTGCGCGTCACCGTGGAGGATGCGCCGGGCAGCGAGTGGACGCTCGCGCTGCGCGTGCCGCCGTGGAGCGGCCGCACGCTCGTGGACGGCCGGCCCGTCACACCGGACACACAGGGCCGTGTAATGCTGCGCCGACGCTGGGGCGCGGGCGACAGCGTCGTCCTCGACCTCGACATGACACCGCGCCGCACGGCCGCCCACCCCCGCATCGATGCCCTGCGCGGCAGCGTGGCCGTCGAGCGCGGTCCGTTGGTCTACTGCTTCGAGCAGGCCGACCAGCCCTGTGTCGATGAACTGGCGCTCCCCGCGGACGCGGAGCTTCGCGTGCGCGAGGTCCCCGATCTCCCCGGTGTCGGCCGCACGGTCCAGATCGGGACGGACGCGCTGACGGTCGGCGCCCCGCACCCGGACGGTCTGCCCTACCTCGATCCACGTACCCCCCGGACACGCCGTCCGGCGTCCGCCACCGCGGTGCCCTACTTCCAATGGGACAACCGCGGCGACGGCGCGATGCGGGTGTGGGTGCCGCTCGACCTGCCGCTTGACCAGCACCCCTGACCGCACGGCTACTTGTTGATCTTCACCTGGCTGAAGGTCGCCGTGACGTAGCGCGCGATGTCGTTGGCCTCCTTGCCTCCGTCGACGAACAGCCCCGCGTACACCTGGTCCCCCATCGGGATCCGTTCGTAGCCGGCCCGCGTCCACTGCAGGGAGTCCGGCGAGATCTCGGAGGTGAACTCGTCGCCGCGCAGCGTGATGCGCAGCCACTGCGGTTTGATGTCGAGCACCTCGTCCTCCTCGTACGGGTACCGGCCGTCGCTGATCTCGGTGCCGTGCGAGTGGATGCGCTTGACGGCGCATTTCAGGCCGCCGTTGACGACGCAGACACCGATGAGGTTGAACGGTGAGTCGGGCGTGAGGTTGTCGCGGATCATGATGCCGGCGATGACCTCGGAGTAGACGCGGCTGAGTGTGTCCACGCGAGCGATCAGTTCGACGACCTCCTCTCCGCCACTGTCGACCTTCTGGTAGACGAAGTGGCAGCTGTCCTTGCGGCCCTTGACCCTGCCGGAGCCGCGCAGCGTGAACTTTCCGGAGTCCAGGGCGGCGGCGCCCGCGATGGGCACGTCGCCGAGATCGGTGGACGTCCAACTCCCCATGGCCGTCTTCTTGTTGACGTGCACGGGGACCGGGGACGACGTGGTGGCGGTGCCGGTGGAGTCGGTGGCGCGGGCGGTGAGGTGGTGGGTGCCGGCGGTGGCGCCCTTCCAGGTGATTCCGTACGGGGCGGAGGTGGCTTCCCCGATCTTCTCGGCGTCGGCGTAGAAGGCGACGGACGTGATGGTGGCGCTGCCCTGCGCGGTGGCCGAGGCGTGCAGGGTGACGTCGGCGGTGCCCGTGGAGTTCGCGTAGACGGTGTCGATGTCGGGTCCCGTGAGGGCGACTTCGGGGTTCAACGCGCCCCTTCTTTCGATGGAGTTGAGGTACAGCTCCAGGTTGCTGTAACCGGAGGCCGGGTCGATCGCGGCGCCGTCGGAGGCGTCCTTGGGGTTGAGTCCGTGGGCCTTCTCCCACGCGTCGGGGATGCCGTCGTGGTCGCTGTCCTTGGGGGCTTCGGCGGCGGCGATCGGGACGATGCCGCCGACCTCCTTCTGCGAGTTGATCATGCGTCCGGTTCCGTGGCGTACGTCGTTGACGACGCGTGCGTCGACGGCGTCGCGGCGCGGCAGGATCGCACCGACACCCTTGAGGACCGCCTCGTAGGCGTCCTTGGCCGACTGCGCGTCGATCGGATCGGGGAACTCCATGGGCTCGTCGCGCAGGGTGACTCCGCCGACCGGGAACTTCACGCCCAACACGTTGTCGGCGGTGATGTCTTCGTGGCCCTCGATGGTGTTGCCGCTGACGTGCCAGACGCCGCCGCGGTCGGGCGAGACGATCACGGGGGCGACGTCGGCAAGGGTGTCGGGGCCCGGCTTGTAGTAGTTGCCGACCATGTTCACCCCGGCGACCCACTCTCCGCCGTAGCAGGATGTGTAGCCGTAGTTGTAGATCACGTTGTTGCGGTGGTCCACGTTGCTCGGCACGTCCTCGACGAAGCTGAACCGCGGGTTGCGGCCGCCCTGGTGGACCAGGAGGTTGTGGTGGTACGTGACGTTGTCGCCGCCCCACAGGCCTCCGTAACCGTGCAGTCCCTTGGGATGCACGGACTGCGCCAGGCCCTCGGAGATGACGCACCACTGGAGGGTGACGTTCTCGTTGCCGTACACGGAGCAGCACTCGTCGACCCCCCAGCTGAAGGAGCAGTGGTCGATGATGACGTTCTTGCAGCCCTCCACGCCGAAGGTGTCGATGGGGGTGCCGAGGGTGTCGGTGCCGCGGAAGCGCAGATGGCGCAGGACGATGTTCGACTGGTCGTTGATCTGCGTCTCGTTGCCGATGACACAGATGCCGTCACCCGGAGCGGTCTGGCCGGCGATCGTCAGGTTCGAGCCGAGGATGTCGAGGCCGCCCTTGAGCTCGATGTTGCCCGCGACACGGAAGACGATGGTGCGGTCGGACGCGGAGACGGCGTCGCGCAGGGAGCCGGGGCCCGAGTCGGCCAGCGTGGTGACCTCGTAGACGGGCTTGCCACGACCGCCGGTGGCCCAGCGGCCGCCGCCCTCGGCGCCGGGGAAGGCGGGTACGTTGTCCGCCGCCTCGGCCGCGACGGCGAGCTTCTCGGCGGCGCGGGCGGACGAGGGCAGGTTGAGGGCGGCGGCGCCCAGCAGGGCGCCCGCGCCGATGACGAAGGCGCGGCGGCCCATGGGGGTGGCCGGTCCGTCCTCATGGGCGACGACCTCGTGCCCGTTCAGTTCAGGCATGGCAGAACTCCTCAAGTGCGTTGGTGGGGAAGGGGGTTGGCGGGGTGTCGCGCGGGGGCCTACGCCGTGCGCGGCACGATGCGGTACACGCCGTTCGAGCGCGTGGCGCAGACGATCACGTTCGGCTCGGGACGGTCGACGCGGGCGGCTCCCGCCACATCGACCGGCCGGTCGGTGCGCAGCCGCAGCTCGCGGCCCTGGAGCGAGCGCACGGTCGCGCCCTTGAGGGCGCCGTCGGTCCAGTGCGCGTCGATCTCGAAGCCGCCGCGCGTCCGCAGCCCGCGGAACGAGCCGGTGGGCCAGGCGGCCGGCAGGGTCGGCAGCAGCTCGATGTCGTCGGTGTGGCTCTGCAGCAGCATCTCGGTGATGCCGGAGACACCGCCGAAGTTGCCGTCGATCTGGAACGGCGGGTGCAGGTCGAACAGGTTGGGCGCGGTGCGCGCGGGGGTGAGCAGGTCGGCGAGGTGCTTGTAGGCCTGCTCGCGGTCGAGCAGCCGCGCCCACATGTTGATCTTCCAGGCGAGGGACCAGCCCTGTCCCGCGGTGCCGCGCAGTTCCAGGGTCTTGACGGCCGCGGCGGCCAGGTCGGGGGTGGTGCGCGGGGTGATCTGGGCGCTGGGGAACAGTCCGTACAGGTGGGAGACGTGGCGGCTGCGGACGAGCGCGGCCTCCTCCCAGTCGACGAGCCACTCCTGGATCTGGCCGAGATGACCGATGCGGGTGGGCGCGAGCCGACTCCGCGCCTCGGCCACCCGTTCACGCAGGCGGGGGTCGGTGTCGAGGACGCGGGCCGCCTTCCCGTAGGCGTCGAAGAGGTCGCGCAGCAGCTGCATGTCCATGGTGGGTCCCGCGCAGATGCTGACGGACTCGCCCTCGTCCTGGTGGTGTGTCACCTCGGGCGACTGCGACGGGTTGGTGATCAGCCAGCCGTGCTCGGGGTCCTGGGTGAGGGTGTCGAGGAAGAATGCCACGGCGCCCTTGAGCACCGGGTAGTCGGCGCGCAGCGCGGCCTCGTCGCCGGTGAAGCGATAGCGCTCCCAGAGCATGAGGCTCAGCCAGGCGCCGCCGGTCGGCCACATGCCGTACTGGGCGAAGTCCACGGGGGCGGTGCCGCGCCAGGCGTCGGTGTTGTGGTGGGTGACCCAGCCACCCGCCCCGTAGTGCAGTTTGGCGGTACGGGCGCCGTTCTCGGCCAGTTCGTGGATCATCGAGGCGGCCGGTTCCCAGCACTCGGCGAGGTTGGCGGGGCCGGCCGGCCAGTAGTTCATCTGGAAGTTGATGTTGACGGTGTACTTGGACTCCCAGGCCGGGGCCATCTCGTTGTTCCACAGGCCCTGGAGGTTGGCGGGCTGGCCAGGACCGCGCGAGCAGGACATCAGCAGATAGCGGCCGTACTGGAAGTAGAGCGTGGCGAGTTGCGGGTCCTTCCCGTCGCCGAACTGCCCGATCCGCTCGTCGGTGGGCAGCAGGGCCCGCTCCGAGGTGCCGAGATCGAGGCCGACGCGGCCGAACAGCCGCCGGTGGTCGGCGACATGGCGCTCGCGCAGCTTTCCGTACGGTGTGCCGGCGGCCGGTTCGAGGTGGCGGCGGGCCCGTGCGGCCGGGTCGGCGCCGACGTCCAGGTAGTTGCGGTAGCTGGTGGCCGGGGAGACGACGAGGGTGACCGCGTCGGCGCCGGTCACGGTGAGGGTGCCGGACGGGTCGGTGCTCACGCTGCCGCCGTCGGCGACCGCGCGCACGGCGGCCCGGAAGCGCACGGCGCCGTCCCTCCCCTGCCACGGCCCGCTGACGCCGTCCAGGGCGATGGTCCGGGAGTCGACCGATGAACTCGCCGCCTGTTGCGGTGTGTTGAAGGACGCCGTGAAGCCGACGGAGCCCGGGGTGTCGGCGGTCAGGCGTACGAGGATGACCTGGTCGGGGGTGCTGGCGAAGACCTCACGCGTGTGGCGGACGCCGCCGCGGGTGTAGCGGACGCGGGTGAGCGCGGTGGTCAGGTCGAGTTCTCGCTCGTAGTCGCTGACGTCGCCGCTTGCGTCGAGGGCGAGGTCGAGGGTGCCGAGGACCTGGTAGGCGGCCTGTTCGCTGGGGCTGCCCATGAAGTGCGCGTCGACGAGCTGTTGGGCCTGGTGCCACTTCTCGGCGAGGATCAGGCGGCGGATCTCGGCGAGGTGGTCGACGGCGTCGGGCCGGTTGTAGTCGTGCGGGCCGCCCGCCCACAGGCTGTCCTCGTTCAGTTGGAGGTGTTCGGTGTCGGTGCCGCCGTACACCATGGCGCCGATCCGGCCGTTGCCGACGGGCAGGGCCTCCAGCCACTCCTGGGCGGGGGCGCGGTACCACAGTCGTAACGGGTTCTGGGGGTCGGTCGCGGCGGAGGCGGCGGCCGCGGTGGCGGCTCCGTGGGGCAGGACGGTGGCGGCCGCCGTGCCGCCCGCCGCCGCGAGGACGCCGCGTCTGCTGACGTCTCTCATATGCATCTCCTCTTTCTGTACAGCCAGTTGAGGTCGTGGATGACGCGTCGTGGGGCGTGGCGCTCGGTGAGCGCGGTGCGCAGGAGTTCGGACGCGGTGTGCTGGAAGGCCGGGTAGCCCGGGTGGTTCGGTCGTGTCCACGCGGTCTCGACGGTGTCGAGGGTGGCTCGGTAGAAGCCGCCCCAGCGGCGGCCGGTACGGGCGTCGGCCCAGGCGGCGCGGGCGGCCGGCTGGGCGCCGGTGACCGGGAAGAGGCCGGACTGGACGGGTTCGGCGAGCAGCCGCACGAGATGGTCGCGCAGCGCCTCTCGGATCAGCGGGTCGTGTGCGCGGCGCCGTGACGCCGCGAGTCCGGTACCGGCGAAGACGCCGCGGCTCGCGGGCGGCGGACCGAAGGTGAGTGGGTGGCGGCCGCCTCGCGTGGCGGTGGCACGTCCCGGTATCAGCGGGCAGTACACCGGTCCGTCCCCCTGCGTCAGCGCTTCCAGGACGGTGCGTGGGCCGCGGTGCCACAGGCGTGGGTCGCTGCGGGCGACCAGCGCCGCGAGCCGTTCCAGCGCGCACACTCCGGCCTCTGCGGACACGAACTCGTCGCCCTCTCCGACGCGTTCGCCCTCGCTGAGGCACAGGGCGACGAGGGTCAGCAGGGCGTGTTCGCCGCCGAGACACATGGTGAGCGGCAGCGTGGACGCGCCGACGTCGTCCCAGGTGGCGGGGAGCGGCCCGGTGGCCGTCAGGTCGGCGCGCACGGCGGACATCTGCGCGGTCACGACGTAGGGAACGGCCCATGCCCGGCCCTCGTGTTCGTAGGCGGCGAACGCGGGCCCGATCGCGCCCGCCCGCCACCGCTCGAGTGCCGCGGCGCCGACCAGTTCGTCCACCGGCACCAGGCATCCGGCGGCGACGGCGTCTCCCAGGTCGGCGTGGTCGATGGTCACCAGGTCGTAATCGGCGGCGAGTTGCCGGGCCGACGGGCCGCCCGCCGTCCATGGGTCCCACACCACGGGCAGGCCGACGGTCTCGCATCCCGGCGGCAGTCCCGCGTCGATCCGGGAGAGTTCGGCGAGCGGCGCGGGCGTCCCCGCCTTGTCCCTGCTGACACCGCGCAGCGCGTCGGTGGTGGTGGGCGGCGCGTCGATGGGGCTGCTCGACGAGGGGTTCATAGGGACTCCTGCACAGAGCGGTGCGGTGGCTGGGGTGGCGGACGGGCCCGGAGAGCCGTCGGGCCCGTCCGCCGGTCGCGCGCGTCAGTCCTTCGCCGTACCGGGCTTCCGGTACGGGAACGAGTCCTTGACGCCGATCTTGTCGTACTCCATGCGGGAGGCGTCGAAGCCGTCCTGCCAGTCACCGTTGGTGACCTTGTTGCACTGGTAGGCCTGGTACTTCTGGTCGGTCACCTTGCCGACCTGCACGTCGGAGATGTCCCAGCCGCACCCGCCCGCGTCCATGTGCACGCCGCGGGTGCCGGAGTCCGGCATGGAGGCGTCCGGGATGACATCCCCGATCACCACCTGCTTCAGGGAGTTGACGATCGGGTGGTCCTCGGCGTCGTTCTGCAGGCCGTACGTGTAGAAGGCGCCCATGTCGCCGCTGTCCAGACCGGTGTTCTCCAGGCGGACGTAACTGATCTTGTTGCCGTCGGTGTAGGTCTCGCCGTTGGTGGTGACCTCGGGGCGACTGCGCAGGCTGATGCCGTAGCGGGCGCTGTGGTTGACGACGATGTGGCTGACCGTGTTGCGTCCCGTGTCCTGAAGCTCGATGCCGGAGGAGTCGCCGGGCACCAACTCGCCGACATGGTCGATGAAGAGGTTCGTGAAGGTGTTGTCGTGCGCGACGTCGCCTTCGCCCGGATACGGTCCCTCGACGCGTATGCCGTCGCTGCCGAGCCGTTCCAGCAGGCTGTCCGCGACACGTACGTGATCGTTCGCGGTGAGCAGGTAGATCGCGGTGAACCCGGTGTCGGTGATGTGCATCCGGGTCAGGTCGATTCCGGTGGTGTTGGTGAGGCGGATCGCGCCGAAGCGGTTGCGGGGCATCTCGATCTGCCGGTCGTACGTGGGGTACTCGTGCACCACACCGGAGTCACCGGACTCGTTCCAGCCGTAGCGGTACCAGTCGGGGAAGTCGGTCTGCGTGACACCCAGACCGTCGAAGGTCACATCGTGCAGCCGCTTGCTCTGCGACGAACCCGCCAGGTCGAGCACGGTCTTGACGACGGGCCTGCGCACGTCCGCCTTCGCGATGTCACCGCCCTGCGGCTTGTAGTAGAGGTAGCCGTCCTTGCGGTCTGCGTACCATTCGCCGGCCTGGTCGACGAAGTCGAGCGAGTTCTCCAGGAAGTACCGGGAGCCGCCGCGGCTGTTGTGGAGCGCGAAGCGGGTGGGGTATTTGAAGGTGAGCTGGCTCTTCTTCATGTTGTAGTCGCGGATGTCGACCGTGTCGGTGAACCAGGACCAGCTGCCGCCCGACCAGACCGTCACCCGTCCCTGGCTCAGGTCCCACTTCGGGTCCCAGTCACCGGGGTTGGCCCACAGCCAGGTGTGCACCGCTTCGTAGGTCGGCTCGGGCAGGTAGGACGTCATGTACGGGGCCCACTCGTCGGCCGACTTCCGGTTGGGGTAGCGGGCGTTGGTGACCCGCTTCCCGCCGTCGTACAGGGTGTAGAAGGGCTGGTCGACGGGGACCTTCGCGCGGTAGATGCCGTCCTTGTACGTCTCCCAGTCGTTCACCGGGGCGGAGCCGGTCAGCCGGGCCTTGCCCGGTCCGTCCACGCTCCGGTAGACGATTTTGTGGCCGCCGGTGCCGGAGTCGCGCTCGTCGAGGGCGATCGTCTTGTCCACCGGGTAGTCGCCGGCCCGCAGGTTGACCTGGATGTCGCACTTCATGCGGCCGGGGCGGTTGAGGTCCTTGTCGCGGATCTCGTCGCGGGCCCGCGTGACGGTCTTGAAGGGGTCCTGTTCGGTGCCCTTCGCCTTGTCGTCGCCGTCGGTCGCGACGAACAACTGGGCGGGTCTGCAGTCTGCGGCGCCGACCGACGGCGTGCCGGGCAGCGTGACGCCGGCCGCGAGCAGCAGGCCCGCGGCGCCGAGCAGGGCGAGTCTGGGGAGTCGGGTGAGTCTGGAGGGGCGTGGTGCGGCGGTGACGGATGTGCGGGTCACGGGGCCTCCTTGCCACGTGGACGGTCGTACGGGTCCGTGTCTGCGCGCGTGTCGTTGCTCGGGGCCGTCGCTCACCCTCTTCCGGCCGCGCGCCAGCGCTCGTACTCGGCGCGGCTGTCGGGGGTGAGCGGGTAGTAGTCGGTCAGGGCGCCGCCCTCCTCGATGCGGGCGCGGCTGAAGCGCTCCCACTGCTCGTGGTCGTGGGCGGCGGCGATGATGTCGGGGGCGGTGCGGCGGGGCACGACGACGGGTCCGTCGTCGTCGGCGACGACCAGGTCACCGGGCAGGGCGAGGACGCCGCCGCAGGCCACGGGCACGTCGTAGGCCCAGGGGAAGAGTTCGGCCTGGGAGGCGTAGTGCGGGGTCACGCCGGTGGACCAGATCGGTACGCCGGTCTCCCTGACGCGCGGGGAGTCGCGGAAGCAGCCGTCGATGACGAGACCTGCGCCCCCCTTCTGCCGGAAGTAGCGCACCAGCATGTCGCCGAAGCATCCGGTGCTGCCCGATCCGTATGCCTGCACGACGAGGACGTCGCCGGGCTCGATGGTCTCCAGGACGGCCCACAGGGCGGTGTGCCGCTCGACGTACTCCTGGCCGAGCCCGGAGGCGATGTCCTCGCGCTGCGGCATGAACTGCAGGGTCCGCACCCGTCCGGCGATCTTCTGTCCGGGGTTCAGGGGGCGGGGCCCCGTGACGAAGGTGCGGCGGATGCCCTGCCCGTGCAGTTTGGCGCAGGCGGTGGCGGAGGACACACCGGCCAGGGCCTGGACGGTGTCGGCGTCTGCGGGGGCGGGCATGGGGCCGCGCACGGGCAGCTCCCAGATGGGCTCGTCGGCCACGAAGTCTCCTTGGGGGGGTGGTGGATGGTGCGTTCAGGTGGTCGGTGCGGCGGCTTGGTGTGCGGGCCGCCGGTGGCGTGGGGTGAGGCGCAGGTCGAGGCGGATGCGGCGGCCGGGTGGCAGTTCGACCGTGAGGTGTCCGGCGTCGACCGGGATCTCGGTGGTGCGGGCGGTGACGGCGGGCGGGGTGTAGGAGCGCGGGTCGCCGGGGTGGCCGCTGTCGTCGGCGAGCTCGGTCACGACGCGGTCGATGCGGTCCTCGCCGAAGGCGCCGGCCTGCACGACGACGGTCCGCGGGTGGGCGTGCCCGGTGTGGACGAGTTCGACGCGCACGCGGTCGGGACCCACCGTGTCGACCAGCGCGGCGACGTCCGCCGGGAGTCCGGGTCGGCCGCGCCGCTCGTCCCAGTAGGCGATCCGGGTGGGCAACAGGCCGCCGTTGTAGAGGACTTGGGGCGTTCCGGTGGTGAGCTGGAGGAGCGCTTCGGTGAGGACGGGGTTGACCCGCTGCCAGTGGTGGATGTGCAGTTCGGCGGGGTCGGTGCGGTCGGCGCCGATGAGTTCCAGGCGGCGGGCCGCCTGCCCGAGGGCGACGCGCAGGATCTCGGCCGGGTAGTCGGGGTTGTCGCCTGCCAGGTAGGCGAGCCAGGGTGCTTCGTGGCCGCCCTCCTCCTTGTTGCGGAAGGCGCGCACGGTGCGCCAGTCGTAGCCACTGGCCTTCTGGATCCGGGTGAGGCGGTCGCGGTCGGTGTCGGCGCGGGAGGCGTGCCACAGCCACAGCGGCAGGGCGAGTTGGGGTGGCTGGTGGTCGAACCAGCCGCCGTCCGCGTAGCGGTTGGGCACGAGGAGGGTGGGCCGGTCGGCGTCGTCGCCGAGTTCGGCGTGCCAGCGGTCGCTGATGCTCATGTCGGTGCCGGTGACGGGGGCCTCGATGGCGTGGGCGAGGACCTCGTCGAGCGGGGCGCGGCCGAGGTCGAGCAGCTCGTCGGGGCCGCCGAGCAGGGAGGCGTTGAGGGAGGCGACGGTGGCGGCGTTGCCGACGCTGTACAGGCCGTGCGGCCAGCTCCAGCCGTACAGGCCGCCGTACCAGCGGCCGTCGTGGAGTTCGCCGACGGCGCCGCTGGGGCCGACGTTGTCGGGCAGGACGCCGCCGCGGGCCGCGGCGCGCTCGTGCCAGGCGCCCAGGTAGTCGAGGGCCCAGTCGCGGTAGCGGTCGTCGTGGTCGTACAGCCAGGCGTTGACGGCGAGGCTGGTGGCGGCGAGGTCGACGGCGGTGTCACCGCGTCCGAGCCTGGCGGCCATGGCCTCGCCCATGCGGCGGGCGCACTCCGGGTCGGCGAGGTCGTCCCAGGCGTCGATGCCGTCGAGGTCGTGCAGCGGGAGACCGTACGGCCTCATCACCGCCAGCTCCGCGCCGTACGAGCCCCATTCCTTCTGGAGTCCGGGGCGGGGTCCCGCGGCGCCGTTGTGCGGGGTGCGGATGATGCGGGCCGCCGGATCGTAATTGCCTGCCGGGGAGTCGGGCAGGTAGAGGTCGGCGAACTTCTGGGCGCGGGCGCGGAATTCCGGGTCGGCCGGGTCTGCGGCGCAGATCCCGTAGAACAGCAGCATGGACTCGCCGAGGTGGAACCAGTCGTAGCCGCGCTCGAACTCGTCGACGACCAGGCCGAGTTCGGTGAGCTGGGCGGTGACGCCGCGCCAGTGGTGCTTGGTGGCGTCGAGCAGGTCGTCGGCGCCGCCGAGTTTGTAGAGGACGGGCCAGTTGAAGAACGCCTCGTAGAAGTCGTCGCCGCCGTCGCGGTCGTCGACGGGTCCGCCGTAGTGAAGGCTGCCGTCGGGCGCGCAGTAGCGGTCGGCGAAGGCGCGCCAGGCGTCGTCGAGTACGTCGAACAGGCGGCGTTGCAGGATCGCCCAGGCGGGCGGGGAGCCGACGGGGACGGTGGCGGTCAGTACGGTGTGCGGTCTGTCGTGGTCGGTCACGGTCAGCCTCTCGTCGCGCCGGCCGTCAGGCCGCTGATGATGTGGCGTTGCATGAAGACGAAGAAGACGATCAGCGGGGCCACGGCGAGCAGCAGCGTGGGGAAGACGACCGTGTAGTCGGTCTGGAACTGGCTGACGGCCGCGTACACGCCGGTCGTCACCGTGTAGAGGCCGCTGCCCGGGCCGAGGATGATCTGCGGGTTCACGAAGTCGTTCCACACCGAGAAGGTGTTGAGGATGACCATCGTGGCGACGACGGGACGCATCAGCGGGAACACGATCCGCCAGAAGGTGCGGATCGGCCCGCAGCCGTCGAGGGCCGCGGCCTCGTCGACCTCGCGCGGGACGGTGGTGATGTACCCGGCGTAGAGGAAGACCGAGAACGGCAGGGTGAGCACGGTCTCGAAGAGGACGAAGCCGCGCACCGTGCCCATCAGGCCGAGCGTCTTGAGGACGTAGACGACCGGGATGACGAGGACCTGGCTCGGGATGAAGGTTCCGGCGAGGAAGAACAGCATCAGGGCGCGGTAGCGGCGGCGCGCGCTGCGGGCGATGACGTAGGCGACGGGTCCGGCGAGCGCGATGGACAGGACGTTGACGCAGACGACGAAGAGGAGGGTGACGGCGTAGCCGCGGACGAGGTCGAACTCCTCGCCGCGCAGGGCCTTTTGGACAGGCTTCAGGGTGCCGTCGATGGGGAGGCCGAAGGGGTCGGAGAGGATCTGCGGCTGTGTTTTGAAGGCGTTGACGACGAGGACGTAGAGCGGAACGAGCATGAACAGCGCGACGATCGTCAGGAACGTCAGGCGTGCGGTGCGGCCGGGTCCGCGTCGGCGTGGTGTGTCCGCCTTCACGGGGGCGGGTGGCTTCGGCGGGGCGGTGGTGGGCCGCTTGGGGAGGCTGTCGAGGCTCATGAGTACACCGCGTTTTCCCCGCGGCGCCGCAGTTGGGCGACGGCGAGGGCGAGCGCGGCCGTCACCACCATGAGCACCACGGACTGGGCGGAGCCGAGGCCGAGGCGGCCGTCGTGGAAGGAGTTCCAGAGGATGAGGTAGGCGAGCGTCCGGGTCTGTCCCGCCGGGCCGCCGCCGGTGAGCGAGACCACGAGGTCGTACGTCTTCAGGAGCGTCACCAGGGACAGCACGATGTTGATCGTGATCGACGGGCCGAGCGCCGGGAGCGTGACGTGGCGCAGTATCTGCCAGCGGCTCGCGCCGTCGATGCGGGCGGCCTCCGTGAGCGAGCGCGGCACGGCCTGCAGCCCGGCCAGGTACAGCACCACGTTCACCCCGAACGCCGCCCACACGACGACGCACACGAGGGTGGCGAGTGCCCATCGCGGGTCGGCGAGGAACGGCAGGACGTCGCCGCCGCGCGAGGTGATCAGGCCGTTGACGGCGCCGGTCGTGCCGAGGATGGCGCTCCACAGGAAGCCGACGACCAGGGCGGACAGGACGTGCGGGTAGAACAGCACCATCCGGAAGAACGTGTTGACCCGCGACCTCCCGTTGAGCAGGAGCGCGAAGCCGAGGCCGAGGACGTTCAGGCCGACGGTGCCGAGCCCGCCGAGCAGCAGCGTGACCCACGCGGCCCGGCCGAGGTCCGGGTCGTCGGCGAGCGCGGCGTAGTTGGCGCTCCCGACGAACGCGGGGCTGGCGCTGAAGCCGTCCCAGTCGGTGAGGCTGAGGTAGGCGGCCAGGCCCACTGGGACGGCGAGCAGCGCGGTGTACAGCACCGTCGCGGGCAGCACCATGACGGTGGTGGCCAGGCCCGCGCGTCGGCCGCGGGCGGTGCGGCGGCCGCGGTGCGGCGGCCGGCCGGCTTCGGTGGCGGTGTGCATGGCGTCCCTTCTGTGACGGGGGTCGGGTCCGGGGTCTCCGGGTTCAGGAGTGGGCCTCGACCCAGCGGTCGACGGCCTTGGCCACGTCGTCGGGCGAGCGGCCCGTGTAGAGGCCCTGCACTTCGGTGTTCCAGGCGGAGTTGAAGCCCTTGGGCAGGGTGTCGTCGCCGTAGCCCTCGCCCTGGGCGACCTTGTCGGGCGCGTCGTCGAGGATGTGCTGCACGTCCTTCTCCAGCGGGCTCAGCGCGCGGTCGAGTCCGGAACGGAAGTTGCCGTCCTGCTTCAGCTGGGCGGTGACCGCCTTCTTGTCGGTGACGAGGAACTCGACGAGGTCGCGGGCGAGCCGCTTCTCCCCGGAGTTCTTGAGGATCATGTACGGGGCGGCGAGGGTGGCGCCCTGCGGGCCCGGGTAGGTCTGGCCCTTCTCGACGGGCGCGGCGAACACACCGACCTTGAAGTCCTTCTTCGCGGCGGCCTCGGTGGCGGTGAACCAGCTGCCCATCACGTACATCGCGGACTTGCCGGTGAGGAAGTGGGTCTCGCCGTCCGCGTACTTCACACCGAGGGCGTTCTTGTCGATGTAGCCGCGCTCGATCCACGACTTGTAGAGCTTCAGGTAAGGGCGCATCGACGAACCGGCCTTCAGGTCACCGGAGTTGACCTTGCTGTACCAGTCGGGATGGCGCTGGGCGAGCGCGGGGTCGGTGAACTGGAGCAGCTGGAGGCCGGTGGCGAAGTCGCCGGACGTCTGGAGCGGCAGGTACCCGGCCTTCTTCAGCTTGGCCATGGCCGAGGTGAACTGGTCGAGATTTTCCGGGAGTTCACGGATTCCGGCCTTGGCGAAGGCGTCCTTGTTGTAGAAGACGAGCGATTGGGCCTGTTCGCCGACGCCGACGGCGTAGACACGCCCGTCGAGGGACGCCTCCTTCACCAGCGGGGTGTTCTTGGTCCACGCCTCGTCGGTGAGGTCGAGCATCTGGGGGGCGAGGGTCTTGTCCGGGAGCAGCGTCTCCACCACGTCCGGGGCGTCGCCCGCGGCGAGTTGCTGCTGGAGGGTGTCCGGGACTCCCTTGCCGGTGGGCGCCTCGATCTTGACGTCGACTCCGGGGTGGGCCTTCTCGAACGGTGCGACGAGGTCGTTCCAGAACTTCTTGGTCAGGTTCGGGGTGATGTTGACCAGGACCCGGACGGTGCCGCCACCGTCCTTCGTGTCCCCCTCGCCGCCGTCACCGCCGCCCGAGAAGCCACCGCCGCCGCAGGCGCTCACCGCCATGAGCAGCGCCGCCGCCACGGCGGCCCGGGGCAGGGTGCCGGTGCTTGCACTTGTTGCCGTTCGCCGGTTCCGCATGGGTTCTCCAGGTCGGCTCGGGGCGCCGGAGCGCAGTGGACCAGCATGGTTTATTGGGTCAATAATCGAGCAGCGATTACTTCATAAGTGCCTTGCGAAACAGCGTCAAGATAGCGCGCACACCCAAAAGTTGATGATGCTTCCTGGGGCGCCGACGCCCGAACGAGTCAGAAGTCCGCGTCCTGCGAGGAGAACAACACATGAGGGAGCAGCAGGAGTTCACGCCCCCGAGCGAGACGGATCGCACGGTACTCAGCACATGGACCCGGGACACGTCGAGAGCGTTGCGATTGCGCAGCCGCATCGTCCTCGCGCGCGCCGACGGGCTCTCCGCCCAGGAGGTCGCCCAGGACCTCGGGGTGAGCGCGGCGACCGTCACGAAATGGGTGCGGCGCTACGCGGAGCGGGGGCTCGACGGCCTTGCGGACGCCCCTCGTTCGGGCCGCCCGCGCAGCTCGGCGCGGGCCGACGCCGAGCGTCTCGTGGGCGCGGCGATCGAGCGGGAGGCGCGCGGCGAGCCGGTCCCCTCCACGCGCGTCCTGGCGGAGCAGCTGGGGCTTTCGCAGTCGACGGTGGCCCGGATCAGGCACGAGCAGTCGGCGTTGCGCGCGCACAGTCCGGGTGAGGAGTGGCGGGGCGGCGCCGGGGCCCGGACGCCCACGCCCCGGTCCACGGAACGTGCGGGCGCCGCGCCCGCCACCGGTTCCGCATCCGCCGCCGCCGCTGTTCCGGTCGCGCCCGCACGGTCCGGGGCCACCACGGTCCCCCGCCGGCTGCTCTCCGACCATGTCTACGCCTTGCTGCGCGACCTGATCGTGAGCGGTGAACTCGCGCCGGGGCAGCGGATCGTCGAGTCCGACATCGCCCGCAGGGTGGGCACGAGCCAGGCCCCCGCCCGCGAGGCGGTCAAGCGCCTGGCGCACGAGGGTCTGGTCAACTCCCAGCCGCATCGCGGGACGTATGTCACCGAGGTCTCCGACCAACAGGCGCGCGACGTGCGCGAGATCCGCGTGCTTCTTGAGATGTACGCGGCGCGGCGCACCGCGGGACGGCTCACGCAGGAGTTCGAGCACCGTTTGGAACAGAGCGTGGAGGCGATGCGGCGCTCAGCGGAGGACGGCAGCATCGGGGACTTCCGGGACGCCGACATGGCCTTCCACCGCACGGTCTGCGCCGCGTGCGGGAACGGGCTCCTGCTGCGCCTGTGGCGCATCATCGAGCCGAACATGTGGGGCCTGCACGTGGTGGGCAACCCGCGCTACGGCGGTGACTGGCGGGAGATGGCCGAGCTGCACGTCGAGTTGCTGGAGGCACTGCGCCGCGGCGACCCGGCGCGGACGGCGTCCCTGTTCGCGGCCCATGCGTCGGGCGAGGCGTCGCGGTACCGGCGCGAGCATCCGGCGCCGTAGTGCGAGACGGGGCGGGGCGGGGCCGGGGCGGGAAGCTCCGGCCCCGCGGTTGTCAGGGGCGTCCCGCGCAGTTGACGTCGAGGTCCCACTGGATCACGTCGAGCGCGTACGGGCTGATGGTGTGCTCGTCGTGCGTGGCGTCCTCCAGCAGCTCCCAGTGGCCGTTGCCGATGACCTGCACGCGATGGCGGACCACGGGCTCGTAGCTGCGGTGGCCGACGCCGTTGAAGCAGCACGCGTCGAACCGGTTGAGGATCTGCATCTGCCGCCTGTCGCGCCCGACCGCGGCGAGCGCGTACAGGTCGGGCCAGTCGCAGATGCGGTAGAACGCCGGGTGCCGGTCCATCCGCTGCTCCCAGTCGCCCGTGGTGGGGCTCGGTTTGGGCGGGGCGGAGCGCAGGAAGAACGGCAGGGATCCGGCGGTCGGGTAGCTGCGGGTGACGCGCGGGTCGAGCGCCGGGTAGACGGTGGTCGCCCAGCCGCCGCCGGAGAGCCCGATCATCTGCAGGGACGGCGGGTCGTAGGTGTGGCGCAGGTGGTTGACCCCCAGGACGAGGGGTTCGAGGAACAGCCGCAGGGTGGAGAACTCGGGGGTCTCCCAGGGCTCGAACTCGTTGTGGTTGCCGACGGTGACGACCGTGTCCGGGTCGGTGGCGCTGCGCATCTCCTTGGGGTTCCAGTGGTAGAGCGGCATGGCGCACAGCAGCACGCCGTAGCCAGCGTCGACGAGCGCCTGAGCGGTGCGCTGCATGGTGTCGAGCGGCTCGCCGTGCCCGTTGTGGTACAAGGCGAACCGACCGTGGTCCGCGGCCTTGCGCGGCAGCAGCAGGAACATGTGGACGAGGAGCCCGTAGGGCAGTTCCACGGTGAGCCGGTCGATGCGGCGCAGGCCGGTGAAGGCGGGCAACTCCGGTGGGGCGACGCCCTTTTGGACCTTTGGAAGGGCGTCGGGCAGGGTTCCGTGGGCGGACTTCCACACCTCGGCGACCAGGCGTTCCCGCAGCGGCGCGAGGTCGCCCTCACGGTGGACCGTCATCAGCTCCTCGACGTCGACGCCCACGACCTGCTCGGGCAGCGCCCTGTAGTCGATGCTGTGGGCGCGGGCGATCTCCTGGTCGACCGGGGCCACGGGACGCGGCCGGGCTGCCGCCCCAGCTGCGACTGCGGCAGCCGGCTCCTGGGCGAACGCGGCGGGGGCCGCGCCCCCGACCAGTGCCCCTGCGCCCGTGGCGCCCACCACTCCGAGCAGACCTCTTCGCGTGACCTCTGTCATGACGCTGCCTCACTTCCCTTCAGTACGTGCGGAGTCGGTGCGCGGGTCCCAGCCGTCGAGGAGCCGGGCCGGGTCGCGCCACTCCCCCGCCTCGTCGGCGGTGAGCTGCCGCGAGCAGGCGAGACGCGCGCTGGTGTCGACGGGGGCGCCGTCGAGGCCCTTGCTGCCGTACTCCCAGAAC
This sequence comes from Streptomyces sp. NPDC002795, assembly GCF_042888725.1. Lineage (NCBI taxonomy): Bacteria > Bacillati > Actinomycetota > Actinomycetes > Kitasatosporales > Streptomycetaceae > Streptomyces > Streptomyces sp. NPDC002795. The sequence continues at coordinate 206,179 of NZ_JBIAQB010000001.1, forward strand.
CTGAGCCCCTGGGCGCCGGTGCAGTCGAATCCGGTCAGTCCCCAGCCGACGGGCGCGATGTGCCGGTCCATGGCGGTGTCGATGAAGACGGCCTGACTGGTCGGGAAGCGGCTGTCGATCCGGCTGAGCAGCACACTCCCGTCGGCCACCGAACTCGCCCGTGTGAGGCGGGTGTTGACGAAGACGTTGCCGGGCCCGTCCGCCGCGTTGCGGATCTGGCTGAGGTAGCCGATGTCGAGCGCCTTGAGCTCTGAATTCTGGACGAAGACGCCGCCGGTGCCCCACACGAAGTCGACGTCGCCCTCGACAAAGCTGTCGGTGACGAACGCGCGGCCCTGTAGCCGCAGGCTGTCCTGGAAGCTGATGACGCGTACGTGGTCGAGGACGATCCGGTCGCCGTTGCCGCGGAAGGCCTCGGCCTGCGAGCCGCCTTCCGGTGTCATGTTGTGCACGGTGGCGCGGCTCAGGCGGAAGTCGTCGGCGTCGACACCGAACGCGGCGCGCCAGCAGTTGAACCGGTCGGGCTCCGGCAGCACACGGCGTGGGCAGTAGCTCTGCTCGGGCGGCACGTCGGCCATCGCGCTGTCCCCGTTGAGGAGGTTGTTGTTCGGGTAGCCGATGACGGTGCGGCCCGCTCCGGCGCCGCGCACGCGCAGGTGCGGCCGGTCCTGGCCGACGTACACGATCTCCCGGTACGTGCCGGGCGCGACGTCGACGGTGACCTTGCGGGTGTTGCCTCGCGGGACGAAGTCGACGGCGCCCTGCACGGTGCAGAAGTCGCCGCCGCCGCGCGCGTCGACCGTCAGCTTCGTGCTGCCCTGGCGAGGCTCCGCCGCGGTCCTGAAACGCCAGGCGTGGGGCGAGGTGAGGCCGGGGAATCCGACGAAGAAGCCCGCGTCGACGGTGACGTAGTACTCCTGCCCCGATTCGAGGGAGTGGTGCGGCAGGACGGTGGCCGTGCGCCCGTCCAGGACCACGGGCTCGTACGTCCAGCGGTGCGGTTCGCCGTAGGCGGAGCGGGCGTCACCGACGAGGCGCTGGTACGTCGCCGGATCGGCGAGGTCGATGACGTCCGCCGCGCTGCCGTCCGAGCGGTGCACGGTCAGCCGCCCCTGTGTGCCGAGGCGGACGGCCGAGTCGAAGGTGAGGCGCAGCGGGGTGTCGGCGCACACCCCGGTGCCCGTACCGGCGGGCGCGAGGGAGACGGGGCGTCCGGCTCCGCCCTCGGCCGCGGCGGCTGTCGCGGGGGGCGCCGCGCCGAGGGGGATCAGGAGGACGGCCACCAGGGGTCCGGCGCGCAGCAACGGTCTGACGGTGGAGACGAGCCGATGGAACATCGATCGCATGGAATCTGCTCCTCATCTCTGGCATGCCTGTGGCATGCCAGAGATGGAAGCACATGGGCCGACACCTGAGAAGCCCCGGTGCGAGGGTCAACCGGCGTTTATCGATGGGCAGTTGGTGATCCGCCCGGCGGGGTCACAGCTCGTCGCGCCGCACGCCCGCCTTGTGTGCGGCCGCGTGCAGCATCTTCAGGGCCACCAGCAGCACCCCGATGTCGTCGAGGTAGATCGGGTCGGGCATCAGGTCGACCGGGGAGATCGTGTAGGCGACCGCGGCCCAGAACAGCGCCTTGTTGTGCAGCGGGACACCGGCGTCGACGAGCAGTCGGCGCGCCTTGAACACGCGGACCAGAAGCACGGCGACGGCCACCAGCATCGCGACTGCCGCGATCGAGGCGAGAACGATCCACGCGGTGCTGTCCATGCCGGTCCCCCTGGGGCGAAAGAGCGAGTCGTCCCAGGCTAGAGGGTGCGGGGCCCGGCCTCTCCCACGTGCGACGCGCGGCTTGCCGGGCGAGGATGTGATGCGAACATACAAGCGGGGGTCGTGAGGAGGAGGGGCCTGACGTGCTGATTTTCGTGGCCATGATCCTGGGAGGGATCGGCGTGGTCTGCATAGGCATCACGGCGCGGCGGATGGTGACCGGTGATGTCGCCCTCGGCCCGCCGCTCCTGGCCCTGGTGACGGCGTTCGCCGCGGCCGCGCTGATGCTGACGGCGACGGCCCTCGGCCGGTGAACCGGGGCCAGGCCCCGCACCGGCCTCAGGTCTCCTCGGCGTCCACCACGTGCATGGCGGCCTCTTCGGCCGACGCCGCTCCCCCGCCGTAACCGGCGTCCCGGGCCAGCATGTCCTTCTCGGCGTCCTCGTGGGCGCCCTCGTCCGGTGCGATCAGGCGGCCGGCTCGCCGATTGCCGACCTCCAGTGGTTCGCCGTCCGAGCCCAGCGGTGGGCCGTCGCCGTCACCGTCGCGCAGATCGTCCACGTCGTCGCTGTCCTCCTCGCCCTCTCCGGACTCCAGCGCCTCGTACGCGTCGATGGCGGGGTCCGGCCGCTCCTCCGCGAGGCGCTCGTCGAGCGTCTCGCCCGCCAGCCGCTCTGCCGCCGTGTTGCCGCTGTGCTCGACGGCCAGCGGGCGTTCGGGCGGCGACCATCCCTCGTCGTACGGGTCGACGCCACGGTCGTTGAGGGTGTCCTCGACCTCGAGGATGCCCTCGTCGTCCCGCACGTCAGGGCCCGAGGGCTGATACACCTCGTCGCCCATGGCCGAGTCGTCGTTGCGCTCGGTCATGCCGCGTCACCTCGTCTCCGTGCTCCGTGTCACATATCCAGCGTGCACCCGTACGCGCCGCACGGCTGCTTCGGGGGCCTCGCGCGCGCGTGAGGATGCACCCGCGGACCGGATCTGTCCTGCCGACGCCACCGGTTCGGGGACAACATCGTCCCTCGTGGGGCGGGGTCCACGGCCGAATGCTCGACCCCGGCCGCGAATACGGGAAGGGACCCTCTGTCCGTAATCTGTCCCATCGATCCGACGGAACGAGGTCGTCGCATGCGCCGCACCGGATTCCTCTCCCTCGCCGCCGCCCCACTCCTGGCCTTCGCCCCCATGGCGGAGCCGGCCCCGACCGTGACGAAGCCCGTCGCGGACTCCGTGCACGCCGCGGGCGGCAGCATGTTCGTCACCTGGAACAACCCCACCGGCGAGAAGCTGGACATGTGGCTCGTACGGGGCGACGCCGCCCGCGTCGTGCAGCTCGCGTCGCGGCTGACCGCGGCGCCGCGCGGCGAGACGTCCACCGTCCTGCCGAACGTGCCGGAGGGCGACGGCTACGCGATCGAACTCGCGAGCCGCGAAGGCGGCGAGCGCGGCTTCAGCCCTTCGTTCGCGGTCGGCTGACCGCCGATCCGCTGCCGCGACGTGAAGGAGCCTGGCCCGCTGGGTCCAGCGGGCCAGGCGGCTTCCGGGGCGGTCGGTCAGGCGCCGACCGCGTACGTCACTTGAGGGCGATCAGCGACGCCAGCCCCATCAGGCCGACGAGGACGCCGCCACAGATGCCGACGCAGCGCGCCTTCAGCCGCTCGTAGCGCTTCTCGTACTCGGTGCGCAGCTCCGCGGCCCGCGCCACGATCTGGCCGAGCGCTGCCTTGTGGAAGAGGAGGCGCTCCTCGACGAAGACGCGCCGCACCTCCTCGCGCTGGGCCCCGGTGAGCCATTCGAGCCGGTCGGTGAACGCCTCGGCCTGTGTGTGGGCCTCGGTGACCTTCGAGTTCCACAGCAGAAAGCCCTCCATCTGCTGGATTCCCACGCTCACGTCGTGCTCGGTGCTGCTCATGCGGACGCGTCCTCGTGCGGGTTCTCGGCGTGGTCGAGGGCGGCGACGCCGGGATGGTGCAGGTCGAAGGCCGGGGACTCGGAGCGGACGCGGGGCAGGGTCGTGAAGTTGTGCCGCGGCGGGGGGCAGGAGGTGGCCCACTCCAGCGAGCGGCCGTAGCCCCACGGGTCGTCGACCTCGATCTTCTTGCCGTACTTGGCGGTCTTCCACACGTTGTAGAAGAACGGCAGCAGCGACAGGCCGAGCAGGAACGAGGAGATCGTCGAGATCGTGTTCAGCGCGGTGAAGCCGTCGGCCGCGAGGTAGTCCGCGTAACGCCGCGGCATGCCCTCGACGCCAAGCCAGTGCTGCACCAGGAACGTGCCGTGGAAGCCGACGAACAGCGCCCAGAAGGTGATCTTGCCGAGGCGTTCGTCGAGCATCTTGCCGGTCATCTTCGGCCACCAGAAGTGGAAGCCGGCGAACATCGCGAAGACGACGGTGCCGAACACCACGTAGTGGAAGTGCGCCACCACGAAGTACGAGTCCGATACGTGGAAGTCCAGCGGCGGCGCGGCCAGGATGACGCCCGTCAGGCCGCCGAACAGGAACGTGACGAGGAAGCCGACCGACCACAGCATCGGTGTCTCGAAGGAGACCGAGCCCTTCCACATCGTTCCGATCCAGTTGAAGAACTTCACGCCTGTTGGCACGGCGATGAGGAACGTCATGAAGGAGAAGAACGGTAGCAACACACCGCCGGTGACGTACATGTGGTGCGCCCACACCGTGATGGACAGACCGGCGATCGCGATCGTCGCGCCGACCAGGCCCGAGTAACCGAAGATCGGCTTGCGCGAGAACACCGGGATCACTTCGGAGACGATGCCGAAGAACGGCAGGGCGATGATGTACACCTCCGGGTGGCCGAAGAACCAGAAGAGGTGCTGCCACAGCAGCGCGCCGCCGTTGGTCGCGTCGAATACATGGGCGCCGAACTTGCGGTCCGCCTCCAGGGCGAACAGCGCGGCGGCAAGGACCGGGAAGGCCAGCAGGACCAGCACACCGGTCAGCAGCACGTTCCACGTGAAGATCGGCATCCGGAACATCGTCATGCCGGGCATGCGCATGCAGATGATGGTGGTGATGAAGTTGACCGAGCCGAGAATGGTGCCGAAGCCGGAGAAGGCGAGGCCCATGATGCCCAGGTCGGCGCCGATGCTCGTGGTGTGGATCGCGTCCGACAGCGGCGCGTACATGAACCAGCCGAAGTCGGGGGCGCCCTGCGGGGTGAGCAGCGCGCCGGCCGCGATCAGCGAGCCGAACAGGTAGAGCCAGTAGGCGAACATGTTCAGTCGCGGGAACGCGACGTCGGGTGCACCGATCTGCAGGGGCATGATTTAGTTCGCGAAGCCGGCGAACAGCGGTGTCGCGAACATCAGGAGCATGATCAGGCCGTGCATCGTGAACGCCTGGTTGAACTGTTCGTTCGACAGGATCTGCATGCCGGGGCGGGCCAGTTCGGCGCGCATGAAGAGCGCCATGATGCCGCCGAAGCAGAAGAACGCGAACGAAGTGATGAGATACAGCGAGCCGATCGTCTTGTGGTCGGTGGTGGTGAGCCACTTCACCACCACCGCACCGGGTCGCCGCGCGTGTGCGGTCTCCGAATCCGGTGCCTCGGCGCTCGCCGCCGCGCTCTCCAGGGACGTCATCAGGTAGTCGCTTCCTTGGCCGGTGTACAGGACACGACCACGACTAGCGGACGTCGGGGCGGGAAGCGGGGACACGCGCGCCCGCGCGTCCCCGGTTCCCTCGAATGCAGCAGTGGGCCGTCAGTGCGACAGTCGGATGTCGTGCTGTACGACGCCCGGCGCGGCCTCCAACGTGTCCTCCACACTGACCAGTTCGGCCCGCGGTGTGTGCTGGGACGCGGAGATCACGAGGGTGTGGGTGCCCGTGGGCAGCCCCTCCACCGTGTAACTCCCCTGGTTCACGGCGGCCTTGGCGAGCCGCTTGCCGCGGGCGCTGATCACGGTGATCCAGGCGGGGCAGCCCGCGGGGTGCTCGGCGCACTCCACCCGGCCGGTGACGCGGGCCCGGCTCACCGGAGCTGGTTCACGACGCTGCTGCGGGGCGTGGGCCTGCGGCGTCGGCTTGGGCGTGGGCGCCGGACGGGGCTGTGCCCGCGGCTCCGGCCGCGGTTCGCCCCAGGCCGCCATCACGGCGCGGGTGCGGCGCTGCATCGGGGTCGTGGGCCGCTGCGCGGCGCGGGTCCCGGTGGCGACGGGCAGGCCCGCCTGCTCGGCGTAGGCGGCCAGGGTCTCGTCGAGGGCGTCGAGCTCGCGCAGCGCGGTGTGCAGGCGCTGGGCGCGCGGCCCGGACCTGGCCGGGGCCAGTTCGGTGCGCAGCTCCCGCAGGAGCGGGCTCACCCTGCGGTACGTGCCCTCGGGCTCGCCGGTCGCGAAGAACCGGTCGAGTTCCTTGAGGGACGCGGTGACGGTGCTGGTGACCAGGCGGGCCCGCTCGACGAGGCGCGGCGGCAGGTCCACGTCTATGTCGGCGGCCGAGGCCAGGGCGCGGGCGTGGCCCGTGGCGGAGGCCAGCAGGGCGACGCGGTGCTCGGCGGCCGGGCCGCTGACGCCGACCGGCATGCGCACGAGCGGCTTGGCGACGGCCTGGACCTGGAGCAGCGCGGCGTCCACGGCGCGGGCGGCGCCGCGCAGCCGCACCGGGGTGTCGGGCCGCGTCCAGCGCTGCTCGACCTGCGCGACGACCTGGGCGAGTACGTCGACGTAGCCGCGCTCGGCCTCCTGGACGACGGTGCGGCGGGCCAGCGGGAAGATCAGCGCGGCGCAGGCGGTGGCGACGAGGACGCCGATGCCGTTGTCCAGGAGCCGCTCCCCCAGCAGGTGGTCCATGCCGCTCTCGGGCGTGGTCATCGCGTACAGCTGGCACAGGGCGACGACGAGGCCGACGACCCAGCAGGCGTAGGCGCGGGCCATGCCCCAGGCGCCGAAGGTGAGTCCGGCGACGATGACGGCGAGCGTCCAGTGGACGTGGTCACGGCCGATGAGGTGGACGAGGAGGATGCCGAGGACGGCGCCGACGACGGTTCCGACCATGCGGTGGCCGAACTTCCGCAGCCGCTCATGGGTGGTGTTGGTGCCGAACAGCGTGATCATCACGCCGACGAGGCCCCAGTAGAAGCGGTGCGGGTCGATGGCGTCGGAGATCGGGACGACGATCGCGGCGGCCACGGCGGCGTGCGCGGGGACGCGGATGTACGGGATGGCGCGGCGCCAGCCGGACTCGGTGGCGCCGGCGAGTGCCCGGCCGGTGGGGCCCGCGGAGCCGGGCAGCCGGTCCCGCTCCAGGGCGACGGTCGGCTTGAACGGCACCTCTGCCTTGCCCGCGACGGCGTTCGCGCCCAGGGTGAGCCAGTCGTGCAGGGCGCGGGCGAGGGAGTCGAGGAGGTGGCCGACGCGGCGCGCGAGGACCGCGGCCTCCACGTCGTCGGCGGGGGCGGCCGGGTCCGCGAGGACCGCCTCTGCGCGCTCCTGGATGTGGGCGGCGGCCGGCTGGAGTCCCTCGGCCTCGCGTATCGGGGTGTCGCGGGCGAGCACGAGGCCCACGGCGAGCGCCTCGCGCAGCTGCTCGGGGACGGGCAGCCGGGTCAGTTCCTGGACGGCCTGGCCGATGCCGCGCAGCGCGAGCTCGGCGTCGAAGAGGTGCCGGTGCAGGAGTTCGGCGGCGTCCGGGTCGGCGGCGACCTCGGGCTGGGCGAGGCGGCCGTCGATGGTCACGGTGGTGATGTTGAGGCGGCGCAGCGAGCGGTCCATGCGGCGCACGGCACGCTCCTGGTCGGCGTCGGGGTCGACGGCGTCCACGGCTGCGTCGGCGACGCGTCGTGCCTCGACGACGAAGGCGCGCTGGGTGCGCAGCAGGTCCTCGCGGGGCATCGGGTAGCACAGCAGCAGGCGCGTGAGGAGGACGGCGGCGGCGGACACCAGGGCGACCGCGAAGGCCTTGCCGACGAGCGCGACGGGGATGCCCGCGAGCATGCCGACCATCATGCCGTTGAACAGCATCATGCCGGTGACCAGCGGGATCGCCCCGAACCTGGCGAGCAGGAAGGTCACGGCGAGCGCCGCGACCATCAGCACCATCTGCGGCACGCGGTTGCCGTTCATGGTCGCGCACAGCCACAGCGCGGCGGTGTACGGGAACGGCATCCACAGGATGGCGCGGGCGAGGCGGTCCCAGGTGTTCTCGGCGACCGCGAAGGCGCTCATCAGGCCCATCATCCCGGCGACCATCATGCCGATCATGTCGGGGATGCCGAGCGCCTCGGCCATCGCGTAGCCGACGGTGAGCGCGGTCACCATGGCGACGAGGGTGCGCCAGCCGGTCTGCAGCTGACCGAGTCCGGGGTCGGCCGCGAGGACCCAGTCCCACCATCTGCGGGGCCCGGCCACGCGGTGGGGCGCGAGGTCGGCCCCGGGCGGGGCTTCGTTCGCGGCGGCGTGCTGGTCCGGCAAGGTGCCCGGGGTGGTCAACTGGCCTCCGTTTCCATGGCGTTCAACAGGGTGTTCAGCGCATCCCGCGCGGCGGACACCGCGCGCTCCGGGTCGTCGACGGCGCCGCCCGCGAGCGAGGTCAGCAGGGCGGCGGCCATCCGCTGGCGCCCCGCTTCGAGCAGAGCGTGCCCGGCGGGCGTGAGCGAGGTCTCGACGGCGCGCCGGTCGTCCTCGCAGCGTCGGCGCTCGACGAGCCCGACCTCCCCCAGTTTCTGGAGGAGCACGGTGACCCGTGGCTGCGCCATGCCGGTGCGGGCGGCGAGCCCGGTGACCCGGCACGGGCCGCACTCCAGCGCGTCGAGCAGTACGACCTGGCTGCGCGTGAGCCCGAAGTCACCCTCCCTGAAGAGGGACTGACCGAGCTGGGCGATCCCCCGCAGGAGCCCTCGGGCGGCGCCTTCGATGCGCTGGGCCTCGGTGGCGTCGACGGACCCCGGAGATAGATGCATATAGAAAGAATATACATGAGGCTTACACGCAGCTGACGGCAGGGGAGGCGCTCAAGCCTCCCCCTATGGAGCCCCGCCGGCGATTGAGGCGCGGGGTCCGGGGCAGCGCCCCGCGACCGCACCCCCGCGCAACCGCCCACCCGCCATCCGGCGATGTACGTATCCACCCCGATCCCGACTCCCAGCGGACGCCCTCTGGTGAGAAAATCCCCGCGTGGACGGGGGGATCCTCGAACGGGACCTCGAACTGGATCGACTGGCCGACGCGGCAAGGGACGCCGCACGCGGGGCCGGTTCGATCACCCTCGTCCTCGGCGAGGCCGGGATCGGAAAGTCGTCCCTGGTCCGGGCGCTGCCCGCCGTACTGCCACCCTCCGCCCGCCTCCTCGTCGGGCACTGCGACGACCTGGCCACCGGCCGCCCGCTCGGCCCGCTGCGCGACCTCGTCGGCAGCGTGGGCGCCGATCTGGCCCGCGCCGTACGGGACGCCGGTGACCGGCACCGGATCTACGAGGCGCTGCACGCCGAGCTGGCCGGCGCCCCGCATCCCGCGGTACTCGTCGTGGAGGACGTGCACTGGGCGGACGAGGCCTCGCTGGACGCGCTGCGGTACCTGGTGCGCCGCATGGAGCGGCTGCCCGCCGTGCTCGTGCTCACCTACCGGGACGACGAGCTGGGGCGCGGACATCCGCTGCGCCAGCTGCTCGGCCAGGTGTCGGGCGCGGCCCGCGTGCACCGCCTGCCGCTGGCTCCGCTGTCGCGCCGGGCCGTGGGGAGCCTGTGCGCGCCGGCCGGGCTCGACGCGGCGCAGGTGTACGCGGTGACGTCGGGCAATCCGTTCTTCGTCGCCGAGGTCGTGGCGGCGGGCGGCACCGGCGTGGTGCCGCCGACGGTGGTGGACGCGGTGCACGCCCGGCTGCGCCGCCTCGACGACGCCTCGCGGGACGCGCTGGAGCAGCTGGCCGTGGTGCCATCGGCCGTGGAGCAGTCGCTCGTCGACGCGCTGCTGCCGGGCGGCTGCGGGGCGCTCGCGGCGGCCGAGCAGGGCGGGCTGCTCGTGGTGGCGCCCGACCGGGTGGCGTTCCGGCACGAGATCATCCGCCGCGCCGTGGCCGACTCGCTGCCCGCGGCGCGGCGCATCGCGCTCGACCGGGCGGTGCTCGCCGCGCTGGTGGCCGGGCCGGACGCCGACCGCTCCCGGATCGTGCACCACGCCGCGGCCGCCGGTGACCTCGACGCGGTGGCGCGGTACGGGCCGCGGGCCGCGCGTGACGCGGCGCGGGCGGGCGCGCACCGGGAGGCCGCGGCGCATCTGCGCCTCGTCCTGCGCCGGCGCGAGCGCTACGGGCCCGCCGAGCTGGCCGGTCTGCTGGAGAGTTACGCGGTCGAGAGCTACACCATCGGCGACTCGGACGCCGCCGTCACCGCGCAACGGGAGGCGGTGGAGCTGCGTCGCGGACTCGGCGAGCCGCGGGCGCTCGGCGCAGATCTGCGCTGGCTGTCGCGGATCCACTGGTGGGCGGGCGACGCGACGTCGGCGCAGGCCGCCGCGCGTGAAGCCCTAGCGGTGCTCGAACGGGCCGGTGACGACCGGCTGTTGGCGCTCGCCCTCAGCAATACGGCGCAGCTGCGGATGCTGTCGGACGCGTACGCCCAGGCCGTCGAGTACGGCGAGCGGGCCATCGCGCTGGCCCGCAGGGCGGGCGACCCTGCGATCCTCGCGCACGCGCTCAACAACGTCGGCTCGGCGCGCTGGCGGGACGGGGACCCGCTGGGGCAGCGGCAGTTGGAGGAGAGTCTGGCGGTGGCGCTCGACTCGGGGGAGGTGGAGCACGCGTGCCGCGCCTACGCCAACATCGTCTGGTCGCTCCTGGACGAGCTGCGGTTCACCGAGGCGGACCAACATCTCGCCCCCGCCATCGACCTCGCCGACCGCGCCGAGCACCTCGGTTTCCTGACCTACCTTCATGTCGAGCTGGCGCTGCGGAAGTTCGCGGCGGGCGACTGGGCGGAGGCCGAGCGGTACGCGCGGCTCGGCGCGGACGTCTTCCCGCCCGCGCGCTGCCCCGCCCTCACGGTGCTCGCCCGCGTTCGGGTGCGGCGCGGCGAGTCCGGCGGCGGCGAACTCCTCGACCAGGCGTGGCGGATCGCGGTCGGCACCGATGAGCTGCAGCGCCTCGGGCCGGTCGCGGCGGCCCGCGCGGAGGCCGCGTGGCTGCGGGGCGACCGGACGGGTGTGATCGCCGCCGCCGAGCGGGTGCACGAGCGGGCCCGCAGGCTCGCCGCACCGCAGCGCTACGAGCTCGGCTACTGGCTGGCGCGGGCGGGCAGGGCCGCGCCAGCCGACGGGGCGAGCCACCCCTACGCACTTCAGGCCGCGGGCCGGTGGGACAAGGCCGCCGAGCTGTGGCACACGGCCGGCTGCCCGTACGAGGAGGCGGCCGCGCTCGCCCAGAGCCCCGACCCGGCCGTCAAGCTGGGAGCGCTCGCCACGCTTGACGCGCTGGGCGCGGCGCCGCTCGCCCGCCTGATCCGCGCCGAGCTCCGCGACCTCGGCGTACGCCGCGTCCCCCGCGGCCCGTACGCGGCGGCGCGCGGCAATCCGGCGGGCCTGACCGACCGTCAACTCCAGGTGGTACGGCTCCTGATGGAAGGACTGACCAACGCGGAGATCGCCGCACGCCTCGTCGTCTCCGTCCGTACGGTCGACAACCACGTGCGCGCGGTCCTGGAGAAACTCGACGCGCCCACCCGGCGCCGGGCCGCCCAGCGGGCCGCGGAGATCGGGCTCACGGCGACGGGCGAAACGTAGGTACCCGCCCGCCCGAGGTGGGTGTCCCCCACGCATGCCCGTGCGCGCGGGGCGCCCGTAGAACGGGGCGGACGACACCCACTCGACACGGGGGACCGCATGACCATCACACCCGCACAGGCCGCGCGCCGCGAACTGACCGGATTCCAGGGGGAGTTGACCGGCCCCACGGACCCCGGGTACGAGGAGGCCCGCGCCGTCTACAACGCGATGATCGAACGGCGTCCCGCGCTCGTCGCGCGCTGCGCGGGCACGCGGGACGTGGCGAAGGTGATCGCCTTCGCCCGGCGCCACGAACTCCCGCTCGCGGTGCGCGGCGGCGGCCACCACGGCGCGGGCCTCGGCACCTGCGAGGCCGGCGTGGTCGCCGACCTGGCGCCCATGAACTCCGTCGAGGTCGACGCGGCCGCCCGCACCGTGAAGGTCGGCGGCGGCGCCACCTGGGGTCTGGTCGATACGGCGACGCACGAGCACGGCCTGGCCACACCCAGCGGCATCATCTCCACCACCGGCGTCGGCGGCCTCGCGCTCGGCGGCGGCCTCGGGCACCTCACCCGGGGCTACGGCCTGACCGTCGACAACATCCTGGCGGCGGACGTCGTCCTCGCCGACGGCACGGCCGTACGCGCGAACGCCGACACCAACACGGACCTGTACTGGGCGATCCGGGGCGGCGGCGGCAACTTCGGCGTCGTCACCTCCTTCACGTTCCGGCTGCACCAGGTGGGCACGGTGGTCGCCGGGCCGACGTTCTGGCCCGCCGAGCAGGGCGCCGAAGTCCTCGCCGCCTACCGGGAGTTCCTGCCCTCCGCGCCCCGCGACGTCAACGGCTTCTTCCTGTACGGGTCCGTGCCTCCGGCGCCGCCCTTCCCCGACGAGCTGCATCTGCGGAAGGTGTGCGGGGTCGTGTGGTGTCACACGTCCGGGGATCCGGAGGCGGCCGACCGGGCCATGGCGCCGCTCCTCGGCGACCTTCCCGCGCCGCTGCTGCACGCGGTCGCGCCGATGCCGCACCCCACGCTGCAGTCGATGTTCGACGGCCTGTACCCGCCGGGCGACCAGTGGTACTGGCGCGCCGACTTCGTCCGCGAGATCCCGGACGAGGCCGTGGAGCTGCACGCCAAGTTCGGGCCGCAGACGCCGTCCATGCAGTCGACGATGCACCTGTACCCGATCGACGGTGCCGCCCATGACCTCGGCCCGTCCGACACCGCGTTCAGCTACCGGGACGCGCGCTGGGCGAGTGTGTACGCGGGTGTCGACCCGGATCCGTCCCACGCCGATCTGCTGCGGCGCTGGACGGTCGACTACTTCGAGGCACTCCACCCGTACTCGGCGGGCGGCGCCTACGTGAACATGATGATGGACGAGGGGCAGGAGCGGGTGCGGGCGAGCTACCGCGGCAATTACGCCCGTCTGGCCCGCGTCAAGGCGGCCCTCGACCCGGACAACGTGTTCCAGGGCAACCAGAACATCCAGCCGGACCCGGCCGCACGGGACAACGTCCGACCCTAGAAGGACCGTGGCCCCATGACGCGCCGCCCGGCCTCCGGAAACGTAGCGTGGTCGCATGTGCTGGAGTGCGACGGCCGATCTGGTGGCGGGTGGCGCGGTCACCGCGGTGGGCGTCGGGTGTGTGGCGCGGGCGGTGCGTTCCCGGCCTCGGGCCGTGCCGCTCGCGGCCCTGCCGCTGCTGCTGGGGGCGCACCAGATCATCGAGGCGGTGATCTGGAACGACGGCGGTGGCAGCGGCCCCGCCGTCGTCGCGTGGGTGGTGATCGCACTGCCCCTGCTGCCGCTGTGGGTGCCTGCGGGTGTGTGGTGCGCTGTGACGCCGCATGCCCGCCGTCGGCTGCTCGTGCCGCTCGCGGCGGGTGTCGTGACGGCGGGGGTGCTCGGGTACGTCCTCGCGAGGAGCACGGTGACCGCCGAGGTCCGCGGACACACCATGGGCTATGCGATCGGCCTGCCAGAGGCGGGGTGGCTCCTGGCGGGCTATCTGCTGGCGACGGTCGGCTCGCTGCTGCTGTCGGGCGAGCGGGGCCTGGTCCTGCTCGGTGTGCTGGTGGCCCTCGCGGCGGCCGTGTGCACGGCGCTGTGGCGCTGGGAGTTCATCTCCACGTGGTGCGCCGCTGCCGCGCTCTGCTCGGTGGTCATCTACGGGTGGTTGCGGCCCTCTCCCGCCGTCAGCCGGTGATCGTCACGCACGGAAGGCCGACGCCGGCGCCGCCCCTGAAGCCACCTTGGTGTTCGCGGACCAGCCGTTGGTGGCCCACACACGGCGATGACGCAGCCGAGGGCGGCGACAGCCGCGGCGAGCGAGGAGAAAGTCTTCTTGTGTCCGCGCTTCGCGCGCATCAACGTCGGGCGCGACCAGGGGTTACGTCTCCTGCGTCCGGACGGTGAGCTCGCCGTCGCCCGCCTCGACCCGGATCCGGCCGCCCGCCGCGATCTCGCCGTCGAGCAGCATCCGGGAGAGCCGGTTGTCGACCTCGCGCTGGATGGTGCGGCGCAGCGGGCGCGCCCCGTACTCGGGCTGGTGGCCGCGCCGGGCCAGCCATTCGACGGCTTCGGGGGCGAACTCGATGGTGATGTCCTGGGCGTGCAGGCGGCGCCGGGTCTCGTCGAGGAGGAGGTCGGTGATGCCGGCCAGCTGTTCGGTGCTGAGCCGCCGGAAGATCACGATCTCGTCGACGCGGTTGAGGAACTCCGGGCGGAAGTGTTCCCGCAGCGGGCGCAGGACCTGTTCGCGGCGCGCGGCCTCGTCGGCTTCGGTGCCGTCGACGCGGAAGCCCAGCGCGGCGCCGCGTCCGGCGATGGCCTCGGAGCCGAGGTTGCTGGTCATCACGATGACCGTGTTGGTGAAGTTCACCGTGCGGCCCTGTGCGTCGGTGAGGCGGCCGTCGTCGAGGACCTGGAGCAGCGTGTGGAAGACATCGGGGTGCGCCTTCTCCACCTCGTCGAGCAGGACCAGCGAGTACGGGTGCCGGCGCACGGCCTCGGTGAGCTGCCCCGCCTCCTCGTGGCCGACGTATCCGGGCGGCGCGCCCACCAGGCGGGAGACGGTGTGCCGCTCCTGGAACTCGCTCATGTCGAGCCGGACCATGCGTTCCTGGCTGCCGAAGAGTGCCTCGGCGAGGGCGCGGGCCAGTTCGGTCTTGCCGACGCCCGTGGGGCCGAGGAACAGGAAGCTGCCGATGGGCCGGTCGGGGCTGGCGAGCCCGGCGCGGGATCGCAGGACCGCCTCGGCGACGGCGGTGACGGCCTCGTCCTGGCCGATGACCCGCTCGTGGAGATGCTGTTCGAGGCCGAGGAGGCGCTCCTTCTCCTCCTTGGTGAGGCTGCTGACGGGGATGCCGGTCTGCCGGGACACGATCTCGGCGATGTCCTCGGCGGACACCTCGACGATGTGCCCGTCGCCGGGGTCGGGTTCGCGGGCCCCCTCGATCCGGCTCGTCAACTCGCCGATGCGGTCGCGCAGTTCGGTGGCCCGCTCGTACTCCTCGGCGGCCACCGCCTCGTCCTTGTCGCGGGTGAGGTCGTCGACCTGGCGTTCCAGGGCGCGTACGTCGGTGGTCTTGGTGCGGTCGCGCAGCCGGACGCGGGCGCCCGCCTGGTCCATCAGGTCGATGGCCTTGTCCGGCAGGAAGCGGTCGGTGAGGTAGCGGCCGGAGAGGTCGACGGCGGCGAGCAACGCCTCGTCGGCGTACCGGACTTGGTGGTGCGCCTCGTAGCGGTCGCGCAGTCCGCGCAGGATCTCCACGGCGTCGGCCGTCGACGGTTCGGGCACGAGGATCGGCTGGAAGCGGCGGGCGAGCGCGGCGTCCTTCTCGATGTGCCGCCGGTACTCCTCCAGGGTGGTGGCGCCGATGACGTGCAACTCGCCGCGTGCCAGGGCGGGTTTGAGCATGTTGCCCGCGTCCATCGAGCCGCCTTCGGAGCCGCCGCTCGCGCCCGCGCCGACGACGGTGTGCAACTCGTCGATGAACACGATGAGTTCGTCCGGGCGGGCGCGTACTTCGTCGATGATGTCGCCCAGACGTTCCTCGAAGTCGCCGCGGTAGCGCGTGCCCGCGACGACGCCCGACAGGTCGAGCGAGACGAGGCGGCGTCCGCAGAGTGTCTCGGGTACGTCGCCGTCGGCGATGCGCTGCGCGAGGCCCTCGACGATCGCGGTCTTGCCGACGCCCGCGTCGCCGATGAGCACGGGGTTGTTCTTGCCCCTGCGGGAGAGCACCTCTACGGTCTGCTCGATCTCCTCGTCGCGGCCGATGACCGGGTCGAGGAGGCCCTGGCGTGCCCGGTCGGTGAGGTCCTCACCGAAGCGGTCCAGGTTGGGGGTGGCGGTCGTGGCCTTCCCCTGCTGGCCGCCTGGCCGGGTTTCAGCGGATCCGGGCGGCGGGGGCTGCGGCGCCGGGTCGGGGGTGAAGCGGGCCTGGTTGAGGAGGTGTCCCGCCGCCGAGTCCGGGTTGGCCGCGAGCGCGATCACGATGTGGTCGGGGCCGATGTAGGCGACGCCCGACTCGCGCGCGATGACATGTGCGTCGAGCAGGGCCCGCTTGACCGCGGGGGTCACGGAGAGGGACTGCGGGGTGCGGTTCGGCTCACCGCTGCCCGCGTGCCGGTCGATCTCCCCCGCCAGCCGGTCGGGATCGGCGCCGGCCCGTGTCACGAGGCTGCGGGTGGGTTCGAGGGAGAGCGCCGCCCACAGCAGGTGCCCGGTGTCGAGGTCGCCCCGGCCGTGTTCGGTGGCGTAGTTCGCGGCCGTGGCGACGAGGTGGCGGGCGGGGCCGCTCATCAGCCTGCCGATGTCGATCTGCCGTCGGCCACCGCCGAGGAACCGCGAGAAGAAGTCGCCGAAAGGGTCCTGTCCGTGGCCGTCCGGCCCGGTGAATCCGCTGCTCATAGCCCATCCGTCCCGGCGCGCACCGTCCGCGTGCGACAGCGCTGCCTCGTCGACGTCCGTCCGGACTGCGCGTAGCCCGCTGTGGCGTGGTTAAACGTGGTGGGCCGCACGGGGCGCCTGCGTCAGGCGGTGATCGTCCGTCCTGGTCGCGCGGCCGGTTCCTGGCGGGGACGTTGAACGGACGACGAACAGTTGGCGAAGCCCGGCGCCCGGGCCTCCGCGCGGCCCGACGGGTCCGTACCGTCGCCGCATGGGATGGCTCGAGATCACCCTCACCACCGCGGGGCTGCTGATCGGCGCGGTCTCCGTCGCCACGCCGTTCGCCTCCGACCGCAGGGCGCGGCGCAGCAAGCGCGTCGGGTTCCGCAAGCAGATGGACATCGCGATAGGGCACAACGGCCCGGCCGACGACGGCGATCCGCGCTTCGGGCTCTTCAACGACCTGCCCGGGATGCGCGATGCAACGCTGGTGCTGCTGCGGATCGAGAACGACGGCTCGCGGCACGTCGAGGCGTCCGACTACATCGACGCGAACCACGGGCTCACCGCCGAGTTCCCCGGCCGCAGCATCCAGGCCCTCGATGTCACGCTGACCGACGAACACGCCAGTCTGTGGAGCCACTTCGAGGGCGACCCGGGCCTGGTCGTCGCGGCGCCCGGCACGCTGCGCATCCCCAAGGTCCCCCTGAAGCCGGGCGCGTACTACAAGATCCTGGTGCTGCTCACCGGCGGCAGCGAAGGGGACAAGGTCACCGTCGCCGGTGACATCAAGGACGGCAAGCTGCACGAGAACCACAGCCTCACGCCGGACGAGAAGCCGCCGGTGTTCAGCAGCCGGGCCCGCTGGACCACCGTCACGCTCGGCGTCGCACTGATCGCGGCGGCGACCCTGCCGCTGCTCGCGCCGGAGCCGCTGCCGGACGACTGCGAGACGGGCAGGCTGCGACTGACCGGGTCCACGGCGTTCGCCCCGGTGATGAGGGAGCTGGCGCAGAAGTACCGCGATCACTGCGGGGACGAGCCGCACATCACGGTCGCGGCGCGCGGCAGTCGCACCGGTGTGCGTGAACTCGCCTTGTCCGGCGAGGAGTCGGGCAGTACGGCGGGCGTCATGGCGTTCTCCGACGGGCCCCGCCCCGCCGGTTACACACGGCTCAGCGAGAGCCGTATCGCGGTGTCCCTGTTCACGCTCGTCGCGCACGACGGCGTCCGTCTCAGGAACCTGTCCGTTGCCGATGTACGGCGCGTCTACCGGGGCGAGGTCCGCAACTGGTCGCAGCTGGGCGGGCCCGATCTGCCGCTCGTCCTCGTCAGCCGTACCTCGGGCTCGGGCACCCGGTCCGCGCTCACGGCGCGGGTGCTCGCGGGCGCCGACGAGCCGCCCGCCTCCTCTGACGACTGCGTGAACCGCACGGCCCGCACCGCCGCCGACGTACTGCGGTGCGAGCTGGACTCCACGGAGCAGGTGCTCGACACGGTGGCGCACACCCCCGGCGCCCTCGGCTACAGCGAGCTGCGCGCCGCGTCGCCTCCGGACGCGCCGAAGGGCCTGCACCGTCTCACGCTCGACGGACACACCCCGGACCCGGACCGGCTCGACGCGGGCGGCTATCCGTACCGCGAGATCGAGTACGCGTACACCTATGGCCGCCCGCCGGCGGACTCGCTGGCCTCCAGCTTCCTCTCCTACGCCGTCGACAACGGCACGGGCAAGGGTGTCGTCGCCACGCACGGTCACCTTCCGTGCGGGACGCCGGTGGGCCTGCGGGTGTGCGGCAAGGACGACTGACGCGCACCGCACGCGCACCCGCCCTCCGCGGACGACATCCACACCCCATCGAACGTACAATTTGTGGGTATTTCGGACGCGCACGGACGCACACGGATGTGCACGGACGTGCGGCGCGCCCGGGAAGGCGAGGTGGCGTCATGGCCGGACCGACCCCGAGCCGGTTGCACCGGGCCGCGCGGGCGCCCGTCGCCGCGGCGTTCGTGTGCGCGACCCTGCTCTCCGCGGGACCCGCCATGGCCGACGACGGCGACGCCGAGGACAAGAGCGCGCAAGAGCTGGCGGACGCCGCGAAGAAGGAACTCCTGGACGCGAAGTCCCTTCATCTGAAGGTGAAGAACAGCGCGGAGGACCGGGACACCCGCAAACCGGCACTGGTCGATCTGCGCCTCGACGAGAACGGGAACTGCACGGGCGAGCTGCGCATGGGCACCGGCGGCGCCAAGGGCGGCAGCGTCGACCTCGTCAAGCGCGGCGACGAGGTGTGGATCAAGCCGGACGCCACGTTCTGGAAGACCCAACTCCCGGGCCGCAGCGGCGACTTGGCCGCCGAGCTGATCGGCGACCGCTATGTGCACGGCACCACCGACGACCCGATGCTCGACGGGCTGGCCGGCACCTGCGACCTCGACTCGTTCCGCGATCGCCTCAAGGACGGTTCGGACCGTGCCACCAAGGACGAGCTCGCGAAGGGCGACCAGAAGAAGGTCGCGGGCACCGAGGTCGTGCCGCTGACCTCCGCCGGCACCAAGGAACGCATCACCCTCTACGCCACCGCCGACGCGCCGCACCGGCTGGTGCGGGCCACCGAGAAGGGCTCCGACGAGTCCCTGTCGATGACGCTGACCGACTACGGCAAGCCGGTACCGAAGAAGACACCGTCCGCGGAGGACTCGATCGATGTCTCGGACCTGCGCGGCACCGGCCCGTCACAGGCGCCGCACGCCGCCTGATTCCCCGTAGCGGTCACGATTCCTTCGGGTAGCGGACGAAGAGGATTCCCTGGACGTCACCGTCCGGCGCGCCGTAGATGTGCGGGGCGTCCGCGGCCCACTGGGCGTGGCCGCCGGGTCCGGCGGTCGTGGGTGCGTCCGGCGGGCCGACGACGGCCGTCCCGGAGAGCACCATCAGGCTCTCCGTGGTGCGCGGGACGTGCGCCGCGGACTCCTGGGTCGCGCCCTCGGCGATGGTGACGCGGAAGACGTCGGTGGCCGCGTCCGCGTCCTCGTACCGCTCGATCAGTACGGCGGTGACCGCGCTCCCGGAGACACCGGGCGCGCCCGCAGCGGTGCCGGGCGGGTCGTCGAGGACGGCGCTGAGCGGGCGGCCGAGCGCGGTGGTCAGGGCGTAGAGGGTTTCGAGGGTGGGATTGCGGCGGCCGGTCTCCAGCTCGGAGAGTGTGCCTTTGCCGACACTTGAGCGGCGCGCGAGTTCGGACAGGGACAGGCCGCTGTCCTCGCGCAGCCGCTTCAGCCTGCGCCCCACTTCGTCACCAAGCCCCATCGCCCGGCCCCCTCCCGCACCTCTCGGCGCGTGTTGACGTGTCGCCATTCACGTCCTTAGTGTTCCACAAACAGAACGTTCTGTTCATGGAACGCCGCGTTGAACGCTTCGTTCGCTCACACCATCCTGCCTTCGGAAGTGACACCCGCATGTCCTCGCTCGCCCGCATACGCGCCCTCGCACCGCCCTCGGCGGTGGCGGCGGGGCTCATCGCGACCACCGTCGGCGTGACCAGCGCGGCCGCCATCGTGTTCACCGCGGCCCGCACCGCGGGCGCGGACGCGCGGGAGGTGTCGTCGTGGATGCTGGCGCTCGGCGTCGGCATCGCCGTGACCACCGTGGGCCTGTCGCTGCGCAACAAGGCGCCCGTACTCACCTCCTGGTCGACGCCGGGCGCCGCGCTCCTCGCCACGAGCCTGAGCGGGGTGTCCATGGAGAAGGCCGTGGGCGCGTTCGTGTTCAGTGCCCTGCTGACCGTGGTGAGCGGTCTGACGGGATGGTTCGCGAGGCTCATGGACCGGATCCCGGTGCCGCTCGCCTCCGCGCTGCTCGCGGGTGTGCTCCTGGACTTCGGGACGGGGCTCTTCACGCAGATGGGCGGGCACTTCGGGATCGCGTTCCCGGTGTTCGCGCTGTACCTCCTCGCCCGTCGGCTGCTGCCGCGCTACGCCGTGGTGGTCGCGCTCGCCGGCGGCGTCGTGGCCTCCGTCCTCGCCGGTGGCTGGCACCTGGAGCGGGTGCGACTGTCGCTCGCGCAGCCGGTGTTCACGACTCCGGAGCTCGACTGGAAGGTACTCATCAGCGTCGGTGTGCCGCTGTTCGTGGTCACCATGGCCTCGCAGAATCTGCCGGGTGTCGCCGTGCTGCGCACGTCCGGGTACGAGGTGCCGATCTCGCCCGTCCTGACCTGGACCGGTGTCGCGCAGGCGGTGCTCGCCCCGTTCGGCGCGTTCGGCCTCAACCTCGCGGCGCTGACCGCCGCGATCTGCACCGGCGAGGAGGCACACCCCGACCGCGAGCGGCGTTATCTCGCGGCCGTGTGGGCGGGTGTCTTCTACCTGTTCGTCGGCCTGCTCGGCGCGACGGTGGCCTCGCTGCTCGGCGCGATGCCGCACGCGCTGGTCCTGTCGGTCGCCGGGGTGGGCATGCTCGCCACGATCGAGTCCGCGCTGGCCGGCGCCCTGTCCGACCCCCGGTCCAGGGAGGCGGCCGTCGTCACCTTCCTCGCGACGGCCTCCGGTGTGACGCTGCTGGGCATCGGGTCCGCGTTCTGGGGGCTGCTCGCGGGAGTGCTCACTACTGTCGTCGCGTCGGTGGCGCGGCGCCGCCCCACCCCGTCGGCGCCCGCCGCCCAGCCGGTCACGGCATCGTCGCGCACACCCGAGCGAACCTCCGTGTGACCTCCGACCACGCCGCGACGGCCGCGCCCTCATCGGCCACCGCCGCGGCGTGCAACCGGTCCCGGTCGAAGCCCTGCCGGGCGAGATGCGCGGGGTCCCATCCGGCGATCCGCGCGGCCCCGGCCTCCGGGTGGAACTGCACACCCCAGGCCCGCTCCCCCACCCGGAACGCCTGGTGCGGGCAGGCCCCGGTGGACGCCAACCAGGCGGCGCCCGGCGGCAGTTCGGTGATCTGGTCTACGTGCCGCTCGATCGCGGGAACCGTGGCGCCGAGCCCGTGCAGCAGCGGATCCTCGGCGGCCTCGGGCCGCAGCCGGATCCGCGTGCTGCCGTACTCGGGCCGCCCGTGATTCCCCCGCACTCGGCCGCCCGCCACGTGTGCGAGCAGCTGGCCGCCGAGGCAGATGCCGAGGACGGGCGTGCCACCGTCGAGGGCCTGCGCGACGAGGCGGCGGGTGGCGGGCAGCCAGGGCGCGCGCTCGTCGTCGTCCGGCAGGAAACCGCCGCCCAGCACCAGCAACGGCCTGCCGTCGAGTGTCTCGGGCAGCGCCTGACCCTCGTACGGACGCAGTACCTCCAGCGCGAGACCCGCCTCGCGCAGCCAGTCGCCGACCCGGGCGGGGCCGCCGCTCCTGGTGTTCTGCACGACCAGGACGGGGGCCTCCCCGTGGTCAACTCCCTCGGCACTCATACGTGTTCGCCTCGTTCCGTACGTCGACCGGGATCGAGCCCGGTGTCCGATCCCGGTGTTCAAGCCCGGTATTGATCAACGCAGCAGACCAGCACGCGACACACCACGTCAACGTCCCGCCGTCGTCCTACGCTGGGACCCATGTCAGCACTCGCAGCCGCCGCGACCCTCTTCACCGGCCGTCCGGCCACCGCCCAGCGCCGTCTCTCGTCCCACCTCGGCGAGGTCACCCTCGACGACGGCCGCGTGGTGATGGTGAAGGAGGCCGACGACCCGGCGGCGGTACGCGCGGAGGCGGCCGGGCTCCGATGGCTCGCGGCGGCCGACGCGGTGGCGGTGCCCACGGTGCACGGTCACGACGAGCGGTGTCTGGTCGTCGACCGGGTCGCGCAGGGGCGGCCGACCGAGGAGGCCGCGGTGCGCTTCGGCGAAGGTCTCGCGCGGCTGCACGGCGCCGGGGCCCCGGCGTTCGGGGCGGCGCCGCCCGGTGGGCCGACGGAGGCGTACATCGGGCTCGCCCCCATGCGCAATGTGCCGGGCGACGACTGGCCCAGCTGGTATGCCACGCACCGGGTGCTGCCCTATCTGCGCGAAGCCGTGGACGCCGGCACCCTCTCCCCCGCGGAGGCGCGGCCGATCGAGCGGGTCTGCGAGCGGCTGCCCGAACTCGCGGGCCCCGCCGAGCCTCCCGCCCGGCTGCACGGCGACCTGTGGAACGGCAACCTGCTGTGGGGCGCCGACGACGCGGCCCGGCTCATCGACCCGGCCGCGCACGGCGGGCACCGCGAGACCGATCTGGCGATGCTGCACCTGTTCGGCGCGCCGCACCTGGACCGGATCCTCGACGGCTACGAGCGGGTCGCGCCGCTCGCCGACGGCTGGCGTGACCGCGTCCCGCTGCACCAGCTCTTCCCGCTCCTGGTGCACACCGTGCTGTTCGGCCGCGGCTACGCCGACCAGGCGGTCGCCGCGGCCCGCTCCCAACTCCCGTAACCGCTACGCGGTCGCGAACCGCGTGAGCACCGCCTCCGGGCGGACGCCCGGCAGCGCGGCGCGGAACGTCCGGTAGTAGCCGAGCTCCTCCTTGCTGCGGAGTTCGGGCGCGCCGTCCTCGGCGGTCGCCGTCGCGAACTCCTCGTCCGTGATGCGGCTTTCCCACAGCGGGCTGAGGAGGCTCTCCGCGCCGCTGCCCGTGCCGAACTGCTCCTTGCGCCGCCACAGCAGGTGCTCGGGGAGCCAGCCCGCGAAGGCGCGGCGCAGGTGTGCCTTCTCCATGCCGTCGGCTGTGTTGTCGTCAAGCCCCTTGACCTGCGCGGGCAGTGACATGGCGTGCGCGATGACGTCCCGGTCGAGGAACGGGACGCGTGCCTCCAGGCCGTGGGCCATGGTGACGCGGTCGCAGCGCTGGAGGTTCAGGCCGTGCAACGCGCCTATGGTGCGGCGCAGTTCGGCGTCCAGCTCGTCGGGCGCGGCGTGCCGCTCGTGGTAGTAGCCGTATCCGGCGAAGAGTTCGTCGGCGCCCTCGCCGGTGAGGACCGCCTTGACGTGCCGGGAGGCGAGTTCGGACAGGAACCAGTTCGGGACGGCGCTGCGGATGAGGCTGGCGTCGAAGGACTCCACGCACCCGACCACCTCGTCGAGCGCCCGCGCCGCGGCCTCGGCGTCGAGCACCGCCTCGTGGTGCTCGGTGCCGAGGAACGCGGCGGCGTCCCGCGCGGCGAGCAGGTCCGGGGAGCCCTCCGTGCCGACGGCGAAGGTCTTGAGGCGGCGGCCCTGGCGGGCGTACTCCTCGGCGGCGACCGCGGCGACGAGGCTGGAATCGAGCCCGCCGGAGAGGAACACACCGACCTCGACGTCCGCCATCAGATGCCGGCGGACGGAGTCGGCGACGGCCTCGAAGGTGGCCTTCTCGACGACCTGCTCGGGCACCCCGCCCCAGGCGCCCGCCACCTCGGGAACCGGGTCCGCGAAACGGCGCAGTCCGTCCTCGGGCGTCCACCAGTGTCCGGGCGGGAAGATCTCGGCGTTCGGCTGTACGTCGGGGTGGAACGCGCGCAGTTCGGAGGCGAAGTGCACGGCGGCGTCCGTGCGCGCCCAGTACAGCGGCTTGATGCCGATGGCGTCGCGGGCGGCGACGAACCGGCCGCCGGGGGTGGCCGCGCACAGCGCCCACATGCCGCGCAGCCGGAGCAGGCCCGCGGGCCCGTCCGTGCGCAGCACGGCGAGCGCCGCCGCCGAGTCGGAGGAGGAGCCGAAGGCCTCGGTGGGCAGCTCCTCGCGCAGTGTCTGGTGGTTGTAGATCTCGCCGTTGCACACGAGTGACCAGTCGTCGTCGCCGTGGGTGCCGCCGAGGGGCTGGTGTCCGCCGTCGAGGTCGACGATGGAGAGGCGGCGGTGGCCGAGCCAGGTGTGGCCGCCGACCGTTCGAGTCCCGCTGTCGTCGGGTCCGCGGTGGGCGAGCCGGTCGAGCATTCCCTGTGCCGCCGCGTCGGCGCACTCGGTGTCGAGACTTCCTTGATGACTGTGTATGGCTGCGATTCCGCACATGTGGATCGACCATAGGCCGGTCCGTGCGAATGGAACAATGCGAGTTGCTCTATACGCACGCCACTGTGGCAGTCTTGGGTCATGGCGGCTGAGAATCTGAGCAGCGTGCACCGCGCGCTGGACGTGCTGCGCGCGCTCGCGCAGGGCCCGATGGGCGTACAGGAAGTGGCCCAGGCTGTGGGCCGGGAGAAGACGCAGGTGTCACGGACCCTGAAGGTCCTGGCGCAGGAGGGGTTCCTGGAGCGGGATCCGCGCACGCTGCGCTATCGCGTCGGCTGGCAGCTGCTCGCGCTGGCCTCGTCGGCGGGCGAGGAGCGTCTTTACGGGGAGGCGCCGCCGGTGCTGCGGGATCTGGTGCATCGCGTCGGGGAGCCGGCGTATCTGACGGTGCTGTCCGGGCACGGCGTGGTGACGGTGCTCACCGAGCGCACCTCGCGCGGGCTCCAGGCGCACGAGTGGATCGGCCGCACCTCGCCCCTGAACTGCACGTCCGCGGGCCGCGCGCTGCTGTTCGGGCTGCCCGACGACCAGGTGGCGGCGCTCCTGACGACCGAGAACGGGGCGCCGCTGCCCGGAACGGACGCGGCGCCCCGCGACGTCGTGGCCGTCCTGGAGCGGCTGCGGGCGGAGCGGGCGCGCGGCTTCGCGGTGGCGGCGGAGGAGATGGAGCCGGGCCTGACCGCGGTCGCCGTCCCGGTGCACGATCACCGGGGCGATGTGGTGGCGGCGGTCAATGTGTCGGCGCCGGTGTTCCGGCTGCCGCCGGAGGCGCTGCCGCAGGTGGTGGAGGCGGTGGTCGCGGCGGCGCACCAGCTGTCGGCCCGGCTCAACGGCGCGCCGCCGTCCGCGTGACTCAGGAGATCCGGGCGACGCCCGCGTAGATGCCGCTCGGCTCGGGCTCGGGGGCGGACTCGCCCCGGAACCACTCCGTGGCGGTCACCAGACCCGGCTCCACGAGGTCGAGCCCCTTGAAGAACCGCGCCACCCCGTCGCGGGTGCGGAAGCCCAGCTTGATGCCCGCCTTGGCGTACTGGCTCACGACCTTCTCGACCAGCTCGGGGAAGATGTCGCTGGAGGCGTTGGACAACACCAGGTGACTGCCGGCGGGCAGCTCGGACACCAGCCTGGAGACGATGCCGTACGCCTCCTCGTCGTCCGGGACGAAGTGCATCAGCGCGATCAGCGACAGGGCGATCGGCCGGTCGAAGTCCAGGACGGTACGGGCGTGTTCGAGGATGGCGTCCGGCTCACGGACGTCGCCCTCGATGTAGTCGGTGACACCTTCGGAGCTGCTGACGAGCAGCGCCTGCGCGTGCCGCAGCACGATGGGGTCGTTGTCCGTGTAGACGACCTTGGCCGCCGGGACGACCCGCTGCACGATCTGGTGCAGGTTCGGCGCGGTCGGGATGCCGGTGCCGATGTCCAGGTACTGGTCGACGCCCTGCCCGGCGAGCCAGGCGGCGGCCCGGTGCATGAACTCCCGGTTCTGCCGCGCCGCGTCCCGCGCCTCGGCCGGCAGCTTCTCGCCGACGGCCTCGTCGACGGGGTAGTTGTCCTTCCCGCCGAGCAGCCAGTCGTAGACCCGCGCGGGGTGCGCCTGACTGGTGTCGATACGGGGCCGGGGAGCTGGTGCCGTCATGAGGACTCTCCAACGTCGCTGTGCGGGCGGGGCGATGCGTGTGACCTGCCCGCAGTCTGTCATGCCAACTCCCGGCATCCACCACGGAGTTGCAGGTCACGGCGGGTGCGCGGGCGACAGCGCACGGTACTCGCGAGCCTCCCGCACCGCTGCCCCGCGCCCCTCTACCCTTGACCACCCACCCATGTTCCACCGTGAGGAGCCACCGTGCGCGACTGGCAGCGCGAGCTGGACCTGGAGTCGCACGGCGAGGGCGGCTACTTCCGCCGCGTCTACACGAGCCCGCACGGCCTGTCGACGCCGCACGGCCCCCGCCCTTCGGCGACGTCGATCTACTACCTGCTCGACGAGCGGCAGCCCAGCGGCCTGCTGCACCGCAACCGCAGTGACATCCTGCACTTCCTGATCGACGGCGGCCCCGTGGAGTACGTGACCGTCACCCCCGGCGGCACCCTGGACCGCACCACGCTCGGCCCGGACGACGAGCGCTTCCTGCTGGTGCCCGGCGGCCACTGGAAGGCATCGCACCTGCTCGACGGCGCTCGCCACGGCCTGGTGGCGGAGGTCGTCACCCCGGGTTTCGACTACACGGACCACGAGTTCGCGACGCGTGACGCACTGGACGCGTTTCCGCAACTCGCGGAGGAGCTGCGGGAGTTCGTCACCCGTTGAGACCTTGCGGGTGTCTTGACACTCGCGGTGCACCCTTCTTACCGTCCGCCTAGGCATGGCCGACATGTCGAGCCACGTTCGACACGTCGAACCTCCCGGCATCCGCTCCGCACCCGCTCCGTACGGAAAGGCCACCTCTTCATGCCGCTCCCCCGGATCCCCAGACGCCACTTCCTCGCCACGGTCGGAGCCGCCTCACTCGGCGCTCCGGCCGTTTCTCTTGCCGCGAGCCCCACCGCCGCGGCGGCTCCGCACACCGCCGCCGCCCCCTCCGCGGACACCCTCCCGTACCCCACCCTGCACCGCCCCTTCGCGATGCCCGGCGCCAAGGACCAGGACTGGACCGGGGCCCTGTTCGTCGGGGAGGGCGAGGCCCGGTTCGCGCTGCGCGTCGGGCTGCTCACCGCACAGGGCAAGCTGCTGCGCGAGAAGATGACCAACTACCTGTGGCGGATCGGCCCGATGGCACCGGACGGCGCCTTCCGCCAGGTGCGCGTCAGCACGGACGACCGGACCGTCATGCCCGCGCACTTCGACGCGCTGCGCGAGGTGATCGCGCACCCCTACCAGTGGGAGGAGAGCGCGGTCGCCGACGCCACGGCGAAACTCCCGCAGCTGGAAGCGAAGTACGAGCAGACCCAGCGCGACAGGCGTGAGATACGGGTGCGGTACGCGCGCACCACCGACGGCGGCGGACTGCTCGGCGCGGTCACCGCCCTTGAAAACGACACCACCGTGGTCCTCGAACTGGGTACGCCCTGGGGCGAGTCGGCCGCCTTCACGCTCGAAGGACACGACCTGACGGGCAGCGCCGCCGGCGTCCTCGACGCACACCGCACCGGCCACGTCCGTCTCTCCCCCAGCGAACCCGCCGACACGGCCGGCTGCTACGCCTCGCTCGCGGACCTGACGACGGTCGCCACGGGCGGCAGCGGCACACCCGGGACGACGCTCGGCGCGCTGGTCTACCGCCTCGCCAAGGGGCAGACGATCACCTTCGCCGCCCGGGTGGGCGAGGGCCCGCAGGACGTGGCCGCTCCCGAGGCGCACGAGGTCGAGAGCGCGCTGGCGGCCGCCGCGGCGCACGTGACCGACGGCGGGCTCACCGGCTCCGGGCCCGTGGGCCGCGCGGCGGACGCCGTGCGCGACGCCCTTTCCCTGAACACCAATTACGACCGCGACCACCAGCGCAACTTCGTGCTGTGGGGCTGGGGCGGCGGTGGCGGCCTGTTCACCGGCTGGGACTCGGCGTTCGACGCCGTCGAGGCCGCCCTCGTCAGCCGCCCGCTCGCGCTCCAGCACGAGACCGACATCTTCGACGCGCCGGCCCCGCCCAACCAGGTCCCCCTCACGGGCCCGCGCTACGACCAGCAGCACTCCGCCCCGATGCACGCCTACGCCATCTGGCGCCTGTACACCAAGTTCGGCGACCGCACCGTCCTGGAGAAGGCGTACCCGCACCTCGTCACCTTCTACGAGCTGCTGCCCGAGTGGGACACCGACAACGACGGCCTGCTGGAAACCCCGTACTTCGGCGACCGGGTCGGCGGCCGCGGCAACCACCTCGGCCTCGACGACAGTCCCGTCTACGCGGACTACCAGCGCATCCCGAAGCAGGGCGGCAGTGGCGACAAGCGCGACAACACCGACCTCACCGACGTGGCCCTCAACTCGTACTACGCGCAGTTCGCCGAGACGTTGGCGAAGATGGCGCGGGTGCTCGGCAAGAAGGCGGACGCCACCCGGTTCGCCGCGCGGCACGCGAGCATCAAACGGCTGCTCAACGAGCGGCTGTGGCACCCCGAGAAGGGCCTGTACCTCAGCCGCCGGCTCGACGGCACCTGGAACGAGGTCGTCACCCCGACCGTCTTCTACCCGCTGTTCGCGGGGATCGCCACACCGGACCGGGCCCGCACCCTCATCGAGGACCACCTGCTGAACCCCGAGGAGTTCTGGGGCGACTACGTGATCCCGTCCGTCGCCCGCAACGACCCCACGTACTGCTCCGGCGGCCCGGTGCACCCGAAGTCCGAGCACTTCAAGTTCTTCGACCGCTACGGCGAGGACACCGCGCCCGAGCAGTGGAAGGGCGCGTGCTGGCCGCCGATGAACTTCACCGTGTACGACGGGATCAAACGCTACGGCTTTGACGACGTGGCCGGACAGTTCGCCGCCCGCTCCACCGCGATGTACCTCGACGCGTGGGACAAGGAGAACTGGTTCCCCGAGTCCTTCGATCCGGAGCCCGGCCAGACCGTCATGGCCTCCGCCGTCGACACCGCCTGGCGCACCTACTCGTGGTCGAACGCGATGCCGGTGCAGGGCCTGCACGAGTTGCTCTCCGACAACCCGTGGGACGGCGACCCGTCGGCTCTCATGTTCGGCTCGCTGTCACTGCCGGGCACCAACACCCTCGCCAACGTGGAGCTGCGCGGGCACACGTACACCGTCTCCGCGGGCCCGCACCGCACCACGCTGGTGCGCGACGGCAGGACGGTCTTCCGGGCGACCGGGGCGCGCGTGGCGGTCCGCCACTTCCTGCTGACCAAGGCGGGCGCGGCGTTCGACATCAACGCCGATGGCCCGGCCCGCATCGAGGTGTTTCCCGCGAACGGCAGGCCACGCGGCCGGAACATCCCGGCGGGCCGCACGCGCGTGAGGCTCTGACGCCAACTCCCGCCAGAGCATTGGCTAGCCGAGCGTACGCACCGGGCTTCCCGCCAGGTACGCCTCGATGTCCTCGACGGCGCCCTGGAAGAAGCCCTCGTAGTTGCGGCGCGTGACGTAGCCGAGGTGGGGCAGGCCGAGGAAGTTCGGGGCGGTACGCAGGGGATCGTCGGCCGGGAGGGGTTCGGTGTCGAAGACGTCGCTGCCCGCGCCGGCGATCCAGCCCTCGCGCAGCGCCCGCACCAGCGCCTCCTGGTCGACGATCGCGGCACGCGAGGTGTTGACCAGGTAGGCGGTGCGGCGCATGCGGCGCAGTTCGTCGGCGCCGAGCAGGCCGCGGGTGCGCTCGCCCAGGACGAGGTGGACGGAGACGAAGTCGCTGGTGTCGAGGAGTTCTTCCTTCGACGCGGCGAGGGTGGCTCCGGCTTCGGCCGCCCGCTCGGCGGTGAGGTGCTGGCTCCACGCCGTGACATCCATGCCGAAGGCGGCGCCCACGCGCGCGACGCCCGCGCCGATCTTGCCGAGACCGAGCAGGCCGAGCCGGCGGCCGTGCAGGTCGGCGCCGAGGGTGGACTGCCAGGGGCCGCCGTCGCGCAGGTTGCCGCCCTCGGTGAGGACACCGCGGGCGAGGCCCAGGATCAGGGCCCAGGTGAGTTCGACGGGCGGTTCGGGGTTGCTCGCGGTGCCGCAGACCGTGACGCCGTGCGCGGCGGCGGCGTCGAGGTCGATGGACGCGTTGCGCATGCCGGACGTGACGAGGAGCCGCAGTTTCGGCAGGCGGGCGATCAACTCGGCGGGAAACGGGGTGCGTTCACGCATCACGACGACGATCTCGCAGTCGCCGAGCAGCGCGACGAGTTCATCGTGTGTGTCGACATACCGATTCAGGTACGTGACGTCGACGCGGTCCGACAGGCGGTCCCAGTCGGCCAGTTCATGGGCGACGCCCTGGTAGTCGTCGAGTACAGCGCACCGCAGCATGCTCACATCACTCCTGGTTCGAAGGTCGCCTCGAAGGCCGCATCGAAGATCGTGTCGAAGATCTCCGGAAAACCTTAACCGCGGGCACTG
The DNA here is from genome assembly GCF_042888725.1 of Streptomyces sp. NPDC002795. Lineage (NCBI taxonomy): Bacteria > Bacillati > Actinomycetota > Actinomycetes > Kitasatosporales > Streptomycetaceae > Streptomyces > Streptomyces sp. NPDC002795. The sequence continues at coordinate 236,563 of NZ_JBIAQB010000001.1, forward strand.
GTACGGACTTTTGCCCAGCCCCTTGACGCCCTTTCACCCCACCCCTTAAATCAACTCTTGAACAGAGCACATCAAGCGCAGCCTTCTTGCCTTCACTTTCTGGCGTGCCGCGGACCGGCACGACCCCCTACCCGAAGTGATGTGATGTCCCATGCGCAGTTCACTGCGCCCACTGAGCCGCAGACTCCCGCTGGGTGCCGCGGCGCTGCTGTGCGTCGCCGCGGCGTTCATCCCCACGGCGAACGCCGCCGACACCGACGGCGACGCGCACACCGCGGCGGCCACCTTCTCCGACGACTTCGACGGGCCCGCGGGCTCGGCGGTCGACGGTGCGAAGTGGCAGACCGAGACCGGAGACAACGTCAGCAACCACGAGCGGCAGTACTACACGTCGGGCAACGACAACGCCGCTCTCGACGGTCAGGGCAACCTGGTCATCACCGCGAAACGCGAGAACCCGGCCAACTACCAGTGCTGGTACGGGTCCTGTCAGTACACCTCGGCGCGCCTCAACACGTCGGGGAAGTTCGAGACGACGCACGGCCACGTCGAGGCCCGGATGAAGATCCCGCGCGGGCAGGGCATGTGGCCCGCGTTCTGGATGCTGGGCAGTGACATCGGCTCGGCCGGCTGGCCGAACTGTGGCGAGATCGACGTCATGGAGAACGTGGGCTCCGAGCCGTCGACGGTGCACGGCACCCTCCACGGCCCCGGCTACTCCGGCGCCGGCGGGATCGGCGCGGGCCACTCGCTGCCCGACGGCCAGGCCTTCGCGGACGCCTTCCACACGTTCGCGGTGGACTGGACACCGAACAAGATCACGTGGTCGGTCGACGGCACGGTCTACCAGACCCGGACACCCGCCGACGTCGGCGGCAACCAGTGGGTCTTCGAGAAACCGTTCTTCTTGATCCTGAACCTCGCCGTGGGCGGGGACTGGCCGGGCGACCCTGACGCCGGCACGCAGTTCCCGCAGCAGCTGGTGGTGGATTACGTGCGGGTGAGCACCTGAGTACGTGGTGGTGACTACGTAGTGGTGACTACGCGCGCCTGAGGACGTAAGGGTGCGACGAGGGGCCCGGCGCCATGTGGTGCGCCGGGCCCCTCTCCGTCAGTTCCGGTTCCGGTTCCGGTTCCGGTCAGGCCGACGCGCGGCAGTCCGGGTGCCCCCAGCCGTCGGGGTTCTTGGCGATGTCCTCCCCCGCGGCGTACGAGCGGCCGCAGCGGCAGCGGCCCGGGAACTTCGCCTTGAGGGTGCGCGAGGAGGAGCCGGAGGAGGCGCGCTTGGCGGGGGCCGACTTCGCGCGCGGAGGCTTGGCCGAGGAGGGGCTGGACGGCGGCGGCTCGGGAGAGCCGAGCGCGCTGCCCGCGTCCTGCTGGGCGACGGCGGCCTGGCTGGCGGCGCGGTCCGCGAAGTCGTTGAGCGGGTCGCCGTCGACCTGGTGCGCGGGCACATACTTGAACTCGACCGCGCGACCGTCGAGCAGCGCGTCGATCCGCTGCACCAGCTCCTGGTTGGCGACGGGCTTGCCCGCGGCCGTCTTCCAGCCCTTGCGCTTCCAGCCGGGCAGCCACGTGGTGACGGCCTTCATCGCGTACTGCGAGTCCATCCGCACCTCAAGGCTCACATCAGCGGCGACCGTACTCAACAGCCGCTCAAGGGCGGTGAGTTCGGCGACGTTGTTCGTCGCGGTGCCGAGGGCGCCGGCCTCCCACTGCACGGGCTTCTCGTCACCATCGGCGACGACCCAGGCCCAAGCCGCGGGTCCGGGATTTCCTTTGGACGCGCCGTCACACGCGGCGATCAAACGTTCTGCCATGCCCCCGATCATGCCAGGTCAGTCGTCGAGGTCGACGCGTACGGTCAGAAGGCCGACGCCGAGGCCGCGGACGGCGGCGCTGTTGAGGCGCGGCAGGGCCCCGAGGCGGGCGCGGGCGTCGTCCTCGGGCAGCAGATGCGCGGTGCCGCTGTGCCACTGGCCGCGCAGGCGGACGCGGACCCGGGGGTCGGCCTGGATGTTGCGCACGTACTGCGACTTGTACCCGAACTCCGAGACCAGCCAGAAGGCGCCGCCGACGCGCCGCCCGCCGACCGGGGTGCGGCGCGCGAGGCCCGACGTGCGCCCGGTCGTCTCCAGGAGGACCTGGGTCGGCAGTCGCCGGGCCACAGGGTTGGCGATGTGGCGCTGGAAGGTGGTGACGAGCCGGTGCTTGGTCTCGTGGAAGCGCGTCATGGCCGCACTCTAGACGGCGCGCGGGCGGCGAACGGGCGGCTGAGAGTGGGACACGGATGGCGGTCGCCTCTCGGCGGGAGGCTCCGCAGGGCTTCAGCCGAACGATCTTCCCTGCGGGCGATGGGTTGGGCCCGGGGACACTGTTCCATCCGTGTCCACGTCTGAGTCAACGGACTGGGGGGCGGGGTTGTTCCCGGCGACCGTTGTGAGGGGGTGCGCGGTCTCGCGTTCTAGGCTGCGACGATGATCTTCCGCCCGGCTTCCCGACGTCTGTCGGCCTTGTGCCTCGCCCTGTCCGCCGCGTTCGCGTTCTCCGCCTGCTCGTCACCGGAGTCCGGGGGCCGCTCCCCGCGTGTCCAACGGCCGACACCGGACGCACAGTTCGACTACCAGATCGGCGGCGCGTACAAGCCGCCCGCGGGGGTGCGGGCCGTCTCGCGGGACCGTGGGGACGCCCCCGCCCGCGGGCTCTACAACGTCTGCTACGTCAATGCCTTCCAGGCCCAGCCCGACGCCGTGAAGTGGTGGCGGGCCCACCACGACGACCTGCTGCTGCGGGACGGCGAGGGGAAGCCGGTGGTCGACGAGGACTGGCACGAGCCGCTGTTCGACATCTCCACGAAGACGAAGCGCGCACGTCTGGCGAACATCGTGGGCGGCTGGATCCGGGGCTGCGCCGACGACGGCTACCAGGCCGTCGAGCCGGACAACCTCGACTCCTACGAACGGTCCCACGGACTGCTCGACTCCGCCGACGCGGTCGCGTTCGCGCAGCTCGTCGCGGACCGGGCGCACGGGGCCGGGCTCGCGGTCGGGCAGAAGAACTCGGCGGAACTCCTGCCGAAGCACCGCGTCATCGGGTTCGACTTCGCGGTGACGGAGGAGTGCCAGGCCCACGACGAGTGCCGGGGGTACGCGTCGGCGTACGACGACCGGGTCTTCGCCGTGGAGTACCGCGAGGCCGACTTCGAGCGGGCGTGCCGCGCGTGGGGCGACCGGCTCTCGATCGTGCTGCGCGACATGGACGTGCGGCCCGCGGGCACGAAGGGGTATGTGCGGCGGGCCTGCTGAGCGGCGGCGGGGTCAGGCCTTCCGGCTCGGGTCGCTCAGCGCGTCGAGGCGGCGCCTGACCGCGTCGAGGGCGCCGGGGCGACGGCCCGGAACCTGTTCCCGCAGGGCGGTCAGACCGGGGGCGTGTCCGCGGGCCCGGTCCGGGTCGCGGACCTGTTCCCACTGGTGGTGGGCGCGGTCGACGGCTGCCTCCACGTCCTCGTCGGAAGGTGCCTCGCCACGTGCGATCCGGGCGTGCGCCACGGCGATCCACAACTCGCAGCTACGCCCCGGTTCATCGGCCAGCCTCGCGAGGTCGGCCCGCACCTCCATCCAGTGCACGACCTCCGCGGAGCGCATCCCGTACACCCGCAACGCCTCCCCCTCCCACGCGGCAGCGATGGACGCGGCCTCCCCGTGCCGCCCCGCCTGCACGGCAGCGAGCAGCAGAGCGTGCGGGTCGGGGGCGGGGGGCTGCGCGGGCGCGGCGGCTGGCATGGGCGGCACGGTCGGCGCGGGCGCCGGGCTGGGCGGCACGGCTGGCGCAGGCGCCGAGCTGGGCGACACGGCTGGCGCAGGCGCCGAGCTGGGCGACACGGCTGGCGCAGGCGCCGAGCTGGGCGACACGGCTGGCGCAGGCGCCGGGCTGGGCGACATGGCAGGCGCGGGCGCCGGGCTGGGCGGCATGGGGGTGGGATGCGGGCTGATGGGGTCGGCCACCGGGGGTGGGGTGACCGGGCTCGGGGCCGGAGTCTTGACGAGCTGCACGGCTGGCCCGGGCGTGGGGGTGGGAGCCGAAGTGTGAGCGACGTCCGGGGCCGGGCCTGGGCCGAAAGCCGCTGAGGGATCCGGAGCGGGGGCGGGAGCGCGGGCGGGAGCAGGTACGGGTGTGGCGGCGGGAGCGGCTGCGGGAGCAGGTACGGGTGTGGGAGCGGCCGCAGGAGCGGGAGCGGGTGCGGGTGCGGGTGCGGGTGCGGGTGCGGTTACAGATTCAGGTGCGGGAGCGGGCACAGGCGCAGCCGCAGGTACGGGTGCGGATACAGGTGCAGGTGCAGGAGCGGGAGCGGCGGCGGGCGCAGGTACGGGAGCGGGCGCAAAAGCGGCCGCAGGCGCAGGTGCGGTTACAGATGCAGGTGCAGGAGCGGGAGCGGGAGCGGCGGCGGGAGCAGATTCGGGTGTGGGAGCGGGCGCAAAAGCGGCCGCAGGCGCAGGTGCGGTTACAGATGCAGCCGCAGGCGCAGGAGCGGCCGCAGGTACGGGAGCGGGCACAGGCGCAGCCGCAGGCGCAGCCGCAGCCGCAGGAGCGGCCGCAGGTACGGGTGCGGTTACCGGTACAGGTGCGGGAGCAGGTGCGGAAGCCGCAACCGACGCGGGTGCCGATTCCGGCGTCGGAGCCGACACCGCTACAGCAGCCGAACCGGAATCCGAAGCCGGAACCTGGACCGGATCAGGACCCGGCGCCGAGTGCGCTGCCGGTATCGGAGCCGTTGCCGGGACGGTGTCGGGCCCTGCACCCGCTCCCTCGCCGGCAGCCGAGTCCGCAGGCAGCCCGGCCCCCACGACCCGCCCCGAAACCGCTCCCCCACCGCCGGCCGAAGACACAGCCGGCGCCGCCAACGGGTCCTGTCCGGGGACAGCAGCAGAGGCCGGCCCCGTAGCGGGAACAGCAGGCGGAGCCGAGGCCGGGACCGTTGCCGAAGTGGGCGGCGCTGCGTCCGTACCGGCGGGCCGCCCCGTTCGCGTGGGCCCGCCCGGTTCGCCCGGAGCGGCCACGTGTCCCGACCCCAACGCCACGAACAACGCGTCCGCCGGGCCCGCGTGGGCCGCCGCCGTCTCGTGGAGGTCGGGTGGGGTGGGGCGGGCGCCGGTGCGCCAGATGTCGGCGTAGGCGCGGAGGTACGCGGGCGTGAGTGTGGTGCGGCGGGGCGGAGGCGGCAGCACCCGGCCGAAGACACTGGTGCCGTGGCCGAGACCGAGACCGCCCACACCGACGTGCTTCCAGGCCTCCGCGTCCGCGACGAGGTCGACCACGACCGTCGTGGTGTGTGGGCGGCGCCGGGTGAGTTCACCGGTGAGCCAGTGCCACGGCAGCCCCGTGTAACGCAGCGTCGACGGCGTGGTGCGGGCGAGAGCCAGATGCAACAGGCGCTGGCGGGGGTCCAGATGGAGCTGACCCGCGATGTACAGGTGGAGCGGCCCTGGCTGCGCGGCCGCCGTGCGCAGGCGGGTGAGGACGGCCTGCGGGTCGAGCGGGTCCGCGAGTTCGACGACGGACGCCGCCGCCGTGCCGGCGAGCACGCCCGGCGGGACCGCCGCGAGCGTGGGCAGCACGGAGACCGCGTCGATGAGGCCCGCCTTGCCGGCGGGCGCTGCCGCGAGGAGCAGCGCCGTGCCCGGCTCGGTGGAATGTGCCTCGTTGTTGCCTTGCGCGTTGATCACCACAGCAGAACCGTAACCGCAACACAGAGCGTCGCGCTGCCGTCACGGAACCTCAAGTGGCCCCGCAGGAGTCGGTTTTCAGCCCTTTTTGCCCGAAGGGTGCCCGCAGCGCAGCCGGTCTCCGGTAACCGGGGCGCCTTCCACCATGCTGCGGTCGTACGTCACTTGCGTCACACCACGATCGTCGCCGCCGACGGCGACGCGGAAGACCGGGCCGAATCCGGCCACGGAACGCAGCTTCGCGCCGGGGAGCGCGGCCGCCAGGGAGGGCGCGAAGCGGGCGCGTTCGGGATCGTACGTGACGACGGTGGGTCCGCTCGGGCGGCTGCTCGGCGCGGGCGCCTCGGTCACGTCGAAGCCGCTCTCGCGCAGCCCGTCGGCGACGCGCGGGTCGTCGACCGTCACCTTGGTCTCCTTGGGCGGCATGCCGACCGGGACCGGTCCGCCGGACTTCCGCGTGGACGTCAGCGGCCGGTCCGCGCCCAGCGCCCCGAACATCCGCTTCGCCCGCTTGTCGTCCCACAGCAGTGACGAGCCCCAGGTGGGGTCCCGGTAGTCGAAGTTCGAGATGGGCACGGTGGCGAACTCCGTCTGCCGTGGCGTGAGGTCGCGCAGCTTCCAGGCCAGGGACGTCAGCGTACGGATGTCCGTGTGGCCGTCGGTGCGTACGTGGGACATCAGCGCGCGGGCCGTACGGGCGGTGGCCATCGGGTCCTTGAAGACCTTCGCGTCGGAGAGCCGCGCCAACATGCCGAGCAGCAGCTTCTGTTGGCGGCGCACCCGTCCGAGGTCGCCGGGCGGGTTGAGGTGCCGGGCGCGGACGTAGCGCAGGGCGTTCGCGCCGTCGACGTCATGGGTTCCCGCGGCGAGGTCGAGACCCGAGTTCTCGTCCCGCAGCCGCGTGTCGCTGCACACCTCGGCGCCGCCCAGGTCGTCGACGGCCGCCACGAACCCGCGGAAGTCGGCCTCCATGTAGTGGTCGATACGGAGGCCGGTGGCGCGTTCGACGGTACGCACGGCCAGGTCCCGGCCCCCGTGGGCGTACGCCCCGTTGATCTTTCCGCTGTGCGCGGGGTGGCCGTGCCGGGCGAAGCGTACGAAGGAGTCGCGGGGCAGGGAGACGACGCTGAGCCGGCGGCCGTCGGCGGCGATGTGCACGAGCATCAGCGTGTCGGTGCAGCCGCACTCCTGCCCGCCGACGTGCAGCCGCTGGATCTCCTCGCGGGTCATCCCTTTTCGGCGGTCGAGCCCCGCGACGAGCAGGTTCGTGCCCCTGCCCTTGCCCACACCCACGCCCTGATCGAACTCGTGGCCGGCGGCGGGGGCGGCTCTCCCCTCCGCCGGTCCCGCTCCGGCGAGCGTGGTGACCAGCAGAGCGGCGACGGCCACCGCGTGGCGGCGGCGGAGACGGTGCTGAGGGGCCATGGAGTACCTCCGTCGAGCGGATGTCAGGGCGAGTGCGACCTGTCCCCTTTACCCCATATCAACCCTCTCGTCCCACCTCGCCACGCCTGATTCACCGTCATGTACGCATGGCGGCCTCCCCCGTCGGACCCCGTCGGACCCCATCGGCACAACGGTCAGCGGTACCCCGTGACGTCGGCCGGTTTGCCCGCGTCCTGCACCTCGACGAGATAGCGCCAGGAGTCGGGCCTGCTGCCGTCCAGGTCCGTGAATCCGTAGATCTTGGCGAGGCCGCCGCTGGACTGGGACGTCCCGTTGAACCGGGCGACGTCCGGGTCGGAGGCCAGCGCGGCGACGGCGCGGCCGGTGTAGCGGGGTGTCTCGGAGATGGCGAAGTGCGGCTGGACCCGCACCGCGTCGTGCCAGTTCTCCTCCGTGACGTCGTAGTGGCCGAGCATGATCTCCGAGCGCATCCAGCCGGGCGTGAGGGCGACGGCGGTGGCACCGCGCGAGCCGAGTTCGTGGCCGAGGGCGAACGCCATACGCAGGACGGAGCTCTTGGCCAGGTCGTAGAAGAAGGAAACGCGGTAGTTCGTGCTGTTGTACTCGGCCGTGCCGTCGGTGACCTCGACGACCAGGCCACCGGGGTTGCGCAGCAGGAGCGGCAGCGCGAAGTGGCTGGTGATGGCGTGGGTCTCGACGGACAGGCGGTGCAGCCTGAGCCCGTTGTCGAGGTCGTGCTCCCAGACCGGTGCTTCCCATTCGAAGAGGTTCTCGCCGCCCCAGATGTCGTTGACGAGGATGTCCAGGCGGCCCTGTTCGCGGTCGATGCGCTCGACGAGGGCGCGCACCTGGTCCTGTTCGAGGTGGTCGGTGGGGACGGCGATGCCGTGGCCGCCCGCGGCGGTGACGAGGTCCGCGGTGTCCTCGATGGTCTCCGGGCGATCGTACTCGGAACGGCGGGCGCGGGTGCTGCGGCCGGTGACGTAGACCGTGGCGCCGGCCGCGCCGAGCTCGACGGCGATGCCGCGGCCGGCGCCGCGGGTGGCTCCCGCGACCAGGGCGATCTTGCCGCGCAGGGTCTTTTCGTCCGTCGCCGGGTGGGGGGTGTCAGGCATGAGGTCGTCTCCCGTTGCTTTCCGGTGTCTCGCGTTGTGGCGTGTGGCTCGCGGGGTGGCGTGTGGCTCGCTCTCACGAGCATGTCCCGGAAACCCGACATCCCTTGTCCTGCTTTCGGTGGGACTTTTCCCGGGCGGTGGGGCCACATACCTACGGGGGTACGCATTGATACCCTCGGGGGTATACCAACGAGACAGGAGAGACGTATGAGCCCCACCCTCGCCCCCGCCGAGCTGCACGGCCGGGCCGCCGACGACACCCTCGTCCTCGATGTGCGCGCGCCCGCCGAGTACGCGTCGGGGCACGTGCCCGGCGCCCTCAATGTGCCCGCGGACCTCATCGACGAGCTGCTGCCCGACCTGCGTGACGCGGCCGGGCGCCGCCGGATCGTCGTCGTGTGCGCGGCCGGGCAGCGCTCCGCCGCGGCCTGCGCGAAGCTCGCGGAGGCGGGCGTCGACGCCATCGGGCTGGACGGTGGCACGCGGGCCTGGGCCGCCGAGGGGCTGCCGGTCGACACCGCGGCCCGCCCCGAGCGCGCCGTCTGGGCGATGGACCGCCAGGTCCGCTTCACCGCCGGTTCGCTCGTGCTGCTCGGCCTCGCGCTCGGCCGCCGCGCCCCGAAGGGCCGGCTGCTCGCGGCGGGCATCGCCTCGGGCCTCGTGTACTCCGGCGTGAGCAACACGTGCGGCATGGCGGCGATGCTCGGCAAGCTTCCGTTCAACCAACCCGCGCCCGGCGCCCTCGACACCGCCCGCGCGGCCCTTCGCTCGTGAGCGGTACGGGCAACCCGGAGGCGATGGACGCCGTCCTGAAGCGGCTGCGCCGCGCGCAGGGGCAGCTGACCGGCGTCATCGCGATGATCGAGGCGGGCCGCGACTGCAAGGACGTGGTCACCCAACTGGCCGCCGTTTCACGCGCGTTGGACCGGGCCGGGTTCAAGATCATCGCCTCCGGCATGCGGGACTGCATGAACGCGGCGGACGGTGAACAGCCGCCGCTCAGTGAGGACGAGCTGGAGAAGCTGTTCCTGTCCCTGGCGTGACGTGCGCCTCGCGCGACGGGGGCGCGCCGTACCTCTTCGGCTTCGGCGCGGCGCGCCCCAGCAGCACGACGCCCGCGAGCGTCACGATCCCGCCGACCGCCTCCACGGGCGCCGGCGTCTCCCCCAGCCACAGGTAAGCGACCACGAGGGCCACGCCGGGTACGAGATACAGGGCAGCCGTCGCCGTCGTCACGGTCAGCCGGGCCACCGCGTAACCCCACACCACGAATCCGGCGGCGGACGGCAGCAGCCCCAGATACAGCGCCGCGACGGTGGCACCGGCAGGAGCCCGCACCAGCTCACCGAGCGCGCCCGGCGCCAGCGGCAGCAGCAGCGCCGTGCCCGCCCACATCGCGTAGCAGGCGACCTCCAGACCGGTGCGTCGCCGCAGCAGTGGCTTGATGGCGAAGTGGTGGACGGCCTGCACGACGGCCGCGCCCATGACGGCCCAGGCGGGCCGGGTTCGTGCCGCGCGCGGTGGCGCGGGCGAGTCACTTCGGGGTCCTGACGGCCCTGGTGGCACGGGGCGCGGGCGTGGCCCTCGTGCCCCAACTTGCCCTGCCGACACACCTGGAGGGCATCTCCCTGCACCCGCTGCGCTCCCCCCTACTGCGCACCGTGCGGGCCGTGTACCGGGCGGGCACCGCCGGACACCCCGATGCCGCGTACGTACTGGACCGGCTCGGCGAGGCCGCTTCCGCTCGGCCGCGCTGAGCCGGTGCCTTCGGGCGGCCCGCGGGGTCAGCCGATGACGAACGGCACCTTGGCCGCCAGGGCGCCGAGTTCACCACGCTCCACCTCGGTCGCGGGTCGGCGCCCCGTTGCGACGAGCAGCACGTCCGTGTCGCTCCACGACGCGGGGAACGCGGCGCCGGCGATCCCCTCCAGGAGCGCCCGCGCCCGCGCCAGGCCCTCCGCCGGCGGACCCTGCACATCGGGGAGGTGGGCGATCAGGTCGAGGTGGTGCAGCGTCCACTCCAGGACGTACGCGGTGAGGTAGTCGCCCACCGTGAGGACCTGCTCCTGCGTGCTCACGAGGCCGTCCGGGGCGGCGAGCCCGGCGGCGCGCCCCGCGGCGGATCCGATGTCGTCGAGGTGGAACGTGAGCAGGGCCGGGTCCTGGTAGGCGGCGGCGAGGCGGACGGTCAGCGCGTCGAGCGGATCCTCGCCGGTCGGCGGCTCGCCACCCACGTGCCAGTACGTCACCGCGTCGACGGTCGGCTCCGTCGACGCGGGGGTGGCGAGGGTGATCAGCACGTCCTGCGCGTCGATGACCAGGTGACACACCAGGTCGCGCACCAGCCAGCCGGTGCAGCCGGAGGGCTGCTCGAAGGCCTTGTCGGGGAGGTCGGCGACGGCCGCGCGCAGCGCGGCCCATGAGCGTGAGAAGTGATCCACGGCGGCACACCAATCGGAACGGGGACACGTGTGTCAGAGCGCGGCTACTCGGCGCCGCCCGCTGACTGGCCGTCAGAGGGCGGACCGCCGCCGCGGCGGCGGCGCAGTGGTACGACGTCCATCGACGCCAACCGCTTCTCGTCCGCCACGAGTTCGATGCCGGTGATGCGGGGCGGGTCCGTCGTGAGGTCGACCTCGACGGCGAACGCCACTTTGAGGGTGCCCGCGTGGGTCCACACCACGCCGACCGTGCCGTCGAGCAGGGCGAGGCGGGCCGCCTTGGCGCGACCCGCGTACAGGGACGCCACCGCACGCGCGCCGATGACCTCCGGTTCCGAGCCCATGGCGATCGCCGCGGCGTCCGAGCGGACCACGACCTCCGGGTCGAGCACGGTGAGCAGCGCCTCGAAGTCACCGCCCTGCGTCGCGGCGAGGAAGGCCTCGACGACCTCGCGGCGCCGCTCGCGGTCCGCCGCCTCCGTGGCGCGCGGGTCGGCGTCGCGCACCCGGCGCCGCGCACGGCTGGCGAGCTGACGGGTGGCGGCGGGGGTGCGCTCGACGATGGGCGCGATCTCGTCGAACGGCACGGTGAACAGGTCGTGCAGCACGAAGGCCAGGCGCTCCGCCGGGGCCAGCCGGTCGAGGACGACCATGAGGGCGAGGCCCACGGAGTCGGACATGACCGCCTCGTCCACCGGGTCCACGGGGCCTTCGCCGCTCTCGTGCTCCTGGGCCTCGAGCGGGTCCTCGCGGCGGGTGGCGCGGGCGCGCAGCGCGTTGAGGCAAATGCGGGAGACGACCGTGGTCAGCCATGCGGCGAGGTTGTCGATCGTCCCGGCCCCGTCCGTGCGGCTGAGCCGCAGCCACGCCTCCTGGACGACGTCGTCGGCCTCCGCGGACGAGCCGAGCATCCGGTGGGCGACGGCGCGCAGCCGCGGGCGGTGCTCCTCGAAACGGGCGGCGAGGGCTTCGGCGTCGGCCATCTGTCACATTCCTCCGTGATGTCGTGTCATGGCGGTGCGCCACCCCATGGTGACCGTAGAGGACAATCGCATACGACAGGTGCCCCCGCCGCGCTTCGTGAGCGCGGCGGGGGCACCTGTCGTACGGGGCGGGGCTGGAGTCAGCCGACCGGCTGCGGCTCCTTGTCCGCCGTGGGAGCCGCGTTCTCCGCGTGCCAGTCGGCGTTGTCGGCGAGCGGCTTCTCCTTCAGTACGAAGGCGAGGACCAGGCCGACCGCGAAGACGGGCAACAGGTACAGGAAGATCGGGACGAGCGCTTCCTGGTAGGAGTTGACGACCGTGTCGCGCAGGTCGGCCGGCAGCGCGCGGACGAGCGCCGGGGTCAGCGAGTCGCTGTCGCCGATCTTGGCGGCGGCCTCGGGCGGAATGCTCGACGCCAGCTGGTCGGTGAGGCGGCTGGCGAACACGGCGCCGACGACGGCGACGCCGAGCGTCGCGCCGATCTCCCGGAAGAAGTTGTTCGCGGAGGTGGCGGTGCCGACCTCCGCGGCCGGGAAGTCGTTCTGCACGGCCAGCACGAGGGTCTGCATCATCAGGCCGACGCCCGCGCCCGCGAGGAAGACGTACACGCACACCAGCCAGACCGGGTCGGACACGTCGAGCGTCGACATCAGGTATGCCGTGAGCATGATGATCGCGGTACCGGCGATCGGATAGACCTTGTACTTGCCGGTCTTGGACATGATCGCGCCGGACGGCAGGGCGGTGCCCATGATGCCGACGACCATCGGGATCAGCAGCAGTCCGGACTCGGTGGCCGACTTGCCGTAGACCATCTGCAGGTAGGTGGGCATGTAGCCGACGATCGCGAACATGCCGAGACCGATGACGATCATGCCGAGCAGGGTGGCGACGTTGAAGATCGGGCTGCGGAACAGGTGCAGCGGGATGACCGGCTCATCGGCGCGCTTCTCGGCGACGAAGAACAGCACCCAGGCGACGACCGCGCCGACGCCGAGGCCGATGACCAGCGGGTCGGACCACTCGTACTGCGTGCCGCCCCAGCTGGCGAAGAGCACGGTGCAGGTGACGGCCGCGGCCATCAGCGCGGTGCCGAGGTAGTCGAGCGTGACCTTGACCGCCTTGCGGGGCAGCTTGATCGCGACGACGGCGACGAAGAACGCGAGGATGCCGAGCGGCAGGTTGATCCAGAACGCCCAGCGCCAGGAGTGCTCGTCGGTGAACCAGCCACCGAGCAGCGGCCCGACGACGGAGGATAGACCGAACACGGCGCCCATCGGGGCCATGTACTTGGCGCGCTCACGCGGCGGCACCAGGTCGGCGATGATCGCCTGCGAGGTGATCATGAGGCCACCGCCGCCGAGGCCCTGGAGTGCGCGGCCCGCGATCAACGTGCCCATGTTCTGGGCGAGTCCGCAGACCACCGAGCCCACCAGGAACAGGGCTATGCCCGCGAGAAAGATGTTCTTGCGGCCCATGAGGTCGCCGAGCTTGCCGTAGACCGGCATGCCGATGGTGGCGGCGAGGATGTACGCGGTGGTGATCCAGGCCATGTGCTCGATGCCGTTGAGCTCGCCGACGATGGTCGGCAGCGCGGTCGAGACGATGGTCTGGTCGAGCGCGCCGAGCAGCATGGTCAGCATCAGCGCGGCGAAGATCAGGCCGAAGTTGTGCGGCTTGACTGCGCCCTCTTCGATCTCTGCGTTCCTTTCGATCCCCTTGGCCGGGTCGGGGCCGGAGTCGATGCCCTCGGAAGCGGGGGCGTGCGTCATTACGGTGTTCTCCGATGTGGTGTGCGAGTGGGGTGGAACAGGGCTGACCCTGCGGCGGGGAGAGCGATTGCCGCGTACGGGGTACTTCGGTGGTGCCGCTTCGGGGGGAAGCTTCGGGGAGAGGGGAGATCCGTGGGTGACCGCGAGGGGGAGGTGGTCACACGGGAGGCGCGCCTACTTCACGGCGGCCGGCCCCAGCAGCGTGCGCAGCGAGTCGAAGGATTCGCGCACGCACTCGGCGGGTCCGTTGTGGTGGTCGCTCGACTGCTGCCACCGCTTGATCCCGCTGCGTACGGTCGCCATGGCGACGCCCGCGAGCAGTTCGGCCGCAGCGCCGTCGGGCGGGGTGCCGGTGCGCCGGGCGATGAGCCCGGCGAGGTCCCGTTCGACCGCCTCGCACTGGGCGAGGAACGTGGCCAGGACCGAGGGCACGCCCTCCGCGATGCGCAGCGTGTCCTCCAGTTCCTGCGGCTCGGGGGCCGCTTCCTGGAGGTGGTCGGCGAGGATGTCGCCGAGGTCGCGCAGCACGGCGTCGGTTCCGCTCCCCTCCCCCTCGGCGAACCGGTCCGCGAGAGCGGGGGGCACGGTGCCGGGCAGAGCGAAGAGGGCGGCTTCCTTGCTGGGGAAGTAGTTGAAGAAGGTCCGCGGTGAGACGCCGACCTCCTTGCTGATCATCTCGACCGTGACCTGCGCGAAGCCGTGCTCGCGGGCCAGCCGGACGGTGGCCGCGTGCAGCTCGGTGCGCGTCTGGCGGCGCCTGCGCGCGCGCAGCCCCTCGGCGGGGGCGTTCGGCTGCGGGTCGGAGACGGTCACGAGCGTGATTCTTGCACACCGTGCAAACCTTGCGCGCACTGCACCCTCACCTGGCGGCGTGCCCCGGGTCACACATTCGCGTTAGGGTCGTATGCCTGCATTCGCCGTATTTCATCCCTTTGGCGGCGAGAAACGACCACGACGGACCCACCCACGGACTGGGGACTTCCGATGCGCGCTCGTCACGTCACGTGTCATGCCGCGGCGGCCATCACCGCCGCCCTCGCCCTGACCGCACTCGCCGTGCCCGCCGCGGGAGCGGCGGGCTCCGCCGCACTCGCGCGCTGCGGCGAGAACGATGTGACCGTGCGGGCCGAGCCCTCCGACGACAACGCCGACATCCTGAGACTGAGCGTGCGCAACGACTCCTCGAAGGCCTGTCTCGTCGACCGCGTCCCGACGGTCACGTACGGGGAGCTGGACGGGGCGGCGCTGCCGCTGCCGATGGTGCCGCACGCCGGGCGCACGCTGGCCGCGCACGACACGGCGTACGCGGCGGTCCTGTCGGTCTCCGACTCGGAGGAAGCCAAGGACAAGGCGCCCGCCGTCATGTACGTGACGGTCACGGCGGTGCCCGATCACCAGGGCAGCAGCTTCCAGGCACTCACCCTCGGTTCACCGACCGGCGTGCGGGTGTGGGAGCCGGTGACGACGCTGTGGCAGTCGTCGGCGTCGCAGGCCCAGCGGGCGCTGGAGAAGGAGACCATGGGCCTCGGCACGCTGGCGGTCTGACGCCCCGGACACCGTGCTCGCCTGGGGCTACTCGGTCGCCGTCACCATCGGTGTGATCGCGGCGTCCGGTGGCGTCGACGGCACGGCGCAGCGGCCCGTCTCACACCTCGACGCGGCGCGCTGACACCTCTGTCTCACCGGTGGCGACGCCTCGTCGGTGTCCTGGGGCGGCGCGCGGTGAGCATCGAGTCGTCGTGCACGCGTGCGCCGGGCAGCCCGTGGCGGGCGGCGACGAGCGCCGCGTCCACGTCGTTCGTGCCGGTGGCGACGCAGAGGCCGTATCCGACGTCATCGAGCCGGCGCTGCGCGGCCGGTCCCCCTCCGTCGGCGTCGAGCACGCTGAGCGTCTCGTATTCGTGAACGAGGTCGGTCAACAGGGCGGGATGGGCGAGGAGCATGTTCCGCCACTCCCCTTCCGTAGTTGTCTTCTGTCACATGGTCCACCCTCCGGCTCCCCTGCCACCGGGGACGAAAACTGATTCCGGGGACGGGATTTCAGTGTGCGGAGTTCGGCTCCAGCGCCAGCAGGGTGGCGTCGTCCTGGAGGCCGCCTCCCGCGTGGTGCAGCAGGTCGGCCGAGAGGGCGGCGGTGAACGGGGCGAGCGGCAGCGTGCTCAGCTCCGTGGCGCGCTCGGCGAGGGGGTAGGACTCGCCGTCCGCGTCGCGCGCCTCGGTGGCGCCGTCGGTGTGCAGCAGCATGCGGTCCCACGCGGTCGCGGATATCCGCTCGGCGCCGCACCAACCGCGCGCGAGGTCGAGCAGTCCGAGCGGCGGCGCCGGGGCGGGCACGGCGGCCGGTACCGCGGCCCCGTCACGGATCAGCAGGGGCGACGGGTGCCCGCAGCAGACCACCTCGGCGGACCCGTCGGGCGCGACCGTCACCAGCGTGGCGGTGACGAACCGGTCGGGCTCCTCGGAGTGCGCGACCAGCGAGTGCAGCCGCACTGCGAGCACCTCCAACGTCCGCTGCACACAAGCGAGTCGGCGCCAGGTGCGCAGGACCACGTCGGCCGTGCGGGACAGCTCGGCCCCATTGCCCCTCACGTCCCCCTTGCCCATCACGTCCCCGATGAGCAGCCGGGTGCCGTACGGCGTGTCGACCACGCCGTGCAGATCGCCGCCCGCGCCGCCGCCAGGACCCGCGCCCGCCGCCAGCCGCCGGGCGCTGACGCCGAGCGTGCCGAACGTCTCTGGCAGGGAGGTGGTCGATGACGGACGGGTGGTCATGAGGGCCTTTCGGGAGAGGGCCGGACGTCTCGGCTCCGGTTGTGCCGGTGAGGCGCGGCTCGATCGGCGCGGCAGCCGCGGCGCCCCCGGAATTGTAGTCAGCCGGGCGCTCCGTGTAACGGCATTCTCCGAAGTGCGTGCGGAAATCGCGGGGCATACGCCAACTACCCATGCAGACCTTCCCGTTCGGGCGACCGTCGGGTGAAAGAGGTCCGTTCACGCCCGATTCGGCCTAGCCTGGCGACGGCAGTCGCCACAGTCCGGACCGCACGAGGTGAGCCCCGCAATGAGCCCCAGCCCCACCCGGCGCACGCCGGGAGATCTGCCCGCCGAGACCACCAGTTTCGTCGGTCGGCGCCGGGAGCTGGGCCAGGTGGCGGACGTGCTGACGCGGGCCAGGCTCGTCACGCTGACCGGGCCCGGCGGCGTCGGCAAGTCCCGTACCGCGGTGCGCGCGGCGCGTGATCTGCGGGGGAGGTATCCCGACGGGGTGCGACTCGTGGAGCTGTCCGCGCTGCGTGACCCGGCACTACTGGCGAACGCGGTGGCGGCGGCGCTCGACCTGCCGGAGCAGGCGGCGCGGCCCGCCCTTGAGGTGATCGCCGACCATCTGGAGGACCGCGAGCTGCTGTTGCTGCTCGACACCTGCGAGCATCTGGTCGACGCGTGCGCGGTGCTCTGCGACGAACTGCTGCGCTCGGCGCCGCGGTTGAGGATCGTCGCCACCAGCAGGCAGCCGCTCGACGTGCCCGGGGAGCACGTCCTCGCGATCGGCCCGCTGAGCATGCCGGAGCCCGCGGCCGTCGCGGGAGGGGAGTGCGACGCGCTGGCCCTGTTCGCGGACCGGGCGTCCGCGGCGGTGCCGGGGTTCGCGGTGAGCGGGGACAACCGGGCGGACGTGCTGGCACTGTGCCGCCGGCTCGACGGGATCCCGCTCGCCATCGAACTCGCGGTCTCCCGGCTGCGCGTCCTGTCGCTCGACGAGATGCTGGCCCGGCTTGACGACCGGTTCCGGCTGCTCACCGGCGGGCGCCGTACCTCGGTGCCGCGCCATCAGACGCTGCGTACGGCGATCGGCTGGAGCCACGATCTGTCGACCGCGGCGGAGCGGCTGCTGTGGGCCCGACTGTCCGTGTTCGCGGGCGAGTTGACGCTCCAGGCGGCCGAAGTGGTGTGCGCCGACGAGGAGATCCTGCCCGTCGAGGACGTACTGACCTCGCTGATCGGCCTCGTCGAGAAGTCGGTCGTGGTGCGGGTCGAGACCCCCGAGGGCACGCGGTACCGCATGCTCGACACCATCCGCGAGTACGGTCATGAGCAGCTCGCCGCGCTCGGCGGCGAGGAGCGGGCCCGGCGCCGCCACCTGGAATACTTCCTCGACGCCGCGCGCGCATTCGACCAGGAGTGGACGGGTGACGCGCAGATCCCCCTGCTGCGGGCACTCGTACGGGACCAGGCCAATGTCCGGATCGCCCTGGAACACTGCGTCGCGACGCCGCGGCTGCACTGCGACGGCCTGGAGATGGCGACGGCGCTGTGGGGTTACTGGCACGCGACCGGGCTGCTCACCGAAGGCCGTTACTGGCTGCGCCGCACCCTGGACGGCTGCCGCGACGAGACCCCGCAGCGCGTCAAGGCGCTGTGGCTGATCAGCTGGTACATGGACATCCAGGGGGAACGGGGCAAGAACGAGGCCCTGTTGAAGGAGGCCGAGCAGGTCGCCGCGCGGATCGGCGACCGGATCGGCGCCACGTGGACGTTCTCCTTCCAGGCGCATCGTCGGTACTTCCTCGGTCAGATGGAGGGCTGCGCCGACGACTTCGACGAGGTCCGGGCCCGGATGACGGCGCTCGGCGACGACACCGGCCTGCTCATGCTGGGCTTCTACGCCGGGTTCATGCTGATCATCACCGGCGAGCACGAGAAGGGCATCGCCTGGTGCGACGATTCGCTCTCGCGCGGCGCCGCACATCCGGGCGAGCAGTGGGCGCGCAGCTGGGCCCTGTGGGTCAAGAGCGTGGGCCTGTGGCTGAAGGGTGATCACGAGGCGTCCGTGGAGTGCGCCCGTGAGGGCATCCGCAGCAAGGCGGCGCTGCACGATCTGATGGGGCTCGCCCACTTGATGGAGGGCCTGGCCTGGCACGCGGCGCAGCTGCGGCGCTTCGAGCGGGTCGCCACGCTGCAGGGCGCGGCCGACGCGCTGTGGCGCAGGGCCGCGAAGGAGGCCAGGTTCGGCCTCCCCGTGCTGCACGAACTGCACGCGCGGGCCGGGGATCTGGCCCGCGAGGTGCTCGGTGCCGACGGGTACCACCACTCGTTCGAGGAGGGCGCGGCGCTGCCGCTCGACGTCGTGGTGGACCTGGCGCTCGACGACGAGTCGGCGCCGTCCCCCGACGTGCCGCCGCAGCGCTCGGGCCCCACCGACGGGCTGACGCCACGCGAGCGTCAGGTGGCCGCTCTCGTCGGCGAGGGCTGCACCAACCGGGAGGTCGCGGCGAAGCTCGTGGTGTCGAAGCGGACGATCGACTCCCATGTGGAGCACATCCTCACCAAGCTCGGCTTCACCTCCCGTTCCCAGATCGCCGCCCTGCACGCCACCTCCTCGGCGGACTCCGCCGTTCCACCGTCCGGGGTGTGACGAAGCAGGTCGTCAGGGCGCGAACAGTCGCTACCTTGGGTACGGAACGACACCTCACCGAGGCCCACGGAGGACGGATGGCCGAGGACGGTGCACGGGGGTCGGGCCCGCTGCCGAGGTTGCGGCTCGACGAACTGCTCGAAGAACTCCAGGTACGCATCGGCGCGGTCCGCCGTACCCGGGACCGCCTGCAGGGACTGCTCGAGGCGGTCCTCTCGGTGGGCCAGGAGCTGAATCTCTCCCAGGTACTGCGGCGGATCGTGGAGTCGGCCGTGGTCCTGGTGGACGCCGAGTACGGGGCGCTGGGGGTGATCGGCGAGGACCGGAGGGGGCTCTCGCAGTTCCTGCCGGTCGGGTTCAGCGACGAACTGCGCGCGGAGATCGGTGACCTGCCGTCGGGGCACGGCCTGCTGGGCGAGCTGATCCGGCACCCGGAACCGCTGCGCCTGTCGGAGCTCGCACGGCACCCCGCCTCCGCGGGCTTCCCGCCGCACCATCCGCCGATGCACACGTTCGTCGGTGTGCCGATCCGGGTGCGTGACGACGTGTTCGGGAACCTGTATCTGACGGAGAAGCGCGGCGGCGGCGACTTCGACGACGACGATGTGGCGGTGCTGCAGACGCTGGGCGCCGCGGCGGGCGTGGCGATCGAGAACGCGCGGCTGTACGAGGAGGTCCGACTGCGGGAGCGCTGGCTGCAGTTGAGCGCCGAGTTCACCGGGAGCCTGCTGTCGGGCGCCGACGAGGCGGAAGTGCTGCGGCTCATGGTGGACCGGGCGCGCGAGATCACCGCGGCGGATCTCGGGGTGGTGGCCCTCCTCGTCCCCGGCGACCATATGCTGCACGAGATGCTGGCGCTCGGCGAACGGGCGAAGGCGCACACCGGCGTGACACTGCCGCGCGAGGGCACCTTCGCCGGAACGGCGCTCGCTGCGGGCGGGTTGGTCACATCGGACGACATCCGCAAGGACCCGCGGATCACCTACCAGCCGGACCGCTGGGAGGGTCTCGGTCCGGCCGTGGCGGTGCCGATCGGCACGTCGGAGGGCGTACGCGGAGTGCTGATGCTGGCCCGCCGGGCGGAGCATCCGCCGTTCTCCGCCGCCGAGTTGATACCCCTGGGCGGGTTCGCGGGGCAGGCGGCCCTCGCCCTGGAGCTCGCGGACCGGCGGCGGGACGCGGAGCAGATGAGCCTGCTCGAGGACCGTGACCGGATCGCCCGCGATCTCCATGACCTGGCGATCCAGCGGCTGTTCGCGACCGGCATGACACTGCAGAGCGCGCAGCGGTTCGTGCAGCACCCGGAGGCGTCGGAGCGCCTGCTGCGGGCCGTGGACGACCTGGACACCACCATCAAGATCATCCGCTCGACCATCTTCGGCCTGCGCGAGCGCGGCGTCCCGCCGACCGGATCAGGGCTGCGGTCGCGGGCCGTACGGGCGGTGGAGGACGCGTCCCAAGTGCTCGGCTTCACACCGTCGTTGCGCATGGAGGGCCTGATCGACGCGGATGTGCCGGGGCCCTGCGCGGACGACGCCGTGGCCGTGCTCGGCGAGGCGCTCACGAACGTGGCCCGGCACGCACACGCGTCGTCCGCCGATGTGGCCCTCGTCGTGCGCGGCGGGGCACTGACGGTGACCGTGGCGGACAACGGCGTGGGGATCCTTTCGGCGTCCGCCGGCCATCGCAGCGGGCTCGCCAACCTCGCGGCCCGCGCGGCGCGGCGCGGCGGAGCGCTGACGGCCACGGCGCGGGACAGCGGCGGCACCCTCCTGGAATGGACGGTGCCGCTCGGCTCACCGCCGCAGGGCGCGTGAGCCGGTGACTGTCACGGCCGGTACCTGTCCTGCGGCAGCTTCGTCGCGATCACGGCTGCCTGGATCCTGCGCTCCACGCCCAACTTGGCGAGCAGCCGCGAGATGTTGTTCTTCACCGTCTTCTCCGAGAGGAAGAGCCGCCGCCCGATCTGTCGGTTGGTGAGCCCCTCCCCCACCAGGGCGAGGATGTCCCGCTCCCGGTCCGTCAGTTCGACACCTTCGGCCGGCGACGCTCCAGCGGTTTCCTGAACGGCCTGCTCGCCCTGCTCCGGGCCGCGCAGGCTGCGCATCAGGCGGGCCGTCGTCGCCGGGTCGAGCATGGACTCGCCCGCGGCGACGGTGCGCACGGCGGAGACCAGGTCGGAGCCCTTGATCTGTTTCAGTACGTAGCCGCCCGCTCCGGCCATGATGGCGTCGAGCAGCGCGTCGTCGTCGTCGAACGAGGTCAGCATCAGACAGCTCACGTCCGGGATGAGCACGCGCAGTTCGCGGCAGATCGTGATGCCGTCTCCGTCCGGGAGACGCACATCGAGCACGGCCACATCGGGACGGAGCGCGGGTCCCCGCGCGATCGCCTGCGCGGCGGTGCCGGCCTCCCCGACGACGGTCATGTCGGGTTCCGCTCCGAGGAGGTCGCGCAGCCCGCGCCGTACCACTTCGTGGTCGTCGAGCAGCAGGATGCGAATGGGCCGGTCCGCTGAGAAAGTACGTGGCTGTGGCATACGGCCCCCTCGGATGTGGTGTTCCCGGACGGGTGGGTGCGAACCCGTCTAGATCCTGGGGCCGCAGGGACTGATCCGCCAGGGCCGAACGGTACCGTCCACCTGGCCCTGGCGGACCGTCGTCCGTGCTGGGTCGGCCTACGCGGCCCCCGATCCGTAGGGGGCGTACAGGTCGAGCAGCCGGGTGCGGGTGACGCTGAGCCGGTGCGCGAGCACCCCGCCCACCCATTGGGCCACGAACGAGCCGAGGCCGGGGTCCGAGGCGCACAGCAGGCGGACCGTGAAGGCGTCGAACTCGTGGGCCCTGACCCGGGTCTCGGTCCGCGCCCCGAGCTGCCACACGTACGGCGGGAACAGCCATGACCAACCGATGAGTTCGCCGTGGCCGAGGTATTCGATGACGGGGGCGTGCCGGCCCGGCACGCGCATGTCGAGGGCGACGGTGCCGCTGCGCAGGATCCAGAAGCGGTCGGCGCGTGAGCCCTCGTCGAAGAGCCGGGTGCCGTCCGGGAAGCTCACGTCGCGGGCGAAGCGCATCAGCCGGCCGCGGTACTCCTCGGGCAGGGTCTGACTCATCCGTGGTGCCGTGGTGGTCATGAGCGGCCTCCTTCGGGGCTCGGGCGACGGCCGGGAGCGCTTCGCTTCGGGGCGCCGCCGGGGCCCGGCTGTCGGCGGGGCCGGGCCCCGACGGCGTCATCGCGGCTTGCGGACGGCGTCCTTGCGATACCTCGACGATGCCCGGTCCGCGCCCGCGCAGGCAGGGGCCGAACGGCTCCTGCGCAGGGCCCTGTCGGCTCTGGCGAGGGGCCTGTCGGGCCTCTGAGCAGGCGCTCTGTGCCGCCGCCGCACTCCCGTCCGGCGCAGCGGCGGCCTGGGGCCCCAGCCCTACGCGTGCCGCCGGCTCCACTCGGGTCCCACCCGGCGCCAGTCGCGCTCCCATGCCGCGATCCTGCGGTGGTCGAGGGCGCGGCGCAGGAGGCAGCGGGCGAGGAGGGCGAGGGTCGCGGTGGTGACGGTGACGAGGAAGGCCGCGGTGAGCGCGCGGGCCCAGATGGCCTCGGAGCCCCACGGCTGGGTGGCGACCCGGCCCTGCCGGTCGAGCCAGACGGTGGTGCGATCGCCCCGTTCGAGCCCGGCGGAGACGGGCGCCGTCGCCACGACGGGGCCTCCTCCCTCATCGGTCCAGCGGACCTTGACCGGGTACATGACCTCGTTCTGCACGCCGCTCTGGGACGGCACGTAGTCCGGGGCGTCCCGCACCAGTGTGGCCCGCACCTGCTGCAGCTGCGCCACCTGGGCGCGGGCGTGCACGGCGGCGTCGGCATGGGCCGCCCAGCCGGCCGCCACACCCGCGACGGGCGCCACCAGGAGGGCGAGCAGTCCGAGCAGCAGCGCCGCCCATCCCTCGACCGCGTCCGACCTGCGCCGCAGGGGGTTGCCCTTGGCTTGCCTGAACTTCTTGCAGGTCGTCATCGTCACCTCCCTGCCAGAGTAAAGCCACGCTCGCGTTCCCGGGCGGCCCGGCACAGGGGCCGAACGGCCCCTCGCCGAGGGCCGGTTCGCCTCTCCCTGCGCAGGTCGGACCGGTGAGAGGGTCCCGGACACCGGGGCCCGTGAGCACCCGATCCGTCCGTGCTCCACACGAGTGACCACCGCCAGGCGTGGAACCCGCACCGGAGGCACACCGTCCGCGTCATCGCCACGGAGAGGTTCCCGTCATGACCAGTAGTCGCGTACTGAGCGTCGGGACGGACGCTTCACGCGAGAGCGTGCACGCCGCGGACTGGGCGGCACGCGAGGCACTGCGCCGCCGCCTGCCGCTGCGGCTCGTGCAGGCGGCGGGCGCGGAGCGGCCCGCGCCCCGGCTCCCGGACGTCGATCTGCCCGACCGCGGCGTCCTCGACGTGGTCGCGCTCCGGCTCTCGTACGCCCATCCCGCCCTCGAGATCATCGCCCGGCGCCGCCCCGAGCAGCCGGTGGCCGCGCTGCTGGACGCGGCCGCCGAGTCGGAGACCCTGGTGCTCGGCTCACGGGGCTTCACCGGCTACTCGGGGTTCCTCGTCGGCTCGGTCGCCCTCGCGGTCACGGCGCGCGCGACGCGCCCGGTGATCCTGGTGCGGGCCGGCGGGCTGCCGGAGGACGAGTGGGAGGGCCCCGACTTCCGTCCCGTCGTCGTGGGGCTCGACGTGACGGCGCCCGCCGACGAACTCCTCTCGTACGCGTTCGAGGCCGCGGCCCTGCGCGACGCCCCGCTGCACGCGCTGCACGCCTGGACGCTGCCGCCGATGCGCGGCATCCATCCGGACGGGGCGAGGCCGGGCGACGCCGCGAGCCAGGAGGAGCGGCTGCGCCGGTCCCTCTCGGAGGCGGTGCGGGCCTGGCGGGCGAAGTATCCGGAGGTGCGGGTCGAGGAGCGGCTCCTGTACGGGCAGCCGGGCCACCATCTCCTCAAGGCGGCCACGGGGGCGAGCCTCACGGTGGTGGGTCGGCGGACCGGCGCGTCCCATCTGGGCTGCACCGCGCACTCGGTGGTGCACCATGTGACCAGCCCGGTCGCGATCGTCCCGCACAGCTGACCGCGCGGGGGCCGGTGGCCTCGGCGAATGTTCCCGTCACGCAAACAGGACGCAAGTTCTTGCTCTAATCTTGCGCTCCATGACACGCAGACTTGCTCAGGTGGCGAAGAAGGTCGGGGTCAGCGAGGCCACAGTCAGCCGGGTGCTCAACAACAAGCCCGGAGTGTCGGAGGCGACGCGCCGGTCGGTGCTCACCGCGCTCGACGTTCTCGGCTACGAGCGGCCGACGCAGCTGCGCGGCGAACGGGCCCGCCTGGTCGGCCTGGTCCTCCCCGAGCTGCAGAACCCGATCTTTCCCGCGTTCGCGGAAGTGATCGGTGGCGCGCTCGCCCAGCAGGGCCTCACTCCGGTGCTGTGCACGCAGACCAAGGGGGGCGTCTCGGAGGCGGACTACGTGGAGCTGCTGCTCCAACAGCAGGTCTCCGGCGTGGTGTTCGCGGGCGGCCTGTTCGCGCAGGGCGACGCCGAGCACGGCCACTACCAGCGGCTCGCCGAGCGCCAGGTGCCGGTGGTGCTCGTCAACGCGGGCATCGAGCGGCTCGGCTTCCCCTACGTGGCGTGCGACGACGCGGTCGCCGTGGAGCAGGCGTGGCGGCATCTGTCCTCGCTCGGCCATGAGCGCATCGGCCTGGTGCTCGGCCCCGACGACCACATGCCTTCGCAGCGCAAACTCGCCGCGGCCCGCGCCATGGACGGGAAGCTCCCGGGCTCGGCGGTCGAGCGGGCCATGTTCTCCCTGGAGGGCGGGCACGCCGCGGCGGCCCGGCTCCTCTCCCGCGGCATCACGGGCATCATCTGTGCCAGTGACCCCCTGGCTCTCGGCGCGGTGCGGGCCGCCCGTCGCGCGGGCCTCTCCGTGCCGGGTGACGTCTCGGTGGTGGGCTACGACGACTCGGCGTTCATGAACTGCACCGAGCCCCCGCTGACCACGGTGCGCCAGCCGATCGAGGCGATGGGGCGGGCCGCGGTCGAGCTGCTCGTCGCGCAGATCCAGGGGGGCACGGTGCCGCCGGGTGAGCTGCTGTTCGAGCCGGAGTTGGTGGTGCGCGGCTCCACGGCGCCACCGGCCCCGGCATCGTAGAAGGGACTCGACTCCCCCACACGGACCGCCTGTTCATTTTTTGCGGAATACGCGCGACATCTTGCTCACATCGGTCGGCGGTGCTTGAGTGTGGCTCGCTCCGGCACCCCGGTCCCGCCGACGGTGGCGCCGCGGGCCTCCACGTTCCTGCCTGCACAGGCTCAGGCCCTGAGGGGACCCACCGATGAGAAGCACTTCCGTGAAGGTCGTCGTCACCGCGTTCGCACTGGCCTCGCTCGCGGCCTGTGGCACCAGCAGCTCCGACGACGGCGAAGAGGCCGGCGGCGCCGGATCGAAGGCCGACATCAGCGCCCCGCTCGACCCGAAGACCAAGGTCTCGCTGACCATCGACTGCATGCCACCGAAAGCGAAGGCGGCCGAGCGGCGGCAGTGGAACGAGGACGTCAAGGCGTTCAACGAGAAGTATCCGAACGTGACGATCAACGGGAAGTCGACCGCGGGACAGTGCGAGGAGCCGGCCCGGTTCACCGCCGCGCTCAAGGCGAAGTCCCAACCGGACGTCTTCTACACGTACTTCACCGATCTCCAGCAGGTGCTCGACAACGACGGCGCCGAGGACATCACCCCGTACGTCACGAAGAAGACCGTCCCGGCGCTCGACGCGATCGACCCGGGCGTCCTCGGCGCGCTGAAGAAGGACAGCAAGCTCTACGGCCTGCCCACCAGCAACTACACGATGGGCCTGCTCGTCAACCGCAAGCTGTTCGAGCGGGCCGGGCTCGACCCGGACAAGCCGCCGACGACGTGGGCCGAGGTCCGCACGGCCGCGAAGAAGATCTCCGGACTCGGGGACGGCATCTCCGGATACGGCGAGTACAGCGCCGAGAACACCGGCGGCTGGCACTTCACGGCGACGATGTACGGGCTCGGCGGCGACGTCGTCTCCACCGACGGCAAGAAGGCCGCGTTCAACGACGCCACCGGCAAGCAGGTCGCCAAGCAGCTGCACGACATGCGCTGGGAGGACGACAGCATGGGCAAGACGCAGCTGTTGAAGTGGGGCGACCTGCAGAAGCAGATCGCGTCGGACAAGCTCGGGATGTTCCTCGCCGCGCCCGACGACGTGACGTACATGGTGCAGCAACTCGGCGCGGACTACGACAACTTCGGGATGGGCCCGATCCCCGGCGGCAAGGCCACGCTCTTCGGCGGCAACGACTACATGATCAAGAAGGGCTCCTCGCCCGACAAGATCAAGGCCGCGATCGCCTGGCTCAACTTCAAGACGCTCACCCCCGGCAAGGGCCAGTTCGACTGGGCGCGGACCAAGGGGGACAAGCTCCCGGTCGGCCTCCCGCAGCCCAACTTCTTCACCGGCACGGTGAAGGCGGACGACCTCAAGTCGCGGACGGCCAACGCCACCATGCCCGTACGCAACTTCGAGCCGTTCATGGCGAACCCGGTGCGCGGCAAGGCGGAGCCGCCGAAGGCGCAGGAGGTCTACAAGGTCCTCGACAACGTCATGTCGGGCGTCCTGACCAACAAGAACGCCGACGTCGACAAGCTCCTGGCCGCAGCGGAGCAGCAGGTCAACCAGGTGCTGGCCAACCAGTAAGCCGTCGAGCCACCACCTGTGACCCGAGGAGCGACCATGTCGGCCCCTACGCTGCCCGCGAAGCCCCGGCAGTCCGCACCGCCCACACGAAGGCACCAACTCGCCCCGCGTGACGGCTCGTTGGCGCGCTCGGTGAAGCGCAATCTGTCCGCCCACGGCTTCCTGATCGGCGCAGTGCTCTGCTTCTCCTTCTTCTCCTGGTACCCGATGGTCAGGGAGTTCCTGCTGGCCTTCCAGAAGACGAAGGACGGCCGCACCACCTGGGCCGGCTGGTCCAATCTCACATACGTTTTCAACGACCCGGCCTTCTGGCAGGCCTGGCGCAACACCCTCCTGTTCACCGCCCTGGCCCTGCTCCTGGGCTTCGCCGTCCCCTTCTTCGTGGCGGTCCTGCTCAATGAATTCCGGCACGGCCAGGGCTACTTGAGGATGCTGGTCTATCTCCCGGTGATGCTGCCGCCGGTCGCGTCCGTGCTCCTGTTCAAGTACTTCTACGATCCGGGGTACGGCCTGTTCAACCGGGTCCTCGGCGTCTTCGGGATACCGGACCAGCAGTGGCTCCAGTCCACCGACACCGCGATGCTGTCCGTCGTCATCGCGGCGACGTGGATGAACATGGGCGGCGCGACGCTCATCTACCTGGCGTCGCTCCAGGGCATCCCGGGCGAACTGTACGAGGCCGCGGAGCTGGACGGCGCGGGCCTGTGGCGCAAGATCTGGCACGTGACGATCCCACAGACGCGGCTGATCCTCTCGCTGATGTTCCTGATGCAGATCATCGCGACGATGCAGGTCTTCACGGAGCCGTTCCTGCTGACCAACGGCGCGGGCCCGGAGGGCTCGACCACGACCGTCGTCTATCTGATCTACCAGTACGCCTTCAACTTCAACAACTACGGCGGCGCGGCGGCCCTGGGCCTCGTCCTGCTCGTCCTGCTCGCGGCGTTCTCCGCCGTGTACGTACGACTGAGCCGCGCATCGGACGACTGAGGAGACGGCACCCATGGCCACCGACACGATGCGCCCCCGCACCCTGATCTCCCCCGCCCAGCTCGGCCGGCGCCGAGGCAGGATCCTCTACTGGACCGTCTTCGGCGTGACCATGGCCCTGTTCACGCTGATCTTCCTCGGCCCGCTGTACTGGATGGTGACAGGCGGCCTCAAGACCACGGCGGAGATCGTCCAGTCCCCGCCGACCCTGGTCCCCGACAGCGTGCACCCGGAGAACTACCAGGCCGCCTGGCAGGTCATGGACCTCG
Source organism: Streptomyces sp. NPDC002795 (assembly GCF_042888725.1). NCBI lineage: Bacteria > Bacillati > Actinomycetota > Actinomycetes > Kitasatosporales > Streptomycetaceae > Streptomyces > Streptomyces sp. NPDC002795. The sequence goes on from NZ_JBIAQB010000001.1 coordinate 264,445, forward strand.
CCAAGCTGCTGTTCAACACGCTCTACTACGCGTTCGGCGCGCTCGCCTTCCAGCTCGTCCTCGACGTCGCCGCCGCGTACTCGCTCTCCAAGCTGCGCCCACTGTTCGGCAACGTTGTCCTCGGCATGATGCTGGCGACGCTGATGATCCCGGCGACGGTGCTCGTCGTCCCGCAGTATCTGACGGTCCTCGACGTGCCGATCTTCGAGCGGAATCTGCTGAACAGCCCGTGGGCGATCTGGCTGCCCTCCGTCACCAACGCCTTCAACATCTTCCTGCTCAAGCGGTTCTTCGACTCGATCCCGCAGGAGCTGCTCGACGCGGCGTCCATCGACGGCGCCTCGTCGCTACGCACGCTGCGCTCGGTGGTGCTGCCGATCTCCCGGCCGATCCTCGGCGTCGTCTCCATCTTCGCGGTGGTCGGCGTGTGGAAGGACTTCCTGTGGCCGATGCTGACGCTGCCGGACCCGTCGAAGCAGACACTGAACGTCGGCATCTACTCGCTGTCCAACGGCGTCCCGCAGAACCAGCTGATCGCCGCGCTCACCATCGCGTCCGTGCCGACGCTGATCGTCTTCCTGCTCTTCCAGCGGAACATCATGAGCGGCCTGACCGCCGGCGGCCTGAAGGGCTGACCCGCCCCGCTCCTCCCTCTTCTTGTGACTCTCGCGCGAAAGGACCCCTTAGTGGTGGCCGACGACTGGTGGCGCAGTGCTGCCATTTACCAGCTGTACGTCCGCAGCTTCGCCGACGGCGACGGGGACGGCACCGGCGACCTCGCCGGCGTCCGGGCCCGCCTGCCGTATCTGGCCGGGCTCGGCGTGGACGCCATCTGGTTCACGCCCTGGTACCGCTCGCCGCTCGCGGACGGCGGCTACGACGTGGCGGACTACCGGTCGATCGACCCGGCGTTCGGCACCCTCGCCGAGGCCGAGAAGCTGATCGCGGAGGCGCGCGATCTCGGCCTCCGGGTGATCGTGGACATCGTGCCGAACCATGTGTCGGTCCAACACCCCTGGTTCCGCTCGGCGTTGGCGGCGGGCCCCGGCAGCCCGGAGCGCGAGCTGTTCCACTTCCGGCCGGGGCGCGGCGCGCACGGTGAGCTGCCGCCGAACAACTGGCCCTCCCAGTTCTCGGGCGGCACCTGGACCCGGGTGCCGGACGGCGAGTGGTATCTGCACCTGTTCACGCCCGAGCAGCCCGATCTCAACTGGGCGCATCCGGCGGTACGTCAGGAGCACGAGGACGTGCTGCGGTTCTGGTTCGAGCGGGGCGCGGCCGGCGTGCGCGTGGACTCCGCTGCGCTGCTCGCCAAGGACCCGGAGCTCGCCGACGCGACCGGCGACGACGACACGAGCGGTTACGTCGACCGCGACGAGCTGCACACCGTCTACCGCGCCTGGCGCGCCGTCGCCGACGACTACGGCGGCGTCCTGATCGGCGAACTGTGGGTCCCCGACCCCGAGCGCTTCGCCCGCTACCTGCGCCCCGACGAGCTGCACACCGCGTTCAACTTCGACTTCCTGACCCGCCCCTGGGACGCCGCCGCACTGCGCGCGTCCATCGACGCCACCCTCGCCTACCACGCCCCGGTGGGCGCGCCCGCGACGTGGGTGCTGTGCAATCACGACGTGACCCGCACCGTCACCCGCTACGGCCGCGCCGACACCCGCTTCGACTTCGCCACCAAACGGTTCGGCACCCCCACCGACCTCGGACTCGGCCTGCGCCGGGCACGCGCGGCGGCGCTGCTCTCGCTCGCCCTGCCCGGTTCCGTGTACCTGTACCAGGGCGAGGAGTTGGGGCTGCCCGAGGTGGAGGTGGACCGCGCGCACATCCAGGACCCGATGCACGCCCGGTCGGGGGGTGTCGACCCCGGCCGCGACGGCTGCCGGGTGCCGCTGCCGTGGACCGCGCACGGCGCGACGTACGGCTTCGGTGAATCGGGCGAGTCCTGGCTGCCGCAGCCGCCCGGCTGGGGGACGTACGCGGCCGAGGGCCAGGAGGACGACCCGCACTCGATGCTCTCGCTGTACCGCAGGGCACTGCGCCTGCGGGCATGCCAACCGGGTTTTCGCGGCGCCGAGTTGGGGTGGCTGAGCGCGCCCGACGGGATCCTCGCGTTCACGCGCGGACACGCCCTCGTGTGCGTCGTGAACCTCGGAACAGAGCCCGCCCGACTTCCGCCCCACCAAGGGGTGTTGCTGAGCAGCGGCTCCCTGGACGGCGACGGGCGACTGCCGGCCGATACGGCGGCCTGGCTGCGTACGTAGGTTTGGCTACGCCGATCGGTGGGGCACGGATGACCGGACGTATGAGCGCGGCATACGCCATTCTCGGCCGTGCGTTCGAAGCAGGCCCGCGGAAAAGTCCACCCGGAGGACATGGGCATATACCATGGGCACGACCGCATCGTGTATGGCCAAATCCCTTACGGGGCAACGCGCCCTGTGCCAGAGTCTTAAGCGGTCCTTCCGTCAGCCCTGGCCACCAGTGCCCGCATCGGAGTTTCCTCATGCCGCCCCATACCTTCGCGGACCGCCCCGCCGGCCAACCGCCGGAGCGTGGCGCCGTCGACGCGCTGATCTCGCAGACGCGTCGCCTCCTCGGCGACGTCGACGCGGTGCGCCGCGAATCGGTGATGACGGACGAGGCCGACCCCGAGTCCCGCTGGCAGCGCGCCCTGTACGAACTGGCGGTGCACCAACTCAGCGACCTCGACCGGCACTTGGCACAGCTGCGGGAGGGCCCCGCCCCCCTGGCGGGCCTGCCGCCCCAGCGGGTCACCGCGACGCCGCCGCCCGGCTCTCTGCTGAGCCGGGTGGGCAGCGCCGAATGGAATCTGCTGACCGACGAGGCCACCTGGTCCGCCGAGCTGTACCAGATTCTCGGCAGGGACCCCGCCGCGCCCCCGCTCACGCTCGACGAGCTGCCCGCCCTGGTGCACGCCGACGACCAGCCGAAGCTGACCGCGATGGTCACCGACTGCCTGATCGACGGCAAGCCGATCGACGGGGAGTTCCGCGTCGTACGCCCGGACGGATCCGTGCGCACGGTGCACATGATGGGCGAGCCCGTGCTCGACGCCGACGGCGCGACCGCCTCGATGTGGGCGGTCGTTCGCGACGTCAGCGAACTGCGCCGCAGCCAGCGCGCGGTGAGCGAGACCCGTGACTCGCTCCAGCGCCAACGGCACATCGCGCAGACCGAGCACCGGCTCGCGGTCGAGCTGCAGGAAGCCGTGCTACCGCCGTGGCGTGGCTCCCTGCGGCTCCCGCACAGCGGTCCCGGCGGCCTCGATCTGGCCGCCCACTACTTCCCTTCCTCCGTCGGCAACCTCGTCGGCGGCGACTGGTACGACGCGCTCGAACTGCCGGGCGGCCGCACCCTGTTGACCGTCGGCGATCTCACCGGGCACGGCGTGGCCGTCACCTCCGGCATGGCGATGCTGCTCGGCGCGGTCCGCGGCATGGCGATGTGCGGCACCCCGCCCGGCGAGCTGCTCGGCTCCCTCAACCACCTCCTCGACTCATCCGCGCAGCCCGCGCTCGGCAGCGCGCTGTGCTGCCGCTACGACCCCGAGGCCCGCACACTGGCGTGGGCGCAGGCGGGACACCCCGCCCCGCTGCTGTTCCGCGACGGGACGGGGCGTGCGCTCACGCCCCCCGATGGCGTCCTCCTCGGCGCCACGTCCGGCGCCGCCTACGGGCAGGCCGAAGAGCCGCTGCGCGCAGGAGACCTGCTGCTCCTGCACACGGACGGGCTCGTGCCGCGGCGTGGCTCGACCGCGACCGTGGGCCGACTGCTCGCGCTGGCGGAGCCGCTGACCGCGGCCCGTGACGCGCAGGAGTGCGTGCACGTGCTCCGGGACGAGTTCGGTCAGGGTGAGCGTGAGGACGACGCCTGTGTTCTCGTTGCCAGGATCGGTTCCTGACGACGTACGCGTACTTCCGGCCGGTACCTCCGGCGGTTACGCCTGGATCCGCTTCCCCGTCGACCTCGGCAGCGCCAGCTTGATCTCCTGACGCAGATCGTCGATCTTCGGGTAGTCCGCGTAGTGACCGGTGAGCCGGTACATCTCGCGCAGCCGGTCCCAGGTGCGGTGCGAGGAGTTGGAGCCCATCGAGTTGAGCGCCAACCGCGCGTACCTGTCCGCCTGTTCGGGGTCGTCGGCGATGAAGCAGGCTGAGGCCATCGACAGATGGTCGAAGATCTTCGAGCGGTCCCTGCCTCCCGCGCGCAGTGCCAGGGCCTCCTCGGCGTGCCGCTGCGCGATGACAGCGGCGGCCGGCTCGTGCTCGGCGAGCGTGCGGTAGGCGAGGGCCTGCATGCCGTGCAGGTCCGCCTCGTCGAACATCTGCATCCAGCTCGGCGGCGGCACATCGCCCCGGTCGGAGACGAACAGCTCCTCCGCCCGGCCCAGTGTGCGGCGCATCGCCTGGCCCTTGCCCAGGGACGCCTGCGCCCAGGCCTCGATGGTGTAGAGCATCGCCTTCGTACGCGGCAACACCTGGTCGCCGGAGCCGGACTTGGCGAGCTTCATCAGGTCGAGCGCCTCGTCGGGCGCTCCGAGATGGATCTTCTGGCGGGCGGCCCGCGACAGGGCCTCGCCGGCCCGCGGCCGGTCCCCGCCCTCGCGCGCGGCGTGCGCGGCGATGACGAAGTACTTCTGCGCCGTGGGTTCCAGGCCGACGTCGTGGGACATCCAGCCCGCGAGGACGGCGAGATTGGCGGCGACGCCCCACAGGCGCCGCTGCAGATGGTCGGGGTGGCGGTAGGAGAGCATTCCGCCGACTTCGTTGAGCTGGCCCACGACCGCCTTGCGCTGCAATCCGCCCCCTCGGGAGGCGTCCCAGGCCCGGAACACCTCGACCGAGCGCTCCAGTTCCTCGATCTCCTGGGACCCGATGGGGGCGGCCTCGTAGCGGTCGGACCCGGCCGCGTCGGCGTGGACCGGAGAGGACAGTGGATCGTTGATCCTGGGGGCATCGGCCGCGAGGGCCGGGTCGGTGTGCAGCCAGTCGTGCATGGCGCTGCTGAGTGCGGAGCCTGCGGCGAGCGCGGCACCCGCGCCCACCAAGCCGCGTCGGTTGAGCATGAGGTCCATTCCCGTGAATTCGGTGAGGACCGCCGCTGTCCGCTCGGGCGCCCAAGGCACTCCGTCGGGGCCCGATTCCTCCGGGCCGCCGCCGTGCCGTTTCCCTACGCGCCCGTGTCGGACGAGACCGAGGTCCTCGATGGTCACGACACGGCCGAGTCGCTCGGTGAACAGCGCCGCCAGCACCCTCGGCACCGGATCGCGCGGGATCTCTCCCATGTCGATCCACCGCCGCACCCGCGAGGTGTCGGTCGCCAGCTGCGCGTGGCCCATGGCCGCGGACTGCCGGTTGACCAGTCTCGCGAGTTCGCCCTTGGACCAGCCGGCCAGGCCGAACAGGTCGTTCAGGCGGGTGTTGGATTGTCCGTTCACGTAAGCCCCCAGGTTCTCGGCTGAAATTGACAGTAGCCCTCTGTCAGTTGCAGGGCGACTATTCGCCAGGGTTCGCCAGGGTGCGCCAGCTGTTGTGCTCTTGGGCGCCTGGTGTCAGGTAGGAGTGCGCCACCCCGACCCGGTCGCCGCAGGGCATTCCCCAGGGTGTACCGAGTCGACCGGGCCGGGACGGCGCAGCAACTCACTGGCACACGAAGGGATCTGTTTCGCCCATGTACGCAGCATCGTCCTCCGTGTCCGCCCCGCCCCGGCCGCTGCGCCCCGCCCGTCCGGCGGTCGGCGGAAGCGGCCCGTACCTCGACCCCGCGCGGCCCGCCGCTCCGGCACTAAACGGCATCGCCCGGCCGCGTCGCGCCCCGGGGCTCTCCGCTCAACCGCTCAGCGGGAGACTCGACTTGTCCGGCCCTCAGGGCGCCCAGCTGCGCACGGCGATCGCGTCGGTGCACCGGATCTGCCCGGAGTTCCATCCGGTGCAGGTGTTGCGCCGTTCCCCGCGCTCCGTGCTCCTCGTCGGTACGACAGGGCGCAGCACCGCCGTCGCGAAGTGTTTACTGGACCACGCCCCCGCCTACATGGCGCGGATCCGGCACGAGATAGCCGCATACCGCTCGTTCGTCCGACACCGGCCCCCGGTGCGGGTGCCGCGGCTCATCGCCGCGGACCCCGACAACGGCACGCTGGTGATCGAGCGGATGCCCGGCCGGGTGGCGGCCCTGCAGCGCCACCCGGCCGAGGCTCCGCCGCGGGCGGACGTGCGCGCCGCACTCGGTGCGATCTGCCGGCTCAACCAGTGGCGGCCGCCGGCGGGCACCTTCGACGCGCCACTGGACTACGCGGTGCGGATCAACCGCTTCCATGACCTGGGCCTGCTCACGGACCGGGACATGGGCGACCTGCAGAAGCTGATGCACGGGATCGCGCACACCGCGGGCCGCGGCGGCATGGGCCAGTTCTGCCACGGCGACGCCCTGCTGTCGAACGTGCTGCTGGCTCCCACCGGTCCGGTGCTCGTGGACTGGGAGCACGCGGGCTGGTACCTGCCGGGCTACGACCTGGCGACGCTCTGGTCCGTGCTCGGTGACGCCCCGGTGGCGCGGCGTCAGATCAGTCAGCTCGCACAGTCCGGCGGGCCCGCGTCGCGTGACGCGTTCCTGGTCAACCTGATGCTCGTACTGACACGGGAGATCCGTACGTACGAGATGGCGGTGCAGCGTTCGCTGCACGAACAGACCCCGGCGGCACCGTCGGTTCAGGCCCATTCCGGTGCTGCGCCGTCCGGTGAGGAGCAGCGGCTGTTGCTGCGCCGCCTGCACGACGACTGCAATATGGCCCGCAAGGCGGTGCGAGCAGCAGTCGGCACTCGCTGACGGGGACGAGGATCCGCGGGGCGCCCGGAACATTCGGGCCGCCCCGCGGATTTTCGTATGTCCGGGGCCGGAAGCTCCGCACACGCCCGTCGGCCGGTGAAATCCGAGGGGAAAACCGGTGCACACCGCATGATTGACGGATCGTCGGCGAGCCGATAGCACTGACCCACCATCGGCCCGCAGGCACCGCGCGCAGCATCCCGAACCCGGCGTTCCCAGGAGGCACCGTTGTCCCGATCCTTCACCAACAGACGTTCCCGTGCGGGTGTGCGGGTGGCGGGCGGCGCCATCGGCGTGGCGGCGCTGCTGTTGCCGTTGCTCGGTGCGGCTCCGCCCGGCGCTTCGGCCGAGGTCCCTTCGGGCCGGCTGCAAGGCGCGTTCTCTTCGGCGGCGGCCGAGTACCAGGTGCCGCAGAGCGTGCTCCTCGGGGTGTCGTATCTGCAGTCGCGGTGGGACGCGCACGGCGGGGCGCCGAGCGTCACCGGCGGCTACGGCCCCATGCACCTGACGGACGCGCGCACCGCGCTCGCGAACGCGACGCGGCACAGCGAGGCGGCGGGCGACCCTCGCGGCGACGACTCACGGGCCCCGCTCAGGGCCTCGCATGCCGTGCCGGAGAACACCCAACTCCCGGCACGTTTGCGGACGTTGCCGCATGCCGCGGAGCTCACCGGCATGTCAGCGGAGCAGCTGCGCGGCGACCCGGCGGCGAATGTGCGGGGCGGCGCCGCCCTCCTCGCGGCCGCCCAGAAGAAGCTCGGCAAGCCGCTCAGTGACCGGCCCGCCGACTGGTACGGAGCGGTCGCGACGTTCTCCGGCGCGGACGACGCCGCGACGGCGGGCACGTACGCGAACGAGGTGTTCGCGGTGATCCGCGACGGCGAGCGGCGCACCACGGACGCCGGCCAGGAGGTCACCCTCCGCGCGCGTCCTGACGCGAAGCCGCAGGCCGCGCAGATCGAGAAGATGGGCCTGCGCAAGGTGGACGCGGGCGGGGCCGAGTGCCCGAAGACGGTGTCGTGCGAGTGGATCCCGGCGCCGTACGAGGAGTTCGGCGACGGTGACTACGGCAATCACGATCTCGCGGACCGTCCGAAGGACCAGAGCGTCGACTACATCGTTATCCATGACACGGAGGCGACGTGGGAGCAGACGCTCAAGCTGGTCCAGGACAAGACGTATCTGGCGTGGCACTACTCGCTGCGCTCGACGGACGGGCACATCGTGCAGTCCATCAAGAACAAGGATGTCGGCTGGCACGCGGGCAACTGGTACGTCAACGCGAAGTCGATCGGCCTGGAGCACGAGGGTTTCCTCGCGCAGCCGGACTCCTGGTACACGGAGGCGATGTACCGGTCGTCCTCGCGCCTGGTGAAGTACTTGTCGCAGAAGTACGACATCCCGCTGGACCGGCAGCACATCCTGGGTCATGACACGGTGCCGGGTACGACGGCGTCCACCATCAAGTCGATGCACACGGACCCGGGTCCGTACTGGGACTGGTCGCACTACTTCGCCCTGATGGGCAAGCCGTTCCATCAGACGGCGGGGCCGAACGGCGGCCTCGTGACCGTCGCCCCCGAATTCGACGAGAACCAGCCGAAGTTCACCGGCTGCGAGAAGGCGGGCGTGGCCTGCGCGCCGCACGGTTCGAGCGCCGTGCGGCTCTACTCGGAGCCTCGCGAGGACGCCCCCCTGATCAAGGACATCGGGCTGCGCCCGGGTGGCGAGCCGTCGACGATCGACGTCAACGACATGGCGTCGCGGGTCTCGGCCGGCCAGCAGTACGCGGTCGCGGGCCGCGAGGGCGACTGGACGGCCATCTGGTACCTGGGCCAGAAGGCCTGGTTCAAGAACCCGTCCGCGCAGCGGACCGCCGTACCGGCCAAGGGACTTGTGGTGACGCCGAAGCCGGGCGCGAGCGAGGTCCCGGTGTACGGGCGGGCCTACCCGGAGAAGGAGGCCTACCCGTCGGGGATGACGCCGCAGGCGATCTCGCCGCTGCCGTACAAGCTCCTGTCGGGCCAGCGCTATGCGACGGGCGGGACGACCAGGGGCGAGTACTTCTACTCCCCCACGTTCGACACCTCGTCGCACAAGGTGGTCAAGGGCAAGGACGTGTACTACGAGATCCAGTTCGGGCACCGCGTCGCGTGGGTGCGGGCGGCGGATGTACGGGTGCTGCCGTCGACCGTGTCCTGAGGGCCTGACGTGCGCGCTGCTCAGCCCTGCTGGAACAGTTCCGCCGGCAGCGGCTTGAGCAGCGCGTACAGGTCGTCCGTGATCGGACGGTCCCAGGACGCGATGGTCACGAGCACATTGTCGCTGCGGTCGAACTGGACGCAGGAGATCCGCGTCTCGGAGAGCTTCAGGCGGCGCACCACGAGGAGGTTGTCGCCCTGCATCACCGGGACGTCCTCCACGTCGGTGACGGTGACTTCCTCGTCGTTCTCGAGGGCGACGAGGAGCTGGGCGACCTCGAAGGGGATGTCCCCGTCGTCCACCTCGCGGGCCGGTGAGCCCTCGGGCAGGTTGCCGATGACCATCGCGGGGCCGCGGCCGCCGAACAGGTCGTAGCGCAGGAACACGCCCTGGCACGTTCCGTCGGGGGCGGGCAGCAGACCGGCGCCCAGGTTGCCCGGCCAGTCGCCCGGATCCATGGCCAGGACGTCGAAGTCGGGACCCGCGGGGGTCGCAGCGCGGCGGCGGAGGAAGGACATGCGCTCCATGGTACGTCGACGCGCGGCGTGAGCCTGCGTCGGGGTTTCGCCTGTGTGCGCGTGGTGCGGGGGCGGGTCAGGGTGGCGTCCCGTCCAGCGCGGCGGCGAGCCCCGAGGGGTTCGTGCCCAGTTTCCGGTACGCCGCGGAGAGCAGCCGCACCGTGGTCGGCTCGTCCAGGCGCAGCTCGGCGGCGACTTCCGCGGGACACAGGCCGCGCGCGGCGCAGCGTGCCGCGGCCCGCTCCCGCGCGGTGAGCGTGTCCGTGACCGCGCCGTGCAGGGGGCGCGGCCGCAGACCGGCCACGGCCAGTTCGTCGCGGGCGTGCTGCGCCAGGCCGTCGGCGCCGCAGCCGACCGCCGCGTCGAGCCCCCGGTAGAGGTGGTCCGCGGCCTCCTTGGCCCGGCCTTCGCGGCGCAGTTCCGCGCCGAGGGCGACGAGCGAGCAGGCCAGCTCGTAGCCGGCGGGTGAGCGCTCCAGGTGGGCGACGGACTCCTCCAGGAGCTTGGCGCAATCGGTACCGGCGGAGACCTCGGCCATGATCCGCAGGGCCTGGCCCACGGCGGATGGCGCGCCGTAGTGCCGGGCCCGCTCGACGGCGTCGGCGGCGAGGGCCCGGGCGCGCCCGGGTGCGTCGGGCGCCTCGGCGCGGGCGAGGTGCAGCTGCCAGGGGCACCAGGCGGGGTTGCGCATGCCGCGCGGGTCGAGGCGGCGGCCCGCCGCGGCGAGCTCCTCGACGGCGTCCTCGGTGCGGCCGAGCGCGAGGAGGAGTTCTCCGTACACGGTCTGTGCGTCGGGGAAGACGACGGCGGCGGGGAACGGCGGGCCGAAGGCGTGCTCCTCCGCCACCTCCTTGGCCTCGGGGGCCCGGCCGCGCGCGAGCAGCACCTCGACCAGGGTGCCGACGGCGTACCAGTGGGCCGGGGTGCCGGGTCCGACGCGCCGGGCGAGGCGCAGGCCGGCGCGCACGAAGTCCTCGGCCTCGGCGAGCCGTCCGCGTCGGTAGCGGATGTAGCCGAGCAGCGTGTAGGCGAAGGAGAGGTGGGCGCCGCGCCAGCCCGCCTGCTCGAAGTCGGCGATGCCCTCGACGAAGAGTTCCTCGGTGCGGCCCGGACGGTCGGCGTAGAGGAAGGCCATGGCGACGAGGACGGGGACCTCGAAGCCGCGGTCGTCGTCGGCGGCCCAGCGCAGGCCGCCGGCCAGGGCGCGCTCGGCGTGCTGGATCACCGTGTCGGCGGGCTCGCCGCGCAGGGTGGCGTCCCAGGTGCGCAGGCCGATGAGGTAGCGCTCGGTGAGGTCGCGGCCGGTGAGCCGGTCGGCGAGTTTCGCGAGGCGCCGGGAGCGGGCCGGGGAGTCGGGTTCGTCGGCGCGGAAGGCGTCCCACATGAACTGTTCGGCCTGCATACGCAGGCGTACGCGCGGGTCGTCGGTGACGCGGGCCTCGCGGGCGAGGGTCTCCGACGCCTCGGCCAACCGGTCGGTGTGGGCGAGGACTTGGGAGAGGCGGTAGACGATGCCGTGGCGCAGAGCCGGGTCGGTGATGGGCTCTTCGAGGGCGGCACGCAGATGGTTGACGGTGGTGGCGGGTTCGGTGAGCAGGGACGCGCTGCCGAGTTCGTAGAGGACGGCGGCGCGGTCGTCGAAGGCCGGGGGTTCGCGCAGGGCGCGGGCGAGGTAGCGGCGGGCGGCGTCGGGTGCGCCCGCGCGCACGGTCTCGGCGGCGGCGGCGCGCAGCTGCCGCACGACCCACGCGTCGCCTTCGGGGTGGGTCTCCAGCAGGTGCCGGGCGGCGGCGCAGGGGCCGAGGCCCGCGTCGAGGACGGTCCAGGCGGCCTGCCCGTGCAGGGCGACGCGGACGCCGCCGGGGATAGCGCGGTAGACGGCGGTGGCGATGAGCGGGTGGACGAATTCGAGCGACTCCACGCCCTGGAGTACGCGCGCCGACCTGAGCCGGTCGGTGGCGTCGGCGGCCTCTTCGGAGCCCAACCCGGCGACGTTCGCGGCGAGTTCGGGCGCGATCTCGGTGCCGAGCACGGCGCAGGCCCAGGCGAAGCGGACGGTGGAGGTGCCGAGTCGTTCGATGCGGGCGACGAGTCCGCTGCCCTTCGCGGCGGCGGCGAGGTCGCGCAGCAGGTGGGCGCCGGTCTCGGTGGGGACGAGGCCGCGGTCGCGCACCTTCGCGGTCAGCTCGACCGCTTCGAAGGGGTTGCCCGCGGTGACGGCCCAGCATTCGCGGCAGAACGCGTCGTCGGCGTGGCCGCCGAGCGATTCGCGGACGAGGCCTGCGATGGCGGTGGCGCTGAGCGGTTCGAGTCCGAGGGCGCGGCGGCCCGAGCGACCCGGAAGGCCGCGCAGGGCCTCGGCGTGGTCCGGGAGTTCCTCGGGGCGGTAGGCGACGACGAGCAGGAGCGGCAGCTCCTCGGCTCGCGGGGCGAACGCGGCGAGCCAGCTCAGGGATTCCGGGTCGGCCCAGTGGGCGTCGTCGAGGACGAGGACCATGGGGGCCTGTTGCACGGCGAGGTGGGTGAGCACCCAGTCGAGGCCGTCGCGCAGACCCTGCGGGTCGGGTGGCGCGCCTTCGGTGGGGGCGCACAGACCGAGGGCGGGGCCCACGATCGCGTACCAACTGCCCAGCGTGGCATGCAGGTCGGCGGCGGAGGCGCCCGCGAGGCGCGGCTGGAGGAGCTGGCGTGCGACGTGGAAGGCGACGCCCTGCTCCTGGTCGCCGCCGCGTGCGTACAGGACGGTGCAGCCCTTGGCGGCGGCCTTGCGGCGTACTTCGGCGAGGAGGCTGGTCTTGCCGAGTCCGGCGGTCGCGGCGACGGCGAGCAGCGCGCCGTGCGGCCGGTCCGGGGGCTCCGCGCCCTGCTGCGGGATACCGGTCAGCTCGTTCAACACCGCGTCCACGACGGCGAGTTCACTGTCCCGCTCGAACAGCTTCCGCCTGCCCCTGCCGGCGCTCCGCACCATGGCGCACCCCCACCCGCGGCGCGGTCGCGCACCACGGTTTCCAGGCACCTCAGCGTACGCCGGGGCGCCCCCGCCGGAGCGTGATGCGGCAATCTCGGTACGAAAATCGGGTGCCATTAAGGTACGCGTCCATGACAGTGACTGTGCTCGACCACTGGCGGGGCGACCTGGACGCCGTGCCCGAGGAGGTGTGGCGGCATCCCGCGCTGGAGGTGCTGCTGCTGGCCGACAACCGGCTCGCACACCTTTCCGAACGCATCGGCACGCTGACGCGGCTGCACACCCTCGACCTCGGGCACAACCGGCTCACGTCGGTCCCGGCGGAGCTCGGTACGCTCACCGGCCTGAGCCGTTTCCTGTATCTGCACGACAACCGGCTCACCGCGCTGCCGGAATCCCTCGGCGCCCTCGATCGGCTCGCGTATCTGAATGTCGGCGAGAACCGGCTGACGGCGCTGCACTCCACGCTCGGCGCGATGACCGGCCTCGTGGAGCTGCGTGCGCAGCACAACCGGCTCGAAGCGCTGCCCGGCGGCATCGGCGGGCTCACCGCGCTCCGGGAGCTGTGGCTGCGCGGAAATCGGCTGTCCGCGCTTCCCGCGTCCGTTCGGGATCTGGCGGAGCTGCGGGAGGTGGAGCTGCGGGACAACGCGTTCGCCGCCGTGCCCGAGGCGCTGCGCGGCCTGCCCCGTCTGCGCCGGCTCGACCTGCGCGGCAATCGGCTGCGCGAGGTGCCGGGGTGGGTCGTGGAGCTGCCTTGCCTGGAGAAGCTCGACCTGCGCTGGAACGAGGTGCGCCTGGCGCCCGGCCTGCTCGACGAGCTGGCCGGGCGGGGGTGTGTCGTGCTGCGCTGAGCGGCTCAGCCCGCGTCCGCGTCCGCCTCCGGCGGCACCACCGCGACGGGGCCGGCCGCGTGCAGCAGGGCCGCGTGCGTGACCGAGCCGAGCATCGGGGCGGGGCGGGTGAGGCGGCGGCGGTGGCGGCCGACGACGACCAGTTCCGCGTCGCGTGAGTTCTCGACGAGATGGCCCGCCGCGTCCCCCGGCACCACCAAAGCCTCAACCTCAACTTTAGGGTGAGAGTCCCGCAATTCCGCGAGACTCTCATCGGCCACTCGAAGCGTGTCGCGCTCGGCCGCCTCCTGGTCGACGGCCGTGGGCGTGAAGTCCCCGTACGCCGTCCAGGCAAGGACCGGCCACGGATACGCGACGACGACCTGCAGCCGGGCACCCGTACGGGCCGCGTGCGCGAACGCGAAGGCCAGCGCCGCGTGGTCCGGCGCGTCCGCCTTGAGTCCGACCACGACGCGCGGCCCTGGCGGCAGCTCCGCGTCGCCGTGCACCTCGCGCCCCGGCTTCGGTACCACGACGACCGGGCAGGCCGCGTCGCGCGCCGCCGACACACTGTTCGAGCCGAGCAGCAGCCCCGCGAAGCCGCCGCGCCCGCGCGAGCCGACGACCAGGAGCTGGGCCTCGGCGCTCATCTCGGCCAGCACCACGGCCGGAAGACCGGTGCGGCTGATGAACTCCAGTGGCGGCAGCCCCTCGCGCCCCTCCAGGTGCTTGCGCAGCTCCGCGAGCACGGTGTCGTTCTCGGGCTCCTCGTCGAAGTCCGCCACGAGCACCTCGGCCTGGAGGAACGGCGCGTACTGCTGCACATGTACGACGCGCAGCTCGGCGCCGCGCCGGGCCGCCTCGGCGAGCGCCCATTCCAGGGCGCGGAGGCTGTCGTCAGAGCCGTCCACCGCGGTGAGGACGGGCAGGTGGTGAGCGCTGGGCATGATCTCTTCGCCTCCGACACCGGGCGCGTCGCCGCGCCCTCATTGACCGGCTGTTCCTGTGGCCAGGCTCGCAAATGCCGGGGCCACAGGACAGGGCCGTAGGTCCCGTGTCGGAACCGCGTGTGCAAAGAGCCGTGAAAGCGACTACGTCAGATCGAACTCGCCCTCTCGGGCACCACTCACGAACGCCCCCCACTCGGCCGGCGTGAAGATCAGGGACGGGCTCTCTGGGTGTCCGCCGTTGCGCATCGCGATGAAGCCTTCGACAAAGGCGATCTGGACATCGCCCTGCCCCCCGCTGCTGGACCGCCAATCCGCTTTGCTGAGATCCAGGTCCGGCTTCTGCCACCCCATGAGCGGGTGCTGGTCGATGGTGCTCTCGGCCACGTCCGTGCTCCTCCCGGTTCGTCGTCCGTGCGTCAGCCTAGCGATCGGTCCGTGCCGCGCACAGGCCGCGAAGGGCGATGGTGGTCAACGCGCGTTCAACGGGTGGGGGGTTCGGCGCCGACGAGCCACATGGAGAAGAACTGCGAGCCGCCTCCGTAGGCATGCCCGAGGACCTTCCGCGCGCCGTCGACCTGGTGTTCCCCGGCCTGACCGCGCACCTGGAGCGCCGCTTCGGCGAAGCGGATCATCCCGGAGGCGCCGATGGGGTTGGTGGACAGGACGCCGCCCGACATGTTGACGGGGAGGTCCCCGTCGAGTTCCGTGACGCCCGCTTCGGTGAGCTTCCAGCCCTCGCCCTCGTCCGCGAACCCGAGGTTCTCCAGCCACATCGGCTCGTACCAGGAGAACGGCACGTACATCTCGACGGCGTCGATCTCGCGGCGCGGGTCCGCGATCCCGGCCTGCCGGTACACGTCGGCGGCGCAGTCCTTGCCGGCCTGCGGGGAGACGAAGTCCTTGCCCGCGTGGAGGGTCGGTTCGCTGCGCATCGCGCCGCCGTGCATCCAGGCGGGCGGCTTCGACGAGCGGTCCGCTCCCGCGCGGTCGGTGAGGATCATCGCGCAGGCACCATCGGAGGAGGGGCATGTCTCGGAGTAGCGGATGGGGTCCCAGAGCATCGGCGAGGCCTGGACCTTCTCCAGGGTGATGTCGTGCTCGTGGAGGTGTGCGTAGGGGTTCTTCAGCGCGTTGCGGCGGTCCTTGTAGGCGACGACGGAGCCCACGGTGTCGGGGGCGCCGGTCCTGCGCATGTACGCGCGTACGTGCGGCGCGAAGAAGCCGCCGGCTCCCGCGAGCAGCGGCTGCTGGAACGGGATGGGCAGGGAGAGCCCCCACATGGCGTTCGACTCGGACTGCTTCTCGAAGGCGAGGGTGAGTACGGTGCCGTGGACGCGGGCCGCGACGAGGTTGGCGGCGACGAGCGCGGTGGACCCGCCCACGGATCCGGCGGTGTGCACGCGCAGCATCGGCTTGCCGACGGCGCCGAGCGCGTCGGCGAGGTACAGCTCCGGCATCATGACGCCCTCGAAGAAGTCGGGCGCCTTGCCGATGACGACGGCGTCGATGTCGGCCCAGGTCAACTCGGCGTCTTCGAGGGCCCGTTGGGCGGCTTCGCGGACGAGTCCGGCGATCGACACGTCGCGGCGGGCGGCGACGTGCTTGGTCTGCCCGATCCCGACGACGGCTACCGGCTCCTTGTGGGACACGGCCTTGGACATCACTGGTCCTCCCCTTCGAGTACGGCGACCAGGTTCTGCTGGAGGCAGGGCCCGGAGGTGGCGTGGGCGAGGGCGCGCCGAGAGTTCCCGCCGTGGATGCGGGCGGCGGCCTCACCGATGCGGATGAGCCCGGCGGCCATCACCGGGTTGGCGGCGAGCGCACCTCCGGAGGGGTTCACGTCGACGTCGTCGCCGAGGCTCAGGGCGCGGCGCAGGACGACCTCCTGCGAGGTGAACGGGGCGTGCAACTCGGCGGTGTCCACGGGCCGTTCGAAGGCCCCGGCCTTCTCGGCGGCGAGCCGGGTGGACGGCGAGTCGGTGAGGTCGCGCACCCCGAGGCTGTGTGCCTCGATGCGGTGGTCGATGCCGCGGATCCAGGCGGGCCGCTCGCACAGTTCCCTGGCGCGATCGCCCGCGGCGAGGATCACGGCCGCCGCGCCGTCCCCGATCGGCGGGCAGTCCCCGGTGCGCAGCGGATTTACGACGTAATCGCCGTGCGGCACGTTCCCCCGCAGCTGGGCGTGCGGATTTCCGGTGGCGGACTCGCGGCTGCGGGCCGCGACGCCGGCGAGCGCGGGCTCGTCGGTGTGTCCCTCGTCGATCAGCGCCTGCGCCTGGAGGGCGGCGAGCGCGACGGAGTCGGGCCACAGCGGGGCGACGTAGTACGGGTCGAGCTGGCGCGTCAGGACGTCACGTACGGAGCCCGGTGAGGACTTCCCGTACGAGTAGACGAGCGCGGTGTCGGCCTCGCCGGTCAGCAGCTTGGTCCACGCCTCGTACAGGGCCCAGGCGCCGTCCATCTCGACGTGGGACTCGGAGATCGGCGGCCAGGCGCCGACGCCGTCGAGCGCCATGGTGAAGGAGAAGGCGCGCCCGGCGAGGTAGTCGCTCGATCCCGAGCAGGTGAACCCGATGTCACTGGTCTTGAGGCTGGTGGCGTCGAGGACCTGGTGCAGGACGGGCATCAGCATCTCGACTTCCGACTGTTCGTCGGAGGTACGTGTGTGGTCGGTCTGCCCGAAGGCGACGACGGCGATGTCCCGGATCGGCGGCCGCATCAGACCATCTCCTTGTACGTCTCGTAATCGGCGTCGGGTTCACCGGTGGGCCGGTAGTGGTCGGGGTAGCGCCCGCCCTCCGTCCACACGGGTTCGACGCGCAGGCCCATCCGCACCTGGTCGTACGGGATGCCGCCGATGCGGCCGTGCAGGGCGAGGTCGGCGCCGTCGAGGGCGATGTGGGCGTAGACGTACGGGACTTCGATGTCGAGGTTCTTCGCCTTGATGTTCACGATGCAGTACGTGGTGACGGTGCCCGCGGGTCCGACCTCGACCGCTTCCTCGGTGGCGACTCCGCAGGTCGGGCAGGCGCCGCGGGGCGGGATGTAGACCTTGCGGCAGGACGGGCAGCGCTCTCCGACGGTGCGGCGCTCGGCGAGGGAGTTGATGTAGCGGGTCTGCGCGCCACCGGGACTGTACGTGTAGTCGAGGCGGGCGGGGGCGACGATTCCGGTGACGGGGTCCTCGAACTCGCCGCTGTGCGGGGCTGGTTGGCGGCCATCCGGGTCACTCTCGTACGGTTCGAAGCACGCGATGTCCGTGATGGCGCCCTCGCGTTCGGCGGCCCAGCGGACGCGGACGCGCATGCCGGAGTGCACGGCGTCGGGGCCCGGGGCGTCGAGCGCGTGCAGCAGGGCGGTGTCGGCGCCGTCCAGCTTGACCAGGGCCCAGGCGAAGGGGGTGTCGAGGGGCTGGCCGCGCCGCGGCTGGGGGTTCCAGGCCCAGGTGGTGACGGTGCCGGTGGCGCCGACCTCGACGAGGTCGCGGATCTCCTCGGCGGTCACGGGGTCGTACTCGACCGGCGGCACCATGACCTTCCCGTCGCCTGTCTTGACGCCGAGGACGGTGCGGTCGCGAAGGCCGCTGAGGAAGGCGGACTGGACGGGACCGAGGGAGCGGGTGAACGGGAACTCCACGACCAACGGCGCGCGCAGTACCTCCGGTTGGGCGGTGGATGTCATGAGGCCTCCTTGACGGATGGGCGTACGGGACGGAACGGCACGGCTGCGGGCCTCACTCGCGCCGGAACTCGGCGGGCCGCTTCTCCGCGAACGCGCGGGCGCCCTCCTTCGCGTCGGCGGTGTCGAAGATGGGCCAGCCGCGCTTCAACTCGGAGGCGAGACCGTCGGTTTCGGTCATCTCGGCGGTCTCGTAGACGGACGCCTTGACCGCCTCGACGGCCAACGGGCCGCACGCGTTGATCTGTTCGGCGATCTCAAGGGCCGCGTCGAGCGCCGTCCCGTCGGGCACCACACGCCCGACGAGCCCGATCGCCGCGGCTTCCGGCGCCGGGTAGGGCCGCCCGGTCAGCAGCATCTCCAGGGCGTGGGTACGGGGGACCTGGCGCGGCAGCCGCACCGTTGAGCCGCCGATGGGGAACAGGCCGCGCTTGACCTCGAAGAGCCCGAACGTCGCCGACTCCCCCGCCACCCTGATGTCCGTGCCCTGAAGGATCTCGGTGCCGCCCGCGACGCAGTGTCCCTCGACGGCCGCGATGACGGGCTTGCGCGGCCTGTGGTGGCGCAGCATCGCCTTCCAGTGCAGGTCGGGGTCGGCCTTGAGCCTGTCTCGGTACTGCTCGCCCTCCATCCCCTTGCCCGCGAGGGCCTTGAGGTCCATGCCGGCGCAGAACACGCCACCCGCCCCGGTGAGCACGACGGAGCGGATCGAGTCGTCCGCGTCGGCCTCCAGCCACCCGTCGTAGAGGCCGACGAGCATCGGCAGGGACAGCGCGTTCTTGGCCTCCGGCCTGTTGAGCGTGAGTACGAGCGTGGCGCCCTCGCGCCGGATGTCGAGATGTTCGGTCCCACCCATGAGGGGTCCTCCAGTCAGCCGCAGCCTCGGACCTGGAACAGGTTGCAGTAGGGCACGTGCCAGTTCAAGAGTTTTCTGACACTCAGTCAGTTTTCTTGTGCGGGGCCCCTTCCCCCTTACCCCCCGTTCTGTTCTGATGACGGCCAGGAGGCGCCCGGGAGACATCCGGCCCTGGATCATCTGGATCAGGAGGAGCGCGGTGGAGTACAACCTTGCCGACCTGTTCGAGTCGGTCGTCGACGTGGTCCCTGACCGCGAGGCGCTCGTCTACGTGGATCATCCCGGTACGGGCGCCGAGCGCCGGCTCACGTACGCCGAGCTGGACGCGGCGGCCAACCGGGTCGCACACCACTTGATCGCGGCCGGGATACGCCCCGGCGAGCACCTGGGCCTGCACCTCTACAACGGCACCGAGTACCTGCAGACGGCGCTCGGCTGCCTCAAGGCGCGGGTCGTCCCCGTGAACGTGAACTACCGTTACGTGGAGGAGGAGTTGGCCTACCTCTACCAGGACGCGGATCTCGCGGCCCTCGTCTTCGACACGGAGTTCACACCGCGTGTGGCGGCGGCGCTGCCGCGTGCGGAGAAGCTCCGGCACCTGGTGCGGGTGGGTGCCCCCGAGGCAGGCGCGCCGCCACTGAAGGCGGTGGACTTCGAGGAGGCGACGGCACAGTCCTCGCCCGGACGCGGCTTCGCGCCGCGCTCCCCCGACGACCAGTTCATCATCTACACCGGCGGTACGACCGGGATGCCGAAGGGGGTGATGTGGCGTCAGGAGGACCTGTTCTTCGCCGGGTTGGGGGGTGGAGCACCCACGGGTGAGCCGGTGTCACGGCCCGAGGAGCTGGCCGAGCGGGTGGCGGCGGGCGGCGACGGCATCACGTTCTTCCCCACTCCCCCGCTGATGCACGGCACCTCGACGCTCACCGCGTTCATCGGCTTCAACTTCGGTCAGCGCGTGGTCATCCACCGCAAGTTCGCTCCGGAGGAGGTGCTGCGCACCATCGAGAAGGAGAAGGTGACGAGCATGTCCCTGGTAGGCGACGCGATGCTGCGCCCGCTCATCGACGCGCTGAGGGGGCCGCTGAAGGGCACGGACTGTTCGTCGATGTTCAGTGTCTCGTCCTCGGGCGCGATCATGTCGGACACGGTGCGCGCCCAGTTCCAGGAACTGGTCCCGAACACCATGCTCCTCAACAATTTCGGCTCGTCCGAGTCCGGCTTCAACGGCACGGCGACGGCCGACTCGGGCGCGGGCTCCGGCTTCCACGTCCAGGTCAACTCCCGTACGCAGGTGGTGGATCCGTCGACGTACGAGCCGGTCGCCGTCGGCGAGGTGGGCCGGATCGCGCAGCGCGGGCACGTCCCGCTCGGCTATTACAACGACCCCGCGAAAACCGCCGAGACGTTCTTCCAGAAGGGTGACGAGCGCTGGGTGCTGCTCGGTGACATGGCGACGGTCGACGAGCAGGGCATCGTCACGGTCCTCGGGCGCGGCTCGCAGTGCATCAACACGGGCGGCGAGAAGGTGTACCCGGAGGAGGTCGAGCAGGCGCTCAAGTCCCACCCCGACATCTACGACGCGCTGGTGGCCGGCGTGCCGGACGAGAAGTGGGGCAACCATGTGGCGGCGGTCGTCCAACTCATGGACGGCGCCCACGTGTTGACCCTGGACGCCGTGCAGAACCACTGCCGGTCCCACCTCGCCGGCTACAAGATCCCCCGCCAGCTGGTGGTGACGGACAGCATCCAGCGCTCGCCGAGCGGCAAGGCCGACTACCGGTGGGCACGACAGATGGCCGCGGACGGGAACGCGTAGGTTCCGCTCCGCGAGAGGATCACGGGTTCAGTCGAGGCAGAACTCGTTGCCCTCGATGTCCTGCAGCGTGATGCAGGACTCGTTCTCGTCGTCGGCGCGCTGCGTCAGTACATGCGTCGCGCCGAGCGCGTACAGGCGCTTCGCCTCGGCTTCGAGCACCGCGAGCCGCTCGTCGCCGACGAGCCCGGTGCCGGCCCGCACATCGAGGTGCACCCGGTTCTTGGCGACCTTCCCCTCGGGGACGCGCTGGAAGTACAGCCGCGGCCCCTCACCCTCGGGGTCGGCGGCAAGGGACCAGGACTCGTCCTCGTCGGCCCCCGGCGGCATGACGTACCCGAGCACCTCACACCAGAAGCGGGCGACGCGAACGGGTTCCGCGCAGTCGAAAGTGATCTGGACCTTCTTGATCGATGCCATCGGCGCACCCTAGCAAGGGTGTTCTGTTCCGCGACAGGAATTATCGGTTGCCGGGCCCCCTTCCCGGTGCTGAAGTGCCCGCATGGATCATGCGAAGGTGCGGGACCTGTTCGACGAGCAGATGCGGCGCGGGGCGCGGCCGGAGGAGGCCGGGGCGCGGGTCGAGCGGGTCGGGGACGTGGTGCGGCACATCGGCCCGGCGGCCGGCTGGAACGGGGTGCTGTGGTCGGGGCTCGACGACGAGTCCGCCGACGCGGCGATCGCCGAACAGGTGCGGTTCTTCGGCGAGTTGGGCCAGGCCTTCGAGTGGAAGACGTACACACACGACCGCCCCGCCGACCTTGCCGACCGGCTCAAGGCAGCCGGGTTCGTACCGGAGGAGCCGGAAACCCTGCTCGTCGCGGAGACCGCCGCGCTGCCCCTCGCCAGCGAGCCCCCGGCCGGCATCCGGCTGCTCCCCGTCACCGATGCGGCGCAGGTGGAGCTGGTCGAGCGGGTGCACGAGCGGGCCTTCGGCTCCGTCCGCTCGGCCATCGGCCACCAGCTCCGGGCGCAGCTGGCCCAGGACCCGGCCACGGTCCCCGCGGTCGTCGCGCTGCACGGCGACGAGCCGGTGAGCGCCGCCCGCCTGGAGCTCCACCCGGGGACGGCCTTCGCGAGCCTGTGGGGCGGCGGCACGGTCCCCGGATGGCGGGGCCGCGGGATCTACCGCGCGCTTGTCGCCTTCCGGGTCCGTATCGCTTCCGAGCGCGGATTCGCGTACGTCCAGGTGGACGCGTCGGCGTACAGCCGGCCGATCCTGGAACGCCTGGGGTTCGTGGCGCTCGGGACCACCACGCCGTACGTCCGGGAGCCCCCGGTCGCCCGCTGACATCGGAACCGGCACGTCGCATGTCTTGACGGGTGTGGTCACTCCTTGAATTACTGATCGACAGCAGGGCAACCGAATGATCGGTCGGGAGTTTCGGGAGTGCGTGCGATGGCGTCGATGGAGACGGACTGGCGGGACGAGGGCGAGCGGCTCGGCGCGGACGAGCTGCGCGCGCTGCAGCTGGAGCGGCTGCGCGGGACGCTGCACCGGGTGTACGAGCGGGTGCCGTTCTACCGCGAGGCGTTCGACAAGGCGGGTGTGCGGCCCGAGGACTGCCGCACACTGGCGGACCTGGGGCGCTTCCCGTTCACCACCAAGGCGGACCTGCGGGAGAACTATCCCTTCGGGATGTTCGCCGTGGAGCAGAGCGAGGTGCGGCGGCTGCACGCGTCCAGCGGCACGACGGGGCTGCCCACGGTCGTCGGGTACACCGGGGCCGACCTGTCGATGTGGTCGGACATGGTGGCGCGGGCGATCCGCGCGGCGGGCGGCAGGCCGGGGCACAAGGTCCATGTGGCGTACGGGTACGGCCTGTTCACCGGCGGGCTCGGCGCACACTACGGGGCGGAGCGGCTCGGGTGCACGGTGATCCCGGCGTCGGGTGGCATGACGTCACGCCAGGTGCGGCTGATCCTGGACCTGAAGCCCGAGATCATCATGGTGACACCCTCGTACATGCTCACGCTCCTCGACGAGTTCGAGCGCCAGGGCATCGATCCGCGCACCAGCTCCCTGAAGATCGGCATCTTCGGTGCGGAGCCGTGGACCGAGGAGATGCGGCGCGAGATCGAGGAGCGGGCCGGGATCGACGCGGTCGACATCTACGGCCTGTCGGAGGTCATGGGGCCCGGCGTCGCCCAGGAGTGCGTGGAGACCAAGGACGGGCTGCACATCTGGGAGGACCAGTTCTATCCGGAGGTCGTCGACCCGATCACGGGTGAGGTGCTGCCCGAGGGTGAGCACGGCGAGCTGGTCTTCACGTCGCTGACCAAGCAGGCGATGCCGGTGATCCGGTACCGGACGCGGGATCTGACGCGGCTGCTGCCGGGTACGGCGCGGCCGGCGTTCCGGCGCATGGAGAAGATCACCGGGCGCAGCGACGACATGGTGATCCTGCGGGGCGTGAACCTGTTCCCGACGCAGGTCGAGGAGATCGTGCTGCGCACGCCCGGCGTCGCTCCGCACTTCCAGCTCCGCCTCACCCGCGAGGGCCGCATGGACGCGCTCACCGTACGCGCGGAGGCCAGGCCCGACGCGACACCGCAGGAGCGGGAGGCGGCGGCACGCGCCATCGCGGCCGGGATGAAGGACGGGGTGGGGGTGACGGTGAGCGTGGAGATCGTCGAGCCGGAGTCGCTGGAGCGGTCGGTGGGGAAGATCAAGCGGATCGTGGACGAGCGGGAGCGTTGACGCGGTCTCCACCACACGCCGTACGAAGGTTCACACGGGCGCTCGCCCGAATCCGGCGACCCGGCACCCACCGACTCCTACGCTCAGCGACATGACTCAACTTTCACCCAACTCGCCCATGGGCAAACGAAGTTCGAACATTTTTGAGCAGATAGGCGGCGATGCCGCGGTCAGGTCCGTCGTGGATCGCTTCTACGACAAGGTCCTCGCCGACGCCGAGCTCGCGCACTACTTCACGGACATCGGCCTGGAGGGACTCAAGGACCACCAACGGCTGTTCATCGGTCAGGCCTTGGGTTCCACCGAGCCCTACACCGGGCGCGCCATGGCCGAGGCCCACGCCCATGCGCTCGTCACGGACAGCGCCTTCGACAGCGTCGTCGAGCACCTGGGGGCGGCACTCGCCGAGGCCGGGGTCGACGAGGACACGATCGGCTCGATCGCCGCGGCGCTGAGTCCGTTACGCAAGGACATCGTCACCGCCGGGCCGGTCGACTAGTCCGCGAACCGGTCCCGCAGCTCCCGCTTCAGGATCTTGCCGGAGGCGTTGCGCGGCAGCTCGTCCACGAAGACGATGCGCTTCGGTGCCTTGAAGTGGGCGAGCTTCTCGCGGGCGTGGGCGAGGAGTTCCTCCTCGGTGGCCTCGACGTCCGCGGAGCGCACCACGACCGCCGTCACCGCCTCGATCCAGCGCTCGTCGGGCAGCCCGACGACGGCGGTCTCCGCGACGGCCGGGTGGGTGTAGAGGGCGTCCTCGACCTGGCGTGAGGCGACGAGCACGCCACCGGAGTTGATGACGTCCTTCACCCGGTCGACGACGGTGAAGTAGCCCTCGCTGTCGCGCACCGCGAGGTCCCCGGACCTGAACCAGCCGCCTCGGAAGGCCTGTTCGGTCTCCTCCGGCTTGTCCCAGTAGCCGTCGCACAGCTGTGGCGAGCGGTAGACGACCTCGCCGGGTGTGCCGTCGGGTACGTCCTTGCCCTCGTCGTCGACGACCTTCGCCTCGACGAACAGCACCGGCCGCCCGCACGATTCCATCCGCCCCTCGTGCTCCTCGGGCCCGAGGACGGTGGCGAGCGGCCCGATCTCGCTCTGCCCGAAGCAGTTGTAGAAGGCGAGTCCCGGCAGACGGGCCCGCAGCCGTTCGAGCACCGGGACCGGCATGATCGAGGCGCCGTAGTACGCCTTGCGCAGTCCGCTCAGGTCGCGGGCGGCGAACTCGGGGTGCTGGGAGAGCCCGATCCACACCGTCGGCGGCGCGAACAGGCTGTCCGCCTCCCCCGCCTCCACCAGGTCGAAGACCGGCCCGGCCGCCGGCGCGTCGAGGATCGTGTTGGTGGCGCCCACCGCCAGGTACGGCAGCAGGAACACGTGCATCTGCGCCGAGTGGTACAGCGGCAGCGCGTGCACCGGCCGGTCCGTCTCCCTGAGGTCGAGCGCGTGGATGGCGCTCACGTACTCGTGCACGAGTGCCCGGTGTGTCATCCGGGCACCCTTGGGCAGTGCGGTGGTCCCCGACGTGTAGAGCAGTTGCGCCAGGTCGTCGGCGCCCGGCAATTGCCCGTCGTACGGCGCGCTCGCCGCGAGCCGCGTGAGCAGCGTGTCGTCCGCGTCGCGCAGCGGCAGCACCGGTACGTCGCCGGGGAGCCGGTCCGCGATGTCGGGGTCGGCGAGGACGAGCGAGGCGCCGGACTGGCCCACGATGTACGCGAGGTCGTCGCCGGTCAGGTTCTGGTTGACGGGGACGTGCACGAGGCCCGCGCGGGCGCACGCGAGGAAGCCGATCAGGTACGCGTCCGAGTTGTGCCCGTAGGCGCCGACCCGGTCGCCGGGCGCGAGGCCCTCGGCGCGCAGGGCCCCGGCCGCGCGGGACACGGCGGCGTCCAGTTCCTCGTACGTCCATGAGCGCGGCCCGTAGCGCAGGGCGACGCGCGCCGGGGTGCGGCGCGCGCTGCGGCGCAGGACTCCGTCCACGGTGCTGCTGGCGGCCTCGGAATAGGGCCTCCCCTGGTCGAGCGGAGCCGAGAGCTTGGGGAAAGGTGACCTCGTCATGGCGTGATCCTGCGGGGTGGCGGGGGCCGGGTCAAGGAGGTGTTCCCAGGGAATCCGCGGGGTGCCACGTTCCCCCGGTGCCGGGGCGGCGGCCGGTCGCGCCGCCCCGGCGTGCGCTCTACCGGGCGTGCGTGACAGCCCAGTCGAGGGCCTCGTCGGCGACGGCCTGCCAGCCGGGTGCGGCGGGCAGCAGGTGCGGCATCCCGGGGAACTCCTTGATCTCCGTGAGCGCGGTCGACTTGTAATGCCGGGCGTTGGACTGCTGCACCTTGGGGGGCATCAGATGGTCCATCTGCGCGGACATGAACAGCAGCGGGGCGCGGGCGTCGTTGTGGTAATTGACGTGTGTGTCCTGGTGGCCGGGGCGCAGCGTGGCCAGGGCGCTGTCCCAGAAGATGCCGCCCGAGGCGGGGATCGCGTACCGCTCGTACAGCGCCCTGGACTCCTCCTCCGGGAACGTGTTGGTGAAGGCGTAGTGCCACTGGTCGAAGGTCAGGCCCACCGCGCGGTGCCGGTTGGCCGGGTTCTTCAGCACCGGGAAGGCGGACTTGATCTGGGTCAGCGGCAGCACCGCGACGCCTTCCGTCGGTGCTGAGCAGATGGCCACTCCCGCGGCGCCGAGGCCCCGGTCGAGCAGCAGCTGCACGAACACACCCCCGGCCGAGTGGCCGATGAGGACGGGTGGCTTGTCGAGGCCGTGGACCAGGGTTTCCAGGCGCTCGATGATCTGCGGGACGGTGACCTTCTCGATCGGCGTGGTGTCGGCGTTGAGGGATTCGACCTCCGGTTCGAAGCCCGGGTAGGCGGGTGCGAGGACGCGGAATCCGCGCTTCTCGTAGTGGGTGATCCAGTGCTCCCAGCTCCTCGGGGTCACCCAGAATCCGTGGATCAGGACGATGGTGTCGGGGGCGCTCATGGCTCCTCCAGGCATGGCTCGGCGGATGGCACAGGTCAGCGGGTGGCGCGGTACGCGGCCTCGATGTGGTGGACGACGTTGTCCGGGCAGGACATCATCACGACGTGCGAGGCCTTCTTGACCTCGACCACCGTGCTCTTCGCTCGTTCGGCCATGAAGCGCTGCACGGCGGGCGGGATGACGCGGTCGGCGGTCGCGACGACGTACCAGGACGGCAGGGACTTCCACGCGGGTACGCCACTGGCTCCGCTCAACCCGCCGATGCTGCCCGGGCGTTGGGCCGTCGCCATGACGTCGGTCTGCGCGCGCGGCAGGTCCTGGGCGAACACGTCGTGGAACTTCGCGGGGTCGATGTACCCGTCCAGTCCGGGCTTCGCTCCGGGGATCGGGTAGGGGCGGGGCACGAGGGCGCTCTCCAGCTGACTGCCGGGGAACTTCTCCGCCAGGTCCAGCGCGCTCTCACCTTCGTCGGGGGCGAAGGCGGCGACGTAGACAAGAGCCTTGACGCCCGCGTGGCCACGTCCGGCGTTGGTGATGACCTCCCCGCCGTAGGAGTGGCCGACGAGGATCAAAGGGCCGGGGATCGTGTCGAGCACGCTGCGGACGTATGCCGCGTCGCCTGCGAGGTCGCGCAGGGGGTTGGCGGGGGCGATGACCCGGAAACCGGCCCGCAGCAGCCGGGCGGTGACGGCGTTCCAGCCCGAGGCGTCGGCGAACACCCCGTGGACGAGGACGACGGTCGGTCTGGTGCCGGTGCCCTTGCCGGCGGCGGCCGAGGCGGGTGTGGTGGCCGCGCCGAGGGTGAGCGCGCCGCCGGCCGCGAGCAGCCCGCCGAGGACCCGGCGGCGGGGATGGTGTCCGGGGATCATCTCGTTCCTTCCGAAGTCAGGAGTTGAGGAAGTCGAGGAGGTCGGCGTTCAGTTGCTCCTTGTGCGTGTCCGTGATGCCGTGCGGAGCACCCGGGTAGACCTTCAGGGCCGCGTTCTTGATCCGGGCAGCCGACGCCTTGCCTCCCACGTCGAACGGCACGACCTGGTCGTCGTCGCCGTGGATGACGAGCGTGGGTACGTCAACGGCGTCCAGGTCGGGGCGGAAGTCGGTGGCGGAGAAGGCGGCGACGCACTCGTAGGCACCTCGGTGCCCGGCCTGCAGGCCCTGGCGCCAGAAGGCCTCGCGGATGCCCGTGGAGACGTCGGCGCCGGGGCGGTTGTTGCCGAAGAACGGCCCGTCGGCCAGGTCGCGGTACAGCTGCGAACGGTCGGCGAGGCAGCCGGCGCGGATCGCGTCGAACACCTCGACCTGCACCCCGCCCGGGTTGTCAGCGGTCTTGAGCATGAAGGGCGGCACCGCGGAGACCAGCACGAGCTGTGCGAGGCGGGCGGTGCCGTGCCGTGCGATGTAGCGCGCGACCTCGCCGCCGCCGGTGGAGAAGCCGACGAGGGTGACGTCACGCAGGTCGAGGGTGTCGACGAGGGTGGCGAGGTCGTCGGCGTAGGTGTTCATCTCGTTGCCGTGCCATGGCTGGTCGGAGCGGCCGTGGCCGCGCCGGTCGTGGGCGATGGCGCGGAATCCGTGGGTGGCCAGGAACAGTTGCTGCGCCTCCCAGCTGTCGGCGTTCAGCGGCCAGCCGTGGCTCAGGACGACCGGGCGGCCGGTGCCCCAGTCCTTGTAGTGGATCCGGGTTCCGTCCGCTGCGGTGACGAATGGCATGTAAGGGCTCCCGGTCGCGGTTGATGTGCGGGGGCCCGATCGTTCACCGGCGGGAGGACCACGCGTACCACGAGCGGCGCGTAGTCCTGAGCCCGCTGCTCAAGGACGCGTCCGGCCGAGCTGCCGCCGGGAGGTCACATCCAGCTTTCGGAACACCTTGCGCAGGTGGTAGTCGACCGTGTTGGCGCTGATGAACAGCCGGGCGGCGATCTCGGCGTTGGTGGCACCGTCCCCCGCGAGCCGGGCGATGGCCCGTTCCTGCGGGGTCAGCGGGTTCGCGGCCCCGGCCCGTGCCGGACCGACCCGCTCTCCCGTGGCCTCCAGTTCCCGGGCGGCGCGTGCCGCGTAGGCCGTTGCGCGCATTTCCCGGAACAGGCCCAGGGCGGCCCGCAGTTGCTCCCGCGCGTCCTTGCGGCGCTTTCGCCGGCGCAGCCACTCCCCGTAGAGGAGGTGCGCGACGGCGAGGTCCGCTTCGGTGCCGGCGCCGGACAGCAGGTCGACGGCCCGGCGGTACGGCGGCTCGGCGCCGTCCGCCGGGGCGAGCAGCGCCCGGGAGCGCGCCAGCACACCCAGCGCCCAGGGGGTGCCGGCTGCCGTGGCGCGGTCCGTGAGCGTGCGCAGGGTCGTGGTGGCCAGTGCCCGGTCACCGCTGCGGACGCCCACCTCGATCACGGACGGCAGGAGACGGGAGTGCAGGCCGAGCACGTCTTGCCTGATCAGCTCGTGCGCGACGGGCACGGCCCTGGCGTAGTCGCCGCTGCCGAGCGCCAGGACCACCGCGCCGCTCTGCGCGAGCGACTCCATCGCGCCGTTGCCGAGGGCGCCGGCCGTGCTCAGCGACCGGCGCAGCTCGTCGTCGACCGCGTCGTCGGCGTGCCAGGCGAGCAGCTCCGGATTCCGGCAGATCCGCGCTTGCGCGGCGCTCAGGCCCATCGCCCCGCGGATCTGCTGGTTCTCGGCCACCAGGCTGTCGGCAGCGGCGAGGTGGCCGAGTGTGGTCTCGGCCATGGCGGCGCACAGCAGGATGCAGTCGAGGTGCCACAGGGCTCCGGTGCGGCGGGCGACGGAGTCGGCGCGCCGGAGCAGTCGGCTGCGGGCCTCGTGGTCCCACACGAGTGTGGAGTACCAGACTCCCAACTGGTAGCCGCGCAGGACCACTTCGTCCGGGGTGTCGGGGGCCAACAGCGCGTCGAGGGCCTTGTGCAGGTAGGGAACGGCCTGCTCGTAGCCGTCCGAGGCGAGGACGGCGAATCCGTGCAAGAGGTGGTCGAGCGGCGTCTCGGCGCCGGAGGCCGGGGCACGCGTCAGTATCGCTTTCGCGACGTCGGCGACCGTCGTCGCCGGTGCCCGGTGCCGAGCGGTAAGCGTGTACTGGGCCGCTCGCAGCAGGGCCTCGCGGGTCAGCTCGGGAGCCCGGGTTCCGAAGGCCGCCGACGCGGACAG
The DNA here is from genome assembly GCF_042888725.1 of Streptomyces sp. NPDC002795. NCBI lineage: Bacteria > Bacillati > Actinomycetota > Actinomycetes > Kitasatosporales > Streptomycetaceae > Streptomyces > Streptomyces sp. NPDC002795. The sequence goes on from NZ_JBIAQB010000001.1 coordinate 293,946, forward strand.
GCTCAGGGCCGCCGCCCTGGCATGCGCGTCGGATGCGCCCAGGCCGTTGAGGGCGCCGGCGCGCACGAGGAGGGCGCGGCCCTGGGCCACGCTGTCCAGCAGGCCGATGTCGACGGTGTCCAGCAGTACCTTCGTCTGGAGCGGCGCTCCGGCGGTGAAGGCGGCCTCGGCCGCGGCGAGCAGTCTCCCGGCGCGGGCGCCGTCCTGCGGGGTCAGCTCGGCCGCCCGGGTCAGGAAGGTGGCACGGGCCGCGTGACCGCCGCGCGCACCCGCCAGGTCGGCCGCCCGCTCCACCTGGTCGGCGACGGCGGCGTCCGGTCCGGGTGCGGCCGCGGCGCGGTGCCAGGCACGCCGGTCGCTGTCGTCCGGGCGGTCGGTCACCTCGGCGAGCGCGTGGTGGGCCCGGCGCCGGTCGACGCTGGTGGCGCCCGCGTACACCGCTGAACGCACCAGCGGGTGGCGGAACTCGACGCCGGTGCGCAGCAGTACGAGCCGCGCGGCCTCTGCCGGTCCGGAGGCGTCCGGGCCGATGCCGAGCAGCGCGGCGGCCGCCGCGATGTACTCCGGGCTGCCGGCCGGCTCGGCCGCGGCGAGCAGCAGCCAGGTGCGGGTCGGGGCGGGCAGCCCGCTCACCTGGCGCAGGTAGTGATCCTCCAGTCCGCTGCCCGCGGGGAGTGGCTCGGGGAGCGCGGACACGCCGGAGAGCTGTCCTTCGGACAGTTCGCGGCCGAGGTCGGTCAGTGCCAGCGGGTTGCCGCCGGTCTCCGCCACGATCCGCAGCCCGACCCTGGTGTCCAGCGGCCCGGCGACCACCGAACGCAGGAGTTCCAGGGCGTCCGGATCCGCCAGGCCGGTGACCTCGGTGACCGGCAGGCCCGCCGGGGTGTCGGCCCCGGTGCGGGCGGCGAGGACGAGACCGACGCTCTCGGCGTGCAGTCGGCGCCCGACGAACACGAGTACGTCGAAGGAGTCCCTGTCCAGCCATTGGAGGTCGTCGACGCAGGCCAGCAGCGCGCGCTGCTTCGCGGCCTCCGCCAGCACCGTGAGGACGGCGAGCCCCACGAGGAACCGGTCCGCGGGCGGCCCGTCGGCCAGTCCGCAGGCCACCCGCAGCGCCTGATGCTGGGCCGGCGGCAGTATCCCGGGGTGTTTGAGGTCGTCGAGGAACGGCACGAGCAGCCGCTGAAGCGCCGCGAACGCGAAGCCCGCTTCCGCCTCCACGCCCGCCACCCGCAGCACCCGCAGATCGGCGGCCTCGCCTGCCACGTGGGCGAGCAGCGCGGTCTTGCCGATACCGGCGTCGCCTCGCAGCACCACGACGCCGCTCAACCCCTGGCGCAGATCGACGAGGAGGCGATCGAGTTGTCCGTGCTCTCGGGCCCTGCCTGTCAGACGCATCAGACGCACTCGTAACACCCTCACCGTAGGAAGCCGTTATGGAGCGTTTTGTGAAAGGCAGCATCGCATGGGCGGACGGCTCCGTCTGCCCTGTGCGTGCGGAGGCCCGGCGTCCGTGCGCCACGGCACACCATGGGGCGCGCACCACCGCTGTTGGTACGCTCAACGGCGCCACTTCCAGCTCAACCGCCTCTGCCCATACCGCAGTTGGGAGAACGATGCGCACACGTCCGGGACACAGACGACTCGCGGCCCTCGGGGTCGCCCTGTTGACCGCGGTCACCGGCACCGCCTCGGTGTCGTCCGCCGCGGCCGACCGTGACACACACCCGCGCGGCGGTGGCTTGTCCGCCACCATCCGCTACACCGAGTACGGGATCCCGCACATCGTCGCCAAGGACTCCGCGAACCTCGGGTTCGGCACGGGGTGGGCGCAGGCCGCCGACCAGGTGTGCACGCTCGCCGACGGGTTCGTGACGCTGCGCGGCGAGCGTTCGCGCGTCTTCGGTCCCGACGCGGCGCCGGACGGCTCACTGTCGTCGGCGACCAGGAACCTCTCAAGTGACCTGTATTTCAAGGGCGTTCGCGAGACGCACACGGTCGAGAAGCTGCTCGCCGTACGCGCGCCCGCGGGCCCGAGCCGCGACGTCAAGGACGCCATGCGCGGCTGGGCCGCCGGGTACAACGCGTGGCTGAAGCAGAACAGGATCACCGACCCGGCGTGCAAGGGCGCGGACTGGGTGAAGCCGGTGACCCCGCTCGACGTGGCGACGCGCGGCTTCGCGATCTCGGTGCTCGGCGGGCAGGGACGCGGGATCGAGGGCATCACGGCCGCACAGCCGCCGACCACCGGCGCCGTGCAGACGCAGCCGGACAAGGCCGATGTCGCGCACGCCGCCCGTGAGTTGTTCGCGCAGGACGACTCCGACATGGGCTCGAACGCGGTGGCGTTCAGCGGCGCGGTGACGGCGAACAAGCGGGGGCTGCTGCTCGGCAACCCGCACTACCCGTGGCAGGGCGGCCGCCGCTTCTGGCAGTCGCAGCAGACGATCCCCGGTGAACTGAACGTGATGGGCGGTTCGCTGCTGGGCACCACAGGCATCTCCATCGGCCACAACGCGCACGTCGCGTGGAGCCACACGGTCGCGACGGGCGTCACGCTCAACCTCCACCAGCTGACCCTCGACCCGTCCGACCCGACGACGTACGTCGTCGACGGGAAGAAGCAGAAGATGACCAAGCGGTCCGTGACCGTTCCCGTGAAGGGCGGCCCGGACGTCACCCGCACCCAGTGGTGGACCCGTTACGGGCCGATCGTCACCAACCTCGGCGCCCAGCTCCCGCTCCCCTGGACCGCGACGACGGCCTACGCCCTGGGCGACCCGAACGCGGTCAACCTGCGCGCCTCCGACACGGCGCTCGGCTTCAGCAAGGCCCGCTCGACCGCCGACGTCCTCGCGTCGCTGCGCCGCACGCAGGGTCTGCCGTGGGTGAACACGATCGCCGCGGACTCCTCGGGCCACTCGCTGTTCACGCAGTCGCAGGTGTTGCCGCGGATCACCGACGAGCTGGCGGAACGCTGCTCCACGCCGCTGGGCAAGGCGACGTATCCGGCCTCGGGCGTCGCGATCCTGGACGGCGCGAAGAGCGACTGCGGGCTCGGCAGGGACAAGGACGCCGTGCAGCCGGGAATCTTCGGCCCGTCGAAGATGCCGGTGCTCAAGGACGCCCCGTACGCGGAGAACTCCAACGACAGCGCCTGGCTCGCCAACGCGGACAAGCCGATCAGCGGCTACGAGCGGGTCTTCGGGAACGTCGGTACGCAGCGCTCGATGCGGACCCGGGGCGCTGTCGAGGACGTCGCGGGGATGGCGGACAAGGGCGGCCTGAAGGTCGCGGACCTTCAAAAGCAGCAGTTCGCGAACCGGGTGCCCGCCGCCGATCTGACGGCCGCCGACACCGCGAAGGCGTGCGCGGCCCTGCCTGGCGGTTCCGCAACGGGCAGCGACGGCACGGCGGTTGATGTCTCGAAGGCCTGCGGCGTGATCGCCGCGTGGGACCGCACCATGAACACCGACAGCCGGGGCGCCCTGCTCTTCGACCGGTTCTGGCGGAAGCTGACGGCGGCGGTGCCGGCGGCCCAGCTGTGGAAGGTGCCGTTCTCGGCGGCGGATCCGGTGCGTACGCCGAACACACTGAACACGCAGGCACCCGGTTTCGCCACGGCGCTCGCCGACGCGGTCGCCGAACTGAAGGCCGCGAGCATCCCGTTGGACGCCAGGCTCGGCGACCACCAGTTCGTGACGCGCGGCGACGACCGCGTCCCGGTGCACGGCGGCACGGAGTCTCTCGGCGTGTGGAACAAGGCCGAGCCGGTGTGGAACGCCGCGGGCGGCGGCTACACCGACGTCACGACCGGATCGAGCTACATCCAGGCGGTCGGCTGGGACGGCGGGCGCTGCCCGGTGGCGCGCACCCTCCTCACGTACTCCCAGTCGTCGAACCCGAATTCGCCGCACTACAGCGACCAGACCCACCTCTTCGCGAAGAAGAAGTGGGTCACGGAGCGCTTCTGTGAGAAGGACATCCTCACGTCGCCCGCGCTGAAGGTGGTGCGGGTGCGCGACTGACGTGCGACAAGCGCGGGCCGGGGTGGTCTCAGACCACCCTGGTCCGTCCCTCCCAGTACGGGTCCCGCAGGCGGCGCTTGTAGAGCTTGCCATTGGGGTCACGGGGCATCGTCTCGATGAAGTCGACGCTCTTGGGCCGCTTGTAGCCCGCGAGTTGAGTCTCGCAGTGAGTGAGGATCTCGGCCGCCAGGGCGTCCCCGGCCTCCCGGCCCTCCGCGACCTCGACGACCGCCTTGACCTCCTCGCCCCAGTCGTCGTGCGGGATGCCGAACGCGGCGGCGTCGGCGACGGCCGGGTGGGTGAGCAGCGCGGACTCGATCTCGGCGGGGTAGATGTTGACGCCACCCGAGATGATCATGTCGATCTTGCGGTCGCGCAGGAAGAGATAGCCGTCCTCGTCGAGCACGCCGAGGTCACCGACGGTGAAGAAGTCGCCGATGCGGTTCTTCTTCGTCTTGCCCTCGTCCTTGTGGTACGAGAATCCGCCGGTGTTCATCTTCAGGTAGACGGTGCCGAGTTCACCGGCAGGCAGCTTCTTGCCGTCGTCGTCGTGGATCGCCAACTCGCTGATGGGCCAGGGCTTTCCGACGGTTCCCGGCTTCTTCAGCCAGTCCTCGGCCGTCGCGAACGCGCCGCCGCCCTCGCTGGCCGCGTAGTACTCCTCCACGCACATCCCCCACCAGTCGATCATGGCTCGTTTGACGTGGTCGGGGCAGGGCGCGGCGCCGTGGATCGCGTGCCGCATGGACGTGACGTCGTAAGCGTCCTTGACCTCCTGCGGGAGCGCGAGCAGGCGGTGGAACTGGGTCGGCACCATGTGCGTGTGCGTGCACTGGTGGGTGTCGATGAGGCGGAGCATCTCCTCGGGTGTCCACTTGTCCATCAGGACGAGCGTGTGCCCGATGTGCAGGGAGGCTCCCGCGAACTGGAGGACCGCCGTGTGGTAGAGCGGCGAGCACACCAGGTGGACGTTGTCGTCGTACGGCTTGACGCCGAAGATGGCGAGGAATCCGCCGAGGTACGACTCCTCGGGGAGCTTGCCGGACAGCGGGCGGCGGATGCCGCGGGGGCGGCCCGTGGTGCCGGACGTGTAGTTCATGACCCAGCCGAGGGTGCGGTCGGACGGCGCCGACTCGCTCTGACCGTCGAGGAGTTCGGCGTACGGGCGGAAGCTCGCGACCTCTCCGACCGCGTACCGGTGGCTGTCGGGCAGGCCCGCCTCGTCGGCGGCGGACCTGGCCGCGTCGGCGAAGCGCTCGTGCGTGATCAGGACCTTGGCGCCGGAGTCGGAGACGATCCAGGCGATCTCCGGTCCTACGAGGTGGTGGTTGACGGGCACGAGGTAGAAGCCGGCCTGCGAGGCGGCGAGGTAGGCGGTGAAGAACTCGACGCTGTTGGGGAGGACGACGGCGAAGGCGTCGCCGCGCCGAAGGCCTGCCGCGCGCAGACCGTGGACCATCTTGTTGGCGGCGGCGTGCAGGCGGCCCGCCGTCCAGGGTTCGCCGTCCGGGGCGATGAGGATCGTGCGGTCGGGCTCGGCGGCGGCCTGCGCCCAGAAGCCGTTGGGGGCGGACTGTTCGGGCATGATGCGTCCCTTCTGCGTAGGGGTGTTCAAGGCGGCTTCCTGTCAGCGGATCGCTGTGGGGCTCCGGGCGGATGACCGGTGGCTGGTCGAGCGGCTCCCCACCCCCTCGGAGGCTGCGAAGCGGCGCACATGGGCGCCCTCCTCGGGCGCGGAGAGCCGCACGACCGGCCACCGGCCAAACCGACGATCGCCGGGAGAGCCCGGGCGAGCACGCGCTCCACAGGCCCTCGGGCGGCTTCATGCCCGGCTCGTCACCCCCGCCCCGCGATCTTGTTGATGCGGTCGATCGCCTTCTCGAAGCCGCGCGTCAGGTCGTCGAAGACCGCCTGGACACTGCGTTCCTCGTTCATCCGCCCGACGATCTGCCCCACGGGCGTGCCGAGCAGGGGCTCCACCTCGTACTTCTGGATCCGGGACACGGCCTCGGCGACGAGCAGGCCCTGCAGGGGCATCGGCAGGGTGCCGGGGCCCTCCGGGTCGTCCCACGCGTCCGTCCACTCGGTGCGCAGCTGGCGCGCGGGCTTCCCGGTCAGCGCGCGCGAGCGCACCGTGTCGCCGGAGCCCGCGGCGAGCAGCTTGCGGGTGACGGCGGGCGAGTGCATGTCGGCCTCCGTGGTCGTCAGCCACACCGAGCCCAGCCACACCCCCTGCGCGCCGAGCGCGAGCGCGGCCGCGACCTGCTGGCCGCTGCCGATGCCGCCCGCGGCCAGGACCGGCAGCGGGTCGACGACCTCCACGGCCTCCGGGGTGAGCACCATGGAGGCGATCTCACCGGTGTGCCCTCCGGCCTCGTAGCCCTGCGCGACGACGACGTCGATGCCCGCGTCCGCGTGCTTACGGGCGTGCCGGGCGCTGCCCGCGAGCGCGGCGACGAGGACGTCGTGTTCGTGGGCGCGGGCGATGACGTCGGCGGGCGGCGATCCGAGTGCGTTGGCGAGGAGTTTGATCGGGTAGTCGAAGGCGACGTCGAGTTGGCTGCGGGCGACCTGCTCCATCCAGCCGGTGATGCGCCAGCCGGACGCCTCGCCCTCGGCGAGTTCCGGGACGCCGTACTTGGCGAGGGTCTCCTGGACGAACTGCCGGTGCTCCGGCGGGATCATCGCCTCGATGTCGGCCTCGGTGACGCCTTCCACCTTCTTGGCGGGCATGACGACGTCGAGGCCGTAGGGCCGGCCGTCCACATGTCCGTCGAGCCAGTCGAGGTCGCGTTTGAGTTCGTCGGGTGCCGCGTAGCGGACCGCACCGAGCACGCCGAAGCCTCCGGCCCTGCTGATGGCCGCGGCCACCGCAGGGAACGGCGTGAAGCCGAAGACGGCGTGCTCGATCCCCAGTTTCTTGCTCAGTTCCGTCTGCATGCGCGCAGGATGCCGCAGCGCGGCGGACGACGGAAGGGGTTTCCTGATGCAGCGTCAGATTCTTCACCGGCCGGTCATGCCGCACGGGTGTTGACACGAGGTGGCGCTGACAGAGAAGTTTCATCCGAATCGGTAGATCCCGAAAGAATTTTTCAGAAGGGCCTCGTCCATGAGCGGAGCACCCGAAGCAGCGGACAGACCACACAGAGGCGCCACGGGCCCCGGCCTGAGCCGGCGACAGTTCGGCGCGGCGGGCCTCGCGCTGGGCGGCGCCCTGGCCCTCGCCCCGTTCCCCGCGGGCCCCGCGGCGGCCGCCGCCGAGGCCTCGGCGGCCCGGCCGATCCTGCGGCGCGGCTCCCCCGAGCGCGCGGGCCTGCTCGCGGGCCATCTGCGCCAACTCGTCGCCGACGCGGAGAAGTTCCTCGGAACGTTTCCCGGAGGCCCCAAGCACCCCTGGTACGCGGGGGCGGTGCTGCTCGCGGGCCGCGGCGGCACGGTCGCGCTGCACCAGCCGATCGGCAAGGCGGTGCGCTACTCCCACTACGACGACGCCACCGACACGGGCGTGGAGTTCCCCGCGGACCAGCAGATCGACATGGCCGACGACACCGTCTTCGACCTCGCCTCGATCTCCAAGCTGTTCACGTCGATCCTGGCGGTGCAGGAGGTGGAGCGCGGCGCGCTGGAACTGGAGGCGAAGGTCGTCACGTACCTGCCCGAGTTCACCGGCGGCGGCAAGCAGGACGTCACGGTCCGTCAGCTCCTCACGCACACCTCCGGGTTCAGGCCCTTCCTCGCCTTCTACAAGGAATCGGAGCACGACGCGCAGCTCGCCCTCCTGTGGAAGGAGGCGCTGCTCAATCCCGCCGGGACCACGTATCTGTACTCGGACCTCAACCTCATCACGCTCCAGCTCGTCGTCGAGAAGCTCACCGGCAAGCGCCTGGACGTGCTGCTGTCCGAGCGGATCACGGGGCCGCTCGGCATGACCCGCACCCGCTACAACCCGCCCGCCTCCTGGAAGCCCAAGGTCGCGGCGACCGAGGACGCCCGCGCGCCGTGGTCGGGCCTGGACCGGGGCCTGGTGTGGGGCGAGGTGCACGACGAGAACGCGTTCGCGTTCGGCGGCGTCGCGGGCCACGCGGGCGTCTTCTCCTGCGCCTGGGACATGGCGGTGCTCGGCCGCACGCTGCTCAACGGCGGGACCTACGGCAAGGCCAGGATCCTGTCCCAGAAGTCCGTGGACCTGATGTTCACCAACTTCAACACGGACTTCCCCGGCGACGAGCACGGCCTCGGCTTCGAGCTCTACCAGCACTGGTACATGGGCGCGATGGCGACGCCGCGCACGGCGGGCCACACCGGGTTCACGGGCACCTCGCTCGTGCTCGACCCGACGACCGACTCGTTCCTCATCGTCCTCGGCAACTCCGTGCACCCTGTGCGCAGTTGGCGGTCCGGTTCCGCTCCCCGGGTCGCCGCGGGCAACAACATGGCGCGTGCGGTCGCGGTCCGGCCCAAGCACGGCCGCACCGCCTGGTTCTCGGGGATGGCGAGCGCCACGTCGGCGACGCTCACGCTCCCCGATCTGCGTCTCGCATCCGACAAGGCCCGACTCGCCTGTGACCTGTGGTGGGACACGGAGCCGCACTCGGACTTCCTGTTCCTGGAGACGTCGACGGACGGCGGCAAGAACTGGAAGCCGCTGCCGTTCACCACGGGCCGCTCCGACGCCCACCCGTCGGGCGCGGTCGACGGCTACGCCGACCGCACCTGGCACCGCCTCACCGCCGACCTGGGGCCCTTCGCCACGACGCCGCTGCGCCTCCGCTGGCGCTACGCGACGGACCAGCTGTACGTCGGCCGGGGCGCCTACGTCGACGGAATCCGCGTCCTCGACGGCGACGAGGTGGCGTTCGACGAGGTGCGCCCGGCGGACGTGTCCCGCATCGAGGCGAAGGGGTGGACGGCCTCCCGCGACTAGGGCCTGTCTGACGGATCAGGCTGGATCCGGGTGGCCGCCATGTGCGGTGCCGACAAGCGGGGTCTGGTGGGTGCAGCTGCAAGGCGGAGGAGGGCGCCAACGCGGAGCGTTGGCAACCGACGACAACGCCGCAGATGCGCGTGCCAGGGCCCGCGACTCCAGCAAGATCCGTCAGAAGGGCCCTAGCGTCTACGCGCGTGCGGGTGGGGGTCAGTGGCCGAGCGCCGCCATCGCGGCGTTGTGCCCCGGGATGCCGCTGACCCCGCCGCCGCGCACGGCGCCCGCGCCGCACAGCAGGACGTTCGCGTGGCCGGTCTCCACACCCCAACGGCCGGTGCTTTGCGAGGCGTACGGGAACGAGAGCTCCCGGTGGAAGATGTTGCCGCCGGGCAGTCGCAGGTCCCGCTCCAGGTCGAGCGGGGTCTTCGCCTCGATGCAGGGTCGGCCCTCTGCGTCGAGCGCGAGGCAGTCCTCGATGGGTTCGGCGAGGTGGGTGTCGAGCTGGGCGAGCGTGGCCTTGAGCAGGTCTGCGCGGGCCGTGTCGTTGTCGGCGGCGAAGAGCCGGGCCGGGGTGTGCAGGCCGAAGAGGGTGAGTGTCTGGTAGCCGCGTTCGACCAGCTCCGGGGCGAGGATCGTCGGGTCGGTCAGCGAGTGGCAGTAGATCTCGGAGGGCGGCGCGCTCGGCAGGGCGCCCGCGGCGGCCTCGGCGTGCGCGGTCGCCAACTGGGCGTACCCTTCCGCGACATGGAAGGTTCCGGCGAACGCCTCGCGCGGGTCGACGGAGGTGTCCTTCAAGCGCGGCAGCCGCTTCAGCAGCATGTTGACCTTGAGCTGGGCGCCCTCCGCGGGGCTCGGCGGGGTGTCGCCGGTGAGCCGGGCGAGGTCCTGCGGTGAGGCGTTGACGAGGACGTTGCGGGCGGCGACGGTTCCCTCGGAGTCGGCCGTCCGGTACGTGACTTCGGCCTCGGCGCCGTCCGTCTCGATCCGGGTCACCTCGTGCCCGGTGACCAGGTCCGCGCCGGCCGAGCGGGCCGCGGCGGCGAGCGCGTCGGTGAGGGCGCCCATACCGCCGACGGGGACGTCCCAGTCGCCCGTGCCGTTGCCGATCACGTGGTAGAGGAAGCAGCGGTTCTGGGCCAGGGACGCGTCGTGGGCGTCGGCGAAGGTACCGATCAGGGCGTCGGTGAGGACGACGCCGCGCACCAGGTCGTCGCTGAAGTGCTCCTCGATGCCGACGCCGATGGGGTCCTCGAACAGCAGCCGCCAGGCGTCCTCGTCGCCGACCCGCTCGCGCAACGCGCCCCTTGCGGGGAGCGGCTCGGTCAGCGTCGGGAAGACCCGTTCGGCGACGCGCCGGGTCGTCTCGTAGAAGCGGGTCCACGCCTCGAACTCCCGCTCACCGCCGGTGAGTTCGCGGAACGCGGCACGGGTGCGCTCCTCCCCGCCGCCGACGAGCAGTCCCGTCGGCCGCCCGTCGCGGACGGTCGGGGTGTACGAGGAGACATCACGGGTCGCGGTCGCGAAGCGCAGCCCCAGGTCGGCCACGATCTTCTTGGGCAGCAGGCTGACGAGGTACGAGTAGCGGGAGAGCCGGGCGTCGACGCCGGGGAACGGCCGGGTGGAGACGGCGGCGCCGCCGGTGCTGCCGAGGCGTTCGACGACGGCGACGGACTGTCCTGCGCGGGCCAGATAGGCGGCGGCCACCAAGCCGTTGTGGCCGCCGCCGACGATGACCGTGTCGTAGCGGGAACGGAGATCATGTACGGACATGCCCCTTGGTAACACGCGCCGCACACGGCAAACCAGAGCGCAGGCCCACGCTCACGCACCGGACGCGCCCCGTTGGCGCGACGCGAGGCGGGCGGTAGCCACCAGGCCGATACGACCGCCACCGACGACAACCGAGCCGCAACGGACACGGACACCGCGCACGGGCATACCCCTAGGAAACACGCGCCGCACACGCCCCGTTGACGCCGCACCGCCCCCTTCGCGAAATGGGCGACAACCACCAAGCCGCTACCACCGCCACCGACGACAACCGAGCCGCAACGGACACAGACACCACGCACGGGCATACCCCTAGGAAACACGCGCCGCACACGGCAAACCAGAGCGCAGGCCCACACTCACACGCCGGACGCACCCCATTGCCGCAACGCGAAGTGGGCGACAACCACCAGACCATTACCACCGCCACCGACGACAACCGACCCGCAACGGACGCGGAGATCACGTACGGGCATGCCCCTAGAAGACACGCGACGGACCAGAGCGCAGGCCCACACTCATGCGCCGGGCGCGCCCTGTTGGCGCAGTGCCGCCACTCTGCGGTACAGGGCGACCGCGTCCGCCGTGCGGCCGAGCTGCTCCAGGCAGTGTGCCTCGTCGTTGCGGCTGGCGAGGGTGCCTGCGTGGGCCTCGCCGAGGACGCGCTCGCGGGCGGTGGCCACCGCGCGGTACTCGCCGAGGGCGTCCTGCCAACGGCCGAGCCAGCCCAGGCCGACGGCGACCTCGCGGCGGCTGACGAGTGTGTCCGGGTGGTCGGCGCCGAGCACGCGCCCGCGGATCGCGCACACGTCGCGGGCCTCCGCGATGGCCTCTTCCCAGCGGGCCAGCCGCCCGAGGTTCACGCCGAGGCCGTGCCGGGCGCGCAGCGTCTCGGGGTGGTCGGGACCGCTGACCCGCGTGCGGTCGTCGATCAGGTCGCGGTAGAGCGTCAGGGCCTCGGCGCTGCGGCCGAGGCGGCCGAGGCTGATGCCCACTTCGTAGCGCGCGGCGAGGGTGTCCGGGTGGTCGCCGCCGAGCGCCCGCGCGCGAACCCGAGCGACCTCCTGATACGTCCGCAGGGCCTCGCTCCACCGGCCCAACTGGCCGAGGGCGTAAGCGACTTCGCAGCGCGTGACGAGTGTGTCGGGGTGGTCGGAGCCGAGCACGCGGGCGCGCGCGTCGGCGACCTCGTCCGCCATCCGGTACGAGTCCTCCAGGCGGCCGAGCCTGCTGAGGTTGAAGGCGAGGTTGTGGCGGCAGCGCAGTGTGTCCGGGTGCTCGGGCCCCATCGCGCGAGCACGGGCGGCGAGGACGGCGCTGTACACCTGGTGCGCCTCGAAGTGTCGCCCCAGTTTCCCCAGTACGTACGCGACTTCCTGCCGCGCGCCGAGCGTGTCGGGGTGCTCGGGGCCGAGGATCCGCTCGCGGCCCTCGACGACGCCGCGGTACTCGCGCAGCGCGTCGGCGGCCCGCCCGGTGCGGCTGAGGGTGAAGGCGACCTCGTAGCGGCTGGCGAGGGTGTCGGGGTGGTCGGGGCCGAGGGCGTACTCCCGCTCGGCGGCGACGGAGCGGTGCACCTCGCCCGCCTCGGCCCAGCGTTCCAGCCGGCCGAGGCTGAGCCCCGCGTTGTGCCGGGAGACGAGGGTCGCGAGCAGTTCCGGGGCGGGGGTGGGCCGTTGCGTCACCTCCGGGGCGGCGGGGGTGTGGTCGATGTCGCGCGGGATCCATTCACCGGAGAGCCCGGCCGCGGCGTCCGGTGGTGTGACGCGCGGGCCGGGGCCCGCGTTGGCCTTGTGTCCTGTGGTCATGCCGCGGGTCCAGGAGGGCAGCCGGGGCTCGCGGGACCCGGGCGACTCCGGCTGCCGTACAGGCGTGCCCGTGCGCGGCTCGATCTGTGCCGCCCGCACCGTCGGCACATACGTCCCGCGTCCGGGCCGCGTGCCTTCCGTGATTCGGCGCCCCAGCTCCCGCGCGTCACGCGGCCGTTCCTCGGGGTCCTTGGCGAGCAGGTCCAGGATGATCCGGTCGAGATATCCGGGCAGCTCGGGCCGGTGCCCGCGCGGCGCCTCGGGCTCGGTGTCGCGGTGTCCGACCAGCACGGACCACGCGTCCTCCAGGTCGAAGGGCGGCGCGCCCGTGGCGACCTCGTAGAGCACACATCCCAGCGAGTACAGGTCGCTGCGCTCGTCGACCTGGTCGCCGCCGATCTGCTCGGGCGACATGTAGTGCGGGGTCCCCATGGCGATGCCGGTGCCGGTGAGGCGCGAGGTGAAACCGATGTCGGCGCCGAGCCGGGCGATGCCGAAGTCGCAGATCTTGGCGGTGCCGTCGCCGAGCCGCATGATGTTGGCGGGCTTCAGGTCACGGTGCACGACGCCCTGTTCGTGGGTGTAGGCGAGGGCGGAGGCCACCTGCCCGGCCATGTCGACGATGTCGTCCACGGGCAGCGGGTGGTGCCGGTTGTCGTCCAGGAGCTGGCTGAGGTTCTTCCCGTCGAGCAGTTCCATGACGAGGTAGAGGATGCCCTCGTGCTCGCCGAAGTCGTGCACGACCGTGATGCCCCGGTGCTGGAGCGCGGCGGCGACCCGCGCCTCCCTGCGGAAGCGCTCCCGCAGGATGCGGGTGAAGGTCTGGTCGCGCTCGGGCCCGAGCGGCTTGAGGCACTTCACGGCGACGTGCCGGCCGAGCGACTCGTCGCGCGCCCGCCAGACCTCGCCCATGCCACCCCGGCCGATCAGGTCGAGCAGCTGATACCGCCCGTGGATCAGCCTGACGTCCCCCGTGTCCCCCACCTCTGGCATCTCCCGCCGTCGCCCCCGTCGCGTCGCTGTGCCCTCCCCGGCCCGTCCAGTATGGCTTCCCCTCTGTCGACTTTGTACGGGGCGGGTCGGGCGTCGGCACCGAGTCTCCCCATGGCCCGCAGGATGTGCTTGGGCGGGAGTTGCCAGCGCACACGGTCGGGGGTCAGGCGCAGCGCGGTTCCCGTGGTGCGCAAGCGGCGCGTGACGGCGGCCGGTTCGGGGGCGCGTCTGCCGTACAGCTCATGGGCGTACGGCGGCAGGGAGGCGTACGCCAGGTTGGCCACGTGCCGCCAGAGGAGCTCGCGCGCGGGGATCAGCAGCAGGTGGGTGGGCGGCCGCTGAAGGAAGTCGTCGACGTCGCGCGCCTCGGGCCCGGCGGCCAGCTCCGGACGTACGGACTCGAAGTACGCCGCCAACTCCGCCCGGCTGCCCGGCACCTTCTCCGGATCGAGGCCGACGAGCCGGGCGCTGGTCCGGTGCTCGGCGACGTACCGGTCGGCCTGCGCCTCAGTGAGGCGGAAGCCGGAGCGGCGCGCGACGTGCAGGTAGGAGTCGATCTCGGCGCAGTGCACCCACAGCAGCAGCTCGGGTTCGTCGACGCCGTAGCGCTCCCCCGTGTCCGGGTCGGTCACCCCCAGGTGGCTGTGGATCCGCCGTACGCGCGCCCCGGCCGCCTCTGCGGCCTCGCTCGTCCCGTACGTCGTCGTGCCGACGAAGCCCGCGGTCCGCATCAGGCGGCCCCAGGCGTCGCGCCGGAAGTCGGAGTTCTGCATGACGCCGCGTACGGCGCGCGGGTGCAGCGCCTGGAAGTACAGGGCGCGCACACCCGCGATCCACATCATGGGGTCGGCGTGCAGCTGCCAGGTCACCGAGTCGGGGCCGAAGAGCCCCGGGTCCGCTTTGCTCATGTCGCACAGCACCTCCTCTTCGCAGCGTACGCACACGGCCGGGGGCGGAACCCGATCAACGGCGGACTCGTCCTTGAGGATCAGGGACCGGGCAGGGACAACAGGCACGGGCAACGGGCGAGTGGACGGGGCGACATGAGCGAGCGGGCCGACGGAGCGACGGCAGCCACGGAGGGCGCGGGCGACAGACGCCCGCCATGGCGTCGCGGGCGCGTACTCGCGTCGCTCGCCGTCCTGACCGCGCTCGTGCTCGTCTTCCACCGGCTGATCCCCAACACGCCGGGGCGCATCGGGAGCCTGGTGGAATCGTTCCTGCCGTGGTGCTGGCTGGTGCTGGTCGTCCTCCTCGGCCTGGCTCTGCTGCGCCGGGCGCCACTCGCGGTGCTGGCTGCGCTGCTGTCGACGGCGGTCTGGGCCCATCAATACGGCGTGCTGCTGCCCGAGCCCCGGTCCGAACGGCACGACCTCGTCGTGGTGCAGCACAACGTCAGTGACGAGAACACCGACCCACAGGGCACGGCGAGCGAGCTGTCCATGTCGTTCCCCGACCTCATCGCCCTGGAGGAGCTGCTGCCGAAGGCCCGCGCGGTGTACGAGCGCGCCCTTGCGGCGAGCCATCCGCACCACGCTGTGGTCGGCACGGTCGGGCTCTGGTCGAAGTACCCGCTCACCGGCGTCCGGGCCGCGGACATCAAGCCGGCCGGGATCACGGAGCCGTGGAACCGGGGCCTGCGCGCGGTCGTCGAGGCCCCGCGGCGCGACATCGCCGTGTACGTCGCACACCTCCCCTCGATACGGATCGGCGCGAGCGGCCTGGCGTCGCGGTGGCGGGACGAGAGCGCCCGCAAGCTCGGCGCGGAGGTCGCCGCCGAGAAGACGGAGACGGTGCTCGTCCTCGGGGACTTCAACGGCACGGTCGACGACCGCGGCCTCGCCCCGCTGACCTCACAACTGGACGTGCCGGACCGCGGACTCGCCTTCAGTTACCCCGCCGCGTTCCCCGTGGCCCGGATCGACCAGATCATGGCCCGCTCGGCGAACGTCGGACCCGTCCGCCCCCTGGCCTCGACCGGCAGTGACCACCTTCCCGTTCGGGCCCGGATCGCCCTGGACCCGGTCAGCGCCGCACCCTCGGCATCCCCAGGCCGATCCACGAGATGATCTCCCGCTGGATCTCGTTGTTCCCGCCGCCGAAAGTGAAGATCACGGCGGAGCGGTAGCCGCGCTCCAGTTCGCCGTGGAGCAGCGTCCCCGCACTGCCCTCCTTCAACGCGCCCGCCGCGCCCACCACCTCCATCAGCCAGGCGTACGCGTCCCGGCGGGCCTCGGAGCCGTAGACCTTGACGGCGGAGGCGTCCTGCGGGAGGAGGGTGCCCTGCTGAACGGCGTTCACCATCTGCCAGTTGAGGAGCTTCATCGCGTCGAGCTTCGTGTGGGTCTGGGCGAGGCGCTTCCTGACCCAGCCGAGGTCGATGACGCGGCGGCCGTCGGCGAGTTTCGTGTCCATGGCCCAGCGCTGCACGTCGTGCAGGGCGCGGATCGCCATGGTGCCGTGCGCGGCCAGCGTGACGCGTTCGTGGTTGAGCTGGTTGGTGATCAGGCGCCAGCCCTTGTTCTCGTCGCCGACGCGGCGGGAGACCGGGACGCGGATGTTCTCGTAGTAGCTGGCCGTGGTGTCGTGCGACGCGAGGGTGTTGATGATGGTGCAGGAGTAGCCGGGGTCGGTCGTCGGGACGAGCAGCATGGTGATGCCCTTGTGCGGGGGCGCGTCCGGGTCGGTGCGGACGGCGAGCCAGACCCAGTCGGCCGTGTCCCCGTTGGTCGTCCAGATCTTCTGGCCGTTGACGACATACGTGTCGCCCTCGCGGACCGCGCGCGTCTTCAGCGCCGCAAGGTCCGTACCCGCGTCGGGTTCGCTGTAGCCGATCGCGAAGTCGAGCTCGCCGGAGAGGATCTTCGGGAGGAAGGACTCCTTCTGCTCGTCGGTACCGAACTGCATGATGGTCGGGCCGACGGTGTTCAGCGCCATCAGCGGCAGCGGCACGCCCGCCTGTGCGGCCTCGTCGAAGAAGATGAACTGTTCCATCGGGGAGAGGCCACGACCGCCGTACTCCTTCGGCCAGCCCACGCCGAGCCATCCGTCGCTGCCGAGCCGGCGCACCGTCTCCCGGTAGAACCGCTTCTGCGCGGCCGGGTCCTCGTAGCGCGCGTACGCGTTCTCGGGCACGAGCTCGGCGAAGTAGGCGCGCAGCTCGGTGCGCAACTGCTGCTGCTCAGGCGTGTATTCGAGGTGCACGGCCCCTCCTGGCGGTCGACTGCGTGGTCCGGGAGCCGGCTTGGCGCCAGCCTGACGGCGCACACAGTAGAACGCGTTCCAGAAATAGGGAATGCCGGGGACCGCAGAAACTGATGGAACGTCAGCGTCGTCAGCCGAGGGTCGCGAGGAGATCCGTGCACGCCCGCGCGCAGGCCCGGCAGAATTCGGCGCAGTCGGCGGCGTCGCCGGTGCGATCACAGACGTGCGCGCACTCCAGGGTGACGGCCCGGCACCATTCGACCTGGAGCCGGATCCCGTACTCGTCCTGGTGTGCCTCCTCCGACAGCAGCCGACAGGTCGCGTCGCACACCTCGACGCTGAGCAGCAGCGCGCGCCGCAGGCCGTGCGGCGCGTCGATCTGTTCCGGGCTCTCGTCCGGGACCGGGCGCACGGGACCGTGCACCTGCGGGGCGATGGGCCCCAGGTCGGTGGAGCTGACCAGCAGGGCGCAGGCGCGGGCGCACTCCGTGCAGGACTGCGCGCAGGCGAAGCGGTCCTCCAGGAAGCGGACGAGGTCGTCCTTGGGCGGTTCGGTCATCAGGGCACGGTCGGCGCCCGTGGGGGCCTCGGCGTGGAGGTGCTGATACTTCGCCAGGGAGGTCACCGGCCCGGCTCCTTTCCAGGGGACGTACGGCTGCGATGCGAGTTGCCGGATCGGCGGACCCCAAACCGGGCTTCACTTGAGCCGCGGCAGCACCTTCGTCCGGTAGAAGTCGAAGAACTCCTGTTGGTCCGGGCCGATCTGGTTCACGTAGACACGGTCGAAGCCGGCCCGGGCGAAGGCATCGAGGGCGCTCACGTGCTCGTCGACGTCGGGGCCGCAGGGCATCGCGCCGTCGACCATCTGCTCGGTGACGAGGGTTTCCGCCTGCTCGAAGTGGCGGGGCGTGGGCAGCACCTGGCCGAGTTCGCCGGGCAGCAGCTGGTTGGCCCACAGCCCGTGCACCCGCCGTACGGCCTCCGCCCGGTCGGGCCCGTAGCAGACCTTGAGGCCGCCGGCGACGGGCTTCGCGCCGCCTCCGCCCTTGCGGAACTGGGTGACCAGCTCCTCGTCGGGGCTCATGGTGATGTAGCCGTCGCCGACGCGGGCGGCGAGCGCGGTGGCCTGCGGGCCGAAGCCGGAGATGTCGATCGGTACGGGCTCGTCGGGCAGGGTGTAGACGCGGGCGTTCTCCACTGTGTAGTGCTCGCCACGGTGGGTGACCTCGCCGCCGTCGAGGAGCTTGCGGATGACCGCGATGGCCTCTTCGAGCATCTCCATACGGACGTGCGCGGAGGGCCAGGGCCCGCCGAGGATGTGTTCGTTGAGCGCCTCCCCGGTGCCGACACCGAAGCGGAAGCGGCCTTCCAGCTGCACCGCGCTGGTGGCGACGGCCTGGGCGAGGACGGCCGGGTGGATCCGGACGGTGGGGCAGGTGACCGCGGTCTCGACGGGCAGCGACACGGCCTCCGAGAGGGCGCCGAGCACGTTCCAGACGAAGGGGCTCTGGCCCTGGGCGTCGTTCCACGGGTGGTAGTGGTCGGAGATCCACAGGCAGTCGAAGCCCGCCTGTTCCGCCATCCGGGCCTGTTCCACGAGTTCGCGCGGCCCGAATTCCTCCGACGCCAGAAAGTAGCCGTACTCGGGCATGACGTCCTCCCGGGAGTGTGGGTCGTGCCGTCCGGGCCGGCATATCGCGGATCATTCCGACCCGGACGGCATTTCAAGGGTTTCGTTCCGGGGTTTATCGGTACCTGGTTCGGTTACTCACCACCGGTACCAGCGAGACCTCGATCCGCCCGCCGTCGTACTGCGCATCACGAATCCGAGCAGCCACACCACCAGCACGGCGATGGCCACCCACCACAACAGTTTCACAGCGAATCCCGCGCCGAAAAGAAGCAGCGCGAGTAACAGGACCAGCAGAACAGGAATCACGGTGAATACCTCCTTGGGGCGCCGAGTTCCCGAGAATTCCCCCCGTACTCCACTCACCCTCTGCGAGTTGACGTGACTCCGAAGAATTCCGAGGAAGACGACCGAAGGACCCGGATCACCGTCCTGGTGGCGCTCGCCGCCAATCTGCTGATCGCCGTGGCCAAGGCCGTCGGCGGTCTCTTCGCCGCGTCGCCCGCGCTGCTCTCGGAGGCGGCGCACTCGGTGGCCGACAGCCTGAACGAGGTGTTCCTGCTGGCCGCGCTGCGCCGCAGCCGACGGCCCGCCGACCGCAAGCATCCGTTCGGGTACGGCAAGGAGCGGTTCTTCTGGTCGCTGCTGGCCGCCGTCGGCATCTTCGTGATGGGCGGCTGCTTCTCGTTCTTCCAGGCGTTCGAGGCGCTGACGTCGGGCGGCCAGGAGGAGTCCCGCGGCGGTTACGTCGCCGGGCTCGTGGTCCTCGGTGTGGCGCTGCTCGCGGAGGGCAGCTCGCTGGCCCGCGCCGTGCACCAGGTGCGTGTGCAGCCGGGCGACGGCATCGGCTCGGACCCCGCGCTGCGTACGGTCCTCGCCGAGGACGGCACAGCGGTGATCGGTGTGCTCATCGCGGCGGGCGGGATGACGCTGCACATGGTGACGGGGCGGATCGAGTGGGAGGCGGCCGCCTCGTTCTCCATCGGCGTGCTGCTCGTGTACGTGGCGTACCGGCTCGGCAGGAGCGCCCGCGACCAGTTGATCGGCGAGGCCGGCGACCCCGAGTTGCACCGCGGCATCCGCGAACTCCTCGCCGCGCAGCCCGAGATCGACAATGTGGCGGCGCTGCACACGATGCAGCTGGGGACGGACTCGACGCTGGTCGCGGCGCGGATCGATCTCGCGCCCGGCATCGAGAGCGAGCGCCTGGAGCTGGTCCTGGAGCGCGTCAAGCGGTCGGTGCAGGACCGCTGGCCCGAGGCCGACCAGGTGTTCCTGGACGTGGTGAACGCGCCGAAGCCGGTATCTGAGCGCTGATACCCGCCGGGTCAGATCACGCGGAACAGGTCGGCGGCGGCGTGCACGTCGGTGAAGTCCTCCACCGAGCGGAGGTTGTCGCACAGCGCGTCCAGGACGGATTCGGCCTCGGCGGCGCGCGGGGCGCCGACGGCCACGCCGAAGACGCGGAAGCCCAGGCGGTGCTTGGCCGCGTTCCAGCCGCGCATCCACTCCTCGGTGACGCCGCAGTCGTCGTCGGTGAGCAGCACGATGTCGCCGCGGGCGCGGGCGGCGTCCTCGAACTCCCGCTCAAGGACGTCGCGGGCGGCGCCCAGCGGGGCCTGGTAGCTGGTGCCGCCGCCGAGGAAGGTCTCCGCGAACTCCAGGGTCACGTCGAGTCCTGCCGGCCGGTCGGCGGGGAAGCGGAAGACGCGGACCTTGTCGGCGGCGGAGAAGAGGATGCCGACGAAGTCGCGTTCTGCGGCGCGGGCCTGGTCGAGCAGCGCCAGCGCGCACGCCTTCGCCCACACCTCACGGGTGACGCCGCCGGGCCCCGCCTCGTACATGGAGTGAGAGGTGTCCACGCACGCGATGACGGCGCCGCGCCCGGTGGGCTGCTCGCCCCGGCTGTCGTAGAGCATCAGCTCTTTGGCGGCGTACCGGGCGGCGAACACCGCGCGCAGGGCGGGCACGCCGAGTCCGGCGAGTTCGGAGGGGACGAGGCGGGACAGGTCGTCGCCGAGGGTGACGCCGACGAGTTCCCCGGTGGTGTTCTCCACCTTGCGGGCGCGTTCACCGGCGGCCATCTGCCGGAAGCGGCCGATGAGTTCGGCCCATTCGGCGAGCCGCCCGGTGCGCAACCGCTCGGCGAGCCGGGCCCGCTCCTCGAACGGCATCCGCTCCAGCTCGCCGGGTCCGACACCCCAGGCCCGCATCAGGGATGCCTCCTGCCGTACGGCGCGGGAGGCTTTCGCGGCGGCGCTGCGGGCGGTGGCGCGGATGCCGGGGGCGCCCGGAGCGCCTGGCGCGCCGGCCGCTGCCGCGGCGGTGCCCTGCCCGTCACGACGAGGTGTCTCGTCCGGCCGCTCCTGCGTGTCCCGGTCAAGCAGCCCGCGCAGCGCGGGCCCCTGTGCGAGCAGCGCCATCGCGGCGGCGTACGGGTCTCCGACGGTGTCCCTGCGCAGCTCCACGAACTCGGGTGACTCGACGAGCGCGGTGACGAACTCGTGGTTCACCAGCCTCGACGGGTCCATGTCCGCACGCTCGCGCACCCGCACCCGCGCCGTGTAAGCGGCCAGGAACACATCGGCGAGCAGATCCCGTGCGCTCTCGTGGCGCGCGGCGAGCTCCGCCGTCAACTCCCGTACGCCCGCCGCCTGTTCATATGTGTCGCGCCACGTCAGCCGGTCGAAACGGTCCGCGACCACGGCCCCGTTCAGGGCTCGTCCCGCACCATGTTCGCGTCCACGCCGAGGGCCTCGGTGAGGATCCGGGCGCGGACTGCGCGCCGGCGTCCCGTGACCCGGTCGATGGCGGCGGTGGAGCGGCCCGCGCCCGCCGCCTCCTCGCGGAGCTTGTCCAGGCGTTGCCCCGCCGTCGCGAGCTGGTGGTGGGCCTTCTTGATGACCCAGTCGCTCAGCGCTTCGCGGGACTGCCCTGCCATGGCGTCGAGTTGGGTCTCCAGCTCCTCGATGGTGTCGGCCAGGTCGAGCGCTTCCTTGGCGTCGGGGTTGACCAGGTGCAGCACCTCGCGCTCGACGGTCGGGCGCTGGGCCGGCGAGTCCCACAGGACGTGGGTGAGCACCGACAGATCGGTCTCGGCGACCTCGGTCCTGCCGTCGAGGTACGCGGACGCCTGGAGCAGTCCGACCGCCTGCCGCCAGCGCCGGTCGGAGGCGATGAGCTCCTTGCGGCGCAGGGCGGCCCGCAGTGTGCACACCGCGTCGACGATGGTGTCGGGGACGTCCACGGCGGGGACGGTCTCGGCCACGGCCCGTTGCAGGTCGGCCAGGTGGATCGTGGTCCGTGCCGGAGCCTTTGAGCGGCCGCCGACGGCGGAGCGGACGAGGGCGGCGAAGTTCGAGGGGTCCTCCAGGTAGCCGACCTCGATCCGGACGAGGAGCCGGTCGTAGATCGCGGCGGTGTCCTCGCCCTCGGGCAGTTCGTTGCTGGCCGTGATGGCGCCGATCAGCGGGCAGTGGATCGGCGCGCCGCCGTTCTCGGGGTGGTAGATCCGCTCGTTGAGGTAGCCCAGCGTCTCGTTGAGGGCGGCGGTGGAGCACTTGAAGATCTCGTCGATGAACGCGATGTGCGCGGTCGTGGCCCGGCCGTCGTAGACCTGGCGGTACTCGCCGCGGGCCAGGGCGGCGACGTCGATGGGCCCGAACATCCGGGTGGGGGCGGTGAACTTGGACAGCAGGATCTCCCAGTACGCCGCCCCCTCGACCCGGCCGGTGAGCTCGCGGGCCAGCTCGGATTTCGCGGTGCCGGGCGGCCCGAGCACCAGGGAGTGCTGACCGGCGAGCAGCGCCGTCATCAGGGTGCGTACGACGTCGGCGCGTTCGTAGAAGCGCTCCGACAGCTCGTCGCGGATGGCGCGCAGCCGCTCGGCCGTGTCGTCCCGCTCCCCCACCGCTTGCTGCGCGTCCCGCGCGTCCACTGCCACTCCCCCTGTTCGCAAGGCCCCACCGTTTCCAGGTCGGACCCCAAAATACGTCAGTGGTCGCGCTTGCCGACGCCCGGCATGAACTCCTGCACCTTCGCCTTGAAGCCCTGCTTGACCATGTCGGTGCTCTGCGGGTCGCCCTTGAGGATCGCCTCCGCCGTGGACTCCATCTGCTCCCACGTCGCGTGCGGCGGGATCGGCGGGACGGACGGGTCGGTGCGGAAGTCGACGACGGCGGGCCCGTCGGCGGCGAGCGCCGCGCTCCAGGCGTCGGTGACGTCGGCGGGCTTCTCGACGCGGATGCCGGTGAGCCCCAACTGCCGTGCGAACGCGGCGTAGTCGACGTCGGGCAGCTCCTGCGAGGGCAGGAAGGACGGCGAGCCGCCCATGGCGCGCAGCTCCCAGGTCACCTGGTTGAGGTCCCGGTTGTTGAACACGCCGACGACGAGGCGCTGATCGGTCCAGCGGTGCCGGTACTTGGCGGCGGTGATGAGTTCGGCGAGGCCGTTCATCTGCATCGCGCCGTCGCCGACGAGCGCCACGACGGGCCGGTCGGGATGGGCGTACTTGGCGCCGATCGCGTAGGGGACGCCGCAGCCCATGGTGGCGAGCGTGCCGGACAGGGAGCCGCGCATCGTGCCGCGCATGGTGATGTGGCGGGCGTACCAGTTGGCGGCGGAGCCGGAGTCCGAGGTGAGGATCGTGTTGTCCGGGAGCAGCGGGTCGAGGGCGCGGGCGACGTGTTCGGGGTTGATCGGGTCGGCGCTCAACTGGGCGCGGCGGTCCATGACGTCGTGCCAGCGCCGGACGCTCGCGCAGGTCTCGTCGAACCAGTCGCGGCCCTCATTGCGGCGCAGCAGCGGCAGCAGCCGGCGGAGTGTGGCGCTTGCGTCGCCGACGAGGTTCACCTCGTACGGGTAGCGCATGCCGATCATGTGCGGGTCGATGTCGATCTGCACGCCGCGCGCCTTGCCGTAATCGGGCAGGAACTGCGCGTACGGGAAGCTGGAGCCGATGGTGAGGAGGGTGTCGCAGTCCCTCATCAGCTCGTAGGAGGGGCGGGTGCCGAGCAGACCCGACGCCCCGGTGACGTACGGGAGTTCGTCGGAGAGCACGTCCTTGCCGAGCAGTGCCTTGGCCACACCGGCCCCGAGCAGTTCGGCGACCTCGCACACCTCGTCCTTCGCGCCCGCCGCGCCCTGGCCGACGAGGATGGCCACCTTGTCGCCCGCGTTGAGCACCTCGGCGGCCCGTTCCACCGCCTCCTGCGCGGGTTCGGCGGTCCACGAGCTGCGGTCGAGGCTGGAGGGCACCATCTTGAAGGCGTGCGGGGGCGGGTTGTAGTCCAGTTCCTGCACGTCCCCCGGAATGATCACGGCGGTGGGGGCGCGGCGCGCGGTGGCGGTGCGCATCGCCCGGTCGAGGACGTTGGGCAGCTGCTCGGGGACGTTGACGGTCTCCACGAAGTCGGAGGCGACGTCCTTGTACAGCGTGTGCAGGTCGACCTCCTGCTGGTACGAGCCGCCCATGGCGCTGCGGGCGGTCTGCCCGACGATGGCGACGACCGGGACGTGGTCGAGCTTGGCGTCGTACAGGCCGTTCAGGAGGTGGATCGCCCCGGGGCCCGAGGTGGCGACGCAGACACCGACGCGGCCGCTGAACTTCGCGTAGCCGACCGCTTCGAAGGCGGCCATCTCCTCGTGCCGCGCCTGTACGAACTCGGGCCGGTTGTCGGCCCGGCCCCAGGCGGCGAGCAGTCCGTTGATGCCGTCGCCCGGGTAGCCGAAGACCTGCTCCACGCCCCAGGCGCGCAGGCGTTCGAGGATGTGATCGGCGACCTTGGTGCTCATGCCGGGACCTTTCGGTTCGAGGAACGCTGCTTTGGCAACACGCGCTGGGCCGGGTGACCAGCCAGGGACCGGGGAAACCCGGTTGGCGCCGCCCGCTCTGGGTACTCGGCGCCCCGACGCGCCACGGGGGTGCGACGGAGGAGGAGACATGAGCCTGGTGCGGGCTGGAGTGCTGGTCCTGGACTGCGCGGAGCCGGAGGAACTGGCCGAGTTCTACCGGACGTTGCTGGGTGGCGAGATCGATACGATGCCCGGCAGCAACCGCATCGACGTCGTCGGCGAGCAGGGTATGCGGATGGCCTTCCGCCGCGACCTGAACGCCGCCCCGCCCAGCTGGCCGCGCCCCGACGACTCGCAGCAGGCCCATCTCGACTTCCTGGTGGACCAGGAGGACCTCGACGAGGTGGAGCGCAAGCTCATCGGCCTGGGCGCCCGCCCGCTGGAGACCCGTGGCGCCCGCGGCCCGAACGAGATGCGCCTGTACTCCGACCCTGCCGGGCATCCGTTCGCGACGCACTGCGCCCGGCACCCCGCACCGAAGACCGGCTGAGCCGGCCCTCGGAAAGCTCACGGAACAGGCCTCGAACGTGGCGTCTACACGACCGTCTACAACCGAACTCGACTGATTTCCCTCGGATTTCAGCCGGAGAAAGATCCGATCATGAACACAATGGAGCGCGCCCCGCACCCCGCAGAGACCAAACGCGAGGTCAAGGGCAGGGTCCGCACCTACAGGGCCGCACGGCGCGACGAACACGAGCCCTCCGGTGGCGCGAACGACCGTGACACGGACTGGAATCTGGTGCGCGGAGAGGACTGAGCGAGCCCTTCCCTCCCGTGGATTCGGGCATATGCTGTCGGTGCCGACGAGGGGAGGCGCTTGGCGATGCCCACCGCTGCACGGCCGAGGATTCTCGTCGTCGACGACCGGGACGACACCCTCTTCGCGATGGAGAGCGCGCTGGCCCCGCTCGGCTATCCGATCGACCGGGCCAAGACCGGGAACGACGCACTCAAGGCAGTGCTGCGCGGCGGCATCGGCCTGGTCCTGCTCGACGTGCTGATGCCCGATGTCGACGGCTTCGAGGTCGCGCACTACATGACGCGCCTCGAACAGACGCAGGACATCCCGATCATGCTGATCACCGGCGCGGGCCAGGACACCAAGCTCGCCGCCAGGGCCTTCGAACTCGGCGTCGCCGACTACGTGTCGAAGCCGGTCGAGCCATGGGTGATGCGGACGAAGGTCCGCTATCTGTACGAGACGAGCCTGCGCATGCACGCGCTGCGCGAGCGCCTTCGGACGTACGAGAACGGGGGCGACGGACATCCCGCGCCACCGGCGCACGCCGCTGCGGACCGATCACTGTCACGCCCCGCCTGACCTGCCCTTCCTCCCCTGGGTGGCCATGGTCACACCGACTCAGGGACTTCCGGCCCTCCGTATGGTTGTAGAGTACAACTGCACCAAGAGTTGTATAAGCCAACCGAATCGATCCGTGGAGGTCCTGCTCATGAGCGGCATGCGCGAACCCGCGCTGCGCCACGTCCTGACGCATCTGCTCACCCCGCTCCTGATGTGCGTCGGCATGGGCCTCGCCTATCTCGGCGCCTTCGCCTCTCCCGAGCCGCACCATCTGCCGATCGCCGTCGTCGGCTCGGGCCCGGAGGCGAAGGTCTTCGCGCAGACGGTCAAGGACAAGGCGGGCGACGCGCTCGACGTCCGCACGCTCGACTCCCGCTCCACCGCGGTCGACCAGCTGGAGACCCGGGACATCGACGGCGCCTACGTCCTCGACGCCAAGGCGCCCGAGCTGATCGTGGCGTCCGCCGGATCGGACACCACCGTCTCCGTGGTCCAGAAGATCTTCACGCCGGTCGCCGCCGAACAGGGCTCGCCGCTGAAGGTGACCGACGTGACGCCGTCGGTGGACGACGACCCGACAGGACAGGGCCTGTTCTTCCTGCTCGTGGCGGTCAGCATCGGCTCGTACGCCTCGGTCGCGGTGATCGGCGGCGCGGGCGCCGGCTTGCGGATGCGCACCCGCGCCCTGCTCGTCGTCGGCGCGTCCGGCGTGGTCAGCCTGATCGGCGCGGCGTTCGCGGGCCCCGTCTTCCACCTCGCGCACTCCCACCTGTGGGGCCTGTGGGGCATGACGTGGCTCTACTCGGCGGGCGTCCTGCTGATCGGCGTAGGACTGCACACGTTCCTGAAGAAGTGGACGACGCTCGGCGTGATGGTGCTGTTCGTGATGCTGAACTTCACCAGCTCCGGAGGGATCTTCCGGCCCGAGCTGCAGAACGGCTTCTTCGCCGGCCTGCACGGCTTCTGGAACGGCGCGGGATACGTCGAGGGCGCACGCGACCTCCTCTACTTCGGGCAGCACGACCTGGCCCGCAACCTCTGGACGCTCGTGGCCTGGCTGCTCGTGGGCGTCGCCATGATCACGGTGGCGGGTCTCGCCGAGCGCCGGCGCGGCACCCCGGCCGTCGAGCCGGCCCCCGCGCACAAGCACAAGCGGGAGACCGTGCGCGACCAGGAACAGGAAGAGGAGATGGAGGAGGCGGTGGGCGTCTGAGGCGCCCGCTCTCCTGAGACACACTCATACGGCGAGGACCCCGCTGGAGCAGCGGGGTCCTCGCCGTATGTGATGTGTGCTCACACCCCGGTCGGGATGTCCTTCGCCCGCTTGCGCACCGCGAACGACGTGCCGATCTCCACGACGCCGACCACGAGCAGCCAGATGCCGGTGACCAGCGTGAGCACCGCGAGCGTCTCGAACGGCGACACGATCAGGACGACCCCGGCGATCGCGGTGACGACACCGAGGAAGATCTGCCAGCCGCGGGTGGGCATCGCGGGGTCGGAGGCCGCGGCGACGGTCTGCGTGATGCCGCGGAACAGCCAGCCGATGCCGATCCACAGAGCGAGCAGCAGCGTCGACTCCATCGCATCGCGGAAACAGAACAGGCCCAGCAGCACCGACAGGGCGCCGCTGATGAAGCCGATGACACGCATCCCGGCCGTCGCGTGCGTGCCGAACGCGGCGACGAGCTGGAAGATGCCGCTCACCAGCAGGTACACGCCGAACAGGACGCCCGCCACGCGCAGCGACGCGCCCGGCCAGGCCAGGACGAGCACCCCGAGGATCACCGAGGCGACGCCCATGAGCAGCACGGCCTGCCAGGCCGATTGGGCGAGTCTGCCGAGCGGACCCTGCCCTTGCGGGGTGTCGCCGCCGGGCGTCCGGTACGGGGTCTGCGGGTCGTACGGTGCTTGGGTCATGCTCGACTTTCGCTACGGAACACCGGGCTCCGCCATCGCGCGTGGGCCGAACGGCTGACGCCGGACGCTCTCTCCCGCCGGAAACGCCAGAAACGCCAGAAACGCCACAGCGGAGAAAGCAGCACAATGACTCCATGACCGCACACCATGGTTCCGGCCCCTTCGCCGTCCGCCGGGTCTACGACCCCGCCGCCCCGGCCGACGGCACCCGACTGCTGGTCGACCGGCTCTGGCCGCGCGGCATCTCGAAGGAGCGCGCCGACGTCGACGAGTGGCTCAAGGACATCGCGCCGTCGAAGGAGCTGCGCTCCTGGTACCACGAGGACAAGGAGGGCCGGTACGACACGTTCGCCGAGCGCTACGCTGCGGAGCTGGCCGAACCGGAGCGCACCGAACTCGTGGACCGTGTACGCGAGTTGGCGCAGCACGGCCGGGTGACGCTCGTGACGTCGGTGAAGGACATCGAGCACAGCCACGTCCCGGTGCTGCGGCGCCACCTCGAAGAGGGCTGAACCCGGCTCAGGCCGCGAGGCGGACCGTGCCCCTCGACGCCTGGCCGGACATGCTCACGCCGGTGGCCGAGACCAGCCGGGCCGGCCGCACCGCCCGCGCCAACTCCCCCTGCGCGAGGGCGAGTACGTCGACGAGCCCGAGCCCGAGCGCTCCCGCCACGGCGGCCAGCATCTCGGAGGACGCCTCTTTGCGCCCTCGCTCGATCTCCGAGAGGTAGGGCATCGACATCCCGGCGACGTCCGCCACGTCCTGCAGCGTCCGTCCCTGCGCCCGCCTGCGCCGCCGCAGCACCCCGCCGACGACATGGCGCCACAGCGGCTCCTGGACCGGGACGGGACGGGGGCGGCTGTTCTCCTGGATGCTCATCGGCCCACCGTACGAGCGCGCGCGACGGCCCCGCCCCGGACTTCGCCCACGGCGATATCGCTCAGTCGCGGTCCCGCTCGTACCGCAGCAGGACGACCCCGTTCCCGAACGTGTGCGTCTCCGCGAGGCGCAGCGCGCGCTCGGTGAGCGTCTTGCCCGGGTGGAACATCGGGGTGCCCACGCCGATGAGGACCGGGTGGACGTAGACCCGGAACTCGTCCACGAGGTCGTGCTCCAGGAACGTCGTCGCCATGTTCGCCCCCTCGATGGCCAGGTCACCCCCGGGCTGTTCCTTGAGTGCGCGGATCGCCTCGGGCACCACCTCCGGCGTGACGGTGGTGTGCCACTCCCCCGGGCCGGGCTTCAGCGTCCGGGAGAACACGATCTTCGGCACGTCCCGCCAGATGCCCGCGAACTCGACGACGGCCGGCGAGGCCTCGGGGTCCTTGTCCGCCGTGGGCCAGTAGTCGGCCATGAGTTCGTGCGTGACGCGGCCACTGAGGAAGCCGCCGAAGGAGCGGCCCACGTCATTCATGTGCTGGTGCAGTTCCTCGTCGACCCGGTGCCACCCGATCTCGCGGTCGGGGCCCTGCATATAGCCGTCGAGGGACATGCCCATCATGAAAACGATCTTGCGCATTGCGTGGTCGCCTCTCTCCGGCAACCGCTAACCGCGCTCCCAGTCACACGGGGGTGAGGGACAGGCGTGCGCATCGTGTTCCTTCAGGGCGACGCTCACCAGGCTCAGCAGCAGCTGCACATCGGTGTCGCATTCGAGAAGCACGGTAATCCAGGAGGCCCCCGGTTGCACCCTGATGGCACTGTTGTGTCGCAGTTGGGGCAGCAGTCGCTGCACGGCCGACGACGTCAGGTACAGATCGGCGCAGTCGTCCGCATGGAAGTGCACGAGGTCGTGGCCCGCCGCGCGAAAGGCGTGCCCAACCGAGCACCGGGGCGGGCCGATTACCAGGTTCGGCCATGTCCCGAGCTCGGTCATGGCGCGCTGGGCCGCGGTCATGCCCCCATCCTCGCGCACGCTTCACCTGGAGGACCACCCCCATCCACTACCGCGTCACAGCGGGCCCGAGCCGACGAGTTGGCCGCCGTCGACGACGAGGGTCTCGCCGGTGATCCAGCGGGCGCCCTCACCGGCGAGGAAGGCGACGGCCTCACCGATGTCCTCGGGTTCACCGATCCGGCCGAGCGGCGTCGCACCCGCGACGGCCTCCTCGTTGTCGTGCCACAGCGCTTCGGCGAGCCGGGTACGGACGACACCGGGCGCGATGGCGTTCACCCGTACCTTCGGGCCGAGTTCGAGGGCGAGGTGCTTGGTGAGGTGGATCAGCGCGGCCTTCGAGACGTGGTAGATCCCGACGTCCTTGGCGACCGAAAGTCCCCCGATGGAGGCCGTGTTGACGACGGCGCCGCCGTGTTCGCCCATCCAGGCCTGCACCGCGAGCGACGTCCACAGGATCGGCGCCCACAGGTTGACGTCCATGGTCTTGGCGAAGCGCGCGTGGTCCTGGTCGACGATCGGGCCGTACGCCGGGTTCGTACCGGCGTTGTTGACGAGGATGTCGAGGCGGCCGTACGTCTCCACGACGTGGTCGACGCAGGCGCGCGCGGCGTCCTCGTCGGTGGCGTGTGCCCCGAACCCCTCGACGTTGGCGCCGAGTTGGCGGGCCGCCTCCTTGGCGCGCTCCTCGTCACGCGAGGTCACCACGACGCGGGCGCCGCGGTCGCGCAGGGCGCCGGCGGCCGCGAGGCCGATGCCCCGCGACGCGCCGGTGACGAGCGCGACCCGTCCCTCCAGGGATGTCACCGCTGCTTCTCCCGGCGGCGCAGCTCGCGGCGGGCGATCGTCCGCTTGTGCACCTCGTCGGGGCCGTCGGCCAGGCGCAGGGTGCGCAGGTGCGCGTACATGCTGGCGAGCGGGAAGTCGTCGGAGACGCCGCCGCCGCCGTGCACCTGGATGGCGCGGTCGACGATCTTGAGGGCGACGTTCGGCGCGGCGACCTTGATCGCCGCGATCTCGGTGCGCGCCTCCTTGTTCCCGACGGTGTCCATCAGGTGGGCGGCCTTGAGCGTGAGCAGTCGCGCCATGTCGATCTCGATGCGGGCCTCGGCGATCCAGTCCTGGATGTTGCCGCGGTCGGCGACCGGGGCGCCGAAGGTCTCCCGCGCCTGCGCCCGGTCGATCATCAGGTCCAGCGCCCGCTCGGCCATGCCGATGGCGCGCATGCAGTGGTGGATGCGGCCGGGGCCGAGCCGCGCCTGGCTGATCATGAAGCCGTCGCCCTCGCCGGAGAGCAGGGCGGTGGCCGGGACCCGTACGTTCTCGAAGAGCACCTCGGCGTGGCCCTCGCGGTCCTGGTAGCCGAAGACGGGCAGTCCGCGCACGATCGTGACACCGGGGGCGTCGATCGGCACGACCATCATCGACTGCTGGCGGAAGGCGGGCCCGTCGGGGTCCGTCTTGCCCATGACGATGAGGACCTTGCAGTTGGGGTGCAGGGCGTTGGAGGTCCACCACTTGCGGCCGTTGAGCACGTAGTCGTCGCCGTCGCGTTCCATCCGCATCTGGATGTTGCTGGCGTCCGAACTGGCGACGGCGGGCTCGGTCATGGCGAACGCGGAGGCGATCTCACCGTTGAGCAGCGGCTTGAGCCACTTCTCCTTGTGCTCCTCGGTCCCGAAGAGGGTGAGGACCTCCATGTTGCCGGTGTCCGGCGCGTTGCAGTTGGTGGCCTCGGGGGCGAGGCCGGCGCTGCGGCCCATGATCTCGGCGAGCGGCGCGTACTCGAGGTTGGTGAGCCCGGGGCCCCACTCGGGGTGCGGGCTGAACAGGTTCCACAGGCCGCGCTTCTTCGCCTCGGTCTTCAGCTCCTCGATGACCGGCGGGTGGAAGTGCGGGTCGCCGGACTCGGCCATCTGCGCGGCGTAGACCGCCTCCGCGGGGTAGATGTGCTCGTCCATGAAGGCGAGCAGCTTGTCCTGGTACTCCTTGCCCCTGGCGGACTGTTCGTACACGAGTGGTTCCTCCCAAGTCATTACGTACGGTGTCACACGCGGCTCGACGGGCCTAGCAGGCGGTCGAGTTCGGCGGTGGTCGTGGCGGCGTTTCGGTGCACGACCCCGGCGATGCCGATGCGGGCCGCGGACGTGATGTTCTGTTCCAGGTCGTCGACCATGACGGTCTGTTCGGGGGCGACGCCGAGGCGTTCGCAGGCGATGGCGTAGGCGCGCCGCGAGGGTTTGCGGACGCCGATCTCACCGGAGATCGTGACGGCGTCGAACAGCGCGGGCAGGTCGAAGCCCGCGTAGCAGTCGTCGCCGAGGGAGTTGGAGAGCAGGCCGACGCGGTGCCCTTCGGCGCGCAGCTTCGCGACGAGGGCGACCATGTCCGGGTCGGGGCGCAGGCCCGCCTGCATGCGGGTGACGAGTCCGGCGGCTTCGACGTCGGCTCCATGAGCACGCAGCCGCGCCGCGAAGCCCTCCTCGAACGCGCGCTGCCCGATGAGCCCCTTCTCGTGCTCGACGAGCAGGGCGCTGGACTCCTTGTCGTGCGTCAGCAGGCGCAGCAACAGGCCGGGTTCACCGGTGAGTTCGCGCCCCAGGTCCTCGAAGGCGTCGATGAGGCTCGTGGTGAGTACGCCGCCGAAGTCGAAGAGGACGGCGCCGCGCGTAGTCATCGCACGGACTTCTGGTAGCGGCGCATGCCGCGCAGCCAGCGGTCGTAATCGCTGCCCTTGTGGCGGTAGAAGTCGAGCACCTGCGGGTGCGGCAGCACGAGGAAGCGCTCGTCGCCGACGGCCGCCAGCACCTCGTCGGCGACGTCGAGCGGCTTGAGCAGGTTCCCGGCCTCCAGCACGGCGCGGGCCGCGGCCTGCTCGGTGGGGTCGGAGGAGCGGGTGCCCGCCATGAGCAGCTCGGTCTCGACGCCCTGCGGGCACAGGCAGCTGACGCGCACACCCTGGTCGCCGTACGTGACCGAGAGCCACTCGGAGAAGGCGACGGCGGCGTGCTTGCTGACGGAGTACGTCGCCGAGCCGATCTGTGTGAGCAGGCCCGCGGCGGACGCGGTGGAGAAGAAGTAGCCCTCGCCGCGCTCGGTCCAGCCCGGCAGGAGGAGCTTCGCGGCGCGCACATGTGCCATCACGTTGATGTCGAGGGCGCGGCTCCACTCCTCCTCGCTCGCGTCGAGCCCGGCGCCGCCGCTGATCCCGGCGTTGGCGAAGTACAGGTCGACGGGCCCGAAGCCCTCCTCGGCCGCCGCGATGAGGCCGCGCAGGTGCTCGGTGTCCCCCGCGTCCCCGGCCCTGCCCGCGACGCGCTCCCCGTGACTCTCGGCGAGCCGCCGCACGGTCTCGTCCAGGCGGGCCGCGTCGAGGTCGGTGAGCAGTACACCTCGGGCGCCGGCCTCCAGGAGGCGCTGGGCGACGGCGGCGCCGATGCCTCCGGCGGCTCCCGTCACGATCGCGACCTTGTCGTTGATCAACATCCCGCTGTCCGCTCCTTCGCTTCCTTCGTCCCACCCGGTGCGTGGCACTCACCGTACTTGAATCCGACGTCAAGTTCTAGAGATTCCGGTGACGACCGCGGGGTCGATGGCGCGCTTGAGGATCTTGCCGGTGGCTCCCTTCGGCAACTCGTCGACCACGGCGAGCAGATGGGGCACCTTGTACGCGGACAGCCGCTCCTTGGCCCAGGCCCGCAGCCCCCGTACATCGAGCGCGGCCCCGGGACGCAGGGCGACGACGGCGGCGACCTCCTCGCCGTAATGCGGGTCGGGCACCCCGATGACGGCGGCCTCGACGATGTCGGGGTGCTCGTACAGCACCTCCTCGACCTCGCGCGGGTAGACGTTGTAGCCGCCGCGGATCACGAGGTCCTTCTTGCGGTCGACGATGCGCAGATCACCGTCGGCGTCGAGGGAGCCGAGGTCCCCGGTGCGCAGCCAGCCGTCGGCGTCGAGGGCCTCCCCGGTCGCGTCGGGCCGGTTCCAGTAGCCCTTCATCACGACGGGCCCCTTGATGTGCACCTCACCCACCTCGCCCGGCGGCAGCTCGGCGCCCTCGTCGTCACGTACGGCGACCGCACAGCCCGGCAGCGCCCGCCCCACGGTCCCCGGCGTGGCCGGTTCGCCCGCGAGATGGCAGGTCCCGGCGCCGGTGGTCTCGGTGAGGCCGTACCCCTCGACGATGGCGCACCCGAACCGCTCCTCGAAGGCCCGCATGACCTCGACGGGCAGACAGGCCCCGCCGGAGGAGGCGAGCCGCAGGCCCGAGAAGTCGGCTCTCTCCTCGTCGGCCGCCCGCAGCATGGCGTTCCACATGGTCGGCACGCCCGCGATGAAGGTGGGCCGGTCGCGCCGGATGAGCGCCGTCATGGCACGCGCTTCGAACCGTTCGAGCAGGGTGAGCGAGCCACCGGCACGCATCGTCGTCCCCATCACGCAGGCCTGCCCGAACACGTGAAAGAGCGGCAGCCCGGTGACGGCGCGATCGTCGGGGCCGATAGCGTGGATGTCACAGAAGATGGCGGCGCACGATTCGAGGTTCCCGTGCGTGAGCTGGGCACCCTTGGGCTTGCCCGTGGTGCCGGAGGTGTAGAGGATTGCCGCGGTGTCGTGGGCGTCGGCGGGAAGCGGTTCGGGTGCGACGGAGGCGGGCGCGATGCCGTCCAGCCCTTCACTCAACTTCCGGAACGGCACCGCGAGTTCGTCGGCCGTGCGCCGGGCGGCCGGGGCGAGCGCGGTCCACGCCAGGACGAGCCGCACGTCCGCGTCCCGCGCCATGTACGTCAACTCGCGCTCGGTTGCCATGGTGTTGGCGGTGACCGCGATGGCACCCGCAGCGAGGATCCCGTAGTACGCCATGGCGAACTCGGGCACGGACGGCGCGACGAGCAGCACCCGGTCACCGGGCCGGACGGTGTGCGTGCTCAGCAACTCCCGTACGGCGCAGGCGCGTTCACTGAGCTGCCCGTAGGTCCAGACGCCGGATGCCGAACCGCGCAGCGCGATCCGGTCGGGAGCGGAGGCGGCATGGGTCCAGATGGGAGCGGAGGCGTTGGACATACGGGACCTTTCATGAGCTCCAGAGCGGCGGGCCGACCAAATCAAGCCCCTGCGGCGATTGAGCAGCGGGGTCCGGGGCAGAGCCCCGCGACCCCGCGCCGGGTGAGCGCAAACAACCGTCAGGCCGAGCCCAACGACCGAAACCCCGGCTCCCGCCCCTCCACATAACTCCGCACACCCTCCACCGCATCGGCCCGCCCGAACGACTCCTCCATCAACACCTCCGCCTGCCGAGCGGCAGCGTAGAAGTCCGTGTCGAACGCCTCGCTGAGCTGCCGCTTCATCACACTCATCGACGTCGGCGACGACCAGGTCGCCAGCTCCGTGGCGTAGGCGACCGCCTCGTCGAGCAGCGCGTCCCGCTCGACGACCCGGTTCACGAGCCCCATCTCGTACGCCTCCGTGCCACGCATCACCCGCCCCGAGAACAGCAGGTCCGCCGCTCGCGCGGGCCCGACGATGCGTGGCAGCAGCCACGCGATCCCGTACTCGGCGATCAGCCCGCGGCGCGCGAACGACGTGGTGAATTTGGCGTCCGGTGTGCTGAAACGGATGTCGCAGTACAGGGCCTCGACGAGACCGAGCCCCGCCGCCGCCCCGTTGATCGCCCCGATCAGCGGCTTGCGCAGGCTCAGCGGGAACCAGCGGGGCCGCTCCCTCTTCGGCCGTTCCTCGCTCGTCGCGTCGGCGGAGCCGATCCGCTCCAGCTCGGCCATGTCGGCGCCCGCGCAGAACCCGCGACCCGCTCCGGTCACGACGACCGCGCGCACCTCGGGGTCGGCCTCCGCCTCGTCGAGGAGCGCGAAGTAGCGGTCCTCCAGCTCGTTGGTCCAGGCGTTGAGCCGGTCGGGGCGGTTGAGTGTCACCACGGTCACGGCGCCACGCCGCTCGGCGTACACCAGGTCCTGCTCGGTCGTCGTCACGATCGCACTCCTTCCGCGGCGCCCGGCACCGCTGTCGGGTCCTCGCGCACCTCGCGCGGGTTGGTCTCGCGCAGCACCCAGGCGCAGCCGAAGGTGAGCAGGCCCATCACCGCGATGAACACGGACACCCAGGTGGTGCCTCCGGTGCCGCCGATGATCGCGGTCATGATGAGCGGGGTGCCGCCGCTGATGGTCAGGGCGGCGATCTGGTAGGCGAGCGAGGCGCCGGAGTAGCGCACCCGCGGCTCGAAGAGCTCACCGATGTAGGCGGCGAGCGGACCGTACGTGAGGGACTGGCCGAACCCGCCGATCAGGACGGCGACACCGAGCCACAGCAGCGAACCGGTGTTGACCAGCCAGAAGTAGGGGAACGCCCACAGCACGATGATCGCCGCCCCGACGAGCACGGCCGGCCGCCGCCCGACGCGGTCGGACAGCCATCCCGCCCACAGCACGAACAGGGCGCCGACCGCCGTCACCGGCATCGCGACCAGGAGGATGGAGTCCTTGTCGAGGCCGAGGTGCTCGGCGGCGTAGCTGATGACACCCGCGATGCTGATGTAGAAGAGGCAGTTGGTTCCGGCGAGGAGTCCGGCCGCGAGCAGCACGGTGCGCCACTTGGAGCGGATCACCTCGACGACGGGCGCCCGTGCCACCTTCTGCTTGTCGCTCTTCGCGGCGGCCTGCTCGGACATCTGCCGGAACTCGGGCGAGTCCTCGACCTTGTTCTGTACGTACATCACGACGGGCAGCAGCACGGCACTCACCAGGAACGGGATGCGCCAGCCCCAGCTCATGAACGCGTCGTCCGAGGTGACCGCGCTCGCCAGCAGGAAGACCCCGTTGCCGAGGAACACACCGAGCGAGACACCCATCTGCCCGAAGGTGCCCGCATACCCCTTGCGTTTGGGTGACGCGGACTCGGTGAGCAGCAGCGCAATGCCGCCCCACTGGGCGCCGCAGGCGAGGCCCTGGAGGAAGCGCAGCAGTACGAGGAGCAGCGGCGCGGCGGCGCCGAGGACCCCGGCGCC
The DNA here is from genome assembly GCF_042888725.1 of Streptomyces sp. NPDC002795. Taxonomy (NCBI): domain Bacteria; kingdom Bacillati; phylum Actinomycetota; class Actinomycetes; order Kitasatosporales; family Streptomycetaceae; genus Streptomyces; species Streptomyces sp. NPDC002795. The sequence continues at coordinate 330,294 of NZ_JBIAQB010000001.1, forward strand.
CGGGAGGCAGCCGATGAGGAAGGTGCAGGCGCCCATCAGCGCCATGGAGAGGACGACCATGGCCTTGCGGCCGTGCCGGTCGCCGAGGTGTCCCGCGACGACGCCGCCGATCGGCCGGGCGAGGAAGCCCGCCCAGAAGGTGCTGAACGACAGCAGGGTGCCGATCAGAGCCGACGAGTCGGGGAAGAAGACGTGCGGGAAGACCAGCGCGGCGGCCGTCCCGTAGAGAAAGAAGTCGTACCACTCGATGGAACTGCCGATGAGTCCCGCGGCGAGTAGCTTGCCCGAGGCGCGCGCCGGAGGTGTCTCGGCGGCTGCCTGTTCGGTGCCTTTTCGGGGCTGTGCGGTGGGCGGATTCACGTGCGGGGCTCCTCCGTCGTCCAAACATGTCACGACCGCTGCGGCCCTGCGGCCGCCCCCTGTATATTTGAACCCAACGTCAACTTCAATACCTTGAACACGCCTGTGAACAGGGACTGTTCAAGTCGTCACCCGATGCCGAGATCGAGGAGTTGCCCTCATGAGTACCCCCGGAGCCGTGACCGAGTGGAAGCGCGTGAGCGCGCGGCAGGTCGATGTGAACGGGATCTCGCTGCGCGTCTTCGAGCACGGACCGGCGGATACCGACCAGCACGACAAGCCACTGGTGGTGCTCTGCCACGGTTTTCCGGAGCTGGCCTTCTCGTGGCGCCACCAGGTGCTCGCGCTCGGCGCGGCGGGGTACCGGGTGCTCGCCCCCGACATGCGCGGGTTCGGCGGGAGTTCACGGCCCGCGGAGGTCGACGCGTACGACACGCTGACCGTCTGCGCGGACCTCGTCGGGCTGCTCGATGCGGTGGGCGCGGACGACGCGGTGTTCGTGGGCCACGACTGGGGTGCGCAGGTGGTGTGGCAGATGGCGCTCGCTCACCCGGAGCGGGTGCGGGGCGTGGTGGGGATGAGTGTGCCGGTGGCGCCGCGCTCCCCCGTGGCACCCCTGCCCGTGATGCAGCGGCGACTCGGCGACGCCTTCTACATGGTGTGGTTCCAGGAGCCGGGTGTCGCCGACCGCGCCCTCGCGCAGAACGTGCGCAGGACGCTGGTGACCCGGGAGATCTGGTCGGCCGAGTGGGCCGCGCGCCCGGACGAGAACTTCCCGCCGGCCCCGTGGCTGAGCGAGGAGGAACTCGCCTACTACGTCGAGGAGTTCGAGCGCACCGGGTTCACCGGCGGCCTCAACTACTACCGGAACCTGGACCGCACCTGGGAACTGACGAAGCATCTCGACGGACGCACCGTCGACTGCCCCTCGCTGTTCGTCACCGGCTCCGCGGACCCGGTGGCCCGGTTCATGCCCGCCGACCGTCTTGAGGAGGTGCTGACCGATCTGCGCGGACGCGTCGTGCTCGAAGGGGCCGGACACTGGATCCAGCAGGAGCGTGCCGGTGCGGTCAGCGCCGCTCTCCTGGAGTTCCTCGCGGATGTCGGCTGATACGATCCGCAGCCACCGGTGGGTGCACACCCCCTGACGGATGCTCGTCCACCAGTGGAAACACGAACGAAGGGACCCGCGTTGGCTGCCCAGGCCCCGGCCGCAGACGGCGGACAGAAGCAACCCATCACACCGCGCAGCGCCCGCGGCGTCCGCACGCGCAACGCGCTGGTCGTCGCCGCCCGTGAGGTGTTCGAGCGCGACGGGTATCTCGACGCCCGGATCACGGACATCTCCAAGGCCGCGCATGTCGCGTCCGGCTCGTTCTACACGTATTTCAACAGCAAGGAAGAGATCTTCCAGGCGCTCGTCGCGCAGGTGCAGGAGGAGATGCTGCACCCGCATCTGCGCGAGCGCACCGGCATCACGGATCCGCGCGAGATGATCGACGCGTCGAACCGCGAATACCTGCGCGCCTACAAGAAGAACGCCCGCCTCATGGCGCTCTTCGAGCAGGTCGCGCAGGTCGACGAGACGTTCAAGCAGCTGCGCATCGAGCGGGGCAACGCGTTCGCGCGCCGCAACGCCAAACTGATCCGTTCCCTCCAGGACGCAGGCCAGGCCGACCCGGGCCTCGACCCGCTGGTGACGGCGCACGCCCTGTCCGTCATGGTGAGCCGCATGGCGTACCTGGTGTTCGTCCTCGGCCAGCGCATCCCGTACGAGAAGCTGGTGACGACGCTCAACAAGATCTGGGAGAACGGGCTTCAGCTCAGGGAGCCCGAGGCTCCCGGCGAACCCGAGGGCTGAGCCGCGCGGGCGGCGCGCCGCTCCAGGATCTCCAGGACGCGTCGCCCCCAGCGCAGGTTCTCCTCCTCGAAGGAGATGCCGCGCAGCAGTGTCAGATACGGTCCGACACGCTCTCCGTCGGCGAGGAAGTCCGCCTCGTCCAGCTCGCCGAGCAGATGCCGCCGCAGCCGCTCGTAGCGGGCGAGCTTCCCGTGCGCCCAGTCCATCCGCTCCGCGATGTGCGCGCGGACGGCGTCGAGTTCGCCGACGTCGACGGCCTGCACCTTCACCATGAGTTCGTCGCGCAGCGCGAGCGGTTTGGGCTGTCGCCGCGTGAACGCGGCCAGGTCGGCGCGGCCGGCCACGGACAGCGTGAACATCCGCTTGTTCGGCCTGCGTTCCTGGGCCACCACCCGCGCGTCGATCAGCCCGTCGGCGGTCAGCCGGTCCAGCTCCCGGTAGAGCTGCTGGGGCGTCGCCGCCCAGAAGTTCGACACCGAGACGTCGAAGATCTTCGCCAGGTCGTACCCGGAGGCCTCGCCCTCAAGCAGCGCGGACAGGACGGCGTACTTGAGCGACATGTGGACACCCTACAGCGATGCGATTACTGTCACCCGCACCTATTCAACTTGTTGCCTATGAAGCTGTGGAGCTGTGGGCGAGAAACCGAGGTGGCATCCATGCATCCCTTCCGTGCAGCCGTGGAGAAGGACGATCTCGACGCGGTCGAGGCCATGCTGGCCGAGGACGTGGTCTTCACCAGCCCGGTCGTGTTCAAGCCGTACCCGGGCAAGGCGATCACCGCGGCGATCCTGCGCGGGGTCACCCGTGTCTTCGAGGACTTCCGCTACGTACGGGAGATCGGCGACGCGAACGGGCGGGATCACGTGCTCGTCTTCGAGGCGCGGGTCGGCGACCGGAAGATCACCGGCGCCGACTTCCTGCACTTCGACGAGGACGGCCTGATCGACGAGTTCATGGTGATGGTGCGTCCACTGTCCGCCGCGCAGGCGCTGGCAGAGGCGATGGGCGCCCAGTTCGACCGGATCGCCGAGGAGGCGGCGCGGGCGCGGTAGGTGTGACGGTCAGCGCGGGCCGTAGTCGACGGTGAAGTCGTCCTCCAGCTCGAAGAGGACCTCGCCGGAGTCGGCGGCCGCGTTCTCCACCGGGCGCACACTGGCGCCGAGCCACACCATGTGCGGTGCGGTGCCCACGATGCGGCAGGGCACGATGAAGTCCTCGGGGAAGCGGACGAGCGCCTCATTGCGCGCGACTCCAGTGCCGCGGTGGACGACCCGGGACTGGACCACGACGCCGGGGCCCTCACTGTGCTCGGTCTTCAGCTCGCTCGACGCGCACACCGGACACAGCAGCCGCCGGAAGGACGGGGTGCGGCACCAACGGCAGCGCTGGTAGGGGAATCCCGCGTCGGCCTCCGCGGCACCCTTGACGCCGCCGACACCCTTCGGCGCCATGACACCGATGCTGCTCGTGAACGTCCCTGACATCACTGACATCCTTCGGCCTCCCGCACTCGCCGGCGCGCGCCGGGCGACGGTGCCTCGGCGCCCCCTCAGCGTATGACACTCAGTGCCAACCGGTAAAGACACTGAGTACCATCAAGTTGCTTCGGGCTCCGTTCTCAGCCGTCCCGCAGTGCCGACTCCACCCGCTGGATGACCCGCCACATCGGGGCCCCCTTGGTCGCCACCATCACGACGACGTCCTCCTGTTGAGGCTCGGGCGCGGCCGCGCCCCCCTCCCCCCATGTCCGCCGTACGAGCCTCAGTGCGCGGTCCACCGCGACCTCGGCGTCACCCTCTCCGCCCGAACGCAGCCAGGAGCGAAGGCCGTTGTTGTGCGCGGCGACGACGGACGCGGCCACCACCTCGGCGCGCAGGGACCCGTCGGCGGTGTCGGCCCAGCGCCGCCGCAGATACCCGGCGAGCATGCTCTCGTAGCGCCGCACGACGGACAGTTCGTACGTCCGCAGACCCGGCACCTCACGGGTCAACTTGTAGCGCTGCACGGAGAATTCGGGGTTCGTGGCGTACACGCGCAGCACCAGGCACGCGGCGTCGCACACCACGTCCACGGCGTCGCTCTCGTCGCTCGCGGCCTCCAGGAAGGCCGTCATGTCGGCGAGGCAGCTCTCGTGGTCGGGGAAGACCACGTCCTCCTTCGACGGGAAGTAGCGGAAGAAGGACCGCCGCCCCACCCCGGCCCGCGCCACGATGTCGTCCACGGTCGTCCGCTCGAAACCACGCTCCAGAAACAGCTGGAACGCCGCCTCGGCCAGCACCTCCCGCATGGGTGCCTTCTTCTGTGACCCGTTGACCTCGCGCGCCTCGCTCATGCCGGGAACGTAACACCGGACGGCCACCATTGGCACTAGGTACCTTTACAGAGGGAACTGAGTGCCATACGTTGGCGGCAGTAGTTGGACGACTGCGGTAGGGCAGCAGGCAGTGGAGGAGTCGGCGTGAGCTTGAGGATCGTTGTCACCGTGAAGTACGTGCCGGACACCACGGGCGACCGGGGTTTCGCCGATGACCTGACGTTGGACCGTGACGATGTCGATGGTCTGCTGTCGGAGCTGGACGAGTACGCGGTGGAGCAGGCGCTGCAGATCTCGGAGAACTCCGATGACGACGTGGAGATCACCGTGTTGACGGTGGGTCCCGAGGACGCCAAGGACGCGCTGCGCAAGGCGCTGTCGATGGGTGCGGACAAGGCGATCCACGTCGAGGACGACGACCTGCACGGCACGGACGCGATCGGCACCTCGCTGGTGTTGGCGAAGGCGATCGAGAAGGCCGGGTTCGACCTGGTGGTCTCCGGTATGGCGTCCACGGACGGCACCGCGGGGATCGTGCCGGCGCTGGTCGCCGAGCGTCTGGGTGTGCCGCAGGTGACGCTGCTGTCCGAGGTCGCGGTGGCCGACGGCAAGGTGACCGGCCGTCGTGACGGTGACACCGCCTCGGAGCAGCTGGAGGCTTCGCTTCCGGCGGTCGTCTCGGTGACGGACCAGTCGGGTGAGGCGCGTTACCCCTCGTTCAAGGGGATCATGGCGGCGAAGAAGAAGCCGGTCGAGGCGTGGGACCTGGACGACCTGGACATCGAGGCCGGGGAAGTGGGTCTGGAGGGCGCGTGGACGAAGGTCGCGTCCGCCGATGAGCGTCCGGCGCGGACCGCGGGCACGATCGTCAAGGACGAGGGCGAGGGCGGCAAGCAGCTCGCCGAGTTCCTCGCGGGCCAGAAGTTCATCTGAGACAGCGGAAGTTGGAGAAGTACAGTCATGGCTGAAGTTCTGGTCTTTGTCGACCACGTGGACGGTGCCGTCCGCAAGCCCACCCTGGAGCTGCTGACCCTCGCGCGCCGGATCGGCGACCCGGTCGCCGTCGCGCTGGGCAACGGTGCCGGTGACACGCAGGCCGCGCTGGCCGAGCACGGCGCCGTCAAGGTGCTCACGCACGAGGCCGCCGAGTACGCCGACTACCTGGTCGTGCCGAAGGTCGACGCGCTGCAGGCCGCCGTCGAGGCCGTCTCCCCGGCCGCCGTACTGGTGCCGTCCTCCGCGGAGGGCAAGGAGATCGCCGCGCGTCTGGCGCTGCGGATCGGTTCGGGCATCATCACCGACGCCACCGACCTGGTGGCCGGCGAATCCGGCCCCGTCGCCACGCAGTCGGTGTTCGCCGCCTCGTACACCACCACGTCGACGGTGTCGAAGGGCACGCCGGTCATCACCGTCAAGCCCAACTCCGCCGCCGTGGAGGCCGCTCCGGCCGCCGGCGCCGTCGAGGCCCTGGCCGTCTCCTTCTCCGAGAAGGCGACGGGTACGAAGGTGACCTCGCGCACCGCGCGTGAGTCCTCGGGCCGCCCGGACCTGACCGAGGCCGCGATCGTGGTCTCCGGTGGCCGTGGCGTCAACGGTGCCGAGAACTTCTCGGTCATCGAGGCGCTCGCCGACTCCCTGGGCGCGGCCGTCGGCGCTTCGCGTGCCGCGGTGGACGCGGGCTGGTACCCGCACTCCAACCAGGTCGGCCAGACCGGCAAGTCCGTGTCCCCGCAGCTGTACATCGCCTCCGGCATCTCCGGCGCGATCCAGCACCGGGCCGGCATGCAGACCTCGAAGACGATCGTCGCGATCAACAAGGACGCCGAGGCCCCGATCTTCGACCTCGTCGACTACGGCGTCGTCGGCGACCTCTTCGACGTCGTCCCCGCCCTGACCGAGGACGTCAAGTCCCGGAAGGGCTAAGGCACTTCGAGACCGCCGCCGCGCCCGGGAGCTTCACGCTTCCTGGCCGCGGCGGCGTGCGTAGTGCCCGGCCGCGATCAGCGCACCGGCGATGAGGGTCCCGCCCAGGGCGAGTTGCGCGACGCTCAGCGTGCCGAGCGAGCCGCCGTCCCCGGCCTTGACGCCGCCCAGTTCGGTGCCACCCCGCCCCGAAACGGTGAGCGTCTGTCGCACCTCGGTGCCGTCCTCGCAGGTCACGGTGATCGGGAAGGTGCCGGACCTGGAGCCCGTCGGCACCTTGAACTGACCCGTGACCGAGCCCTCCTGGGTCGCGGTCTGCAAGGGGAACTCGCCCGCCCCGAGGCTGGCGGCGTCCCCCGTCGCGGTCTGGTCCTCGCCGCAGGCGCTCGTGCTCGCCGTGACGCTCGCTCCCGGCCCCGGGTCGGCGGGCACGAGCTCCAGCGTTCCCGACGTGTCGGCGACCGGCGGACTCTCGGTCCATGATGTGTCGGTGTCCCACGCGGGATCGTCGTCCGCGGCCCAGGCCACGGGGCACATCAGAGCCCCGATGGCGAGTGTGGCCGCGGCGACGGCGGCGGTCGGCCAGGACGCGGTGCGGCCCATGCGGTTCCTCTCGGCGGGCCCGGCGGACGGACCACGGATGTGCGGGTACTCCGCGACCGATCCCACCGCGTGGACGCGCCCACCGCCTGTCGAGGCGTCGAGTCGGGTGACGCGAACGACTCTTTGGAACCCCTGGTGACGTCAGAAGGGCGCTAGACGTACCCGTGCGTCCGATGCGCCTCGAGCAGCTTGACCCGCGCCGCCTCCAGCCGGTGCGCCATCACCTCGGCCACTCCGTGCAGCACCGCCACCCCGAGCGTCGGTTCCTGCTCGCACAGCGTGCGTACGGCCGCGCCGTCGAACTCGTAGGCGCGCACCGGGCTGAACGCCTCCGCGCCGAAGTCCCATTCGTACGGCTCGAACAGCCAGGACCAGCCCAGCAGGTCACCGGGGCCGAGCGGGTCGATGGGCAGAAGGGCGCGGCCGGAGACGTGGACGTCGAGGGTGACCATCCCGGTCCGGATGATCCAGAACCGGTCCGCCCGGTCCCCCTCCTCGAAGATCCGGGTGTCCTGCGCGAACGAGACCTCTTTGGCCATGGGCAACAACCGGTCCCGGTCCGCGTGCGAGAGCCGGTTCAGGAGTCGTGTCTGGGCCGTCATGGCGGCCACCTCCACCGTCGTGTCATTCCAGCGTACGTACGTCACGTTCGTGGCCCGCCCGGCTCGGCGGGGAGGATCACGGCCGCCCGGATCGGCGCGGCCGTCACTCGAACAGCCTATTTCCGGGTGATATCGCGCGCACCTCGGGCGGGCGTCCCCCGTGTGCGGCGGCCGTATGGCGTACCTGGAGCGCGGTCGTTCGATGCCGGTTCTACGTTTCCGGCATGGCGTCTTTCCTCGGCTTTCGCCCTGCCTTCGGCAGGGCCGTTGTCTCGTGCGGCGTGTGCGCGGTGGTGTCCGCGGGCACCGTCGGCCCCGTCAGCGCCGATCCTCCGGTGCCGGACCCGCCCGCGCCGCCGTCCGTCTCCGCGCTGTCCTGGGAGGTCATGGACGCCCGCACCGGCGACGTCCTCGCCGCAAAGGCGGCTCACCTCAGGCTGCCGCCCGCGAGCACGCTCAAGACCCTGTTCGCCCTCACCGTGCTGCCGAAGCTGCGTCAGGACGAGGTGCACCGGGCGACGTACGGGGATCTCTCCGACGTCTCCGAGGGCAGCAGCCTCGTCGGGGTCGACGAAGGCAACCGGTACACGGTCGCCGACCTGTGGCGCGGTGTGTTCCTCAGCTCCGGCAACGACGCCGTGCACACGCTCGCCCACATGAACGGCGGTGTCTCCCGCACCGTCGAGCAGATGCAGGCGACCGCCCGCCGGATCGGCGCCCGCGACACCCAGGTGCGCTCCCCCGACGGCTACGACACACCCGGCCAGTTCTCCTCGGCCCACGATCTGGCCCTGATCGCCAGGGAGGGCCTCAAGAACCCCGACTTCCGGCGCTACATGGCCACGAAGTGGGCGCGCTTCCCCGCGGCCGGCGGCCCGCAGGCGTTCGGCATCGAGAACACCAACCGGCTCCTCGTGGGCTCGCACGGGGTGGCGGCCTATCCGGGCCTGATCGGCGTGAAGAACGGCTACACGTCGAAGGCCGGCAGCACCCTGGTCTCCGCCGCGAGCCACAAGGGGCGCACGGTCCTGGTGACCGTCATGAACCCGCAGGACGGGGACTTCAACGCGGTCTACGAAGAGAGCCGCGCGCTGCTCGACTGGGGCGCGCAGGCGGCGCCCCTGCACGCGCGGCAGGCGGCGGCGTTGCGGCGCCCTTCGGCTCCGCAGCAGCTGGCCGCGGCAGCCCCGGCGCCCGCACCCGCCACGGGGGCCGAGCCGGGCGACACCTCGGGCGGGATCGGCCGGCACCTCGGCGCGGCGGCGGGGCTGCTGGCCCTGGCGTGTGTGCCGGTGCTCGTCGGCAGGCGGCTGCGCCGACGACGGACCGGGCCCGGGAGCCGCTGATGCCTGCGATAGCCGAGTCCTCGCCCGCGGTGCCGCGTCGCCGCCCCACGTGGTCCTTCCTCGCGGCGACGTTGCTGGCCGGAGTGCTGCTCGTGCACCACGGGATATCCGGTGACGGGCCGCCGCAGCCCGAGCCAGGCGCCGCGAAGCTCGGCACCGACACACCGCCCGCCGACCCGCTGCCCGCCGCCGCTCCGCAGCGCATCCGCATCCCCGAGATCGGTGTGAACGCTCCGCTGACGCGCGTCGGCCGGGACGCGGAGGGCTGGCTGGACGCGCCGCCGCCGGACAAGGCGAACCTGGCGGGCTGGTTCCCCGGAGCGGTCACGCCCGGCGAACGCGGCACGGCCGTCATCGACGGGCACGTCGACAACGCCGAGGGCCGCGCCGTCTTCTACGGGCTCGGCGCGCTCAAGAAGGGCGAGCACATCGAGATCGACCGCGCCGACGGGAAGACGGCCGTGTTCGAGATCCACGGCATCGATGTGGTCGACAAGAAGCACTTCCCGTCCCGCCTCGTCTACGGCGGCACCGGCCTGCCCGAGCTCCGCGTCATCACCTGCGGCGGCACGTACAGCAAGGGCACCGGGTACGCGGGGAACGTCGTCCTCTACGGCCTGCTCACCTCGGTCCGCGACCGTACGTGACGTAGGTCCTGTACGGCTCAGTCGTGCGGGGCCTCTCCGGTGACCCGGTGGTCCGCGTGACTCAGCGCCTCCGTCACCAGGCGCCGCAGGTGCCCGTCGGCGAGGCGGTAGTGCATGTGCCGGCCTTCGCGGCGCGCCTCGACCAGGCCCGCGAGCCGCAACTTCGCCAGATGCTGGCTGACGGCCGTGCGCGATGCCGCGACGCGGTCGGCGAGCGATCCCACGTCCGACTCCTCCAGGGCGAGCAGCCACAGCACGTGCAGCCGGGTCGCGTCCGACAGCAGGGCGAACACCCTTGTCGCCTCGGCGAGTCGGGCGGCGTCGGGCTCGCGCGGGTGCGCGACGGCCGCGGGAGCCGTGGGAGCCGCGGTGGGGGTCGGGTCGCTGGCGGGCATGGCCCCAGCCTAGATGCCTCCCTATGGAGCCCTTGCGCGAACGGCGCACCCAGCGGTTACATACTCGTCATGTGCGCAGGTGCGCACATGACGAGTATTCTGGCGGCGCAGCCTTCGGGAGGGGTCCGCATGCTCACGGTTCTGCGCCACCGCACGTACCGCCGGCTGTTCGGCGCCCAGGTCGTCGCCCTCGTCGGCACCGGTCTCGCCACCGTCGCGCTCGGACTCCTGGCGTACGACATGGCCGGTGCGGACGCGGGGGCCGTGCTCGGCACCGCGCTCGCGATCAAGATGACGGCGTATGTGCTGGTCGCCCCGCTGGTGGGGGCGTTCGCGGAGCGACTGCCGCGGCGCGCGGTGCTGGTGGGCTCCGATCTGCTGCGGGCCGCCGTGGCCCTGGCGTTGCCGTTCGTGGACCAGGTCTGGCAGGTCTACGTCCTGGTGTTCGCGTTGCAGTCCGCCTCGGCCGTCTTCACGCCCACGTTCCAGGCGCTGATCCCGGACGTACTGCCCGACGAACGCGACTACACGCGCGCGTTGTCGCTCGCCCGGCTCGCGTACGACATGGAGAGCCTGTTCAGTCCGGCGCTCGCCGCGGCGCTGCTGTCCGTGCTCTCGTACGACCGCCTGTTCACGGGGACGGTCGTGGGCTTCCTCGTCTCGGCCGCGCTCGTGGTCTCGACGGCGCTGCCCGAGCGCGCGCCCGCTCCCCCGCGCGCGGGTGGCGTGTTCGCCAAGGCGACGGCCGGGACCCGCCTCTTCCTCGCGCTCCCCCAACTGCGGGGCCTGCTCGCGCTGAACCTGGCCGTGGCGGCGGCGAGCGCGATGGTGACCGTCAACTCCGTCGTCTACGTAAGGGACTTCCTGGGCCTGTCGGCGGGTGCGGTGCCGGTGGCGCTCGGGGCGTACGGGGCCGGGTCGATGGCGGTGGCGCTCGTGGTGCCGCGGATGCTGGAGCGGGTCGGTGAGCGGACGGTGATGGTGCGCGGGGCGCTGGCGCTGGGCGGCGTGTTCGTCGCCGTCGGGGTCATCACGGCGGCGCCCGCCGGGAGTTGGCGGGTGCCAGCGCTGCTCGCCGCGTGGGCCGCGTTCGGTGGTGCGTGCTCCTTGGTGCTCACGCCGACCGGCCGGCTGGTCCGGCGGGCCGCGCCGGAGCGGGAGCGTACGGCCGCCTTCGCCGCGCAGTTCTCCCTGTCGCACGCGTGCTGGCTGCTCACGTACCCGCTGGCGGGGTGGCTGGGCGCGCGGGCTGGTCTTGGCGCTGCCGTGGTCGGGCTCGGAGTGGTGGCGGTGGGCGCGGGGGTCGCGGCGGCGCGGTTGTGGCCGGTGGGTGTGGGTGACCCGGCCACCGAGGTGGAGCACGAGCATGTGGGGCTCGCCGCGGATCATCCGCATGTGCGTGACGCTGTGCGGGTCACGGACGGTTGGCGGCACAGTCATCGGCGGTTCGGCGACGCGCTGCACGCGGCCCGCTGAGTCGGTCGCCGGGCAGGCGGCACCGACCAGGCACCATGCTGCCCATGGGACTTCACGAACAACAGGGGCTTCACGAGCGATACGGGCTGACGCGGCTGATCAATGCCCGGGGGCCGTTCACCCCGGCCGGTGTCTCGCGCAGCGAGGAGCGGGTCGGACGCGCCGTCGCGGAGGCGCTGTCCGGCTTCTTCGTCATGGAGGAGCTGCACGAACTCGCCGACCGCGCCCTCGCACGCGCCACCGGGGCGGAGGCCGGAACGGTCGTGCACTGCACATCGTCGGCGATCACGCTGTCGGTCGCGGCCGCGATGACGGGTGAAGCGGCGGAGCGGATCGCCGCACTGCCGGACACCGGCGGGCTGCCCGCGCGCGTGGTGCTGCCCGCGGGCCACGCGGTCGACTACGGGCACCCGCTGGTCCAGGACATCCGCCTGGCGGGCGCCACGCCCGTCCTGTCGGGATCCGACGCGGCCTGCTCGCCGGAGGAGTTGGAGAAGGACCTCGCCCACCCCGGCACGGCGTGCCTCGTCCTGGTGTCGTCGCGGCTCACGCGCGGGGCGCGGATCCCGCTCATCGACGCGGTCTCCGCGGCGCACCGGCGCGGGGTGCCCGCGATCATCGACGGGGCCGCGCAGGACTTCCGGGTCGGTGAACTCCTGGACACCGGGGCCGATCTCGTCCTCGTCAGCGGCCAGAAGTACCTGGGCGGCCCGACCGCCGGCCTGGTGCTCGGCCGCGCGGGGGCCGTCCGGGCGGTGCGGGCGCAGGGCAAGGGGATCGGCCGGGCGATGAAGGCGAGCAAGGAGTCGATCGTGGGCACGCTCGCCGCGCTGGAGGCACGGCAGGAGCTCGACGTGTCCGCGTGGGCGCGGCGCCAGGAAGACAAGGTCGCACGGTTCGCCGCCCGCGCCGCCGCGCTGCCCGGCCTCAGCGCCCATCCCGTCCCCGACCCGTCCGGCCTGCCGTTCCCCCGCTCGGTGCTAAGGGTCGACGCGGCACGCGCCGGGCTCGACGCCACGGACCTCGCGGACGCGCTCAGGGCCGGGGATCCGCAGATCTGGCTCTACACGGACCGTCAGGACGACGGCGAGCTGGCCCTGGAACTCGTACCGCTGTCGGACGAGGAGGTCGACGTGGTGCTGAGCAGGCTTACCGCGATCGTTGACGGAGGGTCCGCCACGATCCAGCCGCACAGAGCGTGAAGATTCCGGGCACGTTTGCGTGAGTGAGCGTGCCTGCGTGTTACTCCGGGGGGCGGAACGGTCGATGCTGGTCGTGGCGGGTTCGGCAGTGAGCCCGCACCCGCTTCTCGGCAGAAGCCTGTCGGCCCACGCCGGGGAGCGGGGTTTCAGCAGGGTTCCGGAGCCACAGGACTCTCCGCCTCACGGCGCTGGGCGAGTTGCCGCTCCAGCTCGGCGCGGATCGTCGGATCGAGTTCGTGGGTGCGTGGCCAGGCGATCAGCTGCCGGGCGACCAGGCGGAGCCTGGTGTTGGTGCGCATGGAGACCTCGCGCAGCACGTCCCACGCCTCCGCGGGCGAGAGGGCGCCCACCGCGATCACGACCCCCATGGCCTGGTCGACCTCGGCGTGCGAGGTCACTGCCTCCTTCAACTGCTCGACCTGTGCCTCGAGTTCGGCGGTCCGGGCCACTCTCTCGCGGGCAGCCTGCGCTGCGCGTCGGCGAGCCGGGAGCATCACGGTGCACCTCCAAGTGCCGTACCTGGTCCGGGAACCCGAGTGACCTTGTACCACTCCTGCCCGGAGCCCCGCACCACAATCACCCCATCACGTATGCGCGGGGCAGATGCCCGGAACGGTCCGCGGGGCAGCTCACACGGATATGACCCGGCCGCCCACGAACGCCGTCCGTACACAGTCCGCCGGCAGGTCATCGAGCGCCTCCCGCAGGGGTACGTGGAGCAGGCACAGGTCCGCGTGGGCGCCCGGCGCCACCGTGCGCGAGGCGCCGCCGGACGCGAGTGGGTCGCCCAGGACCCGCGGTAAAGGTGACCGCCGGGCACGCTGCCCGCCTCGTCGAGGGCGAGCAGCGTGGCGAGGGCCGAACGCCGGAACCTGCCGTCCTCGGCGTCGTTCAGACCTGCGGCGCGCAGGGCGGCCCCATCTCCACGCCCACAGCTCGTCGCTGCGGCGCTGCGCCCGCACCCACTCCCCCGGAGCCCCGTCCGGCGGTCAGGCGCGGGCCGGGGCCTCATCGGTCAAGGGCTGCTGCTCGCCCGCCGGCTCGTCCTCACCCTTGCGCAGCGCCGGGATGAACGTGGCGACGGCGGCGGAGAGCACGGCCACGCCGCAGCCGATCATCAGGCCGGTGCGGAAGCCGCCCTCGGACGGGATCGGGACGCCTCCCATGGACACGGTCATCTGGGCGAGGACGACTCCGATCACGGCGGAGCCGATCGTGGTGCCGAGCGAGCGCATCAGGGTGTTGAAGCCGTTGGCCGCAGCCGTTTCGGAAAGCGGCACGGAGCTCATGATCAGGGCGGGCATTGAGCCGTAGGCGAGGGCGACACCGCTGTTGATGATGATACCGGCGAGCATGATGCCCCAGGCCGTCCCCATGAGCGGCAGCGCGGCGCCGTAGCCGAGGGCGATCACGAGGGCACCGAGGATCAGCGCGAACTTCGGTCCGCGGGCGTTGATCAGCTTTCCGCCGAGCGGCGAGATCAGCATCATCATGACGCCGCCGGGCGCGATCCACAGACCGGCCGCGAGCATCGACTGGCCGAGGCCGAAGCCGGTGCCCTCCGGGAACTGGAGCAGCTGCGGCGCGATCAGCATGTAGGCGTACATGCCGACGCCGATGAGGATCGAGGCGGCGTTGGTGAACAGCACCCGGGGCCGGGCGGTGGTGCGCAGGTCGACCAGCGGCTCGCGGGTGCGCAGCTCGTAGCGGCCCCACACGAGCAGGGAGACGACGGCGACGGCGAACAGGGCGAGCGTGGTGCCCGAGCCCCAGCCCCAGTCGGCACCCTTGGAGACGGCGAGGAGCAGCGAGACGAGACCGATGGCGAGGCCGACGGCGCCGGGAGCGTCGAAGCGCTGCCCCTTGGCGGCGGCCGGGACGTCCGGCACGATCGCGTAGATCATCGCGCCGATGGCGACGGCGAGGACGGCCGAGCCCCAGAACAGGACGCGCCAGTTCGCGTACTGCGCGACGGCAGCGGCGATCGGCAGGCCGATCGCACCGCCGATGCCCATGGACGCACTGACGAGAGCGATGGAACCGCTGAGCTTCTCCTTCGGCACCACGTCGCGCAGCAGCGCGATGCCGAGCGGCACCATGCCCATGCCCATGCCCTGGAGCCCGCGCCCGATGATCATCGGGACGACGGACGAGGAGAGCGCGCAGACGACCGAGCCGATGATCAGGGGGACGACGCAGATCAGCATCATGCGTCGCTTGCCCACGAGGTCACCGAGGCGACCGGACACCGGTACGCACACACCGGAGACGAGCAGGGTGACGGTGACCACCCACGCCGCGTTCGAGGACGACGTGTCCAGGATCTGCGGCAGTTCGGCGATGAGCGGAGTCACCAGCGTCTGCATGATCGCGGCGACGGTGCCTGCGAGCGCGAGGGTGGCGACGATGGCGCCCGACCTACCGCTCGACTGGGGCGCATCCATGAAGGGCTCCTCAATCTTTTCAGTGTGTGCAACGCTATGCATCATACACACGATATGTATCGTGCATATTGCGTGCGTGATGCACATAACAGCCGGCGATACAGCCTGCGATACGGTCGGCCCAGGAGGACGCACGTACATGAACAAGCCATCGCACCTGGTCGAGTTCGAGCACATGGTGCTGGGCCGACATCAGCTCGGCAGCGAGAAGCGCCGCCGCCAGGCCGACCGCCTGGAGCGCAGCGCCTACATCATGCTCAGCCGGATCCAGGCCCAGGGGCCGATGTCGATCGGCCAGCTCAGCGAGGCCTTTCTGCTCGACGCCTCCACCCTCAACCGGCAGACGGCGAGCGCGATGCGGGCCGGGCTCCTGGAGCGGATCCCCGACCCGGACGGTGGCATGGCCCGCAAGTTCCGGCTCACCGAGGAGGGCGAGCGGCGTCTCGACGAGGAGCGCGAGACCCACGTCCAGGAACTGGACAAGGTCTTCGAGGACTGGTCGGCGGACGACGTCGAGGCCTTCGCCCGCTATCTGCAGCGCTTCAACACCAGCGTCGAGCGGCTGAGCGGTCAGCCCTGGCCGCGCTCCTGACTCATCACGGGCGCGCATACCCGGTGGTGCCCACGCGTCTTGGACAACCGCGGCGACCGCGGCATTCTCTGAACTGATTGTGCGTCAGGCGGCCCGCGTGGGTGCGATCCTGGACAGGCCCACAACAGGCGCCGTACGGCGAGCAGTTCCGCACAGAACCGGAGGATGCGTGACGATGCGATTCCTGTTTCACTACCCGGAGGCGCACGGACCGGACGGCGACCTGCTGGACGCGGGGCCGCTGACCGAAGTGGCCCGAGCCGCAGAGGAGTTCGGGTTCTCCGGGCTCTCCTTCAGCGAGCACCCGGCACCCGGCGCGCGCTGGCTGGGTGCCGGCGGACACCAGACGCTCGACCCCTTCGTGGCGCTCTCCCACGCGGCGGCCGTGACCAGTCGGCTGCGGCTGCTCACGTACCTGGCGGTCGCGCCGTACCGCAATCCGCTGCTGCTGGCCAAGCAGGCGGCGACGCTCGACCGGCTCTCCGGCGGGCGGCTGATCCTCGGGCTCGGCGCCGGGTATCTGAAGGGCGAATTCCACGCGCTGGGCGTCGACTTCGAGGAGCGCAACGCCCTGTTCGACGAAGTGCTCGACGTGCTGCCGCTGCACTGGAGCGGCGAGCCGTTCAGTTACGAGGGCCGGCATTTCAACGTCCGCGAGGCGCAGGCCCTGCCGCGGCCTGCGCAGCAGCCGATACCGGTGTGGATCGGCGGCAACTCGCGGCTGAGCCGGCGCCGGGCCGCCCAGCGGGCGCAGGGCTGGATGCCGATGTCCGGGGGCGCCGAGCTGAGCGCGACCGCGCGGACGCCGACGCTCGGTCCGCTGTCCGAACTGGCGGGCGCCATCGGCGAGGTGCGCGACGCCACGGCCGCCGCCGGACGCGGTGACAGCGTCGACGTACTGCACTCCTACCGCGACGAAGGCCTCACGGCGCCGGCCCTCGACGCGGACCGGCACCGGGAGGCGTTCGCGGCACTGGAGAAGGCCGGGGTGACGTGGTTGGCCGTGTCGTGCCCGCACGAGTCGGCGGCGGCGACCCTGGAGTTCCTGGAGGCGTTCGGTACGACGTACGCGGGCTGACGGCCGCGGCTCATGCGCTCGGCGTCGTGGGCACCACGTGGTGCATGAGGACGGAGCGCGTTGAACCCGATGCGCTCCCACGGGAACCTCACCCGTCACATGGTGCGTCTTGATCGCCACAAGCACACGACCGCGGTACCGCACGGAGGTAGGGCCCGACCATGGAAAACAACGTCAGGCCCTACCGAGGCACGGTGTACCGCTTCACCCTCTGGGTGTCGCTGGCCACCGCCGTGCTCGGGTTCGCGATCCTCGCCGGCGCGTTCGCGGCGGCATGGGACGACTTCGAAAACGTCCGGGAGTACGCGGACCGCAACATAGCCAACGAGGACTCCTACGTGGCGTACGCCGACGGCGGCCTGGAATCGGTGCGGGCCGCCGGCGTCGTGGCGGCGCCGGTGTTCCTCCTGCTGGCGCTGGTCGTCGTCTCCGTGCTCCACAGCGCGTACGCGGTCGGCAGTTCTCACGCGCGGCGCGACGGCGGGTCGCTGTCCGTCGGCGAGTTGTGGCGGCGCACCCGTCCACGCCTGTTCGCCGCCGTCGTGACCAACTTCCTGACCGGCCTGTTCGTGGCGATGGTGGTGTTCGCGGGCCTGTACCTGTTCACCCTGGTCGACATGCACGACGTTCCCGGCGTCGAGCCCACTCCCCTGGGCGAGACCGCGTCCTGGCAGTACACGCTGGTGGGTTGGGTGCTGCCGATCGTCATCTGGTGTCTCGGCCCGCTGGTCTGGTTCCGGCTGTCCGGGGCCACCGCCGAGACGGTGCTGGAACGCCGGAACCCGTTCGTGTCGGTGTGGCGCTCCTGGGTGCTGACC
The DNA here is from genome assembly GCF_042888725.1 of Streptomyces sp. NPDC002795. Lineage (NCBI taxonomy): Bacteria > Bacillati > Actinomycetota > Actinomycetes > Kitasatosporales > Streptomycetaceae > Streptomyces > Streptomyces sp. NPDC002795. The sequence continues at coordinate 347,958 of NZ_JBIAQB010000001.1, forward strand.
CGGCGCGCCCGCCTGCGGGCGTTCGGCCTGGGTCTGCTGTCCTGCGCGGCGGCCGTGCTCGCCTACGTAGTGGTCGTGTTCGCGGCCGGCCCCCTGAACCACTACGCCGGGCTCGGCATGTTGTGGATCAACGGCGACAACGTGTGGATGACCGGCGTATTCATGATCCTCTTCCCCACGGCGGTGGCCCTGCTTCTGCTGCCGCCGCTGGTCATGCCGCTGGTGTGCGCCGGGGTCGCGCGTCTTCACGGGGACATGCGCGCTCTTGAGGAAGCGGGGAACGGTGACGGGCGGCGGCCCGCACGATCCGAGGGCGCAACGCAGCTGTAGAGCGGCCCTTGAGCGCGGAGAGCCACACCCCGGAGCCGTACGCGAGGTCGTCGAGGCGGCGCGCGGCCGCGTAGCGGACGGGGTCGAGGCGGGTGGTCTTCGGGCCGCGTCCGAGGGTTTCCAGGGCGACGTCCGTGACCGCAGCGACGGCCGTGGCCCGGCGCAGTCGGCGCGAGGCCAGGCAGCCCACGGCTGTCAGCGGCCACCAGTGGCGGGTGAGCAGCGCGGTGCCCTGGGTGAGCGACGCGAGCGAGCCGAGGGCGGTGAGGCGGGCCGCGTGCCGCAGGGGGTGGTCGATGCCCTGCAGTTTCCGGGCGTTGCGGACGGTGGCGACGGCGGCGAGTCCGCCCGCCACGGGCAGCGACCAGCGGCGCTGAGCGAGCAGCGCGAGGAGCATGGCCGCGCTCCACGGCGCGAGGACCGCGGGGGCGATGTTGTCCGGGTGGCGGCGGGCCAGGGGGTGCGCGCCGGTGCCGTAGACGGCCTTGCGGCGGAACCAGTCGGCGAGTTCGACGCGGTGTTCGTGGGCGGCCCGCACGGCGGGTTCGTAGCGGATGCGTCCGCCGTCCGCGGTCAGCCGCCAGCACAGGTCGACGTCCTCCCCCACCCGCATCCCGGCGTCGAAGCCGTCCGCCTGGGTGAGCGCGTCGGTGCGGACGAGCATGCAGGCGCTGGGGACCCAGGAGACGGGGGTGCCGGTGCGCACGGCGGCCGGGTGGCGGCCCAGGTCGAGGGAGGATCGGGCGCTCTCGTAGCGGCCCAGCCAGCGCTCGGCGCCGGGTCCGGGCAGTGCGCTGATCCGCGGCACGGCCATCACGACGGCCGGGTCGGCGAAGTGGCGCAGCAGGACGTCCACCGTGTCGGGCGCGAGGGCGATGTCCGAGTCGACGAACACCACGTACGGCGTGGTGACTTCGCGCAGCCCGGCGTTGCGCGCGCCGGCCGGGCCGAGGTTGGCCGGGAGCGGCAGTACGCGCGCGTGGTGGCGTGCGGCCACGGCGGCTACGGGGGCCGGTTCGTGGGAGGCGTCGTCGACGACGATCACCGGGGCGTCTGCCGTGGTGGCACGGATGCTCGCGAGCGCGCGCTCCAGCTGCTCGGGGCGGTCGCGGACGGGGATGACGTACGTGACCGTGCCTTTCGGGTCGGCGGGCGGCAGCTCGGTGACCACCGGGTGGGCGAGGCCGGTGGCGAGCAGCCGGTCGGCGAGGACCGCGCCCGCCCGGTCACGTACGCGCAGGGTGCGCCCGGCCAGGAGGTCACGGGCGCGTGGTGTGAGCCGCAGCAGACGTGTCGGATACCCACCCAGCAGCGCGCGCCCGCTGTCGAGGACGCGGGTGTGCCGGTCGAGCTCGACGACGTACCCGTACGGGAGGGTCGTGCGGCTCCGTGCCGGTTCCACCGGTTCACGCACGCGGGATTCCGAGGGTGCGGGTGAAGCCGTCCGGGACGGCCAGGTCGTCCGGGTTCAGCTCGTTGACGGAGGCGTGCCCGAGGCCGAGGACCGCCGAGTCGAGGCCGCCGCGCAGGATGTCCAGGACGTTCTCCACGCCCGCCTGCCCGTTCGCGGCCAGGCCCCACAGGTAGGCGCGGCCGACGAGGACGGCTCGGGCCCCGAGCGCGAGGGCCTTGGCGACGTCGCCGCCGCGCCGCACACCACCGTCGAGGAGGACCTCGATGTCGGCGCCGACCGCTTCGGCGATGGACGGCAGGAGGCGGATGGTGGCGGGGGTGGTGTCGAGGTTGTTGCCGCCGTGGTTGGAGACGGAGATGCCGGTGACACCGGCGTCGACGGCCCGCTTGGCGTCGTCGACCCTGCTGACGCCCTTGAGCAGGAACGGGCCTCCCCACTCCTTGCGCAGCCACTGCACGTCGTCCCAGGTGGGCGGGGCGGTCTGCATCCACTCGCCGTAGGCGCCGAAGAAGGTCGGGGCCTGCCCGCCAGGAGCTCGGAGGTTGGGGGTGGTCAGGTCGGGGACGCGACGGGACTTCGCGAAGGCGAGGAGCCAGCGCGGGTGCGGCAGTACATCCGGCGCGAACTTCATGGCCGTGCGCAGGTCGACGCGTTCGGGGATCGGTGGGCTGCCCCAGTCGCGGCCGTTGGAGAACGACCAGTCCAGAGTGGCGATGAGCGCCTTGGCCCCGGCCGCCTTCGCGCGCTCCATGCGCTGGACCATGGAGTCGCGGCTGCCCATCCAGTACATCTGGTAGAAGGTGTTCGGGTTGGCCTCGGCGACCTCTTCCACGGACCGGCTCGCGAACGAGCTGAGTCCCATGATGACGCCCCGGTTGGCGGCGGCGCGGGCCACGGCCACCTCGCCGTCCGGGTGGACGGCCTGCACGCCGGTCGGCGAGATCAGCACCGGGAACGCGGACTCCACGCCGAGGACGGTGGTCGTCAGGTTCCGTTCGGCGTGGTGGCCCACCACCCGTGGGGCGAAGCCGAGTTCGGCGAAGGCCCGGATGTTGTCGTCGATGGTGCGGCCGCGTTCCGAGCCGGCGACCAGGGCGCCGTAGACGCTGCTGGGGAGGTACTTCTTGGCGCGTCGCTGGGCCTCGGCGACCGTTTCGAACCATGGGTTTCTTGCCATGGGGCGGCTGTCTCCTCGTCAGGTGGCCGTGCTGAATGCGTCAGGTGGCCGGGCTGATTCCTGCTACCGGGCTCTCGTCGCACTCCGACACGGGTGGCCGCCGTGTGAGCGGCACGACGACGGGGCCGGTGCGGCTCTTGCGGTGGGAGTGGTCTCCGGACGGCTTCGGGATCGTGCCGCCGTCCCGCTCGCGATCCGCGAGGAGTCGCTCCCCGTAGCCCTGGACGCACTCCGGGTCGGGGCCGTCGAGCGGCAGGCCGGTGAAGAACTTCGCGGCCATGCAGCCGCCCTTGCAGGTGTCGTAGAACGTGCAGGACGCGCAGGCCCCGCCCTGTTGCGGCTCACGCAGCCGCAGGAAGAGCTCCGACTCCCGCCACACACCGGCGAAGCCACCCGTGTCGCGGACACTGCCCGCGAGGAACTCGTCGTGGATGGCGAACGGGCAGGCGTACACGTCACCGACCGGATCGATGAGGCACACGACACGGCCCGCACCACACAGGTTCAGCCCCGGCAGCGCCTCACCGTAGGCGGACAGGTGGAAGAACGAGTCACCGGTGAGGACCTGGTCGGCGTGCGCCACCAGCCAGTCGTAGAGCTGCCGTTGCTGGGCAGGGAGCGGGTGCAGCTCGTCCCATACGTCGGCGCCTCGGCCGGAGGGGCGCAGCCGAGTGAGGCGGAGTTGGGCGCCGTACTCGTCGGCGAGGGCCTTGAAGTCGTCCATCTGCGGGATGTTGTGCCGGGTGCAGACGACGGACAGCTTGAAGTTCTTCATGCCGGCGTCGGCGAGGTGTCCCATGGCGCGCAGTGCGGTGTCGTACGAACCGGGGCCGCGCACGGCGTCGTTGACGTCGGCGGTGGCGCCGTCGAGGGAGATCTGTACGTCGACGTAGTCGTTGGCGGCGAGGCGCCGGGCGACGTCCGGGGTGATGCGCACACCGTTGGTGGAGAACTTGACGCCGACGTGGTGGGCGGTGGCGTAGTCGAGCAGCTCGAAGAAGTCCGGGCGCACGGTCGGCTCGCCACCGCCGATGTTGACGTAGAAGACCTGCATGGCCTCCAGCTCGTCGATGACGGCCTTGGCCTCGGCGGTGGACAGTTCGCGCGGGTCTCGGCGGCCCGAGCTGGACAGGCAGTGGGCGCAGGACAGATTGCAGGCGTAGGTGAGTTCCCAGGTGAGGCAGATCGGCGCGTCGAGGCCGTACTCGAAGAGGTCGACCAGGCGTGCACCGGGCTTGGCTGCCACGGGAGTTGGGGTCACGGTGTCGGGCTCCTTTCGACCAGCATCGACGAGCGGGCCAGGACGGCGAGGGCGCGCGCGTACCTCGCCGTGTCCGCGTCGGCGACGCCCGCGCTCGCGCAGGCGGCGCGTGCGGTGGGCGAGTCCGGGAGCGCCAGGACGACGGCGAGCAGTCCCCGGTCCTTGAGGAAGGACAGTTTGCGCGTGCCGAAGTGGTACAGCAGCGCGCCGAAGGGTTCGGGCCTGACCGACACCTGGGGGTGCACGTCCCAGGCGCGGTCCAGGTCGAGCGCGGAGGCATCGAGCGCGGAAGCGGAGACGGGGGCGGCCACGGTCAGTACACGCCGCACATGCCGTCGATCGAGACCTCTTCGACCAGGTCGTCGGCCTCGATGAGGGGCTCGATGAGGGGTTCTTCGGTCGAAGCGGCGGAGGAGTCGGGCGCCTCTGGGGCACGGGTGGCTTCGAGTTGTGTGTTCATGCGGAACTCCCTGATACCGGTGGGTGGTTGAGGGTGTGCGCGAACGGGTTCGAGAGTATTGGCATGCGATGCCAAAAGGAAGGGTCCGTGCGCCGACGGGGCCTTGCGCGCTGCCGTCGCGGCGGGATTGGATCCCGTCCCATGGCTCCAATGGTTCCGATGCCTGCGATCCCGCGTGCCCGCCACGATGTGGTGGTCGTCGGTGCCGGTGGCGCGGGTGCCGTGCTGGCGGCGCGGCTGAGCGAGGACGCCGACCGGCGCGTGCTGCTCGTGGAAGCCGGTCCGGTGTCGGCGGCGTTCGATCCGGCACTGCTGGACGCGCGGCTCGTACCGGGCGCGCAGCCTGGCCATCCCGCCACGTCCTCCCATGCCGTACGGCTCACTCCGCGGCGGCCGTGGTCGGTGCCGCGCGGGCGGGTGCTGGGCGGCTCCACCACGGTCAACGGGGGGTACTTCGTCCGGGCCCGGCGTGCGGACTTCGACCGGTGGGCCGGGGCCGGGAATCCCGCGTGGGCGTACGAACGGGTGCTGCCGTCGCTGCGCGCCATGGAGGACGATCTCGACTTCGGCCCGGGTGAGGTCCACGGGGGCGGTGGGCCGATGCCCGTCGCGCGCGAACCGCTCGCCCACCCCGCCGCCGTGGCCTTCCGCGACGCCGCCCGGGAGCTGGGTTTCACCGCCGAGCCGGACAAGAACGACCAGGGCCCGCCCGGGTTCGGCCCCGTGCCGTCGAACTCTGTCGCCGGTGTGCGGCGCAACACGGGACTCGCCTATCTGTCGGCGCCGGTTCTCGAACGGCCGAACCTCACCGTGCGGGGTGACTGTTCCGTTCGGCGGGTGGTGGTCGAGCGCGGACGCGCCACGGGGGTCGTGGTCGAGCGCGAAGGCCGACGGGAGACGCTCGACGCCGGGTGCGTGGTGCTGAGTGCCGGTGCGCTCGTCACGCCCCATCTGCTCCTGCTCTCCGGTATCGGGCCGCGAGCGGATCTCGAACGGGCCGGGGTTCCCGTCGTCCGCGACGCGCCCGCTGTCGGCGCCCGCCTGTCCGACCATCCGCAACTGGTCCTGGACTGGCAGCCCCACGACGACTTCGACCCGCCCACCAGCAGCTGGCTCGGCGGCTGCCTGAACCTCAACTCCCCTGGTTCCCAACCGGGTCGCCCCGGCGACATCGAGGTCCTCCAGTCACTGGTGCCGATGGCGGGGCTCGTCGGCGGGACCGTACGCGCGCCGGGCGCTCCGCTCTCGTTCCTCGCCTCCGTCCAGACACCGCGCCCCACCGGTCGACTACGGCTGCTCTCCGCCGATCCCGCGGTCTCCCCCGCCGTCGACTACGACTATCTGCGCGACGGCGAGGTCCTTCGGCGCCTCCGCGCGGCCGTCCGCGTCACGGCCGACCTCTTGGACACCGCGCCGTTCACCGAGGTCTCCGGCGGCGGTCTGCTCGCTCCCGGGCACGAGGTTCTCCGCGACGACCGCGCGCTCGACGCATGGGTCGACGACCATCTCGGTACGGCCCAACACACCTGCGGAACCGTCCCGATGGGCCCCGCCGACGACCCGGAGGATGCCGCCGTCGACCAGTACGGGCAGGTGCACGGGATACGCGGGCTGCGGGTGGCGGACACGTCCATGCTGCCGGACACACCACACCGTGGCCCGGCCGCGACGGCTGTGCTGATCGGGGAGCTGATCGCCGACGCGATGCGCCACGAGCTGACTTGAGCGCGCCGACTACGCGGACGATGCCGCCCCGAGCCCGTCCTCGAGCCGCCGGATCGCCGTGTCGAGCAGCTCGCTCAACTCCGCCTCCGGCACCGCGAGCCAGTGCTCGTACGCCGTGACCGCCGCCGCCAGGGCCGTGTGACCGAAGAGGCGGGGAAGTGCGTCGGACGCGGTGAGGCCGAGGCGGCGGGCGACGAAGTCCGTGACGATGGCGCGCCATGAGCTGTACCGCAGGGTGGCGTCGGCCTGGAGGGTGGGCACGGTCAGGATCAGCTGCATGCGCTGCCGGTGCCAGGGCACGACGGTGGCGTCGAACCGGTTGAAGTCGACGACGGCAGCGCGCAGCGCCGTCATGACCGGCACGCTGGCACCAGTGGCGTTCAGCAGCTCACGGAACCCGGCCAGTTGCTGCTCGAAGTCGCCCCACACGAGGTCGTTCTTCGACGCGAAGTAGCGGAAGAAGGTCCGCCGCGCGATGCCGGCCGCGCCCGCGATGTCGTCCACCGTCGTCGCTTCGTAGCCCTGTCGGGCGAAGAGTTCGAAGCCGATCCGTTCGAGGTCGGGCCGGGTCGTGGCGCGCGGGCGGCCGCCCCTGGGCGCACGGACGACCTGTTCGGCCACGCTGCTCGTCGGCGACTCCACATCCGCTCCTTCGTCGAGGGCCCCCTCGTCGGCGTTCAGACGGCCATGCCGTACACGATGGTAAAGACGGTGCCGAGCGAGCCGATGATGAACACCCCGGTGAGCCCGGCGATGATCAGGCCTTTGCCCTGTTCGGCGCTGAAGGTGTCGCGCAGCGCGGTCGCACCGATCCGCTGCTTGGCGGCGCCCCAGATCGCGACGCCGAGGCAGAGCAGGATCGCGACGGCCATGACGACCTGGATCATCGTCTTCGCCTCGGCGCCCAGGGTCCCGAACGGGCCCCAGTCAGGGGCGATGCCCCCGATGATCGTGGTGATGTCGCCCTTGTCGGCGGCGAGCAGCATGTCGAGTCCTCCGTGGGGTGCGTGCGGTCGCCCACCCGCTGACGGGCGGGGTCTGCTCCCCATGGTGTCCTTCATGACGCGATTGTGGGGCCGGTTCCACCGCTCGGGTCCCAGGTGCGCTCCCCCCGGTTCGCACAGTACGAGGATGTACGAGGATCGCGGGCGCGGACGCGCGCATCATGCGGATCTGCGCGGGTACCAGCGAGGTCATGAAGGCGATCACCGCGAAGTCGTTGAACCTGTGAGGGAGTTGACGAGTTGACGGACGACGGCAACCAGGACTTCGGCACCCGCGAGGGCGCCGCGCTCGTCGCGGGCGGCACCGGCGGCATCGGCGCGGCGATCGTCCGCACGCTGGCCCGGCGCGGCAGCAGGGTGGTGTTCACGTACCACTCGAACGAGAAGTCCGCCGAGGCCCTCACGGCCGAACTCCGGGCGGAGGGCGCGCAGGTGGAGTACGTGCGGGCGGACCTGACGGACGAGGACGACGCGGCCTCGTCCGTCCGCTCGACCGTGGACCGGTTCGACGCGCTGCACACGCTCGTGCACGCCGCGGGCCCGCACGTCCCGATGGTGCACCTGAGCCGTGTCCCGCCGTCCCAGTACCGGCACCAACTGCACGCCGACACTCTGGCCTTCTACAACCTGGTCCACCCGGCACTCGACGCCCTCCGCGCGTCCGCCGGCAGCGTCGTGGCGATCACCACGGCGGCGACCCGGCGCTACCCCGTCCGCGACGGACTGTCCTCGGGCACGAAGGGCGCCGTGGAGGCGGTGGTCCGGGCGCTCGCGGCCGAGGAGGGCCGCTACGGGGTGCGCTTCAACTGCGTGGGCCCCGGCATGCTCACGGACGGCATCGCCGCCCGCCTCATCGAGGACGGCGAACTCGACGACGCCGCGCTCCAGGTGACCCGCCGCAACATCCCCCTGCGCCGCTTCGGCGACGCCCAGGACATCGCGGAGGCGACCGCGTTCCTGGCCTCGGACCGGGCCGGGTTCATCACGGGGCAGCACCTGGCGGTGGATGGCGGCTATACCGTCTGAGGATGCAGAGATCCGAAGCCTCGCGTGCGGTGAACGCGGCCAGGTCGGTTGCCTCGTCACTTGGGCTGGACATCGCCGACGCGGTCGTTCTGCACGACTCGAACAAGCTCAGCTTGCGGCTGCTGCCGTGTGACGTGCTGGCCCGGGTGGCACCGGTCGACGATCAGGTCGCCGAGTTCGAGGTCGAGCTGGCGCAGCGGCTTGCCGGGGCCGGGTGTCCGGTGGCCGCGCTCGAACCGCGGGTGGAGCCGCGTACGTACGAACGGGACGGGTTCGTCGTCACGCTGTGGACCTACTACGAGTCCGTCGCGCCGCCTGATCTCCCGCCGGTCGACTACGCCGACGCGCTCGCGCGACTGCATGCCGGCATGCGCGAGGCCGACGCGCAGGCACCGCACTTCACGGATCGTGTCGCCCACGCGCAGCGGCTGTTGGCGGACCGTGAACGCACGCCGGATCTCAGCGACGCGGACCGCAAGCTGCTCACCGATGCGTTGCGAAGCACGGTGCGGACGATCGGCGAGCGCGGCGGCGGCGACCAGTTGCTGCACGGGGAGCCGCATCCCGGCAACGTACTCGGCACGCGGGACGGGATCCTCTTCATCGACCTGGAGACATGTTGCCGGGGGCCGGTCGAACTCGACCTCGCTCATGCGCCCGAGGAGGTCGCGGCACACTACCCGGGAGTCGACCGGGAGGTGCTGCGCGCGTGTCGGATCCTGGTGCTCGCCATCGTCACGACATGGCGCTGGGACCGGGACGATCAGTACCCCGGCGGGCGGCGCATGGGCCGTGAGTGGCTCGGCCGGTTGCGCGCGGCACTCGGCTGATCACACGTGCGGCGCCGCCGCCTCGGCCCCATGCGGCCGTCTCTTCTTGACAGTTGACGGTGAGGGTCACACACTCACCTCGTCAGCGAAGGCTGTTTCGCAATAGCGAAAAGCACGTGGCCTCTCCCGGTCGAGACCGGTGGCGAATTCGCGAAGGAGAGATGCGATGAAGCTCGATCTGCTCTACGAGTTCCAGCCGAAGATCGGCCCCTCCGCCGAGCCGTTCCCGCTCGGGCAGAAGCGGGCCGAGCAGCAGACGTACGCCGAGGCGATCGAGGAGATCAAGTTCGCCGACCGGCTCGGTTTCCAGACCGCGTGGGTAGTGGAGCACCACTTCCGTAAGGGCCGGTCCGCGTCCCCGTCCAACGAGACCATCCTCGGGGCGCTGTCCCAGGCCACCGAGAACATCCGGCTCGGCTTCGGCGTGGTCCTGCTCCCCTCCGGGTTCCAGCATCCGGTGCGCGTCGCCGAGAAAGTCGCCACCGTCGACGTACTCAGCGGCGGCCGGGTGGAATGGGGATCGGGCCGCTCGACACCCAACGAGCAACTCGCGTTCGGCGTCCCGGCCGACGACCGCTCCCGGGACATGTGGCGGGAGGCCTTCGAGTTCGTCATCGCCGCGTGGACGCACGAGAAGCTGAAGTGGAAGTCCGAGACGATCGACTTCCCCGAGCGTTTCATCACCCCGCGCCCCTTCCAGGACCCGCACCCGCCGGCGTGGCTGGCCGCCGCCAGCTCCCAATCCGCCCACAACGCGGGGAAGTTGGGTCTCGGACTGCTGTCGTTCGCGCTGATGCAGCCCGTGGAGAAGATGGCCGAGCAGATCGCCGTGTACCGCGCGGGCCAGGCCGAGTGCGTGGCGCCGCTGCCCCGGGCCGTCAACGACCGGGTCGGCGCCTACACGCTGGTGCACTGCACGGACGACCCTGAGGAGGCCGCACGCTACGGGCTGTGGGAGTCGGTGAAGTGGTGGTACCAGAACCTCGCCGAGTTCACCCTCGAATGGGAGCTGGCGCATCTGCCCGAGGAGGAGAAGGAGAAGGCGTTCCCGCTGCTGCGGCCCACCATGCGGGGCGAGATCGACCTCGCGAAGTACACGGAGCAGGACATGATCATCGTGGGGACGCCCGAGGAGTGCCTGGAGAAGATCCTGAGGTACGAACAGGCCGGTGTCGACCAGCTGTTGTGCTACACGCAGTTCGGCACGCTGCCGCACGAGAAGGTCATGCGCAGCCTCGAACTTCTCGGCACCCGCGTCATCCCCGAGCTGGAGCGGCGGGGCCACCGAGTGGACTACGAGGCCCTCTTCGGCGGTGCCTGACCAGAGCGGACGGGCGCTACAGAGGGAACCGGCCGCGCGTCTGCTTGGTCACCACGGTGGCGCACGCCCGCACGCACTCGGCGACGCGGACGGTCTCCCTGCCACTGAGGCCGGGCGAGAACCCGGATGCCGTGATGGCGACGAGCACCCGCCCGTCGGCGTCGAAGACCGGCGCCGACGCCATCCCGAGGTCGTACTCCCCCTCGGGATCGACGGACGGCAGGTCGTAGTCGTCGTCGAAGGACGCCGTCCCGGTCCACGCGTCCCGGTCCGCCGGCCGGTCCTCGGCCTTCATGCCCTTCAGTGCCCGGTGGGCCGACGGCGCCAGACCGAGCGCATAGCCGCGCTCGCGCACCACTGTCAGCGCCAGTTCGACCCGCTCGCGGTCCACCGCCTCCGGGGCGCGCGCGAGCCACGACTCCACCTCCGGACGAGGCGCCCACGCCATGAACACGAGGCCGAGCGGCGGCATGAGCGGCACGCGCTCGCCCTCCCGGAATCCGGGCCCGTACCGCGACCCCGTCCCGCCCACGGCGACGGACACGATCTCGGTGGGGGTCCCCGCGCTCACCACCACATCGGCGTCGAGCTCGGCTGCGAGCGGTCCGATCCGCTCGGCGGCGGCCCGGATCGCCGGATGCTGCTCAAGGGCCGCCATGCCCGCGCTCACCAGGGCGGGTCCCAGTCCGTAGGTCCGGCGGCCCGGGTGCCGGGTCAGATAGCCGCTCTCCTCCAGGACGGCGAGCACCGCGTGGGCGGAGCCGAGACTGCTCCCGGTGCGCCGGGCGATGTCGGAGATCGTGAACTGTTCGCCGCGGTGCGACACCAGCAGGTCGATGATCTTCAGCGCCTTCGCGGCGGCGGGTGCCGGTCGCGCCATCACGTCCTCCTCCGGAGATCGCTGCAACGTATCGCATTTACCAGGGATTTCGTCCTGCCGAAGAATCTTTCATGGAGACGACCGATGCACATCACGAAGGGACCCCACTCATGACATCCACCGGAGCCCCCTCCTCGTACACCTGGCAGCTGCCGCCGGTCAGGACGTCCACGCAGGCGACGCCACCCGAACTCGCCGAGCGGCGTGCGTCGATGGATTCCCTGCCCCGGCCCGCGCACCCCGGTGTGGACATCAGCGACGTGCGGTACGGGGACGTGCCCTGCGTGGTGTGTGCGCCGCCCCAGGCGCGCGGCACCGCGCTGTACCTCCACGGCGGCGGCTACCGGTTGGGGTCCGTCGCCCTGTCCACGGCGTTCGCGGCGCGGCTCGCCGTGGCGACGGGCGCCCGGGTGGTGGCCGCGGACTACCGGCTCGCGCCGGAACATCCCTTCCCGGCGGCGCCGCACGACGCTGCGCAGGTGTACGAGCGGCTGTTGTCCGAGTCCGACGCCCCTCCCGTGGTGCTCGGTGACTCGGCGGGCGGTGGGCTCGGGGCCGCGCTCGTGGTGGCGTGTGCGCGGTCCGGCGTGAGCGTCCCGGGCGGGCTCGTACTGCTGTCCGCGTGGCTCGATCTGCGCTGCGCGGCGGGGAGTTACCGCTCGCGGGCCGCGACGGACCAGCTGTTCTCCCTCGACGCGGCCCGGCAGGCGGCGGACCAGTACCTTCAGGGGCATCCGGCGGACGATCCTCTGGCCTCCCCGCTCCTCGGCGACCTCGACGCGTTCCCTCCCACACTGCTGTGCGCGAGCACGGACGAGGTGCTGCTCGACGACTCCGTAGCCTTCGGCTCGGCGCTCGCCCGGGCCGGTGTGGCGACATCCGCCTCGTACGTTCCCGGGGTGCCGCACGCGTGGCCGAGCGTCTTCCTGGATCTGCCGGCGTCGGCGGAAACACTCGACGTCGTCGCACGGTTCGTCCGCCCCCTGCTGGCGAAGGAGCCGTCATGACCGGCGCAGGCCGTCCGACCGGCAAGGCCGCCCTCGCCACGGGGTCCTTGGCGCGAGGAGTGGGGCGCGACTCACCCTGAAGAAGAGCGTGACTCGCGCACGCCCGCCACCACATCCTTGAGCGCCTCCCCCAACGGCAGCTCCACCCTCACACCCCAGCGGTCGCCGCGGGTCGGCTGGTTGTTGACGATCAGGACCGGGGTTCTGGCGTCCGCGGCCTGGCGCACGAAGCGCAGGCCGGACATGACGGTCAGCGAGGAGCCCAGGACGAGCAGCGAGGTGGCCCCGGCGACGAGCTCGCGGCAGGCGGCGACCCGGTCGGGCGGAACGTTCTCGCCGAAGAAGACGACGTCGGGTTTGAGTACCCCGACGCCGCAGGCCGCGCACGGCACCACCCGGAAGTCGCGCACGGCCTCGTCGGGGAGCTCCACGTCGCCGTCCGGGTTGACCCGAGCGGACCGGTGCCGCTCGGCTCCGGCCTCGAAGTGCGGGTTGGCCTCGCGCAGTCGCCGGTCGACTTCCGCGCGGGTGGTGAAGGCGCGGCAGTGCAGGCAGAGCACGCGGGTCAGGCTGCCGTGCAGTTCGATGACGTCCGGGGCGCCGGCGGCCTGTTGCAGGCCGTCGACGTTCTGCGTGATCACGCCCGTGACCAGGCCGGATTCGGCCAGCTCGGCGACGGCGAGGTGGCCGGCGTTGGGCCGGGCCCTGATCATGGCGCGCCAGCCCAGCTGACTGCGGGCCCAGTACCGCTGCCGGGCCTGCTCGCTGCCGGTGAACTCCTGGTACGTCATGGGGGTGTGCTGCCGCAGCGATCCGTGCTCCCCGCGGTAGTCCGGGATGCCCGACTCGGTGGAGAGCCCGGCCCCGCTCAGCACGACCACCCCACCCGCGCGCACGGCCTCGACGACAGGTGCCAGGTCGGTCGTGGCGGGCGGCAGATCGCCGGACGGTTCCCAGGTCAGGGTGGGGCGGGTACGCATGCGAGCCAGCTTACGTACGCTGTCGTCCGCATGCCCCTGGTCACCTCAGGAAAAGGTCACCTTCGTGAGTTCTTCGGAGATCTGCCAGACCCGCTGCGCCTCCTCGGTGCCGCGCAGACGCGAGTAGAGCTTCTGTTCCGCGGGCGGGCCGCCCATGTGCCCGATTCCGCGCGGCCCGTAGAACCGGCCGCGTTCGGCGCCGGGGGAGGTGGCGGCGTAGAGGGCGGGAAGCTGCGCCGTGTGCACCGTCCCGACGACGATGCCGCGGGCGGACAGCGTCCGGATCAGGCGTACGCCCATGGTGTCCTTGGCACGGCCGACCTCGGGGCGTGCGGCGAGCAGGTTCGTCGGGGCGACGCCGGGGTGGGAGAGGTTGCTGGTGATGCCCCAGCCGTGGGCCCGGCTGCGGCGGTCGAGTTCGAGGCCGAAGAGACCGAACGCGATCTTCGACTGGCTGTAGGCCTTCATGCCGTCGTAGGAGCGTTCCCAGTTCAGGTCGTCCCAGTTGATGGCGCCCTGGTTGGCCGCGACGCTGACCTGTGACGTCACCCGTGCCCGGCCGGCGCCGAGCAGCGGCAGCAGGTGGGCCACCAGCGCGAAGTGGCCGAGGTGGTTGGTGCCGAACTGCAGCTCGTAGCCGTCGGTGGTGGTCTGCCGGTCGGGCGGGGTCATGACGCCGGCGTTGTTGATGAGGAGATGGATCGGCAGGCCCTCCTCCCGCAAGATGTCGCCGAGGGCCGCGACGGATTCGAGCGAGGACAGGTCGAGTTCGCGCAGCGACACGTTCGCGTGCGGGGCCTTCTCGCGGATCGTGGCGAGCGCGGCCTCACCCTTGCGCGGATTGCGCACGGGCAGGAGCACTTCGGCGCCGGCCGCGGCGAGCCTCGTGGCGAGGCCGAGCCCGATGCCGTCGCTCGCTCCGGTGACAACGGCGCGCTTGCCGGACAGGTCGGGGACGGTGATGTCGATGGGTTTGCGTGGCATGCCCAGAGCTTCGACCGGCGCCGCGGTGACGGCAACCGGTGAAGGGGGGATCGACAATCCGTGGTTACCGCGCCGTGCGGACGGTAGAAAGGGAGGTCAGGACAGTCACACACGGCGACGGAGGCACGGGTGATCGACAGGACCGGCCTCGCGGAGTTCCTCCGGCGCCGCAGGGAGTCGCTGCAGCCCGAGGACGTGGGCCTCCCGCGCGGACGACGCCGCAGGACGACCGGTCTGCGGCGGGAGGAAGTGGCCGCGCTGTGCCACATGTCGACCGACTACTACGCACGCCTTGAGCGTGAACGCGGGCCCCATCCGTCCGAGCAGATGATCGCCTCCATCGCGCAGGGCCTCCACCTCTCCCTCGACGAGCGCGACCACCTGTTCCTGCTCGCCGGACATACCCCGCCACCGCGCGGCGCGGACAGCGCGCACATCGGCCCCGGCCTGCTGCGCGTCCTCGACCGCCTCCACGACACCCCCGCGGAGATCGTCACCGAGCTCGGCGAGACACTGCGCCAGACCCCCCTCGGCATCGCACTCACCGGCGACCAGACCGCCTATACGGGCCCGGCCCGCAGCATCGGCTACCGCTGGTTCACCGACCCCACCACCCGGCAGCTCTACGCCCCCGAGGAGCACGCCTTCCTCACCCGCATGTTCGTCTCGGGCCTGCGCGGGGTGGCGACGCTCCGGGGGCCAGGTTCCCGCGCGGCCCACTACGCCGACCTGCTGCTCGCGCAGAGTGAGGAGTTCCGCCGGGTGTGGGACGACCACGAGGTCGGCATCCGTCCCCACGAGGTGAAGCACTTCGTCCACCCCGAGGTCGGCGCCCTGGAACTGACGTGCCAGACACTCGTCGACCCTGGCCAGTCGCACCTGCTCCTCGTCTACACGGCCGTCCCTGGCAGCGAGAGCCACGAGAAGCTGCAACTGCTGTCCGTCATAGGAGCGCAGGCGCTGCGCTGAGACGGCGGCCGCGCCTCAGCCGCCGTTCGACGCGCCGGCCGTGACGCGGGCGACGAAGTCCGCGAGTTGGGTCCGAATCCGCTCACGCTCCACGTGCTCCTGTCCGGCCAGGTGCTCGACGAGGTCGGCCCGCGTGGCGGCCAGCAGGGCGTGGGCGGTGAAGTCACCGGCCCCGCTCAGCCCCGGAATCTCCTCCAGCACGGCTTGGAGCAGGCCGTGCCACCGCTCGTAGTGCACTGCCCGGTACGGGCTGCCGCTTCCGCTTCCCTCCAGGGCCAGCGCGAGGCGCCGGTTGTCCAGCTTGAAACACAGCACGGCGTCGAGCAGGGCAAGGGCCCGCTCCTGCGGCGGGGTGTCGGGGCCGAGGGGCGACGGGCCGGATTCGACGGCCTCGGTGACCGGTTCGAGCCGCGCCTCGTACAGCGCGCGGAGCAGCCCGGACCGGTCGCCGTAGGCCCGGAAGAGCGTGCCCTTGCCGACGCCGGCCTCCGCCGCGATGTCGGCCATGGTGACGTCCTCGGGACTCGTACCCCGGGCGAACAGCGCGTCGGCGGCCGCAAGAACGGCCTCCCGGTTACGGGCGGCATCCTTGCGTGGCTTGCGCTCGGGCATGCGCTTCTTCCTCTCATTGCGAAACGGACCCACGGTCCGCTACATTGAAACCGGACCCCCGGTCCGTATTCTACGAGCTTATGAGACGGAGACACCCATGTCCGCACCGACCGCTCCGGCGGAGCTCTTCCGCCACAGCCTGAAACTGCTCCTGGACAAGAACATCGCCGACTGGGTCGGCCTGTGGGCCGAGGACGGCGTGATGGAGTTCCCCTTCGCTCCCCCGGGCTGGCCGCGGCGACTGGACGGCAGGGAGGCCGTCGCGTCGTACATGCGCCACTATCCCGACCACATCGACCTGCACGAGTTCCCCGAACTGCACATCCTCCAGACCACCGACCCGCGGACGATCGTGGTCGAGATGCGCGGCGTCGGACGCCTGGTGGAGACGGACGGCCCCTTCGACATGACCTACATCGCCGTCGTCACGGTCGAGGACGGACACATCACGTCCTACCGCGACTACTGGAACCCCCTCGCCGTCCAACAGGACGGCGCCGACTTCGCCGGGAGCGCCCGATGACCACCGCCACCGCCACCACACTGGTCATCGGCGCCACCGGCACGACCGGCAGCCGCGTCGCCGCGCACCTCACAACTGCCGGCCACCGCACCAAGACCGCCAGCCGTCGCGCGACCCCGGTCCCCGGCACGGAGCCGGTCGCCTTCGACTGGTACCGGCCCACCACCCACGACGCCGCCCTCGACGGAGTCGACCGTGTC
Source organism: Streptomyces sp. NPDC002795 (assembly GCF_042888725.1). NCBI lineage: Bacteria > Bacillati > Actinomycetota > Actinomycetes > Kitasatosporales > Streptomycetaceae > Streptomyces > Streptomyces sp. NPDC002795. The sequence goes on from NZ_JBIAQB010000001.1 coordinate 364,661, forward strand.
TACCTCGTACCGCCGGTGGGCGAGCCCGACCCGGCGGCGGTCATGCTGCCGTTCCTCCATCGGGCCCGCGCCGCCGGAGTCCACCGCGCGGTGCTGCTGAGCTCCTCGGCCATCCCCGAGGGCGGACCGGCGGTCGGCGCGGTCCACCAGGAGCTGCCCAAGCTCTTCGACCACTGGGCGGTGCTACGGCCCTCCTGGTTCATGCAGAACTTCACCGGCACGCACGCCCACGCCGTGAGCATCCGCGAGGAGGGCGTCATCCGGACCGCGACCGGGAGCGGCCGGGTCGGCTTCGTCGACGCCGAGGACATCGCGGCCGTCGCCGTCCGCGCCCTGACCGACGACGCCGCGCCCGGCACCGATCTCGTACTCACCGGCCCCGAGTCCCTTGCCTACGGTGACGTCGCCGCCCTCTTCACCGAGGTCACCGGCCACCCTGTGACCCACCGTCAACTCTCCTACGAGCAGCAGCGCGACCGCCTCGCGACGGAGATCCCGGAAGAGTTCGCCGCGATGCTGGCCGCCATGGACCGAGCGATCGCCGAGGGAGCGGAGGACCGCACCACCGACACCGTCCAGCGCATCACCGGACGTCCCCCGCGCAGCTTCCGCGCGCTTCTGGAACGCGAGATGCGAGACATCAACTGACCCGCCACAATCCCGTGGCCGACGCACCACCTCTGGCGGATGATCTGCACATGCGTCCGCTGAAACACGGCTACACCAACCGCACGCTCGCCGACGGCACGGTCGTGAAGAAGTCCTACGCCGGCCCCGACGCCGCACTGAGACTGCGCCGCGAGCGCGCGCTTCTCCCCCACCTCCAGGACCAGTTGCCCGCACCTCCGGTACTCGGCGCGACCGCGACCACCCTGAAACTCGGGTTCCTGGCCGGTACCCCGGGCCAGGAACTGCTGGACGCCGGGCACGCCGCGGAGGTCATGGCGAGCTGCGGGAAGCTCCTGCGCCGCATCCAGGCACTCACGCCGCCCGTAAGGGACTTGGGCACCCGCAGAGCGGGCGAGGTCCTCGTACACGGCGACTTCGGCCCCAACAACCTGCTCCTCGACCCCGGCACCTTCGAGGCCACAGCTGTGGTCGACTGGGAGTTCGCTCACTTCGGGACTCCGGTGGAGGATCTGGCCTGGTGCGAGGAGCTCCGTCGGTTCTGCGAGCGGTGGGAGGCGGACGGGCCGGGTGCACGGCAGTGGCGGGAGCGGGCTGCCGTGACGGCCGCGTGGGACGAGTTGCCCGGCGTCCGCCCCTCCTCCTCCCATTGATGGCCGTTGAGCAACCTACGTACGAGTGGTGGAAGTCCCCACCACCACCGCGTTCGCCCCCACAATCACGGCAATCGCCAACCACGCGGCGTGGTCGAGGTGTTGGCCCAGGACGAGGAGACCGACGAGGGCCGCGAAGACCGGGTTGACGCTCATGAAGACGCCGAAGAAGCGGGCGGGGACCCGGCGCAGTGCCAGGAGGTCGGACAGGAACGGCACCGCCGAGGACAGGATGCCCGCCGCCAGGGCGCACAGGAGTGCCGTGAGGGTCGGCGGGTGCAGGTACAGGACCGTGATGCCGATCGGCAGGTAGAGCAGGCCGGAGACACCGGCCGCCGCGGCCGAGCCCTGGAGGCCGGGGAGACGGTGGCCCACGGCGCGGTTGAGCAGGACGTAGCAGCCCCAGCACATCGCTGCGACCAGGGCGAGCGTGATGCCGAGGTAGTCCGTGCTCGGCCGCGGGCGGGTGAGCACGACGACGGCCGCCGCCGCTGCCAGGGCGCAGAGCAGGTCGAGGCGGCGCCGCGTTCCGGCGAGGGCGACGGTGAGCGGGCCGAGGAATTCGAGGGTGACCGCGAGGCCCAGGCCGATCCGGTCGATGGCGACGTACAGCGTCAGGTTCATCGTGGCGAAGACCGCGGCGAGGGCGAGGACGAGGCGCCATTGCGAGGCGGTGAAGCTCCGTATGCGCGGGCGGCCCGCCGTCAACAGCACCACGGCGGCGACCCATTGGCGTACCGCCACGACGCCCGCGGGACCGAGTACGGGGAAGGCCAGGGCTCCCAGGGACGCGCCGGCCTGGTTCGACAGGCCGCTGCCGAGCATCAGCGCGACACCGGCGGAGCGGGTCGGCTGCGAGGAGGAGGGGTGGGGTGGGGTCGACATGGTGTGAGGTTCGACCCGGCCGGCGCATACGCAAAATGCATACGGTGTCGCTCGGATACGCTGGGCGTATGGATGAAGGACGTGGCCTCGCCGGGCTCGAGCTGCGGCATCTGCGCTGTCTGCTCGCGATCGTCGACACGGGCAGCTTCACCGACGCCGCGATCCAGCTCGGCGTCTCCCAGGCCTCGGTGTCCCGCACCCTGCACGCGCTGGAGACCGTGCTCGGCGTACGCCTCCTGCACCGCACGAGCCGCACCGTCACACCCACCACCACCGGCATCCGCGTCGTCCACCGCGCCCGGCAACTGCTCACCGAGGCCGAGAACCTCGTGAGCGAGGCCACCACGGGTCACACGCGGCTGCGGATCGGGCACGCCTGGGGAGCGTTCGGGCGGCACACCACCGAGTTCCAGCGCCGCTGGCACCAGCGGTGTCCCGACGTCGAGTTGCTCCTGGTGCGGCACAACAGCCCCACCGGCGGGCTCGCCGAGGGCGCCTGCGATCTGGCCGTCGTACGCCACCGGGCCGACCTGCGCAGGCGCTACGCCTCGGCGGTCGTCGGCCACGAACCCCGCTACGCCGTCATGGCCACCGACGACCCCTGGGCCGGGCGCCGCCGCATCCCCCTCGCGGACATCCGCGAACGCACCGTCGCCGTGGACCGGCGCACCGGGACGACCACCACCGACCTGTGGCCCGGCGACCCGCACGGCGACGTCGAGTACACGGCCGACGTCGACGACTGGCTCGCCGCGATCGCCACCGGCCGCTGCGTCGGGGTCACCCCGCAGGCCACCGTCGCCCAGTACCGGCGCGAGGGCGTCGTCTTCCGCCCGGTGTCGGGCGCGGATCCGGTACCGGTGCGGGTGATATGGAAGGAGCGGGACCCCCATCCCAGTACGCACGCGGCCATCGCGCTGCTCGGCGAGTTGTACGGCGGCTGACCCCGGGCGCGCCCGAGTCTCACTCCAGTCCCAAGCGCCCCAGCACCCGCCCCATCGCCTCCCGCACCGCCTCCTGCGCGCGGTCGCTGTGGTCGAGGCCCTCGAAAGCGTGCGGCGCGTCCGGTACGTCGATCACCTCGACCGGCGCGCCGCCCGCCTCTGCCGCCCGGACGAACTCGGCGACCGTCGCCGCCACCGCGGGGGCCTCGCGGCCGACCCGGACGAGGACGAACGGCGGCGTCCCCCCGCGCGCCACCACGTCCGCAGGCCGGAACCGGGGGTCGTTCACGCCCCAGTTGGGCAGCGGCGCCATGATCGGGTAGCCCGCCGCAAGGCAGCGCAGCCACGCAGGGGCCTCGCTCAGCCAGGGCGCCGTCAGCGGGCCGCCGCCGGAGAAGAACCACAGCGCGATCCGGTCCGCGTCGACCCGCGGATCGGCGCGCACCTCGGCCACCGCGGCGGCCACGTCCTCGGCCGCCGTCGGATACGCGGTGACCGCGTGCAGCCGGTGGTCGAGGGTGACGCCGACCGCGCCTCGTGATGCCGCGAGGCGGGCGTACCCGATCAGGGTCGGCCAGTCACGCGGTGTCGGTCGCGCGTCCTCCGGCACGGGCCCGCCGTGCACGATCACGACCGCCGGGCGGGGCTCCGCCGACGCGCCCTCGGGGACGTACAGGTCGATGGCACCGCGCCGTTCGCGCGGGATCTCCGGTACGTCCAGGAGGAACGGCCCGAGGTATCCGGGCTGCGCCGCTTCCTCCTCGTCCACGGCTTCGAGCCGGGTGCCTTCGTCGGCCGCCGCCCGCAGGAGCACGTCGGCGAGCTCGTCCGGGCAGGACAGCATCGGCCAGTGCCCGGTGGGCAGTTCGAAGAAGGTGACGTCCGGGCGGACGAGCGCCTTGATCGTCGGGTCGCCGAAGCTGAGCAGCATGCGGAGAGTGTCGATGGTCGCTCCGCTGTCCGCGCAGAGCACCCCTGTTGTCGGCAGGCCCTTCCCCGCGCCGGTCAGACGCAGTGGTTGCAGCAGGGTGGCGAGCGGCTGGGGCGAGGCGAGCGCGGCCAGCCGGTCCAGGGCCTCGTCCGACACACCTGCGGTGCTCCCCCACCGTCGCCACTCCTCCCGGGAACGGGAGGGGGCCGCCAGCTCTCCCCCGCCTGCCCCCTCCTCGGCGAGGCGCTCGCGCAGCTCCTGGTCGGGGACCGCGGCGAGGGCGACGGCGCCGTCCTGCACCGGTCCCGTGTCGAGGTACACGATCCGTGCGATCCGCTCGGCCCGCCGGTCCGCCGCGCCCACCGCCGGATACGCACCGTAGTCGTGTCCGACGAGGACGATGTCCTGCCCCTCTGTGATGGTGTCGACGGCCGCGACGACCCTCGCGATATGCGCTTCCAGGTCCGTGGCCGCGCCGAGGTCCACCACGTGGACCTTCGCGCCCTCGGCCGTCAGTTTCCCGGCCGTCTCCCGCCACGCGTCCGGGCCCGTGAACAGGCCAGGTACCAGCACGAACTCCGTCATCTCCACGTCCTCCATCTGTGGTTGTCGGTGGTGGGAGGTACGTTAGGAACTCCCCCTGAGGGAGGTTCAAGTGCCCGGGACAGCACCATCCGACGGACTGTGGAGCATCGGTGAGCTCGCCGAGCAGGCGGGCGCGACCGTCAAGACCGTCCGCTTCTACTCCGACAACGGTCTGCTCCCGGAGCGCGCCCGCAGCACGGGCGGGCACCGCCGGTACGGCTCCGACGCCCTGGAGCGGCTCCGGATGATCCGCTCGCTGCGCGGTCTGGGCCTGCCCGTCCCCGAGGTGCGTCGCATCGTCGACGAGCGGGCGGGGGCGGACGGGGCGCTGGAGGACGCTGTCGCGGGGCAGTTGCGCACGCTCGGCTCCCGGCTCAGCGCGCTGCGTTGGCAGGAGGCGGCGCTGCGCCTCGTTCAGGAGTGCCCGCCGCAGGAGCGGGCGGACCGGCTGCGGCTCGTCGGCGCTCTGGATACGCCGCCGAGCACGGCGCCACTGGCCAGGTTCTGGCGGGCCTGGCTGCCGCCGAGAATGCCGGTCGCGTCTCGAACGGCCTTCCTGGAGGCGACCGTTCCGGCCCCTCCCGACTCCCCGTCCCCGGCCCAGGTGCTCGCCTTCGCCCGGCTGTGCGCGCTGGTGTCACGCCCGTGTACGCCGGGAGCCGCGCCCACCCAGCCCGCCGCGCACAGCACGGTGGGCGCGCGTGAATCCGCTGTCCTGTACGCGGGGCTGGCCGAGTCGTACGACTTGGCGGCCAAGCCGATGCGGGCGGGCGGCGCCCCCGCTCCGGGCGAGGCGCTCGACTGCTTCGTCACGACGTACGCGAGTGTGACCGGGTCCCGCGACACACCGGCCTTCCGCCGCGGCCTCGCCCGGCAGCTCGCGGCCGATCCGCGCCTCGACCGGTACTGGGACCTGGTGGCGGAGCTGACCACCCCGGACGGCGCCCGCCCTGAGCCGACTCCGGGCACGGCCCACGACTGGCTCCTCGCGGCGCTGGACACGGAGCTCGCCGACGCCTGACCTCACGTCCGGTCGGGTTCGGCCTCGGCTTCGGCTCCGGCTTTGTGTGAGGGGAAGAGTGGCGAGGGTGTGTGGCCGGAGGTCGGCAGCCGGAAGGTGGGCAGGCTCGGCAGCTTGGGCTTCGACGGGCGCTTGCCACCGTCCGACGGCTGCTCCGACGGCGAGGGGCTGGGCGTGGACGAGGGGGAGCCCGACTCCTTGCCACCCTTGCCTCCGTCCCCCTTGCCTCCGTCCCCCTTCTGCTTGCCGCCTCCCTTCTCCTTGCCCTTGCCCTTGTCCGGCCTCTCGGAGGTCCCGGGCTCGCCCGGCCTGTCGCCGCTTCCCGGTGCTCCCGCCGTCGGCACCGCGCCGTCCCCGTAGACCCGCATCCAGCTCAGCACCAACTCCAGGTAGGAATCGGAGTGGTTGTACGCGAGCACCGCCCTGCGGATTCCGGCGTCCCGGGTCAGGTCGCCGCCCGCCGAGCACAGGTAGCGGCCCGCCGACAGCCACGCGTCGTCGATCTGGTGCGGGTCGCGCACGCCGTCGCCGTTGCCGTCGCTGCCCCAACGGCGCCATGTGGACGGGATGAACTGGGCGGGGCCCACGGCGTGGTCCCAGGTCCGGTCGCCGTCCCAGGCGCCGTTGTCCGAGTCATGGATGGCGGCCACGCCCGGGCTGCCGTCAAGTCGCGGGCCGAGTATGGGAGTTCGCGTACGTCCTGTCCCGTCGAGGGCGCCGCCGCGTGCGTGCCCGGACTCCACCCGGCCGATCGCCGCGAGCAGCGGCATCCGTACCCCGCACTCGGGTGACTCGGCCGCGAGGTCCTTGACCGAGGCCCGGTAGGCGGCGAGGACACGGCCGGGGATCCCGTGCGTCGTCGGGAGGGCCGGGAGCGCATTCGGGGCCTGACCGCCGTCGCGTTTCTCGCTCTTGAACGGCACCGGTCGCGTCCCAGGTATCTCCGTGGGCGTCTGCGGGTACAGCGGCGGGCTGCCGCCGCCCGCCTGCGAGCCGGGCGGCGGGGCGCTCGTGGCCGACACCGGTGCCATGTCCGCCAGCTGCCAGACCGTCGCCGTCGCCATGCCGCCCGTCGCCGCGACGGCGACCGCCCCGGTGAGGATCTGGTTCCAGAGCAGACTGCGGCGGCTCACCAGCAGAACGCCTTTCCACCGGACATCGCCGTCCACCGGCCGCCCGAACCGCGCATCCCGAAGGCGCACTTGGTGTCGTTCGAGCCCTTGCTGGTGTACGTCAGCGGGACGGTCAGGCCGTCGAGGCGCTGGCCGCGGAAGGTGCGAAGCTCCTTGATCAGTCCGGCCCGCGTGATGTCGCCCGCGCCGCGCGCCGCCTTCTCGAACACCTTCGCCGAGGCCCAGCCCTGCGCGGCCGAGGGGCCCGGCGCCTTGCCGCCGCCGTACTTGTTCCAGGCGGAGTCGAACTGGCCGAAGCCGGCCGCCGACGATCCCTTGAAGGGGAACACCGGGGTCGCCGCCAGGACGTTCTTCAGGCCCGGCTTGGAGGCGGTGGTGCCGTCGACGGTGGCGCCCGGTTGCAGGAACTGCGGGGTGAAGTTCTGCCGGCTGCACGACGAGGCGACCCGGTTCACGGTGTTGGGGTCGCCGGTGACCAGCATCAGGTCGACGTCCGCGTTGCGCGCCTGGATGCACTCGGCCGTGAAGTCTGGCTGGGTGACGGAGATCTTCGCGTTGTAGACGGGGTCGAGGCCGTGGCGCTTGGCGGCGTTCCCGCTGCCGAAGAACCGCTCGTGCACATGAGTGCAGGCGTCGGAGTCGGTGCAGAACAGGGCGCCGAGCTTCTTGCCCTTGCCGTACTTCGCGCCGATCTGGGCGAGGCCGTCGAGCGCGGAGTTGGTGCCGGGGCACTCGCTGAACAGCATTGGGCTCGCGGTCCACGCGGTGGTCGAGCAGTCGCCGCCGATGACGGGGACCTGCTTCTTCTCCACGTAGCTCTTCCAGGCGTTCATGGTCTGCGTGGTGGTGAACGAGGCGACGATCGCGACGACCTTGCGCTGCTCGATCAGCTCCTGCATCTGGCTGCGGCCCTTGGATGCGTCGGCGCCGTCGTCCATGACGAGGACCTGGACCTTGCGGCCGTCGATGCCGCCGGCCGCGTTGACGCTCGCCGCCCAGGCCTGGAGGGCGCGCGGGCCCTGGGCGAAGGCGACGCCGCCGGGTCCTGATGTCGTGCCGACACTGCCGATGACGATGGGTCCACCGCCGGACTTGCCACCTCCCGTCTTTCCGCCATCGCCTCCGCCGCCGGAGGCGGAGCCACCACCGACACTGGTTCCGGTGCCGCTGCCGGGCTCACCGTCGGTCTTCCCTTCGTCGCCCGGTGCGGGGGTGTCGGACGAGCCGTCGGCGCCGACTCCGGTGTCCGAGCCCGCGGCGTCGGTGGCGACTTTCCCGCCGCTGCCCACGGAACGTACGACGGTGTCGTGGTCGACCCGGCTGCCGCAGGCGGCGAGCACCAGGCTCAGCGCCGCCACGGCCGCCAGGGTGGCGCGTGTACGGGTTGGGGTCATGGTTCTCCTCCGGAGCAGGTACGAAGCGGGTGTGCGCGGGTCAGGCGTGGGAGCCCAGGTATTGGGCGACGAGCCGGTCGCTGTCCAACTCGCCCGGTTCTCCGGCGAATTCGATGCGGCCCCGGTTCATCAGGTAGACGTAGTCGGCCAGTTCGAGGGCGCGGGAGACGTACTGCTCGACGAGGAGCAGGGCGCGGCCGTCCTCGGCCAGCCTGCCGAGGAACTCGAAGATCTCGTCGACGACGACGGGGGCGAGGCCCATCGACACCTCGTCGAGGAGTACGTAGTCGGCGTCGGTGACATGGGCGCGGGCGAGGGCGAGCATCTGCTGCTGGCCGCCGCTGAGCGAGCCCGCGAGCTGGCCGAGTTTCTGACCGAGAATCGGGAAGGCGGTGACGGCGCGTTCGACGGCTTCGTCGATGTTGCCGCCCGCCGCCTGGATGAGGATGTTCTCCTTGACGGTCAGGGTCGGGAACACGCCGCGCCCTTCGGGGACATGGCAGACACCTGCGCGTGCCAGGGCGTGCGGACGCTTGCCCGTGAGGTCCTTGCCGTCGATGGCGAGGCGCCCGGAGGTGGGCGCGAGGAGCCCGGACGCGACGCGCAACAGGGTGGTCTTTCCGGCGCCGTTGGTGCCGAGCAGCGCCACGACGGACTTCGGCGGCAGCCACACACTCACCTCGCGCAGGACGCGGGCGCCGCCGTATCCGGCGTCGATGTCGTCGAGTTCGAGCACTACGCGGCCTCCGATCCCAGGTAGGCGGCGCGCACGGCGGGGCTCGCGCGCACCTCGGCCGGGGTGCCCTCGAAGATCATCTGGCCGAAGTCGAGTACGTAGAGGTGGTCGCAGACCGACATGACCAGACCCATGTCGTGCTCGACGAGGAGCACGCCGCAGCCGCGTTCGGCGACGACCCTGGTGACGATCGCGCCGAACTTCTCCGTCTCGGCGGTGTCGAGGCCCGAGGACGGCTCGTCGAGCAGCAGCAGTCCGAAGTCTCCTGCGAGGACGCGGCCGAGGTCGACGAGGCGGCGCTGGCCGGTGGAGAGCGAGCCGGCGATCTCGTGGCGCAGGGCGCGAAGACCGCACAGTTCGAGCACCTCCTCGGTGGCGGCCCGCACGGCCCTCGTCTCGGCGGGGGTGGCCAGGAGCTGTTTGAGGGGGTTGCCGCGGGCGAGGCCCGCCTCCCGTCCGAGCGCGATGTTCTGCTCGACCGTGAGGGAGTCGAACAGATCCATGCGCTGGAAGGTCCGCCCGAGACCGAGTTGGGCGCGAGCGGCGGGCGGCCGCCCGGTGATGTCCTTGCCGAAGAGCCGGATGTGCCCCTGGGACGGCCGCAGCAGTCCGGAGCAGGCGTTGAAGGTGGTGGTCTTCCCGGCGCCGTTGGGCCCGATGAGCCCGGTGACGCGGCCGAGCGGGGCGGCGAAGGTGACGGAGTCGACGGCGGTGTTCCCACCGAACCGGATGGTGAGGCCGCCGATCTCCAGGCCGGCGGGGGTGGTGGTGTGCGGGGCCGTGGAGACGTCGGCCCACGGGCCGGTCGGATCCGGGGGAGAGAGCGGGTCCGAGGCCGGGCCCCGGGACTGTGCGGCCGACGAGTCCACGGCCTGCGGGTTCCTCTCGGCGCCGCCGGGCGGCGGGGTCGTCTCGGCACCGCCGTCCGGGCCCGACGGTTCCCTGGCAGACGATCGTGTCGGGTCCGTCCCCGGTCCGTCCCGGCCCTGGCTATTGCTCGTGCTCATCGCGCCGTCTCCTTCCTCAGACCCGATCCGACCCGGACCCGCGCCGGTGCCGTCCGCGCGGCCCGCGACTTCCGCGCCGTCGTCAGGCGCTGCGCCGCCGGGCCAGGTGACCCGAGGCGTTCGTCGGAGCGTGAGCCGTGCGGCTCAGCGGCCGGGGGCGCTCCCGTGCCGTGGCGTTTCGATGCCCCCGCCTCGTACAGGGCGACGAGGAGCGCGCCGAAGCCGAAGACCACCGGGAGGGCCTGGGCGAAGGTGTCGTTGGTGAGGTAGGCGGGGACGACCGCGACCAGGACCGCGGCCAGGGGCGGTCCCGCCGAGCGCAGGCCCGCGCACAGGACCAGGACGGTGAGCCAGGTCAGCGAGGTGTACGAGAGGAAGGGCGCGCCCGTCGCCGAGCGGCCCTGGGAGGCGTACAGGGCGCCCGCGACGCCGGCGACGAACGCCGAGATGGTGAAGACCGTGACACGGGTGACGTTCACCCCGAGGCCGAGCGTGGAGAGCGTCGTGGGTGAGTCGGCCATCGCGCGCAGCAGCCGTCCGAGGCGGCTGCGTGCGACGAGGGCGATGAGCAGGGAGCCCGCGACGGCGAAGGCCAGCAGGACGTAGTAGAACGCTTCGTCGCCCTCGAAGAGGCCGGGGCGTGGCGCGGGCAGTGTATTGGTCTTGCCGAACATCCAGGACGTGCCGTAGATCGCCCGTTCCAGGAGCAGGCCCAACCCGAAGGTGGCCAGGGCGAGATAGAGGCCGGAGAGCCGGATCGCGGGGATCGCCACCAGCATGCCGACCGGCACGGCGACCACCCCGGCGAGGAGCACGGCGAGCAGCCACGGGAGTCCGGCGCCGACCGCGAGATGCGAGAACGTCGAGGCGCCGACGGCGACCAGCGCGGCGTGCGCCAGCGAGACCTGCCCGGAGGTGCGGACGAGGAGTTGCAGCGAGGCGAAGACCAGGACGTACACCAACGCCGAGGAGTAGACGGGGAGTTTGGACGCCGCGACGAGGGGTACGCAGCCCGCGAGCACCACCGCGACCACGGCCACGATCCGGCCGGTCGCGCGGCTCACCAGTGGTTTCGACGCGGGCGCCGGCCGGTGTCCGCCGATCTCGGCGAGCCTGCCCCGGCCGACGAGCAGCAGCACGGCGAAGAGCACCACGAACGGCATCGCGGGCGGCAGGCCGGAGAGTGTCTCGGACGTGGAGACCCACTTGGTGGCGAGGGCGGAGAGTACGCCGATGAGCAGTCCGCCCGCGTAGGTGAGGGGGAGGCTGGAGAAGAGGCCGACGGCCGCCGCCCCGTACGCCTGCACCACCAGGAGCGTCAACAGGAGGACGTCGAGGCCGAGTTGGGGGGCCAGTAGGACGCCGGACGCGGCGGCGAACCAGCAGCCGATGAGCCAGGCCCGGGTGCGTACCGCGAACGCGCTGGTGCCGGAGAGTTCCAGCAGGTCCGCGTCGTCGACGACCGCCCGCATCCGTACGCCCATCGAGGACAGCCGGAAGAACACGAAGAACCCGAGCGCCCCGGCCGCCGCCACGACCGCCGAGGTCAGCTGGTCGATGCCGACGTGTACGCCGATCACCGTGACCGTGTCGGTGGGCAGGAAGCCTGGGAAGTCGAGGGCCGAGCTGCCGTATCCGGCGATCAGCGCGCTCGTGACGACGAGTTGGAGCCCGACGGTGGCGACGACCTTCGTGGCCACCGTGGCCGCGGCGAGCGTCCGCGTGACGCGTTCCATGAGCAGCGCGATGATCGGCGGTACGACGACCACGGCGACGGCGAGCGCCACGGGCCAGGGCAGGCCCCGCAGTTCCCGGAGGTCGTAGTACACGAACGCGGAGATCGCGGCGATGGCTCCGTGCGCGAAGTTGAAGATGCCCGAGGTCTTGTAGGTGAGGACGAGGCCCATGGCGGCGAGTCCGTACACGGATCCGGTGGTGACGCCGACGACCAGGAACGGCAGCAGTTCGTTCACGGCGCACACACCCCGCACGGTTCACCCGCGCCGACCGGCGCCGGCGTCACCTCCTTGCCCGCGACCAACGGGCAGTCCGGCTGGTGCGGGCGGTCCATGCCCTCGGCGCGCACGAGGGGCAGGGCGAGCGTGTCGTCCGTGCTCCGGGTGCGACGGGTGGGCTTGGTTCGTGTGTCCTCGGCGTCGTCCGCGGGCGCGAGGGCGATCAGCTGGACGCGCCGCTCCCCCAGCGTGCGGCGTGCCCGCAGCAGCCACAGGCAGAGCCCGCCCGCGCCGACCGCGAATCCGGCGACACCGAGGTTCAGCCAGGCCGCCTGCCGCGCGGTCGACACGGTGGCGCTCGCGCCGAACCACGCGGTCACGATCAGGGCGAGCCCGGCGAGGCTGGTGCCGCAGACGGTGACGACGTCGCGGTCGCGCCAGGGCACGGTGCGTGCGTCGACGCCGTTCATCGCAGGCTCCCTTCGGGCACGGGAGCCGCGGGAGCCGGTGTCTCGTCGCCGCCAGGGGTCTCGGCGGACGGCCCGGCGCCGGGTGTCGCCCCGCCGCCCGTGCGCAGCGCCTGTTCGATCCGGTCGAGTTTGCGCCACTCGTCGCGCAGATCGGCGGAGAGCCACAGCGCGCTGGACAGGCCGAGCAGGAAGAGGCTGCCGAGCCCGGCGCTGACCACGTACGGCAGTTGTTCGGCGGGATACGGCGTGCCGCTCACCCCGCGCCAGCCGAGGACGAGGGTCACGGCGCCCGCGAGCGCGGTGAGCGCGGCGGTCAGCCGGTCCCACTGGCTGCGTATCCGGGTCACGAGGTCCATCGAGTCTTCACTCCCAACAGGCGCAGCAGGGTGCCGGCGGCGAACGTGGCCACGGCGCCGAACGCGAGCACGATGTAGAGGCCGGTGACGCCCATGTCGGTCGGATTGGTGGCGAGTTGGACGGGCCGGGTGTCCGTGGGGCGGGACGCTCCGCCGCTGTCGGGCGGCGTTTTCGGGGTGTCGGCGCCGCTTCCGGCGCCGCCGGGTGCGGGGGCGCCCGCGCCCTCGCCGCTTCCCGTCCCGGAGGGGGCCTGCGGGGCCGGGGCGGGGGGCATGTCGCCGCTGCCGGGAGGTGCCTCGACGCGGCCGGCGGTGGCGGAGGCGCGGCCGAAGACGTAGGTGACGGTGTAGACGGACCCGGACCGGGTGTCCTGCTGGCGGGCCCGCACCTCAAGTCCGGCGGACACGATGCCGTGCTTGGTGCGTTTCTCGTCCAGGTAGCGGATCTTGACGCCTGCCTTCGCGAGGGCCTGCGTCAGCGCCTCGGCCGGGTCGGATCCGCCACCGCCACCGCCGGGCAGCTTCAGTGCCTGCCCCGCGGCCTTGAGTCCGTCCGGTGTGATCTCGACGCCCTGGCCCGCGATCTCGGTGCGCCCGATGGTGAGTTCGGCTTCGCGGACGACCTTGCCGGACCGGTCGACTGCGGCGCCGGCCGAGCTGAGGATGCGGCCGATCTCCAGGACGCCGTTGACGGACCAGGGCCGGGTGTCGGCGCTCGCCTCCGCCTTGCCGGTGAGCGCGTCCGGGTCGACGGACGAGTCGGCGGTCGCCTTGGTGGAGGCCCCCGTCCCGTCCTGCCCCAGGACCGTACTGGCCTGCGCCTCGGTGGATGTCTTGGCGCTGCGCGCCCGCATGACGTGCGGGTCCTGGCCGGTCTTCGCACTGCCCTCGGACGGGTACTTGGAGGTCGCGTACAGCGGGTAGTCGGGGAATTTCTGCCCGGTCTGACTGCCGATGAGCGCGGGGGCGGAGATGACCGTCTCTCCGGGGTACGGGCTGCTCGCCCACCCCGAGGACTCGCCGACGGCGTAGTTCACACAGGACTTGGCCACCGGGATGCCCACCCCGGCGGGCGCGGACAGGAGTGTGTCGTTGCTCGCGCTGACGGTCACCTGCACGCCCTGCGCCATCGCGGTCACCGGGCAGTCCTCGCCCTCGGCCGCCTCCGGTTCGGCGGCGCCCGCCGGACCGGCCGCCGTGGGCAGCAGCACCAGAAGCGCGGCCGTGCCCGCCCCGCAGAGCGCGCGGGTCCGCCGGGGGACGGCGTGGGATCCTCGCACGGTCATCGATGCCCTTCACGTAGACATGGCCTTCTGACTCAGCCGTATTTGACAGACCGTCAGATTCGACTGACCTGCCGCACTCTGTGGGCGCGCGGCCCCACCCGGAAGGGGGCCGACGGCCGCATCCCGCTCACCGGGCCCGGCACTCCCGCTCAGTGGGACTCACCGACGGACGACCGCACCCGGGCGGGGCCTGTGAAGAAGTGAGGATTCTGTATATGCGTGGCAGGAGCCCCGCAAGGGACTCCCCCGCACCCCCGCGTACGGTCGACACTTGGCGATCCCGGTCAGCACACCCACCAGGGAGGCGACCATGACGACACCGGCGACGGTAGACACGAACACAGGAGAACCCGGCGGCCCGTCCCCCGCCCCGATCTCCATGATCGAACGCATGACGGTCATCCTCGACGCGTTCGACCCGCACACCCCGAGCCTGTCCCTGCTCGACCTCGCCGACCGCACGGGGCTCCCACGCTCGACGCTGCACCGCATCCTCGACCAGATGATCCGGCTGCGCTGGCTCACCCACTCCACCGGCGGCTACCGCCTCGGCATGCGCCCGCTGGAGCTCGGCGGGCGGGCCGCCGGGCACAGCGAGATCCGGGACATCGTCACGCCGCTGCTGCACGAGATGTGCCGGCGCACCGGACTCGCCGGGCACCTCGCCGTCCTCGACGGGCGGGAGGTGGTCTTCCTCGACAAGGCGGGCGGCCGTTCCGCCGCCCGGCTCCCCACCCGGCTCGGCGCCCGGCTGCCCGCACACACGACGGCCGTCGGCAAGGCCATCCTCGCCACCCTCGAACCCGGCCTGGTCGACTCGGCGTACCGCGGCCCGCTCCCCCAGAGCACCGCGCGCAGCCTGCGCACGGCCGCGGATCTGCGCCAGGAACTGGCCAGGGTCCGGGGGCGTGAGGGCCTGGCCGTCGACAACGAGGAGACCCTGTCGGGCATCCGCTGCATCGCCGCGCCCTTGCGCGGCTGCGGCCCGGCCACGGCGGCGCTGTCCCTGTGCGGGGACCAGCAGGCGGTCGACTTCAAGGAGCTGGCGCCGCTCGTGCACGACCTCGCGGGAGAGGCGCGGCGGGCGCTGTTCCCACGACTTGGCGGGCATCGGACGGGGTAGAGCCGGTTCGGGAACCCGCTCCCCCCAGGAGGCCGCCATGCCGGAAGCCGTCACCGGGCTCGACGCCCTGTCGTTCGAGCCGCTGACCCCCACCGCGTATCTGGACCGTGTCGCCTCGGCGCACGGCGACAGGATCGGTGTCGTCGACGGTGAACGGCGGTGGACCTACGCGGAGTTGCACGACCGCTGCACCCGTCTGGCGGGCGCTCTCGCACCGCTGGCCGACGGGCGTCCGGTGGCGGTGCTCGCGCCGAACACCCACGTACTCCTTGAGGCGCACTACGGCGTGCCGTGGGCGGGCGTTCCTCTCGTAGCGGTGAACACGCGGCTCGCGGCGGCCGAAGTGGCGTACATCCTGAGCCATTCGAAGGCGTCCGTGCTGATCCACGACCCGTCGTTCGACGTCCTGGTGGACGACGCGCTGGCCCGCCTGGACACCCCGCCCCGCCGCATCAGGGCCGGCGAGGAGTACGAGTCACTGCTGACCGGCGCCGCCCCCCTCCACCACACCCCGTCCGACGAGCGCTCCCTCCTCGCCGTCAACTACACGTCAGGCACGACGGGCCGCCCCAAGGGCGTGATGTACCACCACAGAGGCGCCTACCTGCAATCGGTCGCCATGGTCGGCCACACGGGA
This sequence comes from Streptomyces sp. NPDC002795, assembly GCF_042888725.1. Taxonomy (NCBI): domain Bacteria; kingdom Bacillati; phylum Actinomycetota; class Actinomycetes; order Kitasatosporales; family Streptomycetaceae; genus Streptomyces; species Streptomyces sp. NPDC002795. Next base: position 380,404 of record NZ_JBIAQB010000001.1, read on the forward strand.
CTCACCCCATCCGCCGTGCACCTGTGGACCCTGCCGATGTTCCACTGCAACGGCTGGTGCTTCCCCTGGGCGGTGACCGCGGCGGCGGCCACGCACGTGTGCCTGCCGAAGCTCGACCCCGCCGAGGTGTGGCGGCTGATCCGCGAGGAGGGCGTGACCCACCTCAACGGCGCGCCCACGGTCCTCTCGATGATCGCCTACGCCCCGGAGGCGGGCCCGCTGCCCGAGGGACGCACCATCCGCATGGCGACGGGCGGCGCCCCGCCCTCCCCCGCGATCCTGCGCAGGATGGGCGAGTTGGGCTTCGACGTCACGCACCTGTACGGGCTCACGGAGACGTACGGCCCCGCGATGCTGTGCGACTGGCGCCCCGAATGGGACACCCTGGACGGCGCGGCGCAGGCCCGACTCAAGGCCCGCCAGGGCGTGGGCAACATGATCTCCTGCACGGCCCGCGTGATCACCGACGACGGCACCGACGTCCCGGCCGACGGCACGACCACCGGCCAGATCGCGCTGCGCGGGAACAACGTCATGCTCGGCTACCTGGACGACCCGGCGGCGACCGCGGCCGCGGCCCCTGACGGCTGGTTCCGCACCGGCGACATCGGCGTCGTCCACCCCGACGGCTACGTGGAACTCCGCGACCGCTCCAAGGACGTCATCGTCTCGGGCGGCGAGAACATCGCGTCGGTCGAGGTCGAACAGGCCATCATGGACCACCCCGCGGTCCTGGAAGCGGCGGTGATCGCGGTCCCCGACGAACGCTGGGGCGAGGTCCCGGCCGCGTACGTCACCCTCCGGGACGGCGCCTCGGCGACCGCCGCGGACATCATCGACCACGTCCGCACCCACCTCGCCCGCTTCAAGGCCCCGAAGTCGGTGACCTTCGCCGACCTCCCCAAGACCTCGACCGGGAAGATCCAGAAGTACGTACTGCGGGAGAAGGCATGGGCAGGCACTGCGCGGCACATCAATTGACCGGCCTCTCGGAGGACGAGCCGCGGTGGTCTAACCTCGCCCCGTGATCGGCAATCGGATACGTGAGCTGCGCAAGGCCCACAAGATGACCGTGCGGGAGCTGGCGGCGGCGGCCGGTGTGTCGACCGGGCTGGTCAGCCAGGTCGAGCGCGGGCTCACCGACCCCAGCCTGGAGACGCTGCGCCGGCTCTCCGCCGCGCTCGGGCTTCCGCTGTTCGACCTGTTCCGGCAGGACGAGGCGGAGGAGGTCGCGGTGGTGCGGCGGGAGCGCCGGATCCAGGTGCGCTCGCCCCAGGGCGGGATCGAGTACACGCGGGTGTCGGCCGGGTCGGCGCGGCTCGAAGTCCTGGAAGGCACGCTGGAGCCGGGCGGAGCGTCCTCCGACGCGCGCTACAGCCATCCGTCCGAGGAGTGCGTGCTGCTGCTGACCGGCAGCCTGGTCGTCGAAGCGGGCGACGAACGCTACGAGTTGGGACCGGGCGACAGCTGTACGTTCGACTCCCGCGTCCCGCATCGCTACGTGAACGAGGGCGGCGAGACCGCGCGGTTCCTGGTGAGCGTGACGCCGCCGAGCCGGTGACCGCTGCTCACAAGTACCCGTGCCCGCGCACCCATTGACGCGGCCCGCACTGGACTGGTTCGATCACCCGCACTGAACACGTTCACCGGGATTGAATGCGAGTCGCCCCCGTGCCGATCGACACACTGGACACACCCGAACGCTTCCGCGCCCGGTTCCCCTCCCTCAAGGACACGGTCCACCTGGCCAGTTGCAGCCAGGGAGCGGCGTCCGAGCACGTACTCACCGCGCTCCAGGAATTCCAGTGGTCCATGCGCAGCCACGGCGCTCCATGGGGCGAGTGGATGGTGCAGGTCGACGCCGCGCGGTCCGCGTTCGCCGCACACATCGGTGCCTCCACGGACGAGATCGCGGTGGTGAGCTGCGCCTCCGAAGGGGCGTACCAGGTGGCGTCCACGCTGGACTGGTCGCGCCGCCCCGGGCTCGTCACGACGGACATGGAGTTTCCGTCCATCGCGCATGTGTGGCTGGCGCAGGGCGGCCGGGGCGCGCAGGTGCGGCACGTTGCGGACGAGGACGGGATCGTCCCCGCCGCCGGATACACGTCCGCGATCGACGCCACCACGAACCTCGTCTCCATCCCCCTGGTGTCGTACCGCAACGGCGTCCGGCTGCCGGTGACCGAAACCGTCCGCGCGGCGCGCGCCGCAGGGGCCCGCGTCTTCATCGACGCATATCAGGGCCTCGGCGTACTCCCCGTCGACGTAAGGGAGTTGGACTGCGACTACCTCGTGTGCGGCGCGCTGAAATATCTGCTGGGAGTCCCCGGCATCGCCTTCCTGTACGTGCGGGGCGGCGTGCGCGACGAGGTGGCGCCGCAGCTCACCGGATGGTTCGGGCGGGTCGATCCCTTCGGTTTCGATCCCCGTACGCTCGACTTCCCCGACACCGCGCGGCGCTTCGAGACCGGCACGCCGTCGATCCCCTCCGCGTACGCCGCCGCGGCCGGGCTCCGCACACTCGCGGAGGTCGACGCCAAGAACGTCGAGGCGCACATCCGCGAACTCACCGCGTACGCACACCAGCGCCTCACCGAAGCCGGCGAGACCCTGGCCTCGCCTGCGGACCCCGAACTGCGCGGACCGCAGGTGGCGATCACCGACCCCGCCCCGGACACGCTGGCCGCCGCGCTCGCCGAGCGCCGCATCGTCACCAGTCCGCGCGGCACCCTGCTCCGCGTCTCGTTCCACTACTACAACACCCTCTCCGACGTCGACGCGCTGATCGCCGCGCTCGGCGAGGTACGCGCCAAGTAGCAGCACCTCCAGGAACACCGCACCCACCACGGAGCGAGTGACATGCCCGACGACCCGCGCACCGACTCGGTGCCACCGCAAGACCACGGCCTGAAACGGTCCCTGACCGGGCGTCAGCTCAGCATGATGGGGCTTGGCGGCGCCATCGGCACCGGCCTGTTCCTCGGTTCGAGTCTCGCCATCTCGGCCGCGGGCCCGGCCACCGTGATCGCCTACGTGGTGTGTGCGCTGATCGCCCTGGTGATCGGCTGGGCGCTCGCCGAGATGACGTCCGTGCACCCGGCGGCCGGCTCCTTCGGCAGCATCGCGCGGAGCTATCTGAGCCCGCTCGCGGGCTTCGTGATCCGCTGGACGTACTGGACGATCCAGGTGATCGCGATCGGCGGCGAGGTGATCGCGGCCGGCATCTATATCCGCTTCTGGTGGCCCCAACTCCCGCTCTGGCTCCCCGTGGTGGCGTTCTCGCTCCTGCTCCTCGCGGCGAACGCGCTGAGCGTCGGGGTGTTCGGCCGCCTGGAGTACTGGTTCTCCACCATCAAGATCACCGCGATCGGCGTCTTCGTCCTGCTCGGCTGCGCGTACGTGTTCCTCGGCCTGCCAGGACACCCCGCGGTCGGCACCTCGAACCTCTCCGGCCATGGCGGACTACTCCCGCACGGCATGAGCGGCCTCGCCACCGCCTTCGTCTTCGTCATCTTCAGCTACATCGGCACCGAGATCATCGCGGTGACCGCGGCCGAGTCCGAGAACCCGGTACGGGACATCCCCCGTGCGGCCCGGCGGATGGTCGTCCGCCTCGCGCTGTTCTACGTCCTGGCCATGGCGATCGTCGTCACCGTCGTGCCGTGGACGCGCACGGCGAAGGGCGGCGACGTCACGGCGAGCCCCTTCGTCCAGCTCTTCGACGTCGCGGGCATCCCGGCGGCGGCCGGCATCATGAACTTCGTCGTCCTCACCGCGGCCCTCTCCAGCGCGAACGCCAACACCTACCTGGCCACCCGCATGATCCACTCCCTGGCGGTGGACCGGCACGCGCCGCGCCTGTTCGCACGGGTCAGCGCGCACGGCGTCCCGCACCGCGCGCTCGCCGTCTCCGGCATCGGCCTGGCGGCGGCCGCGCTCCTCTCGGTCCACTCGGAGGACACGGCGTACATCCTGCTCTTCGGCATCTCGGTGTTCGGCGCGCTGGTGGTGTGGATCCTCATCCTGGCCACGCACCTGGCCTTCCGCCGCCATCGCACCCGGCACGGCCTGCCCGCCTCACCGGCCCGGCTGCGCGGCGCGCCCTTCACCACCGTCGCGGCGGCCCTCGCCCTGGCGGCGATCCTGGTCTCCACCGTGTTCATCGAGGGCCTGGACGACTCCTGGAAGGCGGGCCTGCCGTTCTTCGCGGTGCTGGTGGTGGTGTACCGGTTCGGGGCCCGGCGGTACGAGACGGCGGGGACCCTGCCGGACAGTACGGCGGTGCGGGGAGCGGTCCCGGCCGCTCGCGAACCGGGTGAACACGCCGGCGAGCCGGATCACTCCAGGTAGTGGGCACGCCCGTCGTCGTCCATGTCCACGGACCCTTCGGGCAGGATGCAGAACTCGTTGCCCTCCGGGTCCGCCATCACCAGGAACCCGCCCTCGTCGTACTCTTCGAGCCGCCGCCCGCCGAGGGCCTCGACCCGCTGCTGCTCGGCGGCCAGATCGGGCGAGGTCAGGTCGACGTGCATACGGTCCTTGCCGGGCGTGGGGTGCGGATTCCGCTGGAACCCGAACACCAGGCCGCCCTCCCGGCGCAGCCAGACGTACGGGCCCGGCCGGCTCTCGATCGGCCGCCCGAGCACCTCGGACCAGAACGCGGCGAGCCGCTCGGGGTCCTCGGCGTCGACGACGAGGGCGGTGATCTGCATGGGTGTTCCGGTCACGCGGTGCCTCCAAGGACACTGTCGGCGAATTCAGCCTTCCGCCCCGCAGAACGGAGCCTGCTCAGAAAAGTGTCGCAGTCATCCGGATGACTGCGACATTCTTCTGGGGTGGCATGCGCCGCCCGCCGACTTCGCCGACTCAGGCCGGCCCGTCCCCCTCGATGGCGGCGGGCCGCACCTGCGCCGCGCGCACGCGCGCCACGTCCAGCTTCTCGGAGCGGTCGAAGCGGTAGATGCCGTTCTGCTCCTGAAAGACGTCGGTGAGTTGCGTGTAGCAGTAGCCGAACATGTCCGGGTCGCCCAGGAGTACGCCGGTGAGCCCGGCGAAGCGGTGGTGGAACTCCTCCTCGTCGCGCGGGCGTTGGCCGTAGCCCCATGACACCTCGCGGTCCTCGCCCGCGGCCTGCGCCTCGTCGGGGTTCCACCAGATGCCGCCGAACTCGCTGCAGAAGTACGGCTGTCCGCGATAGGGGACGGACCAGGTGTCGTCCGGTGCCTCGTCCTGCGGGTTGACGAACGGCTCGTCCTCGGCCAGGCCGCTCATCAGCTTCCCGAAGACTTCCGGGTTCTGCTCGTAGCAGTGCGAGTCGTAGATGTCCGTCTCCGGTACGCGGTGTGCGTACCCGGAGGCGTCGAGGACGGGGCGGGTGGTGTCTGCGGCCTTGGTGGCGAGGAACATCGCGCGGGTGACGTCGTCGAGGACGCCCTGCCGGTCGGAGAGCCGCTGGCGTGTCTCGTTGAGCGGGCACCAGCCGATGATCGACGGGTGGGAGTAGTCGCGCTCGACGGCCTCCAGCCACTGCGCCACGAAGCCGCTGGTGGGCCGCTGATTGTCGGTGCTCACGGGGCCCGTGCTCGCGCCCCAGTCGCCGAACTCGCCCCACACCAGGTAGCCGAGGCGGTCGGCGTGGTGCAGGAAGCGCTCCTCGAAGACCTTCTGGTGCAGCCGTGCCCCGTTGAAGCCGGCGGCGAGGGAGAGTTCGATGTCGCGGACGAGCGCGGCGTCGTCGGGGGCCGTCATCAGGCCGTCCGGGTACCAGCCCTGGTCGAGGACGAGGCGCTGGAAGACGGGGTCGCCGTTGAGCAGCACCCGCTTGCCGTCGACGGTGACCGAGCGCAGGCCCGCCGTGCACACCGCCGAGTCGACGACCGCGCCGGAGGCGTCGACGACGTCGAGGTGGATCTCGTACAGGTGCGGGTCCTCGGGCGACCAACTCCTGCGCCGATCGGGCGGGATGGGCAGCACGAGGCGTGGCGCGAGGTCGAGGTGCGCGGCGACCGAGGCCTCGGACACGGCGCCCTGTGCGTCGGTGAGGCGGGCGCGGACGTGGTGGCCCGCGCGGCTCCCGGACAGCGGGAGTTCGAGGTGGAAGCAGCCCGCGGCGAGGTCCGGGGTGATGCGGGGGCGGCCGAGGTGGGTGTCGGCGACCGGTTCCATCCACACCGTCTGCCAGATACCGGTCGTACGGGTATAGAGGCAGCTGTAGTTGGCGTAGCGGTCGGACTGCTTGCCGCGCGCCTGCGGGCCCTCGGCACTGTCCCTCGCCCGCACGACGATCGTGGCATCCTCGCCGGGCCGCACCGCATCGCCCAGGTCGGCGCTGAACGAGGTGAACCCGCCGCTGTGCCGGGCCACTTCCTGCCCGTTCACCCACACCGTCGCGTCATGGTCGACCGCACCGAAGTGCAGCACGGCCCTGCGCCCGGCCCACTCGGCGGGCACCCGCACGGTGCGGCGGTACCAGACGGCGGCGTGGAAGTCCGTGGCACCGATGCCGGACAGCTCCGACTCCGGACAGAACGGCACGGTGATCCGCTCGGGCAACTCGGCGTCGACCAGGCCGCGTTCGAGACCGCTGTCGCCGGGGTCCCGGGCGAACTGCCACGGGCCGTTGAGGTTGAGCCAGTCGGTGCGGACGAAGCCGGGGCGCGGGTACTCCGGGCGGGGAAGGTCCTGGCGCATGCACTCTCCTGGGTCGTCATGACGGGTGCCGACGCATATCTCAGCACCGTTTTACATCGCTGTAAATGAGAACCGGAGAAACTGCCGGGCCGCCCGCCGCACGCACCGCTCAGACAGCCGGCTGCGGCGCGCTCTCCCGAACCACCAGCGAGTGCGCGACGACCTCATGGCGTCCGAGCCCGTCGAAGCCCTCGATGCGCTCGATCAGCAAGTCGAGCGCGCGCCGGGCCAGTTCGGCCTCGTCGGCCCGTACGCAGGTCAGGCTCGGCCGCACCGCCGACGCGAGCGTACTGTCGTCCCAGCCCGTGACCGCGACGTCCTCCGGCACCCGCAACCCCCGCTCCCCGAGCGCCCGCAGCGCACCCAGCGCGACCAGGTCGTCGCGGCAGAAGACGGCGTCCGGCGCCATGCCGTCGTCGAGCGCGGCCCCGAGGGTCCGTGCGGCGGAGTGCGCGTCGGCCACCCGCCCGGTGACGATCAGGGCGGTCTCGACCGGAAGCCCGCAGGCCTCCAGGCCCTGTTGGTAGCCGATGAGGCGCTGGCGTGAGGTCTCGCTCGGCGCCGATTCCTCGGCGCACAGGAAGGCGATGCGGCGGCGCCCGAGTGCGGCGAGATGCTCGACGACCTGCGCGGCCGCGCCGATGTTGTCTATCCGTACGTGATCGAGGGTGAGCGGCGCGGGACTCTCCCCCAGGAGCACGACAGGAACTCCCCTGCGGTGCTGGGCGATCTCCGTGGAGCTCAGCCAGGACGGCTGCAGAAGCACACCGTCGACGACACCCGCCTCCTGCGCGGACAGCATGGCGCGCTCGACGTCCGGGGCGTCGCCCGACTCCTCAAGCAGCAGCCGGTACCCGCGCTCACCGGCCGCTCGCGACAGAACGTGGGCGAGTTCGGCGAAGTACGGGATACGCAGGTCGGGGAAGGCCAGCGCGATCATTCCGGTGCGGCCGGTGGCGAGGCTGCGGCCGCGCAGGTTCGGCCGGTAGCCCAACTCGTCGATGGCACGCTGCACTTTGACGCGGGTGCTCTCGCGGACGTGCACATAGCCGTGGACGACGTTCGAGACCGTCTTCGTCGAGACGCCGGCGTGCTGGGCGACATCGCTCAGACGGACGTTGGGCACTTCGCCTCCTGGTGGACCTGCGCGGGGACCGCGTGGACTGACGCGGGGTCCGCGCCTGGTGGGACACTCCGCCGAACTGCACGCCGAACCTTATCTGTTGACACCCAAATTTACAGCGCTGTAAGTTCGCCGCGCTCTGCTCGTAACTGAACGCACATGCCTCGGGGCCCGCACGCCCCGAGGTCGCGTGACACCACTCTCAGGAGGCGACGAGGTGACGATCGGACCAGAGCGAGCCACGATCCGGGGTGCCCGCGGTCCGAGCCGGCGCGGCCTCCTCGCCGCGGCCGGGGCCGGAGCCGCGCTCGGCGCCCTCGGGCTCACCGGCTGCGGGGGTGACGCGGCCGGGCAGTCACGGACCACCATGCGCTTCTATCTGCAGAAGCGTGAGGTCATCGCCTACTTCGACAAGGTGCTGGGGAAATTCGAGCGAAGCCGGCCCGGGGTGCGGGTGGTGCACGACACGACGGATGCCATCGCGCCGCAGTTCGTCCGTGCCCAGCCCGCCGACGTGGGCTGCTTCAACAACAACCTGGAACTGGCCCGGTACATCGAGCGCGGCGTGCTCTCCGACGTGTCGGACCGGCCCGCGGCCCGCCGCATCACCGGCAGCGTCGCCCAGCTCGCCAAGCAGTACGCGACGTACCCGGGACGGACCAGCGTCCTGCCGTACTCGCTGGCGGCCGCCGGAGTCATCTACAACAAGAAGATCTTCGCGAAGTACCGCCTTCCGGTGCCGACGACGTGGTCCGAATTCGTCGACGTCTGCGAGGAGTTGCAGGCCGCGAGGGTCACACCGATCTACGCGACGAGCAAGGAGGTGTGGACGGTCTGGCAGGGCCTTTTCGACTACTGCGCCGGTGGGCTCGTCGACACCGCGGCGTTCTTCCGCAAGCTGCGGGAGCAGGGCACGGACGTCGGCGCGTCCTCGCCCGTCTCGTTCCAGAAGGACTTCGCCGAGGCCATGGACCGGGCCCGTACGCTCACGAAGTTCTACAACCGGGACGCCGCCACCCGCTCGTACCCGGACGGGAACCTAGCCTTCGGCAAGGGCCGTGCGGCCATGTATCTCCAGGGGCCCTGGGCACTGACACAGATCGCCGCGGTCGATCCGCGCCTCGACATCGGCACCTTCCCGCTGCCCGTCACGGAGCGGGCCGCCGACCGCAAGGCGCGCGTGAACATCGACCTCGCGCTGTGGATCCCGACAGGGGCGGACCACCCCGACGAGGCCAAGGAGTTGGTCGACTTCCTCATGCGGCCCGAGATCATCGACGCCTACAACCGGGACAACCTCGCGTACGGAGTCACCAAGGACGCGCCGGCGGCCAAGGACCCGCGGCTCTCCGGGTTGCAGCCCTACGTCGACTCGGCGGCCTTCTACCTCGGCGCGGGCACCTTCATCCCGCCGTCGATCCCCGTGGGCAACTATCTCCAGACCGCGATCGCCACCGGGAACTTCGACGGGATGCTCCGGCAGCTCGACGCCGACTGGCGGCGGATCGCGATCCGCTCCTCCACGAAGTAGGAGACCTCATGGCTGTGCCTCCAACCCTCCCAAGAGGTGCGTCCGCCGCGCCACCCTCCCGAAGGCGGCGCCGGGTCGAACCCATCTACTACTGGTTCCTGCTGCCGACTCTCGTACTGTTCACGGGGCTTGTCCTGGGGCCCGCCCTGGTCGGCATCTTCTACAGCTTCACCGACTACGTGGGCTTCGGCGAGTGGCAGTTCACCGGCTTCACGAACTACATCGCGCTCTTCTCCGACCCGGCGATCTGGGACTCGTACAAGTTCACCCTCGGGCTCGCCCTGGTGACCGTGCTGCTCGCGCAGAGCGTCGCGCTGGCGCTCGCGCTCGGTCTGACGAGCCGCGTGCGGTTCCTGACGGCCCTGCGGAGCGTCTTCGTGATCCCGATGGTGATCTCCGGGATCGTCGCCGCGTACGTCTTCAGCTATCTCTTCGCCAACACCCTTCCCTCGCTGGCCACTTCGCTCGGCTTCGGTCCGCTGGAGGAGAGCATCCTCGGCAATCCCGACCTGGCCTGGATCTCCATCATGGTCGTCTCCGCGTGGCAGACGATCCCGGGCGCGCTGCTCATATACATCGCCGGTCTGCTGTCGATCCCCGGCGAGCTGTACGAGGCAGCCTCCATCGACGGGGCCTCGGCCTGGCGCAGGTTCCGGTCCATCACGCTGCCCCTGGTGTCCGGGTACCTCGTCATCAACACGATCCTCGGTGTCAAGGGCTATCTGAACGCCTACGACATCATCAAGGGCCTCACGGACGGCGGTCCCGGCACCGCGACCAACAGCGTCGCCATGAAGATCTTCACCGGGTACTCAAGCGGCGACTACGCCTACCAGATGTCCAACGCCACCGTCTTCTTCGTGCTCACGGTCGTGGTGTCCCTGCTGCAACTCCTGGCCACCCGCGGAAGGGGGCTTCGGCTTTCATGACCACCACTCTCCCGCCGTCCGAGCACACCACACGGCACACACCACCACTGCGGCAGGCCGTCGCGCGCGCCCGCCGCCGCGGCAAGGACGCCACCAGCCGGCCGGTCACCCTGCTGCTCGTGGTGGCCTCGCTGACGGTCCTGGTCCCGCTGTACGTCACCGTGTCCATGGCCCTCAAGTCCTCCGCCCAGGCGGCCGAGGGCGATGCCTTCGCGCTGCCGTGGCCGATCGACCTGAGCAGCTTCGCCGACGCCTGGCGCATCACGGACTTCCCCGTCTCGTTCACGATCTCCGTTGCGGTGGCCGCGGCCTCGGTCCTCGGCACGCTGGCGCTCAGCTCGCTCGCCGCGTACGCCATCGCCCGCAACTGGGACCGGCGGGTCTTCCGCTGGTCGTTCTTCTATCTGCTGGGCGCGATGTTCCTGCCGTTCCCGGTGGTGGCGCTGCCGCAGATCAAGCTGACCGCGCTGCTGAGCATCGACAGTCCGGTGGGCGTGGCCCTGCTGCACATCGTCTTCCAGCTGTCGTTCAGCGTGCTGCTGTACACCGCGTATCTGCGCTCGATCCCGATGGAGCTGGAGGAGAGCGCGCGCATGGACGGGGCCACGACCGGACAGATCTTCCGGCGCGTCATCCTGCCGCTGCTCGGGCCGATGAACGCGACCGTCGGCATCTTCGCGTTCCTCGCCTCGTGGAACGACTTCATGCTGCCCTCGCTCATCACATCGGATCCGGGGTTGCAGACACTGCCGGTCCTCCAGAGCATCTTCCAGAGCAAGTTCGACACCAACTACAACGTCGCTTTCGCCTCGTATCTCATGGCGATGGCACCGACCGTACTCGTCTACCTGTTCTCCCAGCGCTGGGTGATCAGCGGAGTCACCCAAGGGGCAGTCAAGGCATGACAACGACAGACACACGCACAGCCACAGACACCGCGCTCAGCAGGATCCCGTCCCACCCCCGCGCCCAGGACGCCTCGGTCCTGCGCGGCGACCGCTGGCGTGTCACCGTGCTCACAGAGGGGCTGCTTCGTCTGGAGTGGTCCGAGGACGGCGGGTTCGAGGACCGCGCGTCGAGCTTCGCGCTCCACCGCGACCGACCCACACCCGAGTTCACGGTCCGGGAGACCGACGACGCCCTGGAGGTGTCGACGAGCCGCCTCCATCTCCTGTACGACCGCCGGGAGTTCAGCGCGAACGGTCTGGTCGTCACGTCCCCGTCCGGTGGCCGCTGGCGCTTCGGCGAGCGGCGCCCGGACAACCTGGGCGGCACGGCCCGCACCCTCGACGACGCGGACGGCCGCATCCCGCTGGAGGACGGTGTCGCCGCCCGCGACGGGATCGCCGCCATCGACGACTCGGCGTCGTTCCTCTTCGACGACGAGGGCTGGGTCGCATCGCGCGAGCCCGGCCGCCTCGACCTGTACGTCTTCGCGTACGGCCATGACTACACCGAGGCGGTCGAGGCGCTGTACGCGCTGTCGGGGCGCCCGCCGGTGCTGCCACGCTGGGCGCTGGGCAACTGGTGGAGCCGCTACCACGCGTACACCACCGACACGTACCTGGAGCTGTTCGACCGCTTCGACGCGGAGAAGCTGCCGTTCTCCGTGGCCGTCATCGACATGGACTGGCACCGCGTCGGCTCGGTGCCCCCGAAGTACGGGACCGGCTGGACGGGCTACTCGTGGGAGCGGGAGCTCATCCCCGACCCGGAGGCCTTCCTGGCCGAGCTGCACCGCCGTGGCCTGCGGACCACCCTGAACCTGCACCCCGCCGACGGAGTCCGCCCCTTCGAGGACGCGTACCCGCAGATGGCTCGGGCGGTGGGTGTCGACCCGGCCTCCGACGCGACGATCCCGTTCGACCTCACCGACCGGGCGTTCCTCGACGCCTACTTCCGTCTCCTGCACCACCCGCTGGAGGACCAGGGCGTCGACTTCTGGTGGGTCGACTGGCAGCAAGGCAGCACATCACGCATCCCGGACGTGGACCCACTCTGGCTCCTCAACCACTTCCACTTCCTGGACTCCGGACGCGAGGGCCGCCGCCCGATGGCGTTCTCCCGCTACGCCGGTCCCGGCAGCCAGCGCTACGGTGTCGGCTTCTCCGGAGACACGGTGGTGTCCTGGGAATCCCTCGCCTTCCAGCCCGAGTTCACCGCATCGTCGGCCAATATCGGCTACGGCTGGTGGAGCCACGACATCGGAGGCCACACACGCGGCGTCCGCGACGACGAACTGGCCACGCGTTGGCTCCAGTTGGGGGTCTTCTCCCCCATCCTCCGCCTGCACTCGGCGAACAACCCGTTCATCCGCAAGGAGCCGTGGCAGTTCCCTTCCGAGCCCCGGCAGGCGATGGGTGAGGCCCTGCGCTTCCGCCACCGGCTCGTGCCGTACCTGCACACCATGAACCATCGCGCGGCCACCGGCACGCCGTTGGTGCGCCCGATGTACCACGTCCAGCCGGAGCGCCACGAGGCGTACGACGTGCCCAACCAGTTCACCTTCGGCAGCGAGCTGATCGTGGCCCCCATCACCACCCGCCGGGACGAGGTGACACTGCTCTCCTCCACATCGGCCTGGCTGCCGCCCGGCACGTGGACCGACATCTTCACCGGCACGGTGTACGACGGCGACCGCCACATCGAACTGCACCGCGGCCTCGACGGCGTGCCGGCCCTGCTGCGCGGCGGCGGCATCCTCCCGCTGGCAGGCCCGGACGACCTGGACGCCACCCGCAATCCCGACCACCTGGAACTGCTCGTCGCACCTTCGGACAGCGGCACGTTCACTCTGATCGAGGACGACGGCCAGGGCGACGGCACTAACCTGCGCACGGTCACCACGCCCCTGGAGTGGAACGCCGAGTCCGGCACCCTGCGCATCGGCCCGGCAGCCGGCCCCGACGGCATCGTCCCCGCCGCCCGCACCTGGACGGTCACCTTCCTGGCAGACCTCCCCACGGGCCCGACTCTCATCGACGGCGAACCGGCGGAGGTCACAGGCGGGCCGGGCCGCTTCAGCGTCACGGCCGAGGTCGCGGCCACCTCATCCGCCACGACGGTCGAGGTGAAGCTCGCCGCGCCGCTCCACCCGGACCGCACGCGGGTCACCATCCAGGGCATCCTCGCGGCGGCCCAGTTCGACAACCCCACGAAGCTGGAGATGTGGCGCATCGTGACGACCCCCGGGCCGCTGACCTCGAAGATCTCGGCACTGCATGCGTTGCGGGTACCGGCCGGATTGCTGAGCGCGGTGGTGGAGCAGTTGACGGCACGGGAAGGGTGAAGCAGGCCGCACCGTCACCCCAGGAAGTCCGTCAGCCGGTCGTTCAGTTCCTGTGGCGCGGTGAGCGGCAGGGAGTGGTGTGTGGCGCCGCGGAGTACGGTCACCTCGCCCTGTGGCAGCGTCCGGCGGGCCTTGTCGGCGACCTTGTCGACGGCGTGGGCGCGGCCGTGCTCCGCGAGCAGGGTCAGCACCGGCATGCGGAGGCCGGCGGCCCGGGCTCGGCCGCCGGCGATGAGCTTGCGGCCGGGGACCGTGTCGGCCAGCGCGTACAGACGCTGCCAGGCCTCGTCCGGCTGGGCGTCCCCCGTCTCCCAGGCAAGAAACGCCCGGGCGCGGTCCTCGCTCGGGCGGAGCAGGGTGGGGAGCGCGCGCAGCAGGTATCCGGGGCGGAAGCCGGCGAAGACCTGGGTGGGGTCGACGAGGGCGAGCCGGTCGACGCGCCGCGGCGCGCGCAGCGCGTACTTGACGGCCAGCCAGGCGCCGTACGAGTGGCCGCACAGGTGTGTGCGGGTGAGCCCGAGCCCGTACAGCAGTGCGTCCAGCCAGGCTGTCAGGTCGTCGGCGTTCTTGAGCGGCGTGCCACCTCGTTGGGTGCGGCCCGCGTCGCCCAGCAGGTCGACCGCGTGGATCCGGTACCGCTTGCCGAGGGCGGGCGCGTTGGCGTACCAGACCAGGCCGGTCGCCGAGCCGCCGGGCAGCAGCACGAGCGGACTGCCGTCGGCCGGCCCGTACACATGGACCCGGGTGCGCCCGTACGGCGTGGGGACATCGCGCTCTTCCGTCAACTCCGGCCAGCGGGCGAGGAGTTCGTCGTAGGCAAGGTCGAAAGCGGACAGGGACACGGGGTCTTCCTCTCGCTCGGCGACACGCTCGATGGGCGAAAGATTATCCAGTTTTCGGAGGAAGCCTCACCCCCGGTCCAGATACGCCAGGACCGCGAGCACCCTCCGGTTGTCGTCGTCCGACGGGGTGAGCTCCAGCCGCTGGAAGATGTTGGCGGTGTGCTTGGACACCGCGCGTTCCGTGACGACGAGTCTCTCGGCGATGGCGGCGTTGGAGCGGCCCTGGGCCATCAGTTCCAGCACCTCGGTCTCCCGGGGCGTGAGGCGATTCACGGCGCGGTCGCGGGTGGAGTTGCGGGCCAGGAGCTGGGAGATGACCTCGGGGTCCATCGCGGTGCCGCCCGCGGCGACGCGGCGTACGGCGTCGACGAACTGCGCGGCGTCGAACACGCGGTCCTTGAGGAGGTAGCCGGTGCCGCCCCTGCCGTCGGCGAGGAGTTCACGCGCGTACAGCTGCTCGACGTGCTGGGAGAGCACCAGGATCGGCAGGCCTGGACGGGCGCGGCGGGCGGCGAGTGCGCACCGCAGGCCCTCGTCGGTCTGGGTCGGCGGGAGCCGGACGTCGACGACGGCGACCTCCAGGTCCGGTTCCTCGAGCGCGCGGGCGAGGTCCGGTCCGTTGTCCACCGCGGCGAGCACCTCGAAGCCGAACGCCTCCAGCATGCGGACGAGTCCGTCACGCAGCAGGAAGAGGTCTTCGGCGATCACTACGCGCACACTGGCTCCCGCGGGGCTCTCGGCAATCGGCTCACGCCACGCTACCGGGCGGGAGCAGACTGCACGGGATCTCCATCGTGACGCTGGTGGGCCCGCCGTCGGGGCTGTGCACGGTGAGGGTGCCGTCGAAGGCGTCGAGGCGGCGGGCGATGCCGCGCAGGCCGGAGCCCGCGGGGTCGGCGCCGCCGCGGCCGTCGTCGGTGACGTCGATGCGCAGGACGCCGTGCCGGTGGGAGAGCTGGAGGAGGACGCGGGTGGCGGCGGCGTGTTTGGCGGCGTTCGTCAGCGCCTCGCTCGTCGCGAAGTAGGCGGCGGATTCGACGGCGGCCTCGGGGCGGCCCGGCAGCTCGGTCCGGGGCTCCACGGTGACGGGCATCCGCAGGGCCAGGGCGCGGACCGCGTCGGAGAGGCCGCGTTCGGCGAGGACGGGCGGGTAGATGCCGCGGACGAGTTCGCGCAGTTCCTCAAGCGCCCGGACGGAGTCGGCGCGGGCCCTGTCGAGCAGGGCGCGGGCGGTCGCCGGGTCGCTCTCCATGAGTGCGTCGACGGTGCCGAGGTGCATGCCCATGGCGACGAGCCGGGCCTGCGCGCCGTCGTGCAAGTCCCGTTCGATGCGGCGCAGTTCGGCGGCGGAGGCGTCGACGGCGTCGTGCCGGGTCCGGGCGAGTTCCTCGACGCGGTGCCGCAGTTCGGCGCCGCGCGGGGCCAGCAGCCGGCCGGTGAGGGTGAAGTGGAAGCGGAGCGTCGGCTCCGCCGCGTAGTAGGCGGCGACGGCGATGAGGGTGGCGAGTACGGCGGCGGCCAGCGCGGTGCCCTGGCCGCTGACCGGGATGAAGCCGTACCACCACGCTCCCTCGCCGAGGACGCGCCAGAGCCCCGCCGCGAGCGCGTACCCCTCGATCGGGTAGACGACGAGCGCGGCGGGGAGCAGCGCGGTGCCGAAGCCGGCGATCATGTCGGCGGCCAGCCAGCGCAGGTCCCGCCAGGTCGCCGGGTCGCGCAGCATCCGCAGACACGCGTCCGGCTGCCCGAGCGGACCGGGCAGGCGGTCGCCGGGCCGGCGCCGGTATACGGCCCGCGGGATCGTCACACCGCACCAGCGCGCCGCCAGCGTGCGCCGTACGTCGATGTGGGAGCGGACGAGCCGCAGCAGCGGCGGGGTCGTGAACAGGCCGACGCCGACCACGGTGCAGACGATGGAGACGACGCACACCACCAGCAGGGTGAGGGAACCGGCGAGCGCCAACAGGGACAGCGCGAGGCCGCGGGCCCCGGCCAGTGCCGCTCCCTTGATCCGCGCGGTCCGTTCGACCCGTGTGGTCCGTTCGTTCCGTGTCATCCGTGTCATCCGTGTCATCGATGTGACGTGCATGTCGGTGATCCGTCCGCCGCCCCGCAGGCCCGTTCCGCTCCGATTATGCCGGGCCGCCCCCGGCGCCTCAGGCGGCAACGGCCACCGCCTCCACCGCCGGGGCGCGCAGCACCCGCCGTGTCGTGGCCAGGCCGGTGCCGAACGTCGCCGCGACGGCGACGGCCACCGTGGCCGCCCAGATCCACGGCGCCTCCCCCGGCAGCGCTCCGTCGGCGCGCACCATGGTGTACGGCACGAGCCCGGCGAGCGCCGCGATCGTCCCCGCCACCGCGCCGGTGATCGTCAGGACCGCGCTCTCCGCGCCGACCATCATGAGGACCTGCCCCGGGGTCGCGCCCGCGAGCCGCTGGCCGCCGAATTCGCGGCGCCGGTGCACGGTCGCCGCGTAGAGGCTGTTGATCAGCATGATGCAGGCGAAGACGACGATGATGCCGACGACGATCAAGTTGAGCGTCGCGAGGTTCTTGTCGTCGACGCCGCGCGCGAGGCCGGAGGCCGCGACCGCGTCGTTCTCCACGGCCTGCATGGAAAGCGTCGCCGTCGCCACGCCGATGAACAGGATCAACGGCATCAGCACGGCGGAGAGGTCCTTGGCGCGCTGTCGCAGGTTGTGGACCGTCAGATACCCGCTCGCTCCGGTCAGCGAGAGGAGCGGCCAGGTGAGCACCGCGAGTGCGGCGCGCAGCAGCGTGGGGGCGAACACGGCGAAGCCGATGGAGAGCAGGATCGCGCCGTAGGCGGGCAGCGCCATCAGCGCCGGATCGGTGGTGTCGAAGGCGAAGGTGGCGCTCGCCGAGCAGACACCGAGCAGGAGCGCCGCCGTCCCGCCGACGGTCCGCAGGCGTCCGCGCGGCCGTCGCCCGCCGGCCTGCTGCCGGGTGGCGCGGCGCACCGCGAGGAACGCGGCACCGGTCGCCGCCAGCACCGTCACCGCCGCGCCGCTGCCCGCCGCGACCGCGCCGAACACGGGATCGACACCGCGGGCGACCTGCTCGGTGTCCTGGAAGGCACCCACGAGCGCGCGCCCGCCGAGCACCGCGGGCCCGATGGCGAGCAGCGACGCGACGACTCCGATCACGGTCGCCTCGCCGACGACCATGCGCTTGATCTGCGCGGGTGTCGCTCCGCAGCTGCGGAGCAGGGACAGTTCCACGGCGCGCTGGCGTACGTTCACGGTCAGTGTGGAGGCGATCGCGAAGAACACCAGGAGCGTGCCGTATCCGCCGACCACGCTCGCGGACGTGGTGAGTGTCTCGGCGCTGGTGTCGTCGACGCCGGCCTGGGCCGCGGTGTCGTAGAGCGAGTCGAAGGACATGACGATCACCGCGCCGAGGAACGCGGACAGCAGCGTCGCGGCGAACCGTCCTGGGCGGTGCCGCACGGACCGCAGGGCCAGGGAGAACATGCGCTCACACCTCCATCGCGGTGTGGGGCGCGGCGTTCGCCGTGGCGTTCGTCGTGGCGGTCGCCTTCGGGCGGTCCCCGAGGTGCGCGAGCCGTTCGGCGACGGCGTCCACACTCGGGGCGTCGAGACGCCCGACGAGCCGTCCGTCCGCGAGGAACAGCACCGTGTCGGCGTACGAGGCGGCCACCGGGTCGTGCGTGACCATCACGACGGTGCGGCCGTGCAGGCGCGCCGCCTCCCGCAGCAGGGTGAGGACCTCCCGGGCGCTGCGGGTGTCGAGCGCGCCGGTCGGCTCGTCGGCGAAGACCACGGCCGGTTCGGCGACCAGCGCACGGGCGATCGCGACGCGCTGGCGCTGCCCGCCGGACAGTTCGGCGGGACGGTGCGCGAGACGCTCCGCGAGTCCCACCTGCCGCAGCATCTCGCGCACCCGCGCCCGGTCGACGCGCCGCCCGGCGAGTCGCAGCGGCAGGGCCGTGTTCTGCTCCACGGTGAGGGTGTCCAGGAGGTTGTACTGCTGGAACACGAACCCGATCCGTGTGCGCCGGAACTTGGTGAGCGCCGCTTCGCCGCCGCCGGTCAGCTCTTCGCCGTCGACGGTGACGGTCCCGCCGTCCGGCCGGTCGAGACCGGCCGCGCACTGAAGCAACGTGGACTTGCCGGAGCCGGACGGCCCCATGACCGCGGTGAAACTCCCGGCGGGCAGGCTCAGCGACACCCCGTCGAGCGCGGTCACCGCGGCCTCGTCCGTCCCGTACACCTTGCGCACCCTGTCGAGCCTCAGTGCCTCCGCGCTCCGTGCTGGTCGGGCCTTCCTGCGCGCACGACTCGTACGACCGAACATCGTCGGCACCTCCACGTCATCACGTGGGGCACCGGTTGTGCCCCGGCTACGACGCTATGGAGCGACGGGTGCGGGCACATTGGGCGCAGTGCCCGTCAGTGGGGTGGAGTTTCCTACACCTGGAGGCGGGGGTTTCCCGCTGAGCTACGTACCGGGGCTGTCGGACGGCGCCGCCGCTCGCGTGAAGCGCCGCGCCGTGGGAGCGAGAGCGGCCGCCGCCGGGGCGAGGAAGCAGATCAACGCGCAGGTGAGCAGGACCGGTTGGGCTCCGAAGGCGGTGATGGCGGGGGCGATGAGGGCGAGGCCGAGCGGGGCCAGGCCGTAGGAGAGCAGGAAGTCGAGGGACGAGACGCGGGCGAGTTTGTCGGGGACGATCTCGCGCTGCGTGGCCGTGAACCAGGGCACGTTGAACAGTTCGATGCCCACTCCGGCCACCGCGTAGGCCGCGACGATCACCGCGGGGTGCACCGGCAGTGTCAGGCTCAGCGGGGCGAGACCGTAGACCGCCAGGCCCGCGAGCGCCGACCACCCCTGGGAGCGTGGGCGCCAGCGGGCGATGACCAGGGCGCCGACGAGCGCGCCGACGGCGTACGCGGTGGTGGCCGCGGCGAGCACCATCTCGGTGTCGTAGCGGTCGCGGCTGATCAACGGCAGGGCCACCCCGGTGGCGGAGTAGCCGGTGGCGATGACGGCGGTGAGGGCGCCGAGGCCTGCGACGAACCACGGGTGGCGGCGGGCCTCCTGCACGCCTTCCATGAACTCGCGGCGGAACGAGGCACGTTGGGGTGCCCGCGGCTCGACTCCAGCCCCCGCCCCGGGTGTCTTCGCGCCACGGCCGGGCACGAACGCCGCCACCAGCCAGAGCACCCCGATCCCCAGCAGCAGGGCCTTGATGTCGAGCACGGCGGCGAGCAGGGCGGCGAGCGAGGGGCCCATCAACGTGCTCGCGCGGACCGCCAACGTCATGGCGGCATTGGCCTGTTGACGCCGTCCGTCCTCGACGACCTCCGCCGCGAGCGCCTGGAACGCCGGGCGGCACGCCCCCTGTCCGGCGCCCGCGAGCAGCGCGGCCCCGGCCATCAGGAGCGACGAGCGGCCCAGGCCCGCGGCCAGCAGTGGCGCGGCCACGGCCGCGGCCAGGGCTGACCACAGCACTACGGCGCGGCGGGAGTGCCGGTCGGCCAGGACTCCGCCGATGGCGACCGCACCGAGGAAGCCGGCGGTGCGTGCCGCCAGGGCGAGGCCCAGGCCCGCCGCCGTGAGGTCGCGTTCGAGTACGGCGAGCCCGAGGACGAACGGCAGGGCCCAGGTCGCGAGCCCGGATGCGGTGGTCCCGGTCCACAGGCGCAGGAAGGCGGGGTCGAGCAGGACGGGGCGCGGCGGCCCGGTGGTGGCGGGGTCCTGGGGTGGCGAGATGGTCACGGTTGGCGACTCCTGTGGGTCGGCGATCTGCGGGGATCCGCGGTGATCAGCGGGTGATGTCGCCCAACGGGCGGGCGATCGGGCGGCATTGACCCATGTCGCGCAGGTGTGCCGCCGGTCCGGATGTCGAACACGGACTAGCTTAGTGAAAACGATTGTCGTTACAGTACCCCTCGGGTTCCGGCATTCCGCAACGGGGTGCCGGCTCCCGCGCTTACCCCTGCCCGCCGCCACGCCCCTTGAGGAGCACACCCCTTGCACCGCACCGCCACCGGAACCGCACTGCTCGACCAGCTGCCGCCGCCGCTGCCCGCCGAGCAGATCATCGCCCTCAATCAGCCCAAATTGGACCTGCACACCTCCCGTACGTACGAGTGGAACGGCTGGACCTTCGATGTGCCGCCGGGTGTCTTCCTGCCCGGATGGACGAGCCGCATGATTCACGAGTGGCTGCTCGACGGCCGCATCGAGGTCAAGGGCCGCCGCTACGCCGCCATGGGCGCGGGACTCGGCGTCGAGGCCGTCACCGCCGGAGTGCGCGGCGCCGACGAGGTCTACGCGATCGACGTCCACGAGGAGAGCGTCGCCGCCGCCGCACGCCACTACGAACGACTGGTGGGCGGGAGCGCGGGCGGCGCGTTCACGCCGGTCGTCGGCGACCTCTTCGACGGCCTGCCCCCGGGAGTGCGGCTGGATGTCGTCACATTCAATCCGCCCGCGGTCAGCCAACCGGTCAGCGACGACCCCCACGTCGTACGGAACACGTGTGTCGGCGCTCCGCTGCTCGACCGGTTCTTCGCACAGCTGGCCCGGCGTGACCTGCTCGCGCCCGGCGGCGAGGTGTTCGTGATCGCCTCCAACACGGCGGATCTGCGCACCATCGTGCGGCAGGCCCTGGACCACGGGTTCGAGGCGGAGGTCGCCCATCTGCACGACTGGCAGGACGGCGTTCTCACCTTCCTGTTCCGTCTGACCCGCACCACCGAATCGACCCGTACCGCCGAAGGGGCCTCCGCGTGAAGCACACCGACGAGCTGTTCGCCGCGGCGCTCGGCGGCGAACTCGGCCCCGATCCCTCGACGTTGACGGCCACCAGCGTGTTCTGGATCCACCACGGCACGCGACTCTCGGGCGGTGACGTGACGTATCTCAACCAGTACGTTCTCGTCCGGCTCGGCGGCTCCTTCGGAGGGTGCGCCTTCGAAGCGGGCGAGATCGGGCCCGAGTTGTGCCGGGAGGTGTCCGGCAGCCCTCTCGACACCTTGCTCCGGGAGGGGCCGCGCCCGCTGCGGATCGCCGCCCTCGACGCGTATCTCGCCGAACTGCGACCGCACCGCGAGGCGGCCGACGCCGAGCCGGTGACACTTCCCGCGGGGCCGCCCGAAGTGCGCGCCGTCGCCCGGGACACCGCCATCGCCGGGCTGCTCGACCTCCCGGCGGGCGCCCGCGTCGGACTGATCGGCGTCGTCAACCCGCTGGTCGCGGCGATCCGGGAGCACGGTGGCGTACCGCTCCCCTGCGACTTCAACCTGCGCGCCACGCAGTGGGGCGACGAGGTCACCGACGACATGCATCAGGTCCTCGACACCGCCGACGCGGTGGTCGCCACCGGCATGACACTCGGCAACGGCAGCTTCGACACCATCCTGGAGCGCTGCCGCGCCCGCGCCGTGCCGCTGATCGTCTACGCGCAGTCCGGGAGCGCCGTCGCCCGCGCCTTCCTGGGGGACGGGGTGACCGCGCTGTCCGCGGAGCCCTTCCCGTTCTCGCAGTTCAGCGCCGATCCGACGCCCCTGTACCGCTACCGTGCCGCGAGCGGCTCGTGACGGCAGGAACCCGCCGGGCCGCCCCCGGTGCCGTCCGCACCGGCACCGGGTACGCGCCCTGTCACCACGGCGAGATCCTGCAAGGTGTCTTCCGGGACGACCACGGGCGATGTCGCCCGGGGCTTGTCACGCTCCCGATGAGCGAGCCGGGAACGCACGCCCGGTTCACCCCCGGGCCCGGCGTGCTCACCGTCGTCCCCGCCGACCGCACGAAGGCGCTGCGCGCCGCCGCTCTCACCGTCGAGGAGTGTGCCGCACAGTGTGAACGGGAGCCGTGCGGCGGCTCGTTGACGCTTGTCGGGGACATCCCCGTCGGCCTCGGCATGGGCAGTTCGACGAGCGATGTGCTCGCCTCCGTACGAGCCGTGGCCGACGCGTTCGGGCTGTGCCTCACTCCCTCCGTGGTGACCCGGATCGCCCTGAGCGCGGAGCTGGCCTGCGACCCGCTGATGCTCGACGGCCGACCGCGCCTGTTCGCCCAACGGCACGGCCGGGTCCTCGAAGTGCTCGGCGAGGCGCTGCCCCCGGTGGTCGTCGTGGGCTGCGCCCTGGCCGGCGGCGCCGCGGTGGACACCCTCGGCCTGCCGGCCCCCGCCTGCGCCGACAGCGACGTCGACGCCTACGAGACACTGCGCGCGCTACTGCGTCGCGCCGTCCGTGACCGCGACCCCGCCCTGCTCGGAAGCGTCGCCACGGCAAGCGCCCGCCGCGGTCAACTGCGCCTTCGGCACCCGGAGTTCGACACGCTCACCGCCCTCGCCGACAGCTCGGGCGCCGTCGGCGTACAGATCGCGCACAGCGGCTGCGTGGCCGGTGTCCTCTTCGACCCCACGACCCCAGGCGCCCGGCGGCGCATCCGCCGCTGCGCACAGGACCTGGAACGTGAGGGCCTGCCCGTCACCCGGACCTTCACGACCTTCCCCACCCCTGAGGAGTTCGCCCATGGAGCAGCACATCGCCGAGGCGATCGGCCGACCGGACCTGATACGCCTCGACGACCGGCTCGTCTGTCTGCGCTTTGAGACCATGAAGGTGGTCTCCGCCCTCACAGCGGTCGAGCACCTGCTCACCACCGGCTCGGTCCGCCGCGGCGACACCCTCCTCGACAGCTCCAGCGGCATCTACGCCTACGCGCTCGCGCTGGCCTGCCACCGGCACGGCATGCGCTGCCACATCGTCGGTTCCACCACCGTCGACCACACACTGCGCACTCAACTCACCCTGCTGGGCGCCACCTTCGAGCAGATGGAGCCGTGCGCCGACCTCAAGCTGGACCAGAAGCGACGGGTCGCCCGCATCCAGGAGATCCTCACCGAGCACCCCGACTACCACTGGATGCGGCAGTACCACGACGACATCCACTACCTCGGCTACCGCGCGGTCGCCGACCACGTACGCGGGCAACTCGGCGCGAGCGAGCCGCTCACGGTCGTCGGCGGCGTCGGATCCGGTGTCTCGACCGGGGCGCTCGCCCGCTATCTGCGGGAGTCGGGCGGCGATGTCCGCCTCGTCGGTGTGCAGCCCTTCGGCAGCATCACCTTCGGCAGCGAACATGTCGCCGATCCGGACATCATCATCGCCGGGATCGGCAGCTCCATCCCCTTCGGCAATGTCCGCCACGCGTGGTACGACGTCGTCCACTGGGTCTCGTTCGACGCCGCGCTCGCCGGCAGCGTCGACCTGCTGCGCCGCCATGCCGTGTTCGCGGGCCTGTCCACGGGGGCCGGACACCTCACGGCGGGCTGGGAACGGGACCAGGACCCGGGGCGCACCGTGCTGTTCATCGCCGCCGACACCGGCCACCGCTACGTGGACAGTGTCTTCGCCCGCCACGACGAGGCGGCCCGCGTGGAGGACCTCGCGCCGCGTCCCGTCACGTCCCTCGACGAACTCGCCCTGCCCTGGTGCCGGATGAGCTGGGACGGAGCGGACGCGCCCGCCGCCGCGGTGGCGTAGCCGAGCGCCGACCCGACGACCCCCACGACCGTTCCTCTCCATGGAAAGGGTGGCCAAATGCCCCCGCCCCTCACCTCCGCCCCGAAGGCGCGGACCGGTGCCTCCCCGCCGGACCCGGCTACGGACCCGTCTAAGGCCCCGTCTACGACCACGGAGCCGGCGCCCGGCAAGAAGAGGCTCCTGGCCACCCTCCCGGGCCTGGCCCTGACATGCGCGGTTCTCGGCGCGCTCCTCGTCGTCTCCGTCATCGTCGCGATCGGCCTCGGGGCCGCCGTGGTCACCCCAGGCGAGACCGCCCACTACCTGTGGGCCGCGCTGACCGGCGGGACGATCCGCGCCGACGAGGTCACCACGTACCAGATCATCTGGGAGATCCGTACGCCGCGAGTCCTGCTCGCCGCGCTGGTCGGCGCCGGTCTGAGCGCGATCGGCGTCGCCGTCCAGGCCATGGTGCGCAACGCGCTCGCCGATCCGTTCGTCCTCGGCGTCTCGTCCGGAGCCTCGGTCGGAGCGGTCACCGTCACCGTCACCGGTGGGCTCGCCGCGCTCGGCATCTACGCGGTGTCGGCGGGGGCGTTCCTCGGCGCGCTGGCCGCGTCCGTCCTGGTGTACGTGGCCTCCGCGCGCCGCGGCACCCTCTCACCGCTGCGCCTCGTGCTGACCGGCGTGGCCCTGTCGTTCGGCTTCCAGGCGCTGATGAGCGTCATCGTCTACCTCGCCCCCGACAGCGAGGCCACCAGCACCGTCCTGCACTGGACGCTCGGCGGCTTCGGCGCCGCCACTTGGGGTGTGCTGCCGTTGGTGACCTCCGTGGTGGTGGTCGGCGTGGCCGTCCTGCACCGGCACGCCCGCGCCCTCGACCTGCTCGCGCTCGGCGACGAGTCCGCCACGAGCCTGGGCATCGACCCCGACCGGCACCGCAAGGCACTGCTCCTCCTGGTCTCGCTCGTCACGGGTGTCCTGGTCTCGGTCAGCGGCGCCATCGCCTTCGTCGGTCTGGTGCTGCCGCATCTGGTGCGCATAGTGGTCGGAGCCACCCACGCCCGGGTACTGACCGTCGCGCCGCTCGCCGGAGCCGTGTTCATGGTCTGGGTCGACCTGGTCTCCCGCACCCTGGCCGCCCCGCGTGAACTGCCCCTCGGTGTCATCACCGCGCTCGTGGGCGTGCCGGTCTTCGTCACGTTGATGCGCCGCAACGGCTATGTTTTCGGGGGCCGTTGAGATGGATCTGCGCCTTGACGGACTTTCGGTCGTCACCGACGGCAAGAGCCTGGTGCGTGACCTGTCCCTCGACGTTCCCGAGGGCGACGTCGTCGGTCTCGTCGGCCCCAACGGCAGCGGCAAGTCCACCGCGCTGCGCTGCGTCTACCGGGCCCTGCGCCCCACCTCCGGTGCCGTACGGGTGGGCGGCGACGATCTGTCCCGGCTGCCGCCCCGGCGCAGCGCGCAGCTGATCGCGGCGATGACCCAGGACGGCTCCGTCGACCTCGACTTCACCGTCGAGGAGGCCGTGGCCCTGGGCCGCGCGCCCCACTTGCGCGGCAACCAGCGCCTGAGCCGGCACGAACGCGAGGTGTGCGCCGCGACCATGGAGCGCCTCGGCATCCGCCATCTCGCGGACCGCGGAGTCCTGACCCTGTCCGGCGGCGAACGTCAACGTGTCCTGCTGGCCCGCGCACTCGTGCAGGACCCCGAGATCCTCGTCCTGGACGAGCCGACCAACCACCTCGACGTACGCCACCAGGTTCAACTCCTGTCCCTCCTCCGGGAGTCGGGACTCACCGTGCTGATCGTCCTGCACGACCTGAATCTCGCCGCGGCCGCCTGCGACCGGATCGGTGTGCTGTCGCAGGGCTGCCTGGTGGCTGCCGGAACACCCAAGGACGTCCTCACACCTGAGCTCGTCCAGGACGTGTTCGGGGTCGAGGCCAGCGTCGTCCCGCACCCTCTGACCGGCGATCCCCAGCTCCTCTACTCGCTCGTCCCCACGCCTGACCCGACTCCCTGACCCCACCCACTCGCCACACACTGAAAGGTGCACCCACCCATGCCGCAACTCCTCCCGCCCCGCGCCGCGTTCCGTAGACGGGCCGCCGTGAGCGCAGCCGTGGCCACCACGTTCCTGGCCACCGCCTGCGGCGCCTCCGTCGACCCCGACTCCAAGGCGGCCTCTGCCGAGAAGACCGCCGTGAAGCGGTGCGGCGAGAGCGTCTCGTACACGAAACCGAAGCGCACCGTCGCCTACGAAGGCGGCAGCGCCGACAAACTCTTCAGCCTGGGCCTGACCGACCGCGTACTCGGCTACGTCATGCCACCCGCGAACCCGCCGGTGGAGCAGTCGCCCTGGGCGAAGGAGTACGCGAAGGTCAAGAAGCTCAGCGACGACCTCCTCAACAAGGAGATCGTGGTCGACGCCAAGGCCGACTTCGTGGTCGCGGGGTGGAACTCCGGCTTCAGCGACCAGCGGGGCATCACGCCCGAGATCCTGGACAAGCTGGGTGTGCAGAGCTTCATGCACACCGAGAGCTGCTTCAACTACCCCACGTATCCGCAGAAGTTGACCCCGTTCAAGGCCCTCTACTCCGACCTCGACCGACTCGGCCGGATCTTCGGAGTGGAGAAGCGGGCGAAGAACGTCGTCGGCGACCTCAAACAGCGCGTCCGCGCCGTCGAGGCCAAGGCCCCCAAGGGCAAGCGCGTCCCGGTCTTCCTCTACGACTCGGGCACCGACCAGCCGTTCACGGCGGGCGCCCAGGTCCCACCCACCGACATCATCAAGAGCGCCGGCGGCCGCAATGTCTTCGCCGGTGTCGATCAGCGCTGGACCCAGGTCAACTGGGAGGCCGTCGCCGCCAGTCGGCCGGAGGTCATCATCATCCTGGACTACGGCGACCAGCCCGCCAAGAAGAAGATCGAGTTCCTGAAGAGCTCACCGCACACGCGGGACCTGCCGGCGGTCAAGAAGGACAACTTCTTCGTCCTCGACTACAACGAGGGCATCAGCGGACCGCGCAACATCGACGGCCTGGAGAAGTTCGGAAAGTATCTGCGCGATCTGAAGGGCTGACGGTCGGCGGGACGCTACTCCAGCGGGCACCTGGTGAGCAGCGTCGCGGTGTCCGCACCGGCGGGGCGCCGGACGGTGTGATCGGCCGGGGGCCGCCCCGTTCCGGCGACCCACTCCTCCAAGGCCTCGAACGCGGCTCGGTGGCACGGCACGATCGGGCGGAGCCTGTCGGGGAACGTGTCGACGAGGGAGTCGACATGCGTGCCGTCCTCGATGCGGTAGTAGCGCAGGAGCGCGCCGCGTCCGGACTCCCGCACCATCTTCGCGTAGACGTCGGAGTCCTTGCTGATGGGCAGCAGGACGTCGAGGGTTCCGTGGAGGGTGATCAGGGGTTTGCCGATACGTCCTGTCAACGCGATGCGGTCGACGGCCCGTTGGACTGCCTTGGGGCGGCCCGCGTAGTCGTAGTCGGCGTCGCAGGCGGGCGTCCCCGGGGCGCAGTAGGGAGTGCCGGCGTCGGTCGCGCCGTCGAAGTCCGGGTCGAGTTCCTCGCGGTAGATGCGCTGGGTCAGGTCCCAGTAGACCTTGTGGTGGTAGGGCCACAGGAACTCGGAACCAGCCGGGTAACCGGCCTTGTGCATGGCCTGTTGTGCGGCTTCGGCCCCCTCGCCGCCGGCGGCGTACGACGAGTAGGTGCGCAGGGCCGGAGGCAGGAAGGTGAGCAGGTTGGGGCCCTCGGTGCGCCAGAGGGTGCCTTCCCAGTCGACTCCGCCGTCGTAGAGCTCGGGGTGGTTCTCCAGCTGCCAGCGCACCAGGTAGCCGCCGTTGGACATGCCGGTGGCGACGGTGCGGGCGGGTGGGCGGTGGTAACGCTGGGCCACAACTCGCTTGGCCGCGCGGGCGAGTTGGGTGACGCGGTCGTTCCACTCGGCGATGGCGTCGCCCGGCTTGCGGCCGTCCCGGTAGAAGCTCAGGCCGGTGTTGCCCTTGTCCGTGGCGGCGTAGGCGTAGCCGCGCTTGAGGACCCAGTCGGCGATGGCGCGGTCGTTGGCGTACTGCTCGCGGTTGGCCGGCGTGCCGGCGACGACGAGCCCGCCGTTCCAGTGGTCGGGCAGCCGGATCACGAACTGGGCGTCGTGGTTCCACCCATGGTTGGTGTTCGTGGTGGAGGTGTCGGGGAAGTAGCCGTCGATCTGGATGCCGGGGACGCCGGTGGGTGTAGGCAGGTCCTTGGGGGTGAGACCGTTGTAGTCGGCCGGGTCCGTGTGTCCGGAGTGGACCGTGCCTGCGGTTGTCAACTCGTCGAGACAGTCGGCCTGTTGGCGCTCCGCGCCGGGTACGCGCAGGTGGGCGCGGGCGGCGCAGTGGCCACCGGGGGTGGCTGTGTCGGCCGCGGGTGCCGTCGCGGCGGACGCGAGGACCAGTGAGCAGACTCCCGCGAGGGAGAGTGCCGCGCGTGCGGTTCGTCCGCGGGGCGGGGTGGATTCCGTTTCGGTCCGGCCTTGGGGCATCCGTTCCTCCAAGTGACGTGGTGCGGACGACTCGGAGGCTAGAGCCGGCGTGGGCGGCTCGGACATGTGCGGGCCCGCCATGACGTCGGCGCCGACAGGGGCGCCGGACACCATGGCGGACCGGTTCCTCGCTTACCCGCCGAGGCCGGAGAACCCTCGGGTCATCGGTCCGTCAGTGCTCGGCGTCGCGGACCAGGAGGGCGATCTGGACGCGGTTCTCGACCCCCAACTTGGCGAACAGGCTGCCGGTGTGCGCCTTGACGGTTCCGACGCTGATGCGCAGCCGCTCGGCGATCTGCGGGTTGCCGAGCCCGTCCGCGATCGCCCTGGCGGTGTCGAGTTCGCGTGCGGTCAGCGCGGACAGCCGTGTCCGTGCCGCCTCGCGTGAGGTGTCGCGGGCGTGCGCGGAGTCCGGTGCGGTGGCTGCCGCGATGACCCGTGCCGTGGCCGCCGGGGACAGCACGGGGTGGCCGTCCGCGACGGTGCGCACCGCGTCGACGAGCTGCGCCGGCCTGGTGTCCTTGAGGACGAATCCGAGGGCTCCCGAGCGCAGCGCGCCCAGCACCAGCTCGTCGGAGTCGAAGGTGGTCAGCATGAGCACCCGCGGAGGTGCCGGTCGGCCGAGCAGTTCCCGGGTCGTGCTGAGCCCGTCGCGTCCCGGCATCCGTACGTCCATCAGCACGACGTCGGGCCGCAGTTTCTCGGCCGCCGCGAGCGCGCTGTCTCCGTCAGCCGCTTCCGCGACGACGGTCAGGTCGGGTTCGCCGTCGATCACGAGCCGCAACGCCATCCGGACGAGTTCCTCGTCGTCGACGATGAGGACGCGAACCGACTCCTGGCGGGTGTTCACTCGTGCTCTCTTTCGCCGTGGTGCTTCGCGTGCGGCCAGGGTAGGTGTGCCGTGAGGACGTAGCCATGGTCGGACGTGGGGTGGTGGTCGAGTTCGCCGCCGGCGAGGGTGATGCGTTCGCCGAGGCCGAGCAGGCCGTATCCCGAGCGCGGTGGTGGTTCGATGCTCGTGGTGGGCCGGGAGTTGTGGACGCTGACGTGCAGTGTGTCGCCGGCCGTTCCGTCCAGCGTGATGTGCACACGGGCACCCGGGGCGTGTTTCGCGGCGTTGGTGAGGCCTTCTTGGACGAAGCGGTAGCAGGTGCGCCCCAGGGCGTCAGGGGGATCGCCTGTCACGGTGGTGGTGCAGGTGACATCCACTCCGGACGACCGGGCGTCCGCCACAAGGTCCGGCATCCGGTCCAGGGAGGGCTGCGGTGGTTCCGGTTCCGCCGGGTCGGCGCGGAGCACCCCGAGCACATCACGTAGTTCCTCGAGTGCCTGTCGGGAGCCTTCGGCGATGCCGCGGACCAGCGTGCGGTTCTCCTCCGCCGGAAGGTCGCCGCGGTGGTCCAGGGCTCCGGCCTGCATGGCGACCAGGGAGATCCGGTGCGCGAGCACGTCGTGCATCTCGCGGGCGATCCGGTTGCGCTCCACCGCCCGTACCTGGGCCACGCGGGCGGCGTGTTCGCGCTCCATGCTGTGTGCCCGATCCCGCAGGGACCGTACTTCGACGCGTCGTGCGCCGATGGCCATGCCCACGGCCACCGCGATCCCCGCGGCCAGCGCCGGGGACACGATCTGTAGCCACCACGAGTCCTGCGGCGTCCGGATCGCGTAGACCCGGCCGGTGAACTGCGCCATGGTCACGTAGGCGAGTACGACGGCCCCGATCTCCATCGGACGGCGCCGGACGGAGACCGAGCCCAGCGCCCACAGCGCCGCTCCGGCGGCGGCCGCCGAGACCGTCCCGGCAACGACCACCGTGACGGCGACCGCGACGGGAAAGCGCCTTCGCCACAGCAGCACCGCCAGACATCCGAGGGCCACCAGCGGATCGCCGACGAGGAACCACGCCCCCGTCCCGTCGCCCTGCCAATGCACCGCCACACCGGTGTAGAGCCAGGCGACCACGCCCACGGCGGCTGCCGCCAGCAGCCGCCAGGTCTGCTGCCACGCTCCGGGGCGTGGCGAGATGTCCGTGTTCACCCGGCAATTATCGCCAGGGCCCTCGGCCGGTACGTCCGACCTGAGGCGGGTGTGCCTATGCCCCAGGTCCAAGACGGTCCGAGCCGCCGGGCCGATGTGCGGGCCGCGCCCGGCGGCCAGAGTCGTTCACACGCCGTGCCGGCCGGAACCACCAATCACTCCCCGTGCCACGTCCTCAGGAGGAAAGCAGATGCGCAGCAGGCCCCTGTCCCTCGCCCTCGCCATCCTCGCGGTCACGGCGACCGCGACCGCGACGACCGGAGCGTCGGCTGCGACGCCGGACACCGGGATGCGCACTGCGGGCTCCCCGCACTGGGGCGCGTGCCCGCAGCCGGAGGCGTCACCGCGCCTCCAATGCTCGACGCTCCAAGTCCCCCTCGACTACGGCGAACCCGACGGCCGGCGGATCGAGATCGCGATCTCCCGCCTCGCGAGCGACAACCCCTCCAAACGCCGCGGCGTCCTGTTCCTCAACCCCGGCGGCCCCGGTGGCGAGGGACTCGCCTACCCGTCCCTGCTCGCGCGTTCGCTGCCGCAGGGCGTGCTCGACTCCTACGACGTGATCGGCTTCGACCCCCGAGGTGTCGGCCGGAGCACACCCGTGACCTGCGACCTCACACCACAACAGCGTCAACGCGGCAACTTCCCGCGGTACGCGCACACCGCGGCCGACGTCCTCCGGGAGACGAAGCACGCACGGACCGTCGCCCGCCAGTGCGCCGACTCGCGCACCGCGTGGACGCTGCCGCACATCACCACCGCGAACACGGCGCGTGACATGGACCGCGTCCGGACGGCGCTGGGCGCGCCGAAGCTGTCCTACCTCGGTCATTCCTACGGCACCCACCTCGGCGCGGTGTACACGACGCTGTTCCCCGAGCGCAGCGACCGGATCGTGCTCGACAGCAACCTGGGCCCCGGCGGCTATGACCGCACCGCCTTCCGGATGCTGGGCCGTGGGATGCAGGACCGGTTCCCGGACTTCGCCGCGTTCGCCGCCGCGCACCCCGCGTACGGTCTCGGCAGCACGCCGCGGCAGGTGACCGCCACGTTCTTCCGGCTCGCGAAGCGGCTGGACGCGGACCCGGTCGACGGCATCGACGGGACGGCGTTTCGCGGGTTGACCTTCGACCGCCTCTACAGCGACGCCCTCATGCCCACGCTGGCCAAGGCCTGGCAGTCGCTCGACCAGGGCAGACCGCTGCCGCCCAACCCGTCGGTTCCGGAGAACCTCATGGCGGGCTGGCTTCACGTGCTCTGCAATGACACGCCCTGGCCGAGGAAGGTCCGTGACTACCAGCGCGCCGCGGCGCTCGACCGTCTCAGGTACCCCATGGTGGGCGGGTCCACGGGGAGCATCGGGCCGTGCGCTTTCTGGCCGGACGAGCGCGCCGAGCCGCCGGTACGGATCACCGACCGAGGCCCCGCGAACGTCCTCATGGCACAGAACGAACGGGATCCCGGCACACCGTCGGCCGGGGCCAGGAAGCTGCGCGAGGTCTTCGGCAAGCGGGCCACGATGGTGACGGCCGATCAGGGCGGGCACGGTGTCTATCCGTTCGGCCGCAACACGTGCGCGAACGACACGGTGACCTCGTTCCTGACCACCGGACAGCGCCCGTCGCGGGACGTCGCGTGCGCGGCCGAGCCGGCCAACTGACGGGGGGTCCAGGACATGATGTGGGAATGGCGGCGGCGCCGGGCGGTGCGGCGCGTGGAGCCGGGGGACGGACGTCCGCTGAAGCGATTCCGTTGGTGGCAGCTTCCGTTCCGGGCGCTCTTCCACCTTCGGCTGACGCATATCGACGGGCGGCAGGAGGTGTACTCCGTCGATGTCAGACACGGCCAGAACCAGTCGTCCGGCAACGTCAGGGCCCGCCTCTACCTCGGCGGCAGACTCCACTCGCAGTCCCGGCTCCCCGCCGTGCTGCCCGTTACCGGCGGCGTCATCGAGGTCCGGATGAGCGGCTTCGGACTCAAGCGCTGCCACTACGTCACCGATGACGGGGGCGAGTTCCAACTCACCCCGGACCCCGCCTCGGCCGAGGGCCGCCGGGCGCGCCTCGACCGGTCACACCCCTCGCTGAGCCGCCGCGTCGCGGCCCTCTCGGCGGGCATCCTCGTCGCCGCCGTGGCCGTCCTCGTGCCGCAACTCGTCGAACAGATCACGGCACCGGCCGCCATCGCGCAGCACACCGGTCGGTTCCACTCCCCCGTCGACCTGCCGAAGTGGGGCAACATCGCGATCGGCCTCGCCACAGCGGCGGCCAGCACGGAGCGGGCACTGCGGTTGCGGTACAGCCGGCTGCTCGACGGGGCGGCGGGGTGAAGGAGCGGGTCCCCTCAACGCCCCGACAACACCGTCGACGCCCTCGGGACCAGCCGCAGCGGCAGCTCACGGGGCGGGGCGGGATCGGCGTCCGGGTCCGCAGCCAGGTCTACCCAACTGGCCGTCCAGGGCGTGGAGATGAGGGTCTGCACACGCCTTGACACCACTCCACGCCCCTCCGTACGGTCCGCTACATGTCCAATCGTGAGCGCATAGACATTCACAACGATGCGTCCGAACCGGTGTACGGCGCGGGCGTCTGGCACTTCGCCACCTATGTCGACCGCTACGCCACGGACGGATACGGCGAACCCCGTACCGTCCTCGACGCCATCAAGCTGGCCGGCGCCGTCGGTGACCTGTCGGTGCTCGACCTCAACTGGCCCTTCCCACCCGGTGACATCAGCACCAAGGAGGTCAAGGACGCGCTCGCCGAGCAGAGTCTGCGGGCCATCGCCGTGACCCCGGAGTTCTATACGGGCAAGTTCGCCAAGGGCGGCTTCACCAACCCTGACCCCGCCGTGCGCCGCCAGGCCATCGACCTGGTCGCCGGCGCGGCCGAGGTGGGGCGTGAACTCGACGTGGAGTACGTCAAGTTGTGGCCGGGGCAGGACGGCTACGACTATCCGTTCCAGGCCGACTACACCGACCTGTGGGAGAAGTCGGTGGACGCCATCCGCGAACTCGCCCACGCTCACCCGGACTTGAACTTCGCCATCGAGTACAAACCGCGCGAGCCGCGCAACAGGATGGTGTTCTCGTCCGTCGCGCGGACCCTCCTCGCCATCGAGGACATGGGCGTCGACAACGTCGGCGTGCTGCTCGACTTCGGGCACTCGCTGTACGGGGGCGAGACGCCCGCGGAGGCCGCGCGCCTGGCGATCGCCCGCGACAAGCTCTTCGCGATCGACGTCAACGACAACTTCCGTGGCTGGGACGACGACATGGTCGTCGGTTCCGTACACCTCCTGGAGACGTTCGAGTTCTTCTACGCGCTGCACGACGCGGGCTGGGAAGGAGTGTGGCAGCTGGACCAGTTCCCGTTCCGGGAGGACCCCGTCGAGGCGGCGCGCACCGGCATTCG
The DNA here is from genome assembly GCF_042888725.1 of Streptomyces sp. NPDC002795. Classification (NCBI taxonomy): domain Bacteria; kingdom Bacillati; phylum Actinomycetota; class Actinomycetes; order Kitasatosporales; family Streptomycetaceae; genus Streptomyces; species Streptomyces sp. NPDC002795. The sequence goes on from NZ_JBIAQB010000001.1 coordinate 414,318, forward strand.
TACGATGCGGGCCTTCCACCGGGCGCTGGGCTATCTGGACCGGGAGGAGCTCGCCGCACGCCAGGCCGCGCAGGACGGGCTCGGTGCCCAACGCGTCGCGAAGCGCGCCCTGTTCCGGGCCCTGGCGGAGAGCGAGGCGCAGTGACGGCGACCCTGGAGGCCGCCGCGCCGCTGCGGGTCGACGAGCCCGCTGCCGACACCTACCGGCAGCGCAACGCACTACTGCGCGCGGCCTCGCCGCAGGCGGCCGCCGCCGAACTCGCCGAGATCTCCACCGGAGTACGCCGCGACATCCTCACCACCATTCAGGCCGCCGGAATGGGGCATGTGGGCGGCGACCTGTCGGTGACGGATCTGCTGGTGACCGCGTTGTGGGGAACGTTGCGGGTCGAACCGGCCGACCCCGGCGCACCGCTGCGGGACCGGTTCGTCCTCAGCAAGGGGCACTGCGCCGCCGCCCTGTACTCGACGCTCGCCTCCTGTGGCTTCTTCCCGCGGGAACGGCTGAGCGAGTTCATGGCGCCGCTGTCGCCGCTCAATGGCCATCCGGCGCGGCTCAAGGTGCCTGGCGTCGAGACCAACACCGGCCCACTGGGGCACGGCTTCCCGGTCGCCACCGGCTGCGCGCTCGGCGCCCGGATTCGCGGCGAGGACTGGCGCACACTCGTCGTCCTGGGCGACGGCGAGATGCAGGAGGGCAGCAACTGGGAGGCCGCGATGACCGCCGCCCACTACGGTCTGTCGAACCTGACGGCCGTCGTCGACCGCAACCGGCTGCAGCAGGGCGCCCGCACCGAGGACACCAAGACGCTGGAGCCGCTGCACGAGAAGTGGGCGAGCTTCGGTTGGGAGGTGCGCGTGATCGACGGTCACGACCACCGGGCCATCAAGGAGGCCTACGCGCCGTCCACCACGGGACGCCCGGTCGCGGTGATCGCCAACACCGTGAAGGGGAAGGGTGTGTCGTTCATGGAGGACCGCGTCGAGTGGCACCACAAGGTACCGACCGATGAACAAGTTGCGCTTGCAATACGGGAGTTGGCCCGATGACTGCCGTGGCCGAGCAGGCGCCGACGTACGACTGTCGCGCGGACTTCGCGGACGAACTCGCCGCGCTCGCCCGCGCCGACGAGCGCATCGTGGCCGTCTGCAACGACTCGGTCGGCTCCAGCAATCTCATGGCGTTCCGCGAGGAGTTCCCCGACCGGCTCGTCAACGTCGGCATCGCCGAGCAGGACATGGTCGGGGTCGCGGCGGGCCTCGCCAACGCCGGGTTCATCCCCTTCGTGTCGGCCGCGGCACCCTTCCTGACGGGCCGCGCCCTGGAGCAGATCAAGGCCGACATCGCCTACACCCACCGGCACGTGGTGCTGTGCGGGCAGAGCCCCGGCATGGCCTACGGGGAGCTGGGCCCCACACACCACTCCATCGAGGACCTGTCGTGGCTGCGGGCGGTGCCGGGCCTGGGGATCGTCGTACCGGCCGATCCCGCCGAGACCCGCGCCGCCGTACGCTGGGCGGCCGCCTCCGGCACACCGGCGTATCTGCGGATCCCGCGTTTCAAGGTGCCTGCCGTGACGCCGGCCGCCACGTCGTTCACCATCGGCCGGGCCACGCGCCTCGCGGACGGTACGGACGTCACCGTCATCGCGGTCGGCACGATGGTCTCGCGCGCGCTGGAGGCGGCCAAGCTCCTTACCGAGGAGGGGATTTCGGCGCGGGTGCTCAACATGGCGTCCGTGGAGCCGCTCGACGCCGAGGCCGTGGTGGCCGCCGCCCGGGAGACCGGTGGCATCGTCACCGCAGAGGAAGGGCTGCTGTCCGGCGGTCTCGGCGCCGCGGTGGCGCGCGTCGTCGTCGAGCGGTGTCCCGTCCCCTTCCGCATGCTGGGTGTGCCGTCCTTCGCACCGACGGGCAGCGCCGCGTTCCTGCTGGAGCACTTCGGGCTGACCGCGCAGGGCATCGGCGCCGCCGTGCGTCAGGTCCTGGGGCGGGCGTGAGCACGATGGCCGGACAGGGACAGGAAAACGGACACGTACTCGCCGTCGACCAGGGCACGAGCTCCACCAAAGCCCTGCTGCTCGACGCGTCCGGTGCCGTGGTCGCACGGGCGAGCGCGCCTCTCACCCAGACTCATCCGGGCCCCGGCCTGGTGGAGCAGGACGCGTCGGCGATCCTCGACAGTGTCCGAACGGCAATCACCGCCTGCACGGCGGGAGTTGAGCCCGCCACCGTGGCCGGTGTCGCGCTCAGCACCCAGCGCGAGTCGGCGGTGTTGTGGGACGCCGCCACCGGGCTGCCCGTCGCCCCGCTGGTCAGCTGGCAGGACCGGCGTGGCACGGGGCGGGCGGCCCGCATCGAGCGGGCGGGGATGAGCGGGGAGGTGCGGCGGCGCACCGGCCTTCCGCTCGACCCGATGTTCTCCGCCCTGAAGATGGCCGCGCTCCTCGACGCACACGATCCGGCGCGCTCGCTCAGCCGGGCCGGCCGGCTCCGGCTGGGCACGGTCGACGCGTTTCTGCTCCATCACCTCACCGGTCAGGCCGTCACGGAGATCGGGAACGCCTCACGCACCCAGCTGCTCGACCTCACGACCGGAGACTGGGACGAGGAACTGCTCGGGCTCTTCGGTATACCGAGGGCGACACTGGCCCGCGTCGTCCCGTCCGACGGGCCGTTCGGCCAGGTGAAGGGGGTGGCAGGCCTCGGCGGCGTGCCCGTCCTGGCCGTCCTCGGCGACTCGCACGCCGCGCTGTTCGCCCACGCGGGCTGGCGGCCCGGCATCGTCAAGGCGACGTACGGCACCGGCTCCTCGGTCATGACAGTGGCCGGGACACCGGACGTCGCGGGCAGCGTGTGCACCACCATCGCGTGGTCGACGAAGGCGGCCGGGAAGCCCACGTACGCGCACGAGGCGAACATCCGATCCTCGGGCCGCACCCTGACCTGGCTGGCCGACCTCCTCGGCACCACCGCGGAGCAGCTCATCGAGCTGGCGGGCAGTACCGGCGAGGGCGCGGAAGGCGTGACACTCGTCCCCGCCTTCGGCGGTCTCGGCGCCCCCTGGTGGGATCCGGCGGCCGTGCCCCTGCTCGCGGGCTTCGGCCTCGGCACCGGTCGTGCCCAACTCGCCCGCGCCGCAGTGGAGTCGGTGGCCCATCAGGTCGCCGATGTGCTGGCCGCCATGCCGCCCGCGACGCGCCTGGTAGCCGACGGCGGCCTGAGCCGCAGCGACACCGTCATGCAGTTGCAGGCGGACCTGTCGAACGTCGCGGTGGCCCGCGCGCGGCACCACGAGCTGTCCGCCGTCGGAGCCGCACACCTCGCCGGCCTCCGCCTCGGCCTGTGGACGGGCGAAACGCTGGAACGACGGGCGGACGACGACCTGACGGTCTTCTCCCCCGCCTGGGACGACACCCGACGCCGCGCCGCCGTCACGCACTGGCGCCGGCACCTCGCAGCCGCCCGCGACCTCGGGACGAGTGGGCCACCACAGCCGACGGCGACGGGCTCGGCCTCTTCACCCGCCGCTCATCTGCGGCGATAGCATGACGAACCCCGGTCGGGACATCGTCCTTGTCGGGACATCACCCTTGTCGGGGCAGGCACACTGAAGGAGGCCGCAAGGTGGCGGGAGCGACGACGCCGAGCCCGGATCATGTCCGGCTGCTGGTCAAGGTGGCCCGGCTCTATCACGAAAGCGGCCTGCGGCAGCCCGAGATCGCGGCCCGCCTCAACCTGTCGCAGCCACGGGTCTCGCGTCTCCTGAAGGAGGCGGTGGACCGCGGCGTGGTGCGTACCGTCGTGATGTCTCCGGAAGGTGTGCACGCGGAACTGGAAGACGCACTGGTCGAGCGGTACGGGCTGCGCGACGCGCTGGTGGTGGAGGTGGAGGGCGCGGGCCCCGAGGTGATCCCGGCGCTCGCCTCCGCCACCGCCACCTACCTCGACGCCACCCTCACCGGCGGTGATGTCATCGGCATCTCGTCCTGGAGCGCCACGCTCCTGGAGGCGGTCAACGTGATGCGCGCCAAGACACCGTCCGTTGCCCAGGAGGTCGTCCAGCTGCTCGGTGGCACCGGCAGCCCGGAAGTGCAGCTGCACGCCACCCGCCTCACCAGTCGCCTCGCCGAACTCACCGGCGCCAGACCGGTGTTCGCGCCCTCCGCGGCCCTCGTCGGCAGCAGCGAGCTGCGGGACCTCCTGGTGCGGGAGCCCGCCATGGCCGAAGCCATCAAGGCCTGGTCGCGGCTGACCCTGGCCCTCCTCGGCATCGGCACCCTCGAACCCTCCCCGCTGCTGCGCCGCTCCGGCAACGCGATCCCGCCCGAGGACCAGCGCGCCCTGAAGAAGCTCGGCGCGGTCGGCGACGTCTGCGCCCGCTACTTCGACAGCGCGGGCGAACCGGTCGACGCCCCGTTCAACGACCGTGTCCTCGGCATCGAACGGGACCAACTGCACGCGGTGGAGCGGCGGGTCGGTGTCGCGGGCGGCCCGGAGAAGGTGGCGGCCATCCGCGGTGCGCTGCGCGGCGAGTGGATCAACATCCTGATCACGGACGTCGGGGCGGCGCGTGAACTCCTCGCGGAGTGAGCGCGCCGCCGCCCTCGCCCCTCACATCCCCTTCGCCCCCTCCCGGATCGCCTCCCGGATCCGGAAGTACGTGCCGCACCGGCACACGTTCCGGATGCCGTCGAGGTCGGCGTCGGTGATCGCGCGGCCCTCCTCCTTCGCCCGGCGGACCACCGCCACCGCGGCCATGATCTGGCCGGGCTGGCAGTAGCCGCACTGGGCGACGTCCTGGTCGAGCCAGGCCTGTTGCATCGGGTGCAGGTCGGCGTCCACCGTGTCGGCGAGGCCCTCGATGGTCGTCACCTCGTCGTCGGAGGCCAGCTCCTCGACGGGTATCGAGCAGGGGTTGACGGCCTTGCCGTTGAGGTGGCTGGTGCAGGCCTTGCAGACGTTGATGCCGCAGCCGTACTTCGGGCCTGTGACGCCCAGGATGTCGCGCAGCACCCACAACAGGCGCACGTCGTCCTCTACGTCGACCGTCACCTGCTCGCCGTTGACGCGAAAAGTGTGCTTGGGCACGGGGGTTCCAGTCTCCCTGATTCGTCGGTGGGTCGGATGCCAGTGGGTCAGATGGCGTGGTCGCGGCCGTCTGTCGGTGACTGCGGGACCGGCGGGACGGTCGGCTTGGGGGTGAAGGAGAGGGTGTCGTGGTTGATGGGGAACGTCGTCGGCATCCTGCCGGTCGCCCTCGCGTACGCGCACGCCACGGCGGCCATGGACGCCGCGACACCCAACTCCCCTGCCCCGCCCGGCTTCTCGCTCGTGTTGGGCATGACGATGATGTCGAGTTCGGGCGGGGTGTTCCACTGGCGTGTGTAGAGGTAGTTGTCCCAGCTCGCTTCCAGGAAGTGGCCGTCCTTCAGGTGCAGGCTGGAGGTCAGGGTCTGCGCGATGCCATCCATGAGGCAGCCCATCATCTGCGCCTCCAGACCCCGGGGGTTCACCGCGAGGCCCACGTCCACCGCGCACACCGCCTTGGTGACACGGGGTCCCGTGACGCCGTCGCGGATCGGCCGTTTCACCGTCTCCGGGCGGCAGTCGATCTCCACGAGGACCGCGTTGACCGCGTGGTACTCCGTGTGCACGGCCACACCTTGTGCCACCCCGTCGGGGAGGCTCCTCCCCCACTGGCCGGCCTCGGCGACCTTGTCGAGGACCGCGCGGGCCCGCTTGTCGTGGAGGAAGTCCCGGCGGAACGCGAGCGGGTCCTTGCCCATTTTCGCGGCGAGCCGATCGACGATGAGTTCGCGGGCACAGGTCACGTCGGGCGAGTAGACGTTGCGCATGCTGCCGGTGTTGAAGCCCTTGTCCGTCTCGTTGAGGAGCCGGCTGTAGGCCCCGAACTCGTACGGCATCGACTGCGACAGCTGGAAGAACGTCTCGGAGAAGGCGAGGTCGGCGACCGGCAGCTTCGCGGCCACGGCGGTGAGGGCCTCGCCGAAGCCCATGGAGAGGTCGGTGGAGACGCTGGTGTGCCGCTGCTTGAAGCTGAGTACTTTGTCGCCGGCGTACGAGGCGCGTACACGCGAGGTGGCCATCGGGTGGGCGCGGCCCTGGCGTGCGTCGTCGGCGCGGTGCCACATGAGGCGGACGGGCTTGCCCATCTTCTGGGAGATCTCGGCGGCTTCGAGGGCCGCGTCGAAGAACAGCTTGCGGCCGAAGGAGCCGCCGCTCTCGGTGACATGGACGGTGACGGCTCCGACCGGGAGGCCGAGGCGGGCCGCGATGGTCTGCTTGGCGACGATGGGAGACTTGAGGCCGCCCCAGATCTCCGCCTTGTCCGAACGGACGTCGGCTATCGCACAGTTGGGCTCCAGTGCGCTGTTGCCGCGGAAGTGGAAGGTGAAGCGCTCTTCCACGGTGCGGGCCAACGACGGGAGCCCCATGGAAGGCTCGGCCTTCTTCAGCTCGGCCAGGACCGTGTCGTCGGACTTGCCCTCCGCAGTGCCGCCTCGCCACGACACCTCCAGGGCGCGTACGGCGTCGATGCACTGGCCGAAGGTGCGGGCCCGCACGGCGACGCCGGTGGAGACGACCGCGGCGTCGGTGACACCGGGCATGGCCCGCACCGCGTCGAGGTTGGCCACCGAGCCGACCTTGCCGTTGATGGTGGGAGCGCGGCACACCATGGTGGGCAGCGCGTCCGGGACGGCGAGGTCCATGGCGAACTTCTTGGCGCCGGTGACGGCGGCTCGGGCGTCTACGCGGCCCTGGGGCGTGCCGATGACGGTGAACCGATCGGCCGATTTGAGCTGTGCCATGGCCTTCTGCGTCGTCGTCGCTGCGGCCTTCTCCGCCAGTTCCCCGATGCCGATACTCTTGCCCGCCGAGCTGAGGACGACGCCCGCCTTGACCGTCAACTCAGTGACCAGCGCACCCAGTTCGAGCGCCGCGGCGTCGAGGAGCCTGCCGCGCGCGATGGCGGCCGCCACCCGCACCGGGGTGTAGGTGGCGATCGTCGTGTTGGAGGCACCGGTGAGCTGGTTGAAGAGGAGTTCGGGGCGGGCGTCGGCGAGCGTGACGTGCACCCGGTCGAGAGGGACGTCCATCTCCTCCGCGATCAGCATCGCCGTGGACGTGGTGATGCCCTGGCCGACCTCCGCGCGCGGCAGCTCGAAGGACACCGTGCCGTCCTTGTTGACCTGGACCGTGATGAGTGCCGAAGTCGGCGCGGCCGCCAGGGTCATGGCGTCGTTGAGGTCGACGACTTCCGTGATGTCGAGGGACGGCAGGCCGCCGGCCCCCGCCACATCCTTGGCCGCCGCCCCCGAGGCCACGGCTTCCTTCGCCGGTGCGAGTTCGGCCGCGGCCACCAGCGTAGGTGCCGCCAGTACGTAGCCGAGCAACTGTCGTCTGCGCATGCTCCCTCTCACTCCGGCCGGTTCGTGTCCGGAAGATTGATGGCGATCGGCTGCCCCTCGGCCAGGAACAGGAGCACGAACCGACGGATCGCCTCTTCCAATGTCCACATGACCGCCGGCACCCCCGGTATGGGGATGAGCCCCTCGCGGAAGGCCACGAGCAGTGGCCACGCGCCCGCGACGAGCGGTTCCAGGATCGGTTCCTTGGACAGGCCGATCATGTCGCCGACCCGGCCGCCCAGCGTATACCGGGAGAACGCGCTTATCAGGGGGCGGGTGAGACCCAAGTCCAGTTCGGCCACGATGCCGAGGAGGACATCGGTCAGCTCCTCGCCCTCCTTGGTGTGCGCGAGGATCGGGTCGAGGACCTGCTTGGACTGGGCGTTGGCGGCGTCCCAGGTCTTCGGGATGTACTCCTCGTCGACGCCGAGCATGGCCGCGCTCACCTGCCACACGTGCAGATACGCGTCCGCGTCGGCGGAACTGACGCGCACACCCCAGTCCTTCAGCTTGCGCATGACGAAGGTGGCGAGGCTGTGCCAGGTGACGAGGATGTCGGCCTGGCTGATCGGGATCTTCTGGCCGCCGCTGACCTGTGTCCACGCCGGGGACTGCGGCAGCAGATGCCGGACCGCCGCGTGCACCATGCGCGTCTTGACCGCGGTCACGACCATCGAGCCCTGGGGCTTGTAGGCGTACAAGTCCCCGATGTCGTAGCCGAGTTTGGCGGTCTTGGCGATGCGGTCCTTCATGTCCGCGCCGCCCTTGGAGTAGTACACGGCGCGTGACTCGCGAGGTATGGCGGTGCTCATGAGGCCGCTGCCGAGGCCGTACAGGGCGCCCACGTAGATGCCCTTGGTCTTGCTGAACTTGGAGCCGCGGTCGAGCTTGGCCGGGTCCGCCCAGGAGGGCAGTTCGCGCGCGTTCTCCATGAACTCCCGCAGGTCCGCCGGGAGCCCGTCGGGCAGCGGCTGGTCGTTGCGCTTCCACTGCGCGAGAAGGCCGTTGACCTTGGCGACTTCACCGCGCTTCATGACTCCGGCGATCACCGGGTCGGCCTGCTCGTCCCACACCCACTCGGGGTCGATGCCCGCGCCGGAGCCGACGATCGAGTTCTTCGGTGACCAGGTCCACAGGGAGCGGGCGCTCGCCGGTGACGCGAGCCCGATCGCGCCGAAGGCGCCTAACGCTCCGCCCGCGAACAGCATGTTCCGCCTGCTGAGCCCGTGTTGTCCGTCGTTTCCGTTCATCGCTGGTCTCGTCTCCTCAACGGCCGCTGGGCCGGTTGGTGTCGGGGATCTCGATGGCGGTGCCCTTGCCCTTCGTGAGGAAGGCGAGGATGTACTGGCGTGCCGCCTCGTCGACCGTCCAGGCGAGCGGCGGCACGAGGGGCAGTGGCAGGAGCCCTTCGCGGAAGGCGACGAGCTTCGGCCAGACCGTCGCGATCGTCTTCTCCCAGAACGGTTCCTCCGGGATGCGGTCCATGTCCGCGACCCGGTCACCGACGAGATAGCGGGCCAGCGCGTTGCACAGCGGCCGGTCGATCCCGCCGGGGCTGGTCTGCTCCGCGAGCTGCCCGAGCAGGATGTCGGTGAGCTCGACGCCTTCCTTCGTGGAGGTGAGGATCGGGTCGAGTACCTGCTTGGACTGGGCGTTGGCCGCGTCCCATGTCTTGGGGATGTACTGGTCCTGGACGCCGAGCATGTGCACGGTGACCTGCCACAGGTGCAGATAGGCATCGGACTCGGCCGGGCTCACCGGCACCTTCCACTCCAGCAGCTTGCCCATCGCGTACGTGGCGAGGCTGTGCCAGGTGACGAGGATGTCGGCCTGGCTGATCGGGATCTTCTGGCCGCCGCTGACCTGCGACCAGGCAGGTGACTTGGGCAGCAGATGACGGACGGCGGCGTGCACCATGCGGGTCTTGACGGCCTGCACGACGCAGTCGCCGTCGGCACGGTACGCGTTGAGGTCGCCGACGGCGAAGCCGAGCATGCTCGTCTTGGCGACGCGGTCCTCCATGTCGGCGCCGCCCTTGGAGTAGTACACGGCGCGCGCCTCCCGGGGGATGGCGGTGCTGAGCATGCCGCCGCCGACCCCGTTGAGGACGTTGAGGTAGAAGCCACGCGTCTTGTTGAACGCGGCCGCCGTCTCCAGTTTCTCCCGGTCGGCCCAGGAAGGGAGTTGGCGCGCCTTGTCGATGAACTCCCTTACGTCCTGCGGGAGTCCGGCCGGTGCCGCCTGGTCGTTGCGGGTCCACGTGCGCAGCTGTTCGTTCACCTTCGGTACGTCGCCGCGGTCGATGACCGAGGCGACGAGCCGGTCCACCTCTTCGTCCCAGACCCACTCGGGGTCGACGCCGGCGCCCGCCCCGGCGACCGAGTCACCCGGTGACCACGTCCACAGGGACCGGGCGCTCACGGGGGACGCCGCGCCCAGTGCTCCCAACGCACCGAGGGCGCCGCCCGCGAGCAACATGTTCCGCCTGCTCAAGCCATCCATTGCTCCGAACTCCTCCTTGAGTTCCGTGACTCTCTCGACCGACAACAGGCCCTGCCTGAACGGCAGTTGCCTTGGTACGATGAAACACGTTGAGCATCTCTGTATCAGTACCACAGGGGAGCACAGGCAAGGCATGAACGCCAGAGGCTGAACGCAATCAGGGAGGCATCTGTGGAACCGAACGTGCTCGAGCTGGCCTTCAGCGAATCCACCGTCGAGGGCGCCATCGCGGACGACACCGCGGACGAGGTGACCGTCCGGCTGCTCGACGCCGCGTACGAGCAGTTCTGCCGCATGGGCATCAAGCGCTCGACGATGGCCGACGTGGCCCGGCTCGCGGGCGTCTCCCGGATCACCGTCTACCGCCGCTTCGACACCAAGGAGGCGCTGGTCGAGCATGTCGTGCGACGTGAATTCCGGCGCTACTTCGAGCAGTTCGCGACCGAGATCCGAGGCGCGGACACGGTCGCCGACCGGGTCGTCCTGGGCTTCGTGAGCTCGCTGCGCGCCATCCGCCACAACCGGCTCATCGGCGGCCTCATGGCGGTCGAGCCGGACTCCGTGGTGCCGTCGATGACCACCGACGGGGGCCGTACCCAGTACGTGGTGCAGCAGTTCGTCGCCGCGCGGCTGCGCGAGGAGCAGCGGGCGGGGCAGGTCTCCGCCGGGGTGGACGTGGATGTGGTGGCGGAGATGATGGTGCGTGTCTGCACGTCGTTCCTGGTCGTGCCCAGCCATGTCATCGACCTGGACGACGACGGGCGGATGCGGGAGGTGGCCCGGCAGTTCCTGGTGCCGATGCTGGGCCCGCCGACGTAGACCCTGTCGACGGACCTGGTCTCCCGGATACGACGACGCGACTTATTGACACAGCGCCAATAACGGTCCACGGTGGGCACCGCTCGCGCACAGTCCACCCAACCCCGCACGTTCCACGTCGTACGTTCCCGGGAGCCGCCGTGACGCCAACAGAGCAGCTACGCACGTCCGTTGACGGTCTGACGATCACCAAGCTATTGCGCCGCAACGCCCAGGAGTGCGGGGAGCGGCCCGCCCTCACCACCGGCATCGGGCCGGACGCGGGCACCCTGACCTGGACCCAACTGCGTGCCGAGACCGCCGCGCTCACCCGCGGTCTCGCCGGGCTCGGCCTGAGCCGCGGCGATCGCCTGCTCATCGCGATGTCGAAGCGGGCCGAGCACTGGGTCACCGACCTGGCCGCCGCCCACATCGGCGCGCTGCCCTGCAGCACGTACGACACCCTGAGCACGGAGCAGATCGGTGTCATCGCCCGGCACAGCGCGGCCACCGTGCTGGTCCTGGAGGGCGAGGAGCAGATGCGGCGCTGGGCGCCCGTCCTCGACGACCTGCCGCGGCTGCGCGCCGTCGTCGTCCTCGACTGGTCGGCCGCGCCCGCCGACGACCCGCGGTTCGTCAGCTACGCGGCCGTGCGCAACGCGCTGCCGCCCGACGACGCGGCGTTCGAGTCGCTCACCGACGCCGTGACCACGGACCAGCCGCTGGCCCTCGTCTACACCTCGGGGACCACCGGTGACCCCAAAGGCGTGGTGCTCTCGCACCGCAACGTGATCCACGAGTCCGTGATGCAGGAGCAGCTGGTGCCGCTGCCGCCGCATCCGCGCTCGGTCGCGTACCTGCCGATGGCGCACATCGCGGAGCGGGTCCTCGGGATCTACATGCCGATCTGCAGCGGCGGCCATGTCACCATCTGCCCCTCCCCCGACCAGCTACTGCCCGCGCTCCAGAAGGTCCGCCCGCATGGCTTCTTCGGTGTGCCACGGGTGTGGGAGAAGCTCACCACCGGCCTGCGCGCCCAGCTCGCGGCGCTCCCCGAGCAGCAGGCGACGGCCCTGGCGCAGGCCCAGAAGACGGCCCTCGAAGTCTTCCGGCTGCGCTCCGCCGGCAAGGACGTACCGCCCGAACTGGCCGAGCAATTTCAGAAGTTGGACGAACTCGCCCTGCGTCCGCTGCGCGCCGCGATCGGCTTCGACGACTGCCTGCGGGCGTTCAGCGGCGCCGCGCCGATCCCCACGGCCGTCCTGGAGTTCCTGGCGAGTGTGGGCCTGCCGGTGTACGAGGTGTGGGGCCTGAGCGAGACGACGGGCGCGGCCACGGTCAGTACGCCCGACGTGTTCGCCCTCGGCTCGGTCGGCCGTCCGGGGCCCGGGATCGAGGTCAGGGAGGCGAAGGACGGCGAGCTCTTCGTCCGCGGCCCCGTCGTCTTCTCCGGGTATCTCCAGGCGGACGGCGCCGTCGCGACCGGTACGGACGCCGACGGCTGGCTGGCGACCGGCGACGTCGGAACTGTCGATTCCCGGGGCATCGTCACCGTCACGGACCGCAAGAAGGAACTCATCATCACCGCCGGCGGCAAGAACATCGCCCCGACGAAGATCGAATCCCTGTTGCGCGCCCACCCGTTGATCGGCCAGGCCGTCGCGCTCGGCGACCGGCGCCGCTATGTCACGGCGCTGCTCGTCCTCGACGAGGAGGCGGCCCCGCAGTGGGCGCGGGCGGCCGGCCTCACCACGACCGAACTCGACGAACTGGCCGTGCACGCCGAGGTGTTGGCGGCGCTCGACTCCGCGGTCGAGGAGGCCAACGCGGTGCTGTCACGGGTGGAACAGGTCAAGCGGTACCGGGTCGTCCCGGGGCCGTGGACGACGGAGACCGGCGAGCTGACGCCCAAGCTGAGCCTGCGCCGCCGGGCCATCGACGACCTGCACGCGGCGACGATCGAGTCGATGTACGCGTCGGACGAGCCGGATGAGTCCCCCGCGTCCGCCGACAAGGAGTAATGCACCCATGGAAGGCAAGGCCCAGGCCACCCGGCGGCGCCGGATGGAACCGGACGCGCGCCGCGCCGAGATCCTCGCCGTCGCCCGCCGGCGGTTCGGGTCCGCCGGCTACGCCTCGGTGTCGATCTCGGACATCGCGGCCGAGGCCGGCGTGGCCCGGGCCCTGGTCAACCACTATTTCGGCGACAAGCGGCAGCTGTACCTGGAAGTGGTGCGGCAGATGATGGTCATCCCGGCCTCGGTGTCACAGCGGCTGCCGCGGACCACGGCCGAGGAACGGCTGGCCGTCTGCGTGGACCGCTGGCTCGAAGTCGTCGAGCGGAACCGGGAGATGTGGCTCGCGGCCATCGGCATGGAGTCCCTCGGCGACCCGGAGGTCGACCGGATCATGCTGGAGGCCGACGAGATCGCCACCGACCGGATCCTCGAAGCCGCCATGATGACGGAGGTCACCGAGGACGCGGGCCGGGAGAAGCTCCGCGCGATGATCCGTGCCCACAGCGCCATGCTCAAGTCCGCGTCCCACGAGTGGCTGGAGCGCGGCACGCTCACCCGCGACGACCTCCACGTGATGCTCACCCGCTCAGTGCTCCACCTGCTGCACACGGTCTTCCCCGCGGTCCGCGACCACTGACGGCGGCCACCCGCCACGTACACACCCTTCTTCTTCCCCAGGAGACACACCATGCCCCGAGTCCTGTCCGACGAACGCGGCGATCTGGTCAAGGCCATCGCGGACTTCTGCGGTCGCGAATGCGGCACGAAGGAACAGCGCGACAAGCTGACGTCCAACGGCGTGGAGCACCACAACCAGCAGCTGTACGAGAAGATGGCGAAGCTCGGCTGGCTCGGCATCGCCGTCCCCGAGGAGTACGGCGGCGCGGGCCGCGGCATGGTGGATCTCTCCCTCTTCCTCCAGGAGACGTCCTACGGCCGGGCCCCCATCAGCGGTTTCGGCACGACGATCATCACTGCGGCGGCGTACGAGAAGTTCGGCACCGAGGAGCAGAAGCGCACCATCCTCGAAGGCGTGGTGAACGGCCGGGTCGAGTCGGTCTCGATGTCCGAGCCGGGGGCCGGTTCCGATGTGGGCGCGCTGACCTGCCGTGCGGAGCGCACCGCGGGCGGCTATCTGGTCAACGGCCAGAAGACGTGGTGCTCCAACGCGCACTTCGCGGACCACATCCTCCTCATCGCCCGTACGGAACCGGGTTCGGCGAAGCACGAGGGCCTGACCCAGTTCATGGTGCCGACGGACGCCGCGGGTCTGACCATCCGCGGCATCGACACGATGGGCGGCAAGGAGGTCAACGACCTCTACTTCACGGACTGTTTCGTCCCTGACTCGGCGGTGGTCGGTACGCCGGGGAAGGCCTGGACGCAGCTGATGGCGGGCCTCAACCTGGAGCGCATGATCCTCGCCGCGATGATGCTGGGCGTGGCACGCCGGGCCTTCGACGACACCTTGGCGTACGTCCGCCAGCGCGAGCAGTTCGGCCGCCCCATCGGCTCCTTCCAGGCACTCAAGCACCGCATCGCGGACATGGCGACGGAACTGGAGTGCGCGCAGCTCCTCCTGGACGACACCGCCGCGACGATCGACGCGGAGCCGGGCAAGGTGTTCCCCCGCGAGGCCTCGATGGCGAAGCTCAAGTGCACGGAGCTGGCGAAGCACATCACCTTGGAGGGCATGCAGATGATGGGTGGCTACGGCTATGCCACCGAGTACGGCATGGAGGCACTGCTGCGCGCGACGGTGGTGTCGACGGTGTACGGCGGGACGAGCGAGATCCAGCGGGACATCATCGGCAAGACGTACGGCTTGTAAGGCCTTCGGGCGGGGCCGCGCGGTGTGCTCCTGGCAGGCGGCGCCGATGAGTTTCCGGCGGTTGTCGGGTCTACCCGTCGACGAAGGGAGCACACCATGAGCAAGATCATTGTCTGTACGTTCCTGACGCTGGACGGCGTCATGCAGGCGCCGGGCGCCTCGGACGAGGACGTCGAGGACGGGTTCGAGCACGGCGGCTGGCAGAAGCCGACCGACGACGAGGAGGTCGGCGCGGCCATCGCCGGCTGGTACGAGCACGCCGAGGCGATGCTGCTGGGCCGCAAGACGTACGAGCTCTTCGCTTCGTACTGGCCGACCGCCGATCCCGGCAACCCGTTCACCGCCCGGATGAACAGCATGCGCAAATACGTGGCGTCCCGGACCCTGACGTCGGTCGACTGGCAGAACTCCACGCTCCTGGAGGGCGACGTCGTCGACGCGGTGCGCAAGCTGCAATCGTCCGGTGGCGGTGAGATCAACGTCGTCGGCAGCGGCGACCTCGCCCAGACCCTGATGAGCAACGGCCTCGTCGACGAGTACCGGCTGACCGTCCACCCGGTGATCATCGGCACCGGAAAGCGGCTGTTCGCCGACGGGGCGATCCCCACCGCCCTGGAGCCGGTCAGCGTCTCGACGACGAAGGGCGGCACCGTCGTCGGCGTCTACCGGCCGAACGGCGAGCCCAGCTACGACAGCTACTGAGCGTCCTCGGCCCCGGCGACGTAGCATCCCGCCATGGTGCAAAGCTCCGCCCCGACCGTGGACGACTACCTCGCCGAGCTGCCCGAGGAGCGCGGGCCCGCGCTCGCCGAGCTCCGGCGGCTGTGCCGTGCCGAGCTGGCCGGGTTCACGGAGGTCATGGCGTACGGCATGCCCGCCTACGAGCGGGACGGTGTCGCCGAGATCGCGTTCGCGAGCCAGAAGCAGTACATCTCCTTCTATCTGATGCGCAGCGACGTGCGTGAGGCCTTCACCGAGCGGCTCGCCGGGCAGGACATGGGCAAGGGGTGTCTACGGTTCCGGAAGGCGGCCGCCGTCGACTTCGAGCTCGTACGTGAGCTGCTGCGGGCGACGGCCGCACGGCCGGGCGCCGTCTGCTGATCACGCCTGCCGACGGCGCTCGAAGCGGGCGTGCGCCGCGTCGTGCGCGGCGCGCAGCAGCCGCAGGACCGTGTCGTAGGTCCGCTCGCCGGGGTTGACGACGCAGATCCAGCTCTGGGAGCCGTACACGGGGTGGGGCAGCACGGTGTCGACGGCCGCGTAGCCCACAGAGGACTCTCCAGTGAGCTGCTGAAACATGGCCCGGTCGGTCTGGATGTTCACACGCAGACGGCCTGGGGCGTCCAGGTCCGACAGCGCGTCGCCGGGATAGTCCTTGGTGACGATCGTCGCGTACGGCTGCACGGCCTGCGGTACCTCACCGTCAGGCGCGTAGTAGAAGAACGCGTCGCCCCACGCGATCTCGGGGAAGTCGCCGCCGGGCTCCGGAGCGAGGACGAGCGCGCCGTCGAAGCCGCGCACGGTCGCGATGATCTGTTCCATACTCGTATTGCTGCTCATGGTTCAAGCATCATCTTGAAGTGCTTATGTGGGGTTGAGGGGATCGATGGCCGACGAGAGCGTCCTCAGGACCGTCGATGTCTCCAGGGAGTCGGGGTACTCCGTGCAACAGGTACGCGACCTGGAACGGCTCGGGGTCGTTCCGGCGGCCGCCCGGTCGAGCAATGGCTACCGGGCCTACGCACCCGTTCATGTGCGGGCACTGCGCGCCTACCGGGGGCTCGCCGGAGCCATCGGGCCCGTCGCCGCCCGGCAGCTGATGGCGGAGCTGTGGACGCGAACGGTCGCGGAGGCGGCCGCCGCGATCAACGCCGTGCATGCCGGCCTCGCGCGCGAACGCGAGGAGGTGGTGCGCGCCCAGCAGGCGCTGTGGGCGATCGAGTCCGAGGCGGCACACCACGACGCGGCCGAGGGTGGTGACACCGTCGATGACACCATGACCATCACCGAACTCGCCGCCGCGCTCGGCGTCCGCACCTCGACGCTGCGTTTCTGGGAGCGGGAGGGACTCGTCGCGCCCGACCGTGTGACCTCGCTGCGGGCGCGCCGCTACGACCCGTCGGCGATCGGCGCGGCCAGGATCGTCGCGGCGCTGCGCGGCAGCGGATACGGCATCCCCGCGGTGCGGGACATCATCGACTCGCTGCACTCACTGGAGGAGGGCGCCGGGACGGAGCGCGCCCGGCACATCCTCCTGAAACGCCTCGACGACATCGCCGCACGCTCGGTACAACTCCTGCGCGCGGGCGCCGACTTGGCGGCGACCCTGGACTCCCTCACTCGGGATGGGGCTCGGGCTTGACCGCGACGATCCGTTCAATCACGCCGAAGCTGTAGCGCTCACGCTCCACGACGTCGAAACCCGCCTCCCGTACCAGATGCAGGGGGCGGCGCAGCTGATGGTCGTCGGCAAGTGCCAGCATCAGCGGCTCGATGGCCCGCTGAAGCGTACGTACGGCGAATCGGTGGCTGATGACATGGTCGATCAGCAGGAGCGTGCCGCCCGGTGCGAGGACGCGGTGCATCTCGGCAACGGCCGCGCGGTCGTCCGGGATACAGCACAGGGCGAGCGCGCAGACGACCGTGTCGAAGGAGTCGTCGGGGAACGGGAGCCGTGTCGCGGACGCCTCGCTGAGTGTCGCGTCGACGCCGAGGTCGGCGGCCCGAACCCGGGCGCGGGCCAGCATGTCCGGGGAGAGGTCGACCCCGGTCAGATCGGTGCCCTTGGGGTAGTGCGGCAGGTTCAGCCCGGTGCCGACGGCGACCTCGAGGACCCGCCCCTGGGCCCGCTCACACAGCCGGGCTCGCCCACCGCGGAGCATGTGGCGGTCGAAGCGGCGCATGAAGCCGTCGTAGCGGGGTGCGTCGCGGGCCCAGATCTTCTGGGTACGCAGGTCCTGATCGCGAGTGGTCACGGCGGCCTCCCCTTCGGCGCGGGCATCCGGTCCCAGCATGCGGCCCGACCGCGCCGAAGGCGAGCACCCTGCGCGGGTGCTGTCACAGGCCGTCAGGCGAGCCGCGCGCCCTTGCGCTCCGGGATGACGAACATGGCGAGGATGTCGGCGACGTAGATCGCGGACAGCAGGCCGATGGCGACCGCGAAGCCCCACCGGTCCGCGCACAGGGCCACGACGACCGGCGCGAAGCCGCCCACCGCCCGGCCGAGGTTGAACAGGGTGTTCTGCGCGGTGGCCCGCACCTGCGTCGGGTACAGCTCGGCCATCAGCGCGCCGTAGCCGCCGGTCATGCCGTTGGCGAAGAGGCCCATCACCGCGCCGCCGACGAGCAGCGCCCAGGGCGACACGAGCTGGCTGTACGCGAGGACGGAGACGGCCGCGCCGACCTGGAAGAGCCAGAAGGCCCTGCGGCGACCGAGCCGGTCGGCGAGCTCACCGAAGAGAAAGATCCCGAGGGCCATGCCGACGACGGTGACGGCGGTCCAGCCGGAGGACTTGGTGAGGCTGTAGCCGAACCGCTCGCTCAGGTAGGTCGGCAGCCACGTCATGATGCCGTAGTAGCCGAAGTTCTGGACCGAGGTCAGGACCAGGACGCCGACGCTGGCGCGGGCCGTCGGCCCGTCCTTCACCAGCAGCTTCAGCGAGGCGAGCGTCGACAGTCGCGCGGCCTCGCTGCGGGTGCGCGTGAAGTGCTCGGGCTCATGCAGCCGGGAGCGCAGCGCGATGGCGACCACCGCGGGCACCGCGCCGATCACGAAGAGCCCCTGCCAGCCCCAGGCGGCGAGTACCGGCGCCGAGATGAGCGCGGCGGCCAGGACACCCGCCTGGAAGCCGAGCGCGACCAGCGACGTGGCGCGCGCCCGCTTCTTGCTCGGCCACGCCTCGGCGGCGAGCGTCATGCCGATGCCGAACTCGCCGCCGATACCGACGCCGGCCAGGAACCGGAACGCGGACAGCTCTCCGTACGAGGTCGCGAGCGCAGAGAGGCCGGTGAAGACGGCGAAGAAGATCACCGAGTACGTGAGGACCTTCACCCGCCCGATCCGGTCGGCGAGCATCCCGAATACGAGTCCGCCGACGACGGCGCCGATGAGCGTGATGGTGGCGAGCGAGCCGCCCTGCGCCTTGTCCAGGCCCAGGTCGGCGGAGATGGCCGAGAGGGCGAAGCTCAGGATCAGCAGGTCGAAGCCGTCCATCGCGTAGCCGAGGGAGGAGGCGAACACGGCCTTCTTCGCGTAGCGGCTGGGCTTGTCACCACCGTCCGCGCCATGCGCGCCACCGGCGCCATCCGCGCCGTCCACCGGGCGTGCGGCGCTCGTGGCCGCGGCCATCTCATCCAGTTGTGTCATGTGGCTTGGTTCCGTCGTTCCGTCGCGCGAGGTGGGGTGGGGCAGGCGCCTCGCACCAGCAGGGTGTGAGTCTTGCACATCGCACTGGATGCCCTGTACGCGGCCCGCACCCGCACCTCAGCCCCCCGGCGGTTCGGGACTGTGACGCCTGACTTCGAATACGTCGTGGTCAGCCGTCACAGTTCGGCGGCCAGCACCGCCTGCGCCGCCTTGCGCGCGTGCAGCGCCGCGTCCGCGTCCCCGGCGAACGTCGCGAGGGCCATCGCCCCGTCGAACAGCACGGCCAGCTGGGCGCCCACCGCGACCGCGTCGCGCACGCCCGCGCCCTCCGCCAGTTCGGTCAGGAGCGCGCGCAGGGCGAGCTTGTGGGTCTGCACGGCGGTCACGACGATCGGTGCGGCGGCGCCGACCTCCCCGAACGCGCCCGCGAACACGCAACCGTGGAAGCCGGGTTGGTGGAACCAGTCGTTCAGGAAGTCGAAGGGGCTGAGGATTCTCGCGACGGGGTCCTCGGTCGTGCTGACGCGCTGCCCTATCGCCGAGCGCGCCACCTGGTCGCGCCGGTCGAGGCAGGCCGCGAGGAGCAGGTCCTTGGAGGGGAACATCTGATAGAGCCGCTTCAGCGGGACCCCCGCCTCGTCCCGGATGCGGTGCATCGTCACCGTGTGGACGCCGTGGGTGTAGAACAGGTCGTCCGCCACCTCGACCACGTGAACGCGCAGGTCGTCCGGTATCAACTGGACGTCTCCTCCAAACAGCTCGCTGCCAACCCACGGTCCACGCGCGCCCCTTGAGCGCCCGACGCGCCTCGCGCGCCGCCTTGAGAACCGCTGTTCTCGCCACTATGGTCCCAGCATAGGACACATCAAGGCGGCGCGCGCTCCGGTTCAACTGACCACCCCGGAGCGGGTGTTCACACCGTCTGGCACCACTCGAGCACCACCCAACGCCGTGGCGGATTCGGGGGAAGCCGTGCTGCGTATTCACTTCAGTGCCGGGGATCTGGCCCGCACCAGGATCGCCGAGGAACCGGACCCGCTCTGGGAGATCGTGCTGAGCCTGCACCAACTCCGGGAGATGCGGCGCGAGCCGGTGCTCAACGCGTGGCGGAGGCGGCAGTGCCCGCGCGACATGAGCGCACTGCGGATGCTGTCGCCGCTGATGCCGCCGCGCGGCTACTTCCCGGACTTCCTGACGCCCGCCGCGGGCCTCGCCGGGCTCGAGTGCGGAATTGATGCCGTACTCTCCACTCCCCGCCGTCAGCTACGCGCGGAGATGACGCTGCTGGCGGCGCAGAACAGCACGCTGCCCGCGTGGACCCGGCCGCTGGCCGCAGGTGACCTGGGTTCGGTTCACCGGCTTGGCCAGGCCCTGCGCATCTACCACGCGTCCGTGCTCGCGCCGGCCTGGCCGCAGATCGCGGCCCGTGTCGAGGGAGACCGGCGGCACAGGACCGGGGCGCAGGGGCGGCTCGGCACCGAGGAGATGCTGCGCACCTTCGCGCCGATACTGCGCTGGCAGGCACCCGTGCTGGTCGCCGACTACCCCGTCGAACGGGACATCCACCTCCAGGGCCGCGGACTGCTCCTCGTGCCCTCGTACTTCTGTCGCCGTACGCCGGTCGCGTTGCTGGACGAGGCGCTGTGGCCGGTCCTGGTGTATCCGGCCCGGCCGCTGAGCCCGGAGGTGGTCGACGGGCCGGGTCCGAGGCTCGCGCCGCTGCTCGGGCACACGCGCGCCGCGGTGCTTCAGGCGCTCCAAGAGCCGTGTACGACAACGGAGTTGGCGCGCCTGGCGGGAGTTTCACTGTCGTCGGCGAGCGAGCACGCGGCGGTGCTGCGGCGCGCCGGGCTCATCGCGAGCACCCGGGAGCGTCACCGGATGCATCACAGCCTCACCCAGCTCGGGAGCCATCTGCTCAGCGGGGCGTTGGTGGGTTGAGCCCCCGTGAGCGGGCTGTTTCGGGCACGGCCGAACCAAGGCGCGCCCCGCCGTCTCCTCCCGACACCCTGAGGGCCACAGGGCAACGGGAGGTCGAAGATGCGTACTGGGCGAAGTGCCGGAGGGTGTCTGATCGCGATGTGCGCGGCGCTCGCCGTCACTGCCACGGGCTGCGGTTCGAGCGGCGGCCATGACGATCGGCCGAGGCACACCGAACTCAGCGACGCGCAGCGGGCCAAGGTGGCCCACGCCCAGGAGCTGCTCACCCAGCAGTGCATGGCCGGCCGGGGCTTCCGGTACGGGGTGGCGAAGCCGCCGACGGCCGACGAACTCCGCACCCCCGGCTACGTACTCGACGATCCGCGCTGGGCACGCGAGTACGGCTACGGCGGGCAGCTCCAGCGCGAGCGGAACTCGGCGCGCAAGGCCGACCCCAACGTCGCGCGCTACCGGACTCTCTCGCGTGACGGTCAACTCCGTTGGAACAACGCACTGTTCGGCGGACCCGAGTCCGGGACGGTCGAGGCGCGCACCCCCGGCGGTGGCACCGTGAGCATGGCCACGGGCGGCTGCAACGCCGAGGCGCTGCGCGCGTTGTACGGGGACCTCGGGACCTGGTTCGCGGCAGACAAGACGGTGTCCGGGCTCGGCTCCCTGTATGAGCCCCGGATCAAGCGGAGCAAGCGCTTCGTGAGCGCCGTGGACTCCTGGTCCCGGTGCATGCGCGACAAGGGGCACCGTTACACGAATCCCACCTCGCTGCGCGAACGCGTCCCCGCGCTGACTCATGGGTTGAACGACCCCCGGGCGCACGCGGTCGAGGTCCGGCTCGCGACCGCCGAGGCGGCGTGTGCGCGCGACAGCGGGCTTGGGCGCATCGCACGAGCCCTTGAGCGCACGTACCGCGGCGAGTACGCGGCGGGCCGCTACCGGGAGCCGTACGCGACACGTGTGCGGCTGCAGCACAAGGCGCTGGCGAAGGCCGAGCGCGTACTGGCCAGCTCATCGGCCTGACCGACCGACCCGGTCCGCCCTCCCCGCGCGGTCCGGCAGCCTCGCCGCTGCCGGGTCAGTTCCGGTCCACCGTTGCCCGTCCGAAGCCACGCGCCGCCAGGCCGAACAGGACGCCGCCCAGGATGAACCACGGGTTCCACACCGTGAGCGACCAGAACTTCTGGGCGGAGCTGACGCCCGAGGTCGCCGACGCCCCGGTGATCAGCAGCACTTCGATCAGGACACCGCGGGCCAACAGCAGCACGGAGATCGACAGGCCGAGCAGGTACAGCGCGCGTCGGCTCCAGCCGCGTACGCCGCGCGACCGCAGGGCCAGCGCCATCACGGCGCCGAGCAAGCACACCAGGCCCACGCCCCACAGACCACCGGCCACGAACCACGCCGGCCGTTCGGAAGCGAGCTGTTCGCCGGCGGAGACCGCCAGCCCCCGTTCCCCTCCGAGCGCCCAGAAGAAGTGCAGACAGGCGAAGGCCGTCGCCCAACCCGCCGCCAGTGTTGCGGGCCAACCGACCCCGCCACCGAACCGCAAACCGTCCCCCTCGCTCGTGGTGTGCGCGCCGCAACACGTCGTGCCGCAAGGCGTCTTGACCACGCGATGTTTTCACACGGGCAAGGGAACACGGGCGAGGGAATCGGCCGCGGCCCGAAGACGGCCGCGTCGGCGACTGCACCCGCGTCACCTTCGGATCCGGGTCATCTCCGGGTCGAACAGCGGCTCCGCCGCCGTGGTCGCCGCCACCCGATCGCCGAAGTAGCCGATCTCGACGCGGGTTCCGGGCTCGGTGTGTTCGGCCGGGAGCCAGGCGTAGGCGATCGGGCGGCCGAGGGTGTAGCCGTACGCGGCGCTGGTGACGTAGCCGCGGGGGTGGCCGTTCACGTAGACCGGTTCGTGGCCCATGACCACCGAGCGGTCGTCCTCGATGAGGAGGGCGGTCAAGCGGCGGTCCACCGTGTCCTTGGTGACGTCGACGATCGCGTCGCGGCCCCGGAAGTCGGCCTTCTTCTTGCGGACCGCGAAGCCGACACCCGCCTCGTAGGGGTTGTGCTCGCTGGTCATGTCGTGGCCCCAGGCGCGGTAACCCTTCTCCAGGCGCAGGGAGTTGAAGGCGCTGCGGCCCGCCGCGATGACACCGTGGTCCTGTCCGGCCCGCCAGAGTGTGTCCCACAGGCGCAGCCCCAGGTCGGCGGTGGTGTACAGCTCCCAGCCCAGTTCACCGACGTAGGACAGGCGCATCGCGGTCACCGGGACGTCGCCGATGAAGGCCTGCTTCGCTTTGAAGTAGCCGAAGTTCTCGTGCGAGAAGTCGGCGTCGGTGAGGGGCTGCACAAGGTCGCGGGCGCGCGGGCCCCACACACCGACGCAGCAGGTGCCGGCCGTGATGTCACGGACCTGCACGGTGCCGTCGGCGGGCAGGTGGCGGCGCAGCCAGGTGAGGTCGAGGTTGCTGTTGGCGCCGACCTGGAAGCGGTCCTCGGCGAGTCGGGCGACGGTGAGGTCGCTGAGCACGCCGCCCGCCGCGTCGAGCATGAGTGTGTACGTCACAGCGCCAACTGGCTTGTTCAGTTGGTTCGTTGAGAGGCCCTGCAGGAAGGGCAGCGCGTTCGGGCCCGTGACCTCCAGGCGCTTGAGCGGGGTCATGTCGTACATCGCCACCCGCTCGCGGGTGACCAGTGCCTCCGCGCCCGCGATGGGTGACCAGAAGCGGGAGGCCCACTCGTTCCGGTCGCCGATCCGGGACACCTCGGGCAGGTCGGCGTTGGCCTCGTACCAGTGCGGGCGTTCCCAGCCCGCGCCCTCCAGGAACACGGCTCCGAGTTCCTGATGGCGTATGTGGAAGGGGCTCACGCGCAGCGGGCGGGGGCGGTTCGGCGGCTGGAGCGGGTGGATGATGTCGTAGACCTCGGAGAAGCTCTGGCAGCTGCGCTCGTGTACGTAGTCGGGGGCGAGCTGCACCTCCTCGAAGCGGTTGATGTCGCAGCCGTGGACGTCGACGCCAGGGCGGCCCTCGACCATCCACTTCGCGACGGCCCTGGCGACACCGGCCGAGTGGGTCACCCAGACCGCTTCGGCCAGCCAGAAGCCGGGCACCGTCGGGGATTCGCCGATCAGGGGCATGCCGTCGATCGTGAACGAGAACAGGCCGTTGAAGCCGTCGGCGATGTCCGCGTCGTTGAGCGCGGGCAGCAGCCTGCGGGTGTCGGTCCAGGCGCCCTCGAAGTCGGCCTTCGTGAAGTCCAGTTTCGAGGGCTGGTCCGGGCTGTCCGCGGGGTGGACGACGTCGTCGGGCGACAGGGGCATGGGGCGGTGGGCGTAGGAGCCGATGCCGATCCGGTCGACGAGTTCGCGGTAGTAGAGGCCGGCGTCCTGGTTGCGCAGGATCGGCAGGTTCGCCTCGTCCAACTCGCTGTTGCGGCCCCTGAGTTCGGTGATGGGTGTGGTGGTGGCGTACTGGTGGCCCATGGGGACGAGCGGCACGACCTGGCCGACCATGCGGCCGATGCGGGGGCCCCAGAAGCCCGCGCAGGAGACGACGACGTCCGCGGGGAAGGTGCCGCGGTCGGTGACGACGGCGCTGACGGCTCCGCCGGATGTCTCGATGTCGGTGACGGTGTGGTGGCCGAGGAAGGTGGCGCCGCGGGCGAGGGCTCGGCGGGCCTGTGCCTCGCCGATGCGCAGCGCCTTGGCGAGGCCGTCGCTGGGGATGTGGTATCCGCCGAGGATGGCGTCGGGGTCGAGCAGCGGGTGGAGCTTGGCGGATTCCTCGGCGTCGAGGAGGTGACTCTCGACTCCCCAGGAGGTGAGCCAGCCGTGTCGGCGCTCAAGTTCCTTCATGCGTTGGGGAGTTGTGGCGATTTCCAGGCCGCCGACCTGCCGGTAGCACCAGCGGCCGTCGAGGTCGAGGGCGCTCGTCTTCTCGACGGTGTAGCGCGCGAACTCGGTCATGGTCTTGGAGGGGCTGGTCTGGAAGACGAGTCCGGGGGCGTGCGAGCTTGATCCGCCGGTGGCGAAGAGGGGGCCCTGTTCGAGGACGGTGACGTCCGTCCAGCCGAGTGCGGTGAGTTCGTCGCTGAGGGAGCAGCCGACGATGCCGGCTCCGATGATGACCACCTTGGGCTGCGAAGACTGTGAGGTCATGGTGGATCCTCCGGGAGTTCAAGGGTGCGCGAAGGTGATGCGGGAGGGGCGGTGGTGGTGTGTCGTCGCAGGCGGACGACCGGGCGCGGCACCTCGCCGAGGCAGTGCGGGTCCGCCGACGGCCGCCTCGAAGGAGGGGCGGCCGGCAGCTCAGATGATCGAGAGCCTCAGATGATCGAGCGGATCGCGCGCTCGAAGTTCTCCACGTGTTCGGCGGCCACGGCCGAGGCCTTGGCCTCGTCGCCGTCGATGACGGCGCGCAGCAACTGCCCGTGTTCGTGGACGTGTTGCTCCAGCCCGGCCAGGCGGTCGATGAACAGGCACCAGATGCGGGTGGCGAGGTTGTCGTAGGTGACCAGCGTGGCTTCGAGGTACGGGTTGTACGTGACCGCGTACACGGCGCGGTGCACCGCCATGTCGAGGCGGAGCAGACCGATCTCGCCGTGCTCCGGCGCGCCCTGCGACTCCTCCTCCACGCGGGTGAGCAGCTCGCGCAGCCGGTCCCGGTCCGCCGCGGTGGCCCGCTTGGCGGCGCACGCGGCGGCGAGGGGTTCGAGTTCCTGGCGCACTTCGGAGATGTGGCCGAGGTCGGCGATCTGTACTTCGGTGGCGAAGGTGCCGCGCCGGGGGAAGGCGACGATGAGCCGCTCGGTTTCCAGGCGCTTGAGGGCCTCGCGGACCGGGGTGCGGCCGAGGCCGAGGTCGGCGGCGAGGCGCCCGTCGTGGACGGGTTCGCCGGGGCGGATCTGAAGGGTGACGAGCCGGTCTGTGATTTCCTGGTACGCCTGGTCGGCCAGTGTCGCGCCGTTCGACTGGTCCCCGGCGGCAGGCACAGATGCCATCTCGCCCCTCCCGTGACGTGTCCGCGATCGGACCTCACCGTACCGCACCCATGCGTTGATATATCAGGGGTGCGGCGGGGCGGGAGCGGCGTAGGCATGATGGCGGGCCCGTCAGGCGGCGGGCGCGATCCTTTCTGTAGAGGGGACCGTGGCGGGGATCAGGGTGCGGCGCAGGCGGTTGAAGATCTTGGAGCGGTTCATGGCGAGGACCGCGGTGGGTGCGCCGTCCTCCCTGTAGAGGGCAGCGAAGGAGCGGCTTTCGTAGGTGCCCTCGACGAGTTCGAGCTCGGCGCCGGGGTTCACGCGGCCCGCGAGTTGGATGCGGACGTCGTACTGGTCTGACCAGAAGGACGGCGGGGTGGCCCGCGGGGTCGCGGAGTGGCCGGTGAGCAGCGTGCGGGCCGCGGTGGCGGCCGACTCCGCGGCGTTCGACCAGTGCTCGATGCGGGCGTGCCGGCCGGTGAAGGGGTGCGGGCGGCGGGCCACGTCGCCGACGGCGACGACGTTCGGGACGCTGGAGGCGCCGCCCGCGTCGCACACCACGCCGTTGTCCACCCACACACCGGAGTCGGCGAGCCAGTCGTCGACGGGCCGGGCCCCCACTCCGACGAGCACGATGTCCGCGGGCAGCAGCCGCCCGTCCGTGAGCCGCACCCCGGTGACCCGGCCGCCGCCGCTCTCCAGTTCCGCCACTCCGGTGCCGCACAGCAGGCGTACGCCGTGGTCGGTGTGGAGGGCGGCGCAGACGCGGCCCATCTCGGCGCCCAGCTGGCGTTCCAGCGGGGTGGCGAGGGCTTCGACCACGGTGACGTCGAGGCCCAAGTGGTGGGCGGTGGCGGCGACTTCGGCGCCGATGAACCCGGCACCGATGACCACCATCCGAGGCGCCCCGCTCACCAGCTCGGTGCGCAGGCTCCGGGCGTCGTCCAGGGTGCGCAGGGTGTGCACACCGGCGAGGCCCTCCGTGCCGGGGAGGCGGCGGGCGGTCGAGCCGGTGGCGACCACGACGCCGTCGGTGTCGATCCTGCGCCCGTTGGCGAGGATGACGGAGGTGGTGGAGCAGTCCAGGTGTACGGCGCGTTGGCCCAACTCCCATTGGACGCCGAGCTCTTCGTACTCCTCGGCGTCCCCGAGCGCGAGGGCATCGGCCGTGATGTCGCCCTTGAGGTAGGCCTTGGACAGGGGCGGGCGGTCGTAGGGCCGGTGCAGTTCCTCTCCTACGACGGTGATCCCTCCGTCGTAGCCCTCGGTGCGCAGCGACCGGACGGCGCTGAGGCCCGCGAGCGAGGCTCCGACGACAGTGATGTGCTTCATGCGGGCTCCCCAACGGTGACGTGAAGCATGACCTGACCGTCTTCGACGGTGACGTGGTGGGTGCGGACGGGTGTCTTCGCGGGCGGGCAGGTCGGGCGGCCGTCGCGCAGGTCGAACGAGGCCTCGTGCAGGGGGCATTCGACGAAGCAGCCCTCCAGGAAGCCGTCGGCGAGCGAGGCGTCCTGGTGGGTGCAGGTGTCGTCGATGGCGTACACCGTGCCGTCCGCGTTGAAGACTGCGACGGGGGCCGGCACGCCCTCGGTCACGCGGATGGACTCACCAGGGGGCAGATCGTCGATGCGGCACACCGGGATCATGGGGAACCTCCAGGAAACAAATGGACGGTCAAGTGGTGCGCTGGGTGCCGAGCCTGGCCTGGAGCCAGGCGTGGAACTCGCCGATGTGGTGTTCGCTGGGGACGAGGACGCCGCCCTTGACGTAGGCGCGCGAGCTCATGGCGGGCTGGGTGCGTTCGCAGGCGTCGAAGTCCTGCTGGTTGACGCGGTGGAACAGTTCGACGGAGCGCTCTATGTCCTTGCCGTCCCCGCCGCCGTCCACGACGTGCGGCAGGTAGAGCCAGTCGCACTCGACGATCGTGCGGTCGTGGGCGATCGGGTACATCCGGTGGAGGATCACGTGGTCCGGGACGAGGTTGATGAACACCTGGGGCCGCACAGTGATCGCGTAGTAGCGCCGGTCCTGTTCGTCGGCGACGGAGGGGATGCGGTCGAGTCCCTCGGATCCGTCGACGGTGAAGCCCCTCGCCTCGTCGGCGAACTCGGCGCCGTGGCCGACGAAGTACTGGGCCGCGAGGCCGTCCTTGAACTCCGGGAGCACCTCGGTGAGTTCGGGGTGGATGGTGGCGCAGTGATAGCACTCCATGAAGTTCTCGATGACGAGCTTCCAGTTGGCCCGGACGTCGTACGTGATGCGTCGGCCGAGGTCGAGGTCCTCGATCGCGTAGTTGTCGATGGCGTCGGCGCCGCCGAGGCGCTCGCTCACCGCGCCGATCACCTCGTCCTCGAAGGAGGGCGGCTGCTCGGCCAGGCACACCCACACGTATCCGAGCCACTCCCGGACGTGTACGGTGACCAGGCCGTATTCGGTGCGGTCGATGTCGGGCATGGACGTCAGGTTGGGTGCGGCGATCAGCTTGCCGTCGAGTCCGTACGTCCAGGCGTGGTAAGGGCACTGGAAGGTGCGCCTGACCTCCCCGGACTCCTCGGTGCACAGCTTGGCGCCGCGGTGCCGGCAGATGTTGAGGAACGCGCGGACGGAGCCGTCGCGGGAGCGTGAGACGAGGACGCTCTCCCGGCCCACCTGGTAGGTGCGGAAGCTTCCCGGTTTGGTGAGGTCGGCCGCCCGGCCCACGCAGAACCACATGGACTCGAAGATGTGCTCCTGCTCCCGCGCGAAGATTCGCGGGTCGGTGTAGTAGTCGCCGGGGAGAGTGGAGATCAGGCTCGGGGGCAGGCTCGTGACGCTCATCAGGTGTCACCTCGGTAGATGTCGTACGGACATGCGGCAGGTGCCGAAGCGATGCGAGTTGTGTGTGGTGTGGGGACTTCAGACAGTCTTCAGACCGGCTTCAGACGGTCCCCGCGCTCACAGCGTCACCACTGAGCGCAGTACGTCTCCGCGGCGCATGGCGTCGAACGCGGATTCCACCTCGTCCAGACCGATCTCCTCGCTGACGAACGCGCCGAGGTCGAAGCGGCCCTGGAGGTAGAGGTCGATGAGGGCGGGGAAGTCGCGGGAGGGCAGGCAGTCGCCGTACCAGGAGGACTTGAGGGCGCCGCCGCGACCGAAGACGTCGGCGAGCGGGAGTTCCAGTTTCATCTCGGGGGTGGGCACTCCGACGAGTACGACGGTGCCCGCCAAGTCACGGGCGTAGAAGGCTTGTTGGTAGGTCTCGGGGCGGCCCACGGCCTCCACGACGACGTCCGCGCCGAAGCCGCCGGTGAGGGAGCGCACCGCTTCGACGGGGTCGGTCCTGGAGGAGTCGACGGTGTCGGTGGCGCCGAACCGCTCGGCCTTCGCCAGCTTCCGCTCGTCGATGTCCACGGCGATGATGCGGGCGGCGCCTGCCACCTTCGCCCCGGTGATGGCCGCGATGCCCACGCCGCCGCAGCCGATGACGGCCACCGAGTCACCGCGGCCGACGCCACCGGTGTTGACCGCCGCGCCGAAGCCCGCCATGACGCCGCAGCCGAGCAGGCCCGCGGCGGCGGCCGGAGCGGTCGGGTCGACCTTGGTGCACTGCCCGGCGGCGACGAGGGTCTTCTCGGCGAAGGCGCCGATGCCGAGGGCCGGCGAAAGCGCAGTGCCGTCGAGGAGGGTCATGGGCTGCGTCGCGTTGCGTGTGGCGAAGCAGTACCAGGGCCGGCCGCGCCGACATGCCCGGCAACTGCCGCACACCGCACGCCAGTTGAGGATCACGAAGTCGCCGGGCGCCACGTCGGTGACGCCGTCGCCGACGGACTCGACGGTGCCTGCGGCCTCGTGGCCCAGGAGGAACGGGAACGCGTCGTTGATCCCGCCCTCCCGGTAGTGCAGATCGGTGTGGCAGACGCCGCAGGCCCGCACCTGCACCAGCGCCTCCCCCGGTCCGGGCTCCGGGACCAGGATCGTCTCCACGGAGACGGGGGCGCCCTGTTTGTGGGCGACCACTGCGCGTACCTCGTGAGTCACGGTTGAACTCCTTGCTGCGGAGGACGGCCGAGCGCGAACTCTGTTGCGCATGAAGAACCTTGACGCGTTCTACGCAACGCCCAAACTGTCGTCTTCGCCGAAGGCGTGTGTCAAGGGGGATCTGGGAACTGTCTCGTCACGCCGAAAACCCGCGCCCCGCACCGGTCAACGGCACTGCAGGGCGCTGTCAACAACGGTGCAGCGTACGGGTGTTGAGCGCTCCATCCGGCCGCCCCTGGGCGGAGCAGGAGTCGAAGATCCGCTTCCGCTTCTCCCTGCCGCCCGCCCGCGGGCAGCGCCTATAGTCGCGCCATGAGAAAGCATGACGCAGACAGGGAGACAACAGGCTCGTCGGGCGCCGGGGTGCAGTCCGTCGACCGCGCCGTGAGCGTTCTGGAGATTCTCGCCCGGCGCGGGGAAGCGGGCGTCAGCGAGATCGCCGCGGAAATCGACGTGCACAAGTCGACGGCCTTCCGTCTGCTGGGCGCGCTGGAGGCGCGCGACTTGGTCGAGCAGTCGGCCGACCGGGGAAAGTACCGGATCGGTTTCGGCATCGTACGCCTGGCCAGCTCGGTCACCGACAATTTCGATGTGACACAGCAGGCCCGCCCGTTCTGCGAGCAGCTCGCGGAGGAATTCGGCGAGGCCGTCAACATCGCGATCCTGCAAGAACATTACGCGGTGAACGTGCTCCAGGTGCGCGGACCGATGGCGGTCAGCACACACAATTGGGTCGGCCAACTCACCCCGATGCATGCCACATCGAGCGGAAAGATATTGCTCGCTCATGTACCGGAGGAGGAGCGGACGGAAATGCTCGCGGCCTCCCACATGAAAAAGATGACACCGCACACCCTGACCGCCAAGGGAAAGCTCGAAAAGGATCTGGCGCAGACCCTGGAGCGCGGATACGCGGTGACACTGGAGGAATTGGAGATCGGGCTGCACGGAATGGCCGCGCCCATCAGAAATGCCCAGGGTCAGGTCATTGCCGCGATCAGCGCCTCGGGTCCCGCCTACCGGTTCACCGAGGAGCGGATGCACGAGCTCTCCCCCACGCTGCTGCGCAGCGCGCAGGACGTCAGTCGCAAGATGGGCTACCTGGACTGACCGGGGCCGGAGCCGGCGCCGTCCCCCTCGGCCGGTTCCATCCGGATGATGACGGCCTTGGACGTGGGGGTGTTGCTGTTGTCGGCGACGCTGTCCAGCGGCACGAGGACATTGGTCTCCGGGTAGTAGGCCGCCGCGGAGCCCCGGGGCGTCGGATAGCCGACGACGCGGAACGCGGGTGCCCGGCGCTCGCTGCCGTCGGTCCACACACTGATCAGGTCGACCAGGCTCCCCTCCGCGATGCCGAGCTCGGTGAGGTCATCGGCGTTGGCCAGGACGACGCGCCGCGCGCCCTTGACGCCGCGGTACCGGTCGTCCATCGCGTACGGGATGGTGTTCCACTGGTCGTGCGAGCGCAGCGTCTGCAGGATCAGGTGGCCGGGCGGCGCGGTGAGCCCGGTGAAGGTGTTCGCGGTGAAGACGGCGGTGCCGCTCGCCGTCTGGAAGACGCGCCTGTTGACGGGGTTGGGCAGGTTGAAGCCGCCCGGTTGCCGGACGCGCCGGTTGAAGTCGTCGAATCCCGGCACCACGTTCGCGATGTGCTCGCGAACGGTGTCGTAGTCGTTCTCGAACGCCTGCCAGGTGATCCCGTGCCGCTCGCCGAGGGTCCTGCGGGCGAGACGGCTGATGATGGACACCTCGCTGAGCAGCGCGGGTGATGCGGGAGCGAGTCGGCCGCGGGTGGCGTGCACATCGCTCATCGAGTCCTCGACCGTCATGAACTGCTCACCGCCCGCCTGCATGTCGCGGTCGCTGCGTCCGAGCGTGGGGAGTATCAGCGCGGTGCGTCCGCACACGGCGTGCGAGCGATTGAGTTTCGTCGAGATGTGGGCCGTCAACCGGCAATTGCGCAGGGCGCGTTCGGTCACGTCGCTGTCGGGGGTGGCGCGGACGAAGTTGCCCGCCACTCCCACGAACACCTGGGCCCGGCCGTCGCGCATGGCGCGGATCGCGTCGACCGCGTCGGCGCCGTGCCGGGTGGGCGGGGCGAAGTCGAATTCCTTCTCCAGGGCGTCGAGGAACGACTGTGGCATGCGCTCCCACACGCCCATGGTGCGGTCGCCCTGCACATTGCTGTGGCCGCGCACCGGGCAGACTCCTGCGCCGGGCCTGCCGATATTTCCGCGCAGCAGAAGGAAGTTGACGACTTCGCGGATGGTGGGGACGCCGTGCTTGTGCTGGGTCAGGCCCATGGCCCAGCACACGATGACGTTCTTGGCGCCGAGCACCCGCTGGTGGACCTCCTCGATCTCCTCGCGCGTGAGTCCGGTGGCCTTGAGGACCTCCGCCCAGTCGAGCCCGCGGATGTTGTCGGTGAAGACCTCGTGGCCCGAGGTGTGGGCGTCGATGAACTCGCGGTCGAGGACCGTTCCGGGTGCCTTGTCCTCGGCCTCCAGGAGCAGCAGGTTCAGCGCCTGGAAGAGGGCGAGGTCGCCGCCGGGACGGATCTGCAGGAACTGGTCGGCGATCTCGGTACCCCGGCCGATGACACCCCGCGCCTTCTGCGGGTGCTTGAAGCGCAGCAGCCCCGCCTCGGGCAGCGGGTTGACCGCGACGATCTTTCCGCCGCGCCGCTTGGTCTCCTCCAGGGCCGTGAGCATCCGGGGATGGTTGGTGCCGGGGTTCTGGCCGACGACGAACACCAGGTCGCTGTTGTGCAGGTCGTCGAGGCTGACGCTGCCCTTGCCGATGCCCAGCGTCTCGTTGAGGGCGGAGCCGCTGGACTCGTGGCACAGGTTGGAGCAGTCGGGCAGGTTGTTGGTGCCGTAGGCACGCGCGAAGAGCTGGAGCAGGAAGGCGGGCTCGTTGGCGAGCCGGCCCGAGGTGTAGAACAGGGCCTCGTCGGGGGTGTCCAGGGCGTTCAGCTCGTCGGCGAGCAGGCCGAGCGCGCCGTCCCAGCCGATCGGCTCGTAGTGGTCGCTGTCCGGGTACTTGACCATGGGCTCGGTCAGCCGGCCCTGTTGGTTGAGCCAGTAGTCGGAGCGCTCCGCGAGCTCGCTGACCGGGTGCTCGGCGAAGAACTCGCGCGTGACGCGGCGTGTGGTGGCTTCGTCGGCGATGTGCTTGGCGCCGTTCTCGCAGTACTCGTTGCGGTGCCGCTTGTCCGGCGCGCCCTCGGGCCAGGCGCAGCCCGGGCAGTCGATGCCGCCGTCCTGGTTGATGTTGAGCAGGGTCAGGGCGGTGCGCTTGGGCGAGGTCTGGCTCAGGGCGTACTGGAGGGCGTGGGCGACCGCAGGCGCTCCCGTGGCCCAGGTCTTGGGCTTGCTCAGGGAAAGATCCTCTTCGGGCTCTTCGATCGCGCGCACGCCCATCACCTCTGTGTTTCCGGCTCACCGGGAGCAGGCACGCCCCCGCCGCCCAGCATTCGTCCGCGTTCGCCCCACGGTCAAAGCGGAAGATCCGATCGTTGATAGGCAGCTACGATCATCGGCGGGCGTTGTCCACCGAAGTCGGCCGGGAAGGGGGTGGGACCGTGCTCCTGCGCCAGCTCGAATATCTCGTCGCGCTGACCGGCACCGGCCACTTCGCGAAGGCCGCCGAGCAGTGCTTCGTGTCGCAGCCGACGCTGTCCGAGGGCATCCGCAAGCTGGAGACCGAGCTGGGTGTGCCGCTGGTGCGGCGCGGCCGGCGCTTCGAGGGGCTTACGGCGGAGGGCGAGCAGGTCGTCCTGTGGGCCCGCCGGATGCTCGCGGACCGGGACGCCATGGAGTCGGGGCTCGCGGCGCTGCGTGAGGGGCTGAGCGGGGAGCTGCGCCTGGGCGCCGTGCCCACGGCGGTCGGCGCGGTGGCCCTGCTGACGCAGCCGTTCTGTGCGGCGAATCCGCACACCACGGTGAACGTGCAGGCCGATCTCCAGGGGGACGAGATCGTGCGCCGGCTGCGCGCGTTCGAGCTGCACGGGGCGGTCTCGTACCACAGCCGGAGCCTGGATCTGCCGTTCGTGCCGCTGTACCGGGAGCGCTATGTCGTGCTCACCCAGGAGGCCCCTGAGCGGACGGCGCAGGAGATCAGCTGGGCCGAGGCGGCCGCGCTGCCGCTGTGTCTGCTGCATCCGCGGATGCTGGGCCGCCGGGTTCTGGACGACGTGTTCGCGGAGCTGTCCCTGTCGGTGGCGCCGCGTGTGGAGACGGACTCCATCGCCTCGCTGATCGCGCATGTGCGCACCGGCCAGTGGTCGAGCATCATCCCGCACACGTGGCTGCACGTCTTCGGGATCCCCGCCGGGATGGAGGCCGTGCCGCTGCACGGTCCGCGGCGCAGCGCGCGGATCGGTCTGCTGCTGCCGCCTCGCGATCCGCTGTCGGTGATGGAGCAGGCGCTCGCGGACCTGGCCCGCGCCTCGCGGATGCACACCGTCCTGGACGTGCTGCCGGGCTGAGAGCCCGCCGCCCCAACTGGCCGTCTCCCCCCGGCGATCAGCGGCTTGTTTTCCTCCTCAGGTCACCATTGACGCGCCCCTGAGGCGCTGGCTACCGTGACGACGACCCGCCACTGATATATCAGAGCGTCCCCAGTCGGTTTTCAAGGAGTCCTCATGACCCCCGACGCACGCGATCCGGCCGCCGCCCACGGCGACGCCCTGCCCGACCACCCCGACTTCCTGTGGCGCGACGCCGACCCGAAGAAGTCCTACGACGTCGTGATCGTGGGCGGCGGCGGACACGGTCTGGCGACCGCGTACTACCTCGCAAAGAACCACGGCATCACGAACATCGCCGTCCTGGAGAAGGGGTGGCTCGCCGGCGGGAACATGGCCCGCAACACCACCATCATCCGCTCCAACTACCTTCTGGAAGAGAGCTCCGGCATCTACGAGAGCTCGCTCAAGCTGTGGGAGACGCTGGAGCAGGACCTCGACTACCCGATCCTGTTCAGCCAGCGCGGTGTCCTCAACCTCGCGCACAACCTCCAGGACGTCCGCGACAGCAAGCGTCGGGTCTACGCGAACCAGCTGAACGGCATCGACGCCGAGTGGCTGGAGCCAGACGAGGTCGCCAAGGTGTGTCCGATCGTCAACACCAGCCCGGACGTGCGCTACCCGGTGCACGGCGCCACGTACCAGCCGCGCGCGGGCATCGCCAAGCACGACTACGTGGCGTGGGGCTTCGCCCGCCGCGCGGACGCGTACGGCATCGACCTCATCCAGAACTGCGAGGTCACCGGCATCGACGTGAGCGGGAGCCGGGTCACCGGGGTACGGACGACACGGGGCCGGATCGCCGCCGGGAAGGTCGCGCTCGCGGCGGCCGGACACACCTCCGTACTCGCCTCGATGGTGGGTCTGCGGCTCCCGCTGCAGAGCCATCCGCTCCAGGCACTCGTGTCCGAACTCCTCGAACCCGTGCACCCGACCGTCGTGATGTCCAACGCGGTGCACGTCTACGTATCGCAGGCCCACAAGGGCGAACTCGTCATGGGCGCGGGCATCGACAGCTACAACGGGTACGGGCAGCGCGGCGCCTTCCGCATCATCGAGCGGCAGATGGCCGCCGCCCTGGAGCTGTTCCCGGTGTTCGCGCGCGCCCACATGCTGCGCACGTGGGGCGGCATCGTCGACACCACCCCGGACGCCTCCCCCATCGTCGGCCGCACTCCGGTCGAGGACCTGTACCTCAACTGCGGCTGGGGAACCGGCGGTTTCAAGGCGACGCCGGGTGTCGGCTGGGCGTATGCGCACACCATCGCGACCGGCGAACCGCATGACACCACCGCGCCGTTCACCCTGGACCGGTTCACGACCGGCGCCCTCGTCGACGAGCACGGCGCGGCCGCCGTCGCGCACTGAGCACTGAGCACTGAGCACTGCCGAGTCCTGAGGAGACCGTGAGATGCAGTTGATTCCCTGCCCCTGGTGCGGCCCGCGCGAGGAGGCCGAGTTCCACTACGGCGGCCAGGCACACGTCGAACACCCCGAGGACCCGCATTCCCTCGACGACGAGCAGTGGGCCCAGTACGTCTTCTTCCGCGACAACTCCAAGGGGCCCTTCGCCGAGCGGTGGGCGCACACGGCGGGCTGCCGCCGCTGGTTCAACGCCGTGCGGGACACCGTGAGTTACGAGTTCCTGACCGTGTACCCCGTGGGCACCCCGAACCCGCTCGGCACCGGCACGCGAGAGCGCCAGGAGGCGACCGCATGAGCACCCCCTTCCGTACCTCCTCCGCCGCGTACGGCCGCATCGACCGCTCCACCACGCTGGACTTCGTCTTCGACGGGACGCCCTGCACCGGTCACCCTGGTGACACCCTCGCCTCCGCGCTGCTCGCGAACGGCGTGCACCGGGTCGCGACGAGCATCAAGTACGGCCGTCCGCGCGGCATTCTCGCCGCCGGTGTCGAGGAGCCCAACGCCCTCGTCCAGATCGAGGCGCCGTTCCCCGAGCCGATGCTCACCGCCACCACCGTCGAGCTCTACGACGGCCTGGTGGCACGCGGGCTGGGCGGCCAGGGGCGGCTCGCCGCCGAACCCGATCCCGCCCGCTACGACGCGAAGCACCTGCACACCGAGCTGCTGATCGTGGGCGCGGGTCCGGCCGGTCTCGCGGCCGCGCTCGCCGCGTCCGACGCGGGGGCCCGGGTCGTCCTCGTCGACAGCGCGCCGGAGCCCGGCGGCAGCCTGCTCGGCACACGGGAGACCATCGACGGCCGGCCCGCGCAGGAGTGGGTGGACTCGGCGACGAGCCGGCTCGCGGCGTCCGGGAACGTGACCGTCCTGACCCGCACCACCGCCTTCGGCCACTACGACGACAACCTGGTCCTCGCCCTGGAGAAGCGCACCGACCACCTCGGCGCCGCGGCCCCGAGCCACGTGTCCCGCCAGCGGGTGTGGCGCATCCGGGCCGAGCAGGTCGTGCACGCGACCGGCGCCACCGAGCGGCCGATCGCCTTCGACGACAACGACCGCCCCGGCATCATGCTCGCCTCCGCGGCCCGCACGTACCTCAACCGGTACGGCGTCCTCGCGGGCCGCCGGGCCGCCGTCTTCACGACGAACGACTCCGCCTACGACGCGGTGCTCGAACTCGCCGACGCGGGCGTGGAGTTCGCCGCCGTGGTCGACGCCCGGCCGACCGTGCCCGAGCGGCTCGCCGGGGCGCTGGCCGAACGCGGGATCCCCCTGCACCGCGACCACGTCGTCACCGGCACCAGCGGCGTCGAGCACATCTCCCGCGTACACATCGCCCGGCGTACGGCGGACGGCGCCCGGCGGCACGGTGTCGACTGCGACGTGCTGCTCGTCTCCGGCGGCTGGAACCCGGCCGTGGCCCTGTTCAGCCAGGCGCGCGGGAAGCTGCGCTACGACGCGGAGCTCGCCACGTTCGTGCCCACCGAGGCACTCCCGACCGTACGGACGGCGGGCGCCGCGGACGGTCTGCGCACGCTCGGCGAGTGCCTCGGCAGCGGGATCGCCGCGACAGCCGGGGCACTGGAGGCACTCGGCGTCGTGGCCGCGCCGGTCGGTGTTCCGTCGGCCGTCGCGGAACTCCCGTCCCCCAGCGTGGTGTTGTGGCGCGTGCCCAGTCCGCGGGAGGGCGCGGACGGTGCGGCGCAGTTCGTCGACCTACAGCGCGACGCGCTCGTCAGCGACGTGTTCCGGGCCACCCGCGCCGGTCTCCGCTCCGTCGAGCACGTCAAGCGCTACACCACCATCGGCACCGCGCACGACCAGGGCCGTACGTCGGGGATCCTCACGTCGGGCATCGTCGCCGAGGCGCTCGGCGAGGAAGTGGCGGACCTCGGCACCACCAGTTTCCGGCCTCCGGTGCAGCCCATCGCGTTCGCCGCGTTCGCGGGCCGCAACCGGGGCGAGCTGTTCGACCCGGTGCGGGTGACCGCGCTGCACGCCTGGCACGAGCGGCACGGCGCGCTGTTCGAGGACGTCGGCCAGTGGAAGCGGCCGTGGTACTACCCGCTGCCCGGCGAGACGATGGACGACGCGGTGCGGCGCGAGTGCCGTGCGGCGCGCAACGGCGTGGCCATGATGGACGGTTCGACGCTCGGCAAGATCAGCGTGCAGGGCCCCGACGCGGGCGAGCTGCTCAACCGGCTCTACACGAACATGATGGCCACACTGAAGCCCGGACGGATCCGCTACGGCGTCATGTGCGGCGTCGACGGGATGGCCCTCGACGACGGCACGGTCATCCGCGTCTCGGACGACGAGTTCCTCGTCACGACCACAACGGGCAACGCCGCCAAGGTCCTTGAGTGGATGGAGGAGTGGCTCCAGACGGAGTGGCCCGAGCTGCGCGTCCACCTCACCTCGGTGACCGAGCACTGGGCGACGATCCCGCTCGTGGGCCCGCGCTCACGCGAGGTGCTCGCCGCGGTCGTCGGCGACGACCTGGATGTCTCCAACGAGGCGTTCCCGTTCATGAGTTGGCGCGACACGGTGATCGCGGGCGTCGACGCCCGGCTGTGCCGGATCAGCTTCTCCGGCGAGCTCGCGTACGAGGTCAACGTTCCTGCCTGGTACGGGACACACGTCTGGCAGGCCCTGTACGAAGCCGGGCAGCCGCTCGGCCTCACCCCGTACGGCACCGAGACCATGCACGTGCTGCGCGCCGAGAAGGCGTACCCGATCATCGGGCAGGACACCGACGGCACGGTCACCCCGCAGGACCTCGGCATGAACTGGGTGATCTCCAAGAAGAAGCCGGACTTCGTCGGCAAGCGCTCCTTCGCCCGGCCGGAGAACCAGCGCCCCGACCGCAAGCGGCTCGTCGCGCTGCTGCCCACCGACGAGCGCACCCTGCTCCCGGAGGGTGCGCAGATCATCGC
The DNA here is from genome assembly GCF_042888725.1 of Streptomyces sp. NPDC002795. Classification (NCBI taxonomy): domain Bacteria; kingdom Bacillati; phylum Actinomycetota; class Actinomycetes; order Kitasatosporales; family Streptomycetaceae; genus Streptomyces; species Streptomyces sp. NPDC002795. The sequence goes on from NZ_JBIAQB010000001.1 coordinate 453,093, forward strand.
CACGGAGGCGGTGCCCGAGCCGCCGGTCCCGATGCTCGGCCATGTCACCTCCAGCTACCGCAGCGACGCCCTGCGACGCACCTTCGCCCTGGCGCTCGTGCGCTCCGGCGCCGCCCGCGTCGGCGAGACCCTCTACGTCCCGCTCGACGGCGTCACCGTGCCGGTGACGGTCGCCGAACCCGTCCTCTTCGACAAGGAAGGAGCCCGCCGTGACGGCTGACACCCCCGTACGCACGAGTCCACTCGCCGACTGGGACCCGCGCCTGCCCTCCGGCCTGAACGCCCGCGAGGTCCCGTTCCTGACCCAGCTCACCCTCCGGGTGACACCGGGCAGCGCGGCGGCCACCGCCGTCGAGGGGTACCTCGGGTACGCGCTGCCCGGCGCCGGCCGCGCCCACCTGGACGCGGCGGTCGAGGCACTGTGGCTCGGCCCCGACGAATGGCTCCTGGTCGCACCCGCCGGGCGCGCCGAGGAACTGACGGCCGGGCTGCGGTCGGCGATCGGCGAGGAGTTCGCCACCGTCACCGACACCTCCGCGCAACGCACCGTCCTCGCTCTTTCGGGCCCGCTGCTGCCGGACGTCCTGTCGCAGGGCTGTGCCCTGGACCTCGCGCCGGACAAGGCCGGGGTGGGCGCCTGCCGCACCACGCTGCTCGCGCAGGCCGGTGTCACGCTCGTGGTGCGCGAGGCGGGCCCGCGGGTGGTCTCGCTGCTCGTCCGTTCGTCCTTCGCCGGATACCTCGCGGCGTGGCTGGCGGACGCCTGCACCGAGTACGCGGGGGTCACGTGATGAGCACGACCGCCACGCGCGGCGCACGCACCGACAGCGCCCAGTACATCCTGACCCTCAACTGCCCTGCCCGCCCCGGCATCGTGCACGCCGTCACCTCCTTCCTGGTCGGCGAGGGCTGCGACATCACCGAGCACCAGCAGTTCGACGACACCGACAACGGCACCGTCTTCCTGCGGACGAGTTTCACCGCGCCCACCGGGACGGAACCGGCTCGCCTGGAGGAGCGCTTCGCCGCCACCGCCGAGGCGTACGGGATGGACTGGAAGCTGCGCGACGCGGCGGCCAGGCCCCGGCTGCTCGTCATGGTGTCGAAGTTCGACCACTGCCTCGCCGACCTGCTGTACCGGTGGCGCAGCGGCACCCTCGACGGGGACATCGCCCTCGTCGTGTCCAACCATCCCGATCTGCGCGAGCAGGTGGAGCAGGCGGGCGTGGAGTTCCTGCACCTGCCGGTCACCCGGGCCACCAAGCCGGAGGCCGAGGAGCGGCTGCTGCGTCTGGTGGACGAGCACGCCGTCGACCTGGTGGTGCTCGCCCGGTACATGCAGATCCTCTCCGACGGCCTGTGCAAGGCGCTGGAGGGGCGGGCCATCAACATCCACCACTCGTTCCTGCCGAGCTTCGCCGGCGCGAAGCCGTACCACCAGGCTCACGCGCGGGGCGTGAAGCTCGTCGGCGCGACCGCCCACTACGTCACCGCCGACCTGGACGAGGGGCCCATCATCGAGCAGGAGGTGATCCGTGTGGACCACCGACAGAGCGCCGGGGAGCTCGTCCTGGTGGGCCGCGACGCCGAACGTCTCGCGCTGGCCCGCGCGGTCAACTGGCACTGCCAGAACCGCGTTCTGCTGCACGGAAACCGCACGGTCATCTTCAACTGAGCCCGCGCGCCCCGGAGTCGGCGCGGCCGGACCTCACATGCGCGCGGACGTGGAGGCGACGACCTCCACCGTCAGGTGCTTCATCAACGGCTGATCGCTCTGCGGGCTGAAGTCGCCGAGCGCGCACAGGGAGTTGAGTTCGGGCATGTAGCCGATGGCGCAGCCGGGCGGCACGTCGTACGTGAGGGCGCGGTAGCCGCGCACCGAGCGGCGCGTGCCGTCCTTGGCGATGCTCGTGATGTCCACGCGGTCCATGTCGGACAGGCCGCGCTCGCGCATGTCGGCCGCATTGAGGAAGACGAGGGTGCGCAGGTTGCGCACGCCGCGGTAGCGGTCGTCGGACGAGTAGATCGTGGTGTTCCACTGGTCGTGGGAGCGGACCGTGGCGAGGGTGAGCAGGCCTGCGCCGGGGTTCGGGTCGGGCAGCGCGGCGAAGCTGAACTCGGCGCGCTCCGAAGGGGTCCGGAAGATGCGTTCGCGGGCCGGTTGGCGCAGCCGGAAGCCGTTCGGTCCGCGAACCCGGCGGTTGAAGGCGTCGAAGCCCTCCAGGGCGTGCTCCATCGTGTCGCGGATGCGGTCGTAGTCCTCGACGTACGACTCCCAGGGCGTGGCCGAGCCGGGGAGCGTGGCCCGCGCCATCCCGGCGATGATCGCGGGCTCGGAGAGCAGGTGCCTCGACGCGGGGCGCTTCATGCCGCGCGACAGGTGGACCATGCTCATCGAGTCCTCGACGGACACCGCCTGCGGGCCGCTCTTCTGCTCGTCCTTCTCGGTGCGGCCGAGGCAGGGGAGGATGAGGGCCCGGCGGCCGTGGACGAGGTGCGAGCGGTTCAGCTTCGTCGACACCTGCACCGTCAACTCGCAGTTGCGCAGGGCCCGTTCGCTGAACTCGGTGTCGGGTGCGGCGCGTACGAAGTTGCCGCCCATCGCGACGAAGACCGTGGCCTCGCCGCGCTCCATCGCCGCGAGCGCGTGCACCGTGTCGAGGCCGGGCTCGCGCGGCGGGTCGATACCGCAGGCCTCCGCGAGCCGGTCGAGGAAGGCGTCCTTGGGCTGGTGGTCGATGCCGCAGGTGCGGTTGCCCTGGACGTTGCTGTGGCCGCGGATGGGGCAGGGGCCCGCGCCCTCGCGGCCGATGTTGCCGCGCAGCATGAGGACATTGACGATCTCGCGGACCGTGTCGACGCCGTGCTCCTGCTGGGTGATGCCGAGGCACCAACTGATGACCGTACGGAAGGAGTTGAGGTAGACATCGCCGGCCGCACGGATCTCGCCCTCCGTCAGCCCGCTCGCCGCGGTGAGGTCCTCCCAGGGGGTCGCGGCGCACAGGTCGCGGTAGGCCTCGAAGCCCTCGGTGTACCGCGAGAGGAACTCCTCGTCGATCGCCTTCGGGTCCCTCTCGGCCACTTCCAGGACGTGCTTGGCGATGCCGCGGAGCAGGGCGAGGTCGCCGCCGATACGCGGCTGAAGGTTCATGGTTCCGGTGGGGGTGGACTTGAGAGTGGCCATGCGGGCGAACTCGTGCGGCACGATGGTGCGCCCCGCCGCCGCCTCCACCATCGGGTTGACGTGCACGATCTGTGCGTCGCGGCGGTAGGCCTCGGCGAGCGCTGTGATCATGCGGGGCGCGTTGGACGCGGCGTTCACACCCATCACGAAGAGGGCGTCGGCCTGGTCGATGTCGTTGAGGTCGACGGTGCCCTTGCCGGTGCCGAGCGCGGCGGTCAGGGCGCGGCCGCTGGCCTCGTGGCACATGTTGGAGCAGTCGGGCAGGTTGTTCGTGCCGTACTCGCGGGCGAAGAGCTGGTACAGGAACGTCGCCTCGTTGCTGAGCCGGCCCGAGGTGTAGAACAGCGCCCGGTCCGGGGAGTCGAGGCCGCGCAGGGTGTCGCCGATGAGGGCAAAGGCCTCCGCCCAGGACACGGGCACGTAGCGGTCGCTCTCCGGGTCGTACGAGAGCGGTCCGACGAGCCGTCCCTGGTCCTCCAGGTCGTAGTCGGGCCACGTCAGCATTTCGGTGACGGTGTGCGCCGCGAAGAACGCCTTGCCCGCGCGCTTGGGTGTCATCTCCCAGGTGGCGTGCTTGATGCCGTTCTCGCACAGGTCGAGGGTGAGGCCGTGCAGATCGTCGGGCCAGGCGCAGCCCGGGCAGTCGTAGCCGCCGTCCTCGTGGTTCATGACGGTCATCAGCCGCATGCTGTTGACCGGCTCCTTGGCCTTGGCCAGCACCTTGCCGACGGATTTCGCGGCGCCCCAGCCCGCCGTGGGGTGGTGGTAGGGGCTGCGCGCGGGCTCGCCGCGGGTGGGCCCGTAGCCACCCGCGGGCGTGGTGCCGTCCTTGTCCGATTCGGAGCTCATCGTGGTAGGGACCCCTTCGCTCTCCGCCGTCGACATGGCTGAGTTCCGAAGGTACGCCGCTCCCCCTCGGTTCGCTCGGCGGGCCGCGCGCAGGGACGAAGGGGCCCCTCCCTCGTTACTCCGGAACCGCCACCGGCCTGCGCGCCAGCTTCGTCGCCTCCCCCACGTCCGTGATCGGCCTCAGCCAGTACGTGTACGTGTAGTCCCGGTCGGCGAGGAGTTTGTACGGGGCGTGGGTCTGGGCGCCCCAGCTGTCGTCGCCGCCGACGCCCATCTGGCGGTGGTTGACGCGCAGGATCACCTCGTCGTGCCGGTCGAGCTGGTAGTCGTGGCGCGCGCCGACGGAGAGGTCCTCCGGGGTGAGGTGGGAGGCGGTGAGTTCGAACAGGGGACGGTCGGCGGTGGGGTCTGCGGCCACCAGAAGGCCGCGACCGCGGCGGTCGGTGAGCGCCGCCCAGCGCACGTCCGTCTTGTTGCCGTTCTCCTGGGGGCGGATGTACGAGGTCCACTGCTCGGTCACGGTGGAGTCCCAACGCCCCACGTCCGTACCGTTGTTGCGGTCCCAGTGGTTCTCCTCCGGGCCGCGGCCGTAGTAGTGCAGTCGTTCAAGGGCCGCGGGCAGCCGCAGGATCGTGCCGACCTCGGGGAGGTACGGGAGGGTCGCGGCGCCGGGGTGCAGGGCGTTGTCGATTCTGACGGCGCCATCACCGAAGACCGTGTACGTGGTGGCGTAGGTGGACTCGGTGGTGGTCGGCAGGGTGCCCTTGACCTCGATGCACACGGCCCGGCCGTCGAGGCCGCGCACGCTCACCGCGGTCACCTTGCGGCGTGCGCCCGCGTCGCGCCAGGTCTGGTTGCGGGTGTGCTGGCCGTTGCCGTGGTCGTTGTCGGTCGGGGCGCGCCAGAAGTTCGGGACGGGGCCGGAGTCGAGGAGCCGGACGCCGCCGGCTTCGTAGGAGGTGATGACGCCGGTCGTCTTGTCGACGGTGAGTGTGAAGCCGTCGCCGGTCACCGAGACGGCCTTGTCGCCGTCCTCGTGGCGCAGGGTAGGTACGTTCTTCAGCGGTACGGGTGTCACCTTCGGGCTGCCCGCGTCGAGCGGGAGCTGGGCGCGCGCCACCTCGAAGCCGGCGTCGGCCCAGGCCGTGTCGTCCCTCAGCCGGAAGGACAGATGCAGGAAGAACTCGGCGCCGGGTGCGGGGGCGCCGGGCAGCTTCAGCGGGACGGTGATGTTCTTGCGGGCGAGCGGCGCGATGTCCAGCTGACTGCGGCTCAGGTTGCCGCGCTGGATCACTTCGCCGTCCCGGGCCAGTTCCCAATGGCCTTCGTATTCGCGGAGGTTGGTGAACAGGAATTCATTGGTGACGGTGATGTCTCCCGCTCCCCCGTCGCCCTCCTTCGGTGCCACCTGGATGGCCTGATAGACGCGCTTGACCTCGGCGGCCTTGCCGGTGTGGCCGCGGTCCGCGGTGATGATGCCGTCGGCGACGAAGTTGCCGTCGTTGGGGTTGTCACCCCAGTCGCCGCCGTACGCGAAGAAGGTCTTGTCTCGCGGCTGCTTCTCCGTGACGCCGACCGTCTTGGCGTCGAACCAGAAGCGCACGCCCTCGCCGTCCGGGCCGCGTCCGTCGTCGGCCAGTTCGGTGGCGCTCAGCGCGCGGGAGTACACGCGGGCGCGGCGAATGGTGCCGCTGAACTCGCGGATCATGTTGTCGACGTCCACACCGAGGGCGAGCGGCGCGGTGTTCTTGGTCGGCTTGGCGGTGGTCGCCTTCGTGGCCTTCGCCGAGCCGTCGACGTACAGGGTGAGCGTGCCCGCGCTCGCGTCGAAGACACCGGCGACGTGGTGTTCGCTGCCCGTCCAGCCCTCGGCGGGGGTGGTCCAGCTCGCGGTGATCCATTGGCCACCGGAGTGGATGAAGAACTCCAGGGTCTTGTCGTTCTGCTTGAGCGCGTAGTGGGTGTCGCCCTTGGCCAGGATCGGCTGGTGGTAGCCGGTGACGTGCGGGGTCACCCAGGCTTCGAGGGTGAGCGATCCGGTCAGGTCGAGACGGTCGTCGCGGGCGAAGACGGTGGCGCCGCCCAGTCCCTTGCCCCGGCTGAACTTCCCTGCGGGGTTGAGCAGTTCACCCTTCAGGCCGACGGGTCCTGTCTCGGTCAGCAGTGTCCGCGGCGGTGTCGGCCAGCTCAGCGACTGGTCCACGAAGTCCCAGATCCAGCCGCCTTGCAGCACGTCGTAGCGGCGGACGAGATCCCAGTACTCCTTGAAGTTGCCGTTCGAGTTCCCCATCGCGTGGCAGTACTCGATCATCACGTACGGGCGGGTGTCGGAGGTGTCCTTGGCCTTCGACTCGACGTGGCTCGTCGGCGGGTACATCTCGGAGCGGATGTCGCTCACGCCGGGGCTGTCGTCGCCCTCGTACTGGATGACCCGGGTGGTGTCGTAGGAGCGGATCCAGTCGTGCATGGCGGTGAAGGTGGAGCCGGCGCCCGCCTCGTTGCCGAGTGACCAGATGACGACGGAGGCGTGGTTCTTGTCGCGGTGGACCATGTTCTGGGCGCGGGCGACGCACGCCTTCGTCCAGTCGGGGCGGCTGGCGGGGTAGTCGTCGCGGACGCCGTGCGTTTCGAGATTGGTCTCGTCGACGAGGTACAGGCCGTACTCGTCGGCGAGTTCGTACCAGATCGGGTTGTTGGGGTAGTGCGAGGTGCGGACCGTGTTGATGTTCATCCGCTTGCAGATCTCGATGTCCTTGACCATGTCGGCACGGGTGAGCGCGGTGCCGCGGTCGGGGTGCATCTCGTGGCGGTTGGTGCCGCGGAACGACACCGGCTGCCCGTTGATCCGCATCAGCCCGTCCTTGAGCGCGAACTCGCGCAGGCCGACGCGGTGCGAGAGCGTCTCGGTCACCTTGCCCGCCGGGTCGCGCAGGCGGAGCACGGCGGTGTAGAGGTACGGGCTCTCGGCGGACCAAAGGTGCGGCGAGGGAACGGACTTGGCGGCCCGCACCGTCACTTCGGAGTCGGTGAGGTCGGCCTTCTGGGTGAGCGGGCGGGACCAGACGGGGTGGCCGGCGGCGTCGTAGAGCTGGGTCTCGACGCTGTACGCACCCCGGTCACCGGCGTAGTCATGCACGGTGGCGGTGACGGAGAGCTCGGCGGTGGAGTATCCGTCGCCGAGCGGGGTGTCGAGCTTGAAGTCGCGCAGGTGCACGGAGGGCGTCGAGTAGAGGTACACCGAGCGGAAGATGCCGCTCAGCCGGATCATGTCCTGGTCCTCGAGCCAGTCACCGTCGGAGAAGCGGTAGACCTCGACGGCGAGCTGGTTGGTGCCTTCGGTGAGGTGCGGGGTGATGTCGTACTCGGCCGGGGTGAAGGAGTCCTCGTGATAGCCGACGAGCTTGCCGTTCACCCACACGTAGTGGGCCGATTTGACGCCCTCGAAGTGCAGGAGGACACGTCTGCCCTTCCAGCCCTTCGGCACGGTGAAGGTGCGCCGGTACTGACCGACGGGGTTGTAACGGGTCGGCGACGCGGGCGGCCGGGCTTCCTCGCCGAGCCCGTTGGCGCCCCACCACGGGTAGGTGATGTTGGTGTAGATCGGGAAGTCGTGCCCGTGCAGCTGCCAGACCGCGGGCACGGGGATGGTGCCCCAGCCCTTGTCGTCGAGGTCGGTCCGGTAGAAGTCCTCGTCGCGCTCCGACGGCCGGTCGACGTAACTGAACTTCCAGTCCCCGTCGAGGCTTTGGCGGTACGGGGAGCGGGTCCGGTCGGCCGCGAGGGCCTGCGTCACGTCCTGGTACGGCATCAGGGTGGTGTGCGGCGGCTCGGTGCCGATCCGGAACAGGTCGATGCGGCCGTTCCACTCGTCGCCGTCGGCCGCGCCGGCCCGCGCGGCGGGGAGGCTCATGGGCAGGGCGAGCGCTCCGGCGACGACCGCGCCCGCCTGGAGCAGGCGGCGACGGCTGAGCGGCATGGGGTGGGGGTGGTGGGCTTGCGGCATGGCTGTGCCCTTCTCGGGGTGGACACGTGCAACTGGTGTGGTGCGGGACGCCTGTTGAGCCGGCACCACCCTAAGAAGACAACACAACCGACACAATGACGCCGTAGGACTTTGTTGTTTTCTGAGCAGAACGGGAGGCCGCACCGCGCCAGGGGCGTTCGCTCAGCACAACGGCATCGGGACGACGGCCCCTGCGCGCGATGTTCAGCTATCGGGCGAGAAGGCCCTGGAACTTCGCCCGGAACTCACGAGGCCCTGGCCCGGCGGCCGTCCTGTGCGTGCTCCGCCCGGGCCGCCTCCAGGAGGTTGCGCCAGGACGTGACGGTGGGGCGGCGGCGCAGCAGGGCCCGCCGTTCGCGTTCCGTTGCGCCGCCCCAGACGCCGTACTCGATGCGCTCGTCCAGGGCGTGCGCCAGGCACTCGGTCCTGACCTCGCACGTGTCGCAGAACCTCTTGGCGTGGGACTGTGCCGCGCCTTCCACGAACAGGTCCTCGGGATCCGTGGCCTTGCAGGCCGCCTTGTCCCACCACGAGTTGAAGATGTCCGTCACTCTCCGCTCCTTGCTCCTGGCAAATTCGGTCTGTCTCAGGTGCGATTGGCGACCGTACGCCATGGATCCTCAACAGGCAGCCCATGACCAGGAGTTGAACGGTGAGTCACCGGCGGTTTCGGGCCGCCGGCCCCGCAAGGCTGGAGCTAGATCCGGTCCGTCAGCTCCTCCGCGTAGACCTGGGACAGCGGCTGGGGCCCCACGTACTGCTGGCAGGTGCACTGGCCCGCCTCGTAGCGGACCGGCTTCTTGTTCTCGTCCCAGGCCGTGGGGACCTCGACGCGTTCGTGGCAGCGGCCCGCCTTGTCGTGCTTGGCGAGGTGGTGGGAGCAGCCGCAGACCGGTTCCGGCGGCTTGTTCGCGGCCTCCACCGCGAGACGCGCCTGCTTGGCGGCCTCGAGCCGCTCCAGCTTCCGCTCGTGCCGGTTGCGCAGCGCGCCGCGTGCGGTGTCCGCCACCCAGGCGAACGCTCCCGTCCAGAACAAGATGAGGACCGCCCAAATCCAGTTCATCTACCGCCCCTTCCCCCCGGATGACCGCGCGGTGACTTACAGGATAGGCGCCGCACCCGGCTACGAGCCCTTCCGGAACCCTCCCCCGTCCACCACCGCCTCGACCCGGGTGGCCCGCTGTCCCGCGCCCCGGCACAGCACCAGCGCCGTCGCCGACTCCCCGTCGACGAGTACGTCCCGTGTGCCGTCGCAGGCGTCGCGTACGGCATCGGTGGCTCCGGCGCGGCGGAGGCGGGACCTGGGGCTGTCGTCGGTTTCCAGGGGATCACGCTGTCCGTACTCGTAGCGGACGGCGGTCAGCAGGCCGCTCTCGCCGAGCGCGAGGAGGGTGTCCCCGTCGGCGGCCGTGCGGCCGGGGCCCACGAGGGCGGCGACGCGGTCGCCGCGGGCCGGGGTCACCGAGGGGCGGCCCTCCGCGTCGAGTTCCTCGCCCCACCCGAGCCGGACCGTGTCACCGACCGCGCCCGCGTCGCCGTTCAGGAGGTTGACGACGGGTTCGAGCTGGGAGCGGCCGGTCGGGGTGCGCACCCACGGGCTGCGACGGGACCAGTCGTAGGAGAGGCTGAAGGTCGCGCGGGCATGGATCCGCTCACGGCGTGCGCCGGACCCGCACCGCCAACTCCCCATCACATACGCGTGCCGCGGCGTCGTGGCCCGCAGTCGCTCCACCGCACCGCGGTCACAGCCGGACGGCGAGGGCACGGGACGTTCCCGTGGGGCGAGGAGTGGCGGCAGGTCCGGGGTGCGGTAGTCGGGACGATCTCGGCGGTCCTCGCCGGGCACGGTGACCTCCGGGAGCGTGACGAGCACGTCCTGGCTGCGGCAGCCGGTCATGTACAGCGTGCCCGCCGAGGTGTCCGTGGCGTAGTCCGCGAGGTACTGGCACCCGGAGGTGACGGGCCTCCCCCACCCGACGGGTTTCACGTCCTCGCGCCGCAACGCGACGATGCCGGAGTCCCCCGCGTCGACGTGCGCGAAGTCCGCACCGGTCAGCGTCACCATGCGCGGCACCTTGGTCACGGGCTGCCGGTAGGAGGTGACGAAGCGCCAGCCGGTCCGGCCCGGCTTCGGCAGTACGGAGGCCCCGCCCACTCTCCCCGTGTACGAGTCGACACCGACGACCAGCGAACCGACCAGCACCAGGACCGAACAGCTCCCGCTCACCGCGACCTGCGACAGCTCGACCCGTTTCGACAGCCGCACGGTGAACGACCAGCGCTGCCGCCCGTCCTTCGCGTCCCGGCCCGACACGCGTGCCGTGCGGCGCCCTTCCTCAAGGGCGACGAGGGTGCCGCGGGCCCGGCCCTCGTAGGTGCAGGTGCTGAGCGCGACGGGCCCGGCGAACGTCTGCCGCCAGGCAACCGCTCCCGGCTTCGCGGGGGCGCCGGGCGACCGGGTCGACCGGGTGTCCTCGGGGACCTTGCGCGAGCCGTCGTGCAGGCGCTCCCGCGGTACCGGCGAGGAATCGGCGAACTCCGTCCACCACGGGCCGAGCGCTTCCACCCGTGCGTCCCGGACGGCGCGAGCGCCCTCCACGGTGGCGACGGAGAGCGCGCCGCCGAGGAGCACGCCGACCAGACTCCAGGTCAGTGCGGATCGGGCCAACGGCCCCAACTCGCGTTCCCCAACCGTGAGTTCTCCCAGTTCGTCCATGGTGAATCCACGCCGACGCGCCAGGAGAACCGCCACCACCGCCACCCCGGCCCCCGCGATGGCAGCTGCCAGAGGGGCGGCGTCGGGCCATGCCGTGAGCAGGGCGTGCAGCTCGTTGTCGAACGGGCCGAAGTACCAGCTCTTCGATGTCGCGGCGGCGCGGTCCCGGCGGAGCCCCTCGGCGATCTCGCCGGACCGGCTCCAGAGGGCGAAGGAGAGGCCTCCCCCGAGCGCGGCCGCCGCGCCTGCCACCGCCGCGCCCCACGCCCACCTCCGACGCACGACACCGACGACACAGGCGATCCCGGCACCGGCCAACAGGACGCGCAGCCACCACGGAACCGTCCCGAAACCGTCGCCGCCGGTGCGCCCGCTCCACCAGGGGAAGGCGCCACCCACGGCGAGCGCCACGGCCGCGCCGGGCAGCATGAGGTGTCCCGCTCGCTTCACGCCAGGCCTCAAGTGCCCACCCCCGTAGGGAGGTTAAGGGCGAATACGGCGTTCCGGGCCGGTGGTGTCGCGGCGGCTCAGCCCTGGGTCTGCGGCTCCGGGAGCGGCTCCCCGGTCTCCAGCAGCGTCTTGAGGCTGGACAGCAGAGCGGGCCAGCCGTCGCCGATCATGCCGCGGACGGTGCTGTCGGGCTCGAAGCCGTCGTGTACGACGGTGAGCTTCACGGTCTCCCCCAGCGCCTCCAGGTCGAAGGACACCTTCGAGCGGCCCTCGCGGGCGATGCGCTGCCGCAGCTCCTCGTCGACGCCGACCGACCGCGCCCACGCGGGAGTGAAGGTGTGCCAGGTGTAGGCGAGGCGGCGCGGCGGGTCGGCCTCCAGGACGACCTGCTCGGGGTCCTCGATGCGGCTGTCACCCTCCAGCCACACCATGGGCGAGCCGGGCTTCCAGTCGGTCTCGAAGGCCACGCCCCAGTAGCGGCGGGTGAACGCGGACGAGGTCAGCGCTTCCCACAACCGCTCCGGTGTGGTCCGGATATAGCTGGTGTGGACGAAGGGCGCTGTGGCGGCGGAGCTGTCGGGGGTGGTGTCACTCATGGGGGGTTCCTCTTCCAGTGCGGTGCGGAGGTCGTCGAGGGCGGCGGCACGGTGCCGGTCGTAGCGGCTGAGCCAGCGGTCGGCGACGGCGTTGAGCGGCGCGGCGTCGAGGTAGTGCAACTTCTCGCGGCCCCGGCGCACGGTCGTGACCAGGCCCGCGACCTCCAGGACGGCCAGGTGCTTGCTGACGGACTGCCGGGCCATGTCCAGCTCGCCGCACAGCTCACCCAGCGTCTGCCCGCCCCGTTCGTTGAGGCTGTCGAGCAGTCGTCGGCGGCCGGGGTCGGCGAGCGCCTTGAATATGGCGTCCACGGGGGCTGGCCCTCTTTCGGTCGGCTCGACATGCAGTCGATTGGCTGCGTATTCGACGATAGGCAGCCGTATGGCTGCATGTCAATCGGAGAGCGGACCACCGGCCGGTCGAGCCGGACGGCTTGGGCTGTCCGCAGAAGCGGGTGGCCGAAACTCGCCCGCATTTCCGCTCCGCTGTCAGTGGCGTGCGCGAGGGTTCGGTTCGCGATGCAGAGGCGGGTCCGGGGCGCACTGGAGGTGCTGATGGCAGGCGATACGCACGGCAGTGCAATCCGCCATCGGAGCCATGTCGCGGCCCACGTCACCGACACGTGCTGTCGCCTCAGTTGTGGGAGGACGTGCCGACCGAGCACGGCTTCCGCGTGGAGGCGATCGACCTCATCCGCGGTCCGGACACCGAGGCCGACGGCCCGGTCGTGCACCAGCTCATCCGGGCGCGGCGCGTCGCGGACGGCACCCGTCGGGTCAGCAGCCGACCCCGCACGCTGAAGCCACCCGTCCCGCACGCCACCGTGGGCGTCGGCGCCATCCTCGTACACGACAACCACGTACTGCTCGGCCGGCACCGGCACGGGACGCTGGAGCTGCCGGGCGGACATGTGGAGGCGGGCGAATCCTTCGAGGAGGCCGTGGTCAGAGAGCTGGTCGAGGAGACGGGCCTGCGGGCCCGACCCGAGGACATCGCACTCCTCGGGACCCTCGTCGACCACGCCGGCGACGTTGTACGCCTCACCGTGGGGGCGCTCGTCACGGCGTGGGCGGGGGTGGCGCCGGGAACTCTGAGCGGCCACCGCCGGTTGTCACGCTTATGGAGTTCATCTTCTTCATGACGCTGCCGGGGCTGGTCATCGTGCTGACGCTGCTGGCCTTCATCGACCAGCTGCTGTTGCGCGCGGGCCGGGCCGGGGTGCTGCCGTGGCGCCCCGGGACCCGGCAGGGCCAGGTGTCGGCGACCGGGTTCGAGCAATTGCACGGCGCGCTGTCACCCGGCAAGCAGCACGAACTCAAGGAGCGGCAGTCGGCGCTGGTCATGCCGGACGGCGAGGACGACGGGGCGCCGCCGAACAGGACGACGGTGAATCTGGACGGCGGAACGGCGGTCGTCCGGCTCCCCCGCGCCCACGGCTAGCCGACGCCCAGGGCGTCTCCCCCTACGCCGCCTTCACAATCCCGCCACGCTCGGCAGCCGCCCACTCCGCGACCAGCACCTCGTACTCACGACGCTGCTCGGCACTCAACCGCCCACCGGAGCGCAGCATCAGGTCGCGGATCCGCTCGTTGAGTTCATCGGCGGACCGCGCAACAACATGCTCCGGTGTGGTGGTCATGTGAAGAGAATAGTGGGCGCCACTGACATCGGACACACGAATTCCACCGGCCCGGACGTGCCGTGCCACACACTCACGGCGCCGACGCCGTGCACGAGTTCGCGTGAGCCCGGCACCGGCCCCGAATCAACCACTGTTCTCCGGGGCCGGAACGGCCTGGACCGTCACACCCCGGCGACCAGCTCCAAGCCCTCCGCCACGACCCGGCCGTCGTGCAGGACCGTGCGGTCCCTGCCCCGGTCCATGACCGCGCTGGACGGGGTCTCGCCGTCGACCAGGACGAGGTCCGCGCGGTCGCCCACCGCGAGGCCCGGGCGGTCGGTGACACCGGACAGGCGGGGGACCTCGTGGCTCATGATGGAGGCGCCGCCCATGGTCGCCACCGCGAGGGACATCTCGATGTGGTCGTCGCGGCGGAAGTTGTTGGTGAAGGCCAACTGCCAGGTGCGGTCGAGGAGATCGCAGTTGCCGTACGGGCTCCAGTAGTCGCGCTGGCCGTCCTCGCCGAGGCCGACGCGGACGCCCGCCTCGGTGAGCTGGACCAGCGAGAGCTGGTTGCTCTTCGCGGGGGCGACCGTCGCCATGGCGATGTCCAGCTCCGCGAACTCCTCGATGAGGCGGCGGCTGGTGGACTCGTTCACGGAGCCGAGCTCGTAGGCGTGCGACATCGTCACCTTGCCCTGCATGCCGAGCGCGCGGACCCGCTCCAGGATCAGGTCGGTCGAGAAGACGCCCAGTTCGCCCGGCTCGTGCAGGTGGATGTCGACCTCGACGCCGTACTTCTCGGCGAGTCCGAAGACCACGTCGAGGTGGCCCTTGGGGTCGCGGTCCAGGGTGCAGGGGTCGATGCCGCCCATGACGTCCGCGCCCGCCTTGAGCGATGCCTCCAGGTAGTCGGCGGTGCCCGCCTCGCGCAGGATGCCGGCCTGCGGGAACGTCATGATCTGGACGTCGGCGAGGTGTCCGTACTTCTCCTTGGCCGCGACCACGGCCTCGAACTTCTCCAGCTTGCAGTCGACGTCGACCTGCGCGTACGAACGCACCCGGGTCGTCCCGCGCGCGATCATGCGCTCCAGGGTGCCGGCCACCCGCTCGTTCAGCGGGACCTCGGCGTCGCGCCAGTTCTCGCGGTCGTTCATCGTCATCGTCCACACGCCGGGGCCTCCGGTGTGCGGGCGGAACGGCAGGCCGATGCGGGTGGAGTCCAGGTGGACGTGCACGTCGCTGAAGGACGGGAAGAGGAGCCGGCCGCGGCCCTCGACGACGTCCCCGACGGGCTCGGCCCGCGGGTCGTGCGGGCGGATCGCGGCGATGCGGGCGCCGTCGAGATGTACGTCACTGCGCTCGCCGCCCCAGGGGCGGACGTCACGGATGAGCATGTGGTGCGACTTCCTTCTGTTCGGTGGTGTCAATCATGGTGTGCGGGTGGCTGGGTGGCTCGGTCAGTGCGCTGCCGCGACGGTTCTGTCCGCGAAGTGGCATGCGGGGCCCTCGACGCCCGTCATGGGCGGCAACTCGCCCGCGCACCGCGCCTGTTGGGCCTCATTCAGGGTCGGGCGCAACGGGCACCGTGTGCGGAACACGCACCCGGAAGGGGGGTTCGCCGGGGTGGGCAGGTCGCCGCTGAGGCGGATTCTGCGGCTCCGATCCGCGTCCGGGTCCGGCTGCGGTACGGCGGAGAGCAGGGCACGGGTGTAGGGGTGGCGCGGGTCGTCGAAGACCTCCCGCGTCGGCCCGCTCTCCATGATCTTGCCCAAGTACATCACGGCGACCTGTTCCGCGAAGTGCCGTACGACGGACAGGTCATGGGCGATGAAGACATAGGAGACACCGGTGTCGGCCTGGATGTCCTGGAGGAGGTTCACCACCTGCGCCTGTACCGAGACGTCGAGGGCCGAGACCGGCTCGTCGCAGATGATGAGGCGGGGTTCGAGGGCGAGGGCGCGGGCGATGCCGACGCGCTGCTTCTGGCCGCCGGAGAACTCGTGCGGGAACCGGTTGTAGTGGTCGGGGCGCAGGCCGACGCGGTCCATCAGCTCGCGCACCCGTGTCTTGACGCCGCCGGGCGGATTGATGCCCTGGGCGTGCAGCGGGGCGGCGATGGCGCTGCCGACGGACTGGCGGGGGTTGAGGGAGGAGGACGGGTTCTGGAACACCATCTGGACCTGGCGCCGGTACTCCTGCGCTTCGGCCCGGTTCATGGAGCCGAGGTCCTGACCTTCGAGGCGGATGTGCCCGGCCGTGGGGTCGAGCAGGCGCATCAGGAGCCGCCCGGTGGTGGACTTTCCGCAGCCCGACTCGCCGACCAGGCCGAGCGTCTGTCCGGCCCCGACGGAGAAGCTCACGCCGTCGACGGCCTTGACGGGCGCGCCGCCACGGCCGAGCAGTCCGCCCCGCCCCGGAAAGTGCTTGGTCAGCCCTTCGACCTCCAGCAGCGGGGTCCGGACAGAGGTTGATGTCATCGCGCGGCCTCCTCGGCGGTGGCGAGGTTCTCCTGGTGGCACCGGGAGGGGTGATCGGCGCCGGTGCTCGCGAGGAACGCGGGACGTTCGCCGCGGCACAGGTCGTCGGGGACGAGGTGGGTCTGCGGGCAGCGGTCCGCGAACAGGCACCCGGCGGGCAGCGCGGTGAGCGACGGCGGGAAGCCGGGGATGGGGCGCAGCCGCTCGCAGTCGTCGCCGAGTGTCGGCATGGAGGCGAGCAGGCCCTGCGTGTACGGGTGGCGCGGGTCGCGGAACAGTTCGCGCACGCTCCCCCGCTCCACACACTGCCCGCCGTACATCACGGCGACATGGTGGCAGACCTCGGCGACGACACCGAGGTCGTGGGTGACCATGACGATGGATGTCCCGGTCTCCTGCTGCAACTCGCCGAGCAGGTCGAGGATCTGTGCCTGGACGGTGACGTCGAGGGCGGTGGTCGGTTCGTCGGCGATGAGGAGTTCGGGTTCGCAGACGAGGGCCATGGCGATCATCGCTCGCTGGCGCATGCCGCCGGAGAACTCGTGCGGGTACGCGCGGGCCCTTCGCTTCGGGTCGGGGATGCCGACGCGTCCCAGCATGTCGACGGCGACGGCGAGCGCGGCCCGCTTCGACACCTTGTTGTGGACGCGGAACGCCTCGGCGATCTGGTCGCCGACGGCGTGGAAGGGGTGCATCGCGGAGAGCGGGTCCTGGAAGATCATGGCGATCTTCTTGCCACGCAGGGCCCGCATCCGGTGTTCGGGCAGGGTGTTGAGGTCGGTGCCGTCGAGCAGGATCTCGCCGCCGACCTGGGCGGGGGTCTCCTTGAGCAGGCCCATCAGGGCCTGGCTGGTGACGGTCTTGCCGGATCCCGACTCGCCGACGAGGCCGACGGTCTCGCCCTTGGCGAGGCTGAGGTCCATGCCGTTGACGGCGTGCACGAGACCGTCGTCGGTGGGGAAGGCGACGTGCAGATCCCGGATCCGCAACAGCGGTTGACTGGTCATCAGGCGGCCCTCACTCGCGGGTCGATGACGGCGTAGACGGCGTCGACGACGACATTGGCGACGATGATGAAGAAGGCGGCGAGCAGTGTGATCGCCATGGTCACCGGCAGATCGCCGGCCTGGGCGGCGCGGACGGCGGTGAAGCCGATGCCGGGCACGGAGAAGATCTGCTCGGTGAGGACGGCGCCGCCGAGCAGCAGCCCGATGTCGAGGCCGAGCATGGTGACGACGGGGGTCAGTCCGGCGCGGGCGCCGTGCCGTACGACCATGGCCCCCTTCGACAGGCCCTTGGAGCGGGCGGTGCGCATGAAGTCCTCGCCGAGGGTCTCCAGCATGGAGCTGCGGGTGACGCGGATGTACTGGGCGCTGAACAGCACCGCCAACGCGACCCAGGGCAGCAGGTAGTTGAGGAACCAGCCGCCGAATCCCGCCGGGCCGAAGGGAGAGGTGATGGCGTTCGTGGTGAACGGCAGCACGTCGAAGGTCGAGACGAAGACGAGCAGCAGGAGCAGGCCGGTGACCGGGATCGGCAGCGAGACACCGATGGACGCGGCGCCGACGATCAGCTTGTCGGTGAGCTTGTTCTTGCGCAGCGCGGCGAGCGTGCCGAGGGTGACACCGGCGACGGTCCACAGCACGATGGCACCGACGGCGACGGACACGGTGTAGGGCAGTGCGCGCTCCAGGACGGCGGCGACGTTCTCGTTCGTCTGGAAGGACTTGCCGAGGCAGGGCCACTCGCAGAGCGACTCGGCGCCCGGCGCGCCGATCATCCGGCCGTGGAAGAGGCCCGACATGTAGTTCACGTACTGGGTGAGGAACGGCTTGTCCATGCCGAGGGCGACCCGCGCCTCGGCGACGCGTTCGGGGGTGCACTCCTGGCCGCAGGCGGCGGCCGCCGGGTCGGCGGGCCCGAACTGGAACAGGGTGAAGGTGACGAAGCTGATGACGATCAGCAGGGCGAGTGTGGCACCCAGGCGCCGAGTAAGGAAGGCGAACATGTCAGGTCATCCCTTCCTTGCCACGGAGCCGGAGCCGGAGCCGGAGCCCGAGCCGGACGCGACGGCGACCGTCGACAGGTCGATGCCGCCGAAGAAGTAGCCGACCTGCGCGCCCCGGACGTCGGAGCCGACGACGCTGCGCGTCACGTTCCTGACCAGCGGGACGAGCGGATAGTCCTGCATGGCGCGGTCGAAGAGCTTCGACCACTTGCGGCCCAGCTCCTCGCTCGTGCCGTTCTCACCGCGCAGCGCGTACATGGCCTTGGAGATCTCCGGGTCGTGGTAGCGGGGGATGTTGGAGAAGCCGAAGGTCTTGCCGTCGACGCTCGGGCCCAGGTTGGGATCGATGGTGGTGCGCACCGAGGCGCTGTCGGCGCCGCCGCACCAGCCGCTGCGGGCGAGGTCGGGCATGCCCTTGCCGGCGAGGGTGGTGAAGTAGTTCGCGGCGGGGATGGGGCGCAGTTCGAGGTCGATGCCGAGCTGGCGGAGGTTCTCCTGGAGGGAGGTGCCCATGTTCTTGAAGCGGGGCGTCGCGTCCGCGTAGCCGTAGACGAGCTTCTTCGGGTACGAGCGGCCCTTGAGCAGCTTCTTCGCCTCGTCGAGCTTGGGCTGGCCCGTCGGGTCGAGGTCGGTGTGCTGCGGTACGTAGCCGCGCTGCTGGGGGTTGATGTACGACTGTGTGAGCTTGCCGAAGCGGGCGCCGCCGTACTGGAGTTGGATGGCCTTGCGGTCGATGGCGAGCGCGAGGGCCTTGCGGACGACGGGGTCCTTGATGGTCTCGGTGTTGAAGTCGAGGACGTCGGTGCAGCCGATGATCCCGGAGGCGGTGCGCCGGGCGATGCTCGGCTGGTCGAGCTTGGCCGCGTCCGATGCCTGGAGCCCGCCCGCGCTGTCGAGGGTGATGGCCGTGGGGTCGGAGTCGGCGAGGAGCTGCTGGCTGATGGTGGACTGCGCGGTGGAGAGGCTGAAGGTGAAGGTGTGCGGCAGGGCGCTGCGGTTCGGGTCGGTGGCCGGGTCCCAGTGCTTGTTGCGGACGAGCTTCATGGCGCGCCCGCGCTCGTACGACTCGATCTTGTACGGGCCCGTGGACACCGGGTGGTTGGTGTAGTCGAGCTTGGTGTCCTTGGCGCGTGGCACGGGCGCGGTGTTGGAGCGGGAGACCAGGGCGGGGAACTCGGCGAACGGCTGCTTCAGCTTGAAGACGACGGTGCGGTCGTCTGGTGTCTCGATGCCCTTGAAGTCCCCGGCCGCTCCCTTGGCGTAGGGGCCCTTGTAGCCGTCGTCGGAGAGGGCGGCGTTCAGTTCCTGCGGGGCCTGGGTGTAGACGTCGCGGGCGTAGGTGCGCTCGACGCCGTACTTCACGTCCTGGGCGGTGATGGGCCTGCCGTCCTCGAACTTCAGCCCCTTCTTCAGGGTGTAGGTCCAGGTCAGCCCGTCCTTGGAGACCTTGCCGAGGTCGGTGGCGAGGTCGGGGACGACCTTCGGCGGCTTGCCGGCCTCTTCCTTCGCCATGGTGAGTGTGCGGTAGTAGAGCTGGCCCACGTTGGCGGTCTGGACGTAGTTGCTGTTGCCGGGGTCGAGGGTCTGGAAGTCGGTGGACATCAGGACGTTGACGTTGCCGCCCTTGGTGGTGTCACCGTCACCGACCTTGACGGGGTCGAAGGCGTCGGCGGGGGCACGGGAACCCGATCCCGGCGCGGGCTTGGTGCCTCCGCAGGCGGTGAGGGCCATCGCGGCGGTCACCGTCAGGGCGAGTGCCGCCACGGTGCGTCGATTCACTGCTGCTCCTGGTGTTCCGATGCGTGGTCAGCCACGGGAGGACTTGGGGTCGAGGGCGTCGCGGACGGCGTCGCCGAGCAGGTTGAAGGCGAGCACCGTGATCACCAGGGCGCCGGCCGGTACGGCGAGGAACCAGGGGTCGGTGAGGTACCAGTTGCCCTGCTGGGCGGCGTTGAGCATCTGGCCCCAGGACGGGGTGGGGTCCTTGACGCCGACGCCGAGGAACGAGAGCGCGGCCTCGGCCGTGATGTTGGTGGGGATCATCATCGTGGCGTAGACGAGGACGACGCCCATCACGTTGGGCACGATCTGCTTGAGGATGATCGAGGCGTGCGAGGCGCCGTAGGCGCGGGCGGCCTCGACGTACTCCTGCTCCCTGATGGACAGCACCTGTCCGCGTACGACGCGGGCGAGATAGGCCCAGCCGAAGAAGCCGAGGATGATCACGAGCGAGGCGATCGGCAGCAGGCTCCCGTCCCCCAGCGCCGTGTCACCGAGTCTGGACTGGAGGATCGGCGTCAGCGAGAGCACGAGCAGCAGGTGCGGGAAGGCGAGGAACAGGTCCATGACGCGGCTGATCACCATGTCGACCTTGCCGCCGAAGTAGCCGGCGGCGGCGCCGAGCACGGTGCCGAGGACGACGGAGACGACGGTCGAGAGCAGCGCGATGACCAGCGAGACCTGGGCGCCGTGCGCCATGCGCGCGAAGATGTCTCGGCCCAGGCCCGGTTCGAGCCCGAGCCAGTGTTCGCCGGAGGGGTAGCGGTAGTAGGACAGCGGCAGGCCCGGTGTGCCGTAGTCGTCCAGGACGTCCGGGCTGGTGCTCGTGGTGTACGCGTCCTGGCCCTCGATCGCGGTGAGCAGCGGGGCGAGCACCGCGAAGAGGATCATCAGGACCACCACGGCGAGCGCGGCGAGGGCGATCCGGCTGCGGCGGATGCGCAGCCAGGCAGTGCCGAGGAGGGAGCGGGCGGCGACTACGGGCGTACCTGAAGTCGCCGCCACCGAGGGCGAGTTGGGCGCGTCAGCGCCGTCGGTGCCGGAGGGCGGCCGAGCGGGCAGCACTGGGGAATCCGTCACGTCGCGTGATCCATTCGGCGCAAGGGGGAAGGTTGGCGGGACGGTATACCAACTCGGCCGGGCAGCGATAGAGGTAATCGCATCTTGGTATACCGGCGGCGTGAACTAAGCCGCATTACTGGGCATTTCAACGCCCATTCACCGCTCCTGGACACCCGGCGGACACACTCGTGGACACCGCCTTCCCCTACCGGTATACCAACTCGTACGATCGGTCACGATCGCAACACCCCCACCACAGGAGGCACTTATGCGCACCCGCTGGCGCGCCCGACACGTCCTCGCCCACCAGGACGGCGGCCACGCGCTGCTGCGGGACGGCGAGGTGGTGTGGCAGGACGACACCGTGATCTACGTCGGACCGCGGTACGAGGGCGAGGTCGACGAGGAGCGCGACCTGGGCGAGTCCCTGGTGATGCCGGGCCTCATCGACCTCGACGCGCTCACCGACGTGGACCACCTCGTCCTCGACTCCTGGGCAGGACCCGAGCGCGGCAAGGGGCTCCAGTGGTCCCTCGACTACTTCACCCACCGCCGCCACGACGTGTTCACCCCCCAGGAACGGGCCACCATCCGCGAGTACGCGCTCGCCCAGCTCGCCCTGCACGGCATCACCACGTTCATGCCGATCGCCTCCGAGGTGCACAGCCGCTGGGCGGAGCCCTACGACGAACTGGTCGACATGGCCCGGACCGCGCGCCGCATCGGCCTGCGCGGCTACCTCGGCCCGGCCTACCGCTCCGGGGTCAACGTCGTCCTGCCCGACGGCACCCGCGACGTGGCCTTCGACGAGGAGGAGGGACGCACGGGACTGCGCGACGCCGTCCGTTTCCTGGACCACCTCGACGAGCTGAACGACCCGCTGCTCACCGGCGTCCTGCTCCCCTGCCGCATCGAGACACTCACCGAGGAGCTGCTCGGTGAGACGGCCCGGATCTCGCGCGAGCGCGGCGCCCTGGTCCGACTCCACGCGCTCCAGGGCCTCGCCGAACGCGAGATCATCCAGCGTCGGCACGACGGCCTGACACCCCTCGAACTGCTCGACAAGCACGGCCTGTTGGGCCCGAACCTGCTCATCCCGCACACGGTGCTGCTCGACCGGCACCCGGCCGTCCACGGTGAGGACCGCGGCGATCTGGCGCTGCTCGCCCGCAGCGGCATCACGGTGATCCACTGCCCGCAGACGTCCCTGCGCTACAGCGAGATGCTGCACTCGTTCCGCGCCTACCGCGAGGCCGGCGTCAATCTGTGCCTGGGCACCGACTCCTTCCCGCCGGACCTGATCCGCGGCATGGACGTCGGCGTCCACCTGGCGAAGATCGCGGAGGGCCGCTCGGACGCCGCTCCCGCCGAGCACTACGTGGAGGCGGCCACGCTGGGCGGGGCCCGCGCCCTCGGCCGCGAGGACCTGGGCCGGATCGCCGTCGGCGCGCAGGCCGACCTGGTCGCCTTCTCCCTGGACGACATCCGCGACGGGGTGATGGACGACCCGGTCCGTACGTTCCTCCTCAACGGCACGGCGCGGCAGGCCACGAACTCCGTCGTCGCGGGCAACCCGGTCCTGGTCGACGGCGCGCTGCCCGGCACGGACCTGCCGCAACTGGCGCGCAGGGCACAGGCGTTGTTCGAGAAGATGCGCGCGGCCTACAGCGAGCGTGACACCGAGCGCCGTGACACGGGCACGCTGTTCCCGCCGACGTTCCCCGCGTTCCGTGCGCCCGGCTCCGCCGCGTCCGAGAGCGAGTCGCCCGCGTGACACTCACGGCAGAACACGCCGGAGCCGCGGCCGGACCCGGATCCGCCTCGCAAGTGGAGCGCACCGAGGAGTTGATCCGGGCCGGAATCCACTCCGGCACGTACCCGCCCGACTCCCGGCTGCGGGAGCGGGAGCTGGCGGAGGCGCTCGGTGTCTCGCGGGTCCCGGTCCGTGAGGCGCTGATGCGGCTCGCGGCCGAGGGGCTCGTCGAGCTGGAGCCGCGCCGGGGCGCCCGTGTGCGCCGTCTGACCCTCCGGGATGTCGAGGAACTCTTCGACCTGCGCCTCAGTCTGGAGGTGTTCGCGGCACGCCGGGCGGCGGAGATCGTCGCGGGCGGGGGCAGCCACGACAGCCTGCGGACCGTGATGGCCGAGGCCGACGCGGCGACCCGGAGCGCGGACCAGGCCGGTATCGCGGCCGCGAACACGGCCTTCCACGCCGAGCTGATCACGATGACGGGCAACAGGCTGCTCCAGTCCTCGTTCCAGCGCTCGCTCGGCCTGATGCACTGGCTGTTCCGGCTCACCGCGACCGAGCACGGGGCCGCACAGCACCGCACCGAGCACGAGCAGATCTGTCGGGCGATCGGCGACGGTCGCCCCCGGCTCGCCGAGGCGCTCACCTACGCGCACGTCGACATCCGACGGGAGCCGGTGCTCCGGGCGTTGGGGAAGGTGCTGCCCGCGAAGTAGTCCCGGATATGCCTCTACCTCCCGGCCCCTGCCCCCGTTAACATGTTCGAAACTGCGACGATCACCCAGATCGTCGCAGTTGCCCGTAGTCGGAACCAAGCCACCAAGTCGGACAATTGCAGACCACACCACCTCCCATGCCCCTGCCGCACCAGCGCGGCGCCGAGCCCCGGCCGCCCGCCTGGCGGCGGCCGCGCACCCTGCTGTGGATCGCGGCAGGCCTGGCCACGCTCGGGTTCCACATCGCCCTGGAGTTCGTGGCGCGCCGCTACGGGCAGCCGGGGCCGATCACCGTAGAGGCGCAAGAGCTGATCTTCGCGCCGCACTCGGGTCCGCTGCTGTACGGCGGCCTGGCGCTGACGATGGTGGTGCTCAGCTGGCGGCAGCGGCTGATCGCGGCGTGCGCGGCGGTCGGCATCGACATCGTGTTCTGGCTCGTGCGGCTGATCGTCGGCGCCGACATGAACTTCGGCAACGGCGCGCTGTGGGTGATCCTGGGCGTCGCGGTCCTCGGCCTCGCACGCCACACGGGCCGGGAGAGATCGGTCCTCCTCAAGGGCGCGGGCCTCGGCCTTCTGCTGGTCTTCGGCCACAAGACGGGCGACACCTGGCTGCTCATCACCTCCGAGACCCGGCCGATGGTCCTCGACCAGTACGTGGCCGCCGCCGATCACGCCCTCGCCAACCCTTCGTGGCTGATGGGTCAGCTCGTCGAGATGACCTCGCCGATCAGCAGCGGCCTCCTCACCGTGGTCTACGGCCAGCTCCCCATGGCCGCCGCCCTCGTCGGCCTGTACCAGCTGCGCCACGTGGCGGCCGAACGCCGCTTCCCGGCCCACCACTTGGTGCGCACCTTCCTGGCCATCGGCCTCCTCGGCCCGGCCATCTACATGATCTTCCCGGTCGTCGGCCCGCTCTACGCCTTCGGCCCCGACGGCGGCCATTGGGCGGTCGCCGACATCTGGCCGGACGTGCTTCCGACACTGGGCGTCCCGCACCCCGTCCCGTTCGACGAGATCACCCCGCGCAACTGCATGCCGAGCCTGCACACCGCGTGGGCCATCTCTCTCTTCATCCACACCCGCGAGGGCTCCCGAGCCATGCGCTGGGCGGGCACCTTCTGGCTGGTCGGCACGCTCACCGCGACCCTGGGCTTCGGCTACCACTACGGCGTCGACCTGCTCGCCGGCACGGTCTTCGCCCTGTCCATCGAGGCCGCCATGCGCGCCTTCGCCCGAGGCTGGGACCGTCAGGCCACGCTGATGGTGAGCTACGGGGCGGCCGTCCTCACCCTGCTCCTCGTGTCCTACCGCTACCTGCCGACCCACATGGCCGCACACCCCTGGGCGTTCGGCCCCCTGCTCCTCCTGCTGGCGGGTTCCGTGGTCCTCCTCTACGTACGGACGACGAGGCAGTGGGCCCCGAAGGCCACGCCTCCGCCTCCCCCGTCGCCCCGGCCGAAGGCGGGCACGGCGGACCCTCAACCGGAGCTCGCGTAGGGGCTGTTCAGGGCGCGGGGCGGCACGCCGGCGAGATACGTGGATGTGTCGCCTCTCCCTCGCGGGAGGCCGCACCGCGACCTCACGCGGCTCCGCAGCGCCCGCGCAGCACCTCGACTCCGTCGCCCTCCAGGTCGTCGCAGTGAGCCGCGCGTCCCGTCATCGCCATCACGAGGGCCACGGTGCTGCCGGTGACCAGTGACCCGGCGCCGGTCGTGAAGGGGCCGTCGGTGGCGACGAGTTCGAGTCCGCCGATGCGCCCCTTCGCCACCACCACCTGATCCGTACCCTGGTAGTACTCGGCCACCCTCGTCACCATCTCGACCGGATAGTCGCGACTGATGCCCAGCGGCCGCCGGATGTCCTCCCCG
The DNA here is from genome assembly GCF_042888725.1 of Streptomyces sp. NPDC002795. NCBI lineage: Bacteria > Bacillati > Actinomycetota > Actinomycetes > Kitasatosporales > Streptomycetaceae > Streptomyces > Streptomyces sp. NPDC002795. The sequence continues at coordinate 478,178 of NZ_JBIAQB010000001.1, forward strand.
TGCACGAGCGTCTCCCCCAGCATCGCGATGACGGGCAGCGGAGGCTTCGTCGTGCTCTGGACGACGCCGCGGAACCGCTCCAGCGTCTCGGCCGGGCTCCCGCCCAACTGCTCGGCCAGCCGCACGGCCACCTGCTTGTCGAAGTCGAACCGGCAGCGGATCACACCCGCCAGCCACCGCACCGTGTTGAGGCTCGCGCCCGCGGCGAGGTGCGCCAGCACCTCACGGACACTGAGACCGGCGCACAGCGACGGCGTCGCCCACCGGGCACTCGTGATGCCGTCGAGGTCGGCGGCGAGCGCGGCGCGTTCCTGATGGATCAGGGTCCAGACCGGATCGGTTCTGTCGGCCATGGGAAAGGTCTCCTGTCACTGGCGGGGACTGGCGGGGAATGGCGAGGGCTGCGCGCGGTGTGCGGTCTGCGGTGTCCGGGAGAGTGGGCGCCTCGCGAAGGTCACGGTACGGTGCCACGGGTGGAGCACCGGCGGCCGACCCACGGCTGCCGTCAGGAGGGAATCATGTCGGGAGAGATCTCGTCCGCCGGGGGCAACTCCGGTGCCGGGCCGTCCTCGTCCGGGCCGCGTGCCTCGCACGCCGACCGGGACCGGGTCGTGGACGTGCTGCGCGTCGCGGCGGGGGACGGCATGCTGACGGCGGAGGAGCTGGACGAGCGGCTCGACGTCGCCCTGTCGGCGCGGACGCTCGCGGAACTGGCCCCGCTCACCGCCGACTTGCGGCCCGCGCCCGAGGCCAAGGACGTCGTCCGGATCGAGCAGGCGCACAGCGGCGCGATCGAACGCCTGGGGCGCTGGGTGGTGCCGCGCAGGCTGGAACTCGCGGTGACCTTCTGCGCGGTGACGCTCGACTTCACCGACGCCGTCCACACCCACGACACGTTGGTGATCGACTCGCAGATGGTCGGGAAGCGGCTGACGCTGGTCACGGGGCCGGGCATCGTGGTCGACACCGACGGCCTTCAACTCGCGCACTGCAAGGTCAAGCAGCGGCACCGGCCCGCGGATCCGGGCGGGCCCGTCACCCTGCGCATCCAGCTCGTCGGCCACAAGACCCACGGCAGCGTGGTGGTCCGTCCCCCGCGCCGGGCCTTCGGACAGTGGCTCCGGCGGCAGGGGTGACATGTAGGGTCTCGCGGCCTGTGTCGGATGCCGGTCCTGTGGCCTGCGGGTTCGCCCTCTGTCTCACGCCATGTCGGACGCTCGGCGTCTCTGCTCCGTGTCGGAAAGCTCCGATGATGGCGAGCGGCTGCGACGGCGCAACCCGCCGAACTGCGGTGTCTCACGGTCGATGTCGGATCCGACTTCCATCCGACATCGACCGTGAGATTCCGACACGGGACTTGAGATCCCACATGACACGGGAGCCGCTCAACCGGTGAAGACCAGGCTGACGTTGTGCCCGCCGAAGCCGAACGAGTTGGCCAGCGCCGCCGGCCACTGCCCGGAGCGCCGCTCTCCGCGGACCACGTCCAGGTCCACTCGCGGGTCGAGTGTGTCGAGGTTGCGCGTGGCAGGCAACGTACCGTCCCTGAGGGCGAACAGCGCGGCCATGGCGCCCACCGCCCCTGAGGCGCCCAGCATGTGACCGGTCATCGACTTGGTCGCCGTCACCGCGGCGTGCCTGCCGATCACGCGGCCGATCGCCTCGGCCTCCGCCACGTCACCGGACTCCGTGGACGTGGCATGGGCGTGCACGACCCCGATGTCCGCCGGAGCCACGTCCGCGTCGCGCAGCGCCAGTTCCATGGCGAAGGACTGACCGTCCGCGTCGGACGCGGTGATGTGCCCGGCGCTCGAACTCACGGCGCTGCCCGCCAGTGTGCCGTGGGCGCGTGCACCGCGGGCCCGCGCGAACTCGGGGCGTTCGAGCACCATCATCCCCGCGCCCTCGCCCATGACGAACCCGGACCGCTCGACGTCGAAGGGGCGGGACAGCGTCTCCGGGTCTTCGGACCGCGTCGACAGGGCCTTCATCTGGGCGAACGCCGCGAGGGTGAAGGGGTGCAGACATGCCTCCACACCACCGGCGACCACCACGTCCGCCCGCCCGGCGCGGATCAGGTCCTGCCCCATGGCGAGTGCCTCCGCCCCGGACGCGCACGCGCTCACCGGGGTCCGTGCGCCGCCCTTCGCGCCCAGGTCCATGCTCACCCAGGCCGCGGGTCCGTTCGGCATCAGCATGGGGACGGTGAAGGGTGAGAGCCGGCGGATCCCGGAGGCTTCGAAGATGTCGTCCTGCCCCAGCGTGGTGAGCACACCACCGGTCCCGGTGCCGATGACGACCGCGAGGCGCTCCGGCTCGACCCGCGGGGCGCCCGCGTCCTGCCACGCCTCGCGCGCGCTGAGGAGGGCCAGCTGCTCGCCGCGGTCCAGCTTCCTGGCCTCGGGCCGCGGAAGCAGCGAGGCCGGGTCCACCGTGAGCCCGGCCGCGACGTGCACGGGCAGCTCCGCGGCCCACTCCTCCTCCAGGAGCCGCACCCCCGAGGTGCCGTCCAGGAGCCCCGCCCACGACGTCGGTGCGTCGGCTCCCAGCGGTGTCATGGCGCCGACGCCCGTCACCTGCACATGACCGTTCCGAGTCATCTGAGCCTCCTTGCATTGTTCAGATGCTACATAGCTATCTGTCTGACCTGTCCGACCTCCCGGCGATCATGCCAGTTACCACCGCGGCTTTCAGGCGAGGGATCGACCGATTCCTCTGCGAGACATTGTCGGGTTACGACAAGCACCCTGCCGCCCCTCCGGACGTCGCCGAGCCCGCACCCCCGCCACCCGACCCCTTGATTTCCTGGATCGTACGTGCTCGGATTATCTCGGCAGGCGGGTTCGCGAGAACCTCCGGTGCCGCCCCCGAAAGGCGTCCGCCGCAGCGATCCCGCATGTCTTCGCACCCTCCGCACCACCCGCACGTGCCATGTACGTCCGCGCTCGCACCCCGGAGGAACACCCGATGTTCGACTTCTCGTCCGTCGACGTCCTCGACGCCTTCACCCGTGAACTACAGCTGTGCAAGGTCCGCGAGGGAGAGCACGTCGTCGTGCTCTCCGAGCCCGGCAGCCGTGGCGACTACGTCGCCGCCGCGTTCGGCGCCGCCAAGAGCCTCGGCGCCCACGTCGTGTCCGCCACGGTCCCCGGCGGCAGCCCGGCCCCCCTGCCCAGCACCCACACCGGCGCGGGCCCCGGCCTCGTGTCCGTCCTCAACGACACTGCCGCACAAGAGCTGTTGAAGGCGGCCGACCTGGTCGTGGACCTGACCCGCGAGGGTTTCATCCACGCCCCGTTGCAGCAGGACATCCTCAAGACCGGCACCCGCATCATCTTCGTCTGCGACGCGCCCGACGTCCTCGTCCGCAACCTGCCGACCGCGCAGGACAAGGTACGCGTCCAAGAGGGCGTGGACCGGGTCCGCGCCTCGTCCGTCATGCGTGTGACCTCCGAGGCCGGCACCGACCTGACGGTCCAACTGGCCGATTCCCACCCGGAGTTCCAGACCGGCTTCGCCGACGACCCGGGCCGCTGGGACCACTGGCCGAGCACCATGGTGCTGTGCTGGCCGGAGATCTCCGACGGGCGGATCGTGCTCGCCGAGGGAGACATCCTGCTGCCGTTCAAGGAGTACGTGCAGCGTCCCGTCACTCTTCATGTCGCGGGCGGACACATCCAGGAGGTCACCGGCGGCGCCGAGGCCAAGCTCCTGAACACCTTCTTCGACGACTCGCACGACAAGTGGGCCCGCAGCCTCTCCCACATGGGCTGGGGCCTGATGAAGTCCGCCGACTGGTTCGCCACCGCGATGTACGGCAAGGACGAGCTGATGGGCATGGACGCCCGCGCCTTCGCCGGCAACTTCCTGTGGTCCACAGGCCCGCACCCGCACCTCCAGCGCGACTCCTACGCCCACCTCGACATCGCGATGCGCGGCTGCACGGTCAGCCTGGACGGCACGGACGTCGTCACCGCAGGACACCTCGTCGAAGGCTGACCCCCGGTCCCCCACCCCCAACGCCGCATCCCTGGAGGAGTCTTGCCTCTCAGCCAGTCCTACGAAGTCACCGTCGTCGGCGGCGGTCTCGGCGGCCTCACCGCCGCCCTGGCCCTGCGCCACAAGGGACTGCGCGTCACCGTCCTCGAACAGGCCGCCGAGCTCGGCGAGGTGGGCGCCGGCATCCAGACCGCGCCGAACGCCAGCCGTGTCCTGATGCGCCTCGGCCTGCGCAAGCAGCTGGAGGCCATCCGCACCGAGCCGCAGGACCAGGTGCGCCGCCGCTGGCAGGACGGCAGCATCATCGGACTCACGCCACTGGGCCGCCGCGTCCAGGAGGAGTTCAACGCCCCCTACTGGCACTACCATCGCGCCGATCTGCACCGCACCATCCTCGACGCCTGCACCGACCCGCTGGGCCCTGGCCCCACCGTCGAGATCGTCACCGGCGCGCGCGTCGTGGAACTGGACCGTACGTCCCCGGACCGTCCCGTCGCGGTCACCGACGAAGGCGTCCGGCACGAGGCGGACGTCCTGGTCGGCGCCGACGGCATCCACTCCCGCGTCCGCGACCTCATCGGTGCCGATGACACGCTGGTCTTCTCCGGTGACATGGCCTTCCGCACCCTGATACCCGGCGAGCTGCTGCAGGCCGATCCGGCGACCCGCTTCCTCTTCGACCGCTACCAGAGCACCATCTGGTACGGCCCCGGGCGCCACCTCGTCCACTACCTGATCCGCGGCGGCGAGTGGCTCAACATCGTCGGCTGCGTCCCGTGGAAGGACGAGTACGGCGACAAGGCGACCTTCTCGGGCACCACCGAGATGCTCGTCGACGCCTACGCCGAGTGGGACGACCGCGCCCCGGCCATGCTCGCCAAGGCCAAGGGTGACATCACCTGCTTCCCGCTCTACCACCGCCGCCGCGACCCGAACTGGGTCGACGGCCGCGTGGCCCTCCTCGGCGACGCCTGCCACGCGATGCTCCCCTACCAGGCGCAGGGTGCCTCGCAGGCCATGGAGGACGGGGCCGTGCTCGCCGAGGAGCTCGGCGCGGTGACCCGCGAGGGCATCGCCGGGGCGCTACAGCGCTACGTCAACCGCCGCGCACGGCACGCCGGGATGGTCCAGCAGGCCTCGCTGCGCAACCAGGTCTTCTACCGCTTCCCCGACGGCCCGGACCAGCAGGCCCGCGACACCCAGCTCGGTGAGCGCTACGACGGCGAGTCCGACGTCTCCTACGACTGGCTGTGGCGCGGCACCCCTCTGGACACCTCCGACGACGAGTCCTTCGCCTACCGCCACCACCACTGAGCCGACCACCTTCGGAGGTCCCGTGCCCACCCCGTACGACCCCGCCACCGACCGCGTCTACGAGCGCGCCGGATTCGGCGCCGCCGTCACCCGCGGCCGTCGTCCCGCACTCATCGTGGTCGACCTGACGCGCGGTTTCACCGAGCCGGGCTTCGCCACCGGCAGCGATCTGACCGCCCCCGTCGAGGCCACGGCGGAACTGGTGCGCGCGGCCCGCGTAGGCGGCGTACCCGTGGTGTGGACGGTCATCGCCTACACACCGGCCGAGGCGGAGGGCGACGCGATCACCTGGCTCGCCAAGGCACCCGGCATGCGCGCCCTGCGCGAGGGCAGCGAGGCCGTCGCGCTCGACCCCCGACTGCCGTACGAGGACGGGGACCAGTTCATCGTGAAGAAGGGCGCGTCCGCGTTCTTCGGCACCGCGCTCGCCTCCCTGCTCACCGGCCTCGGCTGCGACACGGCGGTCGTCTGCGGCGCCACGACGAGCGGTTGTGTGCGCGCCACGGCGGTGGACGCGGTGCAGTACGGCCGGCCGGTGCTCGTGCCGGCCGAGGCCTGCGGCGACCGGGCCGCGGGGCCGCACGAGGCGGCCCTTTTCGACATCCAGGCCAAGTACGGGGATGTCGTGGGCCACGAGGACATGGTGAAGTACCTGACGACGAAGGGAGTTTGAGATCATGGACGCGTCTTCCGGAGCCGTGCAGGATGCCGGACACGACCGCGAGGCTCGACGGCCGGAGCGTTTCCTGACGCAGCCCGGCCTCGCCGACCTCGCCGACATCCCGGCCGTCAGCCGCTGGGCCCGCAGCGGGGACGTGCGGCTGCACGTCCTGGACTACGGCGGCGACGGGGTCCCCCTGCTGATCCTGCCCGGCATCACCAGCCCTGCTGTCACCATGGACTTCGTCGCCCGTGAACTGACGGATGTGGCACGGCCGTTGGTCCTCGACATCCGCGGCCGCGGCCTCAGTGACGACGCCGATGACCACTGCCTGGACGCCCTCGCCGCCGACACGGAAGCCGTGATCGAGCAGCTGGAACTGGCGGACCCCGTCCTGTTCGGCCACTCCATGGGTGCCCGGATCGCCGCCGCCACCGCGGTACGCGGCCATGTCCCGCTCGGTGGAACGCTGTTGGTGGACCCGCCGATGAGCGGCCCCGGCCGGGGACCGTACCCGACGACGCTCGCGGCGTTCACGCGGCAGCTCTCGCAGGCCCGCCGCGGCACGGATGCCGACGAGGTCGGCGGCTTCTGGCCGACCTGGCCGCGCCGCGAGCTGGAGCTGCGGGCCCGCTGGCTCGCGAGCTGCGGCCTGGAGGCGATCGAGCGCGCCCACCAGGGCTTCGAGAGCGAGGACTTCTTCACCTGGTGGCCCCGGGTGCCGGGTCCCACGACGCTGCTGTACGGGGCGAACAGCCCGGTCGTCACCGCCGAAGGCGCCGCCGAGGCCGCCGCCGCGAACCCGGCGGCGCGCATGGTCCGCATCCCGGACGCGGGACATATGGTCTTCTGGGACAACCCGGCACCGGCCCTGGACCTGCTGCGCACCGCGCTGCGGCAGACCCTCGCCCCGGAGCCGGACCCTGCCATGCCCCCTCCACACGACAGCGGTGCCATGACCTCGCCCTCCACCCCCGACCGGGCCGACGACGTCGCCACGCCCGACGAGCTCACCCACGCCCCGGGCTTCCTGGCCCGCCGCATGTACCAGGCCTACCTCGCCGCCTGGCTGCACGACGTCGACGCGACGCTGACCGGACCGCAGTTCGCCGTCCTACAGATCACCGGCGAGAACCCCGGCTGCGACCAGCGCTCCATCGCCGACCTGGTCGCGCTCGACACCTCGACGATGGCCGATGTCGCCCGGCGCCTGGAGAACCGGGGCCTGCTGTCCCGTACCCCCTCCCCCGCCGACGCCCGGCGCAAGCTCCTCAACCTCACCGATGAGGGCCGCGCCACCGTGCACGACGCGAACCTGCGGGCCCGCAAGCTCGACGAGGAGCTGCTGCGGCCGATCCCGGCGGAGCAGCGCGCGGACGTCCTGCGGCACCTGGCCGTCCTCGCCGATCACTGGGAGCGGCTCGGCCAGGAGCACTGACCTCCGTAACCGACCCGTCCGAAGAGCATCCGCAGGCCCCCGCCTTCAGCAGGCATGCCTCAAAACTTGGAGCGAACCGTGCCGGACCACCACATAGGGATGATCGTCCCCAGTTCGAACCTCACGATGGAGACCGAACTCCCCCGCCTGATGCGGGCGCGCGAGGCCGTCTCACCCGAGGACCGCTTCGTCTTCCACAGCAGCCGGATGCGCATGAAACACGTCACCCCCGAAGAGCTGCGGGCGATGAACGCGCAGACGGAGCGCGCCGTCCTGGAGCTGGCCGACGCCCGGCCCGACGTCGTGGCCACTGCTTGCCTCGTCGCCATCATGGCGCAGGGTCCAGGACATCACTGCACGGCCGAGGACGAGATCAAGGATGTGCTGCGCGCCCAGGATGCGCTGGTCCCCGTGGTGTCCAGCGCCGGTGCGCTGCTCGACGGGATCGCCGCGCTGGGCGCGAAGAAGGTCGCCATCGTCACGCCGTACATGAAGCCGCTGACCCGCAAGGTCGCCGACTACATCGAGGACGCGGGTGTCGAGGTGGTGGACGCGCTGAGCCTGGAGGTGCCGGACAATCTGGCCGTCGCCCGGCTCGACCCGCAGGACCTGCGTGAGCACTACAAGCGCCTGAAGCTCGGCGACGCGGAGGCGCTGGTGCTGTCCGCGTGCGTGCAGATGCCGTCCCTGCCGGCGATCCAGCCGGTCGAGGACGAGCTGGGGCTCCCGGTCCTGTCGGCGGCCACCGCCACCGCGTTCCGGATCCTGTCCGATCTTGGCCTGCCGCCGGTGGCGCCGAACGCGGGCAGCCTGCTGGCCGGCCCGACCGCGCCGTGAAACCACCGCGTTAACTCCATGCCCGACCCCTTGCCAAGCACAATCGTACGTGCTCGGATTAACTCCATTCCCGCTCCCCCGCCTCATCAGCAACTCAGGCACCTCCCGTCGCAGTTCGTCCCCGACACGACCTTGTGGAGCGCACGTGAGAACAGGCGATCAGATCGTTCAGGATCTCCCCTGGAGATGGAACGTCCAGGGAAAGATCTTCATCATCGGAGGTCTCGGCTACCTCTTCGACGCGTACGACATCGCCCTGAACGGCTTCCTCATGCCGCTCCTGGGCCAGCACTTCGACCTGTCCCTCGGCGCACGAGGGCTCGTCGCCACCGCCAACCTGGTGGGCATGGCCGTCGGTGCCATCGCCTGGGGAGCGGTCGCGGACCGGATCGGCCGCAAGAAGGCGTTCAGTGTCACCCTGCTGATCTTCGCCCTGTTCTCGGTCCTGGGCGCACTCTCCCCCACGTACCCGGTCTTCCTGCTGCTTCGCTTCCTCGCGGGAGTCGGGCTCGGTGGCTGTATCCCCGTCGACTACGCGCTGGTGGGCGAGTTCTCGCCGCGCAAGTACCGGGGCCGGGTCCTCACCGCGCTCGACGCGTGGTGGCCGGTGGGGGTGACCCTGTGCGGGCTCGTGTGCACGGGCATGCTGTCCCTCGACGGCAACTGGCGGTGGATGCTCGCCACCATGGTGCTGCCCGCGCTGCTGCTGTTCTGGGCGCGCCGCGGCATCCCCGAGTCACCCATCTACCTGACGAAGAAGGGCCGCGAGGCCGAGGCACGGGTCGTCATCGACGACCTGGTGGCCCGCACGGGCGCGACAGTCGAGCCGTACGTGATCCCGGAGCCGGTCCCTGACGACGGTCCGCGCGGGGTGGCCGCCGCGGCCCAACAGCTGCGCAACATCTGGAAGTTCAGCCCGCGCATCACCTCGGCGGCGTGGCTGTTGTTCGCCACCATCATGCTCGTGTACTACGCGGCGCTGAGCTGGATGCCGTCGATCCTCAAGGAGGAGGGGCAGGGTGACACGGCCGCCTTCATGAGCACGACGCTGATGAGCGGCGTGGGCATCGTCGGTGTCCTCGTCTCGACGGCCCTCGTGGACCTGGTCGGCCGCAAGTGGCTGATCGGTGTCTCGGCCCCGGTCGCCTCGCTCGCCCTCGTGATCTTCGCGATCGTGCGGGACATGCCGACGGGCTCGGTCGTGACCATCGGTGTGTTCGGCTTCCTCGCCCAACTCGCCATCCCCGCCCTGTACGCGTACGTCTCCGAGCTGTACCCGACCGAGCTGCGGGCCAGCGGTTTCGGCTGGGCGTCCTCGGTCAGCCGGGCGCTCACCGGTTTCGCCCCGCTGTTCTTCGGCTCGGTGCTGTGGCCCCTGCTGGGCCTTCCGCTGACGTTCGCGGTGCTCGGCGCGGCCGTGCTCCTCGCCGTCGGCTGGATGGCCGTGGCGGCGCCGGAGACGAAGGGGCGGGAACTGGACGATCCGGCCCACGACAGCGACGGCGACCTTCCCCCGGGACAGGAAAACCAGAAAGACCAGGAGAACCATGAAACCAGCGCCCTTCGGCTACCACAGGGCTCGTGACGTCGACGGCGCCACGCGTCTCCTTGCCGAGCTCGGCGATGACGCGAAGGTCATCGCCGGCGGCCAGAGCCTGGTCGCCATGATGAACTTCCGGCTCGCACGGCCCGGACACCTGGTCGACATCGCCGGCCTGCGTGAACTCGACGGGATGCACCGCGACACCGCGGGCGCGCTGCACATCGGGGCGCTCACCACCCATCGCACGGTGGAGAGCGACCCGGAGGGTGTGCTCGGCCGCGAGTTCGCGGTGCTGCGCGAGGCCATGCGGTGGATCGGGCACCTGCCCATCCGTACGCGCGGCACGATCGGCGGCAGCATCGCGCACGCCGACGCCACCGCCGAGTGGTGTCTGCTCGCCCTCGCGCTCCGGGCGGAGTTCGTCGCACGCGGGCCACGCGGTGAACGTCGGATCGCGGCCGGAGACTTCTTCCTCGGCTACTACACGAGCGTGCTCGATCCCGACGAGCTGCTGGTCGAGGTCGTCTTCCCGCGCCCGGCCCCGCACGCCGCGCTCACCGAGTTCGCCGAGCGCCAGGGCGACTTCGCGCTGGTGGCCGCCGCCGTGGACCTCGACGTGACGGACGGTTCCGTACGCGGTGGCCGGGTGGCGCTCGGCGGGGTCGCGGCCTCGGTGGTCCGGGTGCCGGAGGCGGAGTCGGTGCTCGCGGGCGGTGGCACCTTCGCCGAGTGCGCGCAGGCGGCGTCCGAGGCTATCGAGCCCCCGTCGGACGCCTCGGGCAGCGCGCACTACCGCAAGCAGCTTGTCCGCACGCTGGTCCTGCGTGCCTGTGAGGAGGCGATGAGCCGATGACACATTCGGTGACACATTCGGCAGACACCGAGGGGCAGTTGACCGGGCGGTCGGTGGCGCGCCGTGAGGATCCGCGGCTGCTGTCCGGGCGCGGCCGGTTCGTCGACGACATCGCGCTGCCCGGCATGCTGCACGCCCAGTTCGTGCGCAGTACCGTCGCGCACGGCGAGATCGCCTCCGTCGATCTGACGGCGGTGCGTGAGGTGCCGGGCGTGGTCGCGGCCTTCACCGCCGAGGACCTGGACCTCACCGACATCACCGCCGAACTCGGCCGCCCAGCAACGGAGTTCGTTCCCACCGCCATGCCGGTGCTCGCCCGCGACCGGGTGCGTTACGTCGGCGAGCCGGTCGCGATCGTGGTAGCGCGCGACGCGTACGCCGCCGAGGACGGCCTGGAGGCGGCCAAGGTCCGCTACACGACGCTGCCCCCGGTCACCTCCGAGGCCGACGCCCTGGCGTCCGGCGCCCCGCGCGTCCACGAGGAGGCCGCGCGCAACACCTTGGTGGACGTGTCCCTGTTCGCCACGGAGGGCATCGACGAGGTCTTCGACGCCGCTTCGTGCGTCGTGCGGGTCGAGTCGCGGACCGGCCGGCAGAACGCTCTCCCCCTCGAAACACGCGGCGCTGTCGCCCATTGGGACGACCGGGAGGAGCAGCTCGTCCTCGATACGTGCACCCAGGTCCCGCACCAGGTCAGGACGGTGGCCTCGCGCTGTCTGCGCCTGGACGAGCGGGCGGTGCGGGTCGTCGTGCCCGACATGGGCGGGGGCTTCGGCCAGAAGTGTGTCGTGGGCCGCGAGGAGATCGCGGCTGCCGCCGCGGCGCTGCGCCTGCGCCGCCCGGTGAAGTGGATCGAGGACCGCAAGGACGCGCTCTCCGCCTCGTTCCTCGCCCGCGAGCAGCACTACGACGTGCGGGCCGCCTTCGACGCGGACGGGCACATCCTGGGGCTCGACGCGGACGTGGTGTGCGACATGGGCGCGTACTCCTGCTATCCGTTCACCGCCGGCATCGAGCCGCTGATGGCTTCGGCGGAGATGCCCGGTGTCTACAAGGTGCCCGCCTACCGGGTGCGCGGCCGGGCGGTCACCACCAACAAGGCGCCCACCGCTCCGTATCGCGGGGTGAGCCGCCCGCAGTACGTGATGGTGATGGAGCGTCTCTTCGAGCGCGCGGCCCGCGAGTTGGACCTGGACGCGGTGGAGATCCGCCGCCGCAACGTCATCACCGAGTTCCCGTACACGGGCATCAACAACATCACGTACGACCCGGGCTCCTACCTGGAGTCGCTCGACCTGTGCGAGCGGCTCGTCAAGGACGAGGGCTGGTACGAGAAGCAGGCCGCCGCCACGGCCGAGGGCCGCTACCTCGGCATCGGGTACTCCTGCTTCAGCGAGCGCACCGGCTACGGGTCCACGGCCTTCGCCCAGCGAAAGATGCAGGTCGTCCCCGGCTTCGACATCTCCGAGGTGCGGATGGACACCAGCGGAGCCATCACCGTCACCAGCGGCACGATGAGCCACGGGCAGAGCCACGAGACGACCCTCGCGCAGATCGCCGCCGACGAACTCGGCCTGGAATTGCGGAAGGTGAAGCTGCATCAGGGCGACACCGACCGGATCACGTACGGCTACGGGACGTTCGCCAGCCGCTCCGTCACCATCGGCGGCAGCGCGGTGCGGCTCGCCGCGGCCAAGCTCGGCGAGAAGCTGTGCCGGATCGCTGCGGCGCTCTGGGAGAGCGACCCGGGCGAGGTGGAGCTGGCGCGCGGCGGCGTGCGGCGCGCGGACGGCAGCGTCCTCACGTACGAGGAGCTGGCCGACGTCGCGTACCTGCGCGCGCACCTGCTGCCCCGTGACATCGAGCCGGGACTCAGCGCGACCGCGACCTTCGACGTGTTCAACGACGGCACCTTCTCCAACGCCACCCACGCCGTCGTCGTCGAACTCCACCAGGGCACAGGGCAGGTGGAGATCCTGCGGTACGTGTGCGTCGAGGACTGCGGTGTCGCCATCAACCCGCAGGTCGTGGAGGGGCAGTGCCGTGGTGGCATCGCCCAGGGCATCGCGGGCGCGCTCTTCGAGCAGGTGACGTACGACGCGCAGGGCGAGCCCTCGGCGACCAGCTTCATGGACTACAAGGTGCCGACCGCCCACGAGATCCCCGACGTGCTCATCCACCACCTCGAGACGCCGTGCACGTTCAACGAGACCGGCGCCAAGGGCGCGGGTGAGGGCGGCACCATCGGCGCGCCCGCCGCGGTCCTCAACGCCGTCAACGACGCGCTGCGCCCCACCGGCACGGAACTCGACAACACCCCGATCACCCCGGAGACGGTGCACCGCGCCCTGAACCTGGAGTCCTCGGACTTGGAGCCCTCCGTATGACCAGCCCCATGAACAGCTCCGACAATCTGCTGCTGCTCACCCTGGACGTCAACGGCGAGGAGCACGAGGTGATCACCGAGCCGCGCCGCACCCTCGTCGACGTGCTCCGCCACGACCTGCGCCTGACCGGCACACATGTCGGCTGCGAGCACGGCATCTGCGGGGCGTGCACGGTCCTGGTCGACGACCGGCCCGCGCGGGCGTGTCTGATGTTCGCCGCGCAGGCCGAGGGGGCGCGAATCCGTACGGTCGAGTCCCTCGCGGACCCGGCGACCGGTGAACTCAGCGATCTGCAAAGGTCGTTCACCGAACATCACGGCCTCCAGTGCGGCTTCTGCACTCCCGGTTTCCTGATGCTCGCGGACGGGTTCCTCGCCGAGCGCCCGGAGGCCACCAAGGAGGAGATCCGCGAGGTCGTGGCCGCGAACCTGTGCCGGTGCACCGGCTACCAGACCATCGTCGAGGCGATCGACTCCTGCGCCACGGCCCGCCGAGCCGGCTGCGCCAAGACCTGTACCGCAATCGAGGAGACAGCATGCAGCTGACCAACACCGTCGTCGTAGGCGCCGCTCCGGACGCGGTGTTCGCGCTCGTCAGCGACGTGGAGAAGGTGGCGTCCTGCATGCCGGGCGCGGCTCTTGAGGGCCGGGACGGCGATGCCTGGCGGGGCGCCGTGAAGGTCAAGGTCGGCCCGATCAGCGCCGCGTACGCGGGCACGGTGCGCTTCCTTGAGGTCGACGCCGAGAAGCGCCGCCTGCGCGTGCACGCCAGCGGCGCCGACACCCACGGCAACGGGGACGCCGAGGCCGAGGTGATCCTGGACATCGTCGAGGCACCGGAGGGCGCGCGCCTTGAGCTGAGCACGGATCTGCTGATCCGCGGCAAGCTGGCCCAGTTCGGCAAGGGCGCGATCGCCACGGTCTCGGACAGGATCCTCCAGCAGTTCGCGCAGAACCTGGGGAATCTGCTGCTGGATCAGGGGCCGGCCCGCGCCGCCTCCCCCGCTGCCGCGTCACAGCCGGGGGGAACCACGGCCGCCACCACCGCGCCCGCCGAACTCGACGGTCTGTCGCTCGTCGCGGGGCCTGTCCTCGCCAAGTACGGTCCGGTCGCCGCCGGTCTCGCCGTCGGTCTCTTCCAGGGCTGGATGCTCGGGAAGCTGCGAGCGCAGTCGGCCCAGTTGAAGGACCTGCGCCGAGCGGGGTGACTCGCGCGGTCACCTGCCGTACGCCGCCGCCTCCCGCGCCGTCGTCCGCAACAGCGGAAGCATGGCGTGGAGTTCCTCGCGGCCCGTGAGGACGACGGTGGCGCCGAGGGAGAGGGCGAGCTGGGGCGGCCCGCCGTCCGGGTCGGTGGCGGGGACGCACACGGCGATGGAGCGGACCCCGCGCTCGTTCTCCTCCTCGGCCTCCGCCCAACCGAGCTTTTGGACGCGGGCCAGTTCCGCGCGCAGCTCGTCCGGATCGCTGATCGTGTTGGGAGAGCTGCGGGGCAGCGGACCGGCCAGCAGGTGTTCCTGGTCGGCCTCGGGCCTGGCCGCGACGAGGGCCTTGCCCATCGAGGTGGCGTGCCAGGGGTTGCGGGTGCCCTCGTCGCTGCGCAGTTGCAGGTGCTGGCTGCCCTGGACGGAGCGGACGAGGAGGACCTGGTCGCCGTCGAGGATGCCCGCGATGACGACCAGGCCCGTGCGCTCCGCCAACTGCCGCATGGGGCCGAGGAGATGGTTGAACCCGGCCGGGGTCCGGTGGAAGCCGTGCGCCAGCTCCAGGGCGCGCAGCCCCAGGGCGTAGGTGCGTGCGGTGGGGTCGTGGACGACGAAACCCTCGTCGGCCATCCGGGCGAGCAGCCGGTGGGCACTGCTCACCGGCAGCCGCGCGGCGCGCGCGGCGGCGCTGACGCCGAGGCCCTCGGGGTGCCGGGAGAGCGTGGTCAGCAGCCTGAGCCCGCGGCCGAGCATGTCATCGCCCATGGTTCACGCCCGCCCCCACCTGTGTCTTCGTCGCCGAGTCGCTTGATTGCTCACTTGATTGGTCGCTGCCGAAGCTTACGCGGCGTGCTGTTCGCCGACCTTGGCCGCCGGTGTCTCCAGCTCCGATGGCCGTCGTACGAAGGCCATCAGCGCGGCGGAGATCAGCGTGCCGATCGCCATGACGGCGAAGGCGCCCATGTCACCCATGGAGCTGCCGCGGATCCAGCCGACGAGGTACGTGCCGACGAACGAGCCGAGCGCGCCGAAGGAGTTGACGAGGGCGATGGCCGCGCCGGAGACGTTCTTGGGCGCCTGGTCGGCGACGAGCGCGAAATACGGCCCGTAGGGCGCGTACAGACACAGTCCGGCGACGATCAGGAGCACGAACGACATCGCGAACGAGGAGTGCGCGAGGTACGAGCCGTACAGCGTGAGGGCGGCGACCACCAGCCACGGCCAGATCGCCAGACGGCGCTTTCCGCTGCGGTCGGAGAGCTGGGAGTTGACGAGCATCGCGATCGAGGCGAAGAGGTACGGGACCGCCGAGAGGAGGCCGGTGGCGCCGATGCCCTGCCCGGACGCGTCCTTGATGATCGAGGGCAGCCAGAACACGAAGCCGTACACGCCGATCGACCAGCAGAAGTACTGGGCGGCCAGGATGAGCACCGGACGCGAGGAGAGCACCTTGCGGTACTCGGCGGTGCGAGCGACGGCGACGGTCGGCTCCTTCGCCAACTCGGCGTCCAGCGCGGCCCGTTCGTTCTCGGGGAGCCATGTGGCCTCCGCCGGGTGATCCTTGATCATCTTGAGGCAGAGCAGGCCCCACAGCACCGCGGGAAGGCCCTCGATGATGAACATCTCGCGCCAACTGGTGGCCTCGATGATCAGTCCGGAGACGGCGGAGAGCCACATCACGGTGACCGGGTTGCCCAGGATCAGGAAGGTGTTGGCCCGTCCGCGCTCGCGCTGCGTGAACCAGCGGCCGAGCAGCATCACCATGGACGGCATGACGGCGCCCTCGACCACACCGAGCAGGAAGCGCACGACGACCAGCCACGTCGGGCTGTGCAGCAGCCCCTGGACGGCGGCGAGCAGTCCCCAGGCGATGGTCGAGTACGCGACGAGGCGGCGGGCGCTGCGGCGTTCGGCGTAGATGGTGCCGGGGATCTGGAAGAGGAAGTAGCCCAGGAAGAAGGAGGCGGCGACCAACGCGTCCATGCTGCTGGACATGTTGAGGTCATCGGCCATGCCGCCGGCCGAGCCGATCGAGTAGTTCGACCGGTCCAGGTACGCCAGCGAATAGGTGACGAACGCGATCGGGATCATGTGCTTGGTCCGCGTGGACGACCAGAATCCACTGCCGCGTGCGGCGCGGGACGACGTCACTGTCATCCGTCACACCTCCTGTTTCCGTGAGGGTTTTCCGAGCCACTTTTCCGTGGGGTGGAAAGTGTTCTGCGGGACGGAAAGACGTTAGGGTCGTCGCGCCGCCAGGTCAACAGCCGTGGCGGGTCCGTGAATTGCCGCGCTTCGGGCGATGCCGCCCGGAAAGAGGTGCATGTATGCCCAGCCATGACTCCACCCACATGTCCGCCCGAACCGGACCCGGTTCCGAGGCGCCGGACGTACTGGTGCCCTGGCCCGGCCTCGACCGCGCGCACGGCCCCTGGCCGGACGCGGTGCGCGTCCAGGTGTGGGACGGAGTGGCGCCGGTCGACCTCGACGCGGAGCAGCTCGCCCGGATCGGCTATTGGGTGATGCCGTACGCGACACCGGGCGCCGAGAAGCTGCTCCCCCAGCTCCCCGGACTGCGCGCCGTGCAGTCGTTGAGCGCGGGCGTGGAGAAGCTGCGGCCGCTGCTGCCCGAGGGGGTGGCGCTGCACAACGGGCGTGGGCTGCACGACGCGAGCGCCGCCGAGCACGCTCTCGCGCTGACCCTCGCCGCGCAGCGTGACCTGCCGCGCTGGGTGCGCGATCAGGACGGGGGCCGCTGGGAGCCGCACTTCACGCGCTCCCTCGCGGACTCGCGGGTGGCGATCGTGGGCTACGGGTCCATCGGCGCGGCGCTCGAACAGCGCCTGCTCGCGTGCGAGGCCACCGTCGTGCGCGTGGCCCGCCGCGCCCGCCCCGACAGCGACGTCCACCCGGTCACGGACCTGCCGGAACTGCTGCCGCAGGTGGACATCGTGGTACTCGTGCTGCCCGAGAACCCGTCCACGGTGGGCCTGTTCGGCCCGGCCGAACTCGCCGCGCTCCCCGACGACGCGCTCGTCGTCAACATCGGCCGCGGCCGCACCCTCGACCCCGACGCGCTGCTCACCGAGACCCGCACCGGCCGGCTCCGCGCGGCCCTCGACGTCACGTCCCCCGAGCCGCTCCCCTCCGACCACCCGCTGCGCGCGCTGCCGGGCGTCCTCATCACACCGCACGTGGGCGGCGGCTCGGCGACGTTCCGGCCACGCGCCGAGCGCCTGATCGTCGAGCAGGTACGACGCTGGGCGGGCGGCCAACCGCTGGCCAACGCGGTGGAGCCGACAGGGGACTGACCAGTGACACGGTGACCGACACCGGCTTCGGCACGTCTTCGACTTACCTGGTTCGACTTACCTGGTTCGACTTGCCCACCAGGAAAGTAACGCGTAGCTTTCCTCGCGTAACTTTCCTGCTGGGAAAGTAAAGCGGGGACGGGAGGGCGAGACGCGTGAGTACGCCGGTCGATGCCGAACAGGCATGGAGAGATCTTCAGCGCATTCGCGTGCCGCAGGAGCGGGTGTACGACGAGGTGGAGCGGTCCGCCGCGGCCGGCTCGGGCAGCCCCTGGGCCACGGCCGCGATCATGTGGCTGTTCCTGGCGGGCCTGGGTCTGGACCTGCCCGGATGGGGCGTGGGTCTGGTCATGGCCGCGTATGTCGCGGTGCTGGGCGGTCTCGCCGTGCGCCATCAGCGGCGCAGCCGGGTGCGGCTGCACCACACCCGGTGTACGCCGCGCATGTTCGCCACCTTTGTGGCGGGGGCGGTGGTGACCGGCGGGACGGTGCTTCTCTCCGGCCACTTGGTCGACTCGCTGGAACCGATGTCCGGGAGCCTGATCCAGGCCACGGTCTCGGCTGCGGTGTTCGTGCTGTTCGTCGGACCGACGAGCCGCTGGGCCGCCAGGTCGGCGCGTGGCCGATGAGTGTTCCCGCAGGCTTCGACGAGTTGATCCATCCCGCCACCCGGCTTTCGGTGGTGTCACTGCTCGCCGCCACCGAGTGGGCGGAGTTCTCCTTCGTCCGCGACAGTCTCTCGCTCAGCGACTCCGCGCTCTCCAAGCAGCTGCACACTCTTGAGGAGGCCGGGTATCTGGAGCTCCACAAGGAGGGCGGCGGCCGCAATCGCCGCACCCGGGTGCGGCTGACGGAGCATGGGCGCACCGCCTTCGAGGGTCATGTCTCGGCGCTCCGGGCGATCGTCGAGGGCGCCGGTTCGGCGGTACCCACACCTTCGGGGGCGCAGAGATGACCGCGGAGCACACAGCGGAGCACACAGGGGGCGCGGCAATGACGGCAGGGCACACATCCGGACGACCCGTCGTCCACGCCCGCGACATCACGATGACGTACGGCGACATCGACGTCCTGCACGGCGTGGACCTCGACATCCACCGCGGCGAGGTCTTCGCGCTGCTCGGCCCCAACGGGGCGGGGAAGACGACCACCGTCGAGATCCTGGAGGGCTTCCGGCGCCGTTCCGCGGGGGAAGTGAGCGTGCTCGACACGGACCCGGAGCGGGGCGACGACGCGTGGCGCGCGCGGATCGGCCTCGTCCTGCAGTCCTGGCGCGATCACGGACGCTGGCGGGTCGGCGAGCTGCTGAACCACTTCGCCACGTACTACCCCGACCCGCGCGACCCGGCCGAGCTGCTGGCCCTCGTGGGACTCACCGACCAGGCC
The DNA here is from genome assembly GCF_042888725.1 of Streptomyces sp. NPDC002795. NCBI lineage: Bacteria > Bacillati > Actinomycetota > Actinomycetes > Kitasatosporales > Streptomycetaceae > Streptomyces > Streptomyces sp. NPDC002795. The sequence goes on from NZ_JBIAQB010000001.1 coordinate 497,111, forward strand.
GACCGGCAGGTGGCCCGTCTTTCGGGCGGACAGCGACGGCGCCTCGACGTGGCGCTCGGCATCGTCGGCCGCCCCGAACTCCTCTTCCTGGACGAGCCGACCACCGGTTTCGACCCGGAGGCGCGGTACGAGTTCCACGCCCTGGTCGAGCGTCTGGCCAGGGACGACGGTGTCACCATCCTGCTCACGACCCACGACCTGGTGGAGGCAGAGCGGCTCGCCGACCGGATCGCCATGCTGGTCGGCGGCCGGATCCGGGCCTGCGGCACACCCGCGGAACTGGCCCGGCGGGCCGCCGCACGCGCCGAGGTCCGCTGGACGTCCGAGGACGGGACGCCCCGCCGCGAGCGCACCGCGGACCCCTCGCAGCTCGTCTGGGATCTGCACCGGCAGGCGCCGGGACCGATCGCCGACCTGGAGGTCCTGCGGCCGACGCTGGAGGACACGTATCTGCACATGGTGAACCTGGCGGCCGACGGCACGGACATGACCCCTGAGTCGGAGGATGACACGGACAAGGGCAAGGACGAGGAGGCACGGGTCGCATGAGGACGACACCCATGACGAACGGCTGGCGTGCCGGGATCCAGCGCGGCGGCATCGAGCTGCGGCACCTCGTGCGCAACGGCAAGGAGATGTCCGGCCACCTGACCAACGTGGTCGTCGCGCTGCTCATCGCCGGGTACATCAGCAGTGACGTGCCGGGCACGCGGACACCGATGGCCCACCTGGTGGTGGCGGGCTTCGCCGCGTACCTCCTCTTCCAGGTCGGTCTTGTCACGCTCCCGCAGATCCTCGTGACCGAACGGGAGGAGGGCGCCCTGCTGCGGCTGCGCGCCACGCCAGGCGGGATTCCCGCCTACCTGGTCGCCAAGTGCCTGCTGATCGTGGTCGTTTCGGTCGCCACCCTTGCCCTGCTGCTGGCGGCCGCCGCGCTGCTGGCCGACGGTCCCGTGCCGCAGGGGCCGGCCGGCTGGCTGACGCTGGTGTGGGTCACGACGCTGGGGCTGCTGGCCGTCGTGCCGCTCGGCGCCGCCATCGGCGCGGTGCTGCCCAATCCGCGTGAGGCACTGGCCCTGATCATGCTGCCGGTGATGGGACTCCTTGTCACGTCCGGGGCGGTGTTCCCGATCACGGTGCTGCCCGTTCCGGTGCAGCAGGTGGCGTCGGTCTTCCCGCTCAAGTGGATGGCGCAGGGCCTGCGTTCGGCGCTGCTGCCGGATGCGGCACGGGCCGCCGAGCCCGCGGGTTCCTGGGAACTTCCCCTGGTCGCCCTGGTCCTGACCACCTGGGCCGTCCTCGGCTTCCTCCTCGCGATCCCCCTGCTGCGCCGCGCCGCCCGCCGCGAATCCGGGTCCCGGTTGACGGAGCGGCACCGCAAGGCGGCGCTGCAGAGCTGAAGCGGTCACCCCGCCTGAGCGAGTGCCACCGTCCGTCCGCCGAGCGCCGCGGAGAAGCGGTCCGTGACCTCGGCGAGTGCCTCGGCGGACGCGTCGGCGACGACCAGTTCCCCGTCCTCGCCGACCGTGACGTCCCGGTCGAGGGTGAACCAGCCGGGGAGGATGTGGTGGGGGCCCATCGAGTTCAGGACGGGGCGCAGGGCGTAGTCGAGCGCCAGGACGTGGGCCGTCGTGCCGCCCGTCGCCAGGGGCAGCACGGTCTTTCCGGCGAGGGCGTACTGCGGGAGCAGGTCCAGGAGCGACTTCAGCAGGCCCGAGTAGGCGGCCTTGTAGACGGGTGTGCCGATGACGATGCCGTCCGCCCGCTGGAACCGGGCGACGGCCTCGACGATGGCCGGGTGCCCGAACTCCGCGCCCAGCAGCGCGTCGGCCGGCAGGGTGCGTACCTGCAACGAGGTCACGTCGTGTCCCTGGCCGCGCAGTCGTTCGTCGAGATGTTCCAGGAGTCGCGCGGTGCGGGACGTGGCGGAGGGACTGCCGGACACGGAAAGGATGGTGGCCATGGTGGGGCCTTTCGTGAGAGGTGAGGGGCGGGAGAGGGCGGGTGGTCACGGTCGCCGCTGGGCGGCGGTGTTCACCACGCGCTCGACACGACCGTGACCGCGGGCGTCAGGCCTTCGCGCAGCGCTTCGAGGAAACCCACCACCTCCGCGGCCACCGAGCGGTGCTGCTTGTCGTTGAGTACGTCGTGGTGGGCGCCTTGGACCACCGCCAGGCGGGCGGACGCCAGCTTCTGGGCCGTGAGCGCGAGGGCGTCGCGGTCCGCCAGCGGGTCGGCGTCGCCGACCAGGAGCAGCTGCGGGAGGTCCGCCGCGCTGCCGTGGGCCAGCTCCAACACCGGTTCCGGAACAGGTGTGTTGAGCTCCCCGCGGCGTACGAGGGTGTCGTCCGTGAGCACGCCACGGTGTGTGGGGCACGAGGTGCGGACGTCGAGTTCCTCGTCCCACGCCTCGGTGGTGGCGGCCGCCCGGCCCGGCAGTCCCGCCAGGATCACGGCGTCCGCGCGCAGCCTGCGCGCTCGTCCCGGGTCCGCGACGAGGGCGGCGACCGCGGCGGCGCCGCTGTCGGCGCCCACCAGGACCAGCGGGGCGACCGCGGTGCCCCCGGGCTCGGAAGCCGTTCCTCCGGCCGCTTCGGCGAGCTGCTCGACCAGGGTGTCGAGGGCAGTGTCGAGGGAGTCGCCGCTCAGGTCCGGGGTGTCCACGACCCGTACGCGGTAGGCGTCCGCGGCGAGGCGCCTGCCGAACCGCTCGTACACGGCACGTGTCTCGCCGCGGCCGGGCACCACGATGACGGTGCCGCGGGTGAGCAGGCCCTCGGGGGCGAGGTGGTCGGTGTACTGGCTGCTCATCGCAGGGCTCCAAGGGGGGCGGTCTCGGGGACGGTCTCGGTGGTGTGGCGGTTGGCCGGGATCGGCAGGCCGAGGTGGCCGCGCAGGGTGTCGGCCTCGTACGCGGTGCGGAACAGGTCGCGCTTCTGGAGGATCGGGACGACGCCGTCGACGAAGAGCTCCAGTTCCTCCTCGGTGCGGAAGGCGAGGTTGATGCCGTCGAAGGCGCCGGCGTCGAACCACTCCTGGATCCTGTCGGCGACCGTCTCAGGCGCTCCGACGAACGGCGAGCGGCGGAACTCGGCCAGGGACTGGGCGACTTGGCGCAGGGTGAGGTTCTCGGTCCGTGCCCGTTCGATGATTTTGGCCGCCCCTGTCCTGCCGCCCTTCTCGGCGAGGTGGGCGACGTCGGGGAAGGGGGCGTCGAGGTCGTGGACGCTGAAGTCGTACGCGCCGAAGGAGCGGCCGAGCAGGGCGAGGTGGCGGTCGAACTCGTTGTCCTCCTCGAAGATCTCGCGCTCGCGGCGGCGGGCGGCCTCGTCGGTGGCGGCGACGACCGGGCCGCCGTGGATGAAGATCTTGATGTGTTCGGGGTCGCGGCCGTGGGCGGCGGTGCGGCGCTTGATGTCGGCGTAGTACTCCTGGGCCTGCTGGAGGGAGCCGCCGGGTGCGTAGATACCCTCGGCGACGCGGGCGGCCAGGTCGCGGCCTTCCTCGGAGACACCTGCCTGGAAGATGACCGGCTGGCCCTGCGGGGAGCGCGACAGGTTGAGCGGTCCCGCGACCCTGAAGTGCTCGCCCACATGGTTCAGTTCGTGCAGCTTGGCCGGGTCGAGGAACACGTTGCGTTCGACGTCGGCGGGGAAGGCGTCGTCCTCGTACGAGTCCCACAGGCCGCGGGCGACCTCGACGCATTCGAGGGCCCTGCCGTAGCGGGTGGTGTAGTCGAGGTGTTCCTCGAATCCGTAGTTGCGCGAGGTGCCGGTGTCGAAGCTCGTGACGACGTTCCAGCCGGCCCGGCCGCCGCTGATGTGGTCGAGGGACGCGAAGCGGCGGGCCAGGTTGAACGGCGAGTTGTACGTCGAGCTGGCCGTGCCCACGAGGCCGAGGTGGCGGGTGTGTGTGGCCACGGCGGAGAGCAGGGTGAGGGGTTCGAGCCGGTTGAGGTAGTGGGAGGGGTAGGTGGCGTTGATGAACTGACTGTCGACGACGAACAGGGCGTCGAACAGGGCGTGTTCGGCGGCCTGGGCCTGTCGTATGTAGTAGTTGATGTCGGTGCTGGCGTTGTTGGCGACGCGCGGGTCCTTCCACAGGCCGTGCTGGCCGGGGCCGCCGACGCCGTAGGGGTGCAGCGCGAGGTGGATCTTCTTGCGGGGCATGGGTGTGCCTCTCTGTGGTGGCGGGCGACGGGTGGCTCAGGCGGGCAGAAGGGCGCGCAGTGCCTCGCGTTCGGCCCGGTCGGCGGGGGCGCCGTGCAGGGTGGGTGCGGAGCCGAGCAGGAGGCGCGTGTAGGGGTGTTGCGGTTCGTTGACGACGGTGTCCGTCGCGCTGATCTCGACGAGTTCACCGCGGTACAGGACGGCGACGCGGTCGGCGGCGCCCGCGACGGAGCCCAGGTCGTGGGAGATGAACACCAGCGCCGTGCCGTCCGCCCGCAGTTCCTTGAGGATCTCCAGGATCTGGACGCGGTTGGCGGAGTCGAGGGCGCTGACTGGTTCGTCGAGGATGACCAGGCGGGGGTGTGTCACCAACGCCCTTGCCACGGCGACGCGTTGGCGCTGTCCGCCGGAGAGCTCGCCGGGCAGTCGGCCCAGCAACTCCTCGCTCAGCCTTACCCGTTCGAGGTACGCGCGGATCCGCTCGGCCGCCTCGGCGCGCGGCACGCCGCCGACCCGCAGTGGCTCACTGAGGGACTCCTCGATGGTCAGGTCCGGGTCGAGGCTGCGCAGCGGGTCCTGGAAGACGTACTGGATGACGCCTCGGCGGCGCAGGCCGCGCCATTGGCGGCGGCTGTGGGAGGTGACGTCCTCTCCCCCGACGGTGATCGTGCCGGATGTGGTGGGGACGAGGCCGAGGACGGCGCGGGCGAGCGTGGACTTTCCCGATCCTGTCTCGCCGATGAGCCCGAGCGTCTCGCCGGGCGCGACGTTGAGCGAGACTCCGCGCAGGGCTTGTCGGCGGCGCCTGCGGGGGCCGTAGTGGACGTCGAGCGAGGCGATGTCGAGGACCGAACTCGCCGACTGCGTACGGTCGTTGTCACTCATGCGTCCCCCTTGGCGGAAGCGGTCGACGTCGCCGTGCGGAACCGTTCGAGGCCGTACAGCTCGTGTTCGGCGATGAGCAGCCGGGTGTACTCGTGCCGCGGGGCGTGCAACACCTCGCTCTTCGGACCCTGTTCGACGACGGTGCCCTCCTTCATGACCAGCACCTCGTCGCACAGCTGGGCCACCACGGCGAGGTCGTGGGAGACGACGACGAGGGCCAGGCCCGCCCGGTCGCGCAGGTCAGCGAGGAGGTCGAGGATCTCCGCCTGGACCGTGACGTCGAGCGCTGTCGTGGCCTCGTCGGCGATGAGGACGCGGGGCTCCGCGGCGATGGCGGTGGCGATCAGGACGCGTTGGAGCATGCCGCCGGAGAGTTCGTGGGGGTACTGGTCGTAGCTGAGTTCGGGGTCGCGCAGGTGCACGGTGCGGAGCAGCTCGGTCGCCTTCGCCCGTGCCTCGCGCCTGTTCAGGCCCTTCTTCACGCGGAGCACCTCGGCGAGCTGTGCGCCGACGCGGATCGAGGGATTGAGGTAGGAGGCCGGGTCCTGGAAGACGGCGGCGATGGTGGTGCCGCGCAGCCGGGTCCACTGTTTCGGGGTCAGGGTGGCGGTGTCGGTGCCGTCGAGTGCGACGTGGCCGCCGGTGATCTCGACGTTCGGTGGCAGGATGCCGAGCGCCGCCCGGCAGGTGAGGGTCTTTCCGCTGCCGGACTCGCCGACGACGCCGATCGTCGTGCCGGGCCTGAGGTCGAAGCTGACGCCGTGCACGATCTCCCGGCCGGTGGCAGTGTCGGCGATGTGTACGTCACGCAGGGACAGCACGGGTTCGGCCCGGATGTCGTCGTCGTGGTGCTGCTCGCGGGCGAGAGCGGTGGGCGCTGTGGTCATGTCGTACCTCCGGCGGGGGCGGTCTCGTCGAGGCGGTTCCGGCCGGCGCCGGCGGGGGCCGGGCCGCTCGCGGTCGTGCCGGACACGTCGCGGATCGCGTCGGCGAGCAGGTTCGCGGCCCAGACGGTCGCCATGATCAGGAGGGCGGGCGGGAGCGGCGCCCAGGGCTGCTGGCCGAGGTAGCCGAGGTCGGAGGCGAGCAGCCCGCCCCAGGTGGGTTCGGGCGGCTGGACGCCGATGCCGAGGAACGTCAGGCTGGACACGATCACGAAGCCGGTGCCGATGGTCTGCGCGAGGGCGACCGCGAGCGGCGGCAGCACCTTCGCCCAGACATGGCGTCGCACGATCCAGCCGATAGAGGCCCCGGAGATCAACGCGGCTTCTACGTACGGGGATCGGGCCACCGCCAGCGTAGCGGCGCGGGACACCCGGTAGAACAGCGGAGACACCAGCACACCGGTCACGAGCATCGCCTGGGTGATGCCGTTGCCGAGCAGTGCGATCACCGCGACAGCGAAGAGCAGGAACGGCAGCGCGACGAGGGTGTCGGCGAGGCGCAGCGTCAGCCACTCGAAGACCCGGCCGAGGTACACCGACAGGATGCCGGGTATCGACCCCACGACCAGTGCGGTCAGGGCGACTTCGAGCGAGCCGAGGACGCTGACACGGGATCCGTCGAGGAGTCGGCTGAGTACGTCGCGGCCGAGGTAGTCGGTGCCCAGCCAGTGCTCCCCCGAGGCGGCGGCGAGGGTGTCACCGCTCGTCGCGAGGGGGCTCCGCGGGGCGAGCAGCGGGCCGAACACCGCCAGCAGGGCGACGACGGCGAGGATGACGACGGCGGTGCGGCCCGTGGTGAGGGCGAGTACGCGGCGGGTCATGGACGGTCACACCCCCCGCTGGGCGGCCGGCGTCACGCGCGCCAGGACCAGGTTGACGATCAGGTTGAAGCCGACGACGAGGACGATCGACACCACGAGCACTCCTTGTACGGCGGGTACGTCGCCGGCCTGCGCGGCGTCGTTGGCGAACCGGCCGAAACCCTGGAGGCCGAAGATCCATTCGGTGACGACCGAGGCGCCCACGAGGGCGGGGAACTTCAGGCCGAGCGTCGCGAGCGTCGGGCCGAGGGCGTTGCGCAGGACGTGTCCGAGGAAGATCCGCCGGGGGCTCAGGCCCCGGACCACGGCCCCGGTGACGTAGTTCTCGCGGGCGGCGGCGATCAGGCTGGTGCGCAGTTGGCGGGCCACGTCGGCGACGACGTCGCAGCTGAGCGCGAGGGCGGGCAGCAGGATGTGCAGGGACCACGGTCCGAATCCCTGCGCCGGCGGTACGTATCCGGCGGAAGGGAACCAGCCGAGGCCGACAGCGAACACGGTGACCAGGACGATGCCGACGACGAACGCCGGCATCACCGAGATCACGGTGACGAAGCCGGTGACCGCCCGGTCGATCCAGGTGGTGCGGCGCAGCGCGGCCACCGTGCCGAGGAGGAAGCCGAGGACCACGCCGATGACGAGCGCGGCGCCCGCCACGGACAGGCTCACGCCGAGGCCGGTCCCGATGAGGGTGGAGATGTCGGAGCCGTTGGTCCAGCTGGTGCCCAACTGTCCGTGCAGGATGCCGTTGAACCAGTCGCCGTACTGGGCGAGGAAGGGCCGGTCGAGTCCCCACTGGGCCTCGACGCGTGCGATGGCCTCCGGGGTCGCCTTCTCCCCCAACTGGATGCGGGCCGGGCTGAGTCCGCTCATCTGACGCAGCGCGAACGTCACGAACGTCGCCACCACGAAGACCGGGATGAAGATCGCCACGGAGCGTCCGACGGTGGCCAGGACGCGGCCCAGGATGTGCGCGGTCCTCTTGTGCGTGTGGGCTTCTTTGCGCGGGTGAGCTTCTTTGCGCGTGTCAGGCATGCCGCTCACGCCCCGGGCTTGATGGTGACGCCGGTCCAGTCGATGTGGGCCGGGTTCTTCGGGAGGCCGGAGACCGTCTTGCTCTTGGCGATGAGGTTCGGCTGCGAGTACGTGAAGACGAGCGCCTTGCTGTGCAGCCCTGCGCGGGTCGCGGCCCGCAGGACCTTCGGGTAGTCCGGGTCGTCGATGCGGGTCTCGCGGACCTTCGCGATGGCGTCCGCGAAGCCCTTCGGCTCGTACGGGGTGCTGAGGTTGAGCGGTCCGTCGGGGCCGAAGTGCGCGGTGAGGGTCTGCGCTGCGGAGTCGCGTCCGGTCGTCGAGTACAGGGAGAACGTCAGGTCCTTGGCGAAGAACGGTGTCGCCCAGTTCTTGTCAATCTTGATGTCGACCCTGATGCCGACCTTCGCGAGCTGCGACTGGACGATCTCTGCCTCGGGCTGTTCCTCCGGGATGACGAGGTCGAGCTTGATGTCACCTGCTTCGTAGCCGGCCTGGGCGAGCAGCTTCTTCGACTTCGCCGGGTCGTACGGGTAGGCGTCGGCCGACGTGGGGTCATAGGCCGTGTATCCCTTGGGGAACGGCTGGTCGGTCTCCTCCCCGTAGCCGAAGGTCAGCTTGTCCACGAACTCCTTGCGGTCGACCGCGTGGCGGACCGCGTCGACGACCTTGTCGTTGTCGAACGGCTTCTTGTTGACGTTGAGGCTGATGTTGGAGGCGTTGAAGCCGGGCTGTACGAAGACGTCGAGTCCGGCCTTCTTTGCGGCGTCGGCCTGGCTGGGTTCGATGTCGGCGAAGTTGTAGACGCCGGTCTGCAGGCCGGAGACGACGGTGGAGGTGTCGGGCGCCGAGGTCAGTTCGACCTGGTCGATGTGGATGTTCTTGGCGTCCCAGTACGTCGGGTTCTTCTTCAGGACGGCCTTGGTGCCGGGGATGAGCTGGGTGACGGTGAACGGTCCGGCGCCGACGGGCCGCTGGTCGAGCTTCCCGGGCGACCCGGCCGCCTTGGGGCTGGCTATCTGGAGGACGCGCTGTCCGAGCAACTGCGGTATCTGGTAGTCGACTTGTGTGAGGTCGACGATCGCGTCGAGCCCCTTCGCCCGCACCGATTCGATCGATGTGAGGTCACCGAACAGCGCGGAGTTCTTCTGCTTCTTGGCCCGCTCGATCGCGGCCTTGACCGCGGCCCCGTCGACGGGTTCGCCGTCGCTGAACTTCTGTCCCGGGCGCAGGTGGAAGGTGATCTGGTCGCCGCGCTTGTTGTAGTCCCAGCTCTTGGCGAGGTCGGGGACGGCGTCGCCCTTCTCGTCGGTGCGGGTCAACGAGGCGTAGACCATGGAGAGTTCACGGAACTGGGCGCCGCTGCCGCCGACCACCGGGTCCCAGTGGGTCGGGAAGTAGGTGGACGTCCACTTCAAGGTGGAGCCCCCGGCTGCCGCCGAGGCGCCGTCGCCACCGCATCCGCTGAGGGTGGAGACGAGGAGGAGGGCGGCCCCGGCGGCCGGGGCGGCGGCCTTCAGGTGTCGTCGGCGCGTTCTGGGCATGGGGCGTCCGGGCATGAGTGTCTCTCTGCGACGGCTCCCGCGCATCGAGGGCAGCGCGAAGGAGCGAAGGACAAGGCACGCGCGGCCACCACCCCGCGGAATGCGTGTGGGCACACCGGTGGGCAGGGCGGAACGCGGTGAAGGAAGGCATGACGGAAGAGGGGCTCGATGAGCCGGCCGTCAGGAAGCAGCGTCCGGGACGTCCTGGGCTCCCGGGGAGATCCGGGGAGAAGGTTCAGGCACGCGGGGAGCTACGTGGAGAGGAAGGTGTTCAGCGACAGAGTGCGCTACACGTGCGCCGCAGGTCCACGTAGCGGCACACCACGCCGGGGTGCGTCGTCAGCATGCTGCACATCCTGACCTGCCCGGCCCCCGGCTGTCAATGGACACCAATTGGTGTCTCATCACGCGGGACACCTCGATGTCGCTGGTCAACGCGGTGTCAGCGAACCGGAGTTGTCGCGGCCCGCGTCGCCGGATGCACCTCGGCCTCGCCGGGACAGAGCCACAGCGGCCCGTTCGCGGTGTCCGCACGGACCGCGTCCGGGGGCGGCCACGGCCCGCAGGCCAGGGCCGTCCGCTCGGGTTCGGTCAGGGTGCGGTGGCGGCGCAGCGCCTCACCGGCGGGCAGCGGCCGCACCGGCTCCGTGAGGCCGGGGCTCAACTCCTCCACGGCCGCGAGGTACTCGTGATACGGCCGCCATCCCGGCACCGCCCGATGCCCTACCTCCCCTCGCAACAGCACGGTGGGCAGGGCGTACCGCAACCCCGTCCCGTCGTCCGTCTCCTTGGCCGCACCGGGATGCGGCGAGTCACCGGACGGCGGCGCAAGCACCTCGGCCACCGGCCGCCGGGCCTCGGCGCGGTCCGCAAGGACCTTCTCCCGTACGGTTCCTGACAAGGCGTCACCGTACAGCCGGACGAGGTCGAGCCCGGGGATGTCACGTACGGCGCTCAGGGCGAGGTCGAGTGTGTCGGCGGGCTCCCCCAGGACGAACACCGTCTCGCGCAAGCGGCGCAGCGCCCGCGCGGCGACCTCCTCCCCCTGGGCCTCCGCCGCCTTCGCCACCAGGGACGCGGGCCAGGAGCTCGCCGCGACCCGGCTCAGCCGGGCGGCGTACGGGGCCCGGGTGTGCACGCCGATCTCCTCGATGTAGCGCGCGTACCAGGCGGTCTCCGCGGCCGGGTCGGGGGCCGGGTCATCGTCGTCGTCGAAGAGGACGCAGTACACGCGGCGCCAGCGGGCCCGCCCCTCCAGCGCCTGCCGCAGCCGGCGGAAGGTCGGCTCCGATCCCCAGGCCCAGGGGCACAACGGGTCGGTGTACTCGACGACTTCGAGCCGCGGAGCCGCCGGATCGCCGCTCACGCGGCGCCCTGCGCGGCGACGGGCTCCGCCCCGCCTTCAGCCTCGGCCAGGAGCGCCGCCACGGTCACCCCGCCGAGCACGGCGGCGGCGTCCGCCTCGATCCGCCGCCACACCTCCGGCAACCCGCGCGCCGCGCCGGCGTAGCCGAGCCCGGACAGTGGTTCGCCGCGCAGGGTGATCAGCTCGCCGTCGACGGCGCGGGTGACGTCGAGCAGCGTGATGGCGTCGGCCGGCACACCGAGCCAGTACCCGCCCACGCAGCCGCGCTGGCTGCGCACGAGCCCGGCCCTGCGCAGCTCGCCCACCACCGATTTGAGGAACCGGAACGGGATCCCCTGGGCGTCGGCGATGGCCTCGCAGGTGAGCGGCTGTTCGGGGGCGCGGGCAAGCTCCAGGAGCGCGCGCGTGGCGTAGTCCGCCTTCGCGGAGATATGCATGGCCACATGATGCCCGAAGACATCGGCGGGGCAAGGTCCGCGTACCCCTCTCTCCGAACATTGCGGGAACATTGCCGCAGGTGAGAGCCAATGGACACCTCTTGACATCTTTTCTGTCTCCGCTCTAGCGTCGCCACCATGACCGAGCCGTTGACGACACCCGGTGAGGGCTTCCACCCCCATCTCCACGACACCCCGAACTCCCCGTCCGTTCCCCTGCGTTCGCGGCTGCACCACATCCGCGCCGACGCCTTGGACGGTGACACCGCACAGAGCGGCGGCATGCGGCGCTTCGCCGCGGTGAGCGGGAACACGGTGGGGTCGGAGAAGCTGTGGATGGGCCAGACCCATGTCGCGCCGTCGACCGCGTCCTCCGATCACCACCACGGCGAGTCCGAGACCGCGATCTACGTGGTGAGCGGGCACCCGGAGTTCGTGTTCCTCGACGACTCGGGCACGCGCGAGGAGGAGGTCAGGCTGCGCACCTCACCCGGCGACTACATCTTCGTCCCGCCCTACGTTCCGCACCGCGAGGAGAACCCGGACCCCTCGGACGAGGCGGTGGTCGTCATCGCCCGCAGTACGCAGGAGGCCATCGTGGTCAACCTGCCGAAGCTGTACGCGCTTTCGGATCCGGACGACGCGTAGCCGGCTCTGCGAGGATGGCCCCATGAAATCGATCTCCTTCCCCGGGGCCAAGGCGCCGTCCTCCAACGTCGTGCTCGGCCTGATGCGCATCGCCGAGCTCGGCGACAAGGACGTCCGTGCGCTCTACGACAGCGCCCGTGACGCCGGGATCAACAGCTTCGACCACGCCGACATCTACGGTCCGACACGGCACGCCTGCGAGGAGCGCTTCGGGCAGGCGGTCACGCTGGGCGCCGCGGAGCGCGAGTCGATCGTCATCCAGAGCAAGGTCGGCATCCGGCCCGGCTTCTTCGACTTCTCGCACGAGCACATCGTGGCCACCGTCGACGAGTCACTCGCGGCGCTGCGCACCGACTACCTCGACATGCTCCTCCTGCACCGTCCCGACACCCTCGTCGAGCCGGAGGAGGTCGCGGCGGCCTTCGACGAGCTGCACACTGCGGGCAAGGTCGTGAACTTCGGCGTCTCCAACCACACGCCCGGCCAGGTGGAGCTGCTGAAGGCATCGGTGCGTCAGCCGCTCGTCGCCAACCAGGTGCAACTGAGCATCACGCACGCCCCGTTGATCGCCTCCGGTGTCGCCGCCAACATGGCCGGGCTCGACCAGTCGGTGAGCCGCGACAACGGGCTGCTCGACTACTCGCGCCTGCACAAGATGACCCTGCAGGCGTGGTCGCCGTTCCAGAAGGGCTTCTTCGACGGTGTCTTCATCGGCGACCGTGAGAACTACGCGGAGCTCAACACCGCGCTCGACGAGCTGGCCGCGAAGTACGAGGTGACACCGACCGGCATCGCGGTCGCCTGGATCACCCGGCACCCGGCCGACATGCAGGTCGTGCTCGGCACCACCAACCCGGGGCGGGTCGCCGAGTCCGCGGCGGGCTCGGAGATCCCGCTGACCCGCGAGGAGTGGTACCGCCTGTTCCGCGCGGCGGGTCACACGCTGCCGTAGCCGTCACGGGCCCCGCCGCCAAGGGCGGGGCCCACGGCGGTCACTCGCAGTGCTGCCGCGGCCGCTCCCCTTCGGGCTGTGCGGCCACCGTCGCCGAGGAGCGTGCCCCTACGGCCGGAGCGAGGAAGACGGCCACCGTGGTGAACGCGAGCACGACCAGCATGGCCGTCCGCAGTCCGTAGTGGTCGCCGAGGAAGCCGAGGCACGGCGGGCCGACGAGGAACGCGACGTAGCCGAGCATCGCCACCAGGCTCACCCGCGCCGCCGGGTTCTCACCCGAGTCGCCGGCCGCCGAGAGCGCGACGGGGAAGCCGAGCGAGGCGCCGAGCCCCCAGAACAGCACGGCCGCGCTGGCGAGGGCCGCGGAGTCGGAGAAGACGACCAGGGCGATGCCGAGCGTCGCCGACACGGCGCTGGCTCGCACGACGGGCTTGCGGCCGAGCCGTCCGATGAAGTACCCGCCGACGAACCGGCCGATGGTCATCGCGGCGGCGAATCCGGTGTAGACGGCCGAGCCGACCGCGGGGTCCATGTCGTGGCCGTCGACCATGAGCAGCGGCAGCCAGTCGTTCGCGGCGCCTTCGGCGAGGGCCATCGCGAGGATGATGCCGCCGAGGAGCAGCAACTGCCGGTCCCGCCACACCTTCGCCTTGGACGCGCCGTCCGCGGAGCCCTCCGCCGTTGAGCCGCTGGTTGCCTTTCCGACGCCGGAGGGGACGGCCCGGATCGCGTAGCCGAACATGGCGGTGGTGACCACGGCGACGGCGATCAAGTGCCACTGCACCGGCACCTCGACTGCCGTGCACAGGATGCCGATGGCCGCTCCCACGACGGTCCCCAGGCTGAAGAAGCCGTGGAGCGTCGGCAGGATCGTGCGCGCGGTGATCCGTTCCACCTCGGCGCCGTCGATGTTGATGGCGACCTCTCCCCCGCCCATTCCGGCGCCGAAGAGCAGCAGTCCGGTGGTGACGAGGGGCGCGGAGGACGCCATCGCGCCGAGGCCGATGACCGCCATGCTGAAGGTGATCAGCACGGTCCCCACGGCCATGACGGGCCGCGAGCCGTACCGGCTGACGAGGGTGCCGGAGCACAGGATGCCGATCATCGAGCCGACCGAGAGCCCGAAGAGGATGAGCCCCATCTGCGCGGTCGACGCGTCCAGTTGGTCGCGTACGTCGGGTGTGCGTGTCACCCATGACGACATCGACAGGCCGGGTATCAGGAAGAAGAGAAACAGTGCCGTCCGTCTGCGGCGGGTGTCCAGGTCCATCGGTAGCGCGCTCTCTCTTGCGTGGAGATCGAGTAAAGGATCATCGTCACGCTCCCACATCCGGGGAGCGCATCAGTAGGGGCGGCACCCGCCGTCCATGGCGGGTGCCGCCCCTGGGCAGCCCTTGGAGGTGGGTTACGCCTCCGGGTGCGTCAGCCTGATGTCGAGATCGCCCGGCTCCGCGTCGCCCACCCGCAGCGTCTGCGCGGCCGGCGGGTAGCCGGTGGCGATGACCGAGTAGTCGCCCGCGTCCAGGTCGGTGAAGGCGTACGCGCCGTCCGAGCCGGTCGTGGTCGTGGCGATCACATTGCCCGCCGCGTCCACCAACGTGACGCGCGCGTCGGCCAACGGGCCGTCCTCCGTGCCTGCCCGGACCACGCCCTGCACCCGCTTGCCGGCGCCGAGCACGATCTCGACCTGGGTCACGCCTTGCGCGCCGGTCTCCACCTGCTGCGCCGTGGGCCTGAAGCCCGGCGCGTTGACGGCGAGCGTGAACATGCCGTTCACCAGGCCGCCGCAGGCGAAGTCGCCGTGCAGTCCGGTGCGCGCGGTGGCCACGACCTCGCCGCGGACGTCCGTCACGACGACCAGTGCCTCGGGCACCGGGCGGCCGCCGGACTCGCGCACCAGTCCCGCGAGTCCGCCGGTGCCGGTGAGCAGGATGTCGTGGGAGAGGAGTTCGCCGTCCACGGTGACCGTCGAGGCCTGCGGCTGGTGGCCGTCGGCCGCGACGATCAGCACGTAGGTGCCCGCGCCGGGTACGTCGAGGCTGTAGGCGCCTGCGGGGTCGGTGACGGAGCGGCTGATCTGCCGGCCGCCGGTCGAGATCAGTGTGATCGCGGCGCGGGGCACGGCCTCGCCGCCGCCGGTACGGACGGTGCCGAGGATGCCGTTGCCGGTCGGGGTGAACGAGCGCCCGCTGCCGCCGAGTTCGGCGGCCGACGCCGTCGTCAGGTGCTTCTGCGACGGTGCGGCGCCCTGAGCGAGGACCGAGGCCGTCACGAGTTCGCGCTCCGGCTCGGTCGGGTGGGGCAGCGCGCCGTCGGGCACCGCGTCGGCGGGCCGCGCCGAGCGGGCCTCGTCGAGCTCGCGCAGGCCCTCGCCCTCGACGTCGACGTTCGGCAGCGCGCGGTCCAGCCACTTGGGCAGCCACCAGGCGCCGCGTCCGATGAGCGCGAGGACGGCCGGGACGATCGCCATGCGCACGATGAACGCGTCGAAGAAGACGGCGACGGCGAGTCCGAAGCCGATCATCTTGATCATGGATTCGGTCGAGCCGATGAAGCCCGCGAACACGGCCATCATGATGACCGCGGCCGCCGTGACCACACGGGCGCTGTACCGGAACCCGGTGACGATCGCCTCCTTGGCCGTCTCCCCGTGGACGTATGCCTCGCGCATCCGCGTCACGAGGAAGACCTCGTAGTCCATCGCGAGTCCGAAGACGACACCCACCATGAAGATGGGCATCATCGACATGACCGGGCCGGTCACCTCGACGCCCATGAGGTCGGCGAGCCAGCCCCACTGGAACACGGCGACGACGGCGCCGAGCGCGGCGAGGACGGACAGCAGGAAGCCGAGCGCGGCCTTCAGGGGCACCAGAATCGAGCGGAAGACGACGATCAGGAGCAGGAAGGCGAGTCCGACGACGAGCGCGAGATACGGAAGCAGCGCGTCGTTGAGCTTCTGCGACACGTCGATGTTCATCGCGGTGGAGCCGGTGACCATGAGCTCGGCGCCCGAGTCGGCCTTGATGCCGTCACCCGCGTCGCGGATGTTCTGCACCAGGTCCTCGGTGTCCGTGGAGGTCGGCTTCGACTTCGGGACGACGCTGAGCATCGCGGTGTCACCGGACTTGTTGAACGTCGCCGGGGTCACCACGGCGACGTCGCCGAGCCCCTTGACGGTCTTGGTGACATCGGCGACGGCGGACTTCGGCTGGTCGCTGCCCTTGGCGTCGACGACGACCATCAGCGGCCCGTTGAAGCCGGGGCCGAAGCCCTCGGAGAGCAGGTCGTACGCCTTGCGCTGCGTGGTGTCGGTGGGCTGCGACCCGTCGTCGGGCAGGCCGAGTTCGAGGTCCAGCGCCGGTACGGCGGCCGTGCCCAGGGCGATCACGCCGAGCAGCAGCACGGCGACCGGGTGCTTCACGACGAGGCGCGCCCAGCGGGTGCCCAGGGCGGGCTTGGGTTCGGCGTGCTCCCCGTGGACGTGGCCCTGTTCCTGCGCCGTGCGCTGGGCCTTGTGTTCCTTGCGCTTGCTCTTGGCGCCTGCGGGGCGCACCCGGCGCCGGGCGATGCCGAGCAGGGCGGGGATCAGGGTGAGTGCGACGAGGACGGCGACGACGACGGTGCCGGCGGCGGCGAATCCCATCTTGGTGAGCATCGGGATGTTCACGACCGCGAGGCCGACGAGGGCGATGACGACGGTGAGGCCGGCGAAGACGACGGCGGACCCCGCGGTACCGGCTGCCCGCCCGGCGGCTTCCTCGCGCTCGCGTCCCTCGGCGAGTTCGGCTCGATACCGGGAGACGATGAACAGCGCGTAGTCGATGCCGACCGCGAGGCCGATCATCATCGCGAGGGTCGAGGTCGTCGAGTCCAGGTCGAGCGGCTTGGCGAGCGCGGTGATGGCGGAGACACCGATGCCGACGCCGAACAGCGCGGAGACCAGCGGCAGTCCGGCCGCGATCAGCGAGCCCAGGGTGATGACGAGGACGACGGCGGCGACCACGACGCCGATGATCTCGGTCGAGCCGGTCTCGGGCACGGCCTGCAGCGCGTCGCCGCCGACCTCGACGGTCAGCCCGGAGTCACGGGCGTCCTGCGCCGTGTCCTTCAGTGCGTCGCGCGAGGACTCCTCCAGCTCCATGCCGGAGACCTTGTAGGACACCTGCGCGTACGCGATGGTGCCGTCGCGGCTGACGGCCTTGGCCTTGAACGGGTCGGTCGCGCTCTGGACCTCGGAGCCGGCGCCGAGTTCCTTGACGGTGTCGTGCACCACGCTCTGGTTGGCGGCGGAGGTGATCTTCTCCCCGTCCGGCGCCTTGAACACGACGCGCGCGGTGGCGCCGTCGGCGCTGGCGCCGGGGAACCGGTGTTCCAGCAGGTCGAAGGCCTTCTGGGCCTCGGTGCCCGGGATGGAGAAGGAGGAGGATGCGGCCGTGGGGGCCTGGGAGGCTCCTACGCCGACGGCGGCGAGGACCACCACCCAGAAGAGGGCGACGAAGTACCGTCGCCGATAAGCGAATCGGCCCATTTTGTAGAGGAATCGAGCCACGAGGGCGTACTCCCGGTCAGGTCGTATGTGGTGCTGGGCAAGGTGCTTGGGCCCGACGACGGTGAGCGGTGGCGTCAGGTGCAGAGGGGGGACTCTGTGGTGTGCGGGTGGGGGGGGATCAGGCGCAGAGGGCGGGGAGGACCACTGCGTCGATGTATGAGATGAGGTACTCCTGGGTGGGCGGCAGTTCGTCGATCACGCCGCGGGTCGCCATGACGCCGACCATCATGTGCAGCGTGTAGTCCATCGCCGGGTTGTCCTGGCGGATCTCGCCCCGGGCGACGGCTCTCTGGAGGACCTGGTCCAGCTCCTCCAGCTCCGGTTCGATCAGCAACTCCCGGAACGCGCGCAGCAGACCCGGGTCACTGTGCATCGCCATGGCGAGCCCGCGCATCAGCGCCGCCGACTCCTCGACCGAGCAGTCGTCGTGCCGGCCGGCGAGCGTGTGGAGATCCCCGCGCAGGGTGCCGGTGTCGATCTCGGCGATGTCGACCGGCTTGTGGTGCCTCATCGCCTTGACGACGAGCGCGGCCTTGCTGCCCCACTGGCGGTAGAGCGTGGCCTTGCTGGACCGGGTGCGGGCCGCGACGGCGTCCATGGTCAGCGCGTCGTAACCGACTTCACGCAGCAGCCCGAGCACGGCGTCGTACAACTCTGCCTCGCGCTCCGCCGTCATGCGTCTGCGCCGCACGGTGCCGGTCTCGGGCACGCAGCATCACGTCCACATCTCTCAGGCGCCACTGGCGCGCCGAACGAAACGGTTTCGTACGTCGGCAGACTATCCCGCCGCCGAGATGAAACGAAACCGTTTCGTACGTGGCACGGATCACGCGCTGTGCCAGGGTGAGGCCCCATGAGCGAAGCGATCACGTACACATGGCGCGACCCGGTCGCGGACGAGGAGATGGTCGACCTGGTCCGGTCCCACGGCGGCAATGACGTCGCCGGCTGGTGGACAAAGGTCCAGAAGTACAGCCTCGGTTGGGTGACGGCCCGCGACGACGGGCTCCTCGTCGGGTTCGTGAACGTGGCGTGGGACGGCGGCGACCACGCCTTCCTGATCGACACCAAGACCCGGGGCACACACCAGCGTCGTGGCATCGGCGCGGCGGTCGTGCGTCTCGCGGCGTCCGGTGCGCGGGAGTCGGGCTGCGAGTGGCTCCATGTCGACTTCGCGCCCGAACTCCGCGACTTCTACTTCGAGGCGTGCGGATTCCGGCCCACGGATGCGGGCCTCGTCCATCTGCGCCCGTGAGGCTCAGCGGCCTCAGCCCTTGGCGCGTCCCCTCTCGCGCAGCGAGTCGACGGTGACACCGGGAGACAACCGCCCCTCCGTCACCTTGAGTTGGATGATCGCGGCGCGGCCGCACGTCAACGCGCGGTCCAGGGCCGGGGCGAACTCCTCGGTCGTGGTGACCGTTTCACCGTGCGCGCCGAAGGCGAGGGCGTACGCGGCGAAGTCCGGGTTGCCGAGGGCCGTGCCGCTCACCCGGCCGGGATACTCGCGCTCCTGGTGCACGCGGATCGTGCCGTACTGGGCGTTGTCCAGGACGAGGATCAGCGGGGCCGCGCCCTCGGCCACGGCGGTGGCGAGTTCCTGACCGTTCATCAGGAAGCAGCCGTCGCCCGCGACGGAGACGACGCGGCGCTCCGGGTGCGCGATGGCGGCCGACACGGCGGCGGGGACGCCGTAGCCCATCGAGCCGTTGCGCGGGCCGAGTTGGCGCATGCCGTCGCGGTACGTCAGGAAGCGCTGCGCCCAGATGGCGTGGTTGCCCGCGCCGAACGTGACGATGGTGTCTTCCGGGAGCCGGGAGTCGAGGTGGGCGAAGACCTCGCCGAGGTCGAGCGGGTCACCGTCCGACTCCGGGGCGCGGGCGGCGAGGTGCTCGGCCCTGGCCTGCTTGGTGCGCCCCCCCCAGGACACGGGCGCGGCGGGGCGCAAGGTACGTATCGCGGCGCCGAAGGCCTCGGGGGCGGCGAGCAGGGAGAGTTCGGCGCGGTGCACGACGCCGGGCGGCTGCGCCTCGGGAAGCACCTGCACCAGGCGCGGACCCGTCTCGTCGCCGCCGACCGTGGGCAGCGCCCGGTACCCGTCCGTCGTCACGTCCCCGGGCGCCGCGCCGACACTCACCAGGAGGTCCGCCTCGCGCACCCGTTCAGCGAGCGCCTTGGCGCGCCCGTAGCCGAGGTTGCCGACGTAGACATCGGCCTCGTTGTCCATCAGGTCCTGGCAGCGGAAGTCCACGGCGACGGGCAGCGACCAGGCCTCGGCCCAGGCGCGCACGTCGGCGCGTGCACGGTCCGTCCAGCGGCTGCCGCCGAGCAGCACCACGGGGCGTTCAGCGGCAGCCAACAGGCCTTCCAGTACAGCGAGTTCCTCGGCCGACACACCGCCCTGCGGCACCGGCAGCGGCCTGGCGTCGGCCACCTCGACGACGTCCGTCAGCATGTCCTCCGGCAGCCCGAGGACCACGGGCCCCGGGCGTCCGCTGCTCGCGACGGCGAAGGCGCGGGCCACGTACTCGGGGATGCGGGCCGCGTCGTCGATCGTCTCGACGAGCTTGGCGTTCGTGCCGAACGTGCCCCGCAGGTCCAGCTCCTGGAACGAATGCCGGTCGGTGTGGTCGCGCGGCACGAGGCCGACGAAGAGGACCAGCGGGGTGGCGTCCTGGTGGGCGGTGTGGAGGGCGACCAGCGCGTTGGTGGCGCCGGGCCCCCGCGTCGTGAAGCACACGCCGGGGCGCCCGGTGAGCTTGCCGGAGGCCTCGGCCATGTACCCGGCGCCGCCTTCGTGGCGGCACACCACCATGCGGACCGGCGCGTCGTACAGGGCGTCGAGGACGGCGAGGTAGCTCTCGCCGGGCACACCGTAGACGGTGTCGACGTCGTGTGCCCGGAGTTGGTCGACGAGGACCTGGCCGCCGGTGCGGGCGGAAGGGTGCGCGGTCATGCGGGAACCTTTGCGTTCAGGGTGTCACTGGAGGGAAGGGAGCCGTGCCTGCGCAGCACTGTGCCGGCCGCGACGGACCCGGCGACGGTGCAGGCGGCCACGCCGACGAGGAGCAGCGCGGCGCCCCACGAGGCGCCGCCCGCCGCGCCGGTGACCGAGGTCGCGATGAGCGGGATGAAGCCCCCGAGGACGCCGGCGAGGTTGTACGACATGGCCACCGCGCTGTAGCGGAACTCCTCGGGGAAGAGCGAGGCGACGACCGCGCCGATCGGGCCGTACGGGATGGAGAGCGCGCCGATACCGAGCGCGACACCGAGGTACACCAGCGGGGTCTGCCCGGTGTCGACGAGCCAGAAGGCGGGGAACGCGGCGGCCATGGTGGCGGCGGCGCCGATGGCGCACACCTTCCACGAGCCGATGCGGTCGGCGAGGCGGCCGCCGATGATGATGACCACGACCTCGACGACGGCGCCGACGACGGTGGCGTTGAGCATCGTCTGTTTGTCGATGCCGAGTTCGCCGGTGCCGTAGCTGATGATGAACGTGGTCATGAGGAAGAAGCCGCCGACGCCGAGGAGCGCGGCCCCGATGCCGACGATCATGCGGCCCCAGGTGCGGCGGAACGCCTCGATCAGCGGCGCGGGCGGCGGGCCGTTGCGCTCCGCGTCGTCCTGCATGGCGCGGAAGACCGGGGACTCCTCGATGCGTACGCGCAGGTAGAGCGCGAAGCCGAGCAGCGGGAACGCGGCGAGGAACGGCAGGCGCCAGCCCCAGGAGTAGAACGCGTCGTCGGGCAGCATGCCGACGAGGGCGAAGGCGCCGCTGGACATCAACGTGCCGACGGGCGAGCCGAGTTGGGGAACGGAGGAGTAGCTGCCGTGCTTCTCCTTCGGGGTGTGCTCCAGCGTGAGCAGCATCGCGCCCGACCACTCACCTCCGACGGAGATGCCCTGGACGAAGCGGAGGACGGTGAGCAGGACCGGCGCCCAGATGCCGATGGTGTCGTACGAGGGCAGCAGGCCGATACAGCCGGTGGTGGCGCCCATCATGACGACGGTGATGATGAGGGACACCTTGCGCCCGTAGCGGTCTCCGACGTGGCCGAAGATCGCCGCGCCGATGGGGCGCGCCACGAAGCCGACGGCGAACGTGCCGAAGGAGGCGAGGGTGCCCGCGGCGGCGTTCAGGTCGGTGAAGAACAGCTTGTTGAAGACGAGCGCGGCGGCGGTGCCGTAGAGGAAGTAGTCGTACCACTCCAGGGCGGTGCCGCTGAAAGCGCCGAACAACAGCCTTCTGATGTCCTTGATCGGGGGCTTCTCGGTGGTGCTCACGGGGTCTCCTGGGGAGGGGCGGCCTGGGGGGCCGGAGCGGAAGGGGGACCGTGGCGTGCGGGTGTGCGGGGGGAGCCGGTCTTTGAACCCCCGTCGTCCGCGCGCAGGGCGGGCGGAGCGGCGGTCGGTGCGTGCGATCGGCGTGCGGCGCCCCAGGTCATGTGGCGGAGCCACCTGTCCTGGGGCGCCGTGCGGCGAGCGTGCGTGCCGGGCGCCGCTCCGCAGGCGGGGGTTCAAAGACCGGCTCCCAGGTGGTGCGGGTCGTGGGCGGGGTCGCCGCCCACGACGGTGGCGAGGACGCCGATCGCGCCGATGCGGTCGGGGTCCGTGCGGACGGGGTCGCCGTCCAGGACGGTGAGGTCGGCCAGGTACCCGGGGGCGAGCCGCCCCTTGCGCCCGCCGAAGCCGGTGGCGAGGGCCGAGTTCTCGGTCCAGGCGCGCAGCGCGGCAAGGGCCGGAACGCCTTCGTCGGGACCGTACGGGATCTTTGTTTCGGTGAGCCGCACGACCATCGACTGGATCGCGGGCAGCGGCGCTCCCGGTGCCACGGGCCGGTCGGAGCTGCCGGGGACGGGGAGCCCGAGATCGAGGAAGGAGCGCATGCGGTACGACCACGGGGTGCGCTCGGGGCCGAGCGCGGCGGCCATGGCGTCGCCGAAGGTGTGCAGGAAGTTGTGCTGCGGGACGGGGACGACATCGAGTTCGGCGAAGCGGGCGAGCTGCTCGGGGCGGACGATTCCGGCGTGCTCGATGCGGTGCCGGACGCCGGGGCGTGCCCGTTCCTTGTGGGCGCGGGCGAAGGCGTCGAGCGCGAGGTCGACGGCGCGGTCGCCGATGGCGTGCGCGGCGACCGTCCAGCCGGAGCGGTGCGCGGCGACGACGAGGTCGGTCATGGAGTCGGCGTCGCCCTGGAAGTAGCCGGTGGGCCTCTCTTCGTTGTGCGGGCAGCCGCAGAAGGGCTCGGTGACGGCCGCGGTCTTCCCGAGCAGCGACCCGTCGAGGAAGATCTTGACCGGGCCGAGGGAGAGCGTGTCGTCGCCGAAGCCGGTGCGCATGCCGAGGTCGAGCCCGAGCGTGATGTCGTCGTCGGTGTGCGCGGTGAGCGGGTGCAGCACGTCGGAGGCAGCCATGAGCTGGGCACGGGTGTGCAACCGTCCGCTCTCGCGGGCGAGTTGATAGGCGGCCAGCTCGACCGGGGTCTGTCCGATCCAGCCGCCGCCGATCCCGGCCTCGGTGAAGCTGGTGACACCTTCGGTGAGGTAGTGCCGGGTCGCCGCGTCGACGGCGTCGGCGACGGTCTCCACCGGGTACGGCAGCACCTGGCGCTGCGCGAGGCTCTGGGCGGTCTCCTCCAACAGGCCGTCGGGGCGGCCCTGTTCGTCGCGGGAGACGACGCCGCCGTCCGGGTCCCGGAATCCGCGCTCCAGCGCTCCGGCGGCGTGCAGCACGGGGGTGTTGACGACGCAGGCGTGCCCGGAGGTGTGTTTGATCCAGACGGGCCGGCCGCCCGCCGCGCGGTCGAGGGCGTCGCGGTGCGGCCAGTGGCCGCCGAGGTTGTTGTGGTCGAGCCCGGCTCCCAACACCCATGCATCGGGGGCGAGTTCGGCTGCGTGCGCGGCCACGGCGGCGTACACGTCGTCGACGGAGCGGGCGGTGGAGACGTCGAGCTGGGTGAGGGTGAGGCCGAACCAGGCGGTGTGGCAGTGCGCGTCGTTGAAGCCGGGGACGACGGTGGCGCCGCCCGCGTCGAGAACCTTGCGCGCGCGCAGTCCGGCCACGTCGTCGTCGAGCCCGACGACGACGCCGTTCAGGACGCCGAGCGCCGTGGCGGTGGGGCGTTCGGGGTCGAGGGTGCGGATGTGGGCGTTGCGGACGAGCAGATCGAGCTGCATGAGACAGAAGCCCCCTCGGGTCTCAGGCGAAGTGGTGCAGCTGCGCGAGCGGCAGCTCGGAGGCGGCCGGAGTCCCGGTCTCGACCCCGTCGACGAGGACCGGCGCGGGTTCGCGCGGCACCACGACTCGTGGTGTCGCCGTGTTGTGCAACATGTCGGCACGGGTCAGGCCGCGGCTGTCGCGGATCGGGGCGTACGTGAGTCCGCTCGGCAGCGCGGCTCGCGCGGCGCGGTCGGTGAGCGCGGCCTCGGCGACGAAGACCTTGGCGAGACGGGCGGGCGCGGCGCCGAGCGCCCCGAAGTAGGGCTTGTAGGCACGCGGTTGGGTGAGCCGGGTCGACCCCGACCCGGAGCCGGTGTTGCCCCACGCCACGAACCCGGACTTGATGACCATCTCGGGCTTGCTGCCGAACCACTTGGGGTCCCACAGCACGAGGTCGGCCATCCGCCCTGCCTGCACGGTGCCCACCTCGTGCGCGAGGCCGTGCGCGAGCGCCGGGTTGAGGGTGATCTTCGCAAGGTAGCGCAACACCCTTGTGTTGTCCGGGTGTTCCACTCCCCCGCCGCCGTTCGCGAGCGCCTGGACGTGGGCGAGCTGCCAGGTCCTGCGCACCGTTTCGGCGATCCGGCCCATGCCCATGGAGTCGGAGTTGACGATGGAGATGGCTCCCAGGTCGTGCAGGGCGTTCTCGGCGGCGATGGCGTGCTCGCGGATCCGGCCCTTGGAGATGGCGACATCGCTCGCGGAGGCGTGGTTCTGCCGGTGCACGGTCATCGTCATCGGGAACAGCTCGCCGACCGTGTTGGGCGTGTACGGAACCGTGGGTGTCGTCGACGACGGCAGGATGTTCGGCTCGGAGAGGATCTCCAGGAGGTCGGGGTGACCGCCGCCGCCCTCCACGTGGTAGGCGTGCACGGTACGGCCGCGGGTGGCGCCGAGGGTGTCCCTCAAGTACCCCGACTCGTTCATGGAGTCGGTGTGCAGCGCGACCGGGAGGTCGGCCTGTTCCGCGGTGTCGAGGCAGGTGTCGATGATGCGCGGGGTCGCCCCGAAGTCCTCGTGGATCTTGAAGCCGCCGGCCCCGGCGAGGGTGATCTCGTCGAGCAGCGCCCGCGAACTGGACGAACCGCGGGCCAGGAACGCGATGTTGAGCGGGGTGCCCTGCCAGGCGCTCATCAGCGTATGGAGGTTGTGGGTCGGGTTGCAGCCGATCTCCCACACGCCGCCGAGCCCCATACCGACGAGCGTGGTGACTCCGGCGGACAGCGCGGCGGGCGCGACCTCGGGCGAGGACAGGTGGACGTGGCTGTCGACGACACCGGGTGTGGCGATGAGCCCCTCCCCCGGCACCACGGAGGTGTGCGAGTCGATGGCGTACTCGACGTCCATCACGTCCGGGTTGCCGACGCCGCCGACGGAGACGATCCGGCCGTCCTTGATGCCGATGTCGGTCTTGCGTACACCGAGCACGGGGTCCATGAGGACGACTCCGGCGACCACCATGTCGAGGGCGGAGTCGCGGTCCGAGCGCGGCGAGGCGAGGAGTCCGTCGCGGACCGTCTTGCCGCAGCCGCCGAGGAGTTCGTCGCCGGGGGTGCCGTCGTCGGCCTCGACCTCCACCCACAGGCAGGTGTCGCCGAGCCGGATGCGGTCGCCGGTCGTGGGCCCGTACAGGGCGTGGTACGTGCGGCGGTCGACGCTGGTCATGCGCGCTCCTGGGTCGTGCGGGCCTTGTGGCTCGCGGGGATGACGACGACTTCGCGCCGCTCGCCGGGTTCGAAGGCGAGCGCGGTTCCGGCGGCGATGTCGAGCCGCAGTCCGCGGGCGGCCTCCCGGTCGAGTTCGAGCGCCTGGTTGACCTCGTGCAGCGGGTAGTGCGAGGAGAGGTAGACGACGCGGTCGCCGGTGTTGCGGATGGTGAGGGTGGTGCGCGGGCGGCCGACGTTGATCTCGATGGGCGTCTCGGCGGTACGGACGGCACCCGGCCCCTCCACGCTGGCGGGCCCGATCGGCCGGTCGACGGCGACCAGGGACGTGCCGCTCGGGAACAGCGCCTCCACCTGCACGGTCGTCACGATGTCGGCGACTCCGTCCAGCACGTCGTCGACGGTGAGCACCCGCTCGGCCGTCTCGATCACCTCGTCGAGGCTCAGCCCGTCCCAGGCGGCCTCCAGGATCTCGTCGCAGATCAGGGCGATCGCCTCGGGGGCGTTGAGCCGGCGGCCGCGCGCGCGGCGTCTGCGCGCGAGTTCGGCGACGGTGAACAGCTGGAGCCGTTCCTGTTCACGAGGGGTCAGGTGCACGGTCGGATGGCCCTCCTGGTCGGTGGGCCCCGGACGCTCCGCCCAGGGATCGCACCAGGATCCCCGGCACCGGGCACAGAACCAACGTTGAAACATCGCCCTCGCACCACCGAGAATTGGTCACATGCACAATTCCGAAGGCCCGGGCCGCCCCGGCCTGCCCCCGACCTCGCCGCGCATCGCGGAACTCGCCGGGCAGTGCCTGGACAATGTGGACGACCTGATCGGCGACTGGCTGGAGATGGTCGACCCGGTACGCACCGCGTACGCGACCCAGGTGCCGGACATCCAGTTCCGCGATTCGGCCTGGCAGGCCTTCGAGTTGCTGCTGCGCACGGTGGCGCGGCTGCCGGTGCCGCCGCACGTCACGGACGTCTCACGGCGGGTGGGCGAGGAGCGGGCCCGGCAGGGCGTCCCGCTCGACGCGCTCCTGGAGGCGGCACGCCTCGACTTCCGGGTGGTGTGGCAGGCGCTCGTGAACCGGGCGGGGCCGGAGGACATGGCCGACCTGGCGGGCTCGGCGTACCACGTGTGGGAGGCGGTCGAGCGGCATGTCACCGGAATCATGACGGCGTACCAGCGCACGGTCCTGGAGATGGGGCGCCGCGAGGAGCACGAGCGCCGCATGTGGTTCGCCCGGCTCCTGGAGACCGAGGGCCGCAACCCGACCGTCGTACGCGACGCGGGCCGCGCCCTGGGTCTCGCGGACGACGGCCGGTTCCTGTGCGCGGCGTCGTCCGCTGCGGCGGGGCCAGGACTGCACCGTGCGGGGCTCGCGCTGCGCGGGGCGGGGGCGGCGATGCAGCAGCAGATGGTCGGCGGGGACGCGGTCCTGGTGGTGCAGCTCAGCGGCCGCGTCACCCGCCCGTACGTCCTGGACCAGTTGCAGGACTCGCCGTGCGGGGTGGCACCGCAGGCGGCCGGGCTCGCCGCCGTGCCGCGGGCCACGGTGCTCGCGGTGGCGACGGCGCAGGTGCTGCCCGCCGACACGCGCTCGCCGCGGCTCCTGGAGGACAGCTGGCTGGACGTCCTCGCTCACCGTGCCGGTGACTTCGGCCGCGATCTGGCCGCGGATGTGCTGGGCGCGTTGCGCGGACCGGGTGTCACGCGCACCGAGGCGGAGCGTCTGCTGCACACCGTCCGCGTCCATTTGTCGGGTTCCGGCTCCATCGCGGACACGGCCGACGCGCTCTACTGTCACCGCAATACGGTGCAGCATCGGTTCAACCGGTTCCTTGAGCTGACGGGGCGGGATCTGCGCAGGCCCGCGGATGCGGCGTTGCTGGCGGTGGCGTTGCGCGTACGGTGAGCGTGAATTGGTTAGCGTTCCGGTGTGCCAGAGGACGAGATGAACCCCGCCCACCAGGGGCCAGAGAAGAAGCGCCGGCTCGGCCGTCGCGGCAAGCTGATCGTGTTGGCCGTCGTGGTTCTTGCGGTTGTCGCCGCCGTCGTCGTGCCGCTGGTGGTGGTCTTCGGCGAGAAGGAGCCCACCCGGTCCGAGAAGGTCCTGATCCCCGAGGGGTACCGCGCGAGCCAGGTGTACGAGGCCGTGGACAAGGCGCTCGTGGTCGACGACGGGACCACGAAGAAGGCCGCCTCGAAGGCGCGCCTCACCTTGCCGGGCGACGCGGACGGCAACCCTGAGGGCTACCTGTTCCCGGCCACGTATCCCGTGGACGAGAACACCACCCCGACGTCCCTCCTCTCCTACATGACCAACACCGCGAACCAGCGGCTGAAGGCCGACCATGTCACCAAGGGCGCGGACACCAACGGCGTCTCCGTCTACGAGACGGTGATCATCGCCAGCATCGTGCAGGCCGAGGCAGACACCCACGAGGACATGGGAAAGGTCGCCCGGGTCATCTACAACCGGCTCGACCAGGACATGCCGCTCCAGATGGACTCCACCATCAATTACGCCCTGAACCGCTCGACCCTCGACACCAGCCATGCCGACACCCGGACGGACAGCCCGTACAACACGTACGAGCACAAGGGCCTGCCGCCCACGCCCATCGGCAACCCGGGCGAGGACGCCGTCGGCGCGGCGATCGCCCCGCCCAAGGGTGACTGGCTGTACTTCGTGACGGTCGCGCCCGGGGACACCCGGTTCACCGACAGCTACGAGGAGCAGAAGCGGAACGTCGAGGAGTTCAACTCGCGTCAGGCGAGCGCGAAGGAGTAACGCGCGAGGTGGGGCGCGAACGCGGGGTGCTCGGAGAGGCGTCGCAGGTACGCGGAGAGCCGGGGATGGCCGGTCGTCCGGCGTGCGGTGTCGGGGTGCACGAGCGCAGACCACAACCGCACGTCGGCGAGGGTGAGTTGGCCGCCCAGTACGTACTCCCTGCCCGCGAGGCGCCGTTCGAGGACGTTCAGCGCGCGCAGCAGGGTGGCGAGCCCGGTGTCGTCGCCGCGCCGGGCGGACGCGGTGATGCCCCGCTCACAGAGCCGGCCCACCGCGTCGATCGCGTCCTCGGCGCCGCGCGGGAGGAGGTCGGGGCCGTAACTGCCGAAGTGCCGGGCGAGGTCGTGCAGGATGTCCCCGGGGTGGGTGCTGACGATCCGCCCGGTCCAGTCGTCACTGAGCACCGGTGCCAGGGCGGGGCCGGGGTACTGGTGCGACGTGGCCTCGTACAGGGAAGTCAGGTCCCGGTGCCCGCCGCCGGGTGCGTCGGGCACGGCGGTCAGCAGGGTCACCGGGAGGGTGTCGTCGAGGTCGAGCAGGCTGTGGGTGACGGAGATCTGCAGACAGTGCGGGCAGGCGGGTGACAGGTGGAGGCGGTAGCGGTGCGGGGCGGCGTAGTAGCCGCTGCGCGCGTCGCAGCCGATCCTGCTCCGGAAGGTGGGCACGGCGGACGGGGCCGGTGCGGACATGCGTCTCCCTCGGGGGTGCTCGATCACGGGCGTACGGGGCGCCGTACGGAAGTGTCAGGCGTGGGCGGCGAGTTGGTTGCCGCCGTGGGGAGAACTCGCCGCGCTGCAGACCCGTGCGAGGTCGATGTGACGGCGGGACGTGAGCCGGGGCAGCGCCCCGACGGCGGCGCGGACAGCCGGGCTGCCGGTGTCCCGCGCCGCACCGCCCATCATTTCCTACCGTTTCACTAGGATTCCCTTAGAGGAGTGTGTGGCCGTGGGGACTTCGCGTCAAGAGCGCTTCCACTCCTCGGCCAGCAGCTCGTAGGAGCGGACCCGGTCGGCGTGGTCGTGGGTGATGGTCGTGATGAGCAGCTCGTCGGCGCCGGTGGCCTCCTGGAGCTGGGCGAGGCGGTGGGCCACGGTGCTCGGCGAGCCGACGAACTGGGTGTCGAGTCGGTCCTGCACGAGCGCCCGGTCCGCGTCGCTCCACGCGTACTTGCGGGCTTCCTCCGGCGTCGGGAAGTCGATGGCGCCCTCGGCGTTGCGGATGCTGCGCACCCACAGGCCGTAGCCGGTGGCGAGTTCGCGGGCGGTCGCGTCGTCCTCGGCGACGACGGCGTCGGCGGAGACACTGACGTACGGCTTGTCGAGGGTGTCGGACGGCTTGAAGAACGACCGGTAGCCCTCCACCGCCTCAAGGACCGTGGCCGGGCTGACGTGGTAGTTCGCGGCGAACGGCAGTCCGCGCGCGCCCGCCACCTCGGCGCTCTCGCCGCCGCTGCTGCCCAGGATCCACACGTCGACATCGGCGCCCTCCCCCGGTACGACGTGTGCCTCGACGCCGTCCGGGGACATGTAGGCGCCGGCGAACAGGGCGAGGATGTCGTCGATCTGCTCGGCGTAGTCCTGGGCCTGTGCGCCCGGCTGCTGGAGCAGCTTGCGCTGCAACGCGACGCGGGGCGAGCCGAGGAGATGCTCGAAGGAGAAGCGGGGCGGGATGACGAGGCCGTTGGGGGCGGCGCCGTCGACGACGGGAGTCGCGGTCGGCCGCGGTGACGCGGGCTGCGCGGGCGGGCGGCCGCCCGAGCGGCCGAGCCCCAGGTCGATGCGTCCGGGGTGCAGGGCGTCGAGCAGCCCGAACTCCTCCACGGTGGACAGCGCGGTGCGGTGTCCGAGCTGTACGGCGCCGGAGCCGAGCCTGATGCTCTCGGTGGCGGACGCGGTCAGGGCGAGGACGACGGCGGGTGAGGTGCCGGCGACACCAGGGTTGAGGTGGTGTTCGGCGAACCAGTAGCGGGCGTAGCCGAGCCGCTCCGCGTGCTGGGCGAGGTCGATGGAGTTGCGCAGGGCGTCGCCCGCGGTCGAGCCGGACGGGACCGGGACCAGGTCGAGGACGGCGAGGGGGATGTCAGACACGGGAGAACTCCTCGGTGGTCGCGGGGACGTCGTCGGGGTGGGCGAGGCCGAGGTGGTCGCGCAGGGTCGTGCCCTCGTACTCCGTACGGAAGACGCCCTGTTCCTGGAGGAGTGGGACCACCTTGTCGGCGAACTCGTCCAGGCCGCCCGGGGTGAGGTGCGGGACGAGGATGAAGCCGTCGGCGGCGTCGGCCTGGACGTACTCGTTGATGGCCTTGGCGATGGTGGCCGGGGAGCCGACGAAGTTCTGCCGGTTGCCGGTGTGGATGACGAGGTCGCGGATGGACCACTTGTTGGCGGCGGCGAGTTCGCGCCACTCGCGGGCGGTGGCCAGCGGGTCCCGGTACATGCGGACCTGGGCGCGGCCCTCGGCGATGTGGGTGTCGCCGACGTCCGGGTCGATGTCGGGCAGCGGGCCCTCCGGGTCGTACGAGGACAGGTCCCGGTTCCAGACGAATTCCAGGTGCTTCAGGGCGGTGGCCCCGCTGACCTGGTGGCGGCGCACCTCGCGGGCGAGTTCCTCGGCGTCCGCGTCGGTGTCGGCGAGGGCGAAGGTGGCGGCGGGCAGGATGAGCAGCTGGTCGGCGCGGCGGCCGTGCTTGGCCGCGCCGGACTTCACGTCCGCGTAGAACTCCCGGCCCGCGTCGAGGGTGCCGTGCCGGCTGAAGATGGCGTCGGACTCGGCGGCGGCGAACTCGCGGCCCTCGTCGGAGTCACCGGCCTGGAAGACGACCGGGCGGCCCTGCGGGGAGCGCGGGACGTTGAACCGGCCGTGGATGTCGAAGTGTGCTCCGGTGTGCGCGAAGGAGCCGGCCTTCGCGTCGTGCAGGAAGGCTCCGGTGTCCTGGTCGGCGAGGATTTCGTCGTGGTGCCAGGAGTCGAAGAGTTCGTTGGCGGTGGCGAGGAACTCCCTTGCGCGTGAGTAGCGTTCGCGTTGCGGGAGGAAGCCGCCGCGGCGGAAGTTCTCGCCGGTGAAGGCGTCCCAGGAGGTGACGACGTTCCAGGCGGAGCGGCCGCCGGAGAGGTGGTCGAGGCTCGCGAACTGGCGGGCCACTTCGTAGGGCTCGTTGAAGGTGGAGTTGATGGTGCCGGTGAGTCCGATGCGTTCGGTGACGGCGGCGAGCGCGGCGAGGACGGTGAAGGTGTCGGGGCGGCCGACGACGTCCAAGTCGTAGATCTCGCCGCCCTGTTCACGCAGTCGCAGTCCCTCGGCGAGGAACAGGAAGTCGAACTTGGCGCGTTCGGCGGTCTGCGCGAAGTGGGCGAAGGAGCTGAACTCGATGTGGCTTCCGGCCCGCGGGTCGCTCCACACGGTGGTGTTGTTGACGCCGGGGAAATGGGCGGCCAGGTGGATCTGCTTCAGTGGCTTGGTCATGACTGTTCCCTCCGGCTCAGGCGGCGGCGTAGCGGTTGGCGGGGCGGTCGAGGCCGAGGAGCCCGCGCAAGGTGTCGGCCTCGTACGCGCGGCGGAAGACGCCACGGCGCTGGAGTTCGGGGACGAGGGCCTGGGTGATCGCCGGGAGGTCGTGTCCGACGACGGCGGGCCGCAGCCGGAATCCCGTGAGTCCGGCGCCCTGCAACTCCTGAAGGAGGTCGGCGAGTTGGGCGGGGGTGCCGGCGAAGATCCGGGCGTCGCTCTCGTACGGCGATCCGGCGAGCGCGTCGAGCCGGTCCCGGCGGGCCGTCGCGGCGGCGGGGTCGTCGTCGAGGAACACCATCAGGTCCCCGAAGACATGCAGGGGCTCCCCGGACCTCCCGGCCGCCTCCTGCTCGGCGCGGATCCGGCCCACGATGGCGCGGGCCTGCTCGGCGTCGTGCGGGGTGACGTAGCCGACGTCGGTGGCTCGGCCCACCAGGCGGTACGGGACGGTGTCATGGGCGAGGGCGGTGACGAGCGGCTGGCCCTGTGGCGGGCGGGGTGTGATGGAGGGGCCGCGGACGCTGAAGTGGCTGCCCTGGAAGTCGATGTAGTGCAGCTTGTCCCGGTCGATGAAGCGGCCCGTCGCGGCGTCCCGGATCTCGGCGCCGTCCTCCCAGCTGTCCCAGAGTCGTCGCACGACCTCGACGTAGTCGGCGGCCTCGTCGAAGAGTTCGGTCACCAACTCCCTTGCTTCCGGGCTGTCGTAGGCCTCGATGCGGTCGATGGTGCGGCGGCCGAAGTGGGCGGCCTCGTTCGGTCGGGCGGTGACCTGCACGCGGATTCCCGCGCGGCCCTCGCTGACGTAGTCGAGGGTGGCGATGGCCTTGGAGAGGTGGAACGGTTCGGTGTGCGTGACCACGGCGGTCGGGACGAGGCCGATGTGCCGGGTCAGCGGGGCGATGCGCGAGGCGATCAGTACGGCGTCGAGGCGGCCGCGGACCTGGTCGGTGCGCTCGTCCGGTTCGAGGAAGTGGGCGGACTGCGGGCCGAGCCCGTCCTCGATGGTGACGAAGTCGAGCAGGCCGCGCTCGGCCTCGGCGACGAGTTCCGCCCAGTAGGCGGCGGTGAACACATCGCGGGGGCGGGACACGTGCTCGCGCCAGGAGGCGGGGTGCCATCCGGTGCCGTCGAGGGCGACGGCGAGGTGCAGGGAGGGAGAGGGAGACACGGAGGTGCCTTTCTGGAACAGCCGACAGAGGGGCCTACGGGAGTGACTACTTGGCGGTCTTGGGCAGTCCGGGCGGGTTGATCCTCGACGTGGTCACGGCCTCGTCGGACAGCCCCCAGCGCTTCAGGACCTTCGCGTAGCTGCCGTCGTCGATGACATGGTCGAGCGCGTCGGCGAGCGGCTTCACGAGCCCGCTGTCCTTCTTGGTGGTGGCGGCGATGAGGCCCTGGAGTTCGGCGCCCGCACCGGAGTACGTGCCGATGACCTCGGTCTTCCCGGTGCTGGCCGCGTGGTACGCGGCGGTCGGGTTGGGGCCGAGGTAGATGTCGATGCGGCCGGACTGGAGGGCGAGATAGGTGTCGCTGTCGTTCTGGTAGTACTTGATGTCGACCGGCTTCCGGCCGGCCTTCACGTTCGCCTTGCTCCACTCGATGAGCAGCTTCTCCTGATTGGTGCCGCTGCCCACGGCGACCGTCTTCCCCGCCACGTCCTTCGGCCCGGCGACCTTCAGACCGCTGCCCTTCTTCGCCTCGAAGCCCAGGTTGTCCTTTCGGTAGGTGGCGAAGTCGTACTTCTCCTTGCGCTCCTCGGTGACGGTGATGTTGCTCAGGCCCACGTCGTACTTGCCGCTGTCGAGGCCGACGAAGATGTTCTCCCAGGAGGCCGTGGTGCGGTGCACCTTGAGACCGAGGACGTCGGCGACGAGGTGGGCGAGGTCGGGCTCGACGCCGATGACGGTCTTGTTGTCGGTGGCGTGGAAGCCGAGCGGCGCGGCGGAGCTGGAGGAGCCGATGACCTCCAGGGTGCCTCTCTTACGGATCTTCGCGGGCACCTCGTCGGCTATCGAGTCGACCTTGCCGGTGGTGACGCGGTGCCGCTCGGGGCTGATGTTGATCTTCGTCTTGGTCCCGGACTTGCCTGCCACCTCGGTCGTGCCGCCGTCGGAGGGGTTGCTGCAGGCGGCGAGGAGGAAGGAGGCGGCGACCGAGAGCGCGGCCGTGGTGGTGGTGCGGCGCCGGACGAGGCTGGTGGTCACGGTGGTGGTTCTCCTTGTGTGCGGAACGGCGGCGGGGTGGGTCACAGGACCTTGGAGAGGAAGGCGCGGGTGCGTTCGTGGCTCGGCGCGTCGAGGACGGCCGCGGGTGTCCCCTGCTCCACGACGACGCCGCCGTCCATGAACACCACGGTGTCGGCGACCTCGCGGGCGAAGCCGATCTCGTGGGTGACGACGATCATGGTGGTGCCGGTGCTCGCCAAGTCCTTGATGACATCGAGGACTTCACCCACCAGTTCCGGGTCGAGCGCGGAGGTGGGCTCGTCGAAGAGCAGCACCTTGGGTTCGAGGGCGAGCGCGCGGGCGATGGCGACGCGCTGCTGCTGGCCCCCGGAGAGCTGGCGCGGGTAGGAGTCGGCCCGGTCGCCGAGCCCCACGCGCTCAAGGAGAGCCCGTGCGGCGTCCTCCGCCGCCTTGCGCGGACGGCGCAGGGCGGAGACGGGGGCCTCGATCAGGTTGTCGAGCACGGTCAGGTGCGGGAAGAGGTTGAAGTCCTGGAAGACGAAGCCGATGTGGGTGCGCTGCTTCAGGACGTCCTTCTCCCGCAGCTCGTGCAGCTTGTTTCCGGCGCGGCGGTAGCCGATGAGTTCACCGTCGATGCTGATCCAGCCGCTGTTCACCTTCTCCAGGTGGTTGATGGTGCGCAGCAGCGTGGACTTCCCCGATCCTGACGGGCCGAGGATCACGGTGACCTCTCCGGCGTGCACGCGCAGGTCGACGCCGCGCAGCACCTCCAGCGCGCCGAAACTCTTGTGGACGGCCTGGATGTCCACCATGGGCTTGCTCATCGTCGGCCTCCCAGGGCTCGGACTCGGAGGGTTCGCACTCGCAGGGGCTTCGGGGCGGCGCCCCGGGCGTACCGGCGTTCCACGTAGTGCTGGGCGATGGAGAGGAGCGAGGTCAGGACCACGTACCAGGCGGTGGCGACGAGGAGCAGCGGGATCACCCGGCCGTTGCGGCCGTAGATGACCTGGGCCTGGTAGAAGAGCTCGCCGATGGACATCACGTACACCACAGAGGTGCCCTTGAGCAGGCCGATGACTTCGTTGCCCGCCGTGGGGAGGATGGCGCGCATGGCCTGCGGCAGTACGATCCGGCGCACCTGCCGCAGGCGGGGGATGCCGAGGGCGGCGGCGGCCTCCAGCTGGCCCCGGTCGACGGAGATGACACCACCGCGGACGATCTCCGCGGCGTACGCGGCCTGGTGCAGGGTGAGTCCGATGATGGCGGCGCCGATGGTGCCGATGAGGCTGTTGCTGTCGACGGACCAGAACACCGGGCCGAAGGGGATGCCGAGTCCCAACTCCTTGTAGAGCGCGCTGAGATTGAACCAGAAGACGAGCTGGACGATCATCGGGATGGACCGGAATATCCAGATGTACGTCCAGGCCACGGTCTGTAGCACCGGGCTCTGCGAGAGCCGCATGAAGGCCAGGACGGTACCGAGGAGAAAACCCAATACCGTCGCGTAGGCGGTGAGTTGGAGTGTCACCCAGACGGCCTGCACGATCGTCTCGGACAGGACGTAGTCGCGGAAGACGTTCCATTCCCAAACGGGGTTGGTCAGCAGGCCGTGTGCGAACTGGGCGACGATGACGAGCACGGCGGCGGCCGCCACCCAGCGGGCGTAGTGGCGGATGGGGACGACTGTGAGCGAGGCCGGGTCGTCCGGCTGCGCGGGGGGCGCTGCGCCGGGGAGGTGCTTCTCGAACGGCAGCGGGCCGATAGACTCGGGGTCGGCCTCGCTGTCGAAGAGCGGTGTGTATCCGGTGGCCAGGTAGAGGCCGCGGGCCTCGGGCTGGCGCGGGCCCGTGGTGAGGTAGACCCGGCGGTAGCCGTGCTCGCCCGCCTCGCGCTCCAGCTCGTCGACCACGCGGCGGGCGAGCCCGCGCCGCCGGTGGGCGGAGTGGGTCCAGATCCGCTTCAGTTCGGCGGTGTCGGCGTCGTAGCGGCGGAAGGCGCCGCCCGCGACGGGTTCACCGTTCTCCAGGATGAGGAGCAGCAGCCCGCCGCGGGCGGGCGTGAACTCCTCGTCGGGGTAGCGGGCGATCTCGGCGTGGGCGTCCTTGCCGTACCGGGTCGAGTACTCGTCGCCGAGCTCGCGCAGCAGGGGCTGGACCCGAGGGTCGGACACGGGGACATGAATGACCGTCAAGTCTTCTGATGGGGCCGGTGGTTGGGCCAGGGAGGTCATGCGCCCACCGCCGCCGGCGCCTCGGTCCCGCGGGCCGCGCGCTCGGCGTCGCGCTTGGCGACCTCCTCGCGCACGATCGGGATCACGTACCGGCCGAAGTCGATCGCGTCGTCCAGCAGGTCGTAGCCGCGCGCGGAGAGGACGTCGACGCCGAGGTCGTAATAGTCGAGGAGCGCCTGGGCCACGGTCTCCGGGGTGCCGACGAGGGCGTTGGAGTTGCCCGCGCCGCCGGTCGCGGCGGCGGTCGGGGTCCACAGGGCGCGGTCGTAGCGCTCCCCCGCCTCGGCGATGGCGATGAGCCGCTGGGAGCCGACGTTTTGAGGAGTTGCAGCCTGGGGCTCGGACTGTCCGTGGTGGCGCTTGCCGATGCGCTCGCCCCGCTCCTTGCGGGCCTTGATCGCGCCGACCGTGCGGTGCGCCTTCTCCCAGGCCAGTTCCTCGGTCGGCGCGATGATCGGGCGGAAGGCGACCTGGATGCGCGGGGTGTCGGTGCGTCCCGCGGCCTTCGCGGCGGCCTTCACCGTCTCGATCTGCTCGGCGGTCTTCGCCAGCGGCTCGCCCCACAGGCAGTAGATGTCGGCTTCCGCGCCCCCGGCCGCGTACGCGGCGGCCGATGAACCTCCGAACGAGACGCCGGGGCGCGGCTGTTGGACGGGGAAGACATCGCTGACGAAGTCGTGGAAGCGGTAGTGCTCGCCCTCGTGGTCGAAGGGTTCGTGGGTGGTCCAGATCTTCTTGACGAGCTGGATGTACTCGCGGGTGCGGCTGTAGCGCTCGTCCTTGGTGAGTGTGTCGCCCTCGCGGCCCTGTTCGTGGTCGTTGCCGCCAGTGATGAAGTGGACGGTGAGCCGGCCGTCGCTGATCTGGTCGAGGGTGGCGAAGGTCTTGGCGGCGAAGGTGGGGTACGAGACGTTGGGCCGGTGGGCGAGCAGGATCCGCAGGCGGTCGAGGTGGCTCGCGATGTAGGCGGCGGCCGGCGCCGGGTCCGGCGATCCGGAGCCGTACGCGAACAGCACCCGGTCCCAGTCGTGGTCCTCATGGGCGCGGGCGAGACGGAGTGTGTACTCCTTGTCGAAGGCGGCGCCGGAGCGGGGAGTGGTTTCGGAGCCGTCGTTGGTGGCGGCGATGCCGAGGAATTCCACGGGCATGGGGTGGGCCTTTCGGAGGCGGCGAGATCCGCCCGCGGGCATGCCGGAACAGCCTTGCGCGCAGGCGGAGTTGACGACGCGTCACAGGGACGGGTCGTTACGGGCGTGACGACGCGGGGCGTCGTGGGATGCGGGGTAGTGGCAGCGCGCGGGAAGCGTCAGATCTCGGGCCGGGCGGGTCGCGGAAGGAACCGCCGGGGAAGTCACCAAGGCAGCCGAAGCAACCGAAGTCACCGAGAGGAAAAAGGGCCGGTCAGAGGGCCCGCTGCCGCTTTAGGCGCAACACGCCGCGGAGCACACCCGACCGAAGTCGATGTAGTCACGCGAGACCAAGCGCAGGGCAGTCATGGACCAATTGAGCCGTCCATGGGGCCGTTTCGTCAAGCCGCGCTCGAATGCCGGACGGCATTCGAGCGCGGCTTGTGGGCGGTCGTCGGCCCGCTCAGGCGGAGCCGGCGGCCTCCTGCCGCTGGGCACGACGGCCCTCGACGCCGCTCAGCAGCCGGCCGCGCTGCTCCGTGTCCGTCGCCGCGGCCGCCGCGGCGAGGGCGAGCGCCGACGCCCCGTCGGCCACCGCGCGGTCCGCGCCGGGCGTGGTGCCGTGCGCCGCGAACTCGACGGTGTGCTGGCTCGCGCCCGCGGTGTCGTAGCCGATGGTGGGGTGGATCGCGGGAAGGAGGCGGGACACGTTGCCCATGTCGGTGGAGGCGGTGGTGGCGCCGTGCCGGGGCAGCGGGGTGCGGCCGAGGGAGCGGGCGGCGGCCACGTAGGCCTCGGTCAGGAACGGGTCCTGGCGCAGATCCGCGAAGTCCCGTCCGTGCGGGACGAGTTCGAGGTGGGCTCCGGTCGCGAGGGCGCCCGCCTCGAAGCAGGCGCGGACCCGGCGTTGGACCGCCGTGAGCTGTTCGACGGTGGGAGCCCGTACCTCGTAGCGGGCGGCGGCGGTGTCGGGGATGACGTTCGGCGCCCGGCCCCCGTCGGTGACGATGCCGTGGACCAGGGAGCCCGGTGGCAGTTGCTGGCGCAGTACGCCGATCGCGGTCTGGGCGACGGTCAGCGCGTCGAGCGCGTTCACGCCCTCCCACGGTGCGAGGGCGGCGTGTGCCGGCCGGCCCCGGTAGGTGATGTCCCAGGCGCCGATCGCGAGGGAGGAGGCCCCGACGGTGTCCTCCGGTGCGGCGTGCGCCATCAGTGCCGCGGCCACGTCGTCGAAGACGCCTGCCTCGATGAGCAGCACCTTGCCGCCGATGTCCTCCTCGGCCGGCGTGCCGATGAGCCGTACGGTGACGCCGATCCGGTCCGCGACGGCGGCGAGGCCGAGCGCCGCGCCGACCGCCGCCGCGCCGTTCACGTTGTGCCCGCAGGCGTGGCCGACGCCGGGCAGCGCGTCGTACTCGGCGCAGAAGGCGAGCACCAGCTCGCCGCTGCCGTAGGTCGCGTCGAGCGCGGTGGGCAGCGAGTCGAGGGGGCGGGTGACCGTGAAACCGGCGGCGTCGAGCAGCTCCGCGATCTTCGTGGCCGAGCGGTGTTCCTCAAGGGCGGTCTCGGGTTCGGCGTGCAGGCTGTGGCTGAGCACGATGAGCTGCTCGCGCCAGGCCTGGACCGCCCGGGTCACCTCGTCGCGCAGGGCATCCGATGACATCACGCGAGGGCCTCCTTCGCGGTGGTGTGTGCGGCGGGATCGGCCGTGGTCCCGCCCGCGTACAGCAGCGCGAGGGCCCCGCCGATGAGCGCGACCGCGGCGCAGGCGCCCCAGCTCCACAGGTAGCCGGTGAGCGCGATGTGGCCGCCGAGTCGGTGTGCGGAGAAGAGGCCGCCGATCACGGCGGCGCCGATCGCCGAGCCCAGCGACAGCGCGAGTTCGTTGATTCCCACGGCCAGCGCGGTCTGCCGCTCGGGCACGATCTCCGCCGACAGGGTCCGCGTGATCGACTCGAAGACACCGGTGGCCAGGCCGACGACCAGCGCCGACGCGACGTACTGCGGGAGTGTGGCGTGGAAGAGGATCATGCCGAGGAAGCCGAGCGCGATGAGGGCTCCGCCGGTGACCAGGACGGCGCGGTCGCCGATGCGGCGGGCCAGGCGCGGTGTGGCCGTGGAGCCGGCGAAGCCGCACACCACCATGGCCAGGGACACCGTCGCGATGGACTGCGGGCCGAGCCCCATTCCGTAGCCGACGGCGGCCGGTTCGGCCCCGAGGAACAGGGCGTTGGCGCCGAGGAACCCGATCGTGCCGAAGGCGGCGCAGAAGGTGTGCGCGCTGACCGCCGCGAGCCGCCTGTCCCGGAGCATGCGGACACTGACCAAGGGTTGCGCCGCGCGGCGCTCCACGGTCACCCAGGCGAAGAACACCACCACCGCGAGGGCGCCCGTGCCCAGGGAGCGCGCCGAGGTCCACCCCCACGTACCGCCCTGCGCGAGCACCAGGACCAGCGCGACGAGGCCGATGGTCAGCAGCGCCGCGGCGCCGTAGTGGAACCGGCCGCCGAACTCGCCTTCGCTGTCCGGCAGTACCAGGCCCGCGGCCAGGGCGAGCACCGCCACCGGCACCGCCGCCCAGAGCCCGGCCTCGGCGTGCCGCTCGCTGAGGACACCCGCCACGAGGCCGCCCACACCGACGGCGATGAGCAGGGCGCCGACCAGGAGTGACATCCCGGTGCGGCCGCGTTCGGGGGCGCGGGAGCGCAGAATTCCGGCGAGCAGCGGGAAGAACCCGACGACCGCGCCTTGCAGGACCATCCCGACGGCGAGTGTCACCACGGTCGGCCACACCGCCATCAGCAGCGAGCCGGCGGCGACCATCGTGAGCGTCACCCGCAGCAGCCGACGGTGACCGTACAGATCGCCGAGGCGCGAGAGCAGTGGTGTGAGCACGGCGAACGCGCACTGCGACAGCAGATAGAGATTGTTCTGGGCCACTCCGTCGATGCCGAGCCGCTGGCCCAACTCCGGGAGCAGCGGGGTGAGATAGCCCTGTACGACGCCGCTGAACACGACGACGACCGCCATCGCGCCGAGCATGCCGCGGCCTGTGCCCACCGCCGATCCACCTGTGCCCATGTCTGCGCCCACCGGGGACGTCCCTTCTGGCCGGAATCGAATGCGGTGGCTACTGTGCTGGCTGCGGTCGTGGCGGTCCGCGGATTCGTCGGAAACGAGCAATGAGTGGATGCCATATGCGAGAAACGGTCACGGTGAGCGAGCTGGACCTCGCACTCGTCAACGCTCTCCAGCTGCGCCCTCGCGCCTCCTGGACCGAACTCGCGCCGCCGCTGGGCGTCACCGCGAGCACCCTCGCCCGCCGCTGGGAGCGGCTGACCGAAAAGGGACTCGCCTGGGTGTACGCGGCGCCGGGACGGGAGTTCTCCCGCACGCGGTGCACGGCGTTCGTCCTGGTGCGCTGCCGGCCCGGCACCCGCGCACGTCTCGCTCAAGAGCTGTGCGAGCGGGCCGAGGCGGTGACCATCGAACTCACGGGACCCGGCAGTGCCGACCTGCTCATCGACGTCCTCGCCCCGGACCTGCCCGCGCTCACCCGGTTCGTGACGACACACCTCGAACCGCTGCCCGGTGTCATCGCCGTCGACTGCCTCTTCGCCACGTCCCTCTACGTGGAGGGCAGCCGCTGGCGGCTCCGTTCCCTGGACCCGGCGCAGCTCAGCGCGCTGGGCCGGGCGGGTGCGCGCTCGTCCGAGCCCGCGGCCGCGACGGTCGAACTCGACGCGGTGGACCGGGGGTTGCTCGACGCCCTGGTCGGCGAAGGGCGCCTCGGTCTCGCGGAGCTCGCCGCACACACCGGCACCAGTCCCGCCACCGTCCGCCGCCGCCTGCACCGGCTCACCTACTCGGGGGTCCTCACCTTCCGCTGCGACATGGCGGACGCGCTCGCGGGACGCCCGCTCCCGGTGTCACTGCTCGGCAGTGTCCCGGCCCGTGACATCGCCGCCGTCCACCGCGCGTTCGCCGCGCTGCCGGAGTGCCGCCTCGTCGCAGCGGTCACCGGCCGGACGAACATCTTCGCCACCTTGTGGGTCCGCGACCTCGGCGACATCCAACGCCGCGAGACCGCCCTGTGCGCTCGCCTGCCGACGCTGGAGGTCACCGACCGCATCGTCGGCCTGCACACGGTCAAGCGCATGGGCCATCTGCTGGCCGAGGACGGCAGCCGTGTCGGGGTGCGCCCGATCCGGCCCTGGTGAACCGGGTCCCGATCGGGAGCGTAGGGGATCTTGACCGGCAGGCGGTGACTGCTTAGCTTCGGTCAGTGATCCGATTCGATCATCTTGTGGCCAACTCCCCCGGCCGCAAACCTTTT
Organism: Streptomyces sp. NPDC002795; assembly: GCF_042888725.1. Lineage (NCBI taxonomy): Bacteria > Bacillati > Actinomycetota > Actinomycetes > Kitasatosporales > Streptomycetaceae > Streptomyces > Streptomyces sp. NPDC002795. The sequence continues at coordinate 538,512 of NZ_JBIAQB010000001.1, forward strand.
TGTAGGGAGACATCGAATGTGTGAGTCCTGCTGTCCCACGCCGCGCACGCCGCGTATGAGCCGCGCGCAGTTCCTCCAGCTGGCCGGCGCCGGGGCCGCCGCGGTGGCCGTGTCCGGCGCGTTCACCGGGACCGCCGCCGCCGCTTCCCGGCCTGCGAAGGACGCAAGGCCGGGTCCTCTGCTCGTCGACAACGTGCGCGGCTACACGCTCTCGCGCGGCAAGCTGCGCAGATTCTCCCGGATGCTGCTCACCCCCGAGGGGCGTGTCGCCGCGCTCGACATCGGCGCGGCCCCCAAGGGCATACGCCGCCTCGACGGCCGGGGCCGTGTGCTGCTGCCCGGACTGCACGACGCGCACGGGCACTTGTGGGGGCTGGGCGCCCTCGCCGTCGAGCTGAACCTCGTCGGGACCCGTTCCCTGAAGGAGGCGATGGACCGGCTCGCCGCGTACGACACCGCGCACCCCGACGACGCGTGGATCCTCGGCCGCGGCTGGAACGAGGTCGTGTGGGGGCTCGGCCGGCTGCCCAACGCCGCCGATGTCGACGCGGTCGTCGATGACCGGCCGGTGTGGCTCGGGCGGGTGGACGGGCATGCCGGTGTCGCCAACTCGGCGGCGCTGAAGGCCGTCGGCATCACCGCGGACACCCCGGACCCCGACGGCGGCCGCATCGTGCGCGACGGCGCGGGCAACCCGACCGGAGTCCTCATCGACGCCGCGCAGTCGCTGGTGGAGGACAAGCTGCCCGAGCCCACCCTGGAGGATGTGCGGGCCCGTGCGCTCGCCGCGCAGAAGCAGCTCGGCAGCGTCGGCATGACGTCCGTGTCGGAGGCCGGAACGGACGCGAGCGGCGTCGTCGTGCTGCGTCAACTCGCCGACGAGGGCGCACTGACGATCCGCGTGAACGCCTTCCTGTCCTACAAGGCGTTCACCGACATCGGCGCGGACGCCCGCACCGACTCCTACGCCGATGACATGGTCCGCATCCGCACCGTCAAGCAGTACATCGACGGCGCGCTCGGCAGCCACGGCGCCGCGCTCCTGGAGCCGTACGCCGACGATCCGGACACCAGCGGGCTGCTCCAGGTGGAGCCGGAGGAGTTGCGGCGCCGCGTCGAGCAAGTGGTGCGCGGCGGCTACCAGTCGGCGGTGCACGCCATCGGCGACCGCGGCAACCGCGTCGTCCTGGACGCGTACGAGCAGACGTTCCGGCGCGTGGGTGACGCCGGGATGCGGCACCGTATCGAGCACGTACAGGTGCTCTCGCCCGAGGACATCCCGCGGCTGCGCAAGCTCGGGATCATCGCGTCGATGCAGCCGGTGCACGCCACCGACGACATGAACATGGCCGAGGACCGGATCGGGTCCGAGCGCATCAAGGGCGCGTACGCCTGGCGCACGTTGATGGACCAGGGCACACACCTGCCGTCCGGTTCGGACTTCCCCGTGTCGTTCGAGAACCCCTTCGACGGGCTGCACGCCGCCGTCACCCGCACCGACCGGGACGGGAAGCCGGGCGGGGGCTGGCACCCGGAGCAGGCGATGACGCCGGTGGAGGCGCTGCGCTCGTTCACGCTCGAACCCGCGCACGCCGCGCACCAGGAACACGTCCTCGGCACGCTGGAGCCGGGCAAGTGGGGCGACTTCATCCTCACCGACACCGACCCGTTCGACCTGCCGTCCGGCCGGGCGGTGTGGCAGACGAAGGTGCTCCAGACGTGGGTCGCGGGGAAGCGGGTCGGCGAGTACGGCGAGCTGTGACGCGCGGGCGGGCGGGGCGTCACGGTCGTGCGAACGCCCGCCGAGCGTGCTCAAGCAGCTCGCGCAGCGCCGGGTTGTGCGCCCGCTTCCAGACCAGGGCGAGCAGTGCCGGTGTGTCGACGTCATCGATGGTGCGGGCGGTGAGCCTGTCCCGGTAGCTCGCGGCCATCGACTCGCTCAGGACGGCGACGCCGAGGCCGCGGTCGGCCAGCGCCGCGATGGAGTCCGCGGCGCTGGCCTGCAGCGCGATCGTGGGGTGCAGCCCCTGCGCGGCGCAGGCCCGGTCGAAGACCGTGCGCAGGCCGGTGCCGGGCGGCATGCAGACGATCGGGTGGGCCATCAGGTCACTGAGCTCGACGCGCCGCCGTGTCGCCAACGGGTGCCCGGCCGGGACCGCCACGACGAGCCGCTCGTCGACGATGGTCAGGGCGTCGAGGCCGTCGGGGGTGGCGTGCGCGGCACCGATGAGCGCCAGGTCGATGTCTCCCGAACGCACCCCGTCGACGAGCCGGTCGGAGCCGTCCTCAAGCAGTGAGAGCTCGACGCCCGGGTGTACGTCGTGGAACGCGGCGAGGGCGTCGAACAGCGGGGTGACGGTGCAGCCGATGACCATGCCGACGGTGAGCCGCCCCCTGATCAGTTCGGACACCTCGGCCACCGCCCGGCCGATCGTCCCGGCCGCGGCGAGGGTGGCGCGGGCGTGTTCGAGCGCGGCCTTGCCCGCGACGGTGAGCGTGACCGTGCGGGACGTGCGGTCGAACAGCTCCGCGCCGAGCTCACGCTCCAGCTGCCGGATCTGCGCGCTGACGCCGGACTGGCTGATGTGCACCCGCTCGGCGGCGCGCGTGAAGTTCTGCTCCTCGGCGACCGCGACGAAGTATGCGAGCTGCCTCAGGTCCATGACACCTCCTTCCATGAGCCCTGATTCTAGTTTCTAGCGAAACCATCTGTTGGACTTCTGCCCGGCGGACGGCGACGCTGGAATCACGACAGCGACCCAGGAGGAACCCATGCCGGAGCCCGAGTACGAGAAGGCCATGCGCCCCGAGGACATCACCCGCCTGTTCGTCGAGCGCTCCAACGCGGGCGACGCGGCGGGCGTCGCCGCGCTCTACGAAGAGGACGCCGTGATGGCCTACCCGCCCGGCCAGGAGACGGTGGGGCGGGAGGCGATCCGCGAGCTGTGGGAGAAGGTGCTGGCGAACCGCCCCCGCTTCGAACCGGAACAGCCGCTGCCGACGCTCGTCAGCGGTGACATCGCCCTGACGTCGACGCCACCGAAGGACGGCACCGGGGCCCGCGCCCAGGTCGTCCGCCGCCAGCCGGACGGCAGTTGGCTGCGCTTCCTCGACCAGCCCGAGTTCGCGCGGCCCGCGGGCTGACCGGACCGTCGGCCGCCTACACCGACAGCAGCGGTGACAACCGCGCCACCGGCGGCAGCTCGCCGCGCTCCGGGGACGCCGAGAAGGCCTGGATCACGAAGGCGGCGAAGCGACGGGAAGCCGCGACGCGGGCGGCCTTCGAATCGGCCTGGATGCCTCTGTTGGCCATGAGCATCAGGATCAGGTCGTCCAGGACAAAGTCCGGGCGCAGGTGTCCTGCGTCCTTGGCGCGGCGGGCGATCTCGGCGATGGCCCGCAGCGCGTACGCACGGTTCTCGGCGAAGTCCAGGGCCTCGGGGAAGGCCGACATGAACGCCTCGGTGAAGCCGCGGTCACCGGCGTGCATCTCACAGGTCTCCTCGATCACGTGGCAGAACCCGTGCCATGGATCCGGGTCGGCGAGCCCTTCGTCCACGAGCCTGCGGCACACCCGCATCTCCTCCGCGAAGGCCTCCGTGACGAGATCCTGCTTGGTCGGGAAGCGGCGGTAGAGGGTGGCGGGGCCGACTCCTGCGCGGCGGGCGATCTCCCGCATCGGTGCGTTCAGGCCGTCGGAGGCGAACACGGCGCGGGCCGCGTCGAGGACGCGCTCGCGGTTGTCGAAGGCGTCGGAGCGCAGTGTCTGAGGCAAACGTTCGGTCACCTCTCTCACTTTACTCAAACGGACGGGGGCGTCCGTTAACGTCCGGAAGCCTCACCCCCGAGACATCCGAGGAGTCACCGTGAAGGCCATCGCGATCCAGGAATTCGGACGCCCCGAGGGCATGGCGGTCGTCGACCTCCCTGCCCCGGCCCCCGCCGCCGGGCAGGTACTGATCGCCACCGAGGCGATCGGCGTCGGCGGGGTCGACGCCCTGATCCGCAGCGGCGCGCTCGCCGCGTACGGCTTGTTCCAGGAGGGCCATGTGCCCGGCAGCGAGGTGGCGGGCACCGTGACCGCGGTCGGCGCCGGCGTGGACGCCTCGTGGGTCGGCCGGCGCGTATGGGCGTTCACCGGCACGGGCGGTGGCTACGTCGAGCAGGCCGCCGCCCCTGCGGACGCGGTCCTCCCCCTGCCCGCGGACGTGTCCGCCGCCGACGCGGTGACGCTCGGCACCTCCGGCGTGGTCGCACACTTCGCCCTGCGCCACGCCCACTTCGCCCCCGGCGAGTCCGTGCTGGTGCGCGGCGCGGCCGGCAGTCTCGGGATCCCGACGGTGCAGCTCGCGGCACGCGGCGGAGCGAACGCGGTGGCGGTCACGACATCGTCGGCCGAGCGCGGCGAACGCCTGCGCGAGCTGGGCGCGACCCACGTACTGGACCGCGCCGGCGCCTCCACCGACGACGGCGCCCCCGAGGGCTACGACGTCATCATCGACATCATCGCCGGCCCCGACATGCCCACGTTCCTCGACCGGCTCAACCCGGGCGGCCGCCTGGTGGCGATCGGCATGGTCGCGGGCCCGCCGCCCGCGGATCTCGCCGCACACATGACGGCGGCGTTCCGGAAGTCGATGTCGTTCGCCACCTTCAGCGCCGACATCGTGCCCGAGGCCGACCAACGCGCCGTTCGCACCGCGCTGTTCGCGGGAGAGGTCGCCCTGGACCCGGTGGTGCACGCGGTGCTTCCCCTGGACGAGGCCGTGCGGGCGCACCAGTTGATGGACTCCGGTGAGGCCTTCGGCCGGATCGTACTCGTGCCGTAGGGCTGTGGGGATGTGGGGATGTGGGGATGTGGGGATGTGGGGATGCTGGCCGGGTCAGCGCGCCAGCGCTCTGCCGATCTCCCCGGCCGCATCCGTGACCTGCGCCGCGAGGTCCGCCCGCGCGCGGCCGGCTTCGGTCAGGCGGTGGGTGGGGCCCGCGATGCTGATGGCTCCGACCGTTCGGCCCGACGCGTCGCGGAGCGGGGCGCCGATGGCGGCCTTGCCGTCCGCGTGTTCGTCGACGGACGCGGCCCATCCCCGGCGGCGTATCTCGTACAACTCGGCGGCCAGGGCGGCGCGTTCGGTGAGGCTGCGGTCGGTGAAGGCGGGGAGTTTCCCGGGTACGTCCAGGTCGTGGTCGAAGGCGAGCAGTGTCTTGCCGACGGCCGAGGCGTGCAGCGGCAAGTACGTGCCCATGCGCAGGACTTGGGCGCTGTCGTCGGGGCGGAAGACGTGGTGGACGACGAGGGCTCCGCCCTCGTGCGGGGTGGCGATCCAGACCGATTCGCCGCTGCGCGCGGCGAGGGTGTCGGCGCTGTGGAGGGAGCGGGCGCGCAGTTCGTTCGTGTCGAGGTCGCCGTTGCTCAGGTGGAGCAGCGAGGCCCCGATCCGGTACTTGCCGGTGGCCGGGTCCCGTTCCACCAGGCCCGCCGCGACCAAGGTGCCGAGGATTCCGTGCAGGGACTCCTGGGGCAGGCCCATCGCGCGGGCCAGCTCGGTCACCCCGAACGGCCGGGGCCCGGACGCGAGCAGCCGCAGGACCAGCGCCGCCCGCTCCACCGACTGGATCCGCTCTGCCACGCGGGGCACGGTAGCCCACCGTTGGTCGGGCGCGGCCCGCGGGCCTACCTTCGTAGACGTCAAGACATCACCGGACCGACGTTTCCCGACGTTTCCCGACGATTCCCGCGGAGATGAGCACCCCATGTCGAAGATCCTTTTCGTGCTGACCGGCGCCGACCACTGGACCCTGGCCGACGGCACCCACCACCCCACCGGCTTCTGGGCCGAGGAGGCCATCGCCCCGTACGACGCGTTCAAGGCGGCGGGGCACGAGATCGTCGTGGCGACGCCGGGCGGCGTCGTCCCGACCGTCGACGCGGGCAGCCTCGCGCCCGAGTTCAACGACGGCCAGGAGAACGCGGCCCGCATGGCCGCCGCCGTGTCCTCGAACGCCGAGCTGCGCTCGCCCGTCAAGCTGGAGGAGGTGGACCTGGACGACTACGCCGCCGTGTTCTACCCCGGCGGCCACGGCCCGATGGAGGACCTGTCCGTGAACGCGGACTCCGGCAGCCTCCTCACCCGCGCCCTGGAGTCCGGCAAGCCGCTCGGCGTCGTCTGTCACGCGCCCGCGGCGATGCTGGCGGCCACGAAGGCCGACGGCGGGAACACGTTCGCAGGCTACGACGTCGCCGCGTTCACCAACGTCGAGGAGGCCCAGGCCGGCTTCGCCGACAAGGCGAAGTGGCTGCTCCAGGACCGGCTGACCGAGGCCGGTGTGAACGTCCGGGTCGGCGAGCCGTGGGCACCGCACGTGGTCGTCGACCGCAACCTGGTCACTGGGCAGAACCCGGCCTCAGCCGCCCCGCTCGCGGCCGAGCTGCTGGAAAAGCTGGCCTGACCACCGATGTCCCCCACGGATGTCACAGTGGACACAAGTGTTCCGTTCGTCTCGTGGAGGTTCCCCCCGCATGCGTCTGCTGCTCATACGTCACGGCCAGACCCCGTCCAACCTCAAGCGGCTCCTGGACTCCGCGGCGCCCGGCCCCGGCCTGACGCCGCTCGGCCTTGAGCAGGCGGCGGCGCTGCCCGGGACGCTGGCCGATGAGCGGATCGACGCCCTGTACGCCTCCACCCTCGTCCGTACGCAGCTCACCGCCGAGCCGCTGTCCCGGGCGACCGGCCTCGACGTCGTGATCCGGGACGGGATCCGTGAGATCGCGGCCGGCGACCTGGAGATGCGCGGCGACGACGAGTCCGCCCAGAAGTACCTCAACACCGCGTTCTCCTGGTCCTCCGGCGACACCGCGCTCCGGATGCCCGGCGGCGAGTCCGGCGAGGAGACGCTCGGCCGCTTCGACGATGTGGTCGCCGAGGCGGCCCGGGCGGGCGCGGACACCGTGGCCATGGTCAGCCACGGCGCCGTGATCCGGACGTGGACGGCCGCGCGGGCGGGCAACGTGGACGTCGCCTTCGTCGCCGCCCACCCGCTGCCCAACACCGGCATCGTCACCCTCACCGGTTCGCCGGAGGAGGGCTGGGAGCTCCAGTTGTGGGAGGGCCGGCCGCTCGGCCGGTGAGCCCCGCCGGGCCCCGCTCTCTCAGGAGCCGAGGACGGCCGGGTCGGGACCCACGCGCTCGCCGGTCTCCAGGCCCGCGAGCGCGGCCATGTCGTCAGCGGCCAGCTCGAAGTCGAAGACAGCGATGTTCTCCCGGATGCGGGACGGGGTCACCGACTTCGGGATGACGACGTTGCCGAGCTGGAGGTGCCAGCGCAGCACGATCTGCGCGGGGCTGCGGTCGTACTTGCGGGCGAGCGCGATGACGATCTCGTCGTCCAGGACGCCGTTGCCGCGGCCCAGCGGGGACCAGGCCTCCGTCGCGATGCCGTGATCCGCGTCGTACGCGCGCAGCTCGCTCTGCTGGAGGCGCGGGTGCAGCTCGATCTGGTTGAGGGCCGGGACGACGGAGGTCTCGGCGGCGAGCCGGTCCAGGTGCTCGGGCAGGAAGTTGGACACACCGATGGCGCGGGCCCGGCCACTGGCGAGGATCTCCTCGAACGCCTGCCACGTCTCGACGTACTTGTCGCGCGACGGCACCGGCCAGTGGATCAGGTACAGGTCGACGTAGTCCATGCCGAGCAGGTCCAGCGAGGTGTCGAAGGCGCGCAGTGCCGTGTCCCGGCCCTGCTCGGTGTTCCACAGCTTCGTGGTGACGAAGACGTCCTCGCGGGCCAGGCCGGAGTCGGCGATGGCGCTGCCGGTGCCCTTCTCGTTCCCGTACAGGGCCGCCGTGTCGATGCTGCGGTAGCCGGCCTCCAGCGCGCTCGTGACCGCGGCGTGCGCCTCGTCGTCGGGGACCTGGAAAACGCCGAAGCCGAGCTGCGGCATGGTCACGCCGTTGTTGAGGGTGACCTCGGGAGTGGTGCTCATGACTCGTGTGTCCTTACGTGGTGACTCAAGTCCGGTGTCTCGCACGACGGGCGTACGTCACTGGAGGCGCACGCCCGCCCCCTACAACGTACGTCCCGTCTGCGGGTTCGCGGCACTGCCCTCCGTGCTCAGCAGTACGACGACCGATGCCGGGCCGAGGCCCAGTGCCGCGCGCCGTCCGTCGGCGCCCGTGCCGGTGAGTGCCGCGCGCAGGCCGGCGAGGGGTGCGGCGCCGCAGGGGCCGGAGGACACACCGAGGTCCGTGAGGCGGGTGGCCGCGCGGGCGCTGTCGGTGTCGCGGACGGCGACCGCCGCGTCCAGGCCCGCGGACAGGTACGGCCAGGCGAGCGTGGAGGGTGTGCCGCAGTTCAGGCCGGCCATGATGGTGTCGCCGGTGGTGACGCTGACGGGTTCGCCGCGGGTGAGGCTTTCGAGGACGCAGGCCGCGGACTCCGGCTCCACGGTGAGCAGCGCGGGGGCGTGGCCCGTGGGGCGGCTGCGGTAGTAGGTCACGACGGCCTGGGTCAGCGATCCGACGCCCGCGGGCACGACGACGAGGTCCGGTCCCTCGACGCCCGCCCGGTCCGCCAGCTGTTCGTCCACCTCGGCGCAGAGCGTGGAGTAGCCCTCGACGATCCACCCCGGAATCCGCTCGTAGCCGGGCCACGCGGTGTCCTGCACCAGGACCGCGTCCGGCGCCTCGGCCACCTCGGCGGCGCGGCGCACCGACGCGTCGAACGTCCCCTGCACCTCGGTCACCTCCGCGCCTTCCGCGGCGATGGCCGCCACGGCCTCCGGGTGCACGCCCCGCGGAACGAGCACGTGGGCGCGGTGCCCGAGCAGCCGGGCCGTGCGGGCGACGGCCCGGCCGTGGTTGCCGTCGGTGGCGGTCACGAGGGTGAGGGTGCCCCGCACCCCGGCGAGCGCGCGGTGGACGGCCCAGGACGCGCCCAGCGCCTTGAAGGCGGGCAGCCCGAGACGGCTCGACTCGTCCTTGACGAAGATCCGGCCGACCCCCAACTCATGCGCCAGTTCCGGGAGTTCCGTCAGCGGAGTCGGTGCGTAGTCGGGCAGCGCGGTGTGGAAGTCGCGCACGTCGGCGGGTGCGGGCGCGCAGCGCCAGGCTCGGGCGCCGGGCCGTGCGGTCCAGGGCAGCGGGTCACGGGGGGCGTCAGGATTCTCGCTCACAAGATCAGCGTGCGGCCCCGCCCTGCGATCGGTCCAGCGAATGTCGTGGTCCGGCGAATGTCGTGGGCCGGCGCCGACGATCTGGCGTGACGCGGGCGTCGGGTGCGCCCGATCGGGGCGACAGTCGAGTGCATTCTCGTTGACATATTGACGTTTCGCGCTCAAACATGGGGCGGATCAAGCATGCTCTTGCACGAACGTCACCGATATCGAGCAGGCCCACGCGGCCGTCATTCGGGAGTTGACCTCGTGACCCGACCCTCACCGAAGCAGCCGAACCGGCCCCGCCTGAGCCGCAGGCGGCTGCTTTCGAGTACGGCGATCGTGCTGGGTGCCACCGCCCTGCCCACACCGGGCGCGGCCGCCTTCGCCGCCAGCGCGGGCACCGGAGGCTTCGACACCGGGCCCGCCGAGGCGGCGCTGCGCCGGCTACTGCCCCGCCATCACGGCCAGGTCACCTTCCGCCAGACGAGCGGCAGAGGCGCGGCCGACCAGTTCCGGGTCTCCGGCTCCCGCGGACACATCGTCGTCGAGGGGTCGACCCCGGCGGTCCTCCTCGCCGGCCTGCACCGCTACCTGCGCGACGTCGCGCACGCCTCCGTCACCTGGAACGGCGAGCAGCTGAACCTCCCGAAGCAACTACCAGCTCCAAAGGCGGAGTTGACCGCCTCGGCGAACGTGTCCCACCGGTTCGCCCTCAACGACACCAACGACGGCTACACCGGCCCCTACCGCGACTGGGACGCCTGGCAGCGGGAGTTGGACGTGCTCGCGCTGCACGGCTTCAACGAGGTGCTGGTGACGACCGGCGTGGAGGCCGCGTACTTCGACACGTTCGGCCGGTTCGGGTACTCCGAGGCCGAGTTGCTGGCGTGGATCCCGGCTCCGGCGCACCAGCCGTGGTGGCTGTTGCAGAACATGTCCGGGTTCGGCGGCCCTGTCAGCCGGCGCCTGCTGGAGCGGCGCGCCGATCTCGGGCGCAAAATCGCCGACCGAGTGCGGGAGTTGGGCATGACGCCGGTGCTGCCGGGCTGGTTCGGCACCGTGCCCGACGGCTTCCCCGAACGGGTCGAAGGGGCGGAGGTCGTCCCGCAAGGCACCTGGAGCGGGTTCCAGCGCCCCGACTGGCTCGACCCCCGCACCGGCGCCTTCGCCGACGTGGGCGCCGAGTTCTACGCCCGGCTCGACGCACGGCTCGGCGGCACCTCCATGTACAAGATGGACCTGCTGCACGAGGGCGGCCGGCCCGGCGACGTACCGGTCGGCGAGGCCGCGCGCGCCGTCGAGACGGCCCTGCGCACGGCCCACCCCGAGGCCGTGTGGGCGATCCTCGGCTGGCAGACCAATCCGCGCCGCGAGATCCTCGACGCCGTCGACCGCGACCGGATGCTCATCGTCGACGGGCTCTCCGACCGGTACGCCACGGTGACCGACCGGGAGGGCGACTGGAACGACACCCCGTACACGTACGGCAGCATCTGGAACTTCGGCGGGCACACCGCGCTCGGCGCCAACACCCCTGACTGGGTGGAGAGTTACCCGCGCTGGCGCGACAAGGACGGCAGCAGGCTGTCCGGGATCGCCGCGATGCCCGAGGGCGCCGACAACAACCCCGCGGCGCTCGCGCTCCTCGGCGACCTCGCGTGGACGGCGGGCAGCGTCGACCTGGACGACTGGTTCGGGCGGTGGGCGGCCTCCCGGTACGGCGGCACCGACCGGCACGCGGCAGCGGCCTGGCGGGTGCTGCGCGGGACGGCGTACGGGATGCGCCGCACCGACTCCTGGAGCGAGGCACCCGACGGCCTGTTCGGGGCCCGCCCCGCGCTGAACGCGCGGTCGACCGCCTCGTGGAGCCCGAAGTCGGAGCGCTACGACACCGCCGCCTTCGACCGGGCTCTCACCGAACTCCTGGCTGTTGGAGCGAAGTTGCGGGACAGCTCGGCCTATCGGCACGATCTGCTCGACGTCGCCCGGCAGGTGCTCGCCAACCGCAGCCGAGTACTGCTGCCGCAGATCAGGGCGGCGTACGAGGTGCGTGACACGGCACTGTTCGGGCAACTGACCCGGACCTGGCTCGACTGGATGAAACTCCTCGACGACGCGCTGGCCACCTCGGAGCAGCATCTGCTGGGCCGGTGGCTCGCGGACGCCCGCGCCTGGGGAGCCGACCGCGCGGAACAGGACCGGCTGGAGTACGACGCCCGGTCGATCCTCACGACCTGGGGCGGCCGGGCCGGCAGCGAGGAAGGGCTGCGCGACTACGCCAACCGGGAGTGGTCGGGTCTCGTCTCGGGCCTCTATCTCCCTCGCTGGCGCAGGTACTTCGCCGAACTGTCGGACGCGCTCGCCGAGGAGCGGGAGCCCGCCGAGATCGACTGGTTCGCGATGGACGACGCGTGGGCGCACGGGCACGACACGTATCCGGCGCGCCCGTCGGGGTCGATCGAGCGGCTCGCGCGCCGGATCCACGACACCCTCGCGGGCGCCGCACACCAGGCCACGCTGACCGCCTCCGCCGCGCACACCGCCGTCTCCGCGGACGAGCCCGTCACGGTCGAGGTCACGTTCACCAACCGCAACGGCCTCGCGACAGCGCGCGGCGTGACCCTCTCGCTCGACCTGCCCAAGGGCCTGACCGCCCGCGCGGAGGGGCCGGCGGTCGCGGCCGAGGTGGCTCCCGGCGAGACCTTCACGGGACGCTTCACGGTGTCACTGACGGGCGCGGCGGACGGGCTCGTGCTCCGGGTGCGCGCCGACGCCGCGTACCGGATGGGCACCGCGAGCGGCGCGGCGGTCGACACGGTCCGGCTCCTGGCCGGCACCGGGGTCCAGGACCCGTACCGCACGGTGTCGTTCAACGACGCGGTGTTCGGCCAGTCCGGCGAAGCCTTCGCCATCGAGGGCGGCGGCGCCGATCTGTGGGGCGGCACGGACGAGTTCGGCGCGATCTACCACCCGGGGGCTTTCGCCGACGGCAACTCGGCTTCGGTCCGCGTGGCCGCCCAGGACCGCACGGGCGGCTGGGCTCGCGCGGGTCTGATCGTACGCAACGACCTGACGAGGAAGGGCAGTTCGGGATACGTCAACCTCGCGATCACCCCGTCCAACGGGTGCGCCCTGTCCTGGGACACCGACGGCAACGGTCGCCTCGACTCCGTCAAGACGGCGGGCGGCTCGGTGACGGCCCCCGTGCACTTGCGCCTGACCCGCCAAGGCGCCTCGTACAAGGGCGAGTTCAGCACGGACGGCACCACCTGGACGACGGTCGGCACGGCGACCCCGGCGGGGGCGGCGGCCGGTGGACAGGACGTGGGGGCGTTCATGAGCGCGGCGAACGGTGGGAGCGGAGCGCGGGGGATCGCGGAGTTCGACGGGTTGCGGATCTAGTGCCCATCGTTTTGATCAGGACCTGGTCAGACGAACACCGCCACCGTCAGGATGATCGGCAGCGAGATCAGCGAGGCCAGTGTCATCGGGACGGTGTGGGTCTTGATGGTGCCCCGCGTGGAGAAGCCGAGCAGCGACTGGAACATCCAGAAGAAGTTGCTGGACACGTGGGGCACGAAGAGGGCGCCCGAGCCGGCCGCCAGCGCCACCAGGACCAGCGGGGTGTCCAAGTGGCCCGCGATGGGGGCGAGGATGCCCGCGGCGGTGATGCCCGCCACGGAGATGGAGCCGAGCGCGATGTGCAGCACCGCGGCCATGATCCAGACCAGCAGCAGCGGCGGGAGGACGCCGGAGGAGAAGAGGTCGCCGAGCGTCCTGCCCATGCCCGAGCGCTCGATGATGGCTCCGAGCGAACCGCTGATCCCGCTGAGCACCAGGATGGAACCGCACTGCGCCAGCGACTTCCCGATGACGTCACCGATCTCCTCCCTGGACCGGACCCGGCGCGCCAGCACGTAGGCCACGGTGGTGCCGAGGAGCAGTGCCACCACCGGGTCGGTGAGGAATCCGACCGGCGCCGCGTCCAGGGAGAGGCCGTCGGCGAGGGCGCCGCCCGCGATGAGGGCGAGGACGAGCAGGACCGGGGAGACGGCCAGGGCGAGGGGCAGCGGGTGACGCTCCGGCGTCGGCGGCTGCGACGGCTCGGCCGGGGCGTCCGTGACGGTTCCAACGGCCGCTTGTCCGGCGGGCGTTGGGGTCACGGGCGGGGCGGGGTCGGCGGCCCGTGCGGCGGGGACGGACGCGGGCGCGTCCGGCTCGTCACCTGCGTCAACCATCTCGCCGTCCGCGATCTCGTCGGTCGCCGGGTCCCACGTCATCCAGCGCAGGGCGACCGAGAAGACGAGCACGGTCAGCAACGCCGTCGGCAGCGCGACGACGAGGCCGAGCAGGAACATCTGCCCCAGCGGGACGTCCAGGATGCCCGCGATGGCCACGGCCGCGACGCCCGGCGCCACGAACACCAGGCCCACCTCGATACCCGCGGTGAGCGCGCCACCCATCAGGGCGCGGCCCCGCTCGCCGAGCTTCGGCGCGAGGCGGCGCGCGAGAGGCGCCGAGAGCACGAGCAGCACATCGGAGTAGATCGCCGTGAACAGCGAACTCAGCGTCGCGGCGAAGACGTACGGAATACTGCGCCGGCCGAACGCCTTGAGGGTCGTCTCGACGAGCCTCTGCATCGTGTCGGCCGCCGTGAGCAGCGCGCCGAGCATGACACCAAGCGACACGAGGATGCCGATCTCCCCCATGACATCGGCGAAGCCGTCCGCCACCGCGTCCGGTGTGCCCTTCGCCCCTACGGAGGTGGTCAGGCCGAGGAAGAGGGTGCCGAAGAGCAGCGCGAGCACCGGCGGGAGCTTCAGCCACGTGATCGCGACGACGATGCCGCCGATGGCGACCGCCGTACTCAGGAACAACAGGGCTTCGTGGGACACGGGCAGGCTCCGCTCTCGTTCTCGCGCCGTTGCGAACTGCCGTACATCGTGACGACGGTCACCCCTCGCGTCCAAGACTCATTTGCAGCCCGACCGATAACGTCGGCCTATCGAAGGACTGTCACCGCAGAACTTCCACCGGAGCAGAACAGGAAGACCATGGACGTACGGCAGTTGCGCCACTTCCTGGCCGTCGTGGACCACGGCAGCGTGCACCGGGCCGCCGAGCACCTCTTCGTGGCGCAGCCGTCGGTGACCCAGACCATCCGCCGACTGGAGGCCGCGCTCGGGACCAGCCTGTTTCTGCGTCAGGGGCGCGGCCTGGTGCTGAGTCCCTCGGGCGCGGCGCTGGTCGCTCCCGCCCGGGAAGTGGTGCGCTCGCTCGACGTGGCCCGGGAGACGGTCATGGCCGTGGACGGGCTGCGGGGCGGGCAGTTGCGGATCGCGTCCATGCCGTCCCAGGTCGTCAGTCCGCTGACGGGGCTGATCGCCGCGTACGCCGAGGCGTATCCGCGGGTGCAGGTGGCGGTGGTGGCCGCGGCGCGGCCGGACGATGTGCGCGACGCGCTCGGCAGGGGTGTCGCGGAGGTGGGTGTGCTGGCCGCCGCCGGGGCGCACGAGGCGTACGCGGATCTGGACCGGGTTCCCATCGAGACGCAGTCGTTCGTGCTCGTGGCGCGCGACGACGCCGACCTGCCCGAGGGTGAACACCCGCTCCCCGTCGAGGAGTTGCCGGGGTTGCGGCTCATCGCGGGCCAGCCGGGGACGGGCATGCGGCGCGTCGCCGACGCCATCGTCGCCGCGACCGACTCCCGTATCGCGGTCGAGATCGAGCATCGCGAGGGGCTGCTCCCGCTGGTCATGGCCGGCGTGGGGGTGGCCGTCGTCGCCGACTCGTGGCGTCCGCTCGCGGACACGGTCGGGCTGCGGGTGCGCAGGCTCGCCATCGAGGACACCCTCGACGTAGGGCTTGTGTGGCGCAGACACCGGCTGAGCCCGGCGGCCGCGGCGTTCATCGACGTGATCGAGAAGTTCCGTACCGAGGCGTAGAAGACGGCAGCCGTCGACCGATAGGCGAGTGTTATCGAACAGGCTGCAAACGCGTCTTGGACAGTCCGGGACACCACGGCATTCCATGGTCACCATGACGACCACTCGCCACCGCATCGCTCTCGTCCCTGGTGACGGCATCGGCACCGAGGTGCTGCCGCCCGCCTGCGCCGTCCTCGACGCCGTCGGCAAGCGCCACGGACTCACCTTCTCCTACGACTCGTTCGACTGGTCCTGCGAGCGCTACCTCGCCGAGGGCGCGATGATGCCGGCGGACGGTCTGGACCGGATCCGGCACCACGACGCGGTCCTCCTCGGCGCGGTCGGCTGGCCGGGGGTGCCCGACCACGTGTCCCTCTGGGGACTACTCATCCCCATCCGGCGCCAGTTCCGCCAGTACGTGAACCTGCGCCCCATCAAGGTGCTGGAGGGCGTCCCGAGCCCGGTGGCGAAGGCGGGCGCGGACGTGGACTTCGTCGTCGTACGCGAGAACGTCGAGGGCGAGTACTCGGAGATCGGCGGGCGTCTCAACCGCGGGTTCCCCAACGAAATGGCCGTCCAGGAAGCGGTGTTCACCCGCCCCGGCGTGGAACGCATCCTCGACTACGCGTTCACCACCGCACAGCGCCGCGACGGGCACCTGGTGTCGGCGACGAAGTCCAACGGCATCGTGCACACCATGCCGTTCTGGGACGAGCTGGTACGCGAGGCCGGTGAGCGGTTCCCTGACGTGGAGTGGCGGCAGGAACACATCGACGCGCTCGTCGCGAAGATCGTCCTCGATCCGTCCCACTACGACGTGATCGTCGGCTCCAACCTCTTCGGCGACATCCTCTCCGACCTCGCGGCCGCCGTCGCGGGCAGCATCGGCATCGCGCCCGCGGCCAACCTCAACCCCGAGCGCGAGTACCCCTCGATGTTCGAGCCCGTCCACGGATCGGCCCCCGACATCGCCGGCCGTGGCATCGCCAACCCGCTCGGCGCGATCTGGTGCGCCTCGATGATGCTCGACCACCTGGGCCACCCGGAGGCGGCGACCGAGGTCTTCGACGCGTTCGCGTCCGTCCTCGCGACGACGGACGCGCGGACCGCCGACCTGGGCGGGACGGCGTCGACGAAGGAGTTCACGCAGCTCGTGCTCGGGGCCGTCACGGACCGGTGACCGTGCTCCATCAGCGAGTCGCCCTCCCCCGATCTCTGTAGCCTGAACGCCGGTTGCGCATCGGGGGGGAGTTGACCGTGGAGAGCATGCTCTCGGTGGGCTAACTCAAGGCCGGAGCCGGTTTCAACACGGCCGTGGTGCAGCTGATCGACCACCTCAAGGAATCACGGCTGGGCGACGACGGCCCGGGCGCCAACGAGTTGGCGAACCAGCTGCAGGAGGCCCGGTCGACGCTCTACCTGCTGTGCGCCGACGACACCGTCGAGCTCGCCGACACTCTCGTCCGCCGGGTCTGGGGCATCAGGCCCACTGCCGGCTCGGACGTCCGCAGGGCCGAGTACCACGAGACGGTGGCCCTCCTGCGCCGCTTCACCCAGCGGCTCCGGCAGGAGATCGCCGCATCGTGAAGGGCGGCCTCGGGGCGCTGTGGCCTCAGCGCATCACCGTCGCCAGTACGTCGTCCCCCAAGGCTCGTACGACGTCCGTCGCCAGTCGGTGGCGCACGAGTTTGCCGTCGCGGGTCGAGCGGACCAGGCCCGCCTCGCGGAGTTGGCGCAGGGTGCGGGAGACCTGAGGCTCGGTGGAGCCCAGGCGGGCAGCCAGTTCGGAGGTGGTGATCGGTTCGCCGAGGAGGTGCCGGCACAGTTCCATGCGGCCGGGTGAGGCGAGTGCCGTGAGCCGGTCATGCAGGGCGCGCAGGGAGAGTTGGCCGGGCCCGGAGGGCGCCGCGGCGACGACCGCGTACTGGACGACGACACAGGACGGGTCCTCGTCCTTGACGACGAGGTGCGGCCAGACGCGGACCGAGGGGACAAGGACGAGCGGACGCCGGCCGACGACCACCTCGTCGATCTGCAGTTTGTCTAGGCGGATCCGGGCTCCCGGCCCGACGCGCGACGCGGTGGGGAGCAGTTCGGTGAGCACGTCGACGGGTGGGCGGGACCTGGCGAGCCGGCGCCGGACCTCGCGGGTGTGCTCGTCGAGCGCGGGGCGCAGGGTGTGCCAGTCGTCCGCGAAGAACGCGGAGTCGGCGGCGCGCAGCACCGCGAGAAGCCGGGCGCGGAACGCCGCCGGGTCCGCGACCAGTTCGGCGGCCAGGTCGCCTCTGGAGTGCGAGCGCCGACGGCACTGGCGTACGTACTCCTCGGCGGCCTCGGTGCCGGGGCGCAGTTCGTGGGCGGCCGGCGCGGGTCGGGAGGTGGCACCGAGCACGCCGGGTGCGACGAGGCCGAGGAATTCCGTGCGGGGGAGGTCCTCGACGGCCGCGAGCTCCTCCGGTAGTCCCGCCGCGACGGGGAGCGTACGAGGGTAGAAGAGGCGGCATCGGAAGCGGGCCCACAACGGGGCGAAGACCGCGAGTTCGTCACGGAGCACCGGGTCCACCGCGGCGGCGCGGGCGGTCCAGTCGGCGGCCTCCGGGTGGTGCTCGGGTTCGGCGAGGATGTGCAGGCTCGCCATGAGTTCGGACAGCGCGGAGGGCCCGGCCGCGATGTCCGCGGGGCCGAGCCCTCCGACGTCGATGATGATGCTCACCGCACCAGGGTACGAAGGCACTCCCGTGTCATCGGACCGCTGCCCCCGGCCCCAGCGGGATACCGAGCAGGTACCAGGCGAAGAAGAGGACGACCCACACCACGAGCATCGCCATCGCGACGGGCAGCGTGAAGGAGACCAGCGTGCCGATGCCCGCCTTGCGCCGCAGCGTCTGCAGATAGCCGACGGCGAGGGCGAAGGTGGTGCCCATCGGGCTGATGGAGTTGGTGCACGAGTCGGCGATCCGGTACAGCGCCATGGTGGTGGCGGGGCTGGTACCGAGCAGCATCATCATCGGGATGAGGGCCGGGGCGACCAGTGACCAGAGGGCGGAACCGCTGGTGATCAGCAGGTTGATCAGGGAGATCGCGATCAGCAGCAGGAGGAAGAGGACGAGCGTGGGCACGCCCAGGTGCTCGATGAAATCGGCACCCTTCACGGCGAGCACGGTGGCGATGTTCGTCCATTGGAACAGCGCGAGGAACTGCGAGACGGCCAGGAAGAGGACGAGCAGCGGGGCGATGCCCCGGACCCCCTCGGCCATGAGGGCGGGCGCGTCGCGACTGCTCTCGATACGGCCGGTCGCCCTGCCGAACACGTAGCCGATGAGGACGAAGAACACGGCGACGAAGACGGACACGCTGTTGAGGAGCGTCGACTCGACGATGGAGCCGCCCTTGCCGCGCAGCGGTGAGTCGACCGGAAGCATCGCGGCGATGAGGAGGACGGCGTAGCCGAGAGCGGCCAGGCCGGTGCGCTTGAGGGCGCGGAGTTCGGTGGCGTCGTCGATTCCGGCGGTGATGACGGTCTGCCGGGCCTTCTCCTCCAGATCCGCGTCCGGCACGAGCAGATGCTCGCGCTTGGTGAGCACCTTCTCGGTGACGAAGGCGACGGTGCAGGCCAGGATGAACGCCGACGTCGTGGAGAAGTACACGTTGTCGGTGGCCCGGACGACGAAGTCGGCGTCCACCAGGTGTGCGGCCTCGGTGGCGACAGAGGCGTAGAGCACGTCGCTAGAGGTGATCAGCGGGTTGGCGTCGCCCGCGGCGTTGATCGACACGAAGGCCACGATCATGCCGAGCATGGGCGAGCGGCCGACCGCTCGGAACGCCATGGCGCCGAGCGGAATCAGCACGACGTACGCGGAGTCAGACAGGAACTTGCACAGCACACCGCACAGGGCGACACCGAGCGTGACCCAGCGCGGGGAGACATTGGACAGCATCCGCCGCGCCAACGCCTCGAACAGGCCGGCCCGTTCGGCGACGGCGACGCCCAGCATCACGACGAGCACCGTGCCGAGCGGGCCGAAGGTGACGAAGTTGTCCACCGCGCCGTTGACGAGGTCGCGGACGGCATCGCCCGATATCGCGCTGCGCACGGCGATGGTGCCGTCCTTGGACGGGTCGGCGACCTGCACCCCGGCCGCCGCGAGTACCCAGCTGACGACCGCGACGACACCCGCCATGATCCAGAAGAGCCAGAACGGATGCGGCAGCGCGTTGCCCGCCCGCTCGATGAAATCGAGCAGCCGCGAGCCGCCGCCCCCGGTGGGCGGGCGTTCGGGTCGCACCTCACGGCGAGCGGTCGCGCTCATGGATTCTCCTGGGATCGAAGGGGGCCACGCCGGGCGGGCGCACAGGTCACGGCTGCGCTGATCGCCCGTCGCTGATCGCTGAAAGCGGCAGGGCGGCGGGCACACAGTACGAAGCGGATACGCACGGCGTCACGGCCTGACGGAACAGTTGACGTGATTGCGGCAAGTGATCCACCGCGCGTCGACCGCGACCTACGGTTGCGGCCGTGACCTCGCAAGACACCCTCAAAGCCGCCCGCACCCCCCGTCCGCTGCACGCCGACGGCACACCGTGGCGCAGGCCCCTGACCGTCCCCATGCGCGACGGGGCCCGCCTCGCCGCGGACCTCTACACCGCCGGCTCCGAGCCCGAACCCGCGCCGCTTCCGGTGCTGTTGGAGCGGACCCCGTATGGCAAGCGCGAGCAGCGCGGCTCGGACCAGGACCGGCACGACGCCCCGGTGCCACGGCCCGAGGACATCGCACGGCACTTCACGGACGCCGGGTACCACGTCGTACGGCAGGACTGCCGTGGGCGCGGGGAGTCGGAGGGGACGTTCGTGAAGTACCTCGGGGAGGGCCCGGACGGTGCCGACACCGTGGAGTGGATACGGGCGCAGCCGTGGTGCGACGGCCGGGTGGTGATGACCGGGGTGTCCTACTCCGCGCACGTCCAGGCAGCCGCTGCGGCGGAGGCTCCGGCCGGTCTCGCGGCGATGTTCCAGGACTCGGGCGGCTTCGCCTCGGCATACGAGGCGGGCATGCGGATGGGCGGCGCCTTCGAGCTGAAGCAGGCCACGTGGGCGTTGCGGCACGGGGCGAACAGCCCCGAGGCGGCAGCCGATCCGGTCCTGGCGGAGGAGATGCGCCGCCTGGACGTGGCGGGCTGGTTCACCGCGCTGCCGTGGCGGCCGGGTTCGTCACCGCTGCGGCATCTTCCGGCGTACGAAGCGTTCCTGCTGGAGCAGTGGCACCAGGACACCTTCGGCGACTACTACCGCAACCCCGCGCTCTACGGCCGCGGTTCCTACGACCGCTTCCCCGACGTCCCGAGCCTCCACATGGGCAGTTGGTACGACCCTTATGTCCGGTCGACCATCGAGAACTTCACGGAGCTGCAGGCGCGCAAGAAGGCGCCCGCGTACCTGGTGATGGGTCCGTGGACCCACGGCCACCGCTGCGAGACGTTCTCCGGAGACGTCGACTTCGGACCGGCGGCGACACTCTCGGGGAACCTGGCCGAGTCGTATCTCGCGTTCCGCAGCCGGTGGTTCGACCAGGCGCTCGGGCGAGCGGTGCCCGAGGTGTCCGAAGTATCCGAGGTCTCCGAGGTGTCACACCCCGACACCTTCCCGGCCGTGCAGTACTTCCTGATGGGTGGCGGGGACGGCCGCCGGGACGCGGCGGGGCGAATGCGTCACGGCGGCGAGTGGCGCAAGGACACGACCTGGCCGCCGTCCGGAACCCGCCCGGTGTCCCTGTACCTGCACACCGACGGCGCCCTCTCCCCCGCCCCGCCCACCGCCTCCGAGGCATCGGTGGCGTACGACTTCGACCCGCGGAACCCGGTGCCGACCATGGGCGGGCAGGTGACTTCGGGCGAACCGGTCATGACGGGCGGCGCGTACGACCAAAACGCGCCGGACGCCCGGACATTCGGGGCCGCCGAGCCCTATCTGCCGCTTGATGCCCGCCCCGATGTCATCAGCGTCCTCACACCACCGCTGGACCGGGACGTGGTGGTCGCGGGTCCGGTCTCGGTGAAGCTGTACGTGTCGTCCTCCGCGCCCGACACCGACTTCACCGTCAAGCTCATCGACCAGTACCCGCCCAACCCCGACCATCCGCACGGCTTCGCCATGAACCTCACCGACGGAATCTTCCGCTGCCGCTTCCACCGCTCCTTCGAACGGCCCGAGCCGCTGGCCCCCGGTGAGGTGTACGAGATCGAGGTGACGGCACCCGACACGGCGAACCGCTTCGCCGCAGGCCACCGCATCCGGCTGGACGTCTCCTCCAGCAACTTCCCCCGCTTCGACGTCAACACCAACACGGGCGAATCCGAGGCGGCCGCGCGGCGCAGCACGATCGCCGTCAACCGGGTGCACATGGACGCCGTGCGGCCGTCCGCGCTGCGGGTGTGGGTGGAGGGCGAGGAAGACGTGCCGGGCTGACCGCCCCACGCCCCCCGGTCTCAGCCGTCCGTCCGGTTCAGGTCCTCGCGCGCCGTCGCGACGAACGTCTCCTTCGCGCCCCGCAGGTCGTCCTGCGGGGCGTGTCGGCGCAACGAGTCGACGACATGGCTCGCCGCGTCCGCGACCGCCGGCGGTGCCTCCAGGGTCAGCGCGCTCAGCGCCCGGTACAGGCGCGGTTCGTCCTCGGCGGTGCCGAGGCCCGTGCGTTCGGCGACGATGGCGCTCTCCGCGGCCGCCAGGAACTCCGCGTACGTGCCGCGCCGCGCCTCGCGGGCGGCGCGCTGCTCGTCGGCGCCAAGTGTCATGCGGACCGATGTGAGCAGCGCGTCCGCCTGACGGTCACCGGAGTGCCGGGCCGCCTCGGCCTGGCGGATGCCGGCGGAGCGGCCGTACCAGCCCGTGACGACACTGCCCGCGATCGCGGAGCCCGCGGCGATCAACGCCACTCCCCAGTCACTCATCCCCCGCCACACCTTCCCCGTCTCCCACGCCGCGCGCGGTTCCCCTCGAACACCCGACGGTAGGATCGGATCATGTCGCCGGACGACGCACAAGAACCCGCCCCCATCTGCGGAAACGACACCGCGGACACCCCGCCCCCACTAGACTGGACAATTTCCGGGCGACGGGCGACGGGCGACGGGCGACGGGCGACAGGCGACAGGCGACAGACCGCGGACCGTTCTTCTCGCCGCGCGGTCGGCCGTAGCGCTCTACCGGCTCCTCGACGTGCTTCCCGCGCTCGCCGGTGACGACCGCGTCACCCGCTGCTTCACCCTCGTTCCCGGCTCGGACTTCGGCGCCGACGCGCTGGCAGCCATCGAGGACATGGGCGCCCGCACCGTGCCGTGGAGCGAGGCGGTGTCCCGGACGTACGACCTGGTCATCGCCGCGAGTCCCAAGGGCGAACTGGGGCAGCTGCGGGGCCCGCACGTCCTGCTGCCGCACGGAGCCGGGTTCAACAAGACCATCCCGTACGAGGGGTCGGCCGACTCCGCTTCCGGCCTCGACCCGATGTATCTGAGCCGTGCCGAGAGTGCCGCGCCCATAGCCCTGCACGCCCTGGCCCACCCCTCTCAGCTCACCCGCCTCACGACCGTGGCCCCACAGGCGGCACGCCGCGCGAAGGTCGTCGGCGATCCCACGCTGGAGCGCGTGCTCGCCTCGCGCGCACACCGCGACCGTTTCCGGGCCGCGCTGGGCACGGGTCCGCGCACACTCGTCGCGCTCGCGTCCACCTGGGGGCCCGAGTCACTGCTCCGGCGTCGACCGGACCTTCCGGCGCGACTCGCCGCCCGACTCCCTTACGACGAGTACCAGTTGGCGCTCGTCGTGCACCCCAACGACTGGAGCCGGCTCGGCGCCTTCGAGCTCGGGCAGCGGCTCGCACCCGCGCTCGCGGCCGGGATGCTGCTGCCGCATCCCCGCGACGAGTGGGCTTCGGTCCTGGTCGCGGCCGACGCCCTGGTCACCGACCACGGTTCCGCCGCCTTGTACTACGCCGCCGCCGGCGACCGGCCCGTCGTCGCCGCCTGCCGGGGCGGCGACGAACTGCTCCCCGGCAGCCCCATGGACGTACTCCTGGGCGCTGTACCGGAGTTGGGCCCGTCGCAAGACCTGCAGAAGGCCCTGCGTGCGTATCAGCCGGGCCGCGCCGCCGAAGCCGCCCGGTCCGCCTTCGCCCACCGGCACGACGCCCTGCGGCGGCTGCGCGACGAGCTCTACGCCCTGCTCGGCCTCGCCCCTCCGGACCTCCCCTCCCCCGCAGCGACACCACTGCCGCTCCCGGCCGCGCCACGCCGTACGCCCTCCGCCTTCGATGTGCACGTCGAGTTCACCGAGGACTCCATCAGCGTCGCGCGTCACCCCGCCGGGACGGTCACACCGGGCCATCACCTCGCCGTGGAGCACGGGGCGGCGAGTGAGCAACTCGCCCGCTCCGCAGGGCTCTTGTACCGGCGACCGCTGGTCGACTCCGCCCACACGGCCAGCCTCGGCTGGACCTTCGAAGGGTGGGCGCGGCGGACACTGGACGACTATTTGGGGTGCCGGACGGCCGCCGTCGTCCTGCCCGCGGGACGCTGCCTGCTGCGCTTCCGCGGGCACGACCGGCCGTACGTCCTCGACGTCGGGACCGTCGCCGGGAACGGTCGCGTCGCCCGCGTGGACCCGGCGGCCGCGGTGTCGGCCGCGCACGCGTGGCTGACCAGTACCGCGACCGGCACGTCGCTGACGTCGTGCGTGATCGGTGAGCGCGCGTTCCCCGTTCACCTGCGCCCCGCCACGCCCGAAGAGGCCCAACAGGAGGTCTAGGTCAGGCCGTTGCGTCGCCGGATCTCGTGTGCGGCCTGCCGGTGGTCGGCCGCGTCCACGGTGCGGCCGTCCGCCTCCGCCAGGTCCGCGAGGGCGTCACGCACACGGGCCTCGTCGAAGCCGGAACCCCGGGATCGCGCACCCTCCAGGGACTCCTCGTACAGGCGCCGTGCCTCGGACCGGCGGCCGAGCCCGGCCAGCACACCGGCCAGCGCGAAGCCCGTGCGGCGCGTCATGCGTTCGCGGCGCTGCTCGCGTGCGGCGTCGTGTGCTTCGGTGAGCAGGCGCCGCGCGGCATCCGTGTCGCCCAGTCGCGCCTGCGCCTCGCCCATGCGGTAGGTCTGGAGCATGACGCCGTACGGGTTGGGGATCGCGCGATGGATGTCGCGGGATGCCTCGAAGTGCGGTACCGATGCAGCCCAGTTGCCTTGCGCGCTCTTCAGCATGCCCTGGAACTCCACGACCGAGGCGGCGAGTTTGCGCTCCGTCTCCGTTCCGCCGAGCAGGCGTGCCGCCGACGCCGCGGCGTCGAGCTCGTCCGCGGCCGTCTCGTTCTCGCCCGATTCCCACAGCTGCCGGGCGAGTTGGCATCGCGTACGCACCAGCCACGCGGCGCTCCCACCATGCCGGACCGCCGCGTCACGCGTGAGTCTCAGCGCGTCGATGACCTCGGGGCGTCCCGGGTGGTCGAGGGCGTACGTCCACAGGGGCTCCGACAGGGCGACGGTTTCGGCGTCCATGCCGAGTGCGTGGGCGAGGCGTACGCAGGCGAACAAGGTGTGCCGTTCGGCGAAGAGCCACTTGGCGCCCTGCGCGGCGGCGTCCGGCAGGGGTACGTCCGGCGCGTCGGGCAGGGGTGCGATGCGGTCCGTCACCACCAGGCGGGTGCCCGCCGCGAGCAGGTCGGCCCGCTGGGCCTGGCGTACGTACCAGCGCAGCACCCGGATCCGGGCCTCCTCCGCCTCGACCGCCGCCGCGTCGTGGCGCGATCTGCGCAGGGCGTGCGCGTGCAGGGGGCCGGGGAGCCGCATGTGTCCGTCGCCCGCGCGCAGGTCGAGGACTCCGGCCCGGTCGAGCTCTTCGAGGGCTTCCTCGCAGGCGTCGGGGCCGAGGCCGAGCAGGGCCGTGGCCGACTCCGGTGTGAAGGTGGCACCGGGGTGGTGCGGCAGCAGCCGGTAGAGGCGCGCGGCCGCGTCGGGCAGCGCGCTGTACGCCGTGTCCCAGACCCGCTCGACGCCGGGCACTCCCTTCTCGCCCCACTCGCCGCGCAGTTCGTCGATCAGCCGGGGCAGCGGCCGCAGCCGGCGCGAGCGGATCCAGCGCCCGGCGACGTGCAGGGCGGTCGGGAGTCCTTCGCACAGGCCGATGAGCGCGCGTACGGCCTCCGGGTCGGTGGCGAGGCGGTCGTCGCTCACGATCAGGTCGAGGAGTTCGGTCGCCGCCTGTTCCGTGAGCGGCTGCAACGGCATACCGATCGCGGCGCCGTCCTCCAGGTCGTACAGGGGCCCATGACTCGCGACGATCACGAGGCTCGCGCCGGATGCCGGGAGCAGGGGGACGAGTTCGGAGGCGTACCGGACGTTGTCGACGATCAGCACCAGCTTCAGGTCCGCCGTCATGCTCCAGTACTGCTTGCAGCGCGCCTTGAACGGGCGGGCGACCAGGTCCGCTTCGACGTTCAGGGACCGCAGCAGCTGCGCGAGCACGTCACCGGGGTCGAGCACACCGTCGAGCCGGAGGTCGTCGAGGTCCACCGAGAGGACGCCGTCGGGGTACCGGTCGCGCACCGTGCGGGCGATGACGTACGCGAGTTCCGACTTGCCGAGTCCGGCGGGGCCGCTCAACGACATGACCAGCGGCCGGGACCGGCCCCGCCAGTCCTCCACCGCGCGCAGGGCCCGCTCCCGCTCGGTGTGTCGGTTGACGAAGTGCACCGGCTCCGGCGGAAGTTCGATCCTCACGGGCTCCCTCTCAGCTGTGACGTCCGGTCAACTGGGCGTACGGCCAGGAACTTTACTAGCCGTGAACGGGGAAACCGTGGAGCCGTCAGCGCAGTTCCACAGCCGCAGTGCGCAGCTCTTCGAGGGCGGCCAGTACGAGGGGTGCCAGCTCGCCGGGGGATTCGTCGCGGGCCGGGTCGACCCATTGGGCGAAGCCGAGCTTGAAGGCGAGTACGCCGAGTTCCGCGGCGACCTGCGCCGTGGGTTCCGGGACATCGCGCAGGCGTAGCGCCTCGACCATGGCGGCGGCCATGCCGATGCTCTTCAGCGCGTTGCGTTCCTGCAGCTCCGCGTTGGCCTCGATCGCCGCGTGCAGCATCGGGCCCAGCTCGCGGTTGAACGAGGTCATCTCGCCCGATGCGCGCTCAAGGCCTGCCGCGACGGCCGCGACCGGGGGCGTGTCGTCGGGGGCGTCGGCGATGCCCTCGACGAGCAGGCGGCTGAGGGTCTTCTGGCCCGCGGTGAGGATCTCCCGCTTGTCGGCGAAGTGCCGGTGGAACGTGCTGCGTGTGAGGCCCGCGCGCTCGGCGATCTGGGCGACGGTCGTGTCGTCGTAGCCCTGCTCGGCGAACAGGTTCAGCGCCGCCACGACCAGGCGCTGCCGGGCATCCGGCTTCCATCTCGGCATACGGTCATCCTAGGTGATGCGACACATGTCGCATCAGCGGGTGTACCGTGGCCGGTGATGCGACATGTGTCGCATCACTTTCCTCGCACTTTTCGCACCCTTGGAGTCGACCATGCGCGTCTTCATCACCGGCGGTACGGGCCTGATCGGCTCGGCCGTCGTCGCCGAACTGCTCGCCGCGGGTCATACAGTCACCGCCCTCGCCCGCTCCGACGCCTCAGCCGAGAAGGCCACGGCGGCCGGCGCGGACGTGCTCCGCGGTGGCCTCACCGATCTCGACGTGCTGCGCACCGGCGCGGAGCAGGCGGACGGCGTCGTCCACCTCGCCTTCAGCAACGACTTCAGCTCACCGGAAGCGCTCGCCCGTGCGGTGGCCGAGGAGGGCGCCGCACTCAAGACGCTGGGTGACGCCCTCGTCGACAGCGACCGGCCGCTCGTCACCGTGTCGGGTACGCCGTGGGTGGCGGGGCGGGCCTCGACCGAGGAGGACCCGCTGCCCACGGACGGGCCCGTCGGCGGGCGCGGCGTGTCGGTGCAGCGCGCCCTCGGCCTCGCCTCGCGCGGTGTGCGCAGCTCGGCGATCCGGCTGCCGCGCACCGTCCACAACGAGGGCGACGGCGGGTTCGCCGGGCTGCTCACCCAGATCGCCCGCCGAACCGGCGTCGCCGGCTATCCGGGAGACGGCACGCAGCGCTGGCCCGCCGTCCACGCGCTCGACGCCGCCGTCCTGTTCCGGCTCGCCCTGGAGAAGGGTCCGGCCGGAAGCGCGTGGCACGCCGTCGCCGACGAGGGTGACGCCGTGGGTGACATCGCCGCGGTCATCGGACGGCGGCTCGGGGTCCCGGCGGAGTCGGTGCCGGAGGAGAACTTCGGTCCGCTCGGGCCGGTCTTCGCGACCGACCAGCCGTCGAGCAGCGCGCACACCCGCGCCGCTCTCGGCTGGCAGCCGACCCACCCGGGGCTGCTCGACGACCTGGAGAAGATCCAGCCGTGACGCGCCCGGCCGGTCGTGGTCAGGCCCGCGGGCCGTTGAACTCGGCGGCCACCGCGAGCAGCCCGCGTACCCCGTACTCGATGACCGGCTCCGCCTGCGGGGCGAAGCGCGGCGAGTGGTTGCCGGGGATGCCAGGACGCGGCTGCGTCGGGTCCTCGCCCTCGTAGAGCTTGGGATCGAAGCCGCCCCACATCCAGAACACCGACGGGCAGTCGAGAGCCGTACCGAAGAGGCCGAAGTCCTCGCTGCCGGAGAGCGGGCGCGCCATGTGCTGGACGCCTTCGTCTCCGTATACGGACAGCAGGGCGGCGCGGGCGCGCTCGGTGGCGTCGTCGTCGTTGACGGTGAGCGGGAAGGCGTTGAGCGGCTCGAACTCCGGCTCGCGCGGGGCTCCCGCGGTCTGCGCCTCGCCGCGGACGATCCGCTCGATCGCGGCGAGGACCCGCTCCCGTACGTCGGGGTCGAAGGTCCGGACGTTGACCTTGAGTTCGGCGCTGTCCGGGATGATGTTCTCCTTGTGGCCCGCCCGGAACGAGCCGACCGTCACCACCGCCGCGTCCTGGGCGGCGATCTCCCGGGAGACCACCGTCTGCAGCCTGGTCACCACGTGCGCGCCGAGCACGATCGGGTCGACGGTCAGCTCGGGCTGGGAGCCGTGTCCCCCGGAACCGAACAGGCGGACGCGGAAGCTGTCCGCGGCCGCCATGGTCGTGCCGGGGCGCAGCGCGACCGTGCCGGTGGGCAGCGGGCTGACGTGCTGGCCTAGGCAGACGTCGGGGCGCGGGAAGCGGTCGGCGAAGCCGTCGTCGACCATGGCCTGCGCACCCGCCGCGATCTCCTCGCCGGGCTGGAAGACCGCGAGCAGTGTGCCGCGCCAGGACGTGCGGTCCGCCGCGTACAGGGCGGTCGCGCCGAGCAGCGCGGTGACGTGGTGGTCGTGGCCGCAGCCGTGCATCACCGGTACCTCGTGGCCGTCGGGGCCTGTCGCGGTGTCGACCGAGGCGTAGGGCAGGCCCGTGTCCTCGGCCAGCGGCAGCCCGTCGGTGTCGGCGCGGAGCAGGACCGTGGGGCCCTCGCCGTTGGTGAGTGTGCCGACGACGCCGGTGACACCGACGTGCTCGGTGACCTCCCAGCCCTGGGCGCGCAGCACGGCCGCGATGATCGCGGCGGTGCGGGTCTCGTGCATCGACAGCTCGGGGTGGGCGTGCAGGTCCCGGTAGAGCTCGCCCAGGGCGGGCAGCAGTTGCGGCAGCCCCTCGTCGGCGGGGGTGCCGGCGGGCAGGGTGAGCCGGGCGGGGTCGACGGGGCAGGCGGCGGGCGTGGAGGTGGTCATGCGGCGAAGCTCCTTCGCTGAACGGGGGCGGGTGGTCAGTTCCGGACGGCGGGGCCGAGCCGGGAGCGCAGTGCCTCGGAGGTCTGCGGGGTGATCAGGGCGAGGCCCGCGGTGAGCGCCGCCCCGAGGGCGAGGACGGCGAAGGCGACGGTGAACGAGTAGGTGTCCGCGAGATAGCCCATCAGCATCGGGACCAGGATGCCCGCGGACTGGCCGCCGAAGTTGATCATTCCGGAGGCGGCGCCGCTGAGCCGGGTCGACAGCGTCCGCATCGGCACGGCGAAGATCGGGGTGAAGCAGAACGTGCAGGCGGCGAAGGCGAGACACAGCAGGGTCTCGAACGCGACCAGGCTCTCGGCCTGCGTCATCGCGAGCACCGACACCCCGGCGACGGTCATGGAGGGCGCGACGAGCAGCGCGGGGCGGCCCTTCAGCTTGTCCGCGCACCAGCCGCTGAGGATCATCGCGACGCCGCCGAACAGCGCGGGCAGCGCGGTGAGCAGGCCCGAGCTCTCCAGCGAGAGCCCGCGTTCGGTCTGGAGATACGACGGCACCCAGGAGTTGAGGCCCCAGGCGAGCATGCCGTAGCCGAACAGCATCCCCACGTACAGCCACATCGCCGGGGTGGCGAGCAGCGCACGCGTTCCGCCGCCGCCCCCGGCGGACTCCCCCTGTGCGGTCGGCCGCGCCGGGGGCAGCAGGAGTTGGACGAGGACGAAGGTCGCGACGCCGAGTCCCGCGACGGCGTAGAACGACATGCGCCAGCCCCACAGGGCGATGACGGGTCCCGCGATGAGTGGCGCGACGACCGCACCGAAGGAGTTGGACGAGGAGATCCAGCCGCTCGCCGTCATCCGCTCGCGGGATCCGGTGCGTTCGGCGACGGCCTTCATCGCGGCGGCGGGGAAGATGCCCTGGCCCGCACCGAACAGCACGCGGATCACGACGAGCGCGGCGAACGACCAGGCGGTGCCGGTCAGCGCCGTGAACACCGACCAGATGAGCATCGCCCACAGCAGGACCCGCTTGGATCCGAACCGGTCGGCGAGCAGTCCGCCGGGGATCTGGCAGGCGGCGTAGGCCAGGAAGAACGCGGAGAGGACCATGCCCTGCTGGGTGCGGTCGATGCCGAACTCGGCGCCGATGTGCGGCAGCGCGAGGTTGATCACGAGCCGGTCGATGTAGTCGACGATCCAGGCCAGGAACAGCAGGCCGACGGTCATCTTCGCGGCCCGGTCGAGCCGCACCTTGCCCTCGGCGGGCGGGGACTGCGTGTCGGGCGCGTCAGTGGGTGTATCGGTGGCGCTCACGGCGGCTCCACGGTGTGTGTCGCGACTGGGGTCACCCTGCGGGCCCGGCCTGATCCGAGCAACGGGCCCCAGGGGTGGGCGCGCACGCCTGTATCCGCGGACGGGTCCACGTCCGGGCAGACGCGCACATCCGTACGGCGGGCGTCCGCCCCTGTGTGGGGGCCGCCGCACGGGCGGGTGCGAGTGGCCCCACAATGGTCGCCATGCCGCCCGCTCCCGCACCGATGCCGGAATCCACCGTCCCTGAGACGCAGGATTCCGTCTCCCCGACTCCCGACATGTGCGACTCGGCCACCGCTGACGCACATGACCTCGACGAGACGGACATGGCGCTCGTCGACGCCTTGCAGACCAGCCCCCGTGCCCCCTGGTCGCGGATCGGCGGGGTCCTCGGGATCGACGCCACCACCGCCGCCCGCCGGTGGGACCGGCTGCGCGCCTCCGGGCTCGCCTGGAGCACCGCGTACGAGGCGTGGGAGCGGCACGGGCGGGGGCAGCGCCTGTGCATGGCCTTCGCCGACGTGGCCGTGGCCCCCGGCAGCCTGGCCGCCGCCACGGAGGCGGCGTGCGCCGACCCGCGTGTGGCCAGTGTCGAACGCACCACCGGCGGCGGCGCCACCGGCAGCGACGGCGCCCTCTTCCTCACCGTGTCCTGCTCCGGTACGGCCGCCCTGACACGCTTCGCCGACGGCCCGCTCGCCGGGCTGCCGGGCGTGCGCGACGTCCAACTCTCCGTGGTGCTGCACAGTTACCGGGAAGGCGCGGACTGGAAGGTGCACGCGCTCGACCGGGGCCAGCGCTCCCGTCTGACGTCCGCCGTGGCGGGTCAAGCGGCGGCGCCGCAGCACGGCGACGCCGACCGTGCGCTGCTCCGCGCCCTGTCCTGCGACGCCCGCCGCCCCTACAGCGATCTCGCCCGGGACACCGGCACGAGCGAGGCGACGGTCCGCCGCCGGCTGGCCCGGATGCTGGCTTCGGGCCAGGTCAGGATCCGCTGCGACGTGTCCCACCTGGCGGCGGGCCGGCCGGTCATCAGCACGTACCGGGTCGCCGTGCCCTCCGCCGAACTGGACGCGGCGGGGCATCTGGTGGCCGCGCTGCCCGGTGTCCGGCTGTGCATGGCGGTGACCGGCGAGGCCAATCTGCTGGTGTCGACCTGGGCGCGCTCACTGAGTGACGCCGCCGCCTTCGAGGTCCGGCTCGGCTCCCGGCTTCCCGGTGCCCGAATCCTGCGCCGTGACGTCACCCTGCTGACCGCCAAGCGGATGGGGCGCCTGCTGGACGACGACGGGCGCGCCCGGGGACACGTCCCGGTGGACCACCGCGCCTGAACCACCCTGACGACCCACCAACTCCGAGTAACCTGACGGCCCATCAACTGCCGGGCAGCAGCACCGCCTTCAGCGTCCTCCCCGCCCTCTGCTCCGCCACCGCCCGGTCGAACTCCCCGAGCCCGTACGTCGTCACCAGCTCGTCCAGCGGCAGCCGCCCCTTCTCGTAACGCCCGATCAGCTCCGGCACGAGCTGCGACGGTTGCGCGTCCCCCTCGACGCAGCCCCGGAGTTGGAGCCCCCGCAGCATCAGGTCCCGTACGTCGATCTCGGCCCTGGCGGGACCGAGGCCGACGACGGCCAGCGTGCCGCGCGGCTGGAGCAGGGCGAGAGCGCGGGTCAGCAGCTCCGGGCGCCCGGTGGTGTCGAGCGCGTGGGTCACCGAAGGGAGCGGGTCGTCCAGGGAGGCGACTGCCGAGGCCCCGAGGCGGGTCGCCAGGTCGCGGCGCGCGGCGACCGGCTCCGCCACCACGACCTCCACCCCGTCGGACAGCGCGGTCAGCACGGCCGCGCTGCCGACCGCGCCCGCACCGACCACCAGGAGCCGGTCACCTGGCCCCGGTCGCAGGACGTTGAGCACCGCGCCCGCCCCGGTCAGGAATCCGCAGCCCAGCGGGGCGGCGCCCCACGGCGGTACGTCGCCGACCGGCACACAGGAACGGGCGTCGACGAGCGCGGCCGTGGCGAAGGACGACTGGCCGAAGAAGGAGCCGAACACCGGCACACCGTCGACGTGGATCGTCGGTGTGCCGTCCGCGCGGCGGCCCGAGTTGTTGAGGGTGGTCGCCAGCGCGCAGTAGGCCGGGTGGCCGGACCGGCACTGCCCGCAGCGGCCGCAGTGCGCGAACGAGAGGACGACCCGGTCGCCCGCTTCCAGGCCAGCGACCTCCGACCCGAGGCGCTCCACGACCCCGCAGCCCTCGTGGCCGAGCACCGCCGGGCGGCCGCCGAGCGCCTTGCGGGTGGCGAGGTCGGTGTGGCAGACGCCGACCGCCTCGATCCGGACGAGCACCTCGTGCGGGCGCGGGTCGTCGAGTTCGGCCTCGACGAGTGCGGTGGGAGCGGCGCCGCGCGAGAGCAGTACCGAGGCCTTCACGGGCGGCCCGGAGTTTCGCGTTCCAGGCCGAAGTAGAAGTGCCGGCCGTCCGCGAGCACGACGCCGGGCTTGCCGTTCATCACACCCATGAGCGTGGTGTCGTCGACCCGCTTGAAGTGGTCGAACACGGGCATCCCGTCGTACACCATCGTGGCGGTCACCTCGCCGCGGAACTCGACGTTCCACAGGCTGGCCTCGCCGCGGCCCGCCTTGGTGTCGGAGTAGAGGCCGCCGTCCTCCGCGCGACAGATCAGTGGCTTCGCGTCGTCGAGCGCGTCGAACCGCTTGCCGTGCCAGCGGCTCGCCGCCAGCACCTTCTCGATGGGGTGGCCGGTCAGGAAGGCGAAGCCGCGCCAGGGTCCGAGGAGCGATGCCGCCTCGACCGTCTCCAAGTCGGCCCACAGAGCGTCGAGTTCGGCCGGATCCACCAGGCCCTCCGCCGCGCGCAGAGCCGCCCACCGTGCGCTCACGTCGCTCATCGGACCCCCAGCCTGCGCAGCAGGGCCAGTTGGCCGTTGGTCCGGCGGATGAACGATGTCACCGAGCTCTCCTCTGGTTTCGTCGGGCCGAGAGGGAGGAACCGCTGCGTGGCGATCGTCTGGCTCTCGGTGTACTTGCGGATGCCCTCGGCCCCGTGGCGCCTGCCGAGTCCGCTGTCGCCCATGCCGCCCATCCCCGCCTCGATGCTGCCCGCGGCCGCGGCGGCGCCGTCGTTGATGTTGACCGAGCCGGACCGGATCCGGCGTGCGAGGCGGGCGGCCTCGCGGGTGTCCTTGGACCAGATCGACGCCGAGAGGCCGTAACTGCCCTGGTTGGCCAGGTCGACCGCCTCGTTGTCGGTGGCGTAGGGGTGGAGCGAGACGACCGGTCCGAAGGTCTCCTCGCCGCATACGGCCATCTCGGGCGTGACACCTTCGAGGATGGTGGGTTCGTAGAAGAGCGGGCCGATGTCGGGGCGGGCCCTGCCGCCCGCGAGCACGGTCGCCCCCTGGGCCACCGCCCCGTCGACATGGGACTCGACGGCCGTGAGCTGTGCCTTCGACGTGAGGGAGCCGATGTCCGCCGAGTAGTCGTAAGTCCGGCCGAGGCGCAACGCCCGTGTCGCGCGGACGAGTTCGTCGCGGAAGGCGTCGTAGATCGTCTCGTGCACGTAGACGCGCTCGATGTGGATGCACATCTGCCCGGTGTTGGCGAAGGCCGCCGCCACCGTGCCGGCCGCGGCCGCCGTGATGTCGGCGTCCGCGCGCACGATCAGCGGGTTCTTTCCGCCGAGTTCGAGGGAGGCGCCGACCAGGCGGCGTGCGGCGCGTTCCCCGACGGTGCGCCCGGTGGCGGTCGAGCCGGTGAAGCAAACGTAGTCGACGGCGTCGACGAGGGCGGTGCCGACCGCGAGGCCTGGGCCGGTCACGATCTGCCACAGGTCGGCGGGCAGTCCGGCCTCCGTCCAGAGGGCCCGCGTCCACAGCAGGGTCAGCGCGGTCTGTGCATCCGCCTTGGAGACCACGGCGTTGCCGGCGAGGAGGGCGGGCAGTACGTCGCCGACACCGAGGTAGAGGGGGTAGTTCCAGGGCGCGATGATGCCGACGACCCCCTTCGGCACCCGCACCTCCTGGACCCTGGTCGCGCCGGGGATCATCCCGCGTACGCGGTGCGGCGCCAGGTAGTGCCGGGCGCGCCGCGCGTAGTGCCGGGCGATCGTGGCGACCTGGGCCACCTCCATCCACGCGTGGTAGCGCGCCTTGCCCGTCTCCCACTGGATCAGGTCGAGCGCCTGGTCCTGCCGCTTCAACAGCAGGTCGTGGAAGGCGAGTACGAGGTCGGCGCGGTGCTTGGCCGGGGTTCGCGCCCATGCCGCCTGGGCGACGCGGGCGCCTGCCACCGTCTCCGACACATCCTCCGCGGTGCACGTGGGAACGGCGGCGACCGGTGAGAGGTCGAACGGGGCCAGCGCGGTCAGCGGTTCGGGGCCCTCGTTCTCGTCGCGTTTCGCGTCGCGGCGCACCCCGCCGCACCACCGCGCGACCGACTCGTCCGTCACCCACGCGGGGCGGGCCTGGTCCGTGCTCATGCGGACTCCTCGCTCGTACGGGACCGGTGCTCCGGTTCGCACCGGTCACTTCAATGCCCTGTCGGCACTCTTGCCGACTCTCTTGTCGATGACTGCGCGCCTCGCTATGTTAATCAGAAATCACATCCTGGAACAAGATTTGAAGCGTGGCGGAGACCCCAACACCCAGCACTTCCGGGCTTGTTGAACCGCCTGGCCAACCAGGGAAGCGAGTAAGTCAATGACAAATCTGAGCCGCAGAAACATCCTGTCGCTCGGTGCCGCGCTGGGACTCGTGGGCGCGACGGGTACCGCCACCGACGCATGGGCCTGGTCGCCGACGGGCTCGGTCGCGGGCTCCGGAGCGGGCACCGACCCCGAGTACGTGTGGGACGACGACATCGACCCGCTGATGGCCAAGATCATCACCAGCGGGCAGGTCCCGGCCGTCAACAAGGCGATGGCGTCGTGGGTGAACAACAACGACCCGCTGCCCACCGGCCTGCCCGCCGAGCTCACCACGTACCTCCAGGGGGCCAACAAGCTGCCCTCCTGGGCCGATCCGAAGAAACTGGCCCGCGCCGCCGACTTCAACCGGCGCAAGGACACCTACCTCTTCCTTCTCTACGGCCTCGGCAGCGGGATCATGAGCACCGTGATCCCGCGCGAGGCGACGAGCGTCTACTGGTCGGCGGGCGGCGCCGACATGCAGGACCGCGCGGCCAAGACGTTCACGTTCGGCTACGACCTGGCCGAGCTGAAGGGCCTGGAGCCCGAGGGCCAGTTCATCGTCACCGCCAACAAGACGCGCATGGTGCACGCCGCGGTGCGGCACATGCTGCCGCAGTCACCGCACTGGTCGGCGGTCGCGGACCAGAAGATCCCGATCAGCAACGCCGACATCCTGGTCACCTTCCACAGCCTCGGCACGTTCGTGCGCAGGAAGCTGCTGGACTGGAAGGTCCCGTTCCCGGCCGAGGACCAGGAGGCGTTCCTGCACAGCTGGCAGGTCGCCCTGCACCTGCTCGGTGTGCGCACGGAGTACATCCCCAAGTCCTGGGCCGAGGCGGACAAGCAGTCGGCGCAGGTGCTCACACCGATCCTCTCCCCGACCACCGAGGGCATCGAACTGGCCGAGGATCTCCTCGGGTTGACCGCACAGATCGACCTCGGCGTCACACGCGGGTTCCTCAACGAGTTCGTGCGCTACGTCCTCAGCAACGAGATCGGCGACTGGCTGGGGCTCAAGCGCGACTACGCCTCGGCCGCCCTGATCCGCACCGTGTGGCCGGCCTTCATCCTCTTCCGTGAGGGCCTGAACCCGGTCGCGCCCAGCGCGTTCTACATGTTCGACCAGTTCGTCCGCGCGCTCGCCATG
The DNA here is from genome assembly GCF_042888725.1 of Streptomyces sp. NPDC002795. NCBI lineage: Bacteria > Bacillati > Actinomycetota > Actinomycetes > Kitasatosporales > Streptomycetaceae > Streptomyces > Streptomyces sp. NPDC002795. Next base: position 574,507 of record NZ_JBIAQB010000001.1, read on the forward strand.
GCGTTCCTGAACAAGGGCGAGTCGGGGAAGACCACACCCATCGTGATCCCGACACACAACCGGCAGGACTGACACCCCTCCCCCACGCGGGCGTTGGGGCTCACCGCTCAGAGTCCCAGCGCCCGCACCACGAGTCCCGCCACCGTGGCCCGGCGCTCGGCGCTGTCCCGCCACCGCATGCTGCGCCCGGCCTCGACCACGACGCCGAACCCGGCGTGCACCAGGACACGCGCCTGCCGCGGGTCGAGTTCGGGGCGGGCGGCCCTCAACTGCTGTTCCCATACGGCGATGTGCTCGCGCTGCGCCAGGATCAACGGGCGCTGCAGCTCGCCCGGCAGACCGACGAACTCGGCCTCGGCGACGCTCGTCAGCGCGGTGTGCTCGAAGCTGTACGCCACGTACGTGGCCGCCAGCGCCGCCACCGCCTCGTGCGGGTCGGCCGTCCCCTCCAGGTTCCGCTCCACCGCCTGGGCCAGCAGTTCCGCCGCTTGCAGGCAGGCCGCCGCCAGGATGTCGACCTTGCCCGGGTAGTGGCGGTAGAGCGCGGACGGGGCGAGGCCCACCGCCTCCGCGATCTGCCCGTTCGTGACATTGGCGAACCCGTCGCGCGCGAACAGCGGGACGGCGGCCGCGAGGATCTCCGCGCGGCGTGAACGCGCCACCGGGAGGGCCGGGAGTTCGACGGGGCGCGTGCTCTTCGCGGCCGGTGGGGCCGGGGGCGGATCCGTCACGACCAGCCGCAGGGCGCACGTCAACAGCAGCTCCTCGACCCGGCGTTGGGCGATGGACGTGCGGTGCATCGTGATCGACCCGACCGCGCCGAGCGCCGCCACGACCCGCAACTCCGCCCGCTCACCCGGATGTTCCCTGCGCACCGCCTCGGTCACCCGCCCGACGACGCGCGCGAACTTGCCCCGCAGCAGCCTGCGGTCCTCGCGGTTGAGGTACCGGGCCTCCCACCGGTACACACCACCCTCCGCGCGCCGCTTCACGGTGATCCGGATCAGGGCCGTGAGCAGTTCCGCCGTGTCCGCCTCGGGCGGCAGCTCGTCGAGCGTGGCGACGAGGCCGTCCACCATGGCGTGCGCGCACTCGGAGAACAGCGCGTACTTGTTCGGGAAGTGCCGGTACAGGGCCGCCGCGGTGATGCCCACGCCCGAGGCGATCTCCTCCATGGACGCCGCGTGGTAGCCACGCTCGCTGAAGAGTCGCCCGGCCGCCTCGACGATCAACTGCCTGCGGTTGCGGGGACGCGTGGCCGGCATCGGCTCCGCGGTCATGACCGGGCTGATGTGCGCGGGGACAGGGGCGGAGGCGGGGCCATGCGCGCCAGTCAATCACACGCCCGGCACGGTCCCGCGCCCCCTGGACCGTGCCGAGCGTGCCCCGTGCGGGCTACTGGTCGCTGATGTCGACCATCCAGTTGATGCCGAAGCTGTCGGTGCACATGCCGAACTCGTCGCCCCACATCTGCTTCTCCAGCGGCACCGCGACCGTCCCGTTGGCGGTCAGCTTGTCCCAGTAGCCGTGCAGCGCCGCGGAGTCGTCGCCGCTGACGCTGACCGAGATGTTGGTGCCGACGGTGCGGTCCATGCCCGGCGGGGTGTCCGAGCCCATGATCGTGAATCCGGCCGGTGTCTCCAGGAGGGCGTGCATGATCTTGTCGGCGAAGCCGGCGGGCGCTCCGCCGCCACCGGCGGAGCCGAAGGTGTTCAGGGTGAGCTCGCCGCCGAACACATCCTTGTAGAACTCCATGGCCTGGCGGGCGTCCCCATCGAAGGCGATGTACGGGTTGAGGCGAGAAGCCACAGCGGGTTCCTTTCCTGGCGTGCTACGTGTGAGTGCTACGGACTTCCGCATTATTCGGCGTCGACTCCGCCCGCGCACGGTGAAGCTCGGCCATCAGGTCCTGCATCGTGTGGTCGTCGGCGTCGGCCCCTTGGGTCTCGGCGGTGCGGACGAACATGGTCTGCTCGTACGCCGCCAGCGCTGCCTCTACGTCGCCGGGGTGCGCGGCGACGGCCCGTGCGAGGTCGGCTCCGTCGAGCATCGCCAGGTTGGCGCCCTCGCCGTTCGGGGCCGCGAGGTGGGCGGCGTCGCCCAGCAGAGTGACGCCCGGGACCCGCTCCCACCGCTGCTCGGACGGCAGCGCGTACAGGTGGCGCAGGGTCGGCGCGCTGTCGGAATCGGTGATCAGCGCGGCGAGCTCGGGCGCCCAGGCCCCAAACTCCCGCGCGATGCGCCCGGTGGCCGCGGCGGCGTCGGTGAAGTCGATGGCGTCGAACCACTCCCGTGGCTCTTCGAGGTTCACGTAGGCGTGCAGGGTGCCGGCCCGCTCCCGGTGCGCGAAGAGTTCACGGCCCGGCTTCAGCGAGATCATCATCCCGTCGCCGACCGCCTTCGCGGTGGCCGGGTGCCGGGTGTCGGACTCGTACAGGTAGGTCTCGACGACCGACTTGCCGGTGTACTCGGGGGTGGCGGCGCTGAGCAGCGGCCGGACCCGGGACCATGCGCCGTCCGCGCCGACGAGCAGGCCGGTGACGACGCGGGAGCCGTCGGCGAAGGTCACCTCGTGGCGGCTCTCGCCGAGGGCGCGGACCGCGCCGACCTTGTGGCCCCAGCGGACGGTGCCGGCCGGGAGGGAGTCGAGCAGGATCTGGCGGAGCTCGCCGCGGTAGACCTCGGGACGGCCGCCCGTGCCGTCGTCGTGCTCCTCGAACAGGAGGGTGCCGTCGGGTTCGAGGACCCGCATGGCCTGGTGCCCCTCCAGGACGATCGCGCGGAACTCGTCCATCAGGCCGGCCGCTTCGACGGCGAGCTGTCCGTTGTAGTCGTGGATGTCGAGCAGTCCGCCCTGTGCGCGTGCGGTCGGCGAGGGCTCCGCCTCGTAGACGGTGGAGGATATGCCGTTCAGGTGCAGGACGCGGGCGAGGGTGAGGCCGCCGAGGCCGGCGCCGATGATCGTGATGTCAGTGGGTACGGAAGGGTTCGCGGAGAAGGTCATGGGCCCCAATCTCCCCGCGGTCGACGACGGATCCCCTACAGACCGCCGACGGCCGCCGACACCCCACCGACAGTGGCCCCTCCGGGCGGTGCGCGGAGGGGCCGGCGCGTCAGCGCAGCACCTCGAACACCCAGTAGTCCGCGGGCCCTTCGGCGGTGTACGGCGCGTCCTGTCGCCGCTCGACGACCTTGAGGGCGCCGTCGTCCACCTGCCGCTGCACGTACTCGACGAAGCCCGAATCCTTCAGGTACTTCGAGAAGGTGCTCAGTACGACGAGGCCACCCGGTTTCGTGACGCGCAGCAGTCCCCGCAGCCCGGCCGGAGGCACGTGTCCCAGCGTGAACACACCGCAGGAGACGGTGACGTCATAGGTGTCGTCGGCGAACTCCACCAGGCCCTTGTTCATGTCCACGCCGGCCGTGAGCGAGCGGTAGACACCGGTCCTGCGGGCCTGTGCCACCATGCTTTCGCTGAGGTCGAAGCCGTCGATCACCGTGACGCCGCGCCGCGCGAGCACCGCCGCGACGAGGCCGGTTCCGCAGCCCGCGTCGAGCACCACGGATCCGGCGCCGATGGCTCCGGGGCGCTCGTCCACCACGGCGCCGAACAGGTCGCCCAGCTCGGCTGGGCCCCGGTACTCGGTGAGCCGCAGATCCTCGTCGTAGGAGGCGGCCCAGTCGCCGTAGTACGTGTCGATACGGTCGGGGATCCCGTCGAGGTGGTGCGCCCGCTTGATCCGATCCTGGCTCTCTGACACCCAAGTCTCCCTTGTTGTCGGACAGTTGGCGCTACCGGCAGGCCCCGGCGGCCTGTCGGTGGCGACCTTCACGCCGCTACCCGAGAACTCCGGTTCCGAACATGACCGGGTGCAGGCCGACCGGTTACAGCAGGTGGGTGGCGGTGGTGAAGCGGGCCAGGGTGTCGGGCAGCGGGTCGATGCCGATGCCGGGGCCCGACGGCACCGTGAGGCAGCCGTCCTTGTCGAGCACGAACGGCTCGGTGATGTCCTCGGCGTAATAGCGGCTGGACGCCGAGGTGTCACCGGGCAGGGTGAAGCCGGGGAGCGCGGCGAGCGCCAGGTTGGGGGCCCGGCCGATGCCCGTCTCCAGCATGCCGCCGCACCACACCGGCACACCGTTGGCGACCGCGACGTCGTGGATGCGGCGGGCCTCCAGGTAGCCGCCGACGCGGGCGGGCTTGACGTTGATGACCCGGCAGGCCTCCATGGCGATGGCCGTGGCGGCGTCCCGCGCGCTGTGGATCGACTCGTCCAGGCAGACCGGGGTGGTGATGCGCTGCTGGAGCCGGGCGTGGGCGCGCAGGTCGTTCTCGGTGAGCGGTTCCTCGATCAGCAGCAGCCCGAACTCGTCCAGTTTCCGCAGGTGTTCGGCGTCGGCGAGGGTGTACGCGGTGTTGGCGTCCACCTGGAGCGGCAGCGCGTCGCCGAAGCGCTCGCGCACCGCGCGCAGCGGCTCCAGGTCCCAGCCGGGCTCGATCTTCAGCTTGATGCGGACATAGCCATCGGCGAGATACTCCTCGACGTCGTCGAGGAGTTCCGGGATGGAGTTCTTGATGCCGACGGAGACACCCGCGGGCACCCGCTGTCCGGTGGCCGAGCCGAGGTAGGTGGCCAACGGCATGTTGTGGGCGCGCAGTTCGGCGTCGAGCAGCGCCGTCTCCAGGGCGGCCTTCGCCAGTTCGTTGCCCTTGACGGGTTCCATCGCGGCGCCTGCTGCCGCCGCGCGCGGCTCGGGCAGCGCCTTCACTCGCGGCAGCAGGAAGTCGCGGATGACGATCTCGGCCCCGGCGATGAACTCGGAGCAGTACAGCGGGTCGGGGTCGCCGGCGAACTCCGACCAGCCCTCGGCCTCGTCGGTCACCACGTGCAGCAGGAAGGCGTCCTTGCTGTCGACGCTGCCGAACGAGGTGCGGAACGGCTTGACCAGCGGAATCGCGATGTGCAGCAGCTCTACGCGTTCGATCTTCATGCCGGGTCCTCCTGGGTGGTGAGGGCGGTGAGGTGGGTGCCGTGGGTGAGCAGGTACCAGCCGTCGCGGGACATGGCGGTCGCCCGCAGGCCCTCCGCGTACGCCGACGTGAACACGTCACGCACGGCGTGCCGCCAGCGCAGCGCGGTGTCCGGGTCACTGGCGCGCAGCGCGACGATGTCCTCGGGGACGCGGCACCACAGTCGGTTCGCGTCGCGGGCGGCGAGCGGTCCGCCGTCGGGGGCCTTGGCGATCACCGAGGCGTCGGCGCGGCCCTCGGTCGGGTCCGGAGCCTGCGAGGCGTCGGCCGTCAGGTCCCACAGGGCGGTGAGGCGGTCGGTCTCGTCGCCGTTGTTGATGCCGTCGTCCATCGGCCCGTAGAAGTCGACCTGGTACTCGCTGGCGACCGCGCCGAGCTTCACCAGGTTGAAGCGGGCGTTCCTGGCGACGAGCGGGTCGAAGGTCCAGCGCATGGTGCGGGCGCCTCGATCGAGGGCCCACGCGCGCTGGGCCTGCTTGACGGCGTGGCCCGTGCCGCGGTCGGAGACGGCGGCCGCGGCGGCGAGCGAGTACACGTCCCGTTCGGCCGGTGGCCCGAACACGGCGACCGAGGCACCGACCACGGCGCCGCCCGACCGGGCCGCGTGCACGGCGCCGCCCGCGTGGGCGACGCTGTGCAGCACATCGGTGTGGAAGGGCGGGGCGTCGCGGGGCATCTGCCACACGTCGGCGAGGAAGTCGGCCACCGCCCGCAGTCCCGCCACGTCGTCGACGGTCGAGGTCGTCAGATCGTTCATGGCACGAGTCTCGGGGCGGACGGCGGGGAGGGCTTTGTGGCAGGGGCCAATGATCGGCGTCTAGCCTGTTGCGATCGGCCAATCCCCCGCACCCGCCGTCGGCGAAAGGTTCACCCATGGACACCTGCACGCTGGGAAACCTCCTCGACGCGCTGGGCGGCTCCACGTTGCGCCTGCTCAGCGCCCCGCGCGGCCGCGCCGTCCCCGTCACCGAGGTACTGCTGCACGACCCGCACACGCCACTGCCGGAGCGGGCGCCGGGCGCGCTGCTCCTCGCCGTCGGCGTGCGCGCGGACGAGGCGGGGCCGCTGGTGCGGGCCGCCGGGCGGGCCGGGATGGCGGGCGTCGTGGTGCGCGGCGACGGGTCGCCGGCGGTGCCGGATGCCGAGGCGGCGGGCGCCGCACTGCTCGGAACGGACCGGGACGCCGCCTGGCACCAGGTGTTCCAGCTGCTGTCGTCCGTCGTCGGGGCGCACGGCGCGCGTACGGCGCCGCTGGGTGAGGACGCGCTGCCCGGTGATCTGTTCGCGCTGGCCAACGCCGTCGCGGCGGCCGTCGGCGGGGCGATAGCCGTGGAGGACCTCGGCCGCCAGATCCTCGCGTACTCGACCGTCCCCGGCCAGCCGGTCGACGAGACCCGGCGACAGGGCATCCTCGGCCGCCAGGTCCCCGGCAGCCCGGAGAACGACGACGACTACCGCCTCCTGTACGCCGCCGAGGGCCCGCTGAAACTTCCCGGGGTGACCGCCGACGAGCTGCCCCGCCTGGCCACCACCGTGCGCGCCGGAGGCGAGCTGCTCGGCTCGATCTGGGCGGTGGACACGGGGAGCCTGGCCGCCGACGCCGAGGACGCGCTGCGTCAGGGCGCGTCGGCCGCCGCGATGCTGCTGCTGCGGGCGCGGGCCGCCGACGAGCTGGCCCGGCACCTGAGCAGTGACCTGCTGCGCCGCCTGCTCGACGGCTCCATCGAACCGGCGGCGGCCGCGCACCGCCTCGGCCTCGCGCCCGACGCGCCGGTGCGGGTCGCGGCGTTCGCGCTCGCCGGCGCGGCGACCGCGCAGGACGGCGGGCAGGCGGCGCTGCGCCTCCTCGACCTCGTACGCCTCCAGTGCCAGACCCGCTACGGGCAGCACGCCTGCGTCCTGCTCGACGGCGTGGTGTACGCACTGCTGCCGGTGGTCGGGGCCGCCGATCACGCGGCCGAGCGGCATCTGCGGATCGCCGAGGACATCGTGCGGCGCGCGGAGGAAGCGCTGCGGATCTCCGTGCGGTCCGGGCTCGGGCACGCGGTGCCCGATGTCGGCGGGGTCCGGGACTCGCGCGCCGACGCCGATCTGGTGCTGCGGGTGCTTGGCGCCGGGGAGGTCGCGGACGCCGGTCAGGTGCGGGCGCAGACCTCGCTCCTCGTGCTCGGCGAGTTCCTGGCCGACCGCAGAGACCAGTCGGCGGGGCCCTGGCGGGACGTCCTCGCGCACGACGCCGAGCACGGTACGGAGTACGCCCGTACGCTCATCTGCTGGCTGGACGCGGGGTGCGACGCGGGACGCGCGGCGGAGCGTCTTGTCGTCCACCCCAACACCTGCCGCTACCGGCTGCGCAAGGTGCAGCGGCAGCTCGGGATCGACCTCGACGACCCGGACGAACGGCTCGTGCTGTGGGTGCAGTTGCGGACGCTGGCGGGACTACGAGGCTGAATCCTGGGTCAGTAGCCAGTCCCGCAGCCGCTCCTCGCACGCCCGCACCTGCGCCATCGGCACGAACTCCCCCGGTGTGTGCGCCAGTTGGGGGTCACCGGGTCCGCAGTTCAGCGCCGGTACGCCGAGAGCCGAGAAGCGTGCCACGTCGGTCCAGCCCAGCTTCGGCCGCGGTTCGACGCCCAGGGCCTTGACGAGTCCGGCCGCCATGAGCCGGTCGAGCCCCGGCAGCGCGCCCGGCTCGACCTCCGTGATCCGCACCTCGTACTCCGGGAAGAGCCCGCGCAGATACGCCTGCGCCTCCTCGGGCGAACGGCTGGGCGCGAAGCGGAGGTTGACCGTGACGACGCACTCGTCGGGCACGACGTTGGACGACACCCCGGCGTGCAGGGCGACGGCGTTGAGTCCCTCGCGGTACTCCAGGCCGTCGATGGTGATCCGCTCCGGGACGTGCGCGTGCAGCCGGGTGAGGACCTCGCCCGCGAGGTGCGCGGCATTGCTGCCCATCCAGGCGCGCGCGGTGTGCGCCCGCTGTCCCGGCACGAGGATGTCGGCCAGGAGGAAGCCCTGGCAGCCCGCCTCGACGCCTCCGTCGGAGGGTTCGAGGAGCAACGCCAGGTCGCCGGAGAGGAGTTCGGGGCGCTGGGCGGCGATCACCGCGAGGCCGTTGCGGTCACCGGCGATCTCCTCGCACTCGTAGAAGGCGAAGGTGACATCGCGGCTCAACGGCCTGCCCGCCACCGCGGCGGCCAGCTTCAGCGCGACGGCCACGCCACCCTTCATGTCGCAGGTACCGAGCCCGTACAGCCGCTCGCCGTCGCGGCACGCCGGTAGGTTGCCGGCCTCCGGGACGGTGTCGAGGTGTCCCGCGAGGACGACCCGCTCGGGTCGGCCGAGGTCGGTGCGGGCGACGACGGAGTTGCCGACACGCTCCACGTCCAGGCCCGTTAGCGCGCGCAGCGCCTCCTCCACGGCGTCGGCGAGCGGGCCCTCGGCGCCGCTCTCGGACGGCGTGTCGACCAGTGCCTCGGTGAGTGCGACGACGTCGGCGGCGAGGTCGAGGGGCACGGGTGGTCTCCTTCGCGTCTGCGGTGCGGGGTGTCCGCGGGGATGTGCCCACCATGCTCGGACGGCGATCTCCGCAGCGGGTTGTGGCATCGGCCAACACCCCATGCCGCTCTTGTGCCGATCGGCCAATGTGCGGGACCCGCCCGTCCCGAAGGATCCGCACCCTCACCGACCACGTCGTACAGGAGGACCCATGGGCCCTGTGGCCACTCAGCTGTGCCGCCGCAAACCTCTGGACAGCATCGTCGCCGATGCCGAGGGCCCGGCGCAGGGCGGCCCCCGCCTGGAGCGCACCATGGGTCTGGGGCGGCTGACGCTGCTCGGGATCAGCTCCGTGCTCGGCACGGGCATCTTCTTCGTCCTCGGCACGAGCGTGCCCACGGCCGGCCCTGGCGTCGTGCTGTCGTTCGTCATCGCGGGCACCGTCGCCGCCCTCGCGGCGCTCTGCTACGTGGAGTTGGCCGGGGCGATCCCGGTGGCGGGCAGCACGTACTCGTACGCGTACGCCTCGCTGGGTGAGGGCATCGCGTACCTGGTCGCGTGGTGTCTGGTCCTGGAGTACGGGGTGGCGGTGTCCACCGTCGCGGTCAGCTGGGGCCAGTACCTGAGCGAGGTCTCGGACGCGCTCTTCGGTGTCACGCTGCCCGACGCGATCAGTCAGCCGCCGGGCGCGGGCGGCGTGGTGAACGTCCCGGCCATCGTGGTCGTCCTCGCGTGCACGGCGCTGCTGGCCCGCGGCACCAGGGAGTCCGTCCTGGTCAACTCGGTCCTGGTGTGCGTGAAGCTGGGCGTCCTCGTGATGTTCGTGGCGGTGGCGTTCACCGCCTTCCAGGCCGACCGGTTCACCGACTTCGCGCCGCACGGCATGGGCGGCATCACCGCGGCGGCCTCGGCGGTCTTCTTCTCGTACGTGGGTTTCGACACGGTCTCCACGGCGGGCGAGGAGGTCCGCGATCCGCGCCGCACCATCCCGCTGGCACTCCTGCTGACGCTCGTCGTGGTGACGACGCTCTACATCCTGGTCGCGGTCGCCGGCATCGGCGCGCAGCCGGAGGGGGCGTTCGCGCGCCAGGAGGCGGCGGGCGAGGCGGTGCTCGCGGAGATCCTCACGACGGTCACCGGCTCCGGGACCGCCGCCCTCGTCCTGTCCGCGGGCGCGGTCGTCTCCATCTTCAGCGTCGTCCTCGTCACCCTCTACGGGCAGACCCGCATCCTGTTCTCGATGGCGCGCGACGGCCTCGTCCCGCAGGTCTTCCGCCGGGTGGACCGCAAGCGGCACACCCCCGCGGCCAACTCCTGGGTCGTGGGCGCCGCGGTCGCGGCGCTTGCCGGGTTCGTCCCGCTCCAGGAGCTGGCCGATCTGACCAGCATGGGCACGCTGATCGCCTTCGTGGCGGTGGCCGCGGCGGTGATGGTGCTGCGCCGCATCGCCCCGGACGCCCCGCGCCCCTTCCGGGTCCCGCTCTACCCGCTGGTCCCGATCCTCACCGCCGCGGCCTGCTGCTACCTCGCCTACCAACTGCCGGGCCTGACCTGGAAGCTGTTCCTGGGCTGGCTGTCGCTCGCGGCGGTGCTGTACCTGGCGTTCGGGCGGCGCAGGTCGACGCTGCGGGAGGAGACGCCTGCAGCGGCGAGTTGAGCGCGGGGTCCTCAGCGGGTCTGGAGGTCGGCCAGGGCGTGCGCCACGTCGGCCGACGCCGGGTAGAGGTCGCGGTACAACGCGTACAGCTCGTCGTAACGCTCCGTCACCTCCGGGCGGGGCGCGACGCGTTCGGCGACGGGGTTCCAGTCGTCGATGCGGGCGTCGTCCGTGACGAGCTGTGCGGCGAGCAGCGCTCCTCCGTAGGAGGCGCCGACGGAGGTCGTCCGCACCTCCTGCGTACGCCCGGTGACATCGGAGACGATCTGGGTCCACAGCCGCCCCTGCGTGCCGCCGCCGACGGCGACGACGCGACGGATGTCACCGCCCGCGGCTTCCAGTGCCTCGATGTTGTGCCGCACACCGAAGGCGGTGGCCTCCAGGGCGGACCGGTACAGGTCGCCGCGCGTGTGGCCGAGGGTCAGTCCTGCGATGACACCACGGGCGCGCGGGTCGTCGACGGGGGTGCGCTCCCCGGCGAAGTACGGCAGCATCAGCAGGCCGTTCGCGCCGGGCCCCGACTTCTCGGCGAGGCCCAGCAGTTCGGGGTAGTCGACGTCGCCGAACAGGTCGCGCAGCCAGCCGGTGACGGCGCCGGAGGTGGCCATGCCGCCCGCGAGGTTGCGGGTGCCGGGCAGGGCGCCGACCGTGCTCCACAGCGCCGGGTCGCGCAGCAGATCGGGCACGGTGTGCACGAGGAACATGGTCGTCCCGTACATCAGCATCAGGTCACCGACGCCGTGCGCCCCGACGCTGAGCGCCTCGGCCCAGGCGTCCACGGTGCCGGTGGTGACAGGGATGCCGACGGGCAGGCCGGTGGCACGGGCGGCCTCGGCGGTGACCGTGCCGGCCGCCTCACCGGACCAGCGCAGCGGCGGGAGTTCGAGGCCGGGCGCGATCCGCTCGGCCCACGGGGCGTACCAGTCGCGGGCCAGGGTGTCGTAGAGCGGGGTGGACTGGCTGGCGGAGTGGTGGTCGAGAACGTAGGCGCCGGTGAGCTTGCGGGCCAGCCAGGAGCTGGGCATGTACAGGCGCCGGGCGCGGGCGAACAGCTCCGGTTCCTCGTCGGCGACCCACGCCACCTTGGCGCCCGCCGCCTGCGACGTGAGCCGCGATCCGCCCCGGCGTGCGATCTCGTCCGCCCCCAACTCCCGCTCAAGACGCTCGATCTGGGCGACGGACCGGGTGTCGACCCCGTACAGGATCGCGGGCCGCAACGGCGTGTCGTCACCGTCGGTGAGCAGCACGCAGGGCCCCATGCCGCTGACACCTACGGCGACCACATCCGTGTCCTGGGCGGACGCCAACTCACGGGCGAGGGAGACGAATTCCTCCCACCACACCTCCCCCGACATCTCCACGTGCCCGGGCGCGGGACGGTCGACGGTGTGTTCGCGGACGGCGGTGTGCAGCACGGTGCCGTCGAGGGCGACGAGGATTCCCTTGCTGCTGGACGTGCCGATGTCCACGCCGATGACTGCTGACTGGGGCATGGTGGCCCACCCTTTCTGGTGCTACTTCAGGCCGGAGGTCTTAATGGATTCGACCATCTGGCGCTGGAAGACGAGAAAGAGGGCGAGCATGGGGACGACCGCGACCACGGCGGCGGCCAGCACGTAGTTCCAGTTCGCGCCGTACTGCGTGCTGAACGAGGCGATGCCCACCTGGGTGACTGTCAGAGCCTCACTGTTGGTGGCGACCAGCGGCCATGCGAAGGCGTTCCAGTTCGCGAGGAAGAAGAAGACCGACAGCGCGGAGAGGATCGGCCGGGACAGCGGCAGGATGACGCTCCAGTACACCCGCCAGTACCCGCAGCCGTCGACGATCGCCGCCTCCTCCAACTCCTTCGGGATACCGAGGTAGAACTGGCGGAGCAGAAAGATCCCGAAGGCGTTGAAGAGCGGCGGGACGATGAGTGCCGCGTAGCTGTCGAGCATTCCCAGCGTGCGGACGACGACAAACAGCGGGATCAGGATGACGGGTGCGGTGATCAGCAGCGTCGAGAAGATGACCACGAAGATGCCGTCCCGCCCCGGGAACTTGAGCCGGGCGAGCGCATAGGCGGCCATCGAGTGGAAGAGCAGGGCCACCACTGTGATCACTGCCGCCGTGATGAAGCTGTTGAACAGCCAGCGTGCGAACGGCACTTCGGTGAAGACGTAGGCGAAATTTCCCCAGGTGAGATCAGTGGGAATCAACTTGCCGTCGGTGACCGTGGCACGGGTCTTGACGGACGCGGTGATCATCCAGAGCACCGGGAAGATGCTGACGGCGGCCAGCACGAACGCCAGGGCGACCAGGCCGGCGCGGCGGCCGAAGGGACGCCGGGAGGGGCCGCCCGCGGTGCGTGCCGTCCTCACCAGGGTCGCGGTGTCACTGCTCATCGTCGAACCTCCCACCCTTGGTCACCTTGAAGATCAGTCCGGAGAGGGCGACCATGATCAGCACCAGGAACGACCCCAGCGCCGCGGCGTACCCGTACTCGCCGAACACGAAGGCCTGTTGGTAGATGTAGAACATCGCCACAGCGGTGCCGTTGGCCGGGCCACCGGACGTCAGCACGAAGACCAGGTCGAAGGTTCCGGTGATGGCCGCGACGGTGGTCATGATCAGTACGAAGAAGCTGGTCGGCCGCAACAGCGGCCAGGTGATCCGACGGAAGGCCGTCCAGGCGCCCGCACCGTCGAGCTTCGCCGCCTCGTACAGCTCCTGGGGGATCTCGTTGAGCCCCGCCAGAAAAATGATCATGTAGTAGCCCATCATGTACCAGACGGTCACGGCGATGACGGCGTACAGCGCGAGGTCGGGATCCCCCAGCCAGGACAGCGGGTCCATGCCGAGGGCGCCGCCCGCCTTGTTCACCACGCCCGTCTGCTCGTCGAGCATGAACTTCCACAGCAGGCCGACGACGACCAGGCTGAGCATGTGCGGCAGGAAGAACGCCGTGCGGTAGGCGGCCATACCCGGCAGCTTCTGCTTCATCAGCACGCCGAGCGCGAGGCTGACACAGAAGAGGGTGGGCACGAGGATCACCACGTACTTCGCCGTCACCCCGATCGAGGACCAGAAGTACGGATCGTGCAGCATCCGCTCGTAGTTGCCGAGGCCCACCCACTCGTAGCTGCCGAAGCCCGAGACCTGGAAGAAGCTCAGCGCGATCGACAGGAACATGGGCAGCACGACGAAGACACCGAGCCCGATGCCGTCGGGCAGCAGGAACAGCGCGGCGGCCAGCCATTCCCTGCGGGTCCGGGACATCTGGCGACGCGGGGGCGGGGCGGGCTCGGCGGCGGCCGCGGCCGCCTGTCTGTTCGTCGACTGCGAAGTCTGTGAAGCGACGCTCGTCATATCAGGCTCGCCCCCTGGTAGCTCTGCATGAAAGCCTCGATGCTCTGCGCGGCCCGGTCCGTCTCGCCTGCCACGCCCTTGCCGGCCAGCATCGTGGCCTGAATGGCGTCGGAGACCGCCTTGTAGACCACGGGTGGGTAGCGGGGTTCGGCGCGGCCGCCGGGGAAGATCTCTTCCTTGAACTTCTTCATCGCCCAGAAGTCGTAGCCGCCCTTGGCGGCCGCCCGTTCCAGAGCCGACGTACGGGGCGAGATGTCGGACTTGGAGCCGGTGCACCAGTCGACGGTCCGTCCGATCGACTCGTCGTTCATCCCACCGAGGGCCCAGGCACAGAACTCCGCCGCGACCTCGGGGTCACTGCCCTGAGTGCTGGCGCAGAAGGACCAACCGCCGAGGACGGTGGCGTACTTGCCACCACTGGGTACCGGCAATTTGAAGACGCCGTACTTCTGCTTGGGCGCGGAGGTCCGGAACCCGGAGATCTCCCAGATCCCGCTCTGCCACATCCCCGCGAGCCCGGAGGTGAAGGCGGTGATCGGGTCGTCGGCGGCGGGCATGGTGCGTGGCGCGATCCCCGCCCGGACGGCGTCCTGCCACAGCGCGAGCGCCTGCCGTGCGGCCTTGGAGTCGAAGCCGACCCGCCCCTGCTCGTCGACGACCTCACCGCCGCCCTGCCACAGCCACGGGTACCACGTGAAGTTCTGGTAGTAGCCGGGGTCGGTCTGGAAGACGAGCCCCGCACCGGCCTTGGCGCGCAGCTTGTCGCCCGCGTCGAGCAGGGCGTCCCACGTGGTCGGGATGTCCCCTTCGGAAAGGCCTGCCTTCTCCCAGACGGGGACGTTGTAGTACATGGCCAGCGGCTCGACCTCCATCGGCAGGGCGTAGACCTTGCCGTCGACCATGCGGCTGACGAGGCTGTTGCCGTAGTCCTCGACGACCCCCTTGTCCAGATGCGGGGTGAGGTCGGCGAGGATGCCGCCGTTGTAGTAGCGCAGGAAGTCGCCAGGACTGAGCAGGAAGATGTCGGGGCCCGCCTCGGAGGCGAAGGCGGTGACCATCTTCGAGCCCTGGTAGCTGTCACCGGGCACGTAGTACAGCTCGACCTTGACGTCGTGGTCGGCGTTCCAGTCCTTCACGAGGTCCTGGAACCACTTCGCGCGCGCCCGGTCCGCCGGTTCGGGCGAGTGGGCATCGTAGAAGTACCAGAACTTCAGCGACCTGCCGTCCGCCGTGGCCGGCCCGCCGCAACCGCTCAGCAGCGGTGCGGCCGCACCTGCCGCCGCGAGCCCGGCGGCACCGCCGAGGAAGCGGCGGCGGGACGGCGTCACGGCGCCCTTGCCGTGTCGGGGCATGGTGTGCTCCCGTCTCTCTCTGGGGGTGTGGGTACGTGCCTGCCTACGAAGGGGTGGTGCGGGGTACCGGTCCGGGCCGGCTACATGTGCGTGTCGACCTCAAGGTCGAGCAGGTCCGGAGTGGGCGGGAGGCCCGAGCCTGCGGGGCGGTCCAGGTAGAAGAGGGACGTCGACGCGATGTCGTCGTGGTTCGCGCGATAGCGGTGCGGAAGGCCGTTGCCATGGCCGCGGCCGATGCCGAGGCACTGCACCGTGACACGCAGGTCGTCCTGGAAACGGACAGGGTCGAGGACGTGCCAGCGGTACATCCCGAACCGCTGCTGGCTGTCGTAGAGTCCGTCCGGCCTGAGGATCTGATGGAGGCCGAGGTAAGGGGTGGTGAACTCCGTGTAGCCCTGGCCGGGGACGTCGAAGTTCCAGGCGCCGCCGAAGTAGTCTTCGGTCCCCGTGCCGCAGATGGTCGGCCACTGCTCGTCGCCGTCCAGGAAGAACTTCAGCTCGCCCTCACCCCACCAGCCGGGGCTGTTGACGGCCCAGGCGAGGTACGTGCCGACGTACTGGCCCTTGCCTTCGACGCCTTCGAGGAGCGTGTGGTCGATGCCGGCCGTGACCGGGTTGCTGCGCCGCCACTGGGCGTGGAAGTAGGCGGCGTCGTCGGCGACTTCGCCCAGTTCGTAGTCGACCTGGTAGTAGAGCGTGAGCTGCTCCGGAGCCAGGTTCTCCAGCGTGATCCGGGCCCCCCGGCGAAACGGCATCGGCCAGTACGCGTTGAGCCCGCCGTTCGGATTCGCTGCCACGGGGATGGAACTGACCTGGCTGAAGACGTTCCAGCCGTTGCAGAAGAAGTCACCGAGCGGTACCTCGACGGCCGGGGTGTCCTCGCCCTCCCAGTAGAAGCGCAGCAGCGTCTGGCGCCAGGCGGTGTGCGGAGCCGTGGTGCACCAGATGTGGGTGATCGTGCCGGGTCCCTCGATGTCGGCGAGGACTACGGTCTCGCCCGCCGCGATGTCGATGCTCGGCGAGACCTTCCAGCCGCGGCCGAGCCTGCTCGCGGCCCGCGCGCCGGTGCCCTCGGTCGCCATGCCGCCTGCGCCCTTGGCGCCCGTGAAGTTCTCCGCGCTGATAGAGCGGGTGACCGCGCTGGTGGTGCGGGCGAGGCCGTTAAGTCCGGGGGCGATGCTCATCGGGGCTCCGTCGTTTGAAATCGATTTCGCGCGACATCACGGAGGTTCCCTCCGTCAATGTCTGGAATGCCGAGCTGAGGAATCCGCACCCGTTGCGGGTCGCGGTCGAACATCTTGAAATCCGTTTCACGGGAACGTAGGTTTCCCGCCAGACACTGTCAAGAGTTCGCGTGGGAACGGGAGTTGATCAGGCGGACAATGTCCGCACCACCGGGCACAGCAGGTATCGCGGGGCCGTCTCCCCCGCCTGGACGAGGGGCTGCGTGAGAGGTCTGTGGCGACGATCTACGACGTGGCGCGCGAGGCCGGGGTCTCCCCCGCCACCGTGTCTCGGGTCTTCAACGGCGGGCGGGTCACCGCTGAGCGCGCCGCGACCGTGCGCGCCGCCGCGGCCGTGCTCGGCTTCGCGCCCAACCGGGTCGCCCGCTCCCTGCGGATGCAGCGCGCCTCCGTGATCGGCCTGATCATCCCGGACATCGGCAACCCGTTCTTCACCGCGCTGGCCCGCGGCGTCGAGGACGCGGCGCAGGAGACCAACCTGTCGGTGGTGCTGTGCAACACGGACGAGGACGTCGACAAGGAGCACCGCTATCTGGAGGTGGCCTCGGCCGAGCAGATGGCCGGGGTGATAGTCGCCGCCGCCTCCCGCCACCGCACCGACCTGTCCGCGCTCGTCGACCGGGGCACCCCGGTGGTCGCGGTCGACCGGCGCCCACGCGGCGCCTCCGTCGACGCCGTCATGATGGACAACCGGCACGGCGGCGAGGAGGCCACCGAACATCTGCTGGCTCGTGGCTACCGGCGTATCGCCTGCATCGCGGGCCCCGAGGGCGCGTCCACCTCCGACGAACGCCTCGCCGGGTATCGGGCGGTGCTGCGCGACCACCTGGGCGACAGCGGACAGCCGGGCGAGCCACCGCCCGAGTACGTCGTGCACGGGGACTTCCGGGTGGATGGGGGGCGCGCGGCGATGGAGCGGTTGCTGGCGCTGCCCGAGCCGCCGGACGCGGTGTTCGTGGCCAACAACCTCATGACGGTGGGCGCGCTCGCGGCGCTGCGTGAGGCCGGGCTCGAACCGCCTGGCACCGGACTGCTCTCGTTCGGCGACGTGCCGTGGCCGGAACTGGTCACGCCGTCCCTCAGTTCGGTACAACTCCCTTCGTACGAGCTGGGGTTCGCGGCCGCGCAGCTGCTGCAGGAGCGCATCGCGGGGACCGCGAAGCCGCTGCAGACGGTGGTGCTGCGCACCTCGCTCCAGACCCGGGAGTCCACGAGCGGCCCCGCACCCGACTGACCGCACACATCACACAAGTACACCGGAACCCCCGAAGGAAAGGACCCCCGCATGACGCGCATCGTCCGCTTCGCCGACGACACCGGGACCGTGAGGACAGGGGTCGCCGACGCGGCCGGCGCGATCCGTCGCTTCGACGGGGCGCCCCGCGTCGCCGACCTGCTGCGGCTGCCGGTCGACGGGCTGCGGGAGTTGGTGGAGGCGACCGGCGCGCGGCGGCAGCCAGATGCCGAGGAGGCCGACGTGCTCCTGCTGCCGCCGATGGACGGCCTCATGGAGCTGTGGGCGGCCGGCGTGACGTACGAGCGCTCGCGTGAGGCCCGTGTCGAGGAGAGCACCGAGCAGTCCGTGTACGAGCGGGTCTATGACGCCGAGCGGCCCGAGTTGTTCTTGAAGGCGCTGCCGTGGCGCCTGGTCACCGACGGCGAACCGATCGCGGTGCGGGACGACTCGGAGCTGAACGTGCCGGAGCCGGAGCTCGGGGTGGTGCTCAACCAGGCGGCCCGGACGGTCGGTTACGTGATCGTGGACGATGTCAGCTCGCGCTCCATCGAGGGCGAGAATCCGCTCTATCTGCCGCAGGCGAAGATCTACGCCGGGAGCGCGGCGGTGTCCTCGGGCATCGTCCCGGTGTGGGAGGTCGATGCGCCGCAGGCGCTGAAGATCTCGCTGACCGTGTGGCGGGGCGGGGTCGCCGCGTTCCGGGGTGCGATCTCGACGGCCGCGTTCCACCGCTCGCCCGAGGAGCTGGCGGAGTACTTGTGGCGGTGTCAGCCGTTCCCCGACGGTGCCGTGCTGTCCACCGGGACCGGGATCGTGCCGGAGATCGACTTTACTCTGCGCGCGGACGACCTGGTCGAGACGGCCATCGACGGGGTGGGCGTGCTGACCAACCATGTGTGCGTCGGCCGGGACCGACTCGACTGGCTGGTCGAGGCAGTGGACCGTCCGCTCGTCCGCCGCGCCGTCCGCCGGTGACACACACCTTCCGGCTTCTACGGCGTCCCGAACCAGCGGTGCAGCGCCGCCTCCAGTCCGTGCACGTCGCCTCGGCCGTGCCCGGTCCAGGCGACGTGGGTGTCGGGTCGCAGCAGCATGCCCGTCGCGTCGGTGCCGTCCGCCGTGCCGGTGATGACGTCGACGCGGTCGTGCCAGGGCTTCGCCACGTCGGCGAAGCCACCACCGAGGTCGAGGAGCAACGGGCGTGCGGTGGCGGTCAGTTCGGAGAGCCGGTGGGTCCCGGTGGTGGTGTGCACGACGAGGTCGGGCGCGAAGCCCTCGGTGGTGCCGGCGATGAGGTGGGCGACGCGTTCCGTGCCCGCGGGCGTGGCCAGCAGCTCGCCGAAGACGGTCCGCAGCGCGGTGACCTCCGGTCCTGGGCGCAGCAGCGCCGACTGGGCCAGGGTCGAGTCCACGACGCGTTCGGCGACGGGGCGGCGCTCCTCGTCGTACGTGTCGAGCAGGTCCGCGGGCGCCCACCCGCGCACCGTGGCGGCCAGTTTCCAGCCGAGGTTGACGGCGTCCTGAAGGCCCAGGTTGAGGCCCGGTCCTCCGATCGCCGAGTGCACGTGGGCCGCGTCCCCGAGCAGCAGGATCCGCCCTTCCCGGTAGCGGTCCGCGAGCCGGGTGTTGCCTCCGACGAGGCGGCGCAGCAGGTGCGGTCCCTCGCCGTCGGGCGGGAGTACGGGGAGGGGTGCGCCCAGGACGCGTTCGGCGCTGTCGAGCAGTTCCTGGAAGGTCATCGGAGCGGACCGGTCGTCGTCCGGTGACTCGACCTCCGTGGTGTGGATGCTCGCGGGGCGGCCGGGCAGCCGGGCCCAGACGATGGTCCCGCGCTCGGTACGCACGTACATGGTGGGCGGCAGCGTCCCGTAGCCGGGGACGATCAACTCGCCCCGCGGGCCCAGGTGTTCGTCGCGCGCGGACACGTTTGCAGAACGTGACACGAAGTCGTCGTTGGTGACTCCGGGAAAGCCGATTCCGGCCAGGCGGCGCACGGTGCTGCGCCCTCCGTCGGCCGCCACCAGGTAGCGGGTGTCGAGGTGTTCCCCGCTCGCGAGGGTCACCCGGACCGAGTCGGCGTCCTGGCGCACATCGGTGACTTCCTGGCCCATACGCAGGTCGACCCCGAGTTCGGCGGCTCGTTCGCCGAGCACCTCCTCGATCCGAACTTGCGGCACGGGGAGGATGCCCACCGGGTTGTTCTGTAGCCGGTGGAGTTCCAGGGGGAACGCGCCGAACATGTAGCGGGGCACGGGCCGTACGGGTTCGTCGGAGCCGCTGATCCGGGCGTACAGGCCGCGCCGGTCGAGCATCCGCACCACCTGGCCCACCAGCCCGTTCGCCCGGGGTTCCGTCTTCGGCCCGGTGAGCCGCTCGACGACGACCGGGCGGACCCCGGCGAGCGCCAGTTCAGCGGCGAGCATCAGCCCGTTGGGGCCGCCGCCCGCAATGATCACGTCGAACATGACATGCCTCCCTAAGGGACTGTGGGGCTGAGGGGCCTAGAGGCTGCGGGGCTAAGGGGTCGGCAGACCTGCGGCCAGCATCGTGAGGGCCGATCGCAGCAGCGCCTCCATCGACATCGTCTCCTCCGCACCGCCGTGCAGGAACAGGTCGATCGCGGCACTGTTGGCGGCGGTCACGCTCGCGGCCACCAGGCGGGGGTAGAGATCCACGTCGACGGACGTGCCCGTGCGGTCGGCGATCGCCGCGGCGAGTTCACCCTCCGCGACCTTGCCCGCCCGCAGCATCTCGGCCTGCAACGCCGGCTCCGCCACCATCACCCGCAGCCCCGCCGCCCAGTCGGCCGGCTCCTGCGGCGGCATTTCCCGTACCTCGGGGCCCGGCTCCAACTGCCGTAGCACCGCTTGGGAGATGACCTCCCACAAGGGCTCACCCGCCGGCGCGGACCGCACTTCGGCGGCCACCCGCAGGGAGCGCTGGAGGTGACGGAAGGCGATCGCCTCCGCCTTGCTGGAGAAGTAGTTGTTGAAGGTGCGCGGCGAGACGCCGACCGCATCGGCGATGTCCTCGACCCGGACGTCGTCGAGCCCGCGCTCCACGGTGAGCCTGATCGCGGCCCAGCTCAGCGCCGTTCGCGTGGCTTCCTTTTTGCGCTCCCTCAATCCGCTCATGGCACCACAGTAGCAAATAATGCGTGCCACGCAATAATTCTCACCGAGAATTATTGCGTGGCACGCATTTATCGATCCGTGGCGCGGCCGCTAGGCGGCGCGCAGATCGAGGGCCGGGGCGAGTCCCCGCAGCGCCGGCAGCGGGTCGGCGGAGTGGTCGTCGCCGAGGACCTGGACGACCACCTGGTCGGCGCCCGCGTCCAGGTGCGCCCGTACGCGCGCGGCGACGGCCTCCGCGTCACCCATGGCCACCATGGCCTCGGCCAGCCTGTCCGAGCCGCCGACGACCACATCCGACTCGTCGAAGCCCTGACGCAGCCAGGAATTGCGGTAGTTGGGCAGCTGCGAGTACATGTGCAGGTGCTGGTGTGCACGCCGCAGGCCGGTCTCCCGGTCCGTGGTGAGCGCGACGGCCTGCTCGCTGACGACCCACTTGTCGGGGCCCAGCTGCTCACGGGTGGACGCGGTCTGCTCCGGGGTCACCAGGTACGGGTGCGCCCCGTCGGCCGCCTTGCCGGACAGCTCGATCATCTTCGGGCCCAGGGCGGCAAGGAGCCTCGCCGGGCGCTGCCCGCCCGGCTCCACCGCGTCCGGCACCGCGTCCATGGTCCGCAGGTACTCCCGCATGGTGGCCAGCGGCTTGCTGTAGGAACCGGCGTAGCTGTGTTCCACCAGCGGGGCGTGGCTGACGCCGAGGCCGAGCACGAACCGGCCCGGGTGCAGCGCGCCGAGCGTCCGGGCGCCCGCTTCGCTCGCCGGGGCGCTGCGGGCGTGGATGTTGGCGATCCCGGTGCCGACCACCAGCCGTTCGGTGCCGCCCAGCAGGGCGGCGGCTTGCGTGAAGGTCTCCTTGCCTCCGGCCTCGCCGTAGAACAGCGAGGCGTAGCCGAGGTTCTCGATCTCACGGGCTCGGGCGACGACGTCGTTGATCGACCACCCGTCACTGGTCCACCAGACGCCGACACGCGAACTGAAATTGATGTTGGCCATGCCCCCGAGGCTACCCACACCCACCTCAGTGCGAGTCGCGCGGCACGTCGCTTCCGCGGCAGCCGCGCAGGAAGTCGAAGTCCGCGCCACGGTCGGCGCCCTCGACGTGCTGCGTGTACAGCCACGCGTAACCACTGGCGTGGCGCGGCTCAGGCGCCTGCCAGGCCGCGCGACGGCGCGCCAACTCCGCCTCGTCCACCTCCAGTTGCAGCGAGCGTTTCGCGACGTCCAGCGTGATGGTGTCCCCGTCGCGTACGAGGGCGAGGGGGCCGCCGACCGCCGCTTCCGGTGCCACGTGGAGGACGACCGTGCCGTACCCCGTTCCGCTCATCCGGCCGTCACACACCCGCACCATGTCGGTGACACCGGCTTTGAGCAGCTTGGTGGGCAGGGGCACGTTCGAGACCTCGGGCATGCCGGGGTAGCCCTTCGGGCCCGCGCCGCGGATCACGAGCACGGTGTTCTCGTCGACGTCCAGGTCCGGGTCGTCGCACACCTCGTGGTAGGCCTCCGGGGAGTCGAAGACGCGGGCGGTGCCGGTGTGCGTGAGCAGGTGGGGCGAGGCCGCGGACTGCTTGATGACCGCGCCGTCGGGGCAGAGGTTGCCGCGCAGGACCGCCGTGCCCGTGCCCGCCGGCTGGAACGGTGCCACCACTGGCGTGATCACCTCGTCGCCGACGCGCTCCGCGTCCGCCACGTTCTCGGCGATGCTGCGGCCGGTGACGGTGAGCTGCTCGCCGTCCAGCAGCCCGGCCCGTACCAGCTCGTGGTGGACGGCGGGCAGGCCGCCCGCGTAGCAGAAGTCCTCCATGAGGTAGGTGCCGGACGGCATCAGGTTGAGCAACGTCGGTACCTCGCGGGCCAGTTGGTCGAAGTCCTCGGTGTCGAGGTCCACGCCGACGCGGCCGGCGAGCGCCGTGAGGTGGATGATGGCGTTGGTGGAGCCGCCGATCGCCGCGTTCGTGCGGATCGCGTTCTCGAAGGCCTCGCGGGTGAGGATCCGGGAGGGGCGCAGGTCCTCGTCCACCATGTCCACGATGCGGCGGCCGGCCGCCTGCCCGGTCTCGTAGCGGCGCATGTCGACCGCGGGCCAGGTCGCGGAGCCCGGCAGCTGCATGCCGAGCGTCTCCGCCATGCACGCCATGGTGGAGGCCGTGCCCATCGTCATGCAGTGGCCGTTGGAGCGAGCCATGCAGCCCTCGGCGAAGAAGCACTCCTCCTCGGTCATCCGGCCGGCCTTGACCTCGGCCTCCATCTGCCACACCGCCGTGCCCGAACCGACGTCGCGGCCCTGGAACTTGCCGTTGAGCATCGGCCCGCCGGTCACCATCACCGCGGGCAGGTCGACGCTCGCGGCGCCCATGAGCATGGCCGGGGTCGTCTTGTCGCAGCCCGAAAGCAGCACCACACCGTCCAGCGGGTTGGCGCGGATCAGCTCCTCGACCTCCATGGCCATGAGGTTGCGGTACAGCATGGCCGTGGGCCGCATCAGTGTCTCGCCGGTGGCCATGGTCGGGAACTCCAGCGGGAAGCCCCCGGCCTGCCACACCCCGCGCTTCACCGCCTCGGCGACGCGCGTCAAGTGGGCGTTGCACGGCGCGAGTTCGGAGGCGGAGACGGCGATGCCGATCACCGGCCGCCCGTCGAACACATCAGGCCCGAAGCCCTGGTTGCGCATCCACGACCGGTACACCATGCCGCCGCGTCCGGCGGCACCGAACCAGGCCTGACTGCGTCGGGCCGCGTGACCGTGTGCCATGAATTTCTCTCCTCTACGTAGCCGGGGTGGTTCAGCCGAACAGATCCATCAGCTGCTGCCGCACCGTCAGTACGGACAGCACACCGAAGAGCAGCACCGCCCACACCAGCGCGGCCACGCGAATGCCGCGCACCTTCAGGGGGTTCGGCAGCGCAGTGCGGTTCATGACGAGGAGCAGGATCGAGTAGACGAACATCATCAGCCCGGACACACAGGCCGAGATGACGAGCAGTACGAGCGGCTGGTCGAGCCCGGAGAGCAGCACGATCGCGCCGATGGCGACGACCGCCCACACCAGGCGCGCGTAGATCCGCGACTCGCTCATCTCCCGCTGCCGCATATAGGTGGACTTCAGGACGTCGGCCGCCAGCCTGCTGGTGTAGTCGATGATGCCGGTGGCCGCGCTGAACAGTGAGAACGCGCCGACCAGCCAGAAGAACACGCCGAACCAGTCGCCGACGCGCTCCTGGAGGACCTGCCCCTCCTTCTGGATGAAGCCGACGTTGTTCTCCAGGCCGCCGGTACCGAACAGCGTCGAGTGCGCCAGCAGCGACGACAGGACGATCGTCACGATGGTGACGAGTACGAAGGTGAGGGCCTGCTCGACGTTGGCGAAGCGCCACCAGCGGCGCCAGCGGGACAGGTTGGTCTCGTTGAGTTCGAAGACGTACCCGACGACGGGGCCCGCGGCCTCCTCGTTGCCGGTGACCGGGCTGACCAGTCGGGGCACGTAGTGGCCCATGCCGAAGCCCTTGTCGCGGATCCAGTTGCTCTGCACGAGGTTCTGTCCGCCGCCCGCGCCCGCGTAGGCGAGGGCACCCATGAGGACGGCCACTCCGAGTTCGGAGGGGAACGTCGCGTCGGTGACGGCCTTCGGCAGATCGCCGACGGTGGTGGCGGTGACCGCGAGGATCAGGGCGAGAACGAAGAAGCCACCGATGACGACGATCTTGACGCCGAGCAGCTTCTCCAGCGCGTTGTAGACGACGGGCGCGAGGGTGAGGATCAGGCCGATGAGGACCAGGAGTCCGATGCCGATGTAGGCGGGTTTGCCGCCGAACACGTAACTGAGCATCGTCGCCGAGCTGGTGGCCCAGCCGGGCCAGAGGTTGGCCGCGTAGGTGAACACCACCATGACCAGGCCCCAGTGCCGCCAGTAGCGGTTGAAGCCGGTCACGGCGGTCTCGCCGGTGGCGAGGGTGTAGCGCTCGATCTCCATGTTGAGGAACCACTGGGTGACCACGCCGACCACGGCGCCCCAGAGGAAGACGAGGCCGGCCTGCGTGGCGATGTAGGGCCAGAGGATGAACTCGCCCGATGACACCCCGACTCCCGCGGCCACGATGCCGGGGCCGATGAGGCGCCAGGTCTTCGCGGGCGGCGCGGGCAGCTCCCGGACGGCGGGTGGCGGCAGGAGCTTGGTGCGCAGGGGGAAGGGGGCGGGCGCTGGGGAGGGGGAGCTTCCGGTCTCGGTCATCTGGGGCGTCTCCGGGGGCCGTTGGGGCGGAAGGGGAGCGCGTTGCGATGCCCAGCAATCATCGGATGATTCGGGGAGCCCGTCCAGGGGTGCGCACGAAGAACGCCCCGGGCCTGTCGGCCCGGGGCGTTGTCGATACCGGGGCCGCGGAAGCCCCCATCACCTCCGTCACATCACGGCATTGAGCGCCATGACCCCACCGAGGCCCAGCACCGCCAGCACCGTCGTGTACGAGGTCCGTGCCTTGATCGCGTCCAGGACCGAGAGGTTGAAGTATTCCTTGAACATCCAGAAGCCCGGGTCGTTGACGTGGGAGAAGGCGATCGAGCCGCAGGAGACGGCGAGCACCATCAGCTCCGGGGACGATCCGCTGCCGGCCACCATCGGAGCCACGATGCCCGCGGCCGTGGACACGGCCACCGTGGCCGAGCCGAGGGCGATGCGCAGGATCGCCGCGATCAGCCAGGCGAGAAGCAGCGGAGAGATCGACCAGTGCTCGGTGGTGTCCTTGATGTAGTCCGAGATGCCGCCCTCGACGAGGACGTTCTTGTACGCGCCGCCCGCCGCGATCACCAGCATGATCATGGCCATGGACTTGGCGGCGTCGCCGCAGGAGGTGGCGATGTCCCCCAGCGAGCGGCCGATGCGCGGGCCGAAGACGTAGATCGCGAGCAGCAGGGTCAGCAGCAGCGCGAACTCGGGGGAACCGACGAACTTGATGACACCCATGCCCGGGGCGTGGTCGTCGAGGGACATCTCGGCGATGGCCGCACCGGCGATGAGGATCACCGGGAGCAGCGCGACCGCGAGCGACCAGCCGAGGGCCGGCATCTCGTCCTCTTCGAAGACCCGCTCGGTGACGAGGCCCTTGGGTATCGACGGGTTCATCCGGCGGACGAACGGCAGTCGGGGCCAGACGAGGGCGATCAGGGCGCCGACGGGGACGGCGACGAACAGGCCGACGAAGAGTGTCTTGCCGACGGAGGCGTCGAACATCTCGGCCACGGCGGTCGGGCCGGGGTGCGGCGGCAGGAAGCTGTGCATCGTGGAGAGCGCGATGGACATCGGCAGGCCGATCCACAGCAGGTTCTGCCGGGTGACGCGGACCAGGGTGAACGCCACCGGGACGATGATGACGAAGGCGACCTCGTAGAACATGGTGACGCCGATGAGCATCGCGGTGACGACCATGGCCACCTGGACCCAGCGGTCACCGAACGCCCTGGTCAGTTTGGTGGCGATGCGCTGGGCCGCTCCCGCGTCACCCATCACACGGCCGACCATGGCCCCTAGGCCGATCACCGGCAGTGTGCCGGAAAGTTGGTCACCGATACCGGTCTCCAGTACATCGGAGATCTCCGGCAGGCTGATGCCCTGGACCATCGCGACGACCACCGCGACGAGGAGCAAGGCGATGAAGCCGTTGAGCTTCACCTTGGTCATCAAGAACAGGAGCGCCACAACACTGAGCGCAACGACGAGCATGGGCATGATCACTTCTCCTTCGAAGTGACGGGGGCACGTTCGGAAGTCAGGGCATGCGAGGGCTCGGTGCGGCGTCACCGAAGACGCCGCACCGGGAGGAAGGGCCCGGGTGGAGAAGGGTCAGCGCACCAGCGCGGGGCGCTTGGCGTCGAAGGTCCAGCCGGGGACCAGGTACTGCATGCCGGCGGCGTCGTCGCGGCTGCCGAGGCCGAGGGAGAGGTAGCGCTGGTGGGCCGCCTCGACCTGCTCCATGTCCAACTCGACGCCCAGGCCCGGGCGTTCGGGGAGCGCGATGGTGCCACCCTCGATGGGCAGCGGCTCGCGGGTCAGGCGCTGGCCGTCCTGCCAGATCCAGTGGGTGTCGATGGCGGTGATGTCACCGGGCGCCGCGGCGGCGACGTGCGTGAACATCGCCAGCGATACGTCGAAGTGGTTGTTGGAGTGCGAACCCCAGGTCAGGCCCCAGGCGTCGCAGAGCTGGGCGACGCGCACCGAACCGTTCATGGTCCAGAAGTGCGGGTCGGCGAGCGGGATGTCGACCGCGTCGGCCTTGATGGCGTGGCCCAGCTGCCGCCAGTCCGTGGCGATCATGTTGGTGGCGGTCTTGAGGCCGGTGGCGCGGCGGAACTCGGCCATCACCTCACGGCCCGAGTAGCCGCCCTCGGCGCCGCACGGGTCCTCGGCGTACGCGAGGACGTCGCGCAGCGAGTGGCCGATGTCGATGGCGTCCTTGAGCAGCCAGCCGCCGTTGGGGTCGAGGGTGATGCGGGCCTCGGGGAACCGCTCGGCGAGCGCGGTGACGGCCTCGGCCTCCGCGTGCCCGTCGAGGACGCCGCCCTTGAGCTTGAAGTCCTGGAATCCGTACCGCTCCTGGGCCGCCTCGGCGAGCGCGACGACCGCCTCGGGGGTGAGCGCCTCCTCGCTGCGCAGCCGCTCCCAGGCATCCTTGGCGTCGGACTCGTCGCGGTACGGGAGGTCGGTGCGGCGCCGGTCGCCGACGTAGAAGAGGTAGCCGAGGACGGGGACGGACGTGCGCTGCACGCCCTCTCCGAGCAGCGCCGCGACCGGCACGTTCAGATACTGGCCGAGGAGGTCGAGCAGCGCGGCCTCGACGGCGGTGACCGCGTGCACGGTGATGCGCAGGTCGAAGGTCTGCGCGCCGCGGCCGCCCGCGTCCCGGTCGCCGAACCGCTCGCGTATCGCGCGCAGGACGGCCTGCGGGTCACCGACGGGCTGTCCGACGACCAGGTCGGTGGCGTCCTCCAGGGTGCCGCGGATGGGCTCGCCGCCGGGGACCTCACCGACGCCAGTGCGGCCGTCGGAGTCGGTGAGGATCACCAGGTTGCGGGTGAAGTACGGGGCGTGGGCGCCGCTCAGGTTCAGCAGCATGCTGTCCTGGCCTGCGACCGGGACGACCCGCATCGAGGCGACGACGGGGGTGGCGGCGGGGGGAACGGCCTTGGTGCTCATGGACGGTGACACCTTTCGCGTGCGGCTCGCAGGCGGATGAGGGGACCTACGGAAGGGGCGGGCGGTACATGATGCGTGCGCCTGAGCGTTCTCAGAGGCTGATGCCCTTGATCAGCGCGAGGAGTGCGTCCAGTTCGTCCGGTGCGAGGTCGGTCAGCGGTGGCCGGACCGGGCCCGCGGGGTGGCCGGTGGCGGTGAGTCCCGCCTTGACGATGCTGACCGCGTAGCCGCTCTTGCGGTTGCGGATCTCGGTGTACGGCAGGACGAACTCGTCGAGTTTGCGCAGCACTTCGTCGTGGCGGCGTGCGCGGACGTCCGCGTAGAAGGAGAGCGCGAACTCGGGGACGAAGTTGAAGATGGCCGACGAGTAGGTGGTGACACCGAGTTCGAGGTACGGCAGGGCGAAGGTCTCGGCGGTCGGCAGGCCGCCGATGTAGGTGAGACGGTCGCCGAGCTTCGTGTAGATGCGGGTCATGGCGTCGATGTCACCGACGCCGTCCTTGAAGCCGATCAGGTTCGGGCAGCGCTCGGCGACGCGGGCCACGGTGTCGGCGTGGTACACGGCGTTGGCGCGGCTGTAGATGATGACACCGAGGTTCGTCGCCTCGCAGACCGCCTCGACGTGCGCGGCGAGTCCGTCCTGCGGGGCCTCGGTGAGGTAGGGCGGGAAGAGCAGGATGCCGTCGGCGCCGGCGCGCTCGGCGGCCCTGGCCATCTCGACGGCGGTGGCGGTGCCGTAGCCGACCGGGGCCAGGATCGGCGTGCCCTCGGGCGCGGCGGCCACGGCGGCGGCGACGACGCGCCCGACCTCGGGCACGGTCAGCGAGAAGAACTCGCCGGTGCCGCCGGCCGCGAAGAGCCCGGCGACTTCGTACGCTCCCAGGCGGCCGATGTGCTCCTGGTAGGCCTCCTCGTCGAAGTCGAGGGCGGCGGGGTGGTCCTCGCCCCGGAAGTGGGTCACGGGGAAGGACAGCAGGCCCGAGCCGAGTCGTCGACCGAGGTCGGCAGGCGTGTAGGCGGTCATTGCGGTGGTGCTCCCGAACTGAGGTGTGCGACAGACGTACCGGAGGCGGGCCAACTCCCGTATGGCCCGCGTCACTGGTCTGGCGTGACGCTATGAGCTGCCGCTGATGCACGTCCAACACCGATTTCGCATCTTGCGATGCGCGTTCGGAATCATTGCGGCATCGACCCGGCCGACCCCCGCAACGAAACGTTTGCGTTTCGATGCCGAGGGGGCGTACCTTTTAACGGTACGAAACCGTTTCGGATCGCTTATCCGCGCACGACAGACCGCGAGCGGATCCGCGCACCACCGTCAGGCAAGGAATTCATGGGGCTGCCCGAACCCCTCACGCGCAGAAAGCGGCGCACCCGGCTCACCCCCGAGCGGGAGCGCGAGCTCTTCGCACGCACCCTCGACCTCGTACGCGACGTCGGCTACGAGACGATGACGCTCGACGCCGTCGCCGCACAGTCGCGGTGCAGCAAGGCCACGCTCTACCGGCAGTGGGGCAGCAAGCCACGCCTGGTGTCCGAGGCGCTGCGCGAGATGCGGCCGTTCTCCCTCGACGACCTCGACACCGGGTCCCTGAGGGGCGATCTGCACGCGCTCGCGCAGCGGATCGGCGAGGCCCGCAAGGACCTCGACCTCGTACGCGGCATCTCGCTGGCCATCCGCAAGGACGCGGATCTCGCGGACGCCGTGCACGAGGCGCTCGTCCAGCCCGAGCTCGATCTGTTCGAGACGATGCTGGCGCGGGCCGCGGAGCGCGGCGAGATCGACCGCTCCGCGCCGGCCTGCGGTTTCCTTCCGCACATGTTCCTCGGCTCCGTCTTCTCCCGGCCGCTCCTCGAGCGGCAGCCGGCCGACACCGAATATCTCCAGCGCTACGTGGACACCGTCGTCCTCCCCTTGCTGCTGCCCGCCTGACCGCCTCCGGCCCCTCCCGGCCTCCGGCTCCCGACAGACCTCGAAGGACCACGCAATGCCCACCCCGCTCGACGCGCGTGAGCGTCCGGCCGCGGCTTCGTCCGCACAGCCGCCGGGCGCCCCGGCCGCGCACCACGTGCCCCACCGCTGGTGGGTCCTGGCCGTCATCGGCCTCGCCCAGCTGATGGTGGTGCTCGACGCCACCATCGTGAACATCGCCCTGCCGTCCGCCCAGGCGGACCTCGGCTTCTCCGACGACGGCCGCCAGTGGGTCGTCACCGCCTACTCGCTCGCCTTCGGCAGCCTCCTGCTGCTCGGCGGCAAGCTGTCCGACCTCTTCGGGCGCAAGAACACGCTGATCATCGGCCTCATAGGGTTCGCGGGCTCGTCCGCTCTCGCCGGTGCCGCCACCGGCTTCTCGATGCTTGTCGTGGGCCGCGCCCTTCAGGGTGTGTTCGGCGCGCTCCTCGCGCCGACCGCGATGGCACTGCTCACGACGACCTTCACCGAGCCGAAGGAGCGCGCCCGCGCGTTCGGCATCTTCGGTGCGATCGCCGGTTCCGGCGGCGCCATCGGCATGCTGCTCGGCGGCTTCCTGACCGAGCACCTCGACTGGCGCTGGACGCTCTACGTCAACCTGGTCATCGCCGCGGTCGCGGTCGTCGGCGCGGTCGTCTTCGTCCGCAATCCCACTCCCGGACCGCGCCCCAAGCTCGACCTGCTGGGCACGCTGCTCGTCGCGGCAGGCCTCTTCAGCATCGTCTTCGGCTTCTCCAACGCCGAGACGCACAGCTGGGGCAACTGGATGTGCTGGGTCTTCCTGGCCGCGGGCGTCGTACTGCTCGCGATCTTCATCGCGTGGCAGACCCGGGCCAAGCACCCGCTGCTGCCGCTGCGCGTCCTGGCCGACCGCAACCGCGCCGCCTCCTACGTGAGCGTGTTCATCACCGGCGCGGGCATGTTCGGGATCTTCCTGTTCCTGACCTACTACCTGCAGCTGATCCTCGGCAAGAGCCCGATGGAGACGGGCGTCGCCTTCCTGCCGATGATCCTGTCGCTGATGGTGATGGCGCAGCTCGCCACCGTCGTACTGGTCCCCAAGCTCGGCCCCAAGCCGGTCGTCCCGGTCGGCATGGGTCTCACCGCGGCCGGCCTGGTCTGGCTCACCGCGCTCGACGTGAACAGCAGCTACGCCTCGCACGTGCTGCCGCCGCTGATCCTGATCGGCCTCGGTATCGGTCTCGTGATGCCGCCCGCGATGAGCCTCGCCACCCTCGGGGTCGACCCGAAGGACCAGGGCGTCGCCGCCGCGACCGTCAACACCATGCAGCAGGTCGGTGGCTCGATCGGTACGGCGCTGTTCAGCACCATGGCCGCGACGGCCGCCTCGAACTACATCGCCGACCACGGTGCCTCGAAGGCCGCCCAGGCCGAGGCCGCCGTGCACAGCTACTCGACCGCGTACTGGTGGGCCGCCGGGTTCTTCGCCGCCGGTCTCATCGTCTCGGTCCTGCTGTACCGCGCGGGCCGTCCGCTGGCCCACACGCAGCAGAAGGTCGAGTCGGCGTCCGAGACGGCCGAGGCCGTCGAGGTGGCCGGTGAGGCCGTCGCCGCTGCCGCTCCCGTCGCGCCTGTCGCCACCGCCCCCGCGGTGCAGGGCCCCGGTGTGCACGGCCGGATCCTCGACGGGCAGGGCGCTCCCCTGCCCGGCGCCGTCGTCACCCTCATCAACCGCACCGGCGCCCAGATCGGCCGCGGCACCGCCGCCGCCGACGGCAGCTACGCGGTGTCGGCCCCGGCCGCCGAAGGTGACGGCTACGTCCTCGTCGGCTCCGCCCCCGGCCGCGACCCGCGCGTCGCCACGCTCGCGCTCCGCGCCGACGGGCCGGTCAGCTTCGACCTCGTCCTCAGCGGAGACGGCGGCCTCTACGGCACCGTACGGACCGACTCCGACTCGGCACCCGTCCCGGGCGCGCTCGTCGTCACCACCGACGAGCGCGGCGAGACCGTCGGCTCGGCACTCACCGACACCGACGGCGGCTACTCGCTGCCGCAACTGCCGCCCGGCGCCTACACGTTCACCGCCAGCGCGGAAGGCTTCCAGCCCTACGCGGGCCAGGCCCACGTCGCGGGCGGCACCGCCACCCGCCAGGACGCCGTACTGCGCTCCGCCGCGACCCTGACCGGCACGGTCCGGGGCACCGACGGCTCCCCGGTGAACGACGCCCGCGTCACCCTCCTCGACCAGGCGGGCAACGTGGTCGCGGTACACATCACGGGCGACGACGGCGCGTACGCCTTCGCCGGCCTCTCCGGCGCCACCTACACGGTGATCGCCAGCGGCTACCCGCCCGTGTCCCAGCCGGTCACGGTGGCAGGCACCGGCAACCCGAGCGACCTCGACGTCGCGCTCACCCACGGAGACTGACGGTCCCCGACGGTTGAGGAAGCACACCGCCGCGGGCGGGGCAGATGTCTGCCCCGCCCGCGGCGTCTTGCATGGCCCCGGTCACACCGCCCGGTGCCCCAGCGCATCGATGACCCGGTCCATGAAATCCGCCGCGGCGGGCGGGAGTTCGCGACCCGCCCGGCACTGCACCTGGAGTGTGCGCTGGCGGAACTCCTTCTCCTCCAGTGGTACGGCGGTCAGCGCGCGGCGGTCGGACGGGCCCAGGGTGACGCGGCTCGCCAGGGTGACCGCACTGCTGGCGCGTACGAAACGCAGCAGGGCGTCCACCGTGGTGCACTCGAAGACGCCCTCCACCGTGAGCTGGTGTGCGGCGGCCGACGCCTCCAGGAGCAAGCGGCTCGTGGTGTCCGTCGACGGCAGGGCCACCGGATGCTGGACAAGGTCGCGCACCGAGACGGCCGGCCTGTCCGCTAGCGGGTGGCCCCTGCGGACGATCGCGCACAGCGGGGCCTCCTGCGTGTAACGGATCGAGACACCCGCCGGCAGCGCGATGTTGAAGGTGACTCCGAGGTCGGCGATGCCCTCCGCCACCATCTGGGTCGCCTCCGTCGGCCGCGCCACGTGCAGGATGACGCGGGCCTCCGGGTGCTCCGCGTGGAAGGCGGCCGCGACGTCGGGCAGCAGGTGGTGGGTGACACCGATCGTGGCGGCGACGGTGATGACCGCGCGGGTCGTCCGGCGCTGATGCACCTCCTCGGTGAACGCCTCGGCGTCCTGGATCGCCCGCCGTGCGAAGCCCGCGAACGCACGACCGGCCGGGGTGGCGGTGACACCGCTCGGCAGCCGGTCGAAGAGCGGGGCTCCCACCTCCCGTTCCAGCCTGGCGAGTTGGCGGCTCACCGCGGAGCCCGCGACGAAGAGACGGCGGGCCGCCGCGTTCACCGAGCCCGTCTCGAAGACGGCGATGAAGTACTTCAGGGCCGGGTCGACCAGTGGCATCGGATGTGCCCTCTCCCTGCGCCTTCGCCATGGACCGGGCATTGCCGCTACGGCAACGCACGCGTTCCCATATTGTCACCGCCGGACGTGCCACCGCCCCTTGTTGGCCTGCTCCGTGCGGTGCCACCGTCGTGGCCCATGAGCAGACAGGACGCGATCGACAGCGCAGCACACCACTTCGACTCCGGGACATTCCTCGAAGAACTCACCCGCCTCGTCGCGGTCCCGACCGAGAGCCACGACCCGCGCCAGGAACCCGCGCTGCACCGCTACTTGGCAGAGGAGACCACTCCCCGCCTCGAACGCATGGGGTTCACCGTCGACATCGCGGACAACCCCGTCTCCGCCCGCCATCCGTTCCTGGTCGCCCGCCGCACCGAGGCCGAGGGCCTGCCCACACTGCTCACCTACGGCCACGCGGACGTACAGCCCGGACACCCCGACCGTTGGCGCGAGGGGCTCGATCCCTGGCGGCTCACCGTCGAGGGCGAGCGCTGGTACGGGCGCGGGGTCGCCGACAACAAGGGCCAGCACCTGGTCAATCTCGTCGCTCTGGAGCATGTCATCGGGCAGCGGGACGGGCGGCTCGGCTACAACGTGGTGGTTCTGCTGGAGACCGGCGAGGAGTTCGGCTCCCCCGGTCTCGCCGAGTTCTGCGAGCAGCAGCGCGACCAGTTGCTGGCCGCGGACCTGCTCATCGGCTCCGACGGCCCTCGCGTCGCGCAGGACCGGCCCACCGTCTTCCTCGGCTCCCGCGGCGCCGCGAACTTCACCCTCGGCCTCGACCTGCGCGAGGGGTCCCACCACTCCGGCAACTGGGGCGGGCTGCTGCGCAACCCCGGCACCGTCCTGGCCAACGCGATCGCCTGCCTCGTGGACGACCGCGGCAGCATCCGCGTCGAGGGCCTGCGCCCCGCCGGGATCCCCGACGAGGTGCGCCGCGCCCTCGCCGACATCCCCGCCGGCACCGACGGGCCGACGCCCGATACCGGCTGGGGCGAGCCGGGGCTCACCGCGAACGAGCGCCTCTTCGCCTGGAACACCATCGAGGTCCTCGCCATGACCACGGGCCAGCCGGACAACCCCACCAACGCCATCCCCGGCAGCGCCCGCGCCCACTGCCAGCTCCGCTTCGTCGTCGGCCTGGAGTCGGCCGACGTGGAGCGGGCGCTTCGCAAGCACCTCGACGAGCACGGATTCGACATGGTCGAGGTCACCGCCGACTACGGCATGGAGGCGACGCGGCTCGACCCGGACAACCCGTGGGTGCGCTGGACGCTCGACTCGCTGGAACGCACGACCGGCACGACGCCCGCGCTCCTGCCCAACCTCGCGGGCTCGCTACCCAACTCCGCGTTCTCCCGCGGCCTCGGCCTGCCCACCGTGTGGGTTCCGCACTCCTACCCGGGCTGCTCCCAGCACGCCCCGGACGAGCATCTGCCCGCCCCGCTCGTCCGCGACTCGCTCCAGGTGATGGCCGGTCTCTTCTGGGATCTCGCCGAACTCGCCGCTCACGGCACCTGGCCCCCGCAGGCACCTTCCACCGACGGGAACACCCCATGAGCGCGCCACCGGCGAGAACCACGGCACGGGCGAGCACCACCCCGAGCCCAGGGAAGATCATCACCGCGGCGTGTGTCGGCAACGCCCTGGAGTGGTACGACATCGCGGTCTACAGCTACTTCGCGACGTACCTGTCGAAGGTCTTCTTCACCAACGACGACCCGGCGGTGTCGCTGCTCCTCACCCTGGGCACCTTCGGTGTCTCCTTCCTGATCCGGCCCGTGGGCGCCCTCGTACTGGGTTCGTACGCCGACCGGGCGGGCCGGAAGGCGGCACTGACCTGGTCGATCGGGCTCATGGCGGTGGGCACGCTGCTGATCTGCGTGATGCCGTCGTATGCGGCGATCGGCGTGGTCGCGCCGATCGGGATCCTCGTCGCCCGGCTCATCCAGGGCTTCGCGGCGGGCGGCGAGTTCGGCAGCGCGACGGCCCTGATGGTCGAGTTCATGCCGAACCGGCGTGGTTTCGCGGCGAGTTGGCAGTTCACCAGCCAGGCCGCCAGCACGCTGCTCGCGGCCCTCCTCGGCACCGTGCTCACCTCGACACTCAGCGAGGACCAGCTGACCTCGTGGGGCTTCCGGATCCCGTTCCTCATCGGTCTGCTCGTGGCGCCCGTGGGCCTCTACATCCGCCGCAACGTGCCCGAGCCGCCGACCACCACCGCCGCCCCAGAGGCAGCCACCGCGCAGCCGGTCCGCACCATGCTGCGCGAGCACAAGACCGGCGTGCTGCTCACCATCGGACTGCTCGCCGTCACGACCTGCCTCAACTACCTGATCACGTACATCCCGACGTACGCGACGAAGACCCTCGACCTCCCCGACTCCACCGGCTTCATCGCGGCGCTCGCGGGTGGCCTGGTGCTGCTCACGGTGACGAGTGTGGCGGGTCACTTCTCCGACCGGGTG
Source organism: Streptomyces sp. NPDC002795 (assembly GCF_042888725.1). Classification (NCBI taxonomy): domain Bacteria; kingdom Bacillati; phylum Actinomycetota; class Actinomycetes; order Kitasatosporales; family Streptomycetaceae; genus Streptomyces; species Streptomyces sp. NPDC002795. The sequence continues at coordinate 610,006 of NZ_JBIAQB010000001.1, forward strand.
GGCCAGATCGCGATCATGATTCCGGCGGCGGGCGCGGTGCTGCTGCTGATCTACCCGATGTTCGCGCTCCTCGTGGCCGCGCCCTCGCTGGCCCTGCTGATCGGCGTCGTCATGGTGATGGCGCTGTTCAAGGGCTGCTATTACGGTCCCATGGGCGCTCTCATGGCAGGCATCTTCCCGGCCGAGACCCGTGCGACCGGGATGGCGGTGGGCTACAACATCGGTGTCACCATCTTCGGCGGCTTCACCCCGATGATCGCGGCCTGGCTGCTCGATACGACCGGGCAGTCCGCGGCGCCCAGTTACTGGGTGGCGTTCGCCGCCGTGGCGAGCCTGACCAGCCTGTTCGTGCTGCGCCGCCGCACCCTGCACGCCCGATGACCAGCCCTCGATGACCCGCGCCCGACGGGCCCGCCCACGCAAGGAGTCCCCATGTCCCTGAACGAATTCGAGCGCCACCCCCTGCTCTTCGGGCCCAGTCCCGTGCACCCCCTGGACCGGCTCAGCAAGCACCTCGGAGGCCCACGTATCTGGGCCAAGCGGGAGGACTGCAACTCCGGGCTCGCCTTCGGCGGCAACAAGACCCGCAAACTGGAGTATCTGATCCCCGACGCGCTCGCCAAGGGCGCGGACACACTGGTCAGCATCGGCGGCGTGCAGTCCAACCACACGCGCCAAGTGGCGGCGGTAGCCGCCAAGTTGGGCCTGAAGGCCGTTCTGGTGCAGGAGAGCTGGGTGGACTGGCCGGACGCGGTCAACGACAAGGTCGGCAACATCCTGCTGTCCCGGATCATGGGCGCGGACGTGCGCCTGGTCGAGGCCGGTTTCGGTATCGGCTTCAAGGACAGCTGGCAGCAGGCCCTGGAGGACGTACGCGCCGAGGGCGGTACCCCGTACGCGATCCCCGCCGGCGCCTCCGACCATCCGCTCGGCGGCCTCGGCTTCGCTAACTGGGCGTACGAAGTGGAGCGGCAGGAGCGCGAGTTGGGCGTCTTCTTCGACACGGTGGTGGTGTGCAGCGTCACCGGCAGCACACACGCGGGGATGATCGCCGGGTTCGCGGGCCAGGATCGGCCGCGCCGGGTGATCGGCATCGACGCCTCGGCGAAGCTCGACGAGACTCGCGCCCAGGTGGCGAAGATCGCCCGCTCCACCGCCGAACTCATCGGCCTTGGACGGGAGTTGCGCGAGGACGAGATCACCGTCCTTGAGGGCTGGGCCGGTGAACGCTACGGCGTCCCGGTCGCGTCCACCGTGGACGCGATCCGGCTGACCGGTGAACTGGAGGGCGTACTCCTCGACCCGGTGTACGAGGGCAAGTCGATGGCCGGGCTCATCGATCTCGTACGCGGCGGTGACATCCCCAGGGACTCGAACGTCCTCTACGCCCACCTGGGTGGCCAGCCGGCACTGAACGCCTACAGCGGCGTCTTCCACTGATCGGTGACCCACTCACGGAACGTCCGCGCGGGCACCCCGAGGACGTCGGCCACCGTGGTCGTCACGTACGCCGGGTGCCCCTCACTCGCGCCCCACGCGTCGAGCAGCATGTCGACGACCGGCCGCGGCCAGACACCTTCGGTCGCGCTCCGGAACCCGTCCGGCGTGAGCTCCTCGAAGGGGACCGGGCGGCCGATGACGTCACCGATCACGCGCACCTGCTCCGCGTGGCTGAGCGCCTCGGGTCCCGTGAGGACGTAGTCGCCGCCGGTGTGCCCGCCCTCGTACAGGGTGCGGGCCGTCACGGCGGCGAGGTCGCGCTCGTCGATCGGGGCGGTCTCGACGTCGGCGTAGGGCCAGCGGACGGGTTCACCGGCGTTGATGGCGGCTTCCCACCACAGGCGTACGTTCGAGGCGAACATGCCGGGCCTGAGGATCGTGGAGTCGAGCCCGGAGGCCGTGATCAGGCGCTCGATCTCGGCGTGCAGATCGGCCATCGGGTTGGGCTGCTGGAAGAACGGGTGCGGTGTCCGGTGCGGCGAGGAGAGGAAGACGATCCGTCGGGTGCGGGCGGCGATCCGCTCGATGACGGCCCCGGCCGTGGCGGGCGGCGCGGTCCACAGCAGGAACACGGAGCGCACGCCGCTGAGCGCCCGGTCGAGCGTGGCGGGGTCGGCGAAGTCGCCCGCCATCACCTCGACCCCGTCCGGGAGGTCGGCGGCCGCGGGACGGCGCGTGAGCGCCCTCACGGGTACGCCCGCGGCCAGGAGCTCGTCGACCACCGCGCGGCCGATGCGGCCGGTGGCTCCCGTGACGAGGACGGTGTCCGTCTGCTGCGCGTTGTCGTTCATCACGGGAGCCAGAATGACGTAACCGAGTTACGTTATTTACCAAGTGAAGCTCACGGTGTGACGATGGCGAAGTCCTGGTCACCGGGGTCGAGCACCGAGGCGAGCCGGCCGAGCGCCGACGCGTCGCCCTGGACCCGCACGCCCGCCTGGTCGAGCCCCTCGGGGGTCAGGCCTGTGGCGGCCAGGGCGGACAGGGACCGGGCCTCACCGGTGAGGGAGACATCGGCCGCGGTCTTCTGGGATGCGGCGCTGTAGGTGAGCACACCGTTGGCGAGGCGGAGCCGGTAGCGCTCGTCGATGTCCGTGAGATGGACGTCGATGCTGAGCTTCTCGTCCCAGGCCCTGGGCCCGTCGATCTGGATGGCGATGGCGTCGAACAGCATCGTCGGGGAGAGGTTCGCGACCACGTCGGCCGACGCGGCGACGGTGGGGGTGCCGAACCGGCCGTCGCGCAGTTCCGTGGCGCCGGAGAGGTAGAAGTTGCGCCAGGGGCCGTTCTCCGCGCCGTAGCCGAGCTGCTCGTAGGTGTCGGCGAGCAGCTCGCGCGCCGCCGCGTGATCGGGCTCGGCGAACACGACGTGACTGAGCACCTCGGCGGCCCACCGGTAATCGCCCGCGTCGAAGGAGCCGCGTGCCTTGTCCACGACGGTGTCCGCGCCGCCCATGAACTCGACGTAGCGCTTGCCTGCCTCGACGGGCGGGTGCTGCCACAGGTGGGCCGGGTTGCCGTCGAACCAGCCCATGTAGCGCTGGTAGATGGCCTTGAGGTTGTGGCTGACGGAACCGTAGTAGCCGCGGGCGTTCCAGGCGTTCTCCAGGGCGGGCGGCAACTGCAGGTGTTCCGCGATCTCGCTCCCGGTCCAGCCCTTGTTGATCAGGCGGAGCGACTGGTCGTGGAGGTACCCATACAGGTCGCGCTGGCACTCCAGGAACTCGACGACGCGCTCCTGGCCCCAGGTCGGCCAGTGGTGCGAGGCGAAGACGACGTCACTCTTGTCGCCGAAGAGGTCGATGGTCTCGGTGAGGTAGTGCGACCAGCCGTGCGGGTCGCGGACCACGGCGCCGCGCAGGGTCAGCAGGTTGTGCAGGGTGTGCGTGGCGTCCTCGGCCGCGCACAGCGCCTTGAAGTCGGGGAAGTAGATCAGCATCTCCGACGGCGCCTCGGTGTCGGGCGCCATCTGGAAGACCATGCGCACCCCGTCGACGGTCTCCTCGTGACCCGTCGTCGTGATGGACAGGGTCGGCGGGATCAGCGTGACACCTCCGGTCGAGGTCGTCTGCCCGAGCCCGGCGCCGACCTGCCCCTGCGGGCCGCGGGCGAGCGCCGCCCCGTACATGTAGGCGGCACGGCGGGCCATGGCGGTGCCCGCGTACACGTTCTCGGCCACGGCGTGCTCGGTGAAGCCCTCCGGTGCGATGACGGGTACGCGCCCGGCGTCGACGTCCTCCTGTGTGGTGACACCCTTGACGCCGCCGAAGTGGTCGGCATGCGAGTGGGTGTAGATCACGGCGGCGACCGGGCGCTCACCGCGGTGCTCCCGGTACAGGGCCAGCGCCGCCGCGGCCGGCTCCTTCGACAGCAGCGGATCGATCACGATCACGCCGGTGTCGCCCTCGATGAACGTGACGTTCGACAGGTCGAGGCCACGCACCTGGTAGATGCCCTCGACGACCTCGAACAGGCCGTGTTCGGCGGAGAGTTGGGACTGGCGCCACAGGCTCGGGTTCACGGTGTCGGGGGCGTCCCCGTCGAGGAAGGCGTACGTGTCGTTGTCCCACACGACCCGGCCGTCCTCGGCGGTGACGGCGTTCGGCGCGCGCCGGGCGATCAGACCCCGCTTCGCGTCCTCGAAGTCCTGGGTGTCGGAGAACGGAAGGCGTGCGCGCAGTTCTGTCTGCTGCTGCGTGATGGACGGCTGCGCGGCGTTGGGCGTCGAAGTCATATCGACAGATTCACACCATTTCGCGCCAATTGCGTGGCACGACGCGCGGTCTTCGCCGCGACCCTCCCCCTGCGGAACACTCAGCGCGTACAACCAACCGTTGTCCCTGCACGGCATGTTCGTTGTTTGATCCGGGCTTCTGCTGGTGGCTTGGATGGCGACCATGCCCGATCAGAATCGCCTCTACGTCCAGACACCCGAGTTCGCGCGCGTGGCCGAGCGCATCGAGTACGTCACCACGCTGACCTCACGGCTGAACGTCCTGCCCTTCGACGAGAAGGCCGCACGCGCGGCGCTGCTCTCCGACATCATCGGCAAGCCGGTGCCCGACACCGTCACCGTCTACCCGCCCTTCTACACCGACCACGGACTGCGTATCGAGTTCGGTGAGCACGTCTTCGTGAACCAGGGGTGCACGTTCCTCGACCAGGGCGGCATCCGCCTCGGCGACGGCGTGCTGATCGGGCCGAAGACCAACCTCATCTCCTCCGACCACCCGATCCGCGCGTCCGAGCGCCCCGAGTTCATCACGCGAGCACCCATCACGATCGGGGCCAACGCGTGGCTCGGCGCGTCGGTCACGGTGCTGCCCGGTGTCACGATCGGCCACGGTGCCGTGGTCGGCGCGGGCGCCGTGGTCACCAAGGACGTCCCACCGAACGCATTGGTGACCGGGGCGGCGGCGGCCGTGCGCAAGCGCTGGGAGGACTGAGGAGCAGGTACCAGCGGCGGCCGGGGCCGGGCCTACAGGCCCACGTCCCGGCTGTGGATGTCCTCCAACGACTCGCGGCGTACGAGGAGTCGGGCGCGCCCGTCGCGGACGGCGACCACCGGCGGCCTGCCGACCGCGTTGTAACCGGAGGCCATCGAGAGGTGGTAGGCGCCGGCCACCGGGACCGCGATCAGGTCGCCCGCCCGCACGTCGTCGGGGAGCCGGGCGTCGGCGGCGAGCACGTCACCGGCCTCGCAGTGCCGGCCGACGACCGTGGCCGGGGCGAGGTCCGCGCTGCCCCTGCGGCCGATCAGACGGGGCGCGTAGCGCACCCCGTAGAGCGCGGGCCGCGGGTTGTCGCTCATGCCGCCGTCGACGGCGACGAAGGTGCGGCCACCGGTGTGCTTGACGGACACGACGTGGTACAGGGCGACCCCCGCGGGCCCCACGACGGCCCGGCCCGGCTCGATGATCAGGCGCGGCACGGTGAGCCCGGCCGCCGCGCACGCCTCGGTCAGCTCGGCGCGGACCTTGTGGGCCAGGCGGGTGAGGTCCATGGCGGGCTCGCCGGGGCGGTAGGCGACGCCGTGCCCGCCGCCGAGGTCCAACTCGGGGAGCACGAGACCGTGTTGATCCTTGAGGCGGGCCATCAGACCCACCATGCGGCGCACCGCCGCCAGATACGGTTTGACGTCTGCGATCTGGGATCCCAAGTGGCAGTGCAGGCCGGTGAGTTCGAGCTGCGGCTGGTCGAGGATGCGGGCGATGGCGTGCTGGGCGTAGCCGTCGCTGATGGAGAGGCCGAACTTCTGGTCCTCAGTGCCGGTACGGATCTTGTCGTGGCCGCCCGCGCTGATGCCGGGGACCACGCGGACCATCACCTTCTGGTGTCCCTCGGGGCCGACCGCCGCGGCGATCCGGGCGATCTCGGAGGGGCTGTCGATGACGATGCGGCCGACTCCGTACCAGAGGGCGCGCTTCAGGTCGTGCGGCGTCTTGGCGTTGCCGTGCAGGACGATCCGGTCGGCGGGGAAGCCCGCGGCGACGGCGAGTTCCAGTTCACCGGCGGAGCACACGTCGAGGCCGAGCCCCTCGTCCGACACCCAGTGCGCCATCGCCCGGCAGAGGAACGCCTTGGCCGCGTAGTGGACTTCGGCCTCCGGGAAGGCGTCGCGGTAGGCGCGGCAGCGGCGGCGGACCTCGCCCTCGTCGAGGACGTACACGGGGGTGCCGTAGCGGCCCGCGACCTCCGCGAGCGACACACCGCCGACGGCTGCTTCGCCGGGGTGCCGTTCGGTGGTGGAGTGCGGCCACACCGACAGGTCGTCGGGGGGCGTGGTGGTGGTGACAGGTTCGTGAATGGTGGTCATGGTGTCCTCGCCCTTCCTCAGCCGGTCCAGTACGACAGCGCCATGACGAGGGCGGCGATCCCGGCTCCCCGGAGCGCGCCGCTCGTCCGCGGGTTCCGCGTGCGGCGGTGCGGGCCCGGGGCGGGGGCGGGGGCGGAGAGTTGCGGGTCCACGGTGACGGTGGCGGCGCCGAGCGGCGCGGTGATGGTGCGCAGGGCGGGCTCGGCAAGCCGGACCCACGGCTGGCCCGCCCCGAGGGTGGCGGTCAGCGCGCGCTCGGAGGTGAAGCCGACGGCGGTACGGTCACCGAGCGGGGTGCGGAACAGTCGGGCGGCGTGGCCGAGCGGGCCCGGCCGGACGGGGACGTACAGGGGACCGGCCGGGAACCGTTCGGAGGGTTCCGGGTCTTCGTCGCTCACGGGTCGCGCCATGGGGTGTCTCCTGGAGAGTCCGGGGATGGTGGCTCGCCAAGGACGCTATGCCCGCACTCCCCCGCCCCCGGGCCGTCCTGACGGGACGCTGACGGCGAACGCGGCGATGCTGACGCGCTGGTGACGCACTGGTGACGGGCCCGGACTACGGCCCTACAGCCCTACCTCCCTACCGCCCTTCCCACTCCGGCTTCCGCTTGTCGAGGAACGCCGACACACCTTCCCCGAAGTCGCGGCTGCCGTAGACGCGGACGTACAGGTCCTCGGCGTGGCCGGGGGCGGAGGCGGCCAGGACGCGGCGGTCCGCCTCCTTCAGGGCCGCCAGGGTGAGCGGGGCGCAGCGGGCGATGTCCGCCGTGAGCTCGGCGAGGCATGCGTCCAGGTCGGCGGGGTCGACGATGTCCGCCACGAAACCGGACTCGTACGCCTCCGTGGCCGTGATCAGGCGGGCGGCGAGGAGGGACCGCAGCGTGCGGGCGCGGCCGAGTCCCGCGTAGAGGCGGGAGATCACGGCGGGGGAAAGGCAGTTGCCGAGCGTGCGGCCGATGGGGGCGCCGAAGACCGCGTCCGGGGTGCACACCACCACGTCGCAGCAGCTCGCGAGGGCGCTGCCCGCGCCGACCGCCGGGCCTTCGACCGCGGCGACGACGGGCATCCGCAGCCCCGCGAGCCGGTCGACGGCGAGGCCGACACGGCGCTCGTACGCGACGCCGTCCTCGCCGCTCGCGAAGTCCCGGAACTCGCGGATGTCGGTGCCGGCCGCGAACGCCCGCCCACCCGCTCCGCGGAGCACCGTGAGCCGTATGTCGGGGTCGGCGTCGATCTCCTGGCAGGCGCGTTCCAGCTGGTCGTACATGCGCAGGGTCAGGGCGTTGCGTCGCTCGGGGTTGGCGAGGGTGAGGTGGGCGGCGTACATGTCGGTTCCGGGGACCGGGTGGCGGGTCCAGGTGACGGAGCCGCCGCCCGCGTCGTCGTCTGCCGTCAACTCCGGCCCCTTTCCGATGAGTTCTTCATTGTGCTCGCCGAGCAGCGGCGGGTGGCGGCGCAACGTCGCCGGGGTGCGGGCGAGTTTCACCGGGAAGCCGACGACGCGACTGCGGCCGTCGACCGGGTGGTCGTACTCCTCGACCATGCCGCGGGCCCGCGCGTGCGGGTCGTGCTCCAGGATCTGCCCGTAGTCGAGGATCGGCCCTGCGGGGACGCCTGCGGCGAGGAGTTGGGCGACGCACTCCTCGGTGCTGGTCGCCGCGAGCCGGCCTTCGAGGAGGGCGATCAGTTCGGCGCGGTGGCCCATCCGGTCGGTGTTGGTCGCGAACCGCTCGTCGTCCGCGAGGTGTTGGAGGTCGAGTGCCTCGCACAGCCGCAGCCACAGCCGCTGGTTGTTCGCGGCGACGGTGGCGTGGCCGTCCTTGGTGCGGACCACCTGGTAGGGCGCGGACATGCGGTGCGCGGAGCCGAGGCGCTGCGGGGCCTCGCCACCGGCGAAGTACTCGACCGACTCCCACACCGACATCGCCAACACCGCTTCGTACAGCGAGGTTTCGAGGTACTGACCCTCCCCCGTGCGCAGCCGGTGCACGTGCGCGGCGGCGATGCTCAGCGCGCACAGCATGCCCGCGCCGAGGTCGCCCACGGGCAGTCCGCACTTGACCGGCGGTCCGTCGGGGTCGCCGGTGACGCTGACGGCGCCCGCCATGCCCTGCGCGATGAGGTCGTAGCCGGGCCGATCGGCGTACGGGCCGTACTGTCCGAAGCCGGAGATCGACGCGTAGATGATGTCGGGCCGCACCTCGCGGACGGCTTCGTAGCCGACACCGAGACGGTCGGTGACACCGGGCCGGAAGTTCTCCACGACGACGTCCGCGTCGGCGACGAGCCGGAAGAACTCCGCGCGGTCGGCGTCGGTGCGCAGATTGAGGGTGACACTGCGCTTGTTGCGGTTGAGGGCGTGGAAGGCGGGGGTGTCGCTGCCGGGCCGTGGTGTGCCCATGGAGGTGCGGGTCTGGTCGCCGCCGTCCGGTGACTCGATCTTGATGACGTCCGCGCCGAGGTCGGCGAGGAGCATCGTGCAGTACGGGCCCGCCATGACCTGGGTGAGGTCGAGGACGCGGACGCCGTCCAGCGCACCTGCGGTGCCGGTCATCGCAACGCCTCCCGTATCAGCTGGAGCGGGTGCACCGCCGTGCGTTCCGTGCCGTGGTGGATCTGCTGGCGGCAGGAGACACCGGTGGCGGCGAGCACGGTGTCGTCCGGTTCGGCCCGGACCGCGGGGAAGAGCCGGTCCTCGCCGACCGCCATGGATGTGTCGTAGTGCTCCGCCTCGAAGCCGAAGGAGCCCGCCATCCCGCAGCATCCGGCGTCGAGTTCGACGACCTCCGCGCCCGGGATGCGCTGGAGGAGTGCGACGGTGGCGGCGGTGCCGACCTCGGCCTTCTGGTGGCAGTGGCCGTGGAAGAGGATGCGGCGGCCCGCGGGCCCGGCGTCGTCCCGCAGCTGGAGCCTGCCGTCGTCGATGGCCTCGGTGAGCAGCTCCTCCAGCTGCTTCACCCGCCCGGACACGTTCGCGACGGCCGGGTCGCCGGGCAGCAGGGCGCGGTGTTCGTCGCGCAGGGTCAGCAGGCAGGAGGGTTCGCAGCCGACGATGGGGCCGTTCCCCGAGTCCGCGAGTCGGTGCACGAGATCGCCTGCCTGTGCCTTCGCCTGGTCGAGCAGCCCCTTGGAGAAGGCGGCGCGGCCGCAGCAGCCGCCGCTCTCCAACTGCACGTGCCAGCCCGCCCGTTCGAGGAGTTCCACGGCGGCGCGGCCGACGTACGGGTCGGTGTAGGTGGTGAAGGAGTCGGCGAGGAGGGTGACGGTGCCCTGACTGCCCGCCACCGTCGCCGGCCTGCGCCGGAACCATGTCACCAGGTTGCGTCGGGCGAACACGGGCAGCGGCCGGGCGCGGGCGATACCGAGTCCGCGTTCCAACAGCCGCCTCGGCAAAGGGAGGTTGGAGAGGGGCGCGGTCGCCGAACCCAGCTGGTTGAGGCGGCGGATGGCGCCGAAGACCCGGGACCGGAGCGGCGTGCCGTGCTGCTCGTGGTGGTGGGCCAGGGTCTCGGCCTTGAGGGTGGCCATGTCGACACCCAGTGGGCACTCGCTCTTGCACGCCTTGCACATCAGGCACAGATCGAGGACCTCGTGCAGCCCCTCGTCGCCGAGCGCCGCCTTCGGGTCGGGCTCGGAGAGCGCCTTGACCAGTGCGTTCGCTCGGCCGCGCGTGGAGTCGTGTTCGTGCTTGCTGACCATGTACGAGGGGCACATGGCGCCCGTGTCGCTCTTGCGGCACAGGCCGATGTTCATGCACCGGTCGGCGGCGCCGCGCATGCCACCGCCCCCGACGACCTCGAAGTCGAGGTGGGTACGCAGGGGTGGCGCGGGCGGAAGAGCGGCGTCGCGGAGGTGTTCGGTCATGGCCGGGGCGTCGACGATCTTTCCGGGGTTCAGCCGGTTCTCCGGGTCGAAGAGGCCCTTGACCTCGCGCATCGCCTCGTACAGGTCGTCGCCGTAGAGCTCGCGGTTGAACTCGCTGCGGGCCAGGCCGTCGCCGTGCTCGCTGGAGTTGACGCCGCCGTACTCCCGTACCAGCTCCTTGATCTCCTCGGCGACCGCGCGCATCGTCTTGACCTGGGCGGGGTCGGCGACGTCGACGAAGGGCCTGATGTGCAGGCAGCCGACCGAACAGTGGCCGTAGAAACCGGCGTCGAGGCCGTGCCGGTCCAGGACCTGCTTGAAGCGGCGGGTGTAGGCGGCGAGGTGCCGCGGGTCGACCGCGGTGTCCTCGATGAAGGCCAGCGGACGCCGGGTTCCCTCGCTCGCGGCCATCAGCAGCCCGAGGCTGGACTTGCGGACCTTGAGCAGCCCGGACTGCTGGGCGGGGGTGACGGCCTGGAGCGTGTGGTAGCCGTGGCCGTGCTTCTTCCAGAGTGCGGTCAACTCCTGGAGCCGGCCGCCCAGTTCGGCCTCGTCGTCGCCGGTGAAGCTGACGAAGAGCAGGGCCTCCGGGTCGCCTTCGAGGATGTTTCCGAGGGAGGCGTACTCGATCTTCTGCCGGGACAGGTCGAGGATCGTCCGGTCCATCATCTCGACGGCGGCCGGATCGAGGCCGAGGGCGTCCTCGGTCGCTTCGATCGCCCCGGCGACGGAGGTGAAGTGGCCGACGGCGATGACCGTGCGGACGGGCTTGGGCACGAGGTCGACAAGAGCGCGGGTGGCGACGACGAGGGTGCCCTCCGAGCCGACGACGAACTTCGCGAGGTCGAAGGGGGTATCGCCGCCGGAGCCGGGGAGCCGGTCCAGGCGGTAGCCACCGGAGCGTCGCCAGTACGCGGGGAAGTCCGTGGCGATCGACTCTGCGTGGGCTTCCACGATCTTCGGGAGCTCACGGTAGAGCCGCCCCTCCAGGGTGTCGAGTCCTGCGCGGCGGGCCCGCTCCGCCTCGTCGACGGGGGCGAGCCTGGCCGTGCTGCCGTCCGAGAGGACGACGTCCAGTTCCCGTATGTGGTCGATGGTCATGCCGTAGCGGATCGAGCCACTGCCCGCGGAGTTGTTGCCGGCCATGCCGCCGATGGTGGCGCGGTTGCTGGTGGAGGTGTCCGGGCCGAACATCAGGCCGTGCTGCGCGGCGGCGCGGTTCAACTGGTCCTGGACTACGCCGGGTTCGACGAGTGCGGTGCGCGCGTCGGCGTCGAGTTCGACGATGCGGTGCATGTGCCGGGAGAGGTCGAGGACGAGGCCGGGGCCCACGGTCTGTCCGGCCAGGCTGGTTCCGGCGCCCCGGGGCACCAGCGGCACACCGTGCTCGGCGGCCGCCGCGACCGCGGCCCGGATGTCGTCGGCGTGGCGGGGGAAGACGACGCCCTGCGGCTCTATCGCGTACATGCTGGCGTCGCGGGAGAAGAGGTGGCGGGTGTAGTCGTCGAAGGCGACCTCGCCGTCGAGGTCACGGCGGAGCGCGGCTTCGAGGTCGCGGGCGGCGGTGCGCACTTCGCTGGGGGCCGTCATCGCAGCACGTCCAACGCCGCTTCGAGGCCGCCCCGTTGGGCCGGGACTCCGGAGAGTTCGAGGCCCATCTGTACGCCGGCGAGCGTGCCCGCGAGGGTCAGGTCGTTGAAGTGGCCGAGGTGGCCGATGCGGAAGACACGGCCTGCGAGTTTTCCGAGGCCGGAGCCGAGTGACATGTCGAAGCGCTCCAGGATGATCTTGCGGAGCTTGTCGGCGTCGTGACCTTCGGGCATCAGGACGGCGGTGAGCGAGCCGGAGTGCTCGCGCTCGTCGGCGCACAGCACCTCAAGTCCCCAGCCCCGCACCGCGGCGCGGGTGGCGGCGGCATGGCGGGCGTGCCGGGCGAAGACGCTCCCCAGGCCCTCCTCCTCCAGCATACGCAGTGCCTCGTCCAGGCCGTAGAGGAGGTTGGTGGCCGGTGTGTACGGGAAGGCGCCCTTGGCGTTGGCGTCGATGACCGGCTGCCAGCGCCAGAAGGAGGCGGGGAGGCGGGCGGTCCGGGAGGCCGCGAGGGCCTTGTCGCTGACGGCGTTGAAGCTGAGGCCCGGCGGCAGCATCAGCCCCTTCTGCGAGCCGGCGACGGTGACATCGACGCCCCACTCGTCGTGCCGGTAGTCGATGGAGCCGAGCGAGGAGATGGTGTCGACGAACAGCAGGGCGGGGTGGCCCACGGCGTCGATCGCCGCGCGCAGTTCGGGGATGCGGCTGGTGACGCCGGTCGATGTCTCGTTGTGGACGACGCACACCGCCTTGATCCGGTGGTCGGTGTCCGCGGCGAGCCGCTCGGCGAGCGCCTCCGGGTCCGCGCCGTGGCGCCAGTCACCGGGCAGGGCGTCCGTATCGGCGTCCAGGCCGAGGCCGCGGGCCATCTCGCGCCAGAGCGCCGCGAAGTGTCCGGTCTCGAAGGACAGCACCCGGTCGCCGGGGCTGAGGGTGTTGACCAGCGCGGCCTCCCAGGCTCCGGTGCCGGAGGCGGGGTAGACGACGACGGGCCCCGCCGTACCGAACACCGGTTTCAGGGCGTCGAGCAGACGCTTCGTCAGGTCGGCGAACTCCGGGCCGCGGTGGTCGATGGTGGGCGCCGCCATGGCGCGCAGTACCCGGTCGGGGACGTTGGTGGGGCCGGGGATCTGTAGGAAGTGGCGGCCGGTGCGGAGCGTCATGCGGTCGACTCCTCAAGGGTGTTGTGCCGTGAGATGGCACGCCGTACCGTGAAGCGGCACGTGGAGCGTAGGCTTCCCGTCGCCGACGCGTCAACGGCCGCGTACGGGTCGCTGGTTGGGACCAACGGATGCGTGAGGACTCGCGATGATGCAGAACGTGGCCAACACCCTGCGGACGCTTGAGGAAGTGGCCGCCCGGCAGCCCGTCGGCGTCGCCGACCTGGCCAGGGCCCTCGACCTGCCGAAGAGCTCCGTCCAGCGCTCGCTCGTCACCCTGCACACCACCGGCTGGATCCGCCCCGCCGGAGGCACCCCCACCCGCTGGGTGGTGACCACCAAGGCGCTGCACGTCGGACGGCACGCCACCGACGAGCTGGGGCTCCGTGACGCCGCGCTCCCCGTGATGGAGGAATTGCGCCAACAGACCGACGAGACGGTCCACTTGGCGGTGCGCGAGGGCGGCAGGGTGCTGCTGGTCGAGCGGCTCCAGACGAGCAAGGCCGTACGCATCATCCTGCCGCTCGGCCAGGACCTGCCGATGCACGCCTCCGCCAACGGCAAGGCGGTGCTGGCCGCCGACCCCGACGACGCGGTCGTGCGCTACCTCGACGAGGGGCTGCCGCGCTACACCGGCACCACCGTCACCGACCGGGAGCAACTCCTCGCGGAGGTACGGGAGATCAGGGCATGCGGCTACGCGACGAACTCGGGCGAGTGGCGCGCGGATGTCTCGGCGGTGGCCTCCGCCGTGCTCGGGGCGGAGGGCCTGCCGGTGGCCAGCGTCAGCGTCAATGTGCCGACGAGCCGGATGACCGAGGACGCGTCCGCCACCTTCGGTGACCTGGTACAGGAGGCGGCGCGGGCCATCAGCGCCCGAATCTCCTGATGTGCAAGGTGTCTTGACGCGCCATCAGACACATTCCATACTCTCGCCCCAGCCCCGAAACGCAGATTCCGGATTCCGGAATGTCCTGAATGTGTGGTGACCACCGACCGAAGGCGAGGAAGCCTCGTGTCAGACCAAGTCATCTCCATCATCGGCCTTGTGCTCGTGTTCGTCATTGCAACCTTCTCCAAGGTGCACATGGGCGTCATCGCCATCGTCGCCGCGTTCGTCGTCGGCACCGCGGTCGCCGGTGAGTCGGCGGACGAGCTCTTCGCCGGTTTTCCCGGCGATCTGTTCGTGGTGCTCGTCGGCGTCACACTGTTGTTCGCGATCGCCAAGAACAACGGCACCGTGGACTGGCTCGTCCAGGCCTCGACGCGTGCCGTGCGCGGCAGAATCGCCCTCATCCCGTGGGTGATGTTTCTGATCACGGGGGCACTGACGGCCTCCGGAGCGGTCGTCCCCGGCGCGGTGGGCATCATGGCGCCCATCGGCATGGGCTTCGCCGTGCGCCACAAGATCAACCCGATCCTGATGGGCCTGCTCATCATCAACGGCGCCAGTGCGGGCGGCTTCTCGCCGATCAGCATCTTCGGCACCATCACCAACGGCGTGGTGCAGCGGGAGGACCTGCCCGGCAGCGAGGGCATGCTCTTCCTGACCTCGTTCCTCTTCAATCTGGCGCTGAGCGTGATCGTCTTCTTCCTGTTCGGCGGCCGGGGGCTCATCGGCCGCCGAGCGGAGAGCCCGTCCGGGAAGCCGGCCGACGAGGGTGGCACGGGTGGTGGCGGAGGCGTCCCCGCGCAAGCCACCGCCGCCGACCGGACATCCACTCCACCGGCCCCCACGACCGACGGCACCTCCGGCGCCACCGCGACCGCGACGGCCCCGGCACCCGCCCCGGTTCCGGTCCCGGTCCCGGCATCCGGTGGAGTCGAGGAGGAGATCCACCGGCTCACCCCCGTCCGCGCGCTCACCGTGCTCGGGGTGATCAGCCTGGCCGTCGGCTCGCTCGCCTTCGACCTCGACGTGGGCCTGATGGCCTTCGTGGTCTCGGCGGTCCTGTGCCTCGTCTCCCCCGCGTCCGCGAAGGGAGCCGTCGAGCGCTGCGCCTGGCCCACGGTCCTGCTGGTGTGCGGCATCGTGATGTACGTCAGCCTGATGGACAAGATGGGCACCATCAAGTGGGCCGGCGAGAGCGTCAGCGACCTCGGTACGCCCCTGGTGTCGGCGCTGCTCATCTGCGTGATCGGTGGCGTGGTGTCGGCGTTCGCGTCCACGACCGGCATCCTCGGCGCGCTCATTCCGCTGGCCGTTCCGTTCCTGGCCGGGGGCGAGATCGGAGCGATCGGGATGATCAGCGCCCTGGCGATCTCGTCCTCCGTGGTGGACTCCTCGCCGTTCTCCACCAGCGGCGCGCTGACCGTGGCCAGCGCACCGGAGGAGATGCGGGACACCGTCTTCCGGCGGTTGATGACATGGGGTCTGAGCATGACCGTGATCGCCCCGCTCGCGACCTGGGTCATCCTCGTGATCCCCGGCCAACTGTGAGACGGGGGTCAGCCCGCTGGATTCTCGAAGCGGTAGCCCATGCCGGGCTCCGTGATCAAGTAACGGGGGTGCGAGGGATCGACCTCTAGCTTGCGCCGCAACTGGGCCATGTAGACACGGAGGTAGTTGGTCTTGTTGCCCCGCGCGACACCCCACACCTCGTGCAGCAACTGCTTCTGGCTGATGAGCCGGCCGGGGTTGCACACCAGGATCTCCAGCAGGTGCCACTCCGTGGGTGTCAGGCGCACCTCGCGCTTGTCCCGCAGTGCCTTCTTCGCCACCAGGTCGACCGTGAAGTCGTCCGTGGTGACGACGACCGTGTCGGGTGCGAGAGCCGTCGCCTCGGTGCGGCGCACGGCGGCCCGCAGCCGGGCGAACAGTTCGTCCATGCTGAAGGGCTTGGTCACGTAGTCGTCGGCGCCCGCGTCGAGCGCCGCCACCTTCTCGTCGGCCGCCCTGCGCGCGGACAGCACCATGATCGGTACGCGGGTCCAGCCGCGCAGGGCCCTGATCACGTCGACGCCGTCCATGTCGGGCAGGCCGAGATCGAGGACCACGACGTCCGGTTGGCGGGATGCGGCCAGCCGGAGCGCGGTGGCGCCGTCGGGGGCCGCGTCGACGCCGAACCTGCGCGCCTGCATGTTGATCACGAGTGCCCGCACGAGTTGCGGGTCGTCCTCCACCACCAGTACGCGCGTCATGCCGTTCCCGTTCCGGTCATGTTCCGTTGTGCGGCCGCGGTAGCCGGCGGGCCGGGACGGGGTCCCGGTGTCCGCCGGCTCCCGCGGCCGGTTCTGTAAGGCCACAGGCCACCAGACTTCGTGGAGTCCTCGTCAGCTCTTCGCCGTCAACTGCTGGAGCGCGATGTTGAGTTCGAGGACGTTGACCCTCGGCTCCCCCATGAAGCCGAGATCCCGGCCGTCCTTGTGCGCGTCGACGAGCTTGTGGACCTGAGCGACGGAGAGGTCGTTCCGCTCCGCGATGCGGTGCACCTGGAGATCGGCGTACTCGGGGGAGATCGCCGGGTCGAGGCCCGAGCCGGAGGAGGTGACGGCGTCGGCGGGGATGTCGGAGGGCTTCACCTTGTACGTGGCCGTGGAGTTGTCCTTGACGACGGCGGCCTTGGCGGACTCGACCTGCTTGACCAACTCCTTGTTGTCACCGGCGAGGTTGGTGGCGCCGGAGAGGATCAGCTTGTACTGCGTATTGATGCTGTTCTCGCCGAGGCCGTTGGAGGGGCGCGGCTGGAACCACGCGAGGTCGGGCTTGCCGTCCTTGGTGAGGTACGTCTGGCCTATGAGGGAGGAGCCGACGACCTCGCCGTCCGCCTTGACCTCGGATCCGTTGGCCTTGTCGTGGAAGGCCACCTGGGCGATGCCGGTGACCGCGAGCGGGTAGACGACTCCGCACACGACGGTCAGGACGATCAGGGCGCGCAGCCCCGCCCACAGCAACCGGCCTGTGTTTCCTACCGAGTTGTTCATGATCGATCAGCACGCTTTCTCAAGGTCACAGCCCGGGGATGAGGGAGATGAGGAGGTCGATCAGCTTGATGCCGATGAAGGGCGCGACGAGCCCTCCCAGGCCGTAGATCCCGAGATTGCGACGGAGCAGCTTGTCCGCGCTCACCGGCCGGTACTGAACGCCCTTCAGGGAGAGCGGCACGAGCGCGATGATGATGATCGCGTTGAAGATGACCGCGGAGAGTATCGCGGAGTCCGGGCTGGACAGGCCCATGATGTTGAGCTTGTCCAGGCCGGGGTAGACCGCCGCGAAGAGCGCCGGGATGATCGCGAAGTACTTCGCGACGTCGTTGGCGATCGAGAAGGTCGTCAACGCGCCCCGGGTGATGAGGAGTTGCTTGCCGATCTCGACGATCTCGATGAGCTTGGTCGGGTTCGAGTCGAGGTCGACCATGTTGCCGGCCTCCTTCGCGGCCGACGTACCGGTGTTCATGGCGACACCCACGTCGGCCTGCGCGAGGGCGGGCGCGTCGTTGGTGCCGTCACCGGTCATCGCGACGAGCTTGCCGCCCGCCTGCTCCCGCTTGATGAGGGCCATCTTGTCCTCGGGCGTGGCCTCCGCGAGGAAGTCGTCGACGCCTGCCTCCTCGGCGATCGCCTTGGCGGTCAGCGGGTTGTCACCCGTGATCATGACGGTCTTGATGCCCATCCGGCGCAGCTCGACGAACCGCTCGCGCATGCCGTCCTTGACGACGTCCTTGAGGTGGATGACGCCCAGGACGCGGGCACCTTCGGTGTCCTCGACCGCTACGAGCAGCGGTGTGCCGCCGGCCTGGGAGATCAGGTCGGCGAGGGTCTCCGCGTCGTCGGCGATGCGGCCGCCCCGCTCCTTGACCCAGGCGATGACCGAACCGGCCGCCCCCTTGCGGACCTTGCGTCCGTCCACGTCGACGCCCGACATGCGGGTCTGGGCGGTGAACTCGATCCACTCGGCGCCCGTCAGCTCGCCCTGGTGCCGCTCGCGCAGCCCGTACTTCTCCTTGGCGAGGACCACGATGGAGCGGCCCTCGGGTGTCTCGTCGGACAGCGAGGAGAGTTGCGCGGAGTCGGCGACCTCGGCCTCCGTGGTGCCGCGTACCGGTACGAACTCGGCGGCCTGGCGGTTGCCGAGGGTGATGGTGCCGGTCTTGTCGAGCAGCAGCGTGGACACATCGCCCGCGGCCTCGACGGCACGCCCCGACATGGCCAGTACGTTCCTCTGCACCAGCCGGTCCATGCCCGCGATGCCGATCGCGGAGAGCAGCGCGCCGATGGTGGTCGGGATCAGACACACCAACAGGGCGACGAGCACGACCATGCTGAGGTGTTTGCCCGCGTAGTTCGCGAACGGCGGCAGGGTGGCCACCGCGAGCAGGAAGACGATGGTCAGCGAGGCCAGCAGGATGTTGAGCGCGATCTCGTTGGGGGTCTTCTGCCGGGCGGCGCCCTCGACCAGGTTGATCATGCGGTCGATGAACGTCTCGCCGGGCTTCGTCGTGATCTTGACGACGATGCGGTCGGAGAGCACCTTCGTACCGCCGGTGACCGCGCACCGGTCGCCACCGGACTCGCGGATGACCGGGGCGGATTCGCCGGTGATCGCCGACTCGTCGACGGAGGCCACGCCCTCGACGACGTCACCGTCGCCGGGAATGGTGTCGCCGGACTCGCAGACGACGAGGTCACCGATCTTCAACTCCGTGCCGGCGACATGCTCCTCGCGGCCCGCTGTCAGGCGGCGTGCCACGGTGTCGGTCTTCGCCTTGCGCAGTGTGTCGGCCTGCGCCTTGCCGCGGCCCTCGGCGACGGCCTCCGCCAGGTTCGCGAAGATCACCGTCAGCCACAGCCAGGCGCTGATCGTCCAGCCGAACCAGTCGGACGGGTTCAGGAAGGAGAACACCGTCGTCAGCACGGACCCGATCAGCACCACGAACATCACGGGCGCCTTGACCATGACGCGCGGGTCGAGCTTGCGGCAGGCGTCGGGCAGCGACTTCAGCAGTTGCCTGGGGTCGAACAGGCCCCCGCCGACCTTGCCGCCGCCGGGCTTGTGCCCGGTGGGCACGTCCGGGTGGGGCGCCCTGGTGGGTGTGGCAGTGGACATCGTGTCCTCGGAATTCTCGGAACGTTCGGTACGTACGGTCATGACGCGAGCCCTTCCGCGAGCGGGCCGAGCGCGAGCGCGGGGAAGTACGTCAGGCCGGTGATGATCAGGAGTGTGCCGACCAGCAGGCCGGTGAAGAGCGGCTTGTTGGTGCGCAGTGTGCCCGCCGTGGCCGGGACCGGCCGCTGCTCGGCGAGCGAGCCGGCGAGCGCGAGCACGAACACCATCGGCAGGAAGCGGCCGAGCAGCATCGCGAGGCCGATCGTGGTGTTGAACCACTGGGTGTCGGCGGCCAGGCCCCCGAAGGCGGAGCCGTTGTTGTTGGCGCCGGACGTGTACGCGTACAGGATCTCGGAGAAGCCGTGCGCGCCGGGGTTGAGCATGGAGTTCGGCGGGGTCGGCAGGGCCATCGCGACGGCCGTGAAGACGAGCACGAGGGCCGGGGTGATGAGGATGTAGCAGGCCGCGAACTTGATCTCGCGGGTGCCGATCTTCTTGCCGAGGTACTCGGGCGTGCGGCCCACCATGAGGCCTGCGATGAACACCGCGATGATCGCCATGATCAGCATGCCGTAGAGGCCGGATCCGGTGCCGCCGGGAGCGATCTCACCGAGCTGCATGCCGAGCATGTTGAGGCCGCCGCCGAGGCCGGTGTTGGAGGAGTGGAAGGAGTTCACCGCGCCGGTCGAGGTGAGCGTCGTGGCGACCGAGAAGATCGCCGAGCCGCCGATGCCGAAGCGGGTCTCCTTGCCCTCCATCGCGCCGCCCGCGGCCTGGAAGGCCGGGCCGTGGTGGGCGAACTCGGTCCACATCATCAGGGCGGTGAAGCCGATCCAGATCGTCGCCATCGTGGCGAGGATCGCGTAGCCCTGCTTGACCGAGCCGACCATGCGGCCGAAGGTGCGGGTCAGCGCGAACGGGATCACCAGGATCAGGAAGACCTCGAAGAGGTTCGAGAACGCGGTGGGGTTCTCGAAGGGGTGGGCGGAGTTGGCGTTGAAGTAGCCGCCGCCGTTCGTGCCCAGTTCCTTGATGACCTCCTGGGAGGCGACCGCGCCGCCGTTCCACTGCTGCGAGCCCCCCATGAACTGGCCGACCGAGTGGATGCCGGAGAAGTTCTGGATGGCGCCGCAGGCGACCAGGACGAGCGCGCCGATCACGGAGATCGGAACCAGGATCCGGATGACACCGCGCACCAGGTCGGACCAGAAGTTGCCCAGCTCACCGGTGCGGGAGCGGGCGAAGCCGCGTACGAGCGCGACCGCCACGGCGATCCCCACGGCCGCCGAGACGAAGTTCTGCACGGCGAGTCCGGCGGTCTGTACGACGTGGCCCATGGCCTGCTCGCCGGCGTACGACTGCCAGTTGGTGTTGGCGACGAAGGACGCGGCCGTGTTGAAGGCCTGGTCAGGGTCGATCGAGGCGAAGCCGAGCGAGCCCGGCAGACTGCCCTGGATCCGCTGAAGCAGGTACAGGAACAGGACGCTCATGGCCGAGAAGGCGAGGACGCCGCGCAGGTAGGCGGTCCAGCGCATCTCGGTGTCCGGGTCGGCGCCGATGCCCTTGTAGATCCACTTCTCCACGCGCAGGTGCTTGCCGGAGGAGTAGACCCGGGCCATGTGGTCGCCGAGGGGGCGGTACGCCAGTGCCAGCGCCGCTATCAGCGCGACGAACTGGAGCACTCCGGCGAGTTCGGGGCTCATATCTGTACTCAGAACCTCTCGGGGTAGATGAGGGCGAGGACGAGATAGCCCAGGAGGGCGACGGCCACGACGAGGCCGACGATGTTCTCGGCGGTCACAGCTTGGTCACCCCCTTGGCGACGAGTGCCACCAGCGCGAAGACCGCGATCGTGGTGACGACGAAGGCCAGGTCGGCCATCGTGAGCTCCCTGGTTGAAGGTGTTGATTCGGAACTGACACTGAGAGGAAACCCCCGGTCATGGCCGGTTTCGATCCCCGTTGACGGCTCCCATACGCCGCCGTGTGCGCCCTTGACGGCTCTCTTACGCGAGGGGGCGGGCGGCGGGGTCGTGGAACGGTTCCGGGAGTGTCCGGGAGCTGTCACATTCGCCGCCCGGCCCTTCTTTCGCGGGGCCCGGCGGGCGCATCGTCGACACATGGGGCAGCCCTCCAGGACCGCCCCGCCGGCCGACCAGGAGGTCGCCATGTGTTTCCACCGCCCCGCGTGCCCGGACGCCGTGCACGTCGTCGCCGCCCACCCGGAGCAGGGCTGGAGCCTGTGCTGCGACGGCACGATCGTCTTCGACGACACCGGTGAGCTGCGGCCCGACGGGGGCGTCGTGGCCCCGCACCGGTCGTACCCGGTGGAGCGGATGGCCGTCGCGGCCTGAGACCCGGGTCAGTTCAGGCGGAACCGCAGCCGGCAGATCACCGCGTCGGTGTCCCGGCGCACGGCGTGTGCGACGACGGCGCCCCGCTGGTTCTGCAGGATCCGCTGCCAGGCCCGCGCCGGCTCGGCCTCCGGGACGAGCACGGTCACGCGCGTACCTGGTGCTGCCGCCCCGCGTACGTACGCGGCGACGGGCCTGCCGATGGCACGCCGCTCGGACGGCAGTGGGACGAGCTCGACGCCCGGGTTCCACAGCGCCCAGTCACGTAGGAGCGCCTCGCTCGCGGCCCGGTCCTCCGGATCGGAGTGCACGACGGTGACGGCGCGTACCTCGTCACCGAGGGAGTTCGCGGCGGTCAGTGCCTCGCTGGTGAGCCGGGAGATACCGGAGACCGGGACGATGACGAGCGAACGGGCGTGTGTCGGACAGGCAGGGATGCGGCCGAGTCCGAGGCGTTCGCCGATCCGGTCGTACGCGCGGTGCACGGCCCGGAACGCGAGGACGAGCAGCGGCAGCGCGATCACGATCAGCCAGGCGCCGTCGTGGAACTTGGTGGCGGTCACGACGAGCGCGGACACCCCGGTGAGCAGGGCGCCCACCCCGTTCAGGAGCAGCTTTCCGAGGGCTCCCGGCACCCCGCGCCAATGGATCACCATGCCGACCTGCGCGATGGTGAAGCCGACGAAGACACCGATGGCGAAGAGCGGCACGAGGGTGTTGGTGTCACCGCCGAAGAAGACCAGCAGCGCGGCCGAGACACCGGCGAGGGTGAGGACGCCATGCCGGTGGACCTGGCGGTCGGCCTTCAGGGCGAAGACGTGCGGCAGGTAGTTGTCGCGGGCGAGCAGCTTGAGCAGCACGGGCAGTCCGCCGAACGACGTGTTCGCGGACAGCGCCAGCAGGATCATCGTCGCGAACTGCACGACGTAGAAAGCCCAGTTGTGGCCGAGGGACGCGTCCGCGAGCTGGGCGAGAACGGTGACACCCGCCACCGGCTGGAGATGGAAGCGGGCGATGAGCACGGAGAGGCCGATGAGCATGACGCCGAGGACCGCGCCGAGTGCCACCTCCGCGTGCTGGGCGCGGCGGGCGCGCGGGGTGCGGAACTGCGGCACCGCGTTCGCGATGGCCTCGACGCCGGTCAGCGCGGAGCAGCCGGAGGCGAACGCCTTCAGCAGGAGCAGCGCGCCGACGGTGGTGGCGTTGTCGGCGAGGGCGGAGGCATGGCCCGCGGCGGCCTGCGTGGAGACGGGGGCGTCGCGGAACAGGCCGATGACGATCAGGACGAGGATCGACACGACGAAGATCGCGGTCGGCGCGATGAAGGCGCGCGCCGAGTCGACGATGCCGCGCAGGTTCACCGCCGTGATCAGTACGAGCACGGCCAGACATATCCACAGCCGCTCGCCGTACAGCGCCGGGAACGCGGAGGTCAGGGCGGCAACCCCGGCGGTCACGGCGACGGCGACGTTCAGTACGTAGTCGAGGACGAGGGAGGCGGCGGCCACCAGGCTGGTCCGGGCCCCCAGATGCTTCTTCGCGACGGCGTACGATCCGCCGCCGTCCGGGAACGCGGCGATGACCTGCCGGTAGGACGCGACGAGTACGGCGAGCAGCGCGGCGATGGCGAGGGTGACCGGGAGGGTGAAGCCGAGGCCGTGGGCGCCGGCGGCGGCCAGGACCAGGACGATCGCCTCGGGGCCGTAGGCGACGGACGCCATGGCGTCGAGCGACAGTGCGGCGAGGCCGGTCACGGCGGTGAGGCGGTGCCGCTCGGTCCCCGCCGGATCAGGAGGTTCCTCGGCGGTGATGGTTCCCGCGGGTTCGGTGGCCTGGGTCGTCATGGGAGTCCTGCTCACGGTCGGGGGCGGTGGCCCGGTGGAACGGTGGGGCCAGGTTGTGCCCCCGGCGGGGCCGTGACCGCGCCTCCTAGCGGGATCTTCGCGGTCGGTCCGCGCACCTTGACGCGTCGTTGACGACCACGGCGCGCGCCTCGTCAAGAAGGCGTACGCAGAGGCGTTCGGGACACATCAAGAAGGCGGACGGCACGGGATGGCGTGCCTAGCGTCGGCGGCATGGCAGACATCTTCAGCGCGACGGACCCCTCTGGCGCACGGGACGAACAGTGGGCCGGCGAGGCGCACAGCGCCGTGCGGTGCGGGGTGGGCTTGAGCGCGCTGCTGCTCGGGATCGACACACTGTCCGGTCAGTTCACCTTGTGGCGCGGCGTGTTGTGGCTGGGGCTCGGCGCGCTGCTCACCGTGGTGCTGCTGCCAGCCCGGGTCACCGCGACCGTGGACCGGCTCACCGCGCGCGGGCTGTGGCGCGAGCACACGGTGCGTACGGACCTGCTGGTGTCGGTGCGCTGCGTGGACGGTGTCGCCCAACGACTGGTATTGCGCGACCAGTTCGGCGGTCGGGTCGAGATCGACCCACAGGTCCTCGTGGCCAATCCGCCGCTGTGGCACCTCCTCGATGACGCCGCCCGCGAGTCGGAGCGGCGCGGGCTCCTGCTGTGCGGCGCGACCGCGCTGCGCAGGCTGGCGCGGCGGGTGGACGGGGAGCTGGCGCAATCGGTGTTCCGGGTGTCGGGACTGCACTGAGCGGGGCTTGCCGCCCCCGCCCTCCCCTCACGCCCAGACGGCCGCCGCGAGTGCCGCGCCCGCGAACGCGGCGCCGAGTCCTGCCACGACGCTGCCGACGACATTGACGGCGGCGTAGCGGCGCGCCCCGTTCTCGGCCAGGCGCAGGGTCTCGTACGAGAACGTGGAGTACGTCGTCAACGCCCCGCACAGGCCGGTGCCGAGCAGCAGTTGCACCTGGGAGGAGGCGCCGCCGGCCGCGACGGCGCCGGTGACGAGACCGAGGATCAGGGACCCCGCCACATTGACGGCGAACGTGCCCCAGGGGAACACCGTGTCGTACCGGGACTGGACGGTGCGGTCGGTGAGATAGCGCAGCGGGGCGCCGACCATCGCACCCACGATCACCAACAGCCAGTTCACGCGTCGCTCCCGTCCGGGTTGTGGGTCGTCACCGCTGCCTCCCCTGGATGACGCGGCGGGTCAGACGCGCCGCGGTCCACACCGACGCGATCGCCACGCACACCGTCAGGGCGAGGTAGCCGAGTGCGGTGAGCGGGTGGCCTTCGTCGATCAGGTTCCGGATGTCCACGGCGTACGTGGAGAAGGTCGTGAAGCCGCCGAGGACGCCGGTGCCGAAGAACGGCCGGACGAGGCGGTGGGCCGCCCACACGTCGCTGATGACGACCATGAAGACGCCGATGACGGCGCAGCCGATCGCGTTGACGACGAGCGTCGTCCAGGGGAAGGCGCCGGTCGCCGTGGGCCACAGCAGGGTCGCCCCGTAGCGGGCGCTCGCGCCGACCGCGCCGCCGAGCGAGACCACGGCGATCACGGGCCCCTGTCCGCGCCATACGTCCTTGCGCGGAACGGGACCACGCAGTTCCACATCCGGGTCGACGGGTTCGTTCAGCATCGGGGGCGGGCCTCTTCCACGTACGTCTCCTACTCGCCGGGCACACGTTACGGGTGTGCGTCGTCGCAAGTAGGGACCGTTGGCGGCGACTGTGCCGCGGTGGGAGGACGGCGAGCCCCACCGCCGCGAAAATCCTACCTCGCGTCCACGTCGGGCCACCGCTGGGCCGCGGGCCCGCACCGTTTCGCAGATCGACGGGCGCGCGACACTACGACGCCGCCGAAAACGGGCATGACTGTAGTGGCCCCATACCGCTCTCTCCCCCGCCCTGCGCTGTGCGCGCCCTGAAAGGACGGCTCAAGCGTGGCCACTCCCCCTCCTCCTGTCCTGCGACCTGCTCCGCGACGCCGACTTCCGTTACGGAAATGGATTGCGCTCGTTCCGCTCGTCCTGGTCGCCGGGTGGGTGGCCTGGAACTGGCCCGTGTTCGCCTCGGGGCTCGCGCAGTTGCGCGGCGCGGATCCCGGCTGGCTGCTGGCGGCCGCCGTGGTCACGGTCGCGTGCTGGGTACCGGTGTGTCTGCTGCGGCAGGGCGCGGTGCTCGAACCGCTGCCCCCGGGGCGGCTGTTCGCCTCGCAGGTCGCCGCGGGTTCCGCGAATCACCTGCTGCCCGCGGGGCTCGGCGCGCACGTGGTGACGCTGCGGTTCATGCGCTCGTGCGGGATATCGGCGACCCGCGCCTGCGCCGCGCTCGCGCTGTACTCGCTGGCGCAACCCATCGGCCGGTACGCCCTGTTGATCGCGCTGATGGCGGCCTCGCCGGACGCGCTGCCGCTGGGCGGCCTCGTGCCGGCCGAGCGGGGTGGCCTCGCGGTGCTCCTGCTCGTCGCGGTGGTCGCGGTGGCGGCGGGGGTGCTGTGGTGGGTGCGGCCGCTGCGCGGCGCCGTCCGGGACTTCCTGGCCACCGCGCTGACCGATGTGCGGGCCCTGCACGCCCGGCCCGCCCGCGCGCTGGCCCTGTGGTGCGGGGCGGTCGGCTTTCCCGCGTTGCAGGCCACCGTCATGGTCGCGGTGGCACGCTCCCTTGAGGTGCCGGTGCCGTCGCTGGACATCGCCCTCGCGTATCTGGCGGCCTCGGCGGTGGCCGGGGTGGTGCCGACGCCGGGCGGGATCGGGTCCGTCGAGGCGGCCCTCGCCATCGCGCTCGTGGGCGCGGGGTCACCGGTCGTCGAGGCGACCGCCGCGGTCGTGGGCTTCCGTCTGCTCACGGTCTGGGGGCCGCTGCTGCCCGGCGCACTGGTGCTGGCCGCGCTGGTGCGCCGCAAGGTGATCTGACGGCCGACGGCCCAACGGGCGACTTGGTACATTCGCGACCCGGAGCCCGATTTGCCGCACTTGAGGAGGCGTGGTGCCATGACGCCGCTCGCCCTGTACCTGCCCGGTCTCGACGCGGTCCCGCGCTGGCTGCAGATCACGGCGGCCGTGGTGGTCCTCGGCCTCATGGCCGCGCGGGTGTGGCTGTTCTTCCGCCGCCGGAAATAGCGTTGTCCCTGTCCGGGAGCGGCACTAGGGCCTGTACTGAGTTCCGCCGCGGGGGAACTCCGTACAGGCCCTAGGGTCGCTCGGGTGACTACCGGGTCGGCCATGGGCCATGCACGAGTGAGGCTCCCGGCCCCGGCGTGAGCCAGGGGCGGGCGAGAAGCCCGCCGTTCCTCTCCGCGTCCGTCCCCCGGCGCCCGTGCGCGGCGCAACCACACCGCCGTCTACGCGAGCGACCGGCACCTGTCCGCCGAGTTCATCGCCGCGATCCTCGGTCTGAAGGTGGGCGCCCCCTTCGGACCGTTCCTGCCCCTCGACCTCGGCAACGGCGTGACGCTCGACTACTACGAGAAGCGGGACGAGCCGATCCAGGCGCAGCACTACGCCTGGAGACGGTCGGGGTGACGTACTACGCCGACCCCGGACACACCGAGCCCGGCCGGGTCAATGACCTGTTCGGTGGGCGCGGGGCCTACTTCGACGATCCGGACGGCCACAACATGGAGATCATGACCCGGCCGTACGCCCGCCCCTGACACGCGAGGGCCGGCCCGCCCCTGCGTGTCAGGGGCGGGCCGGCCGCGGCGTGATCAGCCCTGGACGCGGATCAGCTTCTTGTTCGCGAACTCCGCCATGCCGTACTTGCCCAGCTCACGGCCGATGCCCGAGCGCTTGACGCCGCCGAAGGGCAGGTCCGCCTGGGTGCCGGCGAAGCCGTTGATCCACACCATGCCGGTGTCGAGCTGGTCGGCGACCCGCTTGGCGCGCTCGACGTCGCCGCTCCACACCGCGCCACCGAGCCCGTACGGCGAGCTGTTGGCCAGCTCGACGGCGGCGTCCTCGTCGGCCACCGGGTAGACGACGGCGACGGGGCCGAACAGCTCCTCGGTGTAGGCGCGCATCTCGGGCGTGATGCCGGTCAGCACGGTCGGCTGGACGTACGCGCCCGGGCCCTCGCCTCGGCTGCCGCCGGTGTGCAGCGTGGCGCCCTTGTCGACGGCGTCCTTGATCTGTTCGAGCAGCTGGTCGGCGGCTGCCCGCGAGGACAGCGGGCCGAACTTGGTGTCCGGTTCCAGCGGGTCACCGGCCTGCACCGCCCCGACGTTCGCGGTCAGTTCGCGCACGAAGTCCTCGTAGAGGCCCTCCTGGACAAGGAAGCGCTTCGGCGAGTTGCAGGCCTGTCCCGCGTTGCCGAGCCGGCCGCCTGCCGCCTTGCGGGCCGTCTTCGCCACGTCGTCGGTGTCCAGGAGGATGAAGGCGTCAGAACCGCCCAGCTCAAGGACGCACTTCTTCAGGTTGCGGCCCGCGATCTCGGCGACGGCCGAACCGGCCCGCTCGCTGCCGGTCAGCGAGACACCCTGGTTGCGCGGGTCGCCGATGATGTCGGCGACCTGGTCGTTGGTGGCGAAGACGTTGATGTACGCGCCGGTCGGCAGTCCGGCGTCCGCGAAGATCTGCTCCATCGCGAGGGCCGCCTGCGGACAGCTCGGGGCGTGCTTGAGCAGGATCGTGTTGCCGAGCATCAGGTTCGGCGCGGCGAACCGGGCCACCTGGTAGTACGGGTAGTTCCACGGCATGATCCCGAGCAGCGAGCCGAGCGGGGCGGTGCGCACGGTGGCGGTGCCGCCGCCGCTGACCGAGAGCTCCTCGTCGGCGAGGAAGCCCGGGCCCTGCGTGGCGTAGTACTCGTAGATGCTGGTGACGATGTCGACCTCACCCTTGGCCTGGGCGAGCGGCTTGCCCATCTCCAGGCTGATGATGCGGGCGAGCTCGTCCTTGCGCTCCTGGTAGATCTCGCCGACGCGACGCAGCACCGCGGAGCGGGTCTCGACGGGCGAGGTGCGCCAACTCTGGTAGGCCGCATGGGAGTCGGCCAGTGCCGTCTCGATCTGCTTCGCGGTCGCCTCGGGGAATTCCTCAAGGGTCTCGCCGGTCGCGGGGTTCACCGTCTTGTAGGCCGTCATGCTCGCGACCATACCTTTTGCCTCCCGCCACCCGTCCAGACCCTGCCCGCCCCCAGGAAACGTGCTACGGGATATTGACGCTCCTACAGCCGAGCGTGGAGTGTTGTGTCATCCGAGGACTCATGGAGAACTGTCGAGGACCAATCGAGGACGAGGGGACCGCCATGCGCGTCGAGTTCCGGACCGCGCCGACGCACTACCGCCACTGGTCGCTGAAGGTCGACGAGGCCGTCGCCACGCTCACCATGGACGTGGCGGAGCAGGCCGGCCTCGTGCCCGGCTACGAACTCAAGCTCAACTCCTACGACTTGGGCGTCGACATCGAGCTCTACGACGCCGTGCAGCGGCTGCGCTTCGAGCACCCCGAGGTACGTGCGGTGGTGGTGACGAGCGGCAAGGAGAAAGTGTTCTGCGCCGGGGCGAACATCCGGATGCTCGCCGGATCGAGCCACGCGTGGAAGGTGAACTTCTGCAAATTCACGAACGAGACGCGCGGCGCCATCGAGGACGCCTCCGCGCACTCCGGCCAGACCTACCTCGCCGCCCTCAACGGCACGGCGTCCGGCGGCGGTTACGAGCTGGCGCTCGCCTGCGAGCGGATCCTGCTCGTCGACGACCGCTCGTCGGCGGTGTCCCTGCCCGAGCTGCCTCTGCTCGGTGTGCTGCCGGGCACCGGCGGCCTGACCCGGCTCGTCGACAAGCGGCACGTCCGCCGCGACCGCGCCGACTACTTCGCCACGAAGCCGGAGGGCCTGGGCGGCAAGCGGGCCGCGCAGTGGCGCCTGGTCGACGAGGCCGTGCCGCGCGGGGAGTGGGAGCACACCATCGCCGCCCGCGCGGCCGAGGCCGCCGCCCACTCCGACCGCCCGGCGAACGACCCGCCGGGGATCCGCCTCACCCCGCTGGAGAAGACCCGGACCGAGGATGACACCGAGGAGCGGATCGCGTACCGGTACGTGCACGCGACGCTCGACCGCGCCCGCCGCACCGTAGAGATCACACTCGAAGGACCACAGGCCGACGCCCCGGCCGACCTCGCCGCCCTGCACCACCAGGGCGACGCGAGCTGGCCGCTGGCCCTGGCCCGCGAGCTCGACGACCTCGTCCTCGATCTGCGCACGAACGAACCGGAGTTGGGCACCTGGGTCGTACGAAGCCGGGGCGACGCCTCCCGCATCCTCGGCCACGACGCCCTGCTGCTCGCCCACCGCGACGACTGGCTCGCCCGCGAGATCACGCTCTACCTCAAGCGCACGCTGAAGCGCCTCGACCTGAGCAGCCGCAGCCTCATCGCCCTGATCGAGCCGGGCAGTTGCTTCGCCGGGACGCTCCTGGAGACCGTGCTCGCGGCCGACCGGTCCTTCCAACTGGCCGGAGTCTTCGAGGAGATCGACCCGGCCGCCGAACCGGCCGCGCTCGTCGTCGGCCCGATGAACCTCGGCCCGCTCCCCATGAGCAACGGGCTGAGCAGGCTGGAGACCCGGTTCCTCGCAGACACGGAGTCGCTCGCGGCGGCCCGCGCCGCAGAGGGCCGCCCACTCGACGCCGAAGAGGCCGAGCGGCTCGGCCTCGTCACGTTCGCCCCCGACGACATCGACTGGGACGAGGAGGTGCGGATCTCACTGGAGGAGCGGGCCGGGTTCAGCCCGGACGCCCTCACAGGTCTTGAGGCGAACCTGCGTTTCGCGGGCCCCGAGACACTGGAGACCAAGATTTTCGGGCGGCTCACCGCCTGGCAGAACTGGATCTTCAACCGTCCCAACGCCTCGGGCCCCGAAGGGGCCCTGCGCAGGTACGGCACCGGACAGCGCGCCGAATTCGACCGGAAGCGGGTGTGACGATGGCGCTCACCGCCGACTACACGGACAAGATCCCCAACAATGTGGATCTTCACGAGGACCGCAGGCTCCAGCGGGCCCTGGAGTCCTGGCAGCCCAACTTCCTCACCTGGTGGGACTCCATGGGCCCCACCCTCCCCACCAGCGACGTGTATCTGCGCACGGCGGTCGACGTCGGGCGTGACGGCTGGGCGCGGTTCGGGCACGTGGCGATGCGCGACTACCGCTGGGGTGTCTTCCTCTCCGAACCGAAACCCGACCGCCGTATCGCCTTCGGCGCGCACCGCGGCGAGCCCGCCTGGCAGCAGGTGCCCGGCGAGTACCGGGCCGATCTGCAACGCCTCATCGTCATCCAGGGAGACACCGAACCGGCAAGCGTCGAGCAGCAGCGCAATCTGGGTGCCACCGCGCCCAGCCTCTATGACCTGCGCAATCTCTTCCAGGTGAACGTGGAGGAGGGCCGGCACCTGTGGGCGATGGTGTATCTGCTGCACGCCTACTTCGGCCGGGAGGGGCGCGAGGAGGCCGAGGAGCTGCTGCACCGCAACTCCGGCAGCGAGGAATCGCCGCGCATCCTGGGCGCGTTCAACGAGGAGACGCCCGACTGGCTGTCCTTCTTCATGTTCACGTACTTCACCGACCGCGACGGCAAGTACCAGCTGGGCACGCTCAAGGAGTCGGCCTTCGACCCGCTGTCGCGCACCGCCGAGTTCATGCTGAAGGAAGAGGCGCACCACATGTTCGTCGGCACCACCGGCATCGACCGGGTGGTGCTGCGCTCTGCCGAGTTGATGCGCCAGCACGACACCGAAGACCTGACCGGCTGCGGCGGCATCCCGCTCGACGTGATCCAGAAGTACATCAACTTCCACTACTCGGTCTCGCTCGACCTGTTCGGCTCCGAGACGTCGACGAACGTCGCCAACTACTACACCTCGGGCCTCAAGGGCCGCTGGGGTGAGGAGCGCCGCAAGGACGACCACACGCTGACCGACGACTCGTTCCTGGTCGACGCGCTGGTCGAGGGCGTGATCGGGCAGCGGGAGGTCGCGGCGCTCGTGGGCCTCAACACCGATCTGCGCCGCGAGTACATCCGCGACTGCCACAGCGGCCTGAACCGCTGGAACCGTCTGCTGGAGGAGGCCGGGATCGAGCAGCGGCTGTATCTGCCGCACATCGCGTTCAACCGGCAGGTCGGCGCCTTCGCCGCGGTCGAGACGGCGCCCGACGGCACGGTACTCACCGCCGACGCGTGGGAGGACGCCCGGGGCGCCTGGCTGCCGACCGAGGTGGACAAGACGTACATCCGCTCGCTGATGCGGCCCGTGCACGAGCCCGGCCGGATCGCCTCCTGGATCGCCCCGCCGCGCCAGGGCATCAACGGCAAGCCGTTCGACTACGAGTACGTGCACCTCACCTGAAGACGTCCGAAGCGTCTGAAGCCGACGACCGGGGAGCCGACGATGAGCGAACCCTTCAACGCGTGCCGCTATCTGCTCGACCGCCGGCTCGACCACGGGGACGGCGACCGCCTCGCCCTGACAGGACCCGCGGGCGATCTCACCTACGCCGCACTGCACGAGCGGTTGCGCCGCACGGCGAACGGCCTGCGGGCGGTCGGCCTGCGGCCCGAGCAGCGCGTGATGCTGTTCATGGCGGACTCCCCCGACTTCGTCACCGTCTTCCTCGCCGCGCTGCGGGTCGGCGCGATTCCGGTGCCGGTGTCGACGATGCTGCACGCGGGCGACCTCGCCGAGCTGCTGCGTGACGCGCGGGCAGCCTTCCTGGCCGTCAGCTCCTCGTACGCGGCGGTGGCCGACAAGGCGGTGCCGGACGCCCCGGAGCTGCGCGGGCTGCTCGCCGGGGCCGATGTCACGTTCACGGGCAACCTCCCGGTGCACCCGCTGCGGGAGTTGGCCGAGGCCGACCCGGACACCGACGCGTACGCCACCACGGCCGACTCCCCCGGCTTCTGGCTCTACACCTCCGGCACCACCGGCTCGCCCAAGGCCGCCATGCACCGGCACGGCGCCGTCGCAGAGGTCTGCGAGACGTACGCGACCGGGGTCCTCGGCATCAGGGCAGGCGACCGGTGTCTGTCGGCGGCCAAGGCGTTCTTCGCGTACGGGCTCGGCAACTCGCTGCTGTTCCCGCTCGCGGCGGGGGCGACGACCGTGCTCGAACCGGAGCCGTCCCGCCCGGAGTTGCTGGCCGCGCGGGCACGGGAGTTCGGCGCGACGCTGTTCTTCGCGGGGCCGACGTTCTTCGCCAACATGCTCCGCGCCGAGCTGCCCGGCGACGCGCTCGCCGGTGTCAGGCTCGCGGCGTCCGCGGGCGAGCCGCTGCCCGCCGCCCTGCAACGCCGCTGGAGCGAGCGCTTCGGCGTCGACATCATCGACGGCATCGGCATGACCGAGACGCTGCACATCTTCCTGTCGAACGCGCCGGGGGCGATCCGTCCGGGCACGACGGGCCGCCCGGTGCCCGGCTACGAGCTGCGCGTCCTCGACGAGGAGGACCGCGAGACACCGACCGGCACACCGGGCACCCTGCACGTCCGCGGCCGCTCCGTCGCCACCGGCTACTGGTCGCGCTACGACGAGTCCCGCCAGGTGTTCCGCGGCGAGTGGCTGCGCACCGGAGACACCTACGTGCGCGACGAGGACGGCTACTTCACGTGTCTCGGGCGCACCGGCGACATGCTCAAGGCCGGTGGCATCTGGGTGTCCCCCGCCGAGGTCGAGGCGCGGCTGCTCGAACACCCCGCCGTCGCCCAGGCCGCGGTGGTCGCGGCGACGGACACGGACGGCCTGGAGAAGCCGGTCGCGTATGTCGTCGCCGCACCGGGGCAGGACACCACCGCGGCGGAACTGATCGCGTACTGCCGCACCGGGCTGCCCTCGTTCAAGCGGCCCCGGCACGTGCTGTTCACCGAGACGCTGCCGACGACCGCCACCGGCAAGATCCGCCGTGTGGAGCTGAGGGCCCGCGCGGCCGACGACGTGATCGCTTACCGAGAACCGTACGAGGAGACCTGATGCTGGACGGCCACCCGCTGATCGACGTGCACCTCCACCCGGCGCGCCTGTCCACGCTGAAACCGACATACGAGGAGTGGACCCAGGGCATCGCCGACCACGATCTCCTCGCCCGGATCTACGACGACGACACGGTGGACCCCGAGGCGTTCCACCGCCACCTCGTCTCCGAGGGCGTCGACATCGCGCTGCTGCTCTCGGAGTACAGCCCGCGGGCGACCGGCATCCAGCCCATCGAGGACCTGCTGCCGATCACGTCCTACGACCCGGCCAGGGCCAAGCCGATCGCCAACATCAACCCGCACCTGCACTACCCCATCGAGGAGGAACTTCAGCGCCAGCTCGACCTGGGCGCGGTCGCCTGCAAGCTCCACCCGGTGCACGCGGGCGTCGCCGCCAACGACCGGCGCCTCTACCCGGCGTACGAGCTGTGCCAGTCGGCCGGTGTCCCGCTCGTCGTGCACTGCGGCACGAGCACGTTCCCCGGCGCCCTCAACAAGTACGCCGACCCGCTGTTCCTGGACGACGTGCTGCGCGACTTCCGGCGCCTAGACGTTGCGCTCGCGCACGGCGGGCGCGGCTGGTGGTACGACGCGGCGGCCTTCATGGCGCTGTCCAACGAACGGGTCTGGATCGAGCTCTCGGGCCTGCCGCCGTCCCGGCTGCGCACGTACTACGGCAAGCACGACTGGGCCCGTCTCACCCGCCGCATGATCTTCGGCACGGACTGGCCGGGCGTCCCGGGCATCGCGAGGAACGCCCGCGCGGTCGCGGCCCTGTGTCCGGACGAGACGACCACGGGCCTGGTCCTGGCGGGGAACGCGGCGCAGGTGTACCGGCTCAAGCTGGAGGCGTGAGAGGGGCGGTCAGCCGGTCCCACTCCTCCTGCGCGGCGCCGTGCCACCGCTCGTGCAGCTCGGTGAAGAGGTTCGCGGAGCGCACACCGATCCAGTGCGGGGGCAGCAGTTCCAGGGGCAGTTGCGGGTCGAGGGCCGGGAAGCGGCGCCAGGCGTCCACGAGGCGGACCTGTGCGAGGAGGGTGTCCATTCCGGGTTCGGCGCGCATCCCGGCGAAGGCGCGGACGAACTCCTCGTACTCCGTCGCCAGATCTCCGAGCCGCCACGCCTGTTCCACCATGTCCCGCTCGGAGCCGATCCCCGCGAAGGGCCCGCAGAACGAGGACACTTCCGGGCCGAGGCCCAGCTCCTCCACCACCTGCTTGGCCTCCGCCTCGCGCGCGGGATGCGGGCCCACCCACAGGCCCGGTGCCGGGCTGCCGAGGCCGACCCAGGTCAGCCTGGTGCGCAGCCGGTGGCGCAGTTCGCGCTTGGTCTCCGGGACGCTGACGAGCAGTACCAGCCAGCGGCCGTCCCAGCGCGCCCGTGCCCGCCCGAAGGAGTAGATGCGCTCCGCGCCCTCGCTCAGCAGCGTCCTGCCGTGCTCGGTCAGCGCCCAGCGCACCCGCCGCCCGGCCCGCTCGGCAGTGATGATGCCGCCGGCCGACAGCCGGTTCAGGGCCTGGCGGGCCGCCTTCTCCTCGACGCCGAGGCCGTCCATCACGCGCAACAGTGCCGAGGTCCAGACGGGAACGTCCCGTGGCAGCACGTACTCACCGAGCACGGTCAGCAGGAGGGAGCGCGCGCTCCCCGATCCGGTCGGCCTGGTCAATCCGGGCTCCTCCACTGGGCGTTGTGCCAGGGTAGCCCAATCCCACTACAGGTCGACTGCGTAGCGCCACACTTTCGTAGAGCGTGAATCAGCGCCGCCCCTTGAGCCTCTCCACTCCCGCCACGCCGACGGCGGCGAGACCGATCTGCATGGCGAGTTCGATCCAGTCGATACCGTCGGTCTCGGCGACGTCGAAGGCACCGGCGAGACCGGTTCCGACGAGTGCCGCGACGATGCCGACCAGCAACGTCCACAGGATGCCGATGCGTTGGCGTCCCGGAATGGCCAGTCGGCCCAGCACGCCGATCACGATGCCGATGACGATCGCGGTGAAGATGCCGGAGATCTCCATGTGTGTCCGCCTCTCCTTGATCCGACACTTCGACGATTCGACACAGCTGTCGAATGTCGATTTACGTGTTCCCCGGCATAGGGGACGCAGTCCCGTCGGCGACGGTTGAGCGCTCAGGCGGCCGCCTGCGGGTGGGTGAGGCGGGCCAGCAGGTCGTCGAGGGCGACGAGGCCCGTCAGCCGGCCGGTGCCGTCGCGGACGACGGCGAGCGAGGCCCGGCGGTGACGGAGTTGCTCGATGGCCTGTCCGACCGTGTCGGATGCCAGCAACTCCGGTACAGGGCGCGCCAGTTCTCCCGCGGTGGCGGAACGTCCCCGGCTGCGGGCGATCAGCGCGTCGCGGGCGTGCACGGAGCCGACGACCCGGTCCCCCGCCCGTACGAGGAGGCGGCTGCGGTCGCGCGCCGTCGCGGTGGCGAGGATCGCGTCGAGGTCCGCGTCCACCGGGACGGAGGTGATCCGCGCGGCGGGGGTCTGGAGGTCGCCGACGGGGGTGAGCGGTTCGACCAGGGAGCTGGTGATCAGCTCCGAGTCGTCCTTGCTGATCAGGCCGAGCCGCTCGGACTCCACGACGAGGTGGGTGAGCTGCTCCCGGTTGTGGACCTCGGCGAGTTCGTCGCGCGGGGTGACCCGGCACATCCGTACCAGCGCGTTGCTGACCTTGTTGAGGACCCAGATCAGCGGGCGGACCACCTTGACCACGGCGCGGAACGGCGGGGCCAGCAGCATCGCCGAGCGCTCGGGGTGGGCGATCGCCCAGGACTTGGGCGCCATCTCACCGACGACCATGTGCAGGAACACCACGACGATCATCGCGAAGGCGAAGGAGACGCCGTAGCTGAGACCACTGGGCAGCCCCCAGCCGCGCAGCAGCGGGTCCAGCTCGTGCGAGATGGCGGGCTTGGAGATCGAGCCGAGCCCCAACGTGCAGATGGTGATGCCGAGTTGGGCGCCCGCGAGCATCAGCGACAGTTCCCGCATACCGGCGAGCGCGGCCTTGGCACCGCGCGCGCCGGACGCGACCGCCTGCTCCATGCGATGCCGTTTGGCGGCGACGAGCGCGAACTCGGCGGCGACGAAGAATCCGCTGCCGATCAGCAGCAGGACCGTGATGAAGAGGGCCATGGGGAAGCTCATGGGCGCGGCTCCTCCTCGGTGTCGGCGGCGACGGATTCGCGGGCCAGGTGGACGAGTTCGGGTACGTGACGGTCGAGGGTGCGGACGTCGATGACGGCATGTCCGCCGTCGCCGTGCGCCTCGGCCAGCTCGACCGTGATCCGGTCACCGATCGCCGGGAAGCGGCCGAGGCGGTCCACGATCAGTCCTGCCACGGTGTCGTAACCCTCGTCCTCGGGCAGTTCGACGCCCGTGGCCTCGGCGATCTCGTCGATGCGGCGGCCCGCGTCGATCACCCAGCCCGTGCCGTCCGGGTCCCGGACCGCCAGTTGTGTCTCGCGGTCGGTCTCGTCCGCGATGTCACCGACCAGTTCCTCGGCGATGTCCTCGTACGTGACGACGCCCGCGACGCCGCCGTGTTCGTCGAGGACGACCGCGAACTCGTCGTCGGCCTCGCGCATCCGGTCGACGGCGGCGGGGAGCTGGAGCGTGTCCGGCAGCAGGAGGGGGCGGCGGGCCAGGGCCCCGGCCGGGGCGCTCGCGTACGCGGACTGCTGGAGCCGCATCAGTTCGCGCACACCGAGGACGCCTGTGACGTCGTCGGGGTGGTCGCCCATGGCGGGGTAGTTCGAGTGGCCGTGCTTGGCGATCAGCTCGATCGCGTCGGCGGCCGTGGCCTCGTTGCGGACGAAGATCGCGTCGGCGCGGGGCACCATCACCTGGTCCAGGGTCCGCTCGTTGAACTCCAGGGCGTGGTCGAGGAGGGTGGCGGTCTCGCGGGGCAGCTCGCCCTGCTGATGGGACTCGCCGATGAGATGGCTGAGTTCCTCCAGGGTGGCGCCGTGGTGCAGTTCCTCGACGGGTTCGATGCCGACCTTGCGCAGCAGTTTGTTCGCGGCGCTGTCGAAGAGGTGCACGAGGGGGCCGACGACCTTCAGGTAGCCGAGTGTGGACCCGGCGAGGGACTTGGCGAGGCGTTCGGGGACGGCGAGGGCGAGATTCTTCGGGGCCAGCTCGCCCAGCACCATCTGCACGACCGTGGCCAGGACGAACGCCAGGACCACCGAGATCGCGGTCACCGCGGCGGCCGGGAGGCCGATGCCGTCCAGGGCCGGGCGCAGCAGGGCCGAGACGGACGGTTCGGCGAGGAAGCCGACGACGAGGCCTGTGACCGTGATGCCGAGCTGGGCGCCGGACAGCATGAAGGACAGTCGCCCGAGGACCTTGAGGGCCTTGGCCGCTCTCTTGTCACCGGCCTCGGCGTCGCGGGCGAGCGCGAGGCGGTCCGCCGCCACGTACGCGAATTCCTGGGCCACGAAGTAGCCGGTGCCCGCGGTCAGCACGAGGACCGCGAGGAGGCCGAGCACGGCACTCAGCATGTGCCACCACCTCGCCGCGTGCCGTGCTCACCGATCAAGGGGCGGGGTGGTCGGGGGCTGTGCCCCGCTGGGTCCGTCGGTCTGGCGGACAACCGGCTGCTCCTTCGCACTTTGCTTTCTCTTTGCCTTGTTGGTGACAACGCCCGGCCCGGCGACGCCGTTCCCGACCACTCTCTGTCGGGCATGTACGCGCCGCCACCGCACCTCCCGCCGGGCTCTCGGAGGTGAACAGGGATGATGGAGTGGCCCGCACACCCAGCCACCAGGAGGAGCCGGTGACGACGTCCCGCCACAGGACCCCGAGACGCGCCCAGGGCGAGCTGGAGGCGCAGGTCCTGGCGGCGCTGCGCACGGCGGAAGGTCCGGTGAGCGCCGGGTGGGTGCGCGACCGGATGGGCGGGGACCTCGCGTACACCACCGTGGTGACGATCCTGGCGCGGCTCCAGGCCAAGGACGCGGTCACCCGGCGGCGCGAGGGACGCTCGTTCGTGTGGACGCCCATGGCCGACGAGGCCGGGCTCGCCGCGTTCAAGATGCGCAAGGTGCTGGACGCCGAGGCGGACCGGGAGGCCGTCCTGGCGAGCTTCGTCACCTCGCTGCCCGAGGGGGACGAGCGGCTGCTGCGGGATCTGCTGCGGCGCGCGGAAGCGGACACCGACGCCGACGCCAACGCGGCGACCGGCGACGACGCGGCGACCGGCGACGAGGAAGGCACGGACTGAGCCGTGGGCATTTTCGTCTTTCTGCCGCTGGTGCTGCCGCTGACGGCCTGGCCGGTGGCCCGGCTCGCCGCGCACCGCCTGCATCCGCGCACCGCGACCCGGCTCCTGACCTGCGTCGCCGCCGTGATGGCGGTGTGCAGCACGGTGTGCCTCGCCCTGCTGATGGTGGTCGGCACCGCGCAGTTGCCGGGCAATCCGCTGCCGGACGGCTGGTCGGATCCCGAGGTACGGGCCGCCGTGCCGCAGGACGAGATCGCGGGCAAGGCGGCCATCCCGGCGCTGCTCGCCGTCGTCGCCGCCTGCGCCCGCACGCTCTGGCGCCACTTCACGCTGCGCCGCCGCACCCACGCCGCACTCACCGGCCTGCCCGCCACCCAGGTCGCGGTGCTGCCCGACCCACAGGCGTACGCCTACGCGCTGCCCGGTGGCGGTCGCGGCCGGATCGTCGTCAGTACTTCGCTGCTCGACCGGCTCGCGCCCGCGGAGCGGCGGGCCCTGTTCGCCCACGAGCGGGCCCATCTGACGGGCCGGCACCACCGCCTGCTGCTGACCGTGCGCCTGGCCGCCCGCGCCAACCCCTTTCTGCGCCCGCTGAGTTCGGCCGTCGCGTACACGGCCGAGCGGTGGGCCGACGAGGAGGCGGCCACGCTGGTGGGTGACCGCAAGGTGGTCGCGCGCGCCATCGGCAAGGCGGCGCTGTCCTCGGGACCCTCGGACGGGGTGCGCGAGCCGCTCTTCGCGGCGTTCGCCGCTCCCGGCCCGCTGCCCCGCCGCGTCGCCGCGCTGCTCGCGCCGCCGCCCGGCGCACAGGGCCGGGCCACGGCGTTCACGCCCGTGGGGCTCGCCACGTGGACGGCGGGATTCGGCACGGCGGCGTCCGCCATGTCGTCCGCCAACTCCGCGCTCACCCTGGCGGCCACGCTCCACGCGGCCACTCCGCTCTGACATCGAAGGGGTCAACCAGCCGGGGCTACAGGTCGAACTCGGTCGGCGCCAGGCCGAGCATCTGGCACGCCTCGCGCACGACGCCCCGCTCGGTCTGGTCGAAGTCGCCGTCCGCGCCGCCGATGACGATGCCGATCTGGATCACGGCACGCGCCTCGGCCTCCTTCTTCTTCGCCTTGGCGACCTCCTGCAACACGCTGACCTTGCCGAAGTCGAAGTCGGCCGTCAGCTTGTCGAGGTTCGCCTCGAAGCGCTTCTGGAGGTCCATGGCGTCGAAGTTCTGCAGCACCTCATTGCTCGTGATGAGCTGCGCGACGCGGCGGCGCTCCGAGGCGTCGATGGTGCCGTCGGCCGCGGCCACCAGCGCGCACATCGCCATGGAGGCGTCCCGGAAGGCCCCGGACTTCAGGTCGTTCTTCTTCGCCATCAGCTGCGTCTGCATCGTCGACGCGTTTTCCTTGATGCGGTCCCACAGGGCCACAGTTGCTCCTCACGTTGCGTTTTCTACGGTGCTCTACTTCTACAGCACTGTAGAAACTGGCGGGACTCCTGGAAAGTTCCGCCCCGATCCACCCCACCCGTATACTTCTACACGCCTGTAGAACATCTCCTCCGCTCACCACGTCCACAAGGGAGTTCACGCCTCGATGGTGTTCAAACGACTGCTCGGCTCACTCGGTGTGGGCGGGCCCACCGTCGACACGGTCCTGCCCGATTGGACCACCGCCCCCGGCGGCACCGTCTCCGGCCAGGTCCATCTCAAGGGCGGCAGCGGCGACTTCGAGATCGAGCACATCACCCTGGAACTCGTCGCACGGGTCGAGGCGGAGTACGACGATGATGAGGGCCACGGCACCGTGGTGTTCGAGCGGTTCGTGGTAGGCGGCGGCTTCCGGCTGGTCGCGGGCGCCGAGCACAGCGTGCCCTTCACGGTGACGCTGCCGTGGGAGACACCCATCACCGAGCTGTACGGGCAGCGGCTCGGCATCGCGCTCGGCGTACGCACCGAACTCTCGGTGTCCGGCGCCAAGGACAAGGGCGACCTCGACCAGCTCGCCGTCGGGCCGCTCCCCGTACAGGAGGCGATCCTCGAAGCGTTCGGGCAGCTCGGCTTCGGCTTCACGTCCGCGGACCTGGAGTACGGGCACATCGGCGGCACCGGCCAGCAGCTCCCCTTCTACCAGGAGATCGAACTGTCGCCCTCCGCGCAGTACGCGCACGCCGTCAAGGAGATCGAGCTGACTTTCCTCGCCACGCCGGGCGGTACGGAGGTGGTCCTGGAGGCCGACAAGCGCGGCGGCTCCTTCTCCGGCGGCCACGACGTGCTCACCCGCTTCACCGTGGCGCACGACGAGGTCGGACGCCTGGACTGGAACGCGGTCGTCGACGGCTGGGTACGGCAGTTGGTCGAGCATCACTCGGCCTACGACACGCACGCCTCGTACGGGCACGGTGGCGGTGACGGTGGTGGGCACCGCTCCGGGCCGGGCGTGGGCACGGCCGTGGCGGTCGGCGCGGCCGGGCTCGCGGTCGGTGTGGTGGGCGGCATGGTGGCCGCCGAAGTCGTCGACGAGGTCGGGGACTTCTTCGAGGGCGAGGACGAGAACGAAGGCGACGACGAGAGCGGCGAGGACTGACCATGTTCGGACTCAGCGAGATTGCCATCGTCCTGATCGTGATCGCCGTCGTGATCGGCGTGAAGAAACTGCCCGAACTGAGCCGCAGCGCGGGCAAGTCGGCCCGCATCCTCAAGGCCGAGGCAAGGGCCATGAAGGAGCAGGACGATCCGGCGGGCGACCAGCCCCGCACGCCGCCGCGCGTCATCCGCGGCGAGACGGTGACTCCGCCCCCGCGAGAGCAGGGGCAGGAGCCACCGAAGTCCTAAAGCCCGCCTCAGGGTGTCGGCTGGATCTTCTCGAAGAAGAACTCGTGCTTCAGGTACGACGTGTCGTACTCGTGGCCCGGGTGCGGCGGGAGCAGTTGAGCGGCCTGGAAGAGGCGCCAGCCGTCGAGTAGGGCTTCGAGGCCCGTCTCGTACGGCGGGTCGTCGCTGTCGCCGGTGGTGTGGTCGGTGGTCCCGGTGCCGTCGTAGCGGGCCCAGCCGACCACCTTGGCGTCGAGCGCCGAGTTGGCGAGGTAGAGGACGAGTACCTGCTGTCTCATGCGTGGCTCCCGATGGTGGGACGGTTGGAGACCCGGGTCACCCAGTGGTCGAGGTCGAAGGTGTCGTCGCCGGTCAGCGCGCGCCACAGCCGGATCCGGTTGTGGATCTCCAGGCGTCCCGTGGCGGGCTCGTACCAGGGGAAGACATGGCGGAGCTCGTCGCCGACCGCCGGGTCGCCGAGGTCGGTGGTGTCCCACAGGCGCACCTGCGGCACGGTCGGATTGAACCGGATCTTGAACATGTAGCGCCGGATGTCACTGTCGTTGCGGCGCCCGCCGTGCCAGATGCCGTGGTGCATCAGCAGGACGGTGCCGGCCGGGCAGGTCAGCCGGTTCTGGCCGCGCAGGTTCTGGTAGCGGCCGGTGTCGGTCTCGTTGGTGTGCCGCAGATGACTGCCCGGCACGCTCAGTGTGCCGCCCATGTCGAGCGTCACGTCCTGCGGGTAGTACATGAGTTGGACGTCGAAGG
Organism: Streptomyces sp. NPDC002795; assembly: GCF_042888725.1. NCBI lineage: Bacteria > Bacillati > Actinomycetota > Actinomycetes > Kitasatosporales > Streptomycetaceae > Streptomyces > Streptomyces sp. NPDC002795. The sequence goes on from NZ_JBIAQB010000001.1 coordinate 651,964, forward strand.
CGTCCGGCCGCACGTCGATGATCGCGTCTCCGTGCAGCGGCTGGGCGGTGCCGTCGCGGGCCTCGCGCACATGTACGGCGTGGTGGTCGACGGTCGGGTCGGGGCCGACCAGGCTCTTCAACGCCCCTGCCACAGCGGGAAGTTGGAGGAGGCGCCGGGCGAAGGACCCGTCCGGGTAGGCCTTGGGGACGGGGGTGCCGTACGGCGCGGCGGGAATTCCGGCCTCGAAGACATCGATGGCTTGTTGGTTCAACTCCGATGGGACGACCGCGTCGAGGCGGAGCGAACCGTGGGCGACGAAGCGCGCCATCTGTACGGAGCTCAGCAGCTGCTCACTGGTTGGCATGAGGCAAACGTAAGCAGCCGATGCCCGTTCGTCGTGGGCTGTATCGGGCCTCTACTGGTAATTTCCCGGCATGACCGAGAGCGTCGCGCTGCAGTTGGACCAGCCGCCCCACGTGGTCAGCGCGGGCGTCGGCATCCACGGCGGGCAGGCGCTCCAGGAGTCCTTCCGGCTGCCCGACCTGTGGCAGCTGCACCTCTACAGCTACGCGGGCGAACTGACGGTCGACGGCCACCGCCATCCGATCCGGCCGGGACACCTCAGCCTGATCCGGCCGGACACCGAGGCCCACTTCCGGTACGCGTCGCGGCGCAGCGAGCACCTGTACGCGCACTTCCGGCTGCCGGGCCGCGATCCGCAGGGCCTGCGCCGGCTGCCGGTCATGCAGGACGCGGGCGCGCAGGCGGCGCTGCTCGGCACGCTGCTCGGGAGCGCCGTGGCGGCCATGCCGACGGCGCGGGCGCGGGCCTCCGCCGAGGTGTGGACGGTGCTCTGGCACACCACCCAACTGGGCACGCCCGAACGGACGGGACGCCCCCACCCCGCGCTGGCCGCGGCGACGGAGTACATCGAGAGGTCGCTCGCGACGGCACTGACGGTGCCGGGGATCGCCGCCGCGGCGGGCGTCTCCCCCGGCCATCTCACCCGACTGTTCCGCACCGAAACGGGAGACACCGTGGTGGCCTGGATCCGCAGGCGCCGGATGGAGCGCGCCCGGCACCTGCTGCAGTCCTCCACGCTCGCGATCACCGCGGTCGCGGCGACGGTGGGCATCCCGGACCTCCAGGCGTTCAACAAGACGTGCCGCAGGGAGCTGGGGGCGGCGCCGCGGGAGGTGCGGGGGCGGCGGTGAGGGGGTGAGCGGCTGCCGCGCCGTGATGGAGCGGGGTGCGTCAGACGGCGTGGGCCGCCTCCAGGAGTTCCCGGGTGGGGCGCAGGACGGCCACCACAGGGCGCCCGGTGACAAGGCGACCGCCCTCGACGAAGCCCTCCTCGCGGCCGGTCAGCGCCTCGATCAGGTGTCCGCGCCAGGTGTGCAGCAGGTCCTGTGCCGCCGGGTCACCCACCAGGTTGTGCTGCTCGTGCGGGTCGGCGTCGAGGTCGAAGAGCTGCTCGTGGCCGTCGCCCGACATCCACAGGTACTTGGTGCGACCGTCGGTCACCCACTGCAACGACTGGTCGAGCAGCACGTGCTCGCCGTGCAGCAACGGCCGCCAGTCGTCCGGCTGTTCACCGCGCAGCAGCGGTACGAGGCTGCGTCCGTCGCATGTGTCGGGGACCGGAAGCCCGGCCAGGTCGAGGAGGGTCGGCATGATGTCGCGCAGCTCGACCACCTCGTCGGCGACGACGTTCCCGGCCGCGTACCCGTCGGGCAGTCCGCCGAAGAGCAGGGGTACGCGGGCCGACCCCCCGTAGCCGAACCCCTTGCGGAGCAGGTGGTGTTCGCCGAGCATCTCGCCGTGGTCCGAGGTGAAGGCGATGACCGTGTTGTCGCGCAGGCCGAAGTCCTCCAGAGCCATGCGGATCCGGTGGATCTGGAGGTCGATGTGGGCCATGTGCCCGTAGTAGCCGGCCCGCGCACGGTGCAGGGTCCGGGCGTCCATGCGGCCCGCGAAGGCCTCGTGGTCGCCATCCTTGCGATGACCGGCGAAGTCGTCCGTCCAGTCGCCCACCACGGGTTCGTACGGCGGGAGTTGGAGGTATTCGTCGAAGGCCCAGGCGGGTGGGTCGTACGGCGGGTGCGGCCGGTGGAAGGACAGGTAGAGGAAGAACGGCCGTGAGGGATCGCGGCGATAGAGCCACTCGGTGGTCTGCGTGGCGACCCAATTCGTCGGGTGCAGGTGTTCCGGCCTGTCCCAGGGGCGGGCGACGACGGAGTTGCAGCCCGCCCCGTGGTCGGCGTACTCGGCGTCGGGGCTGACTCCCGGCTGTCGGCGCAGCCAGGGTACGTAGTCGTCGAAGAAGGCGAAGTTTCGGCGTTCCTCGCGGCGGGCGTAGTGCAGGAACCCGTCGTGCAGGACGACGTCGTCGAACCCGGCGCGCGCCCGCTCGGGCCACACGTGCATCTTGCCGATGGCCTGCGTCTGGTATCCGCCGCGCCCCAGCTCGCCCGCCAGGGTGACCGGGTGCGCGGTCTCGAAGGGCACCCCTTCGACGTATCCGACGCGGCCGTGGCGCTCCTGGGACTGGCCGGTGAACAGGGCTGCGCGGGCCGGGATGCAGGTGGGGGTGGCGGAGTAGGCGGACGTGAAGTGCGTCCCGGAGGCGGTGAGTTGGTCGAGGTGCGGGGTGCGTACGTGGGGGTGTCCCGCGGTGGAGAGGCAGTCGCCGCGCCATTGGTCGACGCAGATCAGGACGATGTTCGGTGCGGACACGGGCGTCGCCTTTCGCGGTCTTCTCAGGGGACGGTCTTCTCAGGGGGCCTGCTCGGTCGGCGCGGTGCGGCCGCAGCGGGAGCTGGTGCGCTCGATGAGTTCGGGGACGCTCTCCACGGTGTCGCCGGTGGCGTCGTCGGTGCCGTCGAGGATGGCGATGAGCCGGGTGGCGACGTCGGAGCCGAACGCGAACGCGTCGCGGCTCAGGGCGGTGAGCGGCGGCTCCATGGCGCCGGCGATGGGGGTGTCCTCCCAGACGACGACGCACACGTCGGCGGGTGTCGCAAGGCCCAGCCGGCGGATCTCGCCGACTCCGGCGACGGCGAGGATCTCGTTGTCGTACACGAGCGCCGTGGGGCGGTCATCGGACGACAGGAGCAGCCGGGTCGCCTTCGCGGCGGACGGCGAGGAGAAGTCCGTCGACATCACCATGTGCCCGGACATCCCGAGCTCGCGGGCACCGGTGTGGAACGCGTCGACGCGGCGGGCGATGTGCAGCATCTCGCCCTCCCCGCAGACGTAGGCGACGGAGTCGTGCCCGGTGTCGTGGAGGTGCGTGACGATCCTGCGCATCGGCTCCCGGTCGTCGATCGCGACGGCGGGCAGCCTGCGGCGCGGATCGGGACCGCCGGCGATCAGGGCCGGAAGACCGAGGTCGGCGAGCGCGTCCGGCCGCGGATCGTCGACGCGCAGGTCGACGAGGACGACGGCGTCGACCCGGCCCGCCACCTGCCACATCCGGTACGTCTCGATCTCCGCCTCGACGGAGTCGACGACCTGGAGCAACAGCCCTTGGCGCCGCTGGCTGAGCACGCTCTGCAGGCCCGTCATGAACCGCAGGAAGAACGACTCGGAGCCGACGTCCCGCGCGCTGCGGGCGATGACCAGGCCGACGGTCCCGGACTTGGCACCGGTGAGGACCTTGGCCGCGTGGTGCGGAACCCAGCCGTGCTCGTCGGCCACGGCGAGGATGCGCCGTCGCGTCTCGTCCGACACACCGGGCTTGCCGTTGAGCGCGAACGAGGCCGCCGTCTCGGACACCCCGGCGAGCCGGGCGATGTCGCGCAGGGCCAGGCGGCGCGGGCGTGCGGGCATGGAGCTCCGTTCGAGGTGAAGAAGGCGGGTGGGACCGGTCGGCACTCAACCGGCTTCCCGTGTACGGCCCTTGGCCCGGGCCGGTGCGCGCCGTGACTTTAGCGCTTTAGTTCCGTGCTGGGGAAGACCGCGGTCACGACCGTCCGCCGAACTCCCAGTTGTGGACCTCGATGTCGGCGTACCGGTCCGGGGACAGGACGGCGCGAGCGGCGTCCGCGTCCGGCGCCCGGAGCAGCGCCGCCGTGCCCAGCCAGACGGCCCCGTCGTCCGACAATAGCGGTCCGTAGGCGACGAGTTCGTCCCTACTGAAGAGTGCGTCGTCCGGGCCATCTGGCGCATCGGCGTCAGCGGCAGGCTCCGCGCCGAGGCCGAGCACGAGGTAGCGGTTGCCCCCGTCGGGGCCGCCGGGGAAGTCCCACATGGTGCGCCCCAGCGCGTTGCGCCAGCGCCGCAGCAGCACGTCCCGGTAGGCACCCGCCTGGTAGCCCGGCTCGTCGAAGGCGAACGCGCGGGCCGCGGTGGCGTCGGGCAGGTCGACGATGTGGACGCTTCCGGTGAGCGTCTCACCGTCGTCGGCGAACGTCGGGCCGCGGGCGACCATCTCCTTCGCGTACCGGTCCATGTAGGACCAGTGCTCCTGCACCATTTCGTGACGCAACGTCAGGGACCCTTTGCGGTCCCGGTGGTAGCAGAGGAATTCCATGCGTCCAGGATCGCGTACCGGACGGCGCGCGCGTCGGGAGGGGGCGCACGAGGGGCTCACGGCGGGGCGGCGGCCGGGCCGGCCGACCGGACGGTGCGGCCGTACGCCTGCGGAACGCGCTTCCCCGGCGTCGGGCACCCGGGACAATCTGGACGCCGATCGTGTCGTTCGCCATCGTGGATCGTGTGGGTTGACGACACCGAAGCGGGGACATCCATGATCACAGGAAAAGCAGGGGGCAGAAGGCACCGCTCCATACCGGTGACGTATGTCGCGGCGGTGCTGCTCGCCGCCTGCCGCGTTCATGTCGCCCTGCGCCGGCTCGAGGCCATGACCGCGCAGGAGCAACGGCGCAAGGCGCTCACCGACTACCGGCGGGACCATCAGCAGCTCATCGCCCGGGCCACGGCGGACCCCACCCTGCTGCCCGTGCTCGACGCGTACGAGGAAGAGGAACTGCCGGACGACCTCAAGAGAAGGCACCTGTACGCGAACGAGCTGTACCAGCACGCCCTGCACGGCTACCACGTCGGAATCCTGACGCTCACCGAGCTGCACGGCCATCTGCGGTACATCTTCCAGAGCCGTTCCATGCGCGCTTACTGGGAGGCGACCCGGCATCACCGGGCCAGCCTTTCGGAGGGCTCCGACGAGGCCCGCCTCGGCCGGGTGGTCGACGCACTCGTCGCGGATCTCGACGCCAATGACGCGGAGCGCGAAGGCGAGTCGTGGTGGGTCGTCGGACGGCCGCCCGACGGCGTGTAGTCCGGCCGTCCGGCGCCGGGTCGCTGCCCCGCCGTCGGGCGACGTCAACACGGCGAATCAACGGGCCCTTCGGTCCACTTCGCGTGCGCTATGTTGGTGCGCCGTGACCAACTCCCTTCACGGTGACGACCGTTCCGACCTGCACATCGTGCGCCGTATCGGCGTAGCCCCCGTCGAGCGCGGAAGCGTCGGCGGCCAGGCGTGCCCCGACATCTTCGAGCTGGGAGACGGCAGTTTCGCGGTCATCGGGACGGACAGGACCGACCTGCTCGGTGACAGGCTGCCCGCCGATGCCGCGTGCGCCGACCACGAAAAGATCGTCGTCATCACCCGCGAAACACTGCTGCGCGCCCGGGCGGACATCCTCGCGCTGAAGGGCTGAGAGCAGACAGCAGACAGCAGACAGCAGACAGCCCACACGTACCCACCCGGCCTTCGGCCGGCCGAGCGACTGCTCAGGCAGCTCGCGAGGCCAACCGGAGGCCGCCTTCTTTGCGCGGCCCGAAACACTCGATCGGGCGCGCCCGGGCGACGATCAGTGAATGTGCGAGCCTCCGTTCACGTCGTACGTCGCTCCAGTGATGTAGCCGGATTCCACCCGGCACAGGTAAGTGATCAGGTCGGCGACGTCGTCGACGCGTCCGTTGCGGCCCGCCGGGATGCCGGCGATCAGCGAGGTCTTCCGTTCGCCTTCGAGGGCGCCGCCCGTGATGTCCGTGTCGATGAGGCCGGGGGCGACGCTGTTGGCGGTGACGCCGTGCGGGCCGAGTTCGCGGGCCAGGGCGCGGGCGAAGCCCAGTTGGGCGGCCTTGGCGGCGGAGTAGGCGACGCCGCCGAAGACGCCGCCGCCGCGTTCGGCGGAGACGGAGGAGAGGAACACGACGCGGCCGAATCCCCGTTCGGCCATGCCGGGGGCGATGGCGCGGGTGATGTTGAAGGCGCCGCGGACGTTGACGGCGAAGATGCGGTCCCATTCGCCGCCCTCGACGTCGAGGAACGGGGTGGGCGACGTGATGCCCGCATTGTTGACCAGTGCGCCGATCGGGGGCGCGTCCGAGGCCAGGGTGCTCGTGGCCGTGGCAACGGCGGCCTCGTCGGTGACGTCGCAAGCCAGGCCCGTCGCGCGCACACCGTGCCGGTCGACGATCTCGTCCGCGGCCTCCTTGGCGGCGGCCTCGTCGAGGTCGAGGACGGCGATGTTCCAGCCGGCGGCGGCGAGGGCGTGCGCGGTGGCGCGGCCGATGCCGCGCCGGGAGGCGGCGCCGGTGACGACGGCGGTCAGTTCGGTGACGTTCGTTCCGTTCGCGTTCATGAGGTGGTGCAGCTCCTCAGAGAGAGAAAGGCGGCGAAGTGGCAAGTCAGAGTGCCGACTTGACTCGGGCGCACAGTGCGTCCGTCGAGAGTCCGTAGCGGTCGTGGAGGGTGGGCAGGGCGCCGGCCGCGAGGAACTCGTCGGGGAGCGCCGCGGGCAGGATCCGGGCGCGGGCGCCTCCGTAACCGGCGGTGGCCGCGACCGCTTCGGACAGTCCGCCGACGACCGTGTGGTTCTCGCAGGTGACGACGAGCCGGTCGCCCTGGAGCTGGCGCAGGATGGTGTCGGTGTCCAGTGGTTTGATGGTGGGAACGTGCAGGACGGCGGCGTCGATGTGGTCGGCCTCCAGTCGTTGCGCCGCCTGCAGTGCGCGCATCGTCATCAGTCCGGTCGAGATGAACAACACGTCGCGTCCGCCGCGCAGTTCGGCGGCCTTGCCGAGTTCGAAGCGGTAGTCGTACTCGTCGAGCACGGTGGGGACCTTGCCGCGGAGCAGCCGCATGTACGTGGGGCCGGGGTGGTCTGCGAGGGCGGGCACGGCCTGTTCGATGTCCACCGAGTCACACGGGTCGACGATGGTCAGGTTCGGACAGGCCCGCAGGATCGCGAGGTCCTCGGTGGCCTGGTGGCTGGGCCCGTAGCCGGTGGTGAGGCCAGGCAGGGCGCCGACGACGTTGACGTTGAGGCCGGGTTCGGCGATGTCGAGGCAGAGGAAGTCGTAGGCGCGGCGGGTGGCGAAGACCGAGTACGTCGACGCGAACGGGACCAGGCCGACCTCGGCGAGGCCGGCCGCGGCGCCGAGCATGACCTGTTCCGCCATGCCCATCTGGTAGAAGCGACCGGGGTTCGCTTCGCGGAAGACGTGCATGTCGGTGTACTTGGCGAGGTCGGCGGAGAGGCCGACGATCTCCGGGCGCTGCGCGGCGAGCCGGTTCAGCGCGTGACCGAACGGGGCGGGGGCGGTGCGCTGCCCGGGGTCGGCGAACGAGGCGATCATCGCTGAGGTGGTGAGGCGCTTACGGGACGCGTCCTGGGTGGCGACGGTGCTCACTGGTGGGCTCCTTCGAGGTGGTCGCGGGCGGCCTGCCACTCGTGGGCGGCGACGGGCATGAAGTGGGCCTTCTCCCGGGTCTCCAGGAACGGCACACCACGGCCGGTGCGGGTGTCGCAGATCAGCACGGAGGGGCTGCCGGTGTGCTCGCGGATGCTGTCGAGCGCGGTGAGCAGGGCGGGGATGTCGTTGCCGTCGACCCGTACGGCGTTCCAGCCGAAGGCCTGCCACTTCTCGGTGACGGGCTCGGTACGCAGCACGCCGGGTGTGGGGCCGTCGGCCTGCAGGCCGTTGACGTCGACTACGGCGGTGATGTTGTCCAGGCCGTGGTGGGCGCAGGCCATGGCGGCCTCCCAGGTCGACCCCTCGTCGAGCTCGCCGTCGGAGAGGAGGTTGAACACCCTTGCGTTGCTGTCGAGTTGACGCAGTCCCAGCGCCATCCCGCAGGCAACGCCCAGTCCGTGGCCGAGCGAGCCGCCGGAGATCTCCATGCCGGGCGTGTAGCTGGCCATGCCGGACATGGGGAGGCGGGAGTCGTCCATCCCGTACGTCTCCAGTTCGGCGACGGGGATCGTGCCGGCCTCGGCGAGCGCGGCGTAGAAGGCGATCGCGTAGTGGCCGATGGAGAGCAGGAACCGGTCGCGGCCCGCCCACTCCGGGTCCTCGGGGCGCAGCCGCAGCTCTCCGTCCTCGCGTGCGTAGAACATGGCGAGGACGTCGGCGACGCCCAGGGCCTGCCCGATGTATCCCTGGCCCTGGACCTCGCCCATGGTGAGGGCGTGGCAGCGGATGCGGGTGGCGGCGGCGCGGAGGCGGTCGACCTGCTGCTCGCGCTCGGTGGCCGGGCCTTGGTGTGTCGTCACCGATGTCATCGGTGCGTACCTCCTTGTCGTACAGGGACGGTGTTGGGGTGGGCCGCAGGCGTGGTGGCGGCGAGTTCGCGCTCGAGGGCGTCGACCTCGGCGCGCTCGGCCGGGCCCCAGGTCTCGCGGGTCAGAAGGGTCGCGACGAGGCCGAGCAGCCCGTACGCGCTGAACAGCAGGGCGGGGCCGAGCCAACCGGTGCTGGAGAAGAGGGCGGTGGCGATCAGCGGGGTGAACCCGGAGACCACGGCGGAGAGTTGGTAGGCGAGCGAGGCGCCGCTGGTGCGGGTCCTGGCCTGGAACAGTTCGGAGAACCAGGCGCCCTGCACCCCTGCGAGACCGTTCTGGCACACGGCGTAGCTCACGACGAAGGCCAGCACGATGGCCGTCGCGGAACCAGTGTTGAGGAGCAGGAACAGCGGCACGCCCCAGGCGAGCGTGAACGCGGTGCCGAAGAGGTAGACCGGGCGGCGCCCGATGCGGTCGGTCAGCGCGCCCCACAGGGTCGTCGCCGCGATACCGAGCGCGGCGGCGAGCATGAGCCCGAACAGGGTCACGGACCGGCCGGCGAGGCCCTCGCTCGCCAGGTAGGACATGGCGAAGGTGACCGAGAGGGCGTAACCGGCGGTTTCCGTGCTGCGCAGGCAGAAGGCACGCAGGACATTGCGCCAGTCCGTGCGGAGCACTTCGAGCAGCGGGTTGCTGGCCACCTCGCCCTCGGACTTCAGCGCCTCGAACTCCGGGGACTCCTCGACCTTGAGGCGGATGAGGATGCCGACGACGATGAGCACGGCGCTGCACAGGAACGGCACACGCCAGGCCCACTGCTCCCCCAGCGGGACGCTGAGCAGGAACGCGGCGTTGGCGAGGAGCAGGCCTACGGGGAAGCCGGCCTGGGTGATTCCGGTGTAGAGCCCGCGTTTGCGCCACGGCGCGTGCTCGAAGGTCATGAGGATGGCGCCGCCCCACTCGGCGCCGAACGCCAGCCCCTGGACCACGCGGACGAGCACGAGCAGGACACCGGCCCAGGCGCCCACCGTCTGGTACGTCGGCAGCATGCCGATCAGGACCGTGCACACGCCCATGAGCAGCAGTGACCCCACGAGGACCGGCTTGCGGCCGATCCGGTCGCCGAGGTGTCCACCGATGATCCCGCCGATCGGCCGCACCGCGAAGCCGACGCCGAGGGTGGCAAAGGACAGCAGCGTGCCGGACAGGGGGTCCTCGGACGGGAAGAAGACATCGTTGAAGTACAGGGCCGCGGCGGTGCCGAAACCGATGAAGTCATACGTCTCGATCGTCGCGCCGATCGATGAGCCGATGGCCACGCGTCGGCGCGCTGGGGTGCCTTTGACGGCGGCCAGTTGCTGTGCGGACATGGTTGATCTCCATTGATCCAACGTCGGTTCGGCTTCCGGGAAGCCGTGTACTCGACAGTCGAGTGTTGACTGTTAACACTCGGGAGGCATGAAGAAACCATCCAGGCCGGGAGCCTTGCTGTCAATGGCCGTTCAGCAGAAAGTCGCTCAGTCGTCGATCACGGCGAAGTGCTCGGCCGCCACGGCCATGTGCTCCTCCACCACGGCGACGGCGCCCGGGACATCACCGGCCTCGATGGCGTCGATGATGGCCGCGTGCCGCCCGCGCGTCATCATCGCGGGGGCGTCGTCCTGGTCACGCGACATGATCGTGACGCGGATCCGGCCCTCAAGGTGACGCCAGGAATCCACCAGCATCGAATTGCCCGAAACCTGGCAGAGCCGCACATGGAAACCGAGATCGGCCTCGACACGGGCGGCGAAGTCACTCCCGGCGGCGTCCAGTTCACCCGCGGCGGCACGCAGCACCGCCACCGCCTCCGCCCGGTCGGGCCTGGCGATGACCTCGGCGACGGCCAGTCCTTCCAGTGCCGCGCGCACCCGGAACATCCCGCGGATCTCCTCCGCGGACAGGGAGTTCACCCGCAGCATGCCCCGGACGCCGGCGCGCACAAGGCCCTCCTGCTGAAGGTGGCGCAGGGCTTCGCGCACCGTCCCCCGACTCACTCCGAGCCGGCCGGCCAGCTCCACCTCTCCGAGGTGGTCACCGGGCCGGTACGCTCCCGCCGTGATCGCGGACCGCAACGCCTGTAGCACGCGTTCCCGCAGGGTGCTGCGGTCCATCACAGGCAAGGGCTCAATAGACAAGGTGGCTCCCTTCAGGGTGTCAACATCCTAACTGGCGACTGTCAACAGAGAAGCGGCGACGAACAGGAGTCGTCCACACTATTGACCGGTCAATTGGCGAATGGTTGGATCAAATCAATGGGCATCCCCAAGTATCAACTGATCCGGGCCGAGATCGAGGCCCGGATCACCTCGGGTGAATGGCAGCCCGGCGCCCGCGTACCGACGGAGGCCGAGCTGCGCGAGGAGTACGGGGTGAGCCGCGCCACCGCGCAGCGCACCCTGCACGAACTCGCCCAGGCAGGGCTCGTGGTCCGCTACCGGCGGCGCGGAACATTCGTCGCCGAAGGTGCCCGCCAGGAGAATCTGCTGCGCTTCACCGACGTGCACCAGACCGGGCCCGAGGTGCCGGGTCCGCACATCGTCCAGTCCGCCAAGGTCGTCCCGGCGGGCGACGCCGGCGTCGCCCTGCCAGGAGTGTCCGACACCGAACCCGTCAACGAGCTGCGGCGCGTCAAGTACAGCGAGGACGGCGAACCGCTCGCCGTCGAACTGTCCGCCGTGCCCTTCTCCCTCGCCCCGCACCTGCTGAGCGAGGACTTGGAACAGCTGACCGTCCTGCACTACTTCCACCGCACCGGAACCCCCGTCAGCACCTCACGGATGTACGTCGAGGCCCAGGTCCTGGACGAGACGACCGCGGCCCTGCTGGAGACCCCGCCCGGCGAGGCCGTCCTGCGGCTGCGGCGCCTGACACGGCTCACCGACGGCGGGCTCGCGGAGGCCATGTGGCACATCATGCGCCCCGGCCGCACCGAGTTCTTCGTCGAGCAGTCGGTCCTTGAGGTGCCGGAGGTGCCGGGCGGCTCCTGAGCCCTTCTCGTACTCGCTGGAAGGAATCCCCATGCCCACTCCCCCGCTGCGCGTCGCCGTCGTCGGCACCGGTGTCATCGGCGCCATGACGGCCTGGCACCTCGCCGCCCGCGGTGCCGAGGTGCTCGCCCTCGACGCGTACGCTCCCGGCCACGACCGCGGCGCCTCGGCCGGCGAGTCCCGGATCTTCCGCACCGCGTACAAGGAGGGCGCCTCCTACGTTCCGTTGCTGCGCCGCTCGTACGAACTGTGGCGGCGCCTCGAAAGCGAGGCCGACCGCGAGCTGCTCACCCTCTGCGGCGGCCTCACACTCGGTCCGCCCGACCACCCCGATCTGCGCGCCGTTCAGGGCAGCGCCGCCGAACACGGCCTGGACGTGGAGGTGTTGGATGCCAAGGGCGCCGCGCGGCGTTTCCCGCAGCACCGGCTCGACGCGGACGAGATCGCCGTCCTCGACCCGGGCGCCGGGGTGCTCCGCCCCGAGCCCGCCGTGCAGGCCGCGCTCGCCCGGGCACAGGAGCTGGGCGCCCAACTGCTGCCGTACCACCGGGTGGACGGGCTGAATGAGCGTCCCGGCGGGGGCTGGCGCATCCGTACCCAGCAGGCCGACTTCGACGTCGATCACGTGGTGCTGAGCCCCGGCCCCTGGTCCGGATCGTTCGGGCGCCTCGCGGGGCTTCCGCTTCAGGGGCGGCGCATCACGGCCGCGTGGTTCGCCGCGAAGGACGTCGCCGCACACCGGCCCGACCGGCTGCCGATCGCCATCAGGCGCCACCACGAGGCGGGCTTCTCCTGCTTCCCCGTGCTCGACGGAACCGCCGTCAAGATCGTGCCGCACCACCTCACCTGGCATGACGCGGACGACCCGGAGGACCTGCCCCGCAGCGCGGACACCGGGTTCGCGCAGGCCGCGTCCGCCGCCGTGGCCCGGCTGTTGCCAGGACTCGTCCCGCATCCCGTACGGATCGGTGTGTACGCGGAGGCGTTCAGCGCCGACGAGCACGCGCTGGTCGGCCCGCTGCCCGGCGCCCGCGACGCCACTCTCCTGGCCGGGTTCTCCGGGCACGGTTTCAAACTCGCCCCGATCTTCGGGGAGATCGCCGCATCCCTGGTCACGGGCGGGAAGTCGCCGTACGACATCTCGTTCCTCGACCCGGCGCGCTTCACCGGCTGACACACCAACTCCCCCACCCGCACGGCACCGCACACCCTCCTGGCTCCCCCCTGCCCTCCCAAGGAGCGTGACCCCTTGCCGCACCACTCCACCGCTCAAATAGCCGCGATCGTCGTCGCGGGGCTGGTCATCATCGCCGCCGGGGCACTGCTCTCGGTGTACTTCGGCCGCCGCGCGAAGAGCTCCGCCGACTGGCTCTCCGCGCCCGAGTCACTGCCCCTCATCGTCGTCGTCATCACCCAGTTCGCGACCGCTGCGGGCGGCGGCGTACTGATCGCTCACGTCGGCATCGCGTACGCCTCCGGCTGGTCGGTCTTCGCGTACGAACTCTGCGTCGTGCTGGGCTTCTTCGGCCTCGCCCTGACCGCGCGCTGGCTGCGCGACCAGGGCTTCGGCACCGTCCCCGACGTCGTCACCCGCCTGTTCGGGCACAGCCGTCCCGTCGTCGCGCTCGCCGGGGTGTGCGCCCTGGTCGTCCCGTTCGGCTGGCTGGCCACCCAATTCGTCGCGTTCTCCCAGCTGTTCGGGCAGCTGACCGGGCTCTCGCCGAGTCTGCTGATCGCCGTGATCGCCGCCGGATCCCTGCTGTTCGTGCTGCCCGGCGGGCTGACGTCGGTGGCCTGGACGGACTTCGTCTTCGGTATCTTCAAGATCGTGATGTCGCTCGTGGTCGCCGCCTACGCCGTCCACCTCGCGGGCGGCTGGAGCGGCATCACGACACACGTACCCGAGCGGCTGTGGCAGCCGTCGGGCCTGTTCGCCGCCGGAGGCGACCAGGTGTGGCTGTGGGTGGCCGCGATCCTGCCCGGCACCCTCACCAACCAGCTCTACTATCAGCGCATCTTCGCCACCAAGAACGTATCCGACGCCCGCCGCGGCATCATCCTCAGCGGTCTCACCATCCTGGTCGGGGGTGTCTACGCGGCCGCCATCGGTCTCTCCGTCCGCGCCCAGCACCCCGGACTGACCAACCCGGAGGAGGCGGCGGGCTGGCTGATCACGCAGCTGCCGCCGCTCCTCCTCGTCACCTACGGCGCGTTCCTCGTAGCCACCATCGTCTCGACCTCGGGAAGCGCGCTGCAGTCGGTCGTCACCAGCCTCGTGCGCGACCTGTACAGCAGCGTCGCGGGCGGGCGGCGCACCGACCGCCGCATGGTGACACTCTCCCGGCTCTGTACGGTCGTGGTCACCGCGATCGCCGCCGTTCTCGCCATCTCCTTCCCGACCGCGCTGACGTGGCTGGTCGCCACCTACGCGTACTCGGCTGCCGCGCTCGCCGCACCGCTCTTCCTCGGCTACGCGCTGCGCCGCCGGTTCCGGCTGACACCCACCGCCGCCCTCTCCGCGATGCTCGCGGGCCTCGCGGGCTGCGGCGCGGCCCAACTCGCCGACACCCTCGTGCCGTACGCGGTGTACGGCATCGCGGCCTCCACCGTCGTCCTGCTCGGCTGCGCCCTCGCCTCGGGCCGCCCGACGGCACCCGTCCCCACCCAGTCCTCCCCCGTCCCCGCCCCGGAAGGAAGCACCTCCGCATGACCGCACCCACCCCCCGCATCGCCGTCATCGGCGCCGGAGTCCTCGGCGCCGCGACCGCCCGTGCCCTCGCCCTGCGCGGCGCCGCGGTCACCCTCTACGAGAGGTCCGGCTTCGCCGCCGGAACGACCGGCACCACGTTCGCCTGGGTCAACTCCCATGCAAAGAACCCGATTTCGTACCACGAGCTGAACGTGGCGGGTGTAGCGGAGCACCACGCACTGCGGGAGGCCGACGGCCTTGCGCCCGACTGGTTCTTCCCGTCCGGGAACCTGGAGTGGGCAGCCGACGACGTGGGCGACGCACGACTCGCGGACGCCCTCGGACTCCTGGAGGGACGGAACTACCCGTGGCGGTGGCTGAAGCCCGACCGGGCCCGCGAGCTCGTGCCGGACCTGCGTATCCCCGAAGAGGTGCGCCGCATCGCGTACTTCCCCGAGGAGGGCCACGTCCTGCCGCACCCACTCGTCGCCCGCCTGTGGGGCGAGGCCCGCGAGCATGGGGCTCAGCTTCGCTGCCCCGCCGACGTGACCGGTATCGACGAGCACGCGTCGGACGTACGGGTCGAGCTGGCGGACGGTACGAGCGAGACCTTCGACCTCGTCGTCAGCGCCACCGGGCGGTGGAGCGAGCGGACCGCCGCGCTGGCCGGGGTGTCGCTGCCCATGGCGGACACGTCCGAGCCCGGCTCCGCCACGGTCGGGCTCCTCGGCTACACCTCCCCGACGGCGACGCGCCTCGACGCGGTGCTCACCACGCCGCGCCTGAACGTCCGACCGGACGGCGGCGGACGGCTCGTCGTCCAGGGCCTCGACCTGGACACGGACGCCGACCCGGCCGCGCCGCCGCCGGTGGACGGACCGCACGCCGCCCAACTCCTCGACCGGCTCGCGGACTTGCTGCACGGCACCGAGGGCGCGCGCCTCGAATCGCTGCGCGTGGGGCAACGCGCCCTGCCCGCGGACGGCCTCACGGTCGCGGGCAGGCTGCGTCCGGACGGCAGGATCTACGCGCTGGCGACGCACAGCGGCATCACCCTCGGCCCGCTGCTCGGGCGCCTCGCCGCGCATGAGCTGCTGACCGGGGAACGGGACCCGCTGCTCGCCGACTTCGCCCCGGACCGCCTCACGGGCGCGGCCCCGGGCTCCTTCGGAGAGCTGGAGCGTCCGCGTTTCGCGGGCCAGCAGTAGCCAGGGCTACTCGGTGAGCGAAGGCCCCATGTACTGCTCGGCGAAGGACCGTACGTACGCGGGGTCGTCGCGCAGCCGCTGCCAGCGGGCCCGCCGGAGCCGTTCGCGGTAGGCGGCGTGCGGGGTGTCGGGCTCGTCGGCGTGCAGGAGTTCCAGCATGGTGTGGCTGAACTCCTGCACCTGCCACACGTCGGAGAGGCGCCGCCGGGAGTACGCGGCCAGTACCGACTCCAGGGGTTCCTCGCCCTCGAAGTGGTCCGGGAGGCACTCGGCGAGATCGGCGGCGTCGGCCACCGCGAGGTTCATGCCCTTGCCGCCGGAGGGCGGCACGATGTGCGCGGCGTCGCCGAGCAGCACGACGCGCCCGTGGTGCATGGGTTCCACGACCTTGGTGTGCATGTCGACGACGGCCCGGTCCAGGACGGGGCCTTCGTTGAGTGTCCAGTCCGGCAGGTCGAGCCGCGTGTGCAGCTCCTTCCAGATCCGCTCGTCCGGCCACTGCTCGATGGTGTCACCGGCGGGTATCTGGAGGTACATGCGTGTCACGTCGCGGGAGCGCAGCATGTGTCCCGCGAAGCCGTCGGGGTGCTGCGCGTACACGGTGTGTCCTGCGGACGGCGGTGCCTCGACGAGCGCGCCCAGGAGGCGGGCGTCGTGCGGGACGTCGTACCGGGTGAAGGCGGAGTCGGGCAGCGCCGCGCGCGTCGGTCCGTGCCATCCGTCGGCGCCTGCGACGAGGTCGGCGCGGATCACGGTGCCGTCGGCGCACACGACGCGCGGCGCCTCGTCCGCCACGACTTCGGTGATCGGGGTGCCGAGCAGCAGGGTGCCACCCTCATCGACGTACGCGTCCAACAGGTCGGCCACGACGTCCTGTTGGGGGTACACATAGCTGGGCGCGTCGCCGCACCACGCCTCGTAGTCCACGGTGACCCGCTCGCCCTCGGCGTGTATCTCGCAGCGTGTGTGCGCGAGGCCCTCCGCGCGCAGCCGGGTGGACAGGCCGTGCCGGTCGAGCAGTTGCACGGTGCGCCGTTCCAGGAACCCGGCCCGCGAACGCGCCAGCAGCTGTTCCCGGGCGAATTTGTCGACCACCACACAGTCGATCCCGCGCCGCCGCAACAACACACCAAGTGTCAGCCCGGCGGGACCGGCTCCGACAACGACCACACGCGTATCGACCGTACGCACCAGCTCTCACTCCCTCTGCGAGGCCGGGAGGGGGGAGGCCGGCCCGTCGCAGCACGGTACGGGAGTGATCGACACGGGTGTGCGGCGGGTCGCCCGCGGCCCGTGGCCGGGATCACAGCGCGGTGTGGCGCGCTCGCGGAATGCGCGCGGGCGGTGGCGTGGTTGCCACCGAAGATCGTCGTTTGTGCAGCGCCGCACAGCCGACCAGTGCCGATACTCCGTACGCCTGCATGTCCCGTATACCCCGTATGTCCGCACTTCTGAGGAGCACCCGTGGCCGACCCCACGTCCCGCGCCGCCGAGATACTCTCCCGTCCCGTCACGCTGAACGGCCTGACCGTGCCGAACCGCATCGCGATGGCGCCGATGACCCGCATGTTCTCGCCGGACGGCGTTCCCGGTGAGGATGTGCGCTCGTACTACGCGCGGCGGGCCGCCGCGGGCGTCGGCCTGATCATCACCGAGGGCACCTACGTGGGCCACGACTCGGCCGGCAACAGCGACCGGGTGCCGCGGTTCCACGGTGAGGAGCAGCTGGCCGGGTGGGCGCGGGTCGCCGAGGACGTGCACGCGGCGGGCGGCACGATCGTTCCGCAGCTGTGGCACATCGGCATGGTGCGCGAGGCGGGCGAGCCGCCCTTCGCCGAGGCCCCGCCCGTCGGCCCCTCCGGCATCCGCGTCGACGGCACGGAGGGCAAGGGCCGGGCGATGACGCAGGCCGACCTCGACGATGTCATCGGTGCCTTCGCGCAGGCCGCCGCGGACGCGGAGCGGATCGGTCTCGACGGCGTCGAGGTGCACGGCGCGCACGGCTATCTGCTGGACCAGTTCCTCTGGGCGGGCACCAACCGCCGTGGCGACGCCTACGGCGGCGACGCCGTGGCCCGTACGAAGTTCGCCGCCGAGATCGTAGCCGCGATCCGCGAACGTGTCTCGTCCGAGTTCCCGATCATCTTCCGCTACTCGCAGTGGAAGCAGGAGGCGTACGACGCGCGGCTCGCGGAGACCCCCGAGGACCTTGAGGCGATCCTCGCCCCGCTCACGACGGCCGGTGTCGATGTCTTCCACGCCTCCACCCGCCGTTACTGGCGTACGGAGTTCGAAGGTTCGGACCTGAACCTGGCGGGCTGGACGAAGAAGCTGACCGGGAAGCCGACCATCACCGTCGGCTCCGTCGGTCTCGACGGCGACTTCATCCGTGGCTTCGCGGGCGAGGGCTCCCCCGTCAAGGGCATCGACGACCTTCTCGACAGCCTGGAGCGCGACGAGTTCGACATGGTCGCGGTCGGCCGTGCCCTGCTCCAGGACCCGCAGTGGGCGGCGAAGGTCCTCGCGGGCCGCTTCGACGAGCTGAAGCCGTACGACGCGGCGGCGCTCAAGACGCTCAGCTAGGGCCTGTCGCCCGCCGAAGGGGCGTTCACTCTCCCGCCACACGGCCGGAGGGCGAGCGCCCCTTCGTCATGCACAAACGCCATGCACAGACGGCGAGCCCGCGCAAAGGTAAGCATCTTCTTGCAACTGTCTGGCCGGAAGTGCATGGTATCGATCATCGTTGCGCTGAACCCGGCCGACGTTGGCGAACAGGGAGGGTACGACGGTGAGTCCGAGCAGAGCGGTGTGCGACTGCATCGATCCGCTGGCGGGGGTACGCGCCACCGGCGATCCCGAACACGACGTGTTCCTCACGGGAACCGTCTTCATGGACCTGGTCTTCACCGGGCTCGACGGCGCCCCGCGCATCGGCACCGAGAACTGGGCCCGCGGCATGGGCTCCAGCCCCGGCGGCATCGCCAACATGGCCACCGCGCTCGCCCGCCTGGGCCTGCGCACCACGCTGGCGGCCACGTTCGGCACGGATCTGTACGGCGACTACTGCTGGGAGTCGCTCGCCGATGTCGAACGCGTCGACCTCACCCACTCGCAGCGCCTCGCCGGCTGGCACTCGCCGCTGACGGTCTCCATGGCGTACGACGGCGAGCGCACCATGGTGACGCACGAGCACCCGGCGCCCCCGCTGGAGCACACCGTGCCGCGCGCCCGCGCGGGCGTGGCCTCGCTCGAACCCGACCGTGAGGACGCCTGGTTGCGGCAGGCGCACGACCAGGGCGCCCGGATCTTCGCCGATGTCGGCTGGGACGAGTCGGGCCGCTGGGACACCGCGACGCTGACGGGACTCCCGTACGCCCACGCCTTCCTGCCCAATGCCACCGAGGCGCTGCACTACACGCGCACCGACACCCCGCGGGACGCGGTGGCCAGGCTGGCGGACCTGGTGCCCATCGCCGTGGTCACCAAGGGCCCGGAGGGCGCCGTCGCCGTCGACTCGCTCACCGGTGAGCACGCCGATGTCCCGGGGCTGCGCGTGGAGGCGCTCGATCCGACCGGCGCCGGGGATGTGTTCATGGCCGGGTTCGTGACCGGCACCCTCGCCGGGTGGCCGCTCGCCGACCGCCTCGCCTTCGCCAATCTCACGGCAGCCCTGTCCGTGCAGCACTTCGGCGGTTCGCTGTCCGCGCCGGGCTGGGTGGAAGTGGCCGCCTGGTGGGGCGAGTTGACTGTGCGGGCCAAGGCCGGTGACGCCGCCGCCACGGATCTGGCACGCCGCTATGGCTTCCTGGCCGACGTCGTCCCCGCCCGCCTGCACGAGGTGGCCCGCCGCCGCGCCACACCGACCCTCGGCTTCCGCGCCGCGCAGGAGA
Source organism: Streptomyces sp. NPDC002795 (assembly GCF_042888725.1). Taxonomy (NCBI): domain Bacteria; kingdom Bacillati; phylum Actinomycetota; class Actinomycetes; order Kitasatosporales; family Streptomycetaceae; genus Streptomyces; species Streptomyces sp. NPDC002795. Next base: position 671,296 of record NZ_JBIAQB010000001.1, read on the forward strand.
CACCATGAGCTCAAGATTCACGCGGAGGTCGATGCTCGCGGCCGCCCTCGCCGTCGGCGCCGCGAGCTGCACACCGGGTACGGACGGTTCGGGCGCCGTGACCGGTGACACCGCGCCGGGCGGCGGCAACGGCATACCCGATCCCGCGAAGGCCGGGAACGTGACGCTGCGTGTGTGGGACCAGGAGGTCCGCGGCGGCACCAACGCCGAGATCGAGCAGCTGAACAGGGAATTCCAGCGGACGTACCCGAACGTCACGATCAAGCGGGTCTCGCGGAGCTTCGACGACCTCAAGACGACGCTCAAGCTGGCCCTGTCCGGCAACAACCCGCCCGATGTCGTGCAGGCCAACCAGGGCTACCCGGACATGGTGGCGTTCGTCGAGGCGGGCCTGCTCACACCGCTCGACAACTACGCGGGAATCTACGAGTGGAACACCCGCTACCCGGCGACGCTCCTCAACCTGAACCGGGTCTCCGTGCCGGAGCCGGGCACATCGCGCCGCTTCGGCACGGGACGTCTGTACGGGATCTCCCAGACCGGCGAGTTCGTGGGCCTCTACTACAACAAGAAGGTCCTGAAGCAAGCGGGCCTCCAACCCCCGCGCAGCTGGGCGGAGTTCACCGACAGCCTCGGGAAGCTCAAGAAGGCCGGGGAGCTCCCGATCCAGTTCGGCAACCTCGACAAGTGGCCCGCGATCCACACCTTCGGCACGCTCCAGGACCAGCAGGGCGCCGAGCAGGCCCGTGACACCGTCCTCGGCCGCGGCGACGGCTTCGCCGACTCTCGTACGACGAAGGCGGCCACCACGCTGACCGACTGGCTGGACCGCGGCTATCTCCCCAAGGACGCCAACGGGCTCGGCTACGACGACGCCAACAAGAAGTTCATGGCCGGGCAGGGCGCGTACACGATCACCGGCACGTGGATGCTGGCCGACCTGAAGAAGCGGCTCGGCGACGACCTCGGCATCATGCCGCCGCCTCCGCCCACCGAGGGCGGCAAGCCGGTCACCACCGGCGGCCAGGGCCTGGCGTGGTCGGTCACCTCGCGCTCCGCGCACCCGGATGTCGCGGCGGCGTACCTGGACTTCATCACCAGCGAGCACGCGGCGGACGTGATGACGCGGAACGGCGTGCTTCCGGCGGTCCCCGGAAAGGCGGCGGACGCCCTCGACCCGAAGTCCCCCGACGGTCAAATGGTCGACGGATGGCGGCAGTTGACGTCGGCGGACGGCCTGGTCCCATATCTGGACTACGCGACGCCCACGTTCTACGACACGAGCTCCGCGGCTCTGCAGGACCTCATCGCGGGCAAGGCCTCGCCGCGGAACTTCGCGCGCGAGCTCCAGGCCGACTACGCCCCGTTCATCAAGAAGCAGCAGGGCAAGGGCAGTTCGGGAGCGTCGGGCTCGTGACCAAGAGTGTGCACGCCTCGCGCCGGGCCCCCGGCGAACCCCGCTCCATCGGCTACCTCTACGTCCTGCCCGCGCTGGTCATCTACGGCCTGTTCCTCCTCTATCCCTTCGGCCAGGCGGTGGGTCTCTCCTTCCTCCACTGGGACGGCCTGACCCGGGCCACGTCGGCGGGCCTGGACAACTACACGGCCCTCTTCACGGACCCGAGCTTGCGCGCCCCCTTCGGCCACGCGCTCGTGCTGCTGGTCTTCTACGCGGCGCTCCCGGTGGCCATCGGCCTGCTGCTCGCGGCGACGATGTCCCGCATCCGGGTCCGCGGCCTGACCTTCTTCCGTACGGTGCTGTTCCTGCCGCAGGTCCTGGCGATGGTCGTCGTCGGTGTGGCCTGGCGCTCGATCCTGGCACCGGACGGCCTGCTCAACGACGTGCTGCGGGGCGTAGGCCTGGACAGCCTGGCCCGCCCGTGGCTGGGCGACGACACATGGGCGCTGCCCGCCGTGGGCGTCGTCGGCACCTGGGTCATGACCGGCCTGTGCATGGTCCTCTTCCTCGCCGGAGCGCAGCGCATCCCGCGCGAACTGTACGAGGCGGCGCGGCTCGACGGAGCGGGCGCGGTGCGGGAGTTCTTCGCGGTGACGCTGCCCGGTCTGCGGGGCGAGATCTCGGTCGCGCTGACCCTCACGATCATCGCGGGCCTGCGCAACTTCGACCTGATCTACATCACCACGGGCGGCGGCCCCGGCAATGCCACCTCCGTACCGGCCTACGAGGTCTACCACCGCGCGTTCGAACTGAACGAGGTCGGCTCGGCGGCCGCCATCGGGGTGGCACTCACCGTCCTCATCTTCGCCCTGACCGTCACGGTCTCCCGTCTCGTCGAAGGGCGCCGCGCATGACCTCCCGTATCGAGCGCACGGCCACGTACGCGATCCTGGCACTCTTCGCGGTGCTCGCCCTCACCCCGGTCGTCGGCATCCTCTCCACCGCCTTCTCGTCCCCCGACGCGGTGGGCGGCGGCTTCACACTCCCCGACGCCCTGCACTGGTCGAACTTCCAACAGGCGTGGCAGCGCGGCCACTTCGGCACGTACCTCGGCAACTCGGTTCTGGTGACGGTCGTCGTGGTGACGGCCTCGACGGTGTTGTCCGTCCTCGCCGCGTACGCCTTCGGCACGATGCGTTTCCCCGGCTCGACGCTGCTCTTCTACCTGTTCGTCCTGGGCCTCACGCTCCCCCAGGAGGCGCTGGTCGTCCCGCTCTACTTCGACCTGCGGTACTTCCACCTCACGGACACCTACTGGGCGCTGATCCTGCCCCAGTCCGCGCAGTCCCTGGCCTTCGGTGTGTTCTGGATGCGCACGTACTTCATGAACAGCAACCGCTCGGTCATCGAGGCGGCACGCGTCGACGGCGCGGGGTCGTGGACCACGCTGTGGCGCATCCTCGTCCCGATGGGCCGCCCGGCCATCACCACGCTCATCGTGATCACGTTCATGTGGACGTGGAACGAGTTCCTGATGGCCCTGGTCATGATCAGCGACGAGTCCCTGCGCACGGTCCCCCTCGGCCTGGCCTTCTTCCAGGGGCAACAGAGCGCGGACACGACACTGCTGGCGGCGGCGTCGGTGCTGATCGCGTTGCCGGTGGTGGTGGTGTACGTGGCGTTGCAGCGTAAGTTCATCGAAGGGATGTTGAGCGGGGCGGTGAAGGAGTAGGGGGACGCCGTGGCGCGCACGTTCGACCTCGAATCGGTCCTGCGGCTCATCGACGAACTGGCCGAGTCCGACGCGGACTTGGACGTCGTTCTGGACCGCACCGCCGATGCCGTCGGACGCGCCGTCGGAGTCCGGACCGTGCAGGGCGAGGTCTGGGCGGCGGCTCCCGATGGTCGTCCGGTCGGCGGCGCGGAGCAGGTCGCTCCTGGCCGGGTGGTGACGCGCGAGCTGCCCGGCACCGGGCAGGTCTGGCTCGACGCCCACAGCCTCCCGCTCACCGAAGCCGAGACCGCGCTGCTGCTGCGCCGGCTCGGGATCGCGGCGAAGGTCGCCCTGCTGGGGCGCGTTCCGGCGTCACATCACGTCGCGGACGCAATCGCGCTGCGGTCCGTCGTCGACGCCGGCGTCGACGCGTCGGAGCGTGCCCGTACGTGGCTGCGGTTCGGGCTCAGTGAGGCGTCGGCCGTGACGGTGTTCGCGCTGGCGGGGCCGCCCGGGGCGGCCGGGGCGTTCGTCGACGGGCTACGGGGCCGTACGCCCGTCGTGCTCGACGCCCCCGTCGGCGCCGTGCAGTTGGTGGTCGCGAAGGAGCTCGACCCCGGCGACGTTCCGGGTGTTCCGGTCGGGGCCCGCGCGGCGTTCGCCGGGCCCTGCGCCGCCGCGGACGCGCCACCGGCCTGGCAACTGGCTCGCACCGCGCTGCGGTTCGCCCGTCCCAGCACGCGGGCGCGTGGGCCGTACTCCGTGGAGGAGGCGACACTCGTCGACGCGGCGGGGATCGGCGGGTACGCGCTGCTCGCCGAGACGTTGAGCGCCGAGCAGATCGCCCCCGTGCCCGATGTGCGCCAACTCGGCCGACTCGTCGACGACCACGGGGACGACATGCTGGTCTGCCTCGAAGCGGTCGCCGCCACCGACTCCGTGCGCAAGGCCGCCCGTCTGCTGCACCGGCACCACAACTCGGTCGCGTACCGGGTGGAACGCGCCCAGCGCTACCTCGGGTTCAGCTTCACCGAACCGTACGGGCGCACCCGACTGTTCCTGGCTCTGGTGCTGCGGCGGCTGCACGAGTCCGGTGACCTGTATCGGGCGGGCGGGACAGATGGCTCGTCAACCGAGCCACCTGCCCAATGACGCGCGTCACACGCTCTGACGATCCTGCTTGGTGATCGACCCAACCGAGCCCGGCGCCCCGTCGCCGGGAAGGGAGTGGTGGTGCACCATGCGGCAAACTCCTCAAACTCCTCAGTACGACGCCATCGTGATCGGTGCCGGATTCGCCGGCATGTATCTCCTGCACCGGCTCCGCGACGATCTCGGCCTGCGGGTACGGGTCTATGAGCGCGGTGGCGGCGTCGGCGGCACCTGGTACTGGAACCGGTATCCCGGCGCCCGGTGCGACGTCGAGTCGATGTTCTACTCGTACTCCTTCTCCGAGGAACTGGAACAGGAGTGGGAGTGGACCGAGCGCTACCCCTCCCAGCCCGAGATCCTCCGCTACGCCGACCATGTGGCCGACCGCTTCGAGCTGCGCGGTGACATCGAGTTCGACACCTCGGTGGGGGGCGCCGATTACGACGCCGAGGCCGATGTGTGGACCGTGACGCTGGAGGACGGGCGCCAGGCGCGCGCCTCGTACCTCGTCACGGCCGTCGGCTGTCTGTCCGCGTCCCGTGTGCCGGACTTCGCGGGGCTCGACTCCTTCACCGGGCCCACGTTCCACACCGGGCGCTGGCCACACGAGGGTGTCGACTTCAGCGGGCGGCATGTCGCCGTCATCGGCACGGGGTCCTCCGGCATCCAGGCCATCCCGGTGATCGCCGAGCAGGCCGCGCACGTCACCGTCTTCCAGCGCACCCCGAACTTCTCCGTCCCGGCGAACAACAGGCCGCTCGCCCCCGACGAGCAGCGACTCGTGAAGGCCGGTTACCGCGAGCTGCGCGCCGAGGCCCGCGCGTCGGCCTCCGGGGTCGTCGTGCCGCCGCCGCTGGGCAACGCCCTCGACCTCGACGCATCCCGCCGCACCGCCGAGCTCGACCAGCGCTGGGCCTTCGGCGGCACCACCTTCATGGGCGCCTTCGAGGACACCGCGATCGACGAGGCGGCCAACCAGGTCTCGGCCGACTACGTACGCGACCGCATCCGCGCCATCGTCGAGGACCCGACCGTCGCAGAACTGCTCTGCCCGACGAACCACCCCATCGGCACCAAGCGCATCTGCGTCGACACCGGCTACTACGCCACGTACAACCGCGACAACGTGACCCTGGTCGACCTGCGCGACCAAGAGATCGAGCGCATCACTCCCCACGGACTGCGGGTCGGCGGCGTCGACCACACCGTGGACGCCATCGTGTTCGCCACCGGGTACGACGCCATGACCGGGCCGCTCGACGGGATCGACATCCGCGGTCTCGACGGGGCCGCTCTGCGCGAGGAGTGGGCCGCCGGGCCACGTACTTATCTCGGGGTCGCCTCGGCCGGATTCCCGAACCTGTTCATGATCACCGCGCCGGGCAGCCCGTCCGTACTCAGCAACATGATCGTCTCCATCGAGCAGCACGTGGACTGGATCACCGACGCGATCGACCACGCGCGCCGCACCGGCGTCGTCCGGTTCGAGGCCGAGCGCGACGCCCAGGACACGTGGGTCGACCACGTCAACGAGGTGGCGCAGGAGACCCTCTACCCGCGGGCCGCGTCCTGGTACATGGGCGCCAACATCCCCGGAAAACCCCGGATCTTCATGCCGTACGTCGGCGGGGTCGGCCCCTACCGGGACATCTGCGACGAGGTCGCCGAGGACGGCTACCGCGGCTTCGCCCTCACCCGCGCCGCACACCCCCGTCCGGCCGGCACCCGCCACCTCGTCGACCCGGAGATCGCGCCGCTCCTGGACGCCTTCCCGCCGCTCGGCCTCGGCCCGGACACCCTGCCACTGGCCCGTGAGGGCATGCGGGCGCCCGTGCCGGACGCGCCCGATCCGCAGGCGCTCCACCCGGACATCACCACGACCGAGCAGTGGGTACCGGGCTTCGAGGACGGCGACCCCGAGGTGCGCGTGCTCCACTACGAGCCCAAGGACCGCCCCGCGTCCACCGACACCGCCGCACTCGTGTGGATCCACGGCGGCGGTTACGTACTCGGCACGGCCGACGCCGACGAGATCCTGTGCCGCCGCATCGCCACGGAGACCGGCGTCCAGATCGTCTCGGTCGACTACCGCCTCGCCCCCGAGACCCGGGCGCCCGGGCAGGTGCACGACTGCTACGCCGCCCTGCGCTGGGTGCACGCCCACGCCGCCGACCTCGGCGTCGACCGCGAACGGATCGTGATCGGTGGTGCGAGCGCGGGCGGCGGGCTCGCCGCGGCCCTCACGGTGCTGGCCCGCGACCGGGGCGAGGTACCCGTCTCGTTCCAACTGCTCATCTATCCGATGCTCGACGACCGCACCTCCAGCACGGTCGACGCCCACCCGCACGCGGGCGAGTTCATCTGGACCCCGGGCGACAACCGCTTCGGCTGGGCCTCCCTCCTGGGGCGCGAGCCCGGCGGGAGCGATGTCTCGCCGTACGCCGCCGCGGCCCGCGTCGAGTCGGTCGAGGGCCTTCCGCCCACCTACCTGAGCGTCGGCGCGCTCGACCTCTTCCTGGAGGAGGACGTCGCGTACGCCACGCGCCTGATCCGCGCAGGGGTGCCGACCGAACTGCACGTGTATCCGGGGGCGTTCCACGCGTACGACATGGTGCCGGACGCCCGTGTGACCCAGGCGTACTTCCGTGACTTCATCGGGGCGCTCGGGCGGCACGTGAACGGGTGAGGGGCAGCCGGCGTCTTTCGCCGGCCGCCCCTGTGTGAGGAGAGGTGTGAGTGCCTCAGCCCTGGAAGAACCCGTTCCGCGTGTGCAGGGAAATCGCGTCCGCCCCGGGCAGCCGGTCCCCCTCGTGCTCGGGGCGCAGCACGACCGTCCCGCTCTCCCCCGGCAGCAGCGTCAGGAGCGCCGTGTCCGCGCGCATGCCGGGGGCCTCGACGATCAGGTCACCGAGCGCGACTCCCGCGGTGAGGTGGACGAGCGCGTGGTCCTCCTTGTGCTCGACGGTGTGCTTGACGTCGGAGGCGGGCCAGCGGACGCCGTCGTCGCGTACGAAGGCGTGGACGGCGCGGTCGGCTCCCGCGGTGTCCGCGACCACGAGTTCCTCGCGGCGCCGGCCCGCCTGGGTGATCTCCGGGCCGGCGGGGAGCGCGAGGACCGAGCGGGCGGGCACCGTGAACTCCCTTTCCGTACGTGCCACTTCGCCGTCGCGGACATGGACACGGCGCAGTGCGAGTTCGCCCGTCCACGGCTCGTCCGTGTCGTTGACGAGGACGACGCTGAGGCCCGCTTCCCTCGGCTGGAGCGTGACGAGGCGGTCGGCGAAGGCGCCGCGCACCGCGTACCAGGCGGGTTTGGGGCGGCCGCCGTGGTCGATCAGGGACCAGGACAGGGCGGGCCAGACGTCGTTGAGCTGCCAGATGAGAGCTCCGGCCGTGCGCGGCCACCAGGAGCGGAAGTGCTCCACGGCGGTGCGCAGGGCGTGTGCCTGGTTGAGGCCGGTGGCGAGGTGCCAGCGGTCGGTGTCCGAGGCGATGCCGGTCGGGTCGGGGAAGCGGCCCTTCAAGCGGTCCACGAGGTGGCGTTCGCCGCCGGGTTGCTTCTGGTGCGCCAGGAGGGCCGGGTCGTCGGGGCTCTCGGGCAGGGACCCCAGTGCCTCGGTCAGGGTGGCCCGGGTGGCGGGGGCCTGCCAGCCGAACTCGGCGGCGAAGCGCGGGATCTGGTCGCGGTAGTGGGCGTAGTCGAGGAGGTTCCAGGTGTCCCAGAGGTGGCTCGGGCCGTCGCCGGGCACCTGCGGGTGGACGCCCGGCTCGCTCGCCACGGGGCTGTTCACGACGTACACGGCGCCGGGCGCGTGGGCCTCGACGGCGGCGGGGAGCAGTTCGCGGTAGTAGCCCTCGCCCCAGGTGCGGTCCCGGATCTGCGTGCGCCAGCCCCAGTCCTCGTGTCCGAGCAGGCACTCGTTGGCGCCGTTCCAGACGACGACGCTCGGGTGGGCCGCGAGGCGGCGGACGACGTCGTCGGCCTCGGCGGCGACCTCCGAGCGCAGTGGCTCCTCCTCGGGGTAGGCGCCGCACGCGAACATGAAGTCCTGCCAGATCAGGACGCCTCGGGCGTCGCACGCCGCGTAGAAGGCCTCGTCCTCGTAGATGCCGCCGCCCCAGACACGCAGGGTGTTCATGTTGGCGGCGCAGGCCTGGTCGACGCGGGTCTCGTAGCGGGCGGGGGTGATCCGGGAGACGAAGAGGTCGTCGGGGATCCAGTTGGCGCCCTTGCAGAACACCGGTCGCCCGTTGACCCGCAGGGTGAAGGCGCGGCCGTGTTCGTCGGGTGTGGTGTCGATGGCGATGTGCCGGAAGCCGACGCGGTGGTGGGTTTCCTGGAGGACGTTGCCGTTCTCGTCGAGGAGCCGCACAGTCGCGTCGTACTGGGTGGGTTCGCCGTAGCCGCGCGGCCACCAGGTCTCAGGTGACGGTACGTCAACCGACAGCCTGTGACGGCCTGTTGCCGAGACCGGGAAGCGTTCGGTGTGCCCCGCTAGGGCGACCTCCGTCTCGCACGGGCCGCCCTCCACGTTCAGCCCGACGACGAGCGTCCCGCTGAGCAGGTCCTCGTCCAGGGTCGTGGTGACATCGACGTCCGCGCGGGCCGTGTCCCACACCTCAAGGCGTACGTCCCGCCAGATCCCGGCGGTGACGAGGGTTGGTCCCCAGTCCCAGCCGCCCTCACAGGCCATCGTGCGCAGTTCGTTGTAGGGGTACGACCAGTCGTACGGCAGCGGATCGTCACCGGCCGCCTCCAGCATCGCCCGCGCCGACGAGGCGAAACGCACGGTCAGCTCGTTCGCCCCGGGCCGTACGGCGTCGGTCACGTCGAAGCGGTAACGGCGGTGCATATTACGCGAGTTGCCGACCTCGGTGCCGTTGACGAGGACCGTCGCGACGGTCTGGAGGCCGTCGAAGACGAGGTGCACGCGCGAGCCGTCGTGCCGGGCCGCCAGGTCGAACCGCCTGCTGTACTCCCAGTCGGTGAGCCCGACCCACTGCGCCTGCTCCTCGTTCGTGCCGAAGAAGGGGTCCTGGATGACCCCGGCCCGCATCAGGTCGGTGTGCGCGCATCCCGGTACGACCGCCGGTACCTCGATGTCACCGGTATCGCCGGTGCCGCGCAGCGTCCAGCCCTCACCCGTCAGTTCCACGTTCCCGTGCCCTCTCATGCGTCCGGCCGATCCGTCGGCGCCCGGTATCCCTCGGGAACCTGCGGCAGTTCCCGTACCCCCGTCTCGAAGACCTCGAAGGACTCCAACACCGCTCCTTCACCCACGACTTCGACGGTCAGCTCGTCGGCCGTCACCGGCTCGGTGAGGTGGACGCGTCCGGCGCCAACGGTGAGTCCTTCGGCGAGGACACGGTCACCGGCCCGCACCACATGGCGTACGACGCGCTGCCCGTCGGTGAGGTCTTCGCGCAGCCGGATGTGGTCGAAGGTGACCGGCCCCCCGAAGGAAGCCGTCCAGGTGTCGTCGTGGCTCTCGTCGCGGGCCAGCTCGGCGGTGGCGGCCGGCGTCCCGAAGCGGCGCGTGACCTCCGCGCCGAACTCCGCCACCCGCGCCACATCGGCGTCCGGGATCCTGCCACGCGTGTCGGGCGGCAGGTTGAGCAGCAGGTTCGCGCCGAGACCCACGGAGCGGTAGTGGATGGCGAGCAGGTGCTCCAAGGACTTGGGCTCGTCGTCCGGGTGCCAGAACCAGCCGCGGCGGATCGACACGTCGCACTCGGGCGGCAGGTAGAGCGCCTCGGCGAACTCGGCGGTGACGACCGTGTAGTTGCTCATCTGGGTGTGGTCGACGACGTACTCGACGGGGTCGGCCGCGAGCCCGTCCTCGTTGCCCACCCAGCGGATCGTCGGGTCACCCATGTTGAACACCATGGCGTCCGGCTGGTGCTTGCGGGCGACGGCCATGATGGCGGTCCAGTCGTACGCGTAGCCGTCCGAGCCGGCGCCGTCGAACCACAGCTCCATCAGCGGCCCGTACCAGGTGCACAGTTCGCGGATCTGCTCGGTGTAGAGCTCGGTGTACGCGGCCGGGTCGGCGTACTCGGGCGCGTGGCGGTCCCACGGGGAGAGGTACACCCCGAAGCCGAGCCCGGCCGCCCGGCAGGCCGCGGCCAGTTCGCCGACGACGTCACCCTTGCCGTCCTTCCACGGCGAGGAGGCGACGGAGTAGTCGGTGGTCTTCGTCGGCCACAGGCAGAAGCCGTCGTGGTGTTTCGCGGTGATGATCGCGTAGCGGGCCCCGGCCGCGCGGGCGGTCTCGGCCCACTGCTCGGCGTCGAGGTCGGTGGGGTCGAAGGACGACGCCGGGAGGGTGCCGTCGCTCCACTCCTGGCCGTGGAAGGTGTTGACGCCGAAGTGGAAGAACGCGCCCGTCTCGGCGCGCTGCCAGGCGAGTTGGTGCGGTGTCGGTGCGATGGGGGCGTCGGATTGCAACGCGGGTCCTTTCGAGGTGGTACGGGTCGGGCTCAGGCGTACTGCTCGTCCTGCGCCCAGCAGTGCACCCAGTGGCTCTCGTCGACCTGGGTCCTGGCCGGGAAGGCCGTCGCGCAGACCGGTTTGGCCAAGGGGCAGCGGGTGCGGAAGCGGCAGCCTGAGGGCGGGTCGACCAGGCTCGGGGGTTCGCCAAGGGTCTCCTCGTCGTCATCGACGTCCGGTTCGTCGAGGAAGCCGCCGCGGTCGGGGTCGGGGGCCGATTCCAACAGGAGCTTGGTGTACGGGTGTTGGGGGTTGGCCACGATCTCGTCGCCGGGGCCCGACTCGACGAGCTGACCCGCGTACAGGACCTTGATCTCGTCGGCGAAGTAGCGGGCGCTGGCGATGTCGTGGGTGATGTAGAGGATCGCCAGGCCCTCGTCGTCGCGGAGTCTGCCGAGCAGGTTGAGGATGTCCAGGCGGATCGAGACGTCCAGCATGGAGATCGGTTCGTCGCCGAGGAGCACCTTGGGGCGGGCGGCGAGCGCGCGGGCGATGGCGATGCGCTGGCGCTGGCCGCCGGACAGCTCGTAGGGGAACTTGTCGATGTACTGGTCGGCCGGTGTGAGGTTGACGCGTTCGAGGAGCTGGAGGATCTGGCGCTCCGTGTCCTCGGCGCCGGACGCGAGGCCGTGCAGTTTGAGGGGGCGGCTGAGGATGTAGCGGATCTTGTGGACCGGGCTGAGCGAGGAGAACGGGTCCTGGAAGATCATCTGGACCTGGCGGTAGTACGCGCGCTTCGCCTTCGCCGTTCGGGCCTTCTTGACGACGTCGCCGTCGAGCCGGATCTCGCCCTCGGTGGGCGGGTAGGCGAGCGCGAGCATCCGGGCGAGCGTGGACTTTCCGCTGCCGGACTCGCCGACGAGTGCGGTGATGCGGCCCTTGTGCAGGGCGAGCGAGGTCGGCTCGACGGCCTTGACCTCCTTGCCGTGGCCGCCGGGCCCGTGCATCGGGAAGCGCTTGACGACCTCGCGGGCCTCCAGGACCGGGAGTGTCTCAGGTACGGGCATGGCGGTCCTCGGCTTCCGGGGTCGTCGTGGCGGGGTGCCGGTGGAGGTGGCAGGCGACGTCTCCGGCCTCGCCGAGCTGCAAGAGGACCGGCTCCTCGCGGTCGCAGGCGTCGAGGCGTTGTGCGCAGCGCGGATGGAAGGAGCATCCGGGCGGCGGGGTGCGAAGGCCGGGTGGCGAGCCGGGGATGCCGGTGATCTCGCGGCGTTCGCCGTGCAGGGGTGGGAAGGCGCCGCGCAGGGCGGTGGTGTAGGGGTGCTGGGGGTCCTCGTAGAGGCGTCGCGGTGGCCCCGTCTCCACGATCTTGCCCGCGTACATCACGGCGATCCGGTCGGCGATCTCGATGAGCAGCGACAGGTCATGGGTGATGAAGACGACGGAGAAGCCCAACTCGCGCTTCAGTCGGGCCACTTGGCGCAGGATCTGGCGCTGCATGACGACGTCGACGGCGGTGGTCGGCTCGTCCATCACCACGAGGTCGGGTTCGCAGGCGAGCGCGAGGGCGATGGTGGCTCGCTGGCGCATGCCGCCGGACAGTTCGTGCGCGTAGGAGCGCAGCCGGTCGGCGGGGATGCCGACCATGCCGAGCAGCTCCCCCGCCCGCTCCCAGGCCTCCTTCTTCGACAGGCCGCGGTGCTTACGGAGGACGTCGGCGAACTGGGCGCCGAGGCGGAGCACGGGGTTGAGGGCGTTCATCGCGCTCTGGAAGACGATGGCCATCTTCTCCCAGCGCAACGCGCCCAGTTGGCGCTCGGTCAGGCGCAGGATGTCGGTGTTGTCGGCGCCGTCGTGGCCGTGCAGGATCACCGAGCCCGCGGTGGTGACGGCCGGCGGCCGCTCCAGGCGGGTCATGGCGGTGACCAGGGTGGACTTTCCGCAGCCGCTCTCGCCGACGATGCCGAGGGTCTCGCCGCGGCGCAGTGTGAGGTCGACGCCGCGGACGGCGTGCACGGGGTTCTCCTGGTCGAAGTAGTCGACGTGCAGGTCCCGGACGGTGAGCAGCGGCTCTCGTTGCGCGGAGCTCATGAGGTGGCCTCCTTCACGGGCGTGGCCGGAGCGGGGGCGGTGGCGCCTGCCGCGTGCAGACGTGCGGCGCGGGCGCGTTCGCGTACCTGCTTGGAGGGCTTGCGCAGACGGGGGTTGGACACCTCGTCGATGCCGAAGTTGATGAGCCCGGCGGCGACCCCGACCAGGGCGATGCAGGCGCCCGGCGGAATGAACCACCACCAGGCACCGCGGGTGAGCGCGGCCCCGTTCTGCGCCCAGTACAGCATCGAGCCCCAGCTGGTGATGTTGATGTTGCCGAGACCCATGAAGGAGAGCCCGGCGTCCGCGAACATCGAGCCGACGACCGCGCCGAGGAAACTCACGGAGATCAGCGGTGCGAGGGACGGGATGAGTTCGCGGGTGATGACACCCCAGCGGCTCTCGCCGGTCATCTCGGCGGCGGCCACGAAGTCACGGTGACGCAGGGACAGCGTCTGCGCCCGCTTCTGCCGCGCGGCCCACGGCCAGGCCGTCAGCCCGATGACGAGGGCCACGGTGAGCCAGCCGCCACGCCCCTGCACATAGCTCGCCACGATGATGAGCAGCGGCATGCCGGGGATGACCAGGAAGATGTTGGTGGCGACGGTGAGGATCGAGTCCGCGCGCCCGCCGAGATAGCCGCCGGCCACCCCGACCAGCACCGAGAACACCGTGGTGACGACGCCCGCGACGAGCCCGACGAGCAGCGAGACGCGGCTGCCGACGACGAGTTGTGCGAAGACGTCCTCGCCGTTGGCGGTGGTGCCCAGCAGGTGCTCCCCGGAGGGCGGCTCCATGGCAGCGCTGGTGTCGACGTCGCCCGGTGAGAGCCCCATCAGGTTCTCCACGACGAACGGGCCGAACACCGCGAGCAGGGCGAAGAACACGATGATCGTGATCCCGACGCGGACCTTGAGGTTCCCGGGCAGCTTCGGCAGCCGCCGGGAGCGTACCGACTTCGTCATGAGCGGGTCTCCCTCGCGCGCGGGTCGATCAGTCCGTACACCGAGTCCGCGATGAAGTTCGCGGCGAGCACGGTGAGCGAGACGATCAGGAACAGGGCCTGCATCAGCGGGTAGTCGACGCTGGAGACGGCCTGGTAGAGCAGGTAGCCGACGCCGGGGTACGAGAAGACGATCTCGACGAGGATCTGGCCGCTGACGGCGGAGCCGATGGTGAGGGCGAAGCCGGCGACGCTCGGCAGGACCGCGTTGCGGGCGGCGTACTGGAACATCACGCGGGCCTTGGACAGGCCCTTGGCGCGGGCGAGGAGCACGTAGTCCTCGGAGACGGTCGTCACCATCATGTTGCGCATGCCGATGAGCCAGCCTCCGAACGAGGCGACGACCATGGTGATCGCGGGCAGGATGCCGTGCGTCACCACGCTCATCAGGAACGGGCCGTTGAACGCGATCGCCATGTCACCGTCGTACGCGCCGCTGATCGGCAGCCAGTTGAGCTGCACGCCGAACGCCATGACCAGCAGCAGCGCGACCCAGAAGAAGGGCAGCGCGCCGAGGAACATCGAGGCGGGCGTGATGAAGGAGTCGAAGCGCGAGCCGACGCGGGAGCCCGCGAGGACGCCCATCGAGGTGCCGATGACGAACGCGATCACGGCGGTCAGGCCGACGAGGCCGATCGTCCAGGGAAGCCCGGAGCGGATCACTTCCCATACGGGCGTCGGGTAGTAGGCGACGGACGCACCGAAGTCGAAGTGGACGATCTGGCCGAGGTAGGTGACGTACTGGTCCCACAGTGGTGCGCCGGGCGCGCCGAACAGCCGGTAGATGCTGGTCACTTGCTCCGCGGACAGGTTCTGCTTCTGCTGCATCTGGGAGATGAGCGCGGAGGCGGGATCGCCCGGCATCAGGCGCGGGATGAGGAAGTTGAGGGTGACGGCGACGACGGCGGCACCGAGGTAGAAGCCGAGGCGCCGCAGGAAGTAGCGGGCGGCGCCGAACCGGCCGGCCGCCGTGCGCCGGGCGGGTGGCGGGGCCTCCGCCGCGGCGGGGGTGAGGACGGGTGCGGTGGCCATGGCGGTCAGCCCTTCGCCGGACGCAGGTTGAGCAGGATGCTCATGGCGTCGACGCCGCCGCCCCACGGGGCGGGCTGGGCGTAGGGGTTCTTCGCGGTCGGCCAGCCGGTCCAGTTCTTGCTGCTGTACTCGGAGGAGACACCGATCGTGATCAGCGGCGCCGCGGGCACCTCGTCGACCATGATCTTCTGGAACCGGGCCGAGAACTTCTTGACGGTCGCGGGGTCGTTGGCGCTCGCCATGTCCTTGAGCAGCGCGTCGGCCTTCTTGCTCTTGTAGTGGCCGTAGTTGGTCCAGATGCCGCCGTTCTTGCTGTAGAGCATGTCCTTGAAGAAGTTGTACGGCGTGGAGTAGTAGACCCCGCCGCCGATCGTGACGTCGAAGTCACCGGACTTGCGCTTGGCGTCGATCTGCGCCGCCGCGATCGGCTTCACGTCGACGTCGATGCCCGCCTTCTTCAGCTGCGAGGTGAGGACCTTGTCGAACTGGATGGCGTCGCCCCACTCCTGCACCTCCATGATGGAGAAGCTGAGCTGCTTGCCGCTGCCGTCGACGAGCTTGCCGTTCTTCTTCGTGTAGCCGGCCTTCTTGAACTCGGCGAGCGCCTTGGAGAGTTCGGCCTTCGGCTGCTCGGCGTCCTTGTACTCGTCGGCGATCCACTTGCCCTGGGTCTTGGCGTCGAGGCCCGTGAGGTTGAGGGTGTTGAACATGCCCGGGTTGGTCACGTTCAGAAGCTGGTCGCGGTCGACGGCCAGGGACAGCGCCTTGCGGACGTGGACGTCGTCGAACGGCTTCTTGGTGTGGTTGAAGAACATGAACTGCCCGCCGTAGGTGGGGTACCAGGCGTGGTGGTTCTTCGGGTCCCTGTCGATGTACTGCTTCTTGACGTCGGGTACGACGCCGCCGCTCCAGTCGAGCTCACCGCTGAGCAGCTTGGGCACCTCGGACGCCTGCGTGATGATGGGCGCCTTCACGGTCTTGACCGGGACGTTCTTCTGCTTCCAGTAGTCGTCGCGGGCCTCGAAGGTGAGCTGCTGCGGGTTGTACTGCTTGAGCTTGTACGGGCCCGAGCCGATGGGGTCCGGGTTGGTGTCCTTCGCGCCGTCCTTCTTCTTCCAGATCTTCTCGGGCACCGGGGTGGTGCCGCCGATGCTGTCGATCTTGGAGTACGCGGGTGTGTCGAAGGTGATCTCGACGGTGTGGTCATCCGGCGCGGAGGCCTTGGTGAAGTCGAAGGCCCAGGTCGGGGGCAGATCGTGCTTCTTCACGTAGTTCAGGGTGAACACCACGTCAGCGGCGGTGAGCTTGGAGCCGTCGCTCCAGTTGGCCCGCTCGTCGAGGTGGATGGTGATCTTCTTGCCGCCGTCGGCCCACTCGTACTTCTTCCCGAGCCAGGGCGTGAACTTGCCGCCCTCCAGGATGTTGAAGTCGAAGAGTGCCTCGTACTGGAACCCGAAGGTGCCCTGCGTCGGCTTGAGGGCGAACGGGTTGAAGTTGCGGTTGATGGTGGTGCCCGCGAAGCCGAGGTTCGTGGTGAGCGCGCCGCCACCGGCGGAGCCGCCCGCCGGGGCGGGCGCCGCCGAACAGCCGGACAGGGCGAGCGAGAGCACCGCGGCGCCGACGGCGGCGACGCGGGCGCCGGTACGCGCGGTGAGGGGGCGGGGCTTCGGGGTCACGCGGAACTTCGGGTTCATCGGGGGCTCTCCGGAGGGGTGTTGGGGGCGGGGGACATCGCGTGAGGGGGGTGGGGTTCAGCGGTCTCTGTTCGACATCGTTGTCAACGAAGGGCGGTGGGGCGCCGGGTACGTGGTTCAGCCGGGGGCGGGGTCTCGGTCGGTGGGGTTTCGGCGGGTGGGGGCGCGGCCGCGGTCGGCGGGGGCCGGGCCGCTGCTGCCGCGCGGGACGAGGCGAGGTGTCTCGTCCTCGACGGTGCGCGAGGGCCCTCCGTCGATCAGCGCGAGCAGCTCCTCCGCGGCATGCCGCCCGAAGGCCGGGGTGTCACGGACCAGGGCGGACAGTGGCGGCTGGGTGGAGCCCGTGAGCACGGACTCGTCCCAGGCGACGACCGTCAACGCGTCCGGCACCTCGATGCCGAGCGAGGCGGCGACGCCGAGCCCGGCGACGGCCAGCACGTCGGTGTCGTAGACGATGGCCGTGGGCCGCGGCGCTCGTGTGTCGAGCACCCGCCGGGTGGCGTCGACGCCCTGCTGCCGGGAGTAGTCGGTGGTAATGCTGCGTACGTCGGCGGGGTCGAGGCCGAGCCGCTCCGCCTCGTCCCGCAGGGAGCCGATCCGATGCTGGGTGTGGGCGAGATGGGGCAGACCCGCGATGTGCACGATGCGGCGGTGCCCGAGGCCGTGCAGGTGCTGCACGACGCCGGCCATGGCCCGGGTGTCCGAGGCCCACACGCTGGAGATGCCCGGGTGCGCCGAGCCGTCCTCGCCCCTGGGCACGGATCCGACGAACACGGCGGGCAGGCCGAGTTCGTCGAGCAGCGAAGGGCGCGGGTCGCCGAGCGCCGGGTCGACGACGAGGACACCGTCGACCCGGCGCTCGGCCCACCAGCGGCGGTAGGCCGCACACTCGGCGTCCAGGTCGGGAACCACGAGAAAGAGCAGTCCGATGCTCCGCCCGGCGAGCGCCTCCTGGATCCCGGACACCAGTTGCAGGAAGAAGAACTCCGCGCCCAGGGCATGTGCGGGGCGTGCCAGGACGAGCCCCACGGTGGCGGTGCTGTCCCCGTTCAACGCCCTTGCCGCCGCGCTCGGTTGCCACCCGAGCCGGTCGGCGACGGCGCGCACCCGCTGCCGGGTGGCCGGTGAGACACCGGGCCGTCCGTTGAGCGCCAGGGACACGGCGGACTCGGACACGCGCGCCTCTTCGGCGATGTCCTTCAGGGTCGAGCGTCTGGAGGGAGTACGGCGCATGGAATCTCCTGCCACGCCTACCGGCAGGCCGCCCCCGATCGGAACGGCCCGAAACCCAACTGCCCTGAACTCAAGCGGTTGAGTGCGAGAACGCTAAGGCGCTGGAGCCTCTGAGGCAACAGGTTGCGCACCAATTGCCGTGATGAGGCGCGTATTTGATGCCGACGGGCGTCAGGGCGTGATGCCTTCATGTGAAGTTTCTGTGTGTCGGCGTGCGCGAGATGTGCCCGTGGTGGGTGCTTTTCATGGAATCCGTCATAGGGTGCATCCGAATTGTCTGCCCTGCGGGTACGCCTGCGCCCACGCGCACTACCGGGGCGCACCACCGGCGTTGAAGCTGCTGGGAGTTTCCGACAGTAACGATTCTGCTGATCTTCGCTCACCACCCTTCGTTCCATTCGTCGAAGCCAACAAAGGACACCAGGTGCGCAAGCAAGCCGGCGAGGTCGGCACGCTTCTCAGGCTTGTCGCGGACAGCAGGTCCGACGACTCCCTCATCGGACGGGAAGCGGAACTGACCCAACTGCGGGGCCTGTTGGCGGGCCACCGACTGGTCACCGTCACCGGCCCGGTCGGGGTCGGCAAGAGTCTGCTGAGCGACGCCGCCGCGCAGCGGGTCCGGCAGGCCAGGCGGCAGGTGGTGCGGGTGTCCTGGCCCGAGGCGGCCGGCCGGCCGGGGGCCTTCCGGGACGCCGTGCGGCAGGCGCTGCTCGGCACCCCGCTCTCGCCGGACGGCTCGCCGCCCGGCCGGCGTGCGGGCCCTCGGGTCCTGCTGTTCCTGGACGACATCGACCCGGTCCACGACGAGTGCGTCGGAGTGGTCCAGCGGCAGTTGCTCCACCACCCGTCGCTCCAGGTCCTGGTCACGGCTCGCCGCCCCCTCGGGCTCGGTGACGAAGCGGTGCTGCGGCTCGGCCCGCTCGCCACCGAGGCCGAGGACGACGGCTCCCCCTCGCCCGCCGTGCGCCTGTTCCTGGCCAAGGCCGGTGGCACGCTGCGGCACCGCGATCCGGCCACCCTCGAACGCGTCGAGGCCGTCTGCCACACCCTCGACGGGCTGCCCCTGGCGGTCGAACTCGCCGCCGCCCAGCTGAGGTCGTACTCGCTGCACGATCTGGCCGAGCTCGTCGAGCACGGGCAGTCCTGGCTGCACAGCCCGCGTGCGCGCCTGCGGCGGCACCGTTCCGTCGAGGAGGCCGTCGGCGCCGTTCACACGCTGTGCTCGCCCTGGATGCGGATGGTGTGGAGCCGGGCCAGCATTCTGGCCGGGCCGTTCGGCGAGGCGGCAGCCGTGCTGCTGTGCTCCGGCGGCGAGATCGCGCCGCCGCAGGTGCCGGGGCTGCTGACCCAACTGGCCTCGCTCGGACTGCTCCAGTACGAGAACGATCCGCACGGCCCCGGCGAGCCGCGCTATCGCATGCCCCCGGCCGTACGGGAGTTCGGCGAGCGCCGGCTCACCGAGGCGGGCGAGCTGGACATCGCCGTCGAACGCCGGGCCGGACACTGCCGAAGGATCGTCCACCTCGCGGAACACCTGTGGGAGCACGGCCATCAGACGCAGGCGCTACGCCTCCTGTCCGACGAGCAGCACAACCTCAACGCCATCCTGCGGTACGCGCTGACTGACCCCCGCCCCGAGGCCGCCGTCGCCGCCCTGGAGACCGCCACCCGCCTGTGGTTCTGGTGGGTCACGGGCCATGCCGCGGCCGGGCTGCGCTATCTCCTCCAGCTCCTGGCCCGCTGCCCCGACGACCACCCCTCTGCGGCCTCCGCCGCCTGGCTCGCCGCCTGGCTCGCCGCGCGCAGCGACCCGGACACGGCCCTCACCCTGCTCGACCGGATCTGGCCCGGTGCCGTCCTCGACGGCGACGACACCCTGCTGGCCCGCATCGCCCATGTCCACGGCCTCGTCGCCCTCACCCTCGGCGACCCCCGCCAGGCCGCCGACCTCTTCGAGCAGGCCTGCGTCCTCACTCCCGACCACGCCCGCGGCGGGCCGGGCCGCGCCGTCTACCTCGCGGCCCTCGCGTTCGCCCGGCGGGACACCGAGCCGCGCGCCGCACACCGCGCGGCACTCGCCGCCCTCGCGCAGCCCGGTCTCCGCGACGACGTGTGGTCGAGCATGCGCGCCCGCTACGCCCTGGCCCTCGTCGACCACCACAACGGCCGTCCCGCCAGAGCCTGGACGCGCGCCCACCGCGCGGTGTCCGACGCCGACTCCGCCACCTGCGCCCCGCAGGCCCACGCGGCGCTGCGCTCCCTCCTCACGGTCCTGCGCACCGGACAGGCGGCACCGGACCCGGTCATTCCGGGGTTGACCGGATGACACGCCGACATCATCACGACAGGCGAACGCCCTTGATCTGAAGTGCGGTTGAGGTACGAGACTCAAGCCATGAACACACCAGACAGCGGTCTTCTCATGTTCCGCAACACCATGCGCATCACCGAAGGTCACCTGGAGGAGTTCCGGGGCGCGATCGAGCGCGCGGTGGACTTCGTCGAGCAGCACGGCCCCCAGCTCATGGTGGAGGTCTTCATCGACGAGGAGCGGCTCCTCGCGCACAGCTTCCAGCTCTACCGGGACTCGGACGCCGTCCGCGAGCACTGGAAGCTGTCCGACCCGTACATCCAGGAGGTCATGGCGCACTGCCGCGTGGAGCACTTCGAGGTGTTCGGCACACCGGACGAGGGCGTGGCGAGCGGAATCCGGGAATCGCTCGCCGACCAGTCGGCGCCCGTGTTCTCCCCGCGCCTCACGGGCTTTGTACGGTTCGGCGCCCCGCACCGTCCCGTGGGGCGTGCAGCTCCGCGGTGACCGGGCTCCCCGCCGGGCACAGCGCGATGATCGCTATGTCGTCGGCCAGGTGGTGGGTCCAGTCGCGTACGCCGGCGTCGAGGTGGCCGACGAGGTGTTCGGGAGTGCCGTACGGGGCCCGGGTCAGGGCCTCGGTGAGCGGGTAGAACTCGCCGGTCGGGTTGCGGGCCTCGCTCAGGCCGTCGGTGTGGGCCACGAGCGTCGCGCCCGCGCCGAGGCGCACCGTGTGCGGTGTGAGCGGGGCGCCGGCGCCGAGTGTGCCGAAGCCAAGGGGCAGCAGGGTCGGGACGTCGATCTCCGTGACGCCGGTGGGTGTGACCTCCAGCGGGGTGAGGTGGCCGCAGTTGACGACGTGCAGGTCGCGGGCCTCCTGCTCCGGGCCTTCGTGCTGCAGCAGCAGCGCCGTCGCGAACAGTTCCTCGTCCCCGCGCGTGGCGGCGGCGCGCAGCACCTGCCGGTCGAGGCGCGCGGCGAGCTCCCCGAGGTCCTCCGTCTCGAACGCCTGGCTGCGGAAACAGCCCAGCAGGTCGGTGACGGTCTGCACCGCTTGCAGCCCCTTTCCGCGTACGTCGCCGATGAGGATGCGGGTGCCGAACGGGGTGTGCAGGGCCTCGATGAAGTCGCCGCCGATGCCGGTGTCCGCGGTGGCCGGCCGGTACAGGCTCGCGAGGCGCAGCCGGCCCAGGTTCTCGGGTATGGGGTGGAGCACGGCGTGCTGCAGGGTGCTCGCGGCCTGGCTGATCCGGGTCAGCCGGTCCCGCTGCTCCCGTCGTGACCAGACGACCGCGCCGGCGGCGGCCCCGAAGGCGAGCGCGACGATCAGCGTGCCGGCGTCGCCGATGCCCGTGCGCGTCAGCAGGTACTGAAGTGCCGCGGCGCACGCCACCGCTACGGAGACCGCGACACGGCCGAGCAGCAGGGCGGCCACGGCGAGCACGATCGTGCCGACGCGCAGCAGGTGCCGGGCCTCGGCGGGCACCGGGGCGCTGTCGATGGCGGAGGTGAACGGCAGGGCCTGCGCGGCGGCGGTGCCCAGGAGGATGGAGCCGGGCAGCAGGGCCGCGCTGGTGCCGAGGTGGGTGCGTGGGAGGGCGGCGAGGTAGCGCGCCATCTGCGGCGCGGCGGCCAGCATGACGCCGAATCCGATCAGCGCCACGACGGCGAAGTCGCCCGCCACCGGGTACGCGTGCACGCCGAGTCCCGCGTGCAGCAGGACCAGGCCGAGCGCGGCCAGGGGCAGGCCGAGCGAGGAACCCGTCACCGGCGCGATCGCGCGGCGCCGCACCAGCAGACAGCTCGCCGCGCCGCCGACGCCGAAGGCCGACAGGACGAACGCCGCGGACTCCGGGCCGCCACCCCTCTCGGCCGCGAGCGCCGGGAGGGCCATGGCGAGCACGACCTGGGTGAAGCCGAGCGCGACACCGGCGATCAGGGCGCCCGCCCGCAGCGCGCCCGGCATCAGCGCCGGGCGCCCGCGGGACGCCATCGACAGGCCGGGGCAGCGCAGCCGCGCGACGACGAGGGCGACCGTGGCGGCGAGCAGCAGCAGTCCCACGCGCGGGTCCGCCCACCCCCACACGGGCGCGAGCTGCAACGCCGCGGGGGCGAGGACACCGAAGGCGATCAGGCAGGCGGCGCGCGGCCGGTCCGGCATCGGATGGCGCGTCGCCGCGGCGGGTTCGGGTACGTAGCGGTGCACCAGTAAGAGCGCCCCGACCGCCGCGACGGTCATCCCGGCCATGGCCACGCGCCACCCGGTCGCGGACGCCGCCTGCGGCGCCAGGTTCACGGCGAGCACGAAGCCGACGGACATCGCGGCCAGCCAGCCGCCCATCACTTTGCGCATCCGGCCGGGCAGGAACACGGTCGGCAGAAAGGCCAGGCAGCTGACGAAGACGGCGGCCAGGGCCACGGCGACGACGATCCGCCCGAGCACGTACGACCAGCCGTCGAACGCGACGGCGAGGAGCGCGCAGGCGGCGGCGAGCCCCGCCAGGGACACGATCAGCACGGAGCGCCGGCCCCGCAGGTCACCGGCCCGTCCCGCGACGAACAGGGTGAACAGCGCCAGGGATGAGCCCATGACGCGGGCGACGACCTCGTGCCCGGCGCCCAGGCCGAGCTCGGCGTGGACCAGGGGGACGGCGGCCGAGTGCACCGCTGGTGCCACCACGTACAGGGCCGCCACGGCGGCGAGCAGCAGCCCGACCACGCGCGTCGAGCCCGGTGTGCCGTCCGCCGTATGCCTGGCAGCGCTCCTCGCGCCGTCGCCGGACGCACCGGTGCCGACCATGTACCGACCTCCCTGGGTTTCCCCCTTCCGCGTGGTCCTCCAGGGACAATGGTCGCGGAGCACATATGACCTTAGTAAGGACCGAAGGTCCCTAAAAGAACTTTACAGACAACTGGGAGCTAAACGGACCGATCGCCCGAGTCAGCGTCGGGTCAGGGCGATCGGCAGGCCGTCCTTGGGGAACGGCAGGGAGTGGTAATCCATCGGCGGCACATAGGCGGGGTCGACCGTCCAGCGGTGGGTGCGCAGCAAGCGGTGCATGATCGCCTTGATCTCAAGCCCCGCGAAGTACAGGCCGATGCATTTGTGCACGCCGCCGCCGAACGGCTCCCAGGCGTACCGGTGCGAGCGGTCCTCCCGGCGGTCGGGGCCGAAGCGGTCGGGGTCGAAGGCCGTGGGGTCGGTCCAGTACTCGTCCATGAGGTGGCTGAACTGGACGCCCACGAGGACTTGCGTGCCGACGGGGATGCGCACGCCCTGGACCGTCGTGTCCTTGACCGCGTACCGGACCAGCGTCGGGACCGGCGCCCGCAGCCGCAGTGCCTCGCGCATCACCAGGTCGATCGATTCCAGGCCCTCAAGCTCGGCCATCGACGGCGCGGGCCCGAGCGCGAGCGCCTCCGCGCGGCAGCGCTCCTGCCAGTCGGGGTGCTGGCCGAGGTGCTGCAGGATCGTGGAGGTGGTGACGGTCGAGGTGTCGTGCGCCGCCATCATGAGGAAGATCATGTGGTTGACGACGTCGTCGTCGGTGAACCGCTCGCCGTCCTCCGTCTCGATGTGACAGAGCACGGAGAAGATGTCGTCGGTCTGCTCGGCGCGCTTCGCCGGGAGGTAGTGCCGCAGGAACTCCTCCAGCACCTTGCGCCCCCGGTACGCCCTGCCCCACCGGGTGAACGGCACTTCGGCGCGTACGACACCCGCGGCGGCCTGGACGCAGGCGATGAACGCCTTGTTGACCCGGTCCATCTCGGCCTGGCCGGTGTCCCGCGCCCCACCCATGAAGAGGTCGGCCGCGATGTCGAGCGTGAGCTGCTTCAGCTTCCAGTACGAGGGGAAGTCCGCGTCCTCCTCCCAGCCCGCCATGCCGTGCTCGATTGCGGGGTGGAGGCGCCGGGTGTAGGCCGCCAACCGCTCGCGGGTGAAGGCCTGTTGCATGATCCGGCGGTGTGCCTTGTGCTCGTCGAAGTCGATGAGCATGAGCCCGCCGTGGAAGAACGGCCCGACGAGCTGCGCCCACGCCGGCTCGTTGGCGAACGCCTTGTCCTTGTTCAGCAGCGCCTCGCCGCACGCGTCGGGGCCGAGCAGCATCGCCGAGTTCTTGCCCAGCACGTGGAACGGGGCGACAGGACCGTACCGCTCCCAGCCGCGCCGATAGAACGCGACCGGGTCCTTGGCGTACGCGAAGAGCTGCCCTATCCAGGGCAGGCCGCGGTCATCGCGTCGCTGGGCCGGAATGGCCCGCGTCTCGACCCCTTCGACCGTCATGCGGTCACCTCACCCCTGCTGTGGCCGTGGCTACGCTCAAGGTGATTCAGGGGGCGTGACATGTCAACGGGTCGCCGGGGAAAGGGCGTTGAGGCCGCACCGAGAAGGGTGGGGCGGCATGCGCCGCCCCACCCTCTACAACTCGCTTCCGCAGGGCCTCAGATGACGCCCTGCGCCAGCATCGCGTCGGCGACGCGCTCGAAGCCCGCGATGTTCGCGCCCGTCACGTAGTCGCCGGGGGCGCCGTAGCGCTCGGCGGTCTCGTGGCAGGTGGCGTGGATGTCCTTCATGATGTGCGCCAGCTCGTCCTCGACCCGCTGCGCGGACCACGACGTACGGGCGTGGTTCTGCGCCATCTCCAGCGCGCTGACGGCGACGCCGCCCGCGTTGGCCGCCTTGCCGGGGCCGAAGGCGACGCCCGCCTTCTGGAGCAGGTGCACGGCCTCGGGTGTCGTCGGCATGTTCGCACCTTCGGACACCGCCTTGACACCGTTGCGGATGAGCGCGGCGGCGGCGTTCTCGTCCAGCTCGTTCTGCGTGGCCGACGGCAGCGCCACGTCACCGGCGACGTCCCAGACGCTTCCGCCGGGCACGAACCGGGCGGAGGCGCCGCGGCGTTCGGCGTACGTGTCGACGCGGCCCCGCTCGACTTCCTTGATCTGCTGGAGCAGTTCGAGGTCGATGCCCTTCTCGTCCACGACGTACCCGGAGGAGTCCGAGCAGGTGACCGGGTTCGCACCGAGGGCGTGCAGCTTGTCGATGGTGTAGATGGCGACGTTGCCGGAGCCGGACACGACGACCGTCTGACCCTCCAGGTCCTCGCCGCGCTCGCGCAGCATGGCCTCGGCGAACAGGACGTTGCCGTACCCGGTCGCCTCCGGGCGGATCAGCGAGCCGCCCCAGCCCTGGCCCTTGCCGGTGAGGACGGACTCCCAGCGGTTGGTGATGCGCCGGTACTGACCGAAGAGATAGCCGATCTCGCGGCCGCCGACGCCGATGTCGCCCGCGGGGACGTCGGTGTGCTCACCGATGTGCCGGTACAGCTCGGTCATGAAGGACTGGCAGAACCGCATGACCTCGGCGTCACTGCGCCCGTGCGGGTCGAAGTCGCTGCCGCCCTTGCCGCCGCCGATACCGAGACCGGTCAGCGCGTTCTTGAAGATCTGCTCGAAGCCCAGGAACTTGATGACACCGAGGTTGACCGACGAATGGAAGCGCAGGCCGCCCTTGTACGGGCCGAGGGCGCTGTTGAACTCGACGCGGAACCCGCGGTTGACATGGACCCGGCCGCGGTCGTCCTGCCACGGCACCCGGAACATGACCTGCCGCTCGGGCTCGCACAGCCGCTCCACGAGGGCGGCCTCGGCGTACTCGGGGCGGGCCTGGAGCACCGGGGCGAGGGTCTCGAGGACCTCGTGCACGGCCTGGTGGAACTCGGGCTGCGCGGGGTTCCGCTTTTCGATCTCGGCGAGGAGGTTGTCGAGGGTGTCCTGGGTGTTGGATCGCGTCGTCACTGAAGGCCTTTCGGGCTCGGCAGTCGCCATCTCCCTGCGGGTGCGGCTCGCTCGGGTCCGGTCGTTCGATGAGCGCGCGGCGCCATTGCCGTGCGTGGGACAGGGGTAAGTGTTGCGCGCACGTAAACCACTTGACCAGTGCCATCCGGATTCCGGACGGATCGGCCCTGGATAAGCGGGTGTTGATCCTCCACAAATAGTTACGTATCGCACATTTTCGGGCATCCTGGCCGGGGCTTCCGGGCGCGAGGAGCGGTGAGGGAGAATACGACCCTGGCGTCCGAAGCCGGCCGGAGGGAAGCGTGCGCGTGATCAAGTGGGTGTCCATCGAGAGCACCGGACCGCGTCCCGTCCCCCGGCCCGTGGCCACGCCGCTCGTGTGGGCGGTGACCGGCGGCACCGCACTGCTGCTCGTGGCACTCATCAACACCTTCCTCGGGCCGGGCCGCCCCTGGCTCGCGCTCACCGCACTCGCCCTGCTCGCGGCGGGCCTCGGCTTCTGCGCCCGGTTCACGGCGGCGCCCGGCACCGCCGTGCTGTGCTGGCTGTTCCTCAACGGGTTCGCGATACCGCCCGCGGGCACCCTCAGCTGGATCGGCCACCGTGACACGCTCTGGCTGACCTGCCTCCTGACCGCCACCCTCGTCGGCACACTGTGGGCCCGCGTGACCCACGCCCGGGCCGCGTACCGCACGATCGCTCCGGCTCCGGCCCCGCGGACGACGCTCAGCGACGACCCACTGGCCCGCTGAGACCATCCCGGGAGCCGCGTGGGGAGGAACGGCCGGCCCCGCTGGTTCGAGGAAGCGGGGCCGGCCGGAGGGGAAGAGTCCGACTGCGGGGTGTGCACTCCCCCGTACGCTCATCGCGCGACAGGTACCGCAGCCGGTCTCACCGCACGTAACGAGCCGCGATCCGCCATATTCTGCCATACGGCGCCGAGTTGACGAACTGCACCGGACTCCCCGACAGCCTTCACACAGTGGCCACGGTGTTCGCCGGCACGTCAGATCGCGGCGAGCCGGTCCACCAGTAGCTCCACCCTCTGCTCGGCGTACGCCGGTGGCAGTCGCCCCGCTCTACTCAGGGTCGCGAGGCCGTGCAGGGAGGCCCAGAACAGCTCGGTGAAAAGGCCCGGTTCGACACCCTCCCCCGCGACCTCGCCAAGGCATTCCAGCAGGGCGGAGAAGGCGTCCTTGAGGGGTTCCGGGGTCTCCTCCTGTGCGAATTCCAGGCCGCCGTCGAGCCGGAACAGGGCGTCGTAGAGCGCCGGGTTCCGCTCGGCGAAATCGAGGTAGGCGCGGGCGAGGGCGGTGACCCGGGCGCGCGGCCCCTCCGCGGCGGCGGTCGCGGCACGCACCGCCACGGCCATCTCGGCGGCACCATCGAGGGCTACGGCACCGATGATCTCCCGCTTGCCGCGGAAGTGGCTGTAGAGGACGGGCTGGCTGTACTCGATGCGCTCGGCCAGCCTGCGCGTGGTGACCGCGTCCCAGCCCTGCTGCTCGGCGAGTTCGCGGGCCGTCGCCACGATGAGGCGCTCGCGGCTCGCGCGTTCGCGCTCCTTGCGTTCCTGTACCGACATGACCCGATCCTAGCACTGCTAGACAATCGAGCGGCAGTAGCGCTAGCGTTGCCCCATAATCTAGCGCCGCTAGATTTCTCAGGAGGAGTCATCATGCTCGACGCACTTGAGGTCTTCACCACCGTGGCTCTCGGCGTGATGGTGGGGGTGGAGTTCTCCGTCGCCTTCGTCATGAACCCGATCTTCAGCGGCCTCCCCGACGACGCCAATCAGCAGGCCCGCTCGCACGGGGGCCGGATGCTCGGCGCCGTGATGCCGTTCTGGTACATCGGGTCGCTCGTCCTCATCGCGATCTGGGCTGTCGCGGGGTGGGGGGACGACGGCGCGGGCCTCGTCGTCATCGCCGGCGCACTGCTGATCGTCAGCGTGGTCATGTCGCTCCTGCTGCTCGTCCCGATCAACAACCAGGGCAAGACGTGGACCGCCGAGAACCGGCCCGCGGACTGGAAGGAGCAGATGAGCCGCTGGGACCGCTACCACTACGTCCGCGTCGCCGTCATCATCGCCGCGTTCGCCGTGCTGGTCGCGGCGCTGGTCTGAGTCAGTGGGGCGCCGCGGACTCCCCTCCATGCCGCGCCCCTACGCGGCACGGAAGCGCCCGGCCTCCGCTTCCTCGACCCGCCCCTGACCCATCAGCCGGTCCAAGTGCCGCCGCGCCGTGCGCAGTTCAACGGGCCGGATGTGCGCGCCCTCGACATGCGGCCGGTACACCAGCCGGTGGTCGGCGATCTCGTCCGGTGTGTGCGGCTCGCTCAGGAAGGCCAGCAGTTCCGCGTCCCGCTTCTCCACCACACCGGCGTACGCGTCGAGCCTGCGGCGGAACTCGGCCGCTCCCTCGATCACACCCTTCTGGTGGGCGGTGCCGTACCAGCGGGCGTCGATCCCCGCGCACCGCCGCATCGACGCCTCGAAGTCGACGAGGCTGCTGCCCACATCGCCGTAGTACGGGCCGAACGACGTCAGGTCGATGTCCGCGACGAACAGGAAGCCGTCCGGTTCGACCAGGAATCCGCTGTGGCCCGCGGTGTGTCCGGGGAGGTGGACGACGGTCACCGTCCGTCCTCCCAGGTCGAACACGGCGCCGTCCTTGAACGCCTGCGCGTCCGGGCGGCCCACTACGTGGAACTCGTCCCGCATCGCCGCGTCGACGGCGTCGACCGTGTCCGCGGGCAGTCCGAGCGCGGACACGAGGGCCGCGCGCGAGCGCAGCGCGTCGAGGTCGCCGTGGTGCACATGTACGGGCACGTCGTAGCGCCCGAGGCCGGCGATGTGGTCCTCGTGGGCGTGGCTGACGAGGACGAGGTCGGCGGGCGGCGCGTCGTCGACGAGCGCCAGCGAGGGGTCGACGACCAGCGAGGCGTTCGTTCCGCGTACGAGCAGTGAATTGGCGCCCGGGTAGGCGCCGTTGCGGGCGCCGACGAGCACGGTGACCGCGCCGTACGCCGCGGGGGTGTATCCGGTGGGGCGGGGTTCCATGGTTACCGTTTCTATCGAACCGCGGACGCCACCGCCATAAGGCACCCTCCCCCGGCCCATCTGGTCAGCCCACTTGGTCAGCCGCGCAGGAAATACAGGACAGTCGTGGTCACGGCCGTCGTCAGCAGGACGCCCCGCAGCAGCCGGGCCGAGAGGCGGCGGGCCAGGTGGGCGCCCGCGAAGCCGCCCACCACCGCGCCGACCAGCATCGCCGTGAGAAGAAGCGGAGCGGTCAGCGCGTCCGAGGCCAGGAGGAAGAGCACGGTCGCGCTGAGGTAGATGGCCGCGAGCTGGGTCACCCGCATCGGATTGCCGGCCGCGGCGTCGAGCCCGAAGCCGATGCCCCACAGCGCCAGCATCAGGATGCCTACGGCTCCGCCGAAGTATCCGCCGTACACGCCGAGGAAGAACTGTCCGATCAGGACGGTGCGCGCACTCATGCCGACCGGGCGGCCCAGCACACGGGTCAGCGCACCCGAAACGTGGCGCCCGAAGGCCAGGACCACCGTCGCGAACGCGAGCAGCCACGGCACAGCGGCGTCGAAGGAGGAGGCCGGGAGTACCAGCAGAAGCCCCGCGCCGACGGCGCCGCCCGCCACACTGATCGCCGTCATCGCCTTGGTGGACGCGGTTCCTACGGGGGTGAGTTCACGTCGGTAGACCCATGCGCTGGCGACCGCGCCGGGTACGAGGGCGACCCGCGACACCGCGTTCGCGACCACCGGCGGCAGGCCGACGGCGACGAGCGCGGGCAGCGCGACAAAGGTTCCGCCGCCACCGATGGCGTTGAGGGCTCCGGCGGCGACGCCGGCCAACAGGACAAGAAGAGGCTCTATCACCCGCAGAGCATCGCCTGCCGACGATCGGCGGCACAATGCGTCATCGACGTTCCCAGCCTAAGGCTGTTCCATAGCCTGGTGTCCTAGGATGTGTCGGTGCGCTACGACTTGGACGACCTTCGGCTCTTCCTCCACATCGTCACGGAGGGCTCGATCACGGCGGGCGCCCGGCGCATGCACCTGAGCCTGCCATCGGCCAGTGCCCGGGTGCGCTCGCTGGAACACCACGCCGGGGTGGCGCTGTTGATCCGCGGCCGCCGGGGCGTACGACCCACGCCCGCGGGGGCGACGCTGGCCCGCCACGCGCGCGACGTGCTCGACCGGACCGCGCGCCTCGACAGCGCCGTCGCGAGCTACACCCGGTCGCCGAACGCCCAACTCACCCTGCTGGGCGGCGGATCCGCGATGCACCGGCTCGTTCCGCACGCCCTGGTCCCGTTCCTGCGCGCCCATCCGGACACCGACGTCACCGTGTCCGAGAGCCGCACACCACACACGGTGCGAAGGCTCGCCGACGGTGACGCGGACCTGGGGGTCGTCATCGACGACGAGGCAGGTGACAGCGGTCTGCGCACGGAGCCCTTGGGCGACGACTCCCTCGTCGTGATCGGCCAGGCGGGAGGTGTCCTCGGCGGGCGGACCTCACTGGCGTACAGCGAGGTCGCCGAGCACCCGCTCGTCGGCCTCGACGCAGGCTCCTCGCTGCGCCGCTGGATCGAGAAGCGGCTCGGGCCGCACGCACCGGTGGTGCGCCACCGCACGACCGTCGCCGACCTGAACGTCCTCGTCTCCCTCGCCGCCGCGGGCGCCGGGCTCGCCGTCGTGCCGCGTCGTGCGATCGACCCCCGCCAGCCCCTCGACGTATGCGAGTTGCAGGACCCGTGGGCCCGCCGACGTCATCTGCTGGCCTGGGGGGCCAAGGACGGCGCCGCGTCGCCGGCGGCCGAGGCGCTTGCCGATCATCTGCGCCGAGCGGCTCTGGAGTCATAATTCGTGATTCCAGAGCCCCCGACCGGCCCCTTCCGCCCACCGACCGAGACACACACGAAGGCACACGTGACCGAACCGCCCGAACCCGCCGCCACCCTGCGCACGTTCATCGCCCTCGCCCCGCCCGACGACGCGAAGGCTGAACTGGCGCACGCTCTGCGACCGGTCTACGCCACACACCCCCGACTGCGGCAGAACCGCATCGAGGACTGGCACATCACCTTGGCGTTCCTCGGCGAGCAGCCGGTGTCGACGGTCGAGCGGCTCCGGCGGCCGCTCGCCGATCTCGCGACCGCCCGGCCCTCCCCCGAGTTGGCGCTGCGCGGCGGCGGCCACTTCGACGCCCGGGTGTTGTGGAGCGGCGTGGAAGGTGACCTGGACGTCCTGCATGTGCTGTCCGAAGCGGTCCGCAAGCAGGTCAGAGCCTGCGGGCTCGACTTCCCTGAGCGCCCGCTGAGACCTCACCTGACGCTGGCCCGCGCCCGCCGCCACGACACGACGTCCGTCCCGGAGGCGGCCGCCGCGCTCGACGGCTTCACGGGCCGCAGCTGGCGCCCGCTCCGCCTCCACCTGGTCGCCAGCACTCCCGGGAACGGCCCCGCGCCGAGGCGGTATCAGGACGTCGCGGCGTGGGAACTCAGGGGCGCCTCCGGGGAGCCGCCGAAGGTCTGAGTTCGGAAAGCGCTGTCGGGGCTACGCCCCCATCAGGCTCGTCAGGGATGCACCAGCACGTGGCTCAGGCCCACTCTGCCCGTGTCCTTCAGTTTGATGCGGACGTAGCGTGCCTCGGCGTTGGTGTCGAGGAGGGTGGGGCGCAGGGCCTTGCCCGTGATGTGTGCGGTCGTCGCGTCGGAGAAGTCGGCCGACTTGGCGAGCTGTACGTCGAAGTCGCCTGTTGTCGTCGACGTGTCGTTCCAGACCTCGACCTGGCCGATGTGCCGGACGGCGCCGAGGTCGACCTGCCACCAGGCGCCCGGCTCGGACTGTGTGCGGGTGTCGGTGGAGGTGTCACCGTCGGTCGCGCGCGCCGCGGTGGCGGTGCCGTCCGTGGAGGACTGGGTGGCGGTGCCGGTGCGGGCGAGGTCACGGCGGAGCTGTTCGACCTTGCCGTGGGGGGCGGCGCCCGCCGAACCCGCCACTTTCAGCGCCTCGGCGGGCAGCCGGTCGAGCTTGGTGTGGTTGTCGGTCATGGTCGAGCCGGTGCCTCCGAGGGCGGGGGCGTCGGTGTCGGTCCAGTTGTCGCTTGCGTGGTTGTCGATGCCGTAGTCCGCCCAGTTGGAGACCCACTTGTAGCCGAGCCGGGTCAGTACGTTGCGGGTGACGGTGATGTGGCTGGACTGCTCGTCGAGGTAGATGCCGTTGCCGTCGCGCTCGGTGTTCCCGTACGCGCTGCGGTTGAGGTAGTTCCCGGAGATCACGGTGCCGGGCTGGGCGCCCTGGGTGTAGATGGCGCCGCCGTCGTGCTGGTCGTAGGCGACCCGCATCGCGTTGATGATCCGGTTGTTCGTGATGCGGTTGTCGCGCAGGACGGACTTCTGGACCTCGGGCTGGTTCCAGCCCCAGCCGACGGAGATGCCGGAGTAGGGCAGGTCTTCGAGGGTGTTGTGGTCGATGGTGGTGTCCGCCTCGTAGCCCGCCCAGATGCCGACGGCGTCCGTGTACTCCACGCCGGTGTGCCGGACGGTGTTGTACGACACCGTGTTGCGGGCGCCGGTGAGTTCGGCGCTCGGCCGGGGTTCCGTGTCGCCGATGTAGGCGGCGCCGGAGGACAGGTCGGTGAAGCGGGAGCGGGTGAGGGTGGAGTCCTGGGTGCCCCGCTCGAAGATCACACCCGCGCCGCCGAGCCGGGTGAACGTGGCGTCGTCGACGACCACGTCCCGGCCGCCGCGGACGGTGAGCGCGGCGGCGGGCTTGGTGTAGTGCCGGCCGGCGTGGTCGACGGGGCCTGTGGCTCCGGTGAGTGTGAGTCCGGACTGGGTGCCCGCGTAGCCCTCGTCGGTGTCGGGCTGGCGGTAGGCGGCGTACGCGAAGCCGATGCCGCTGATGCGGACGTCGTGGGCTCCGTCGAGGTTCACGAGCCCTTCCGTGGCGGGGGTGACCGCCTGGGAGCGGCGCGGGTTCTCGCCCTCGCGGGGCAGGTACGTGACGGTCCGCGCGGTCGAGTCCCACACGAACTCGCCTGGTTTGTCGAGGAGTTCGGGGGCGTTCTCGAAGTAGGACACCTTCGCGTAGCGGTTGGAGTCGACGGTGGTGCTGTCCCAGGAGGGTCCGGTGCGGCCGGTGCCGGAGGAGGAGTTGGTCCAGCAGGGCTGGGCGAACGTCATGAGGTCGCCGCTGACGGAGGCGATCCGGCAGTGGTAGTTGCGCCAGCGCACCCGGATGACGGCCTCGGCGTCCGTGGGCCGTTCCCACTGGTTGATGCCGGTGCGTTCGGCGCCGGTCATGCCCGTCTTGGTGGCGTCGCACACGGAGGCGGCGCAGGCGTCGCCGCGCGCGCGGACGGCACGTACGCCGTCGACGAAGAGCTGTCGCGGGGTGACACCTTCCGGGACCCGCGCCGTCCAGGTGCCGTCGGCGTTGGTGGACCAGCCGGTGATCGCGCGACCTCCGGAGAGGACGGGGCGGGCGCCGGGCGCGGCGGCCCAGGTGACACCGGAGTCCTTGGCGCCGAGGTCGAGCGGGCGGCTCAACGCGTAGGTACCGTCGGCGAGTTCCACGCGGACGTGCTCGCCGGTGACGGACCGTGCCACGTCGCGGGCGCCGTCGAGCGAGCAGGGGGTGGCTCGGGTGCACGCGGAGCCGGAGCCGTGGGGCGCGGCGTGCAGGACCGCCGTGTCGGCCGCGGTCGCGCCCGGTGCGGACAGGAGGCTGAGTCCCATCGCCGCGGCGGACAGCAACGACGTGACGGTGGCGCGTAGGGCCGATCTCATACGGTGTCTTCCTCTCGTTGAGGTGAGATGCGCAGTGGGGGGCTTAATCGGCAACCCCGGTCAGCGGCGGATTCTTCGCGCCGAAGAGCCAGTCCCGCAGGAACGGATCGACCCCCCGGTCCCCCGTCACATCGACGGCGTGCCGTATGAAGTCCTCGCTGGTGACGGTCCGGTCCTTGAAGCGCCGCGGCCACAACCCCATCACCCGGTCGAACTTCTTCTGTCCCACGTGGAGTTGGAGCGCATAAAGGACGAGGGCGCCACCGTCGTAGATGTTGGTGCCGCCGAGCGCCTTGGGCAGCCCGGGTGGGCCGTCGCTCGCGCGGATCGCGTCCAGCTTGTCGTACGTGGCCTTCATCTTGTCGGCCATCCGGGACCAGCCCCGCTCCTCGCTGTAGAGGGCGGCGTAGTACACCGCGGGCCCTTCGTTGAGCCAGGCCTGCTGCCAGTCGTGCGGGGTGACACTGTCGCCGAACCACTGGTGGGTCAGCTCGTGGACCATGGTGTTCTCGTACGTGGGGTTGCCGTTCGCGTCGTCCTTGAACCAGCTCGTGCCCATCAGGGTGAGCGTCGAGTTCTCCAGGGCGTCGGTGTACCCGTCGTAGATGTGCAGGCCGTAGACGGAGAACGGGTACCGGCCGAACTTCGCCTCCAGCCAGGTGAGATGGTCCGGGGTGCGGTCGACGATCGGTGCGAAGAAGTCCTCACGGCCCTGCGGGACGATGTGCCGCAATGGCAGTCCGGTGTGTGAACTGCCGTACAGATAGGTCCCCTTGACGACGCCGATGCCGAGGAGCTCGGTGGGCATCCGCTCGCGCAGCGCGAAGTGCCACACGGTGGAGCCGTCTGCGCGGCGGTCCTGGCCCGTCAACTCGCCGTTGGCCGCGGCGACGTAGCCCTTGGGCGCGGTGATGTGGAAGGCCCAGGTGGCCTTGTCGGACGGGGTGTCGTTGCACGGCAGGAACGTGTCGGCGCGCGAGGACTGCACGGCAGAGACGAATCCGCCGTCCGTTCCGAAGCGCCAGCCGGTGAGGCCGGCGCGTGGTGCCTTGCCGTTGCCGTGGTAGCGGACGGTGGTCGTGAACGGGGTGCCCTTGTGGAGCGGGGCCGCAGGGGTGACGGTCAGTTCCTGGCCGGACTGGCCGAGGGTGAGGTCGGTGCGTGCCTGGCGTCCCTCGACCGTGACGGAGTCGATGGTGTGTCCGTCCGTGTCGAGGTTGAAGGCCGACAGGTCGTGCGTGGCCCGGGCGTGCAGGGTCACCGAGGCGGTGAAGTCGTAGGTGCCCGGGGTGAAGTCGAAGGTGAGGTCGTAGTGGACGACCTGGTAGCCGCCGTTGCCGAGCGTCGGGAACAGTGGGTCGCCGACACCGTCGGAGCCGGGGCGGGGGTCGAAGCCCGCGGCGGTTGCCGGGGCGCCGAACAGGGGGACGGCGACCGCCGCGCCGGTCGCGGCGGTGAGGAACGTGCGTCTGCTGGTGCTCACTTGGTCCCCTTCTTCCCGCTCTGCTCGGCGGCCTGCTTGAACTCGGCGCGGCATGTGTCGCCGCCCGCGTTGCGCCACTTCTTGACCAGGGCGTCGTAGGACGAGAGCGGTTTGCGCCCGGTGACGAGGTCCTTCACGCCGTCGAGGTGGATCGTGTACAGGCTGCCGAGCCCCTTGGAGTCCCAGGTGGGAGAGGTGTAGCCCCGTGTGGGGTCCTCGACGAGCATCGGGATGAGCTTGGTGTACGCCTCGTGCGCGTAGCGGGCCGCATCGGGGTGTGTCGCGCTGAAGAAGGCGGGGGCGGCCGAGGCCAGCTTGGTCCAGGGCACGGTGACGTCCTGCGTGCCCTGCTTGGTGAGGACCGGGGTGCCGTGCTTGTCGCGCTTGTGGTCGGTGCCTTCGACGCCGTAGTTCATGAGGGTGTACTCGAGCGAGCCGAAGGGCGAGGCGGCGAAGTCGGTGAGCCGCAGGATCTCCTCGACGCGGCCGTGGCTCGCCTTGGTGATGTGGCAGTTCTCCAGGACGGGGTTGTCGCTCCAGACGACCGCGTCCTTGCCGACCGGCACCATCGGGCGGACGTCGAAGGACTTGTCGATGGCCGACATCGCATCGACGTAGCCGGTGCCGGTGGTGAGGTAGGAGGGCACGCCGTCGTACACGTACGCGGCCTTGCCGTTCTTGAACAGGTCGGTGTACTGCGCCTTCTGGGCGCCCGACATCTGCACCGTGCCGGGGTAGAAGCAGCCCGCCCTGTACAGCTTCGCGGCCGTCTCGATGGCGTGCCGGTAGGCCTCGTCCTCCAACTGGTACGTCCACGTGCCGGACTTGGTGTCGTGCGTCCAGAAGTACTGGGCGCCGGCCGACATGGCGAGCAGGTTCATGCTGCCGCCCGTGAAGAAGTACTGCTTCTTCTTGGTGTCGGTCAGCTCCTTGGCCAGTTCGACGAGCCGCTCCAGGCTGTCGATGTCGTCGAGGCTGTCCACGCCCGCCTGTTTGAACAGGTCCGCGCGGTAGAAGCCGGCGCCGCCGCTGCCGGAGCGGGCGATCGGGATGCCGTAGAGCTTGCCGCCGAAGATGGCCTCCTGCCAGGCGTACTGAGGGATCGCCGCCAGGTTGGGGTACTTCTTGACCTTGTCGCCTGCGAGGTACGGGGTGAGGTCCGCGCAGGTGGAGGCGAGGAAGGCCGCCTTGTTGTCGACACCGCCGGTCTCCGGGTACATGAAGATGTCGGGCAGCTGGTCACCGGCGACCATCGTGGAGAACTTCGCCGGGTAGTCGTCGGCCGGCACGGCCGTGAAGTCGACCTTGGTGCCGAGCAGCTTCTCTATTTCTCGCCAGGCGGCGTTCCTGCCGCGATCCGGGGGCAGCGGAGCGAAGGTCTCGGTGACCGCGGTGATCTTCTTGGCCCCCTTGAGCGGGGTGCCCTTGGTGGCGCGGGCCATCTCGGTGGGGTACTTCAGGAACGCGCTGGGCACACCCGCCGCGGTGCCGGGCAGGTCGGCCTCGATGCCGATGTTGCGGATGGCCGTGGCGGGCAGCAGCTTGGCGCTCTTGGCCTCCGCCTTGGCGGCCGTGCCGCCGTCGCCGCACGCGGCGAGCAGGGGCGCGGCGGCGACGCCGAGCCCGGCGCCCGCACCCCAGCGGAGCAGGGTGCGGCGGTTCATGGTCGTGGTGCCGGGCATGCGAAGTCTCCTCAACGTGAAGGGGCACACGGGAAGTCGGGGGGTGGCGGCCGGTGTGCGGGGCCCTGGGGGCCTGTCAGCCCTTGACGGCGCCGGTGAGGACGCCCTTGGTGAAGTAGCGCTGGAGGAACGGGTAGACGAGCAGGATCGGCACGACCGCGATCACGAGTACGGCCATCTGCACGGCCTGCTGCGGGGCTATCGCCTCACCGGCCGCGGCGGTGTCGAGGTTCTGCCCCTGGAGGATGAAGGTGCGCAGCACCATGGGCAGCGGCCACTTGTCGTTGTCGCCGAGGTAGAGCAGGGCGTTGAAGTACGCGTTCCAGTAGGCGACCGCGTAGAAGAGGCCGACGACGGCGATGACCGCCTTCGACAGGGGCAGCACGACCTGTATCAGGGTGCGGAAGTCGCCCGCGCCATCGACCTTCGCGGCGTCGTACAGCTCCTCCGGCAGGTTCATGAAGAACGCCCGCATCACCACGAGGTTGAACGCGCTGACCATCGTCGGCAGGACCAGGGCGGCGAAGGTGTTGTAGAGGCCCAGCTCCTTGACCAGCAGGAAGTTGGGGATGACGCCCGCGTTGAACAGCATTGTGAACAGGGCCGTCATCAACAGGAAGCGGCCGCCGACGATGCCGCGGCGCGACAGGCCGTACGCCATGCCGATGGTGGCGAGCAGGCTGCACACAGTGCCCGCGAGTGTGACCGCGATGCTCACGAAGAGGGCGCGGGTGACACGGCCCCCGGTGAAGGCGGTGCGGTAGGCGTCGAGGTTGGGGTGGTCGGGCCACAGGACGAGGCCGTTGGCGTGGATGATGTCGGTCTGCGAGGCGAAGCTCGTCCCGATCACACCGAGCAGCGGGTACGCGACGAGGGCCACCACGACGACCAGGGCGATGCCCTTGAGGGTGAGGCCGAGCCTGGTGGGCCGCTCCATCCATGGCGGGCGGGCGCCCGACGGGCGGAGTTCGCCGTGCCGGGTGTCCTCTGCGGCGGGCGTGGCCTTGCGGCCCGTCCGCACGGCGGTCGTCTCAGCGGTCAGCACCTCTGTACACCCCTTCGTGTCCGAGCCGGTGGGCGAACTTGTTGGCCCCGATGACCAGGACCGTGCCGATGACCGCCTTCACCAGGCCGACGGCGGCCGCGGTGCCCCACTGGTTGTCCTTGATGCCGTGGAAGTAGACGTAGGTGTCGAGCACTTCGCCGGCGTCGGGGCCGACGGCGTCGCGCTGCAGCAGGATCTGTTCGAAGCCGACGGTGAGGATGTTGCCGAGGTTGAGGATCAGCAGCAGCACCAGGACCGGGGCGAGGCCGGGCAGCGTCACGTGCCAGAACCGGCGCCATCGTGCCGCGCCGTCCATGGCCGCCGCCTCGTACAGGCCGCGGTCGATGTTGAGCAGCGCGGCGAGGATGATGATGGTGCCCCAGCCGGCGTCCTTCCACATGACCTGCAGCGCGAGCAGCCAGGGGAACGCGTTCGGGTCGGTCATCATGTCGTAGTGCGGCAGGCCGACCGCTTCGAGCAGGTCGGGGACCACCCCGGCGCCACCGAGGATCTGCTGGAAGATCGAGACGATGATGACCCAGCCGATGAAGTGCGGCAGGTAGACGACGCTCTGCACGAAGCGCCGCAGCTTGTCGCTGACGATGCTGCTGAGCAGCAGCGCGAGCCCGATCGGCACGGGGAAGAACAGGACCAGTTGGACGAGGGCGATCTCCAGCGTGTTGCCCGTCGCCGACCAGAAGGCGGGGTCGGCGAAGGCGCTCGCGAAGTTGGCGAAGCCCGTCCAGGCGCTGTGCATGTAGCCCAGGTAGGGCTGGTAGTCCTGGAAGGCCACCATGTACCCGAGCAGCGGCACGTAGTGGAACACCACGAAGTACAGGAAGCCGGGCAGGCAGAGCAGCAGCATCACCTTGTCGCGCTTGACGCGCTGCCAGAGGGATCTGCGCAGGGTGCCGGGTTCGGCTGAGGGTGGCGCGGAAGCAGTCATGGGGCGGTCCTGTTCGGCCGGGTGACGCAAGAAACTGCGTTACTGCGGCGGCAAGTTAGTAAGCGTTTAACCCTGCCGTCAAGAGATGCGGGCTGAGCCTGCATGGATTCCCCTCTCCAATGCGGCGCTTCTGAACGGGATTTGGGTCCGTGACGTGCCAACTCGCCGATCTGTTCTGGACTTTGGGTTGACGATCGCACGGAGACATCCTTAGCGTTCGGTCACCTGATAGAACACGTTTACTG
Source organism: Streptomyces sp. NPDC002795 (assembly GCF_042888725.1). NCBI lineage: Bacteria > Bacillati > Actinomycetota > Actinomycetes > Kitasatosporales > Streptomycetaceae > Streptomyces > Streptomyces sp. NPDC002795. The sequence continues at coordinate 710,375 of NZ_JBIAQB010000001.1, forward strand.
TCCGGAGGCAGGGTGCGTACCACTGACCAGGTGTCGGCCGAGGTCGCGGCCACCGGCACCACACCGCCCCCTCGGCGGCCCCGAACGGTGCTGGCGATGCACTCCTCGGTCGTCGACGACGTCTTCCCTCCCGCCGTACGGGTCCGGCTCGAGGACACGGCCGACATCCGGCCGCCGCACGTACTGCGCGAGTTCGCCAGCCCGCAGGCGCGCGCCGCCCTCGCCGAGTGCGAGGTGCTGCTCACCGGCTGGGGCTGCCCGCCCATCGACACCACCGTGCTCGACGGCGCGCCCCGGCTGCGCGCGGTGATCCACGCGGCCGGCACCGTCAAGCCCTTCCTGGGGCGGGAGGCCTACGAGCGGGGTATCGCGGTGTCGTCGGCCGCCGCCGCCAATGCCGTGCCGGTCGCCGAGTTCACCCTCGCGGCGATCATCATGGGCGCCAAACGGGCCTTCCCGCTCGCCCATCTCTTCCGCACACGGCGCACCCACCGCACCGACGCCGACCTGGACCGGCACCACTGGGTCGGCACCCGCGGTCTCACCGTCGGCGTCGTCGGCGCCTCGCACGTCGGCCGCCGGGTGGTGCGGCTGCTGCGCTCGCTCGACGTCGAGGTCCTCCTGTACGACCCGTACATCGAGGACACCGAGGCCGTCCTGCTCGGCGTCACCCGCACCGACCTGGACACCCTGCTCACCGCGAGCGACGTGGTCACCCTGCACGCGCCCGACACCGACGAGACCCGGCAGCTGCTCGACGCCCGCCGCCTGGACCTGCTGCGCCCTGGCACCCTGCTGGTGAACACCGCCCGCGGGCCCCTCGTGGACACCGAGGCCCTGGTCGAGCACCTGGTCAGCGGACGCATCGACGCCGTGCTCGATGTGACGGACCCGGAGCCGTTGCCCGCCGACCACCCGCTGTGGGACCTGCCCAACGTCCTCATCACGCCGCACATGGCGGGCGCCCAGGGCAACGAGGTGGGACGGCTCGGCGCACTCGCCGTCGACGAGCTCACCCGGTACGCGCACGGCGCCCCGCTCGACCACCCCGTCCGCCTCGACGACTTGGAGCACATCGCGTGACCGGACCCACGCCGCACGGCATAAGCTCTGGGGCGGGCGGAGCAGGAACGGGACGGCAGGATCACCAGGGGGTGGGCCGGATGGCCCGGCAGCGATCGACGGCGCCCGGCGGCTCCGGTCACCGGGAGCAGCGCCGCGCGACGGTGGTCGACGTCGCCAAGCACGCCGGTGTCTCCACGGCCACCGTCTCCCGTGTGATGAACCGCAACTACCCGGTCGCCGCCGCCACCCGCGAGCGCGTCGAGGCGGCGGCGCGCGAACTGGGTTACGTGGCCAACGCCCATGCCCGCGCCCTCGCCGGCAGTTCCGGGCGCACGGTCGGCATCATCGTGAGCGAGCTGATCGACCCGTTCTACGCGTACATCGCGCGCGGCGTCGAACGCGAGGCGACGGCGGGCGACCGGCTGTGCCTGGTGTGCTGCACACAGGGCGATCCGCAGCGCGAGCTGGCCTTCATCGAGCTGATGCACGAGCGGCGGGCGGACGCGGTGGTGCTGGTCGGCGGGAGCGTCGACGACCCGGACTACCGCGCTGAACTGTCGCGCAGGGCCCATGAGTTGGCCGCGGACGGCGCCAAGCTCGTGTTGTGCGGGCGTCCCTCGCTGGGCGCTGGTGTGCCGACCGTGGACGTGGAGTACGACAACGAGGGCGGCGCGTTCGCCATCACCGACCATCTGATCACCCGAGGGCACCGGCGGATCCTCTACCTGGGCGGCCCGCCCGCCCTGTCGACGGCGCGCGACCGGCTCGCCGGGCACCGGCGCGCGCTCGAACTGCGCGGCATCGACCGGGTCCCCGAGCTGGAGCAGCCGGGCGCCTTCGGCCGGTCCTTCGGATACCGGCGCATGAGGGAACTGCTGCGGGACGGACCGGAGTTCACTGCCGTCTTCGCGGCCAACGACATCGTCGCCGCGGGGGCCGCGCAGGCGCTGGAGGAGGCCGGGCTCCGTGTGCCGCAGGACGTGTCGCTGGTCGGCTACGACGACATCCCGGTCGCCCAGGAACTGCGGCCCCGTCTGACGACGGTCCGTATCCCGCTGGAGGAGATGGGCCGACAGGCCGTGCGCGTCGCCCTCAACGGCGGGGACGAGGACGACTGGCGTGCCCCCACGACCGGCGCGCTGCGTCTGGGCACGCACATCGTGGTCCGCGACTCCGTGGCTCCCCTGGCAGCGACGCCGCGCGGCCGCGGAAGCCGTCGGCAGACCTGAGCCGCGGCCGCAGCCGCAGCCGTCGCAGTACCGTCGAACCGCTCCCGGCTGCGCAATCCTGCGTGGTTCAGGGCTTCTTGACGTAGTAACGAGCAGAAAATCGCGCCAGCACCTTGCCACCCGACAGCAAACGCTTACATGCTGGCGCGCAGTTCGCACGCACCACCCACTCATCCTTCCGACGTCCTTCGTCCCCTGGGGAGTCCCTGCATGCGCCCTGCCGACATGTCCCACGACCACGCCACCGCCGACCGGCCCGACGCCCGTCCCGGGCCGGGGCGGCGCACCGTGCTCACCGCGCTGGCCGGTGCAGGAGCCGCCGGCGGCCTCGCACTCACCCTCGGCGCGGGCTCCGCACGGGCCGCCACCTCCGCCGCCGCCGCGACGGTGCGCCTGACCGCCCGCCCGTCCGCCGAGGCCGAACGACTGCGCCTCGGGCAGGCCCTGCGCGCCTCCGAGTTCCAGCCGACGGGCCGCTACGCCACGGCCGGCACCCCGCTGCGCCTCGAAGTGCAGCCCCACGACGGCGTGCTGCCCACCATGTGGATCGGCCGGTGGGACTACTACGCCACCCTGACCGCTCCGCGCCGCTACCCGCTCAAGGCCGGCGCCAACACGGTCACCGACCCGCACGGCGGCCCCGTCTACTTCTCCCTGGAGGGAAACGGGGAGAGAGCCACCACGGCGTTCAAGAGCGGCAGCGTGCCCATGCCGGTCTTCACGCTCGGAAGCACCGAAGAGGCCGACTACCAGCGGCAGTTGGACACCATGACCGATGTGCCGGTCGTGGAGCTGCACGGCCCGCGCTCGATCGTGACGCTGACCCGCGACGGCGCCCTCCTCTACCGCGACGAGAACCACGCGGAGCTGCTGCGTCTCCTTGAGCAGATCATCGACGCGGAGTCGGCGATCAGCGGTCTCGACGGCTCCAAGCCCGTGCACCGGCCCAAAGCGGGCGGCTACCACTTCACCGAGGTGTCGGTGGTGCCGTCCGGTGTCGGCGCGTACGCGACGCACGGCTACAACGGCTTCCCGCGCGCCTACCTCGACCGGGCCACGACGGTGCAGGGGCTGCGCACCCGCGGCTGGGGCCTCTATCACGAACTCGGCCATCTGCATCAGCAGTTCGCGTACAAGCCCGGCGGGATGACCGAGGTCACCGTGAACATCTACTCCCTGGCCGTACAGCGGGCCCTGGGGCAGCCATCCAACCTGCTGACCGTCGACGCAGCGACAGGGCTGAACCCCTTCCAGTCGGCCCGCGCCAAGTTCGGCACGGACGGGCTCACCTACGAGAAGTCCTTCGGGGCGTACGAGAAGCTGGTTCCGCTGCGACAGCTGGAGCTGGCGTTCGGAGACTCGTTCTGGCCGCGGCTGCACCGGCTGGTGCGCGAGGAGAACCCGCAGTCGGACTCCTCGGACTCCGCGAAGCGCTACCGGGCCCTCGCCACCTACGCGAGCCGTGTCGCCGAGCGCGACCTCACCGACTTCTTCGTCGCCACATGGGCCTTCCCGATCGACGCGCAGGGGCGCGCGGAACTCGCCGCCCTCAGGTTGCCGAAACCGTCCGTCGACCCTGCCACTCTGAGCGACTGAACCGAAGGGCGGACACCGACCATGCAGCTGAGCAGACGCCGCACCCTCGCCCTCATGGGCACGGGTGCCGTGGCGACGACACTTCCCCTCGGTCTCGGCGCCGTGGCCGCCGCCGCGGCCGAGGACCCCTACGAGCCGCTGCTCGCGCGCGCTGCCCAGCAGCTCACCGGCGACGACGTCGACCCGGACGACCCCGATGTCGCCGCCGCGCTCGCCGCCCTGGACAAGCAGGCCGCCGACTGGTGGGACAAGCTCGACCGCTCCGCGGGACGCAAGGCCCTGTGGTCGGACCTGGCCCCGGCCACCGACCCGGGCATGTTCGGCCAGAGCTACACACGGCTGCGCACCCTCGCCACGGCCTGGGCGACCCCCGGCACCTCCCTCACCGACGACACGGCCGTGCGCGGCGCGCTCCTCGACGCGCTGCGTTTCCTGCACACCACCGGCTACAACGACACGCGTTCCGAGTCCGGGAACTGGTGGTTCTGGGAGATCGGCGCACCACGCGCGCTGCTCGACACATCTGTCCTGCTGCGCGCCCACCTCCCCGCCGACGACCTGACCGCGTACCTCAAGACGGTCGCCAGGTTCGTCCCCGACGCGGACCGGCGCACCAACTCCCCCACGCTGTCGGAGACGGGCGCCAACCGGGCCGACAAGGCCGTCATCGTCGCCCTGCGCGGACTGCTCGCCGGTGACCCGGATGTCGTCGCGCTGGCCCGCGACGGCCTCTCGGACGTACGCGACGACGGCAAGAACAGCCTGTTCCAGTACGTCACCTCGGGCGACGGCTTCTACGAGGACGGCTCGTTCGTCCAGCACTCCTCGGTCGCCTACACCGGCACCTACGGCGGCGTCCTGCTCGGCAGCGCGGGACAGCTGATCGCGTTGCTCGCCGACTCGCAGTGGTCCGTCACCGACCCGTCGGTGAAGGTGCTGTACGAGGCGGTCGAGCGCTCCTTCGTGCCCGTGCTGTTCGACGGCGTGATGATGGACGCGCTGCGCGGCCGAGCCGTCTCGCGCGAACGCGCCCGCGACCACACCGACGGGGCGGCCACCGCCTCGTACATCCTCCAACTGGCCGACGGCGCCCCGCAGTCGTACGCGGACCGCTGGCGCTCGACCGTCAAGGGCTGGATCCTGCGCAACCGTGACACCCCGTACCTGCGGCTCGTCGGCGTGCCCGCCCTGGCCCGCGCGAAGGCCCTCCTGGCGGACACGGCGGTGCGCCCCGCGGAGCGGCTCAACGGCCACTACGTGTTCGCCGACATGGACCGTGTGGTGCACCGGCGGCCCGGCTGGTCGTGCGCCCTGTCGTTGTCCTCCAAGCGCATCGCGGCGTACGAGGCGGGCAACGGCGAGAACCTGCACGGCTGGTACACGGGCGACGGCATGACGTACTTGTACGACGGCGACGATCTCGATGCCTTCGGTGACAATTTCTGGCCGACGGTGAACCCCTACCGGCTGCCGGGAACCACCGTGGACACACGCACGCGTGCCGACCTCGGCACCGCCCCGGGAACCGGCACCTTCCGCCCGAAGAACGCCGTTGCGGGCGGCGCCGTGCTCGACTCCCGGTACGGGGCGGCGGCGATGGACCTGATCGCCGACGGGTCGACGCTGCGCGCCAAGAAGGCCTGGTTCTTCCTCGACAACGCGGTCGTCGCGCTGGGCGCGGGCATCACCGCGAGCGACGGCCGCACCGTCGAGACCGTCGTGGAGAACCGGAATCTGCACGCCGACGGCGCTCCCCGGCTCACCGTTGACGGCCGCCCGCAGTCGAGCGAGCCGGGCTGGTCGGCGCGGCTCGCCGACGCGCGCTGGGCGCACCTCGAGGGCACGGGAGGCTACGTCTTCCCGGCCGGCGGGCCCCTGCGCGCGCTGCGCGAGGAACGCACCGGAGCCTGGCGTTCCCTGAACACCGGCGCGGACACCGGCGGTTCCACCACCCCGGTCACCCGGCGCTACGCCACCCTCTGGTTCGATCACGGCCCCTCCCCCGCATCCGCTTCCTACGCCTACGTCCTGCTGCCGGGCGCGACGGCAGCCGCGACCGCCGCCTGGTCCCGCTCCACCCCTGTGCGCGTCCTCACGAACGGCGCGACCGTCCAGGCCGTCGAGTCACCCCGGGTCGGGCTCCTCGCCGCGCACTTCTGGGCGGCGGGATCCGTCGACGGGCTGCGTGCCGACGGCCCGGGCACCGTGCTCGTCCGTCGCCGGGACGAGGGCATCACCGTCGCCGTGTCCGACCCCGGCCGCACCGGGACCACGCTGACCGTCGAACTCCCCTTCCCTGTACGCCGCGTGGTCCGCGCCGACGACACGGTCTCCGTGTCGCCGGGCCGTCGCCCGGTGGTCACGGTGCGTGTCGGGGGCTCGCGCGGCCACACGCACACCGCCGACCTCGCGTAGAGCGCCCCGTACAGCAACCAGCCCCGTACAGCACCCCGGAGAACAGCCCTCCGCCCCGCCCGCCCCGACCGAGGAGCCGTCGAGCCGCCATGCCCGCCCCGTACCTCTCCCTGCCGCCCACCGACCGCGTCCGCTCCCCGCTGACGGGGTGGACCCGGGCGCACTGGGAGGCCCTCGCCGACCGGCAGTTGGCGGCGCTCGTCCCCTACGCGACGCCTGGTTTCGCGCAGTACCGGCTCCCGGGGCGGGGCAGTTGGTCGGGGGTGGTGCTTGACGGGCTCGAAGGGTTCGCTCGGACATTTCTGCTGGCCTCATTCCGGATCGCGGGCGCGGGCACGGACACGACAGGGACGGGGAACGGGACCGAGGCCCCGGCCATCTCCCACCTGATCGAAAGATATACGCAGGGTCTGACAACGGGCACGGACCGTGACCACGCGGAGGCCTGGCCCGAACTCACGGACTGCTCCCAGCAGATGGTGGAGGCCGCCTCGATCACCATCGCCCTGCACGAGACCCGCCCCTGGATCTGGGACCGGCTCGACAGCCGGGCCCAGGAACGGGTGGTCGACTGGCTCTCGGGCTTCGTCGGCGCCCGCACGTGGGACAACAACTGGCGCCTGTTCCAGGTGGTGGCGGAGCAGTTCCTGGCCTCGGTCGGCGCCCCGTACAGCCAGAGCGACATCGACGGCGGCCTCGACCGGATCGAGGACTGGTACGTCGGCGACGGCTGGTACAGCGACGGCGACGGCCGCAACTTCGACTACTACGTCGGCTGGGCGCTGCACCTGTACCCGCTGCTGTGGGCGAGGATCGCGGGCCCGGACGGCGACGGCGGCCGCGCGAAGGCCTACCGGGAGCGGCTCTCGCTGTTCCTGGAGACGTACCCGCAGTTCTTCGGCGCGGACGGCGCGCCGGTCCACCAGGGGCGTTCGCTGACGTACCGCATGGCGGCGACGGCGCCCGTCTGGCTGGGGGCGCTGGCCGACTGCACGCCTCTCGCTCCGGGCCTGACACGGCGTCTGGCCTCGGGCACGGCGCGGCACTTCGCGGAGCGCGGCGTACCGGACGAGCGGGGGCTCCAGCCCCTGGGCTGGTACGGCACGCATCTGCCGACCACACAGGCGTACTCGGGTCCTGCCTCACCGTACTGGTCGAGCAAGGGCTTCCTAGGACTTTTGCTGCCCGCCGAGCACCCGGTGTGGACCGACCGGGAACTCGCCCTGCCCGTGGAGCGGGAGACGCAGTACACGGCCCTTCCCGCACCGGGCTGGCTGCTGCACGGCACCCCGCACGACGGCATCGTCCGCCTGGTCAACCACGGCAGCGACCACAACCCGCTCGACGGCCCTGCCGACGACGACCCGCACTACGCCAAGCTCGCCTACTCCACCGCGACCGCCCCCGAGTCCGCCCCGCACGCCTGGTCCCGCACCGTCGACAACCACATCGCGCTGCTCGCCCCGGACGGCACCCCGTCGCGCCGCCGCCGCATCCACCCCCTCGCGTGCGAGGGACGCCGCGCGTCGTCCCGCCACTACGCCCAACTCCCGGGCAGTGACGCAGGGTTCCCGATCGAGTCGACGAGCGTACTGCACGGCCCCTGGGAGCTGCGGGTGCACCGGGTGCGGGCCCCTGCGGGCGTCACCGTCCGCGAGGGCGGGCACGCGGTCGCCGACACCGTGCGGCCGCACGCCGACCAGGGGCCGGGCTGGTCCCTGGCACGCACCGAATCGGGGCTGACGAGCGCGATGGTCGCCCTGCACGGCTGGGACACGGACGCCGGGATCGCCCGTGAGGTGGCGGCGAACGCCTTCGGCCCCCACTCGGCGGCCCCGTACTTGCGCTCACTCCCCCACCCCGGCGGCACCACCGTCCACGTGTCCCTGGTGGCCCTCACCCGCGACGCGGCGCACCCGAGGGCGCTGCGGGAGGCCATCGAGTGCGCGGTGGACGCGGACGGCCGGGTCGCGGTCACGTTCCCGGACGGTGAGGTGGTGAGGGTGCCACCTCACTCGATCCAGCGGGCGGCGGGCGCGTAGCGCCGGACCAAGTTGGCGATCTGCTCACGGGGTTCGGCCTGACCGTCGGAGTGGCGCAGGCCGCCGCCGAGGGTGACGCACTCCCACGGGTGGGCGCGCAGCGCGCTGCCGACGACGGCTTCCACGTTGTCACTTCCGTCGAGGCCGATGAGACAGGTCTCCACGCCCACACCGTGTTCGGCGAACTTGGCCGGTCCCGCCGCGATGCGGCCCTCAGTCAGCGGCGCAGCCACCCGGCCGCAGCGCGAACGCGTTGACCGCCAACGACAGACACGCCGTCAGCCGCTGCCCGTACGGCACGTGCAACGACTCGTTCGGGCCGTGGGCGTTCGCGCCCGGGCCGAGGACTCCGCAGGCCAGGAACTGGGCCTCGGGGAACTGTCGGCTCAGTTGGCCCATCAGCGGGATCGTGCCGCCCTGGCCGATGCGGGCCGCGTCCGCTCCGTCGAAGCAGGCGCGGCTCGCGGCGGACAGCGCTTCGCGCAGCCAGGGCTCCTCGGGCGGGGCGTGCCAGCCGTCGGCCAGGACCCGGTCGGGCGTGAAGCGGACGGACGCGCCGTGCGGGGGCGCGTCCTCCAGGAGGCGTGCGACCTCCGCGAGCGCCTTCGCGCTGTCCGTCAACGGGGGCAGCCTGAGCGAGAGTTTGACCCTGGTGTGCGGGCGCAGCACGTTGCCGGCCGACGCGACCGGGGGCAGCCCGTCCGCGCCGGTGACGGCCAGGCTCGGGCGCCAGGCGCGGGCGAGCAGCAGTTCCTCGGGGTCGTGCGTGACGGGCCCGGCGCGGTGGCCGGTCTCGCCCTCGTGCCAGTCGAAGCGCTGCCAGACCTGGTCGCCGAGGAGGGCCGCCGCCTCGGCGACCTGGGCGCGGCGCTCGTCAGGCACCTCGCAGTGCAGCTCCCGCACCCGCATTTCGCCGGTCCCGCTGTCCTCCAGGCGGTCCAGCAGGTGGCGCAGGACGCGGAACGTAGAGGGCACGACGCCGCCCGCGTCCCCGGAGTGCGCGCCGTCGTCGAGGACGCGTACGTCGAGTGTGCCGCCGCAATGGCCGCGCAACGACGTCACCAGCCACAGCCGTTCGTAGTCGCCCGCACCGGAGTCGAGGCACACCACCAGGCCGACCTCCCCGATGCGCGGGGCCAGTTCGGCGAACCAGTGGTCGAGGTCGGGGCTGCCGGACTCCTCGCCCGCCTCGAAGACGCCGACGCAGCGCGGGCGGGCCGCGCCCTGTGCGGCGAGGGCCCGCAGGGCGGTCAGGGCGGCGGGCAGTGCGTAGCCGTCGTCGGCGCCGCCGCGGCCGAACAGCCGGGTGCCGTCGAAGACCGGTTCCCACGCGGACAGGCCCTCGGCCCAGCCCTCGCCCTCGGGCTGCTTGTCGAGGTGACCGTAGAAGAGCACGGTTTCCTCTGTGGTCGAGCCGTGGTCGGGGATCTCGAAGAAGACCAGCGGCGTACGTCCCGGAGCGCGCAGGACCTCGACCCGAAGGCCCGGCAGGTCATCGACGGAGCGCAGCCACGCCGCCGCGGCGTCCACGGCCCGGTCGAGGAATCCGTTGGCCTCCCACTGCGGGTCGTACGCCGGGCTGACGGCCGGAACGCGGACGTGTTCCCGCACCAGCGGGATCACCTCCTCGTCCCAGCGCGTCGCACAGAAGTCCCGTACGAGGGCGGGGTCCGCGGCGTGTACCTGCTCAGGCATCGGCGAGCGCCTTCGCCGCCGGGGCGAACGGGAAGCCGAGCAGGTCCTCGATCGGCGCGTACAGCTCGGGCGTGTGCATCGTGGAGGAGAGCAGCAGGTTCGCCGCCGGGGCCACCAGGACGGAGACCTCCTTGCCGACCTCCACGTCGGCGGAGGCGAGCGGCTGCCCAGCCGCGTCGAACGTCGTGATGAGGTCGGGGAAAGCGGCCTTGCGCTCGCCGCCGGACTCGAAGGTCATGTACTCGTTGACGAAGTGCAGCTCCGTGCCCGCCGCGTCGTCCAGGACGGCGACGCCGATGTCCAGGCCCTCGCGCTGCTCGCAGCGGTACTCGCGGACGGTGCCGGTCACCGCGATCTCGCCGCCGAGGTGCGCGGCCGCGCCCGTCGGTCCTTCCGCCAGGAAGCGGCGGCCGAGCTCGATGGCGAAGCCGATGGCACCGGGGGCGCCGTGCTGTGTCGCGTAGCCGACCTCGACCGGGTTGCGGGCCACGCCCACCCAGCCGCCCGCCTCCATGGAGGCGCGGCGGACGACGTTCGAGGTGGCGTCGAGGGTGCCGGTGACGGCGCCCTCTACGTAGGTGTGCGGCTTGCCGCCCGCGTAGCCCTGGTAGGAGCGGTAGCCCTCGCGCGCGTGCAGGCCCATCGCGCCCATCTGGCTGGAGGGGTGGGCGCGGCCGTTGCAGGCCAGGTCGATGACGGGCAGGCCGGTCATCGCGGAGTGGAACCAGCCGTTGATGGTGGTCTCGGCGCCGTTCTCGTTGGTGTGGATCGCGGCGAGCGGGCGCGGCAGGTCGCGGCGCAGCAGTTCGAGGGCACGCAGCAGGTGGGTGGGCAGCACCTGCGGGTCGGGCGCGGCGGGGGCGCCGACCAGGGCGACGGTCGCGGTCAGGGCGTCGTCGGCGAACTCGTCGGCGCTCCACAGCTCGGGGGTGCCCACCTGAAGGGCCAGTTCGGCGGTGCGCAGGCCCCGCTCGACGAATCCGCCGCCTCCACCGCCGAGCACGGCTCCTCCGTAGACGGCTGCCTTGAGGTCGTCGTGCGTCAACTGTCGCTTCACAGGGGTCTCCTGGGTCGTTCTGGGTGTACGGGTGGTACGCGTGGTGCGGGTAGTACGAGAGGTGCGGGGGGCGTGGCGGTGCGGAGGGTTACTTCGTCGCCGTCCACACGCCGTTGCCGAAGGAATAGAGCGCGTCGCCCGCGATCGCTCCGCCGGCGAAGACCTCGAGGTTCTCCTTGGCCTTGCGGCCCAGGAAGCGCGGTGCGAGGACGCGGACGACGAGGCCCGCGGCGACCATCCAGCCGGCCATGGGGGTCGTGATCAGCAGGCCGGTGGCGAGCATGATGCCGAGCTGGCGCTTCGAGCCGCCGATGAGCTGGATGATCGCTCCGGGGATGGCCCACAGGGCCAGCTGCTTGGCCGTCTCCACGGAAGGACCCGCCTTGATGGCGGCGACGTACGCGGCGTCGATCGGGGCGGTCTGCCCCTTGTCGAAGAACATCTGGTACGAGACGGCCACGACGACGATCGCGATGCCGAAGCCGACCATCGCGGCGATCAGCTGCTGGCGGCGGCCTTCCAGTTCGAAGGCCGGGTCGGCGCCCTCGCCGCGCAGCATGTAGCCGGCCTTGAGGTCGTAGCCCATGTCGGCGAAGGCGGGTCCGGTGGCGGCGGTGAAGCCGGCGAGGACGACGAGGGCCTCGGGCGGGAAGCCGACGAGGATGCCGAGCAGCAGCGTGATCAGGGCGATCGCGAAGGCGGGGAACCAGCCGGAGTGCATGGAGGCGATGCCGACGAGCAGCTCGTGCAGGAACGCGGCCACGGTGGCGTAGAGGACGAAGGCGACGAGCATGCCGACGCTCATGTCCGTGACGATGCCGGTGCCGAGCGAGAGCAGGATCGAGATGGCGAGGTAGGCGCCGAAGCCCAGGCGCAGCGACTTGCCGAGGCGCTGGGCGCCGTCATCGGGGGCGGCGGCAGAGGAGGCGGCGGTCACGGTGGCGGCCGGAGTGGTCGCCTTGCGTGCCTTGAGGACCGTGCGGCCGACCTGGACCAGGGCGACCAGACCGGCGCCGATCATCATGCCGTGCGGCAGGTACATGGCGTTCAGGTCGAGGCCGAAGAACGGCTCGGCGTAGCTGATGATCAGCAGGCCCGCTCCGAACGCGGCCATCGAGGCGAGGCCGCCGATCAGGGCGACACCGAACGCGGACATCGGCAGCGCGAAGGCGGCTCCGGCGATGCCCGTGACCAGGCCGAGCCCGAGCACCCTGGCGCGGCTGCCGCCCTCGTCGCCCGCCTTGATGGCCTCGGCGGCGGCGAGTCCCGGGGCCCACGGGTTGCTCGCGGGGAAGGCCGGGGTGTCGTACATCCGGTACAGCAGCCAGGCGTCGACCAGCATCGCGACGGAGACGCCGATCAGCATCGGCACGATCATGTTGTCCAGGCCGAACAGGAACGGGATGCCGATCGGCAGGAACAGGCTGTTGGCCGCGCCGAAGGTGGCCGAGGAGATGCTCGTCTGCGCCAGGTTCTGGGCGTGCACCGAACGGAAGCCGCGGAAGGCGACGAGCGGGACGCGGGCCAGCGTCATCGCGGCCAGCGCGCCGATCAGCGACGTGCTCGGGGTGACGCCGAGGGTGGCGAGCAGCTGCACGCCCACGATCGCGCCGAACACGCTGAGCACCACGGTCAGGACCAGGTTGCCGGGAGCGAGGGCGCGGGGATGGCGGCGCGGGGTGCCATCCGGGGGCGGCGTGGCCGGCCGCTCGGTGTCGGCTGTGGTGCTCATGGGTGCTCCTGAGGGTCGGCGCCGGTCGGCGACCTAAGGAAGTTCTAAAATATGGAACCAGTTGCGAATATCTGGACCTGACGGATCATTCATAGCGACGGGGCGCGCCGTCAAGCCCCCTTCGGGAGTTCTCACCATGTGAGCCGCACACGGGCCCGGCGACGGGGCGGTGCGGGTGGCGCCGCACGAGCGCATACGATCGGACCCGGAAACCGACCGGGGGAGGCACAGGAGCCGGTGAGCACACTCGCCAACGCACGGGACGTGCTGCGTCTCATGGCGCACCTGCAGCGCGATGTCACCGTGACCGATGTCGCGGCCGAGCTGGGCCTGCCCAAGAGCTCGGTGTCGCGGACGCTGAGCATGATGGCCGAGTACGGCTTCCTCGACCGCGATCCGCTGACCCGCGCCTACCGCCCCGGAGGCCTGATCATGGAGGCCTCGTACCACTTCCGGGCCTCGCGCGGCACCGTCTCCCTGCTGGAGGAGGAGGCCGCCCGGCTCGTCGCCGACACCGGCTACACAGGATACGTGGACGTGCTCGACGGGTCAGAGTCTTTGGTCCTGCACATGCGCATCGGCACGGTCGGCGCCCTCCAGGCGTACACACCGGCGGGCACCCGGGCCCCCGCGTACGCCAGCTCGATGGGCCGGGCGCTGCTGGCCCGCCTGGACGACGCGCAGGTCATGCGGATCGTCGACGCCCGCCTTGAGCAGGCGACCGGGACGGCCCCGCGGACCCGCAAGGAACTGGTCGCCACGCTGGCCCGGATCCGTGTCGACGGCTGGGACGTCTCGCAGGGCGAGTGGGTGCCGAACGTGGGTGGCATCTCGGCCGCCGTGGTCGACAACGACACGGGGCAGATCTTCGGCATCGGCATCGCCCTGCCGGCCCCGGAGCTGCGCGACGAGACGACCGAACGCTTCGGCAGGGCGGTACGGGAGGCGGCCGCCCGCGTCGGCAAGCGCATCGGCGACCCGTACTGGCTGCGCTTCGTCGCCGACGAGGGCTGACCCGGGCCCTGCCCTCGGACTCCCGCCCGCGCCGCGCTACGCCGCCGCCCTACGCAAGGAGCGGGCCGGTCATGGCCCCGGTGACACCGCTCGACGTGAGGACCGGCACGCGGACACCGCCCGCACGCAGCGCCTCGCGGTGCCACTCCGCGTATCCCATGCAGTCCAGGACGAGGGCCTCCACGCCCTGACCCACCAACTCCCTTGCCGCGCCGAGCAGTTCCGTCTCGTCCGCGGCGTAGGGCGACGCCGTGGCGAACTCCGGCGTCGGCGTGACATCCCGCCACTTGTCGCGGGCCGCGGCCACCTGCTCGGGCAGCGGCACGATCACACCCACCTGCACACCGCTCAACACACCACGGACGTACGTCGTCAGCAGGACATCCGGCTCGACGAGCAACGCGCGCCGGGCGCGCAGCGCCGGGAACTCGCCGGTGCACAGCAGCACCACGGCGTCGACGCCCTCGCCCTCAAGCGCGTCGACCCGGGCCTGCAGGGCCTCCCCCACGGCGGCCTCGTCGAGGGTGACCGTGGCTCCGGTCGCGAGGCGGGTGATCAGGGTGGGCCGGCCGGGCACGGCGGCGAGGCGCTCCGCCTCCCGCGCAGGATCGGGCCCGTCGAGCACACCGGCGTGCCGCACGCGCGCGGTGGCGGGGAGCGCCGCCTCGATCCCCGCGCTGAGGTCGGGACGCGGCGCCTGACCAATGGTGAGAAAACCGATATTCCGCATGAGTTCTGGATTCCCTTGAGTTCAAGATTCTGAGACAGGATTCCAGAAAGATAGACGTACGGCGGTCGGCGCCGGTCATCGAGGGGCGAGCAGCACCTCGATCCCCTTGTCGATCCGGGTGGGATGCACTTCGCTGCCGAACGGCACCAGCGCGTGACTGCGCGCCAAGTAGAGCAGCAGGGCCTGGTGACTGATGCGGATGCGGAGGGTGCGCCCCGCGTCGCGAGCCCGCAGCAGCACTCCGGGCGGGCCCGCGGGGTCGACGACGGGACACACCGTCACGTCACCGCTGCCCGCCGTGCCGGACAGGCCGTCGGACAACAAGTCCCGGGAAACCAGCCAGCGTTCGGCCCGGTACCCGACGTGCGACACGGCCAACGAAACGACCAGCGGATCGTCCGTGCTGTAGCGGAGCCTGACGTCGCACGGCTCACACGCACCACCGTCCGCCTCGACAGCGAACCCTCGTACGGCCGCTTCGAGCCGCCTCTCGCTTCCTCTGACAGGACTCACCCCGCCCAACCCCTTCCCCATGGACGCGTCACAGACGACGCCCGAACAAACGTGGATACGGACAAACGTAGATACGGACAAACGTAGCGACGGAGCCGTAAGTGCCGTTGGCATAGTCACTGATGGACATCATTCCCACGCAACCTGTTCGACTGTTCGCACACCAGGACGCCAGTACGCCGGCGCCGCGGGGCCTCGTAGGATGCCGAGGTGCCCAAGCCGATATCGACGAGCCGTCGCGCGTGGATCGCCGCGTGGGCCGCCCTGTGCGTGGCCGGACTCGCCGCCACCTCCGCGCTCGACGACTCCTCGACACCCGAGCAGCAGACCGAGAAGCCCGCGCACGCCGATTGCGACGCTCGCATCGCGGACCTCGACAAGTGGATGGCCGCGCGCGAACAGAAGGAGAAGGAAAGCGGGGTGATAACGCTCTCAAGCGTTCAGGTCGACCCCGAGGACGAGTGCCACGACGCGATCGTGGACCACCTGGACGACCAGCGGTGAACCGACGGGCCTGACAGCGGCCGCGGATCTTACGCCCCGCTTCACCGATCCGTATGGACCTTCGCGCATCCCGCCGCACGCTCTGGGCACGGGAGGAACAATCCGCTGCATGACGTTCGGCATTGTGCGGCGCCGTCCCGGCGAACTCCCCCGTGAACTGACCGGTTTCATCGGCCGGGCCCCTGAACTGACGCAGTTGGCGGCGGCGTTGGACACGCAGCGCTGCGTCACCGTGGTGGGTCCTGGTGGTGTCGGCAAGACCCGGCTCGCGCTCCGTGCGCTCGCGGGCCGCACCACCGGGGGCGATGTGCCGGTGTGCCTGGTGGAGCTGTCCGCGCTGCACGACCCCGGGCTGCTGCCGCACACCCTCGCCGCCTGCCTCGACCTGCCCGAGCAGTCGGGGCGGCCCCAACTCGACGTGGTTCTCGACCACTTGCGGGAGACACCCGCGCTCGTCGTCCTGGACACCTGCGAGCACCTGGTGGACGCCTGCGCCGAACTCGTGGACGTCCTGCTGCGCGAGACCGACGGCGTACGCGTCCTGGCCACCAGTCGGCAGCCGCTGGACGTGCCGGGTGAGCACACCTTCCCGCTGTCGCCGCTCGGTGTGTCGGACGCAGGTGGCGAGGCGGTGTCCCTCTTCGAGCAGCGGGCCGCGGCCGTCGTCCCCGGCTTCGAGGTGACCGACGCCAGCCGGGAGGCCGTGGTGCGGCTCTGCCGCCGCCTGGACGGCATGCCGCTCGCCATCGAACTGGCCACCGTCCGACTGCGCGCCGTGCCGCTGAACCAGCTCATCGACCGCCTGGAGGACCGCTTCCGGCTCCTGACGGGCGGCCGCCGCACCTCGCTGCCGCGCCATCAGACGCTGCGTACGACCATCGACTGGAGCTACGACCTGTGCGACGCCCGCGAGCAGCGGCTGTGGGCGCGGCTCTCCGTCTTCGGTGACGTCTTCGACCTGTCGGCCGCCGAAGAGGTGTGCGGGTTCGGCGAGTTGGGCTCGGACGAGGTGCTGGAGGTGCTCATCGACCTCGTCGACAAGTCGGTGGTGCAGCGCGTGGACGAGTTCGGGCCCGGCACCGGCGCGGACGGCGCGACCCGCTACCGGATGCTCGACACCCTGCGCGAGTACGGGGCGGAGAAGCTGGCCGCCTCCGGCGAGGAGACCGCGTCGCGCGACCGGCATCTGGCCCGTTATGTGAAGGCGGCGGACGAGTTCGACCGGCACTTCATCGACGACGACCAGTTGCCGCGCTGCCAGGCGCTGCGCCGCGAACACCCCGATATCCGGCTGGCGTTGGAGTACGCGCTCGGGCGCGGTGACCGGGAGCAGAAGGGGGCCGGGCTCGCGGGCGCGCTGTGGGGGTACTGGCAGATCACGGGGCTCCTCACGGAGGGGCGGTACTGGCAGCAGAAGGCCGCGGCGGCCTTCCCCGGGGCGACACCGGAGCGGGCCTGGGCGCTGATCATCGGCGGGTACATCAAGACGTTCCAGGGCGACCCGGCCGGTGCCGTGCCCGACATCAAGGAGGGCATCGAGATCGCCGACCGGCTCGGTGAGCCCCTGATCCGGGCCCGCGGCTGGTTGTACCTGCACTGTGCGCACACGTTCGCCTGCGACTTCGATCTCGCCGAGCGGGCCGGGGTGGCCGCCCATG
This sequence comes from Streptomyces sp. NPDC002795, assembly GCF_042888725.1. Taxonomy (NCBI): domain Bacteria; kingdom Bacillati; phylum Actinomycetota; class Actinomycetes; order Kitasatosporales; family Streptomycetaceae; genus Streptomyces; species Streptomyces sp. NPDC002795. Next base: position 727,625 of record NZ_JBIAQB010000001.1, read on the forward strand.
AACGCCTCGCGGCGCTCGGTGATCTCATCGGCCTGGTGTGTCTGGACGTCCAGGCCGGATACCAGTACCACCTGTCCGGGCAGGACGATCTCGCTCTGGAGCGCAGCGGCCAGGGGCTCGCCCGGCTCGGCGCCGGCTCGAAGGAGTGCTGGCTGCGCGGTTTCGTGCACACCGTCGTCGGGATCAGCCACTACGCGAAGGGTGACCCGGGGGCGAGCGAGGCGGCCCTCAGGGAGGCGCTGCCGCTCAAGGCGGCCCTCGGCGACGTGATCGGCTGCGGCTACGCGGTGGAGATCATGGCGTGGACCGCGGCCCGCGAAGGCCGTCACCGGCGGGCCGCCTGGCTGTTCGGCGGTTCGGACACGCTGTGGCAGTCGACCGGCGGCGAGCTGCTGAGCGGGGCGCCCGTCTCCGTGGAGAACCATCGGATGGCGGCGGAGGCGACGCGTTCGGGCCTGGGCGGGGACGTCTACGAGCAGCTGTGGCAGCTGGGCGCCACCGCACCGCGCGAGGCCCTGTTCGCGGCGGCGCTCACCGGGGCGGACGAACTGATCCTGGAGCCGCCCGAGTTGCCGGGCCAGCGCAGAGCCGGCTCCGGGGAGTCACTGACCCGCCGCGAACACGAGGTGGCGCGCCTGGCGGCCGACGGCCTGTCGAACCGGGAGATCGCCGAGCGCCTCTTCATCTCCCGCCGCACCGTCGACGCCCACATGGAACGCATCCTCTCCAAGCTCGGCATCAGCTCCCGCAACCGCATCGCGGTGAAACTCGCGACGGCGGGGACCGGGGAGTGAGGGCCGCGGCATCGGCCGCTCTCCTGGTGATGTGTTCGGATCGGGCCGATATCCTGGGGAGATGGCGGAGAGAACCGGCGGTGAGCCGCAGATCGATGGACGCTCCACTCGCTGGGACGGGCACAAGGCGCAGCGTCAGGTCGAGTTGGTGGACGCGGCTGTCGCGCTCATCGAGGAGGAGGGCGCGCACTTTCGGATGCAGCGCCTGGCGGAGCGTGTGGGGCTGCCGCGGTCCGTGCTCTACCGGCACTTCAAGGACCGCGCTTCCTTCGACGAGTTGATCCGCCGGCGGGTCGTGGAGTCCTTCGTGAAGCGGATGGAGCCCACGCTCAGCTTCAAAGGCACCGTCGAGGAGTCCGTGCACCGTGTCGTGGGCGCGCATCTGGACTGGGTGGCCCAGCATCCGCGCCTGTACGCCTACATGGGCGTCGCCGAGCACGCGATGGGTGACGGCTCCCTCGTAGCTGACACCAAGACGGCCATCGCGCTGATGCTGAGCGAGCGGTTCAGTGACGTACTGGGGGCTCTCGGGGTGAAGGGGGCGCCGATCCGTTCGGTGGCGGTCGGCATCGTGGGGTTCGTGGACACCGCGGTCAACCAGTGGATGCGCGATCCCGAACGCGAGCTGTCCGAGGACGAGTTGCGCGCCATGCTGTGCCGCTCGGTCTGGGCGGTGCTGGAGGCGGCGCTGCGGGACTTCGGTGTGGAGCTGACGCCGCAGCAGCGGGTGGCCGATGTGGAAGGGGCGTGACAGCGCCGCCGGTCGTGACGGCCGGTCCTGATGCGACCGGCAGCGCTGTTCGTCAGCCGGTCGCGACAGGGGTGGCCCGCGCGGCCCGCCGCAGTGCCTCGGCGTCCGTGAGCTTCACGCGGGGGCGGCCCTGGGCCTCGCCCGCCGCGCGTTCCGCACGGTCGATCGCCTGCCAGGCCTCCAGGCCCAGGGCGTCCGGCGCCGTGGTGGCTCCGGGCTCCGGCTGCGGAAGGCGGCCCGCGGCGAAGTCGTCGAGGAGGGACTCGACCGTTTCGTGGGCGCAGGTCTTGTTCGTGCCGATGAACCCGGTCGGGCCCCGCTTGATCCAGCCCGCGACGTAGACACCGGGCTCGACCCGGCCGGCCTCGTGCGGGACGGTCGCGCTGTCCTCGTCGAAGGGCAGGCCGGGGACGGGCCGTGCGCGGTAGCCGACGGAGCGCAGCACGAGGCCGGTCTCCAGGGTCTCGGTGGCGCCTGTGGGCCGGGCCCGTACGGTGCCGTCCTCGTCGGTGTGCAGGGTGGTCGGGGTGAGCTCCACGGCTCGTACGCGGTTCTCGCCGACGAGGCGTGCCGGTCCCGCGAGGAAGCGCAGCACGATGCGGCGGCGGCCCTCGACGGGTGTACGGGCGGCAAGGTCCGCCAACAGCCGGGTCTTGTCGTTGGTGTCGGCTGCCAGGCCATCGGGCCAGCCCTCGACGCTCACGTCCACGTCCTTGAGGGCGGACAGCGCGAGGAGTTCGGGCACGGTGAACGCGGCCTGCGCGGGCCCGCGGCGGCCGAGGAGGACGACCTCGCGGACCGTGCTCGCGCGCAGCGCGTCGAGCGCGCGGTCGGAGATGTCGGTACGGGCCAGGGCGTCGGGGTCCGCGGTGAGGATGCGGGCGACGTCGAGGGCGACGTTGCCGTTGCCGATGACGACGGCGCGTTCGGTGTCGAGGGGGTGCTCGTCGTCGGCGCGGTCGGGGTGGCCGTTGTACCAGGCGACGAAGTCCGTGGCGGAGACGCTGCCGGGCAGGTCCTCGCCCTCGATGCCGAGACGTTTGTCGGTCGCCGCGCCGACGGCGTAGATCACCGCGTGGTGCTCGCGCAGCAGGTCGGCGTGGGTGAGGTCGGCGCCGACCTCGACGCCGAGGCGGTAGCGGAAGCCGGGCTGGGACTCGATGGTCCGGAACAGCTCGGTGACCTGCTTGGTGTCCTGGTGGTCGGGTGCCACGCCGGCCCGCGCGAGACCGTACGGGGTGGGAAGCCGGTCGTGGACGGTGACGCGGACGCCCGGGTGGCGCAGCAGCTCGTCGGCGGCGAAGAGCCCGGCGGGCCCGGCGCCGACGACGGCGACGGACAACTCACCTTCGGGGAGTGTGCGTTGCTTGGGCACGACGTACATGGGAGCGCGGTCGTCGTGCGGATTCTGCTTGTAGTAGGAGGCGTTGAGCTCCAGGAACGGCAACTCGGCCTCACTGAGGGCCGTGTGCGGCTTGAGCGCGTCGACCGGGCAGGCCGTCGTGCAGGCGCCGCAGTCCACGCAGGTGCGCGGATCGACGTACAGCATCTCGGCGGTGGCGAAGCCGGGCTCGCCCGGAGCGGGGTGGATGCAGTTGACCGGGCAGGCCAGCACGCAGGAGGCGTCGGCGCAGCAGGATCGGGTGACGGCGTACGGCACGGCGGGCTGGTCTCCGTTCGGGCGTTCAGTCAGGAGTGGCGCGGGAACTGACGGCTGGTCAGTCCGCGAGCGGGGAGGGCTCGCCGCGGAAGCGGGCGGGGCGGCCGTCGATGCGCAGGGCCCGCCACAGCGGTCGGGACACCTTGTTCATCAGGCCGATGTCCTGGGCGAGCATCCGCACGTCGGAGAAGAGCTCCTGGAGCATCTTCTGGCCGGCCTCCGACTTCCAGAAGACTTCCTTGATGACCCAGTCCGGGATGCCGACGAGATCGGCGGACTTCTTGTCGGGGATCATGATGACGTCGCACAGGATCCGCATGATCAGCGGGAAGAGGACGGACAGGGCGCCGCGGCGGGCCTTGCCGTAGCGCGGGACGCGCAGCCGCAGGAACTCGTGCGCGAAGGAGATGTGCCGGGCCTCCTCCGCGATGTGGATCTGCATGATCCGCTGCGGCAGCGGGTGCACCGGCTCCCCGCTGCGCAGGGCCCCCTTCTGCAGATGGTCGATGGGCTCCTCACCGGCGAGGATGCCGGTGAAGAACGCCTCGGGATACAGGGAGCCGAACAGCGGCAGGACCCGGCTGAGCTGGCGGAACCAGCGCTTGCCGCCCGGGGTGTCCACGCCGGTGCGGTTGACCAGCTCCTGGAACATCTGGGTGTGGTGGGTCTCTTCGGTGATCTCGTGGGTGAGGTACCTGAACTCCAGGTTCTGGTTGCCCAGTTGGTAGATGTAGTCCAGTGCCCCGCGCATGAGCAGGTTCTCGAACTGCATGCCCACCTTGGCGATCACCGCCCACCGCCAGATCCCGATCCGGATCCGCGTCTCCAGCGGCTGCTCCTGGTACCAGGGGTGGGCGCCCAGGGCGTCCGCGGAGGTGAGCACCCAGCGGGTGTCGCTGGTGTCCACGGTGAACTCGGGGTCGTCCCACTTGATGTCGATGAACGCGTTGAAGTTGACGTTGACTGAGCCCTCGGACAAGGTCCGCAGGCGCTCGTCGTAGACCTTCCTGGACAGGTTCGGGGTCATCTTCGTCCTCGATTGTCGTTGGTAGGGGCTGGGCGGGGTGGTCAGGCGGCGCGGGTCGGTTCCTGGACCTCGGCCGGCCGGCCCGCCTTGTCGAAGCGCAGCGGGCTGTCGTCGATGGGGGCGTTCTGGAGCATGGCGCGGTCGCGGTAGTAGTTGTTCCACAGCCGCCACGGGTCGCGGGTGCCCTGGCGCGGCATGACCTTGTCGGCGCGGGCGATGTAGCCGGAGGTCAGCGCCTCGCCCATGACGGAGAACTGGGAACGGTCGCCGTCGGAGGCCACCGGGGTGGCGATGTCGTGTCCGCCTCGGCGCATGTGCGCCAGCAGACGGGCGGTGTAGTCGGCCGCCAGGTCCGCCTTCAAGGTCCAGGAGGCGTTGGTGTAGCCGATGACGAGCGACATGTTGGGCACGCCCTCCAGCAGGACGGCCTTGTAGAGCACGCGGTTCGTGACGTCCACCGGGCTCCCGTCGACGGTCACGTCCATGCCACCCATGAGTTGGACGCTCAGACCGGTCGCGGTGACGACGATGTCGGCCTTGAGCTCCTCGCCCGACTTCAGGCGGATGCCGTCGGCGGTGAACGTGTCGATGTGGTCGGTGGCGATGGCCGCCTTGCCACTCTTGAGCACCTTGAACAGGTCGCCGCCGGGGACGACGCACAACCGCTGGTCCCAGGGCTTGTACGTGGGGCTGAAGTGCCGCATGTCGACACTCTTGCCCGCCTGGGCCCGTACGAGACCGAGGAGCGCCTTGCGGGCGAGGCGGGGGTACTTGCGGCAGAAGGCGTAACTCCCGCGCTGGAGTGCGATGTTGCGGGCACGGACGACCTTGTACGTGACCCGGGCGGGGACGCGCAGCTTCTTCATGACGGAGGTGAGCGGGTCGACCTCCGGCAGTGCCATGACGTACGTGGGCGAGCGCTGCAGCATGGTGACGCTCGCGGCCGTATCGGCCATCGCGGGCAGCAGCGTGATGGCGGTGGCGCCCGAACCGATGACGACCACGCGCTTGCCGGTGTGGTCGAGGTCCTCCGGCCACTGCTGGGGGTGCACGAGCGTGCCCTGGTAGTCGGCCTCGCCCGGGAACTCGGGGCGGTAGGGCTGGTCGTAGTCGTAATAGCCGGTCGCGCCGACGAGGTAGCCGGCACTGTACGACTCGTGCTCGCCGGTGCCCTCGTCCTCGACTTCCACGGTCCAACGCCCGGTCTCGTGCGAGAAGTCGGCGCTGATGGCGCGGCGGCCGAAGCGGGTGCGTTCCAGGATGCCGTCGTCGGCCGCCGCGTCCTCCACGTACTGGCGGATCTGCGCACCGCCTGCGAGGATGCGCGCGTCGCTCCAGGGCCGGAATCCGAAGCCGAAGGTGGGCATGTCGGAGTCGGACCGGATGCCGGGGTACCGGAAGAGGTCCCAGGTGCCGCCCACGCGGGCGCGGCGCTCCAGTACGACGAGCGACGTCCCGGGGTTGTCGCGCAGGACGTGGCGCGCGGCGCTGATGCCGGATATTCCGGCACCGATGACCAGGACGTCGACGTGGCTCTGCTCCATCGCGGAGGGTCCTCGCTCTCGCTCGTGAGCCCCTGAGAGAGACAGGGGCGGAGGGGACAACGCCGCTCTGGGGGCGCTGGCGGTTACTCAGACACGTGGTGCTCAACTGCGCGGTACCCGCAATTTACCTGCGACACACTGTTTCAGATACCGCTGGTAACGTGACGTGGGTCACACATGGTAGCTCGCGTGGTACGCCCGAACACCCGCACCCCACGCGCCAGTTGACACCGCTCGGGCGCGAGGCCGCCGCGTCACACCTTCCCGATCCCCAGCGTGTTCGTGCCCGGCAGCAGTCCGGAGCCGAGGGCCGCGACCCAGTAGTCCCCCAGCAGGTCGGCGAGCCGGTCCGTGTCGGACGCGCCCAGCGCCCACCACGGCCCTGCCGCCAGCTCGTCCGTGTGCCGCTCGACCATGGCGCGCAGCGCGCGCCCCGCCTCGGTCGCCGTGCCGTCCGACGCCAACAGACCGCGCCCGACCAGCCGTTCACGCGCGGCGGACCACTCCTTCCCGCTCCAGCCCCGACTCGCGAAGGTCTCCTCGGGCGCCGCCCCGATCGCCGCGAACGACACCAGCGATTCCACCGGGTCGAGACCCGCGACCATCAGCGCGGCGAGATGACCGTCGCCGCGGTGCTCGCGCAGGATCGTCGCGGCCTGCCAGAGCACCAGGTGCGGCGCCGCGGGCCAGGGCAGCGCCGCGTTGGCGGTGGCCAGTGGCCGGCCCACGTGCACGGCGGCCTCCGCGGCACGGCGGGCCAGGGCGGCGGCCTCAGCCAGCTCCGGGCTGTCGACACGGCCACCGAAGAGGGCGCGGTAGGTCCGGTCGACGGCGCGAAGGCGGGCGGCCAGGATGTCCGCGGGAGTAGCGGCGTCCCATACGGACGGGATGTACCGCTCGACCGTCTCCGGGCTGAAGCTGTAGAACGCGGAGGTCACCTGCTCGCCCCCGGCGCGCCCGAGCGGCGCGGCCCGCCAGGCGAAGTAGGTCGGCCAGCGACCGGGCTCGATGCCGAGCCGGCCCGACTCCTCGAAGGACTCCGGGGCGAAGTAGACCACCGCGTGCAGCGGTTCCAGCAGGTGCCACAGCTGACGTACACGGCCGAGACCGACCCGATCCCGATCCTGGCCCTGGTCCTGCCCCTTACCTTGATCCTGCCCCTTGCCCTGCCCCTGATCCACGCTCTGTGCCGACATGACGGTCTCCCTGTCCTGGGTCGTCCACGCACTCGAACTTGACACCGACTAGATTCCTCGCCCCACCCGAACTTGTCAATGCCTAGATTCGGCGTAGCCTGCTGTCCATGCCCACCGCCAAGAGCAGCTCGTACCACCACGGAGACCTGCGCCGCGCCATCCTGACGGCGGCCCTCGACGTCATCGCCACCGAGGGGCCGGGCGCCCTGAGCCTGCGCGACCTCGCCCGCCGCGCCGGCGTCTCGCACGCGGCCCCCGCCCACCACTTCAAGGACCGCACCGGACTGCTCACCGCGATCGCCGCGGAGGGCTACGCGCTGCTGGCGGACGCCCTGGCCGAGCCGGCCGACCTGCGCGAACGCGGCGTGCGCTACCTCCGGTTCGGCATCGAGCACCCCGCGCACTTCCAGGTCATGTTCCAACCGGACCTGCTGCGCGCCGACGACGACGCCCTGCTCGCCGCCCGCGCCCGCGCGGGAGACGAACTGCGCTCCGGAGTCGCCGAAGTACCGGCAAGCGGCAGAGGCGAGGACGCCCGGCTCGCGGGAATCGCCGCCTGGTCACTCGCCCATGGGTTCACGACGCTCCTGCTCAGCGAGAACCTGCGGGAGCCGGTGGGCGGGCGGGACCCGGAGGAGGTGTTCCGGGCGCTGGCCACGCTGCTGTTCTCCGACGGAACCTACGGAACGTAGGGACTCTCCGTCCTCCCCAACAGCCCCCGCACCCTCATCCATTGACGAATCCCCTCCCCGACGCAAAGATCGACAGGCACCGACCCGACAACGTTGTCTAAGGAGAGGATCGCGATGAGAGCGTGGCCATCACCCGGCTCGCAGAACTCACCGGGACGGCTGAGATCGCTCAAACCGCTGCGATCGCTGAGCCGCACCGTCACCGCCGCGTTCATCGTCACCACGGTGGCCGCCGCGTCCCTCACCCCCGGCGTCGCGAGCGCCAAGGAAGCGGGGCCCCGCTTCGCCTCCGACCCGACGAGCCTGGTCGACACGTCGATCGGCAACAACGGTGACGGGACCACCTTCCCCGGCGCGACCACGCCCTTCGGCATGGTCCAGCTGAGCCCCGACACGCAGCTCAACAAGTACGCCTCGTACGACTACGCGCAGGACACCATCCTCGGCTTCAGCCACACCCACCTCTCGGGTGTCGGCTGCCAGACGATGGGCAATATCCGGTTCATGCCGACCACGGGCGAGGTGACCTCGTCCGATCCGGCACAGTACGGCGCGAAGTTCAGCCATGACAACGAGTCCCGGTCGCCGGGCTACTACGGCGTGAAGTTCGACAACGGCATCAAGGCCGAGCTGTCGGCGACCCAGCGGACCGGCCAGCACCAGTACACCTTCCCCAGCGGCTCGGGCGCGGAGAACGTCCTCATCGAGGCCGGGGAGAGCAACGGCAGCACCTACGCCGGTGACATCAAGGTCGTCGGCGACAACACCGTCGAGGGGTGGGTGCAGGGCGGCAACTTCTGCGGGGAGACCGGCAAGGAGCGCTACCGGGTCTACTTCAGCGCCAAGTTCGACCGGTCGTTCTCGAAGTTCGGCACCTGGAGCGACGGCACCCTCACCCCGAACCAGCGTGAGGCCTCGCGGGGCGACAAGCGCGCGGGTGCCTGGCTGTCGTTCGACCCGTCAAAGGGTGACAAGGTCGGCTCTTCGGTAGGCCTGTCCTACACCTCGGTCGACGGCGCGCGTCTCAACCGCGGTGCCGAGCAGCCGAGTTCATTCGACAAGGCACGCTCCGGAGCGCACGACAGCTGGCGCGACGAGCTGAACCGGATGCGCGTCGCCGGTGGCTCCACCGCCGACCAGCGCACGTACTACAGCGCGCTGTACCGCTCGCTGCTGCACCCGTCGATCGGCTCCGACGTCGACAACCGCTACCGCGGCTTCGACGACAAGGTGCATCGCGCGGATTCCACGTACTACCAGATGTTCTCGCTGTGGGACACGTACCGCTCGCAGAACCAACTGGTCGCGCTGCTGCACCCGGACAAGGCCGCCGACATGGCCAAGTCCCTGCTGCGTGTCTACAAGGACGGTGGCTGGCTGCCGCGCTGGGGCCTCGGCAACAGTGAGACGAACGTGATGAGCGGCGACCCCGTCACCCCGTTCATCGTCGACCTCTACAACCGGGGTCTGCTCGACGACCGCACCTCGCGCGAGCTCTTCGACGCGCTCTGGAAGAACGTCAACGACGTCCCCTCCGACCAGTCGACCTTCCGTGGCCGCGACGGCAACCCGACGTACGTCAAGAACGGCTTCGTCGGCTACCAGGACCTGCCCGGTTACAAGTTCGGCGACAGCCGCCAGGCCGGTTCGGCCACGCTCGAGTACGCGCTCGGCGACTGCGCGCTGTCCACGATGGCCGAAGGGCTTGGTCACCGGGACAAGGCCGCGACGCTCGCCTCGCGCTGCGACAACTTCACCAAGCTGTGGGACTCCGGCGTCACGTCGCAGGGCTTCACCGGTTTCCCCGTGACGAAGAACGCGGACGGCAGCGCCGCCGGTGACACCGACCCGACCAAGACCGGCGCCTTCCACGAGGGCACGGCCTGGCAGTACCAGTGGCTCGCGCAGCAGAACCCGCAGGCCCTCTACGGCCTGATGGGCGGCAAGGCGGCCGCCGAGCAGCGGCTCGACAAGTTCTTCGACATGCCGACCGTGCTGAGCGACCCGGCGAAGGCCGCCAAGGAATCCTGGGTGACGGGCGCCTACGACTACCACAACAACTTCGCGTTCAACCCGAACAACGAGCCGGACTTCCACGCTCCGTGGATGTACGCGTGGACCGACACCCCGTGGAAGACCTCGTCGGTGCTGCGGGCCATGCGGACGCTGTTCACCGACGACCCGTACGGCATGCCCGGCAATGACGATCTCGGCGCCACGTCGTCGCTGCTCGTCTTCGCCATGGCGGGTGTCTTCGAGGTCCAGCCCGGCTCGGCGAAGTACGTCCTCTCGGCCCCGATGTTCGACAAGGTCGAGATCCGCCCGGCGCACGGCCGCAAGATCAGCATCGCGGCACCGGGCGCGGACGCGTCGAAGGCGCAGTATGTCTCGTCCGTGACCACGGGCAAGGGCAAGGGCGCCCCGCTGCGCCAGAGCTGGCTCTCCCACAAGGACCTGCTCGGCGCCGGCACGATCGGCTTCAAACTCTCGGACAAGCCGACGCGTTGGGGCGTGAACGCGGCGCCGCCCTCGGTGGCCGGGAACTGACGTGATGGGGCGCGGTCTCTCGTTCGAGAGACCGCGCCCCGTCCTCACACCAGGTGAGCGGATTCAGTTCAGCGGAGTTCAGTTCAGCGGGGTGTCGAACGTCTTCGCCGTGATGGCCTTGCCGTCGGAGGTCTTGGCGGCGAGCCGCTTGTAGCGCAGCACGAGCTTCTGCGTGTCCTTGGCCGGCGTGAACACGATCCAACCGGTGCTGCTCTTGCCCGTCTTGGCGTCCTCGAGCGGCTCGTACCCGGCCGCCTTGACCTCGTCGTCCAGGATGGTAGTGCTGGCCTGGTCGATGCCATTGGACATGCCCGTCAGGCGGAAGCTGGTCGCCCCGAAGCTGGTGTAGTACTTCGCGCTCGCGGTCACCTTCACATTGACCAGGACCACCTTCTGGTTCTCGAGCGCCGAGAACTTGGACTTCGCGGCAGCCGAAGGCTCGTAGTCGGGTACGTACTTGAGCACGGTGGCCTTGTGCCCCATGACGTCGTCCTCGAAGGACTTGTTCACCGCCTGCGGGGTGCCGGCGGCGGCGCCTTCGGAACCTTCCGCGGCTTCGGCGGCTGCCGAGGGCGAGGCGGCATCCGCCGAGGCGGTCGCGGAACGGGTCGGCGTGGGGTCGGACGCGGCGCCGGAATCGTTGTCGGAGTCGCCTCCGCACGCGGTGAGAAGTGCGCTGCAGGCTACGAAGGCGGCAACGGCAGGCAGGAATGTACGCACACGCATCGAGAAGGTCCCCCTGGACTCATCTTGGGTCCGCGCCGAACGGGCGCACACCGGACCCACCGCGTCACGCTCGGACACGGCGCGGTGACTCTACCCGACATCATGGGCCCCACATATACCAGTTCTCACACAGCGAGGCGGCCCCGGACGAGGCGCGTGCGGCCCACAGCACCCTTGCTTCCTCAGCTTCCGCGCCCGCGTCGCCTAGGATCACCGCCCATGGACGTCGCAGCAATACTTCTCCTCCTGGTCGCTGTGCTCATCGCGGCCTGGAGCATCGAGCGCAAGGTCGACCGCGCCGACCGCAGGGCCGCCCGCGTCGAGCGGAAGCTGGACCTCGTCGTCGAGCACCTGGGCATCGAGACCGACTCACTCGGCCTCGGTCTCGACGGCGTACGGGCCCTGGTGCGGGACGGCAAGAAGATCGAGGCCATCAAGACGTACCGCGAGATGACCGGGGTGGGCCTCAAGGAGGCCAAGGACGCGGTCGACCGCATCGAGTCCGACGAGAGCTGACCCGGGTCAGCGGGCCACGTCGATCCGGGTGACATGGTCCTCGCCGCCCGGCCCGGCGGCCGACTTGTCCAGGACGTAGGCGGTGCTCGCGTCACTCATGTGCACATGGTTGGGGAGCGCGTTGGTGCCGATCGTCTCCTTGACTTCCCCTGAACGTGTGTCGACGACCGACACACTGCCGGCGAGCCGGTTGACGACCAGGACGCGCGCCGAACGCCCCACGGCGGTCAGGGACTTGGCGCCCTGACCGGTGGCTGTCGACCTGACGACCGTGCCCTTGCGCAGATCCACGACGGACACACCTCCCGCGCCCTGGTCGGCGGTGTAGGCGGTGCGGCCGTTCGCGGACAGGGCTATGGACAGGGGGCCGTCGCCCGTGGGGAGGAGGCGCGGTTCGGAGGAGCCGGGGGCGATCTGGATGATGCGGTCGTGCGTGAAGTCGGCTGCGTGGACCGCTCCGGTGCGTTCGTTCACGGCGAGGCCCGTCGGGCCCGATCCCTCGACGGTGACGCGCCGGATCTCCTCGTACGTACGGGTGTTGAAGGCGACGACCGAGCCGGTGCCGAAGGCCGTGGTCCAGACGGTGTCGCGCTTCTCGTCGACGACGATCTCGCGGGCGTGCGCGACGCCGGGCACGGTCGCGAGGTGGCGGCCGGTCCTCTGGCTGTACACCGCGATGCTGTCGTTGCGTGTGTTCGTGACCCACACCGTGTCGTGCTCGTCGTCCACGTCGATGCCGTAGGCGGCTTCGACGGTGCCGTCACTGTCGTCGAGGGGCGTCGGGTACGCCGCCTCCACCTCAAGTGTGTCGGGGTCGAGCCGCACCAGCTGCGAGCGCGTGACGGGCGCAGGCGGCTGCCCCACCGAACTGGTCGCCCAGAGTGCGTCGTTCCTCTCGGAGTACGCGGACTGGTAGAGGCCGGGGGCGAGCGGCGCGGACATGAGCGTCGATCCGGCCGCGGCGGCGGGTTCCGTCAGGGTGAACGCGGTGCAGGCCACAAGGGCGACGGTGCCCGCCGAGGCGCGGTGGGCACGTCTGTTGAGCGTAGACATGGGGGCGGTCTCTCTGCCGATCCGGTGAGTAAATATTAGGTAAGGCTAACCTAATGCGGTCGCAATGTACGGGGCAAGCACCCCGGCCGACCGGGAATTAACGCCCAGCCCCTTGCGCAACCCCCAGCCGCTCCCTACAGTCCCGCCGTCTCTCAAAGAAAGACGGTGTCATGAATACTGTGACAAGCGCCGCGACGCCGGGGCCGCCACGGCCCGCAACGCCTCCCCTGACCACGGTCGTGAAGGCCCTGGCCCTGCTCGACTACCTGGCCGACGCGACGGAACCCGTCCGGGTCTCGTCCCTCGCCCGGGCCATGGGCACATCGCGGGCCGAGACACACCGCCAGCTGGTCACCCTGGAGGCGGCCGGCTGGATGGAACAACTCCCGGACGGCGCCTACCGGTTGACACTGCGCCCGGCCCACCTGGGGCACGCCGCCCTGCGCCAGGCCGGCATCGGTGAGCGCACGGCCCCGCTACTGGAGCGCGCCGCACGGCAGGCGGGCGAGGTCATCAGCATCGCCGTGCTCGACACGGACACGGCGCGAGTCGTCCAGCGCGCCGATCCGGGCCGCTCCCTGCACGCCACACTGCTCCTCGGCGACCGGCTCAGCCTGACCTCCAGCGCCTCGGGACGCCTGCTCGCGGCGCTGTGCGCGCAGGACATCACGGGCCCACTGCGGGACCGAGGCGTCGCACTGCCCGACGCCGACGAGCTCGCCGTCATCAACGGCACCCGGTGGGCGACGTCCACCGACGACGACGAGGACGGCATCACCGCGCTCGCCGTCCCGCTGTGCCGACACGGCCACGAGGCCGTCGCGGCCCTCAGCGTGCACGGGCCACGCGAGCGCATCACGACGGCCGACGCACTCGGCGTACTGCGACCGGCCGCCCACGAGATCGAGCAGCTGCTCCTGCTCGACACCGCCGGAGCTCTCGGCCTGCGCGGCTGACACACCACACCCCCGGCCTTCACACCCCCGTCCCGGCAGGCCCGCTTCCCCGGGCCCGCCGACGTACCACCCACACACGATCAGGACTGCGTATGAACGTGCCCCTTTCCGTCGTCGAACCCGCCGGGCGCACCCCGGACCGGCTCCTGCGGCCCGAGCGCCTCGCCCAGATCCCGCCCACCCGGCTCAGCGCGAGCCGGGCACTGGTCAACCGCATGGTGGCGCAGGAATGGCGGGTCGAGCGGCTCGAGTTCGCCATCGACGAGGAGGCCCGCGGCCGCGCCCGCTACCGCGTCTGGACGCCGGGCGGACCCCTCGACTTCGTCGCGTTCTCCTTCCGGCCGCGCCTCGAAGGGCGTACCAGCCGCATCGTCGGCACCGACTGGGACATGACGGGTGCGCTCTTCGACGGCACCGCCGACGAGGGCGAACTCGCGCACACCGAAAGGGAGATGCCGAAGCTGTACGGGGGCCGCGCCACCGCGCACACCTTGGTGTGGTGCCGCTCCAACCGCAGCCTGCGACTGTTCGAGCACGTCGTCTCCAGCCTCGCGGACGGACGACAGCCGGATGCCCAACGCCTGTGGGACGTCGGCTACTTGATGCGCAACACCGGCCTGGACGGGAACGGCACCTTCGGCACCCGTTCCTTCGCGGCGCTGCCCGACAACCACCCTCTGGCCGCACCACTGCACGCCCAGATGCTCGCCGCCTACCTGATGCGCGAGTTCGCCGCGGACCTCGCCGAGCACCTGGCCCGGCACCGCACCCCCGAGGCCCCCGCGCTCAACCCGGAACTGCGGCGCCGCCTGGGGCTCGGCAACGCCTCCGCGCTCGGCCTCGTCTTCTTCGCCAACAACCACCCCCGGCTCGTCGACCGCTGGCTCAGCCTGCGCGAACAGGCCCTCGCGCAGGCCCTGGACGCACGGCGCGGCGTCCCGCACCTCACCGCGATCCGGCAGCTGATCGAGCGCACCGCGCGCTTCCACGACCAAGACCCCACCGTCCACGACCAGTTCGAGCAGCCGTCCGCACTCGCCCACTCCCTGCACCGGGCGCTCGCCCTCCTCGGCGCCCTGGAGCGGCCGGCCGACGACGACGCGCTCCCGCGCCTGTGGGCACGGTGGAACGCGGAGCTGGACGAGCGGGCCGTCGAGACCCTCGCCGGTGTGCTCATCGACAGCGTGCCGGACCTCACGGACCCACTGGTCGAGCGGCAGCGGGTGGACGAGACACTCACCGCCACGCCTCAGCAGACGACCGGATCCCTCCTGGAACACCTCGGCACCGCCTACCGCTGGGCGCTCGACCTGGACCTGACCGAGCCCGGCGCGCTGCGCCACATCTGGTACAAGTCCCGTGCCGCCGAGGAGCCCCGGCGCGGGCCGCGCGAGGAGGTCGCCGAAGGCCTCGACTGGCAGCTCAACGTGCCGCGTTCCGTGCAGGCCCTGTACGCGGATCTGAAGGCGGCCGATCCGCGCGAGACCACGGGAGCGTTCTGCGTGCGCCACCCCGAGCACCGGGACACGGTGGCCCGGGTGCAGGGCCTCGCCGAACTCGACCTGCACAGCCCGCACATGAACATCGCCGACGACGCGTTCGTGCCCGCGTACCTCGTACGGTTCCTCAACTCGGCGGTCCACGGCCTGGACAAGACCGCCGACTCGGCGGGGCGCAACGTCCTCGGCCTGCTCTTCCACGGCGCGCCCACGCGCCACGCCGTCCATCTGAACGACCGGGACGACTGGACGCGGCCCGCGCGACCGGCCGCCGCCCCCACCCGCATCGAGGAGAACGCGTGACTCCCACCCCTGCCCAGCACGCCCCTGCCGACCTGCGTGTGTCGGTCCGCGAGCTGCGCCTGATGACCGGCCGAGTGCTCCTGACCACCACGGTCCCCTTCGGTTCCGTGGCGGCGACCCGGGACATCGTCGTCGGCGCCGAGACACACGGACTCGACGGCCTGGCCCGCCTGCTGGAGGCGCTGCCCGCCCTGCGAGCCCGGCACCTGCGGCCCCAACTGCACGGCACCACAGCCGAGTTCCCCTCCCCGGACGCGCAGCCAGCGCTCGCCACGGCCGCCGACCTCCTCGACCTCGCCGTGGCCGCCGCCCACACCGACGGCTCCGGCTCCTTCACCGCTCCCGGCGACGACTGGGCCGTCCGCGCCCTGCCACCACTGGCCCGCCGTCACGGCGTGGAACTGGCCCTCACCGGATCCACGGTCACCGCGAGTATCGCCCCCGACGGCCCGCATCCGGGGCCGGACGCCGCCGAGCTGCGCGCCCTGACATACGGGGTGCCGGTCGCGGGCGCGCTGTGGCGGCGCTTCGTCGCCGAGGCCGAGGCGGCGCTGACCCCGGACAGCGCGCTGTCCCGCACACACGCCGGTGACTCCCTCTTCGGCCCCGGCGGCGAGATCCTCGCGGAGGTCGGCGAGGACGAGCCGGTGGAGGTCGCCTCGTGACCACCACCGCCACCGCACCTGCCCTGGACACACCACTCGTCATCGACGGTCTGCAATGCGGCCCCTACGACCGCGACACCTTCCTCCAACTGCGTGCGGGCGGCGTCACCTGCGCGACGGCCACGGTGGCGTTCTGGGAGGACGCGATCGAGACCATGGACGCGCTGGCCGCCTGGAACGACCTCCTCGCCGCCAACTCCGACCTGGTCATGCCCGCCCGTACCGCCGCCGACGTCGAACGGGCCAAGGAACAGGACCGCACCGCCATCCTCCTGGGTGCGCAGAACGCCAGCCCGCTCCAGGGCCGGCTCGGATTCGTCCGGCTCTTCCATGACATGGGGCTGCGCGTGATGCAGCTGACGTACAACAACAACACCGAGTTCGGGGGCTCCTGTTACGAGGAGTCGGACCCGGGGCTGACCCGCTTCGGCCGGGAGGTGGTGCGGGAGATGAACGCGGTCGGGATGCTGGTCGACCTCTCGCACTCGGGCGAGCGCACCCGGCGCGACGCCATCGAGCACTCCGCGCTCCCGGTGGCCCTCACCCATGCCAACCCCCGTTCCCTGTACGACCATCCGCGCAACGCCGATGACACCACGCTGAAGGCACTCGCCGCACGGGACGGTGTCGTGGGTCTCGCGACGTACCGCTCCATCTGTGGGCACTACGCGCGCAGTCTGGACGACTGGTGCTCGATGGTGGCCCGCACGGTCGACCTGGTCGGTGTGCGGCACGTCGCCATCGGCACGGACCTGAGCCCGAAGGCGGGGGCGGCGGAGTTCACGTGGATGCGCAAGGGGCGCTGGACACGCGGCGAACAGCGCGGCGCGGACCTCGGCACGTCTCCAGCCTCCGGTTCCGACACCAACTCGGGCTCGGGCTCAGGCGAGTGGCTGGCCGACGCCTCCGGACTCGCTGAGGTAGCCGACCGGCTCGTCGGGTTCGGCTTCACACCCGACGAGGCACACGCGGTGGTCGGAGGCAACTGGCTGCGCCTCTACGCCGCCGTCTTCGAGGGCGGCGACGGCAGCTGAGCCACGTGGTCGGGCGGCCCGCCGCAACGGTCCGCCCGACCCACAACCCGCCCACCACGGGCGGCCCTTGCTCCACGGCAATGGACGGGCCGCCCTCCGAGCGAAAGGCCGACGGGCCATGACATCTGAGCAGACAGCGAACATGCCACGCAAACCGGCGCGGGATCCGGCCCCGGACCCGACCGGAGCGGCGCCGCCCCCGGACGGCCGGGACGAACGCGCCGCCCGGCTGACCGCCCGCATCGACCGGCTCCCCATGACATGGGTGCAGGGGCGCATCCTCACACAGGGCGGCCTGAGCACCACCCTGGACGGGCTCGACCTGGGCATCATGTCCTTCCTGCTCCCGCTGATCACCACGGCGTTCGCGCTCACCGGCACCGAGCAGGGCATGATCGCGAGCGCGACGCTCGCCGGCGCGCTCGTCGGCGACCTGTCGCTCGCGCTCCTGGGCAACCGGGTGGGCCGTAAGCCACTGCTCCTGTGGTCCCTGGTCCTGTACAGCGGCTGCACACTGCTGTCGGCCGCCGCCCCCGACTACGGGTTCCTCCTGGCCCTGCGCTTCCTCGCGGGTGTGGGTGTGGGGGTCAACGTCAACATCGTGATCCCGTACCTGGCCGAGTTCGCGCCGCGCGAG
This sequence comes from Streptomyces sp. NPDC002795, assembly GCF_042888725.1. Lineage (NCBI taxonomy): Bacteria > Bacillati > Actinomycetota > Actinomycetes > Kitasatosporales > Streptomycetaceae > Streptomyces > Streptomyces sp. NPDC002795. The sequence goes on from NZ_JBIAQB010000001.1 coordinate 745,225, forward strand.
AAGCGTGCCACCTACGTCGGTTCCCTCGCCGGATTCTTCGGCCTGGGGTACGTGCTGGCCGCGCTGGTGGGCACCTTCGTCGTGGCGCGGGTCGACCACGGGTGGCGCTGGGGCCTGGTCCTCGTAGGCCTGCCGGTGGTCCTCGCCCTGTGGTGGCGGCGCAATCTGCCGGAGTCGCCGCGCTATTTGCTGCTGAAGGGGCGCGACGACGAGGCCGAGGCGGTGGTCGCCGGACTGGAGGAGTCGGTACGCGCGCGTACCGGCGAGCCCCTCCCCGCTCCCGAGCCGCCCGGGACGGGGGCGCGCGACGAAGATCTCGGCGCGGCCGCGCAGTTCGCGGGCCTGTGGCGCGGACCGTATCTGCGGCAGACCATCGTGGTGTGGAGCATGTTCTTCGTCGCGAGCTTCGCCTACTACGGGTTCCTGACGTTCCTGCCCAGCATGCTGCTCGACCGGGGCATGAGCATCACCGACAGCTTCAGCTACACACTGCTGGTCGAGGTCGCCCAGGTGCTGGGCTACTACCCTGCCGCCTGGCTCGCCGACCGGACGGACCGCAAGTGGTCGATCGTGACCTGCCTCGCCGCGTCGACGGTCTGCGCCTTCCTCGTCTCGCAGGCCGCGACCGACCTGTCGGTCCTCGTCCTCAGCCTGTTCCTCGGCTTCTTCCTGAACGGCCTCTACGCACCGCTGTACACGTACCTTCCGGAGGTCTACCCGACGCGGCTGCGCTCCATGGCGGCAGCCACGTCGGACGCCTTCAGCCGGATCGGCGGCATCGTCGCCCCCATGCTCATCGGCACGATGTACGCCTCCCTGCGCTTCACCGGCGTCTTCAGCCTCATCTGCGCCGTCCTCGCCGCGGGCTGCGTCCTCACGCTCACGCTGTCGACCGCGACGAAGGGGCGCTCACTGGAGACGTTGTCCGGGGCCGCGTCATAGCCCGCGGCGCCTTCAGCACTCGGTGAATCCCACCCCCTCCACACCCACCCCACCAAGGTCCGTCTCATACCGGCTCAACGCCGCCACCTTCTCCGCCGATGAGCTGTCCGGGTCGAAGCGGTGGTCGAGCCATTCGGAGGCGAGTTTGCGGGCGAGTTCCAGGCCGACGACGCGCTGGCCCATGCACAGCACCTGCGCGTTGTTGCTCTTCACCGAGCGTTCCACGGAGTACCCGTCGTGGGCGGTCACCGCGCGGATGCCGGGCACCTTGTTCGCGGAGATCGCCACGCCGAGGCCCGTGCCGCAGACGAGCAGGGCGCGGTCGGCCCGGTCCTCGGCGACGAGGCGGGCCGCGGCCACGCCGATGTGCGGGTACGCGGTCGTGCCGTCGGCCTCCACGCCGACGTCGAGCACCTCGGAGACGCGCGCGTCGGCCTGGAGGTCGGCCTTGATGCGTTCCTTGTACTCGAAGCCGGCGTCGTCGCAGCCGACGACCAGGCGCAGCCGGTCCGTCATGCCGTTGTCACTCCTTGTCGGTTCTGTTCGTTCGTCTGTCCCTGTGTGTGCGGTGGCTCGGCCAGGGCTGTCACGATCAGGGCCAGCGAGGTCGCGCCCGCGTCGGGGGTGCCCAGGCTGCGCTCCGCGAGCGGGCGTGCCCGGCCCACCTTGGGGCGCAGGTCCTTCGTCGCCTCGGCGGCGGCCGTTGCCGCCTGGGCCGCCGAGCGCCAGGCCTCGGCCGGTTCGGCGCCGGAGTCCGTCTCGCGTTGCAGTGTGTCGGCGAACGGGAGCAGGGCGTCCAGCATCGTCTTGTCGCCCGGTGTCGCCCGGCCCAGGTCGCTGATGGCGTCGGCGAATGCCCGGACGCCCGTGGCCACGTCGGCGGCCGCGTACGACTCCGCGGAGTCGTCCACCGTGCGTCCGAACGCTTCCAGTGCCGCGCCCCAGAGCACACCCGAGGTGCCTCCCGCGTACTCGGCCCAGGACTGGCCCGCCTGCCGCAGCAGCCAACCGGCGCCGGCCTCGCGGCTCGCCTGTTCGGCCCGCTCCGCGGCGAAGCGGGCGCCCCTGACCATGCCGCGGCCGTGGTCGCCGTCGCCGGCGACCGCGTCGATGCGGCCGAGTTCCTCCTCGTTGTCCACCATCGTGCGGTGGATGGTCGCGAGGACCGTGCGGATCCGGTCCGCCAACTCGCGTGCCGCCAGGGATGCTTGGGGGATGTCGGTGACTGCCGCCGCGCCGTCGTTCGCGGCGGCGGCGCGCAGGCCGGACAGCGGTGCGCGTGCCTTGCGGTACGCCGGGGTGTAGGCGTCGGCGCGCCAGCGTGGCTCCAGGTCCTCGTCGAGCCACATCAGGGTGAGTGAGCAGCCGCCCATGTCGAGGCTGGTGACCAGCTCACCCACCTCGGGGTCGACGATCTCGATCCCGCGCTCCCGCAGTCGCGCGGACACCCGGCCCCAGAGCAGGAAGAGTTCCTCGTACTTGGTCGCGCCGAGGCCGTTGAGGATCGCGCCCACCCGGCGGCCCGCGGTGGGAGGTGTCTCCTGGAGGATGCGTTCCACCAGGAGTGCCGCCAACTCGTCGGCCTTCAGCATCGGTACGTCCTCGATGCCCGGTTCGCCGTGGATGCCGAGGCCGAGGCCCAGGTGTCCCTCAGGGACCTCGAAGAGCGGCTCTCCCGCGCCCGGCAGTGTGCAGCCGGAGAAGGCCACACCCAGGCTGCGGGTCGCGGCGTTGGCGGCCCGGCCGAGGCGTTCCACCTCGTCGAGGTCGAGTCCCTCGGCTGCCGCGGCGCCCATGACCTTGAAGACCGTGAAGTCGCCCGCGATGCCCCGGCGCTTGTCCTCTTCCTCGGCGGATGCCACGTCGTCGGTCACGATCACGATCCGGGTGTCGATGCCCTCGGCGTTCAGCCGTTCCGCGGCGATCCGGAAGTTCAGCACGTCCCCGGCGTAGTTGCCGAAGCTGAGGATCACCCCTCTGCCCTGGTCGGCGGCCTTGGCGACCGAGTAGACCTGGGGCGCCGACGGTGAGGTGAAGACGTTGCCCACCACGGCGCCGTCGGCCATGCCGGGTCCGACCGTTCCGCAGAAGGCCGGGTAGTGGCCCGATCCGCCGCCGATGACGACCGCTACCTGGGGCCGCTCGCCGCGGTGTGCGACGACGCCTCCGGGGACTGCGCGCAACCGGTCCGCGTACAGGTCGAGAAAGCCGGCCAGTTGGTCCTCGGCGAAGTTCGCCGGGTCGTCGAAGAGTCTGGTCACGAGGGAACCTCCAAATGCGACTACGGTGCGTCGCGTCCGTACGTGGTCGGGTCAGCGGGCCATGACGGTCCCGGCCGCCTGTTCCTCTTCCGAACTCGGCTCGCTCTGGCGGACGTTGAGGAACGAGACCATCACGAAGGCGGCGCCGTACAGGACGACGAACGCCCACACCACTCCGGCGTTGCCGAGGCCCAACGACAGCACGGCGGCGACCACCGCGGAGCCGAGGAACGAGGCACCACCGGCCGCCGTGGTGTACATGGCCATGGCCGCGCCCTTGAACTCGGCCGGTACGAGCGCCGGCATGATCGCGCCCATCGGTACGAATCCGGCGAGCAGGCAGCCGAACACGCAGCCCGCGACGACGGACACCCAGAAGCCCCAGGTGGACCCGGCGGGCACCAGCTGCGGTACGTACCACCAGGCGAGCAGTCCGACGGAGGAGCCGAAGACTCCGAACCACTGCACGGTGCGGCGCCAGCCCCAGCGGTCGCCGATGGCGCCGAACAGGGCGTTGACGAGGATGTTCGTCGCGTAGACCAGGACGGTCATGGTGAGCCAGCGGCTCTGTCCCCAGCCCCGGTCGTCCGCGATCACGCCGGGCAGGATGATGAACATGCCGTACTGGGGCGCGGTGTTGATGAGCCGCACGAGGAAGCCCATCAGGACCTTGGGCTGACGTGCCGTCAGGCGCAGTCCGGCGGACAGGACTTCGAAAGAGGTCTTGTCGTCCGGGGCCACCCGCCGCGATCCGTGCGGCTCCTTGACGGCGAACCGGGCGATCAGGAAACCGATGACCACCAGCGCCGTGGAAGCCGCCATGGCGCCGGTCTCGCCGCCGGTCGAGCCGCCGAACGCCGGGATCATGCCGAGTGCGAACAGCGAGCCCAGCGTGGGCAGTCCGCCGGTGAACATGACGTAGAACCAGCCGACCGCGGCGCCGTTGCGCTCCTTCGGCGACACGAGGTTCACCCACACCAGGAAGGCGAAGGCGAACAGCGGGTAGCCGAAGCCGCGCAGGAAGTAGGTGAGGAAGACCATGGGCATGCTGCCCGCGGCGAGGCCCGCCAGGAACAGTGCTTCGAAGACGACCCACACGACGGTGCCGAGCAGCATGACACGGCGTGGGCCCCACAGGTCGGTGAGGGCTCCGGAGAGGTAGCTGCCGACCAGCACGGACACGCCGTACATGGAGATGATGGTGCTGGCCGTCGCGGTGGTGCTGCCCAGGACGTTCTCGATGTGCGGGGCGATGAAGTTGGACTCGGTGCCGTTGCCGGTCATGAAGACCAGGACGGCGACGAAGCCCCAGCGCAGCGGGTGGGGTATGCCCATGCGGTCGAGCCGGCTCTCGTGGGGCTTCGTGGGCCCGGTGGCGGCGGCGGTCACGCGACCACCGCGTCGGCCTCGGCGTTCGGCAGGATGGACACCTTCACGGAGGCTCCGGAGGTGTCGGCGACCAGGTCGAGCGCCTTCTGGAAGTCGCGCAGGCCGAACTGGTGGGTGCAGATGTCCTCGACCGGCACCTTGCCTTCTTCGAGGAGGCGGATCGCGGCGGGCCAGCAGTGCGGGCCCAAGTGGGCGCCGCGGACGTCGAGTTCCTTGTCGTCGGAGATGATCGACCAGTCGACCGTGACGTCCGAGCCGAAGACCGAGTACTCGACGTACGTCCCCAGCTTGCGCAGCAGGTTGAGGCCCTGCGCGACCGCGGGTGTGGCGCCGGTGCCCTCCAGGTAGACGTCGGCTCCGTAGCCGTCGGTCATCTCCTTGACGCGTGCGACGACGTCTTCCTTGGCGGGGTTGAGTACGACGTCGGCGCCCGTGCGGCGGCCCAATTCGAGCTTGTTGTCGTCCAGGTCGAGGGCGATGATCTTGAGCGGGTTCTTCTGCCGGGCGCCCGCGATGAGGCCCAGGCCGATCGGTCCGCAGCCGGCGACCACGACGACGTCCTCGAAGTGGATGTCGGCGCGCTCCACCGCGTGCAGCGCGCAGGAGAGCGGCTCCGCGTACGCGGCGTGGTGCGGCTTGAGGTCATGCGAGACCTTGTGGGCGCGGGCCTTCCGCGGAACCACCATGTACTGCGCCATGGCGCCGTGGTGGTTGCGGAAGCCGAACATGTCGTGCGGGCCGCACATCCAGTACTGACCGCGCCGACAGTAGCGGCACTCCTCGCACGGCACGATCTGCTCGCACGCGATGCGGTCGCCGACGCTCACCTGCTGCGCCGCAAGACCGGCGTCGTCACCCGCCACCACCACGCCGACGAACTCGTGACCGGGGATGATGCCGCGCTGCGCCCAGGCCGGGCGGTTCTCGTCGCCCCAGAACTTGGGAGCGCCGTGGTAGCACTTCAGGTCGCTCGCGCACACTCCCACCGCCTCGGTCCGCAGCAGCAGTTCGCCGGGCCCCGGCGTGGGGACATCGACCTCTTCGAGGCGATAGTCCTCGGGCCCGTGGACGACCACGGCCTGCATTCGCTTCGGCACACTGATCACTACTACCTCCATTGGCAGTCGGCTCTTGCGCAACTGGTGGACACGGATCCGTGGGGGTGGATCCGGTGGGATCACGGTGGTTCGGGGTGGATCAGGACCCGGGCGCTCCGGGGCTGAGGGCGGCGACCTGCACGGTGACGCCGTCCTCGCGCAGCGCCTCCAACTCGGCCTGGGAGATGCGGTCGTCGACGATCACGAGGTCGAAGTCGCAGAGCGGGGCGACCCGGTGCAGGGCCCGTTTGCGGAACTTGGTGTGGTCGACGAGCAGGATCCGGCGCTGGGCGGCCTCCAGGAGGGCGCGCTTGACCAGGATCGCCTCCTGCGACTGGTGGTAGCAGTGGCCGTCCGCGACCGCCGAGGTCGAGACGAACACGGTGTCGGCGCGCAGCGGTGTGATGTGGTCGCAGGTCGCCATGCCCTGGAAGGCGTCGTAGTGCGGGTCGTAGCTGCCGCCGAGCGAGATCAGCTCGATGCCGGGCCGTCCCGCCAGTGCGTTGACGATGGCGAGGAAGTTGGTGATGACGGTGAGCGGTCCGCTCTCGGGCAGCGCGCGAGCCAGGGCGAGGGACGTGGTGCTGTCGTCCAGCAGGATCGCCTGACCGCGGTCGATGTGCTCCAGGGCGGCGGTGGCCAGTGCCTTCTTGGCGTCACCCTGCTGCGTCGTCCGGTAGCGGACGTTGCTCTCGAACAGCACGGACTGCTGGGCCGTGGCCGCCCCGCGCGTCTTGCGGAGCCACCCCTCGTCGGCGAGCCGGTCGAGGTCGCGGTGGATCGTCATCACGCTGACCCCCAGCTCGCGCGCCAGGTCCTCGATCCGGGCCGAGCCCAGTTCGAGCACCCGGTCACGGATGCGCTCCTGGCGCGCCTGCGGGTTCAGCAACTCGGCTGACCCATTGGGGAGTTCGTCGGAGGCCACAGCGTTTCCTTCCTGCCGTCGCCCGACAAGCTAACAGCGGACCCCTCAAACACAACACCCCTCGTGTTAGGAATGTGTTCTGCCTTGTGATGCACGGCCGTGTCGTCCCGGCAGAACTACGCTCGTCCTCGTCCTGCCACACCCGACGGAAAAGAGGACTGAGTTGCATGGCTGAAGGAACGAGACCCTCCGTCATACGGTCGCCCGGCGTCCCGCACCTGATGACGGTGGTGCTCTGCTGCTTCTCGGGGTTCGCGCTGCTGCTGCCGGTATCCCCTCAGTGGGCCCTGGACGGAGGCGCCGACGCGTTCGGCGCCGGGCTCGTCACGGCCGTCCTGATGGCCATGACGGTCGCGTCCCAGCTGTGCGTCAAAGCCACGCTCCGCAAGCTGGGGTGGGCGCGTACGTTCGCCCTCGGCGCGCTGCTGCTCGGTCTGCCCGCGCCTCTGCAGGCCCTCAGCGACAACCTGTGGCCGATCCTTGCCACCACGGCGCTGCGCGGCGCGGGCTTCGGCATCATGACCGTGTGCGGGGCCACCGCCGTGGCGGCCCTGGCCCCGCGCGGCCGCCAGGGCGCCGCCATCGGCGTGTACGGCCTGTCGATCGCGCTGCCCCAGGTGGTGCTGACCCCTGCGGCGCCGGCCCTCGTCGCGGCGTTCGCCCTGCCCGTGATCCTCGCGTGCGGCATCCTTCCCGTGTTCGCCCTGCCCTTCACCCCCGCCCTGGGACGCGCCCTCGACGCCCACGCCGACACCCCCGCTCCCGGCCCTTCCGCGCCCCGCACGGGCACGGCCGCCACGCTGCGGCGCATCCTGGTGCCCGTGGTCCTGCTGCTGCTCGTGACCGTGGCCGGGGGCGCGGTCCTGACCTTCACGCCCCAGTTCGCCGGCACACCGGGGGCGGCCGTCGGGGCGCTGGTCACCTTCACGTCGACCGCGGCGGTGACCCGCTGGGGCTGCGGCGTCCTGGCGGACAGGGTCAGTGTCCGGCCGCTCAACTTCGGCCTGCTGCTCGCGGCCTGCGTCGGCCTCGGCCTCGTCGCCTGGGCCGTCCGTTCCGGCCCCGCCGTCCTCCCCGGCCTGCTGGCCGGACTCCTGCTGCTGGGGGCGGCGTACGGAGGGCTGCAGAGCGTCACCCTCGTGCAGGCGCTCAACCGTGCGGGCGCGGAACACCGACACACCACCTCCGTCGCCTGGAACATCGGTTTCGACGCGGGCACCGGCCTCGGCTCGCTGCTGCTGGGCCTCGCCGCCCAAGTGGCCACCTTCTCCGCCGGCTTCCTCGTGATGGCGGTGGCGACGGCGATCGCGGCGGCCCTGACGCTCCGGTCCGGTGGCGGCTCGGCCACTCCCCCGTCGCCGCGCCGCGCGGAAGGCGTCCCGGAAGGCACCCCGGAAAGCACGCCGGGCAAGAAGCGGGGCACCCTCTCGGACTGCTAGGGCCTGTCTTCAAACTCCCGTCGTCGCCCGGAGGGCGGCGCGGCGGCGTCTGGAGCGTGCGTGCCAGGCGTCGCCGGGCAGGCGGGAGTTTGAAGACAGGCCCTAGGGCCTGTCGTTTGGGTCAGGCCCTGGAACGGCATCCCGCTACGCCGTCCCGTCCCCTCCGCGTACCGCCGTCGCCGTACGAGCCGCAGCTCCCGAGGCTCCTGGGGAGCCGTCGCACCTCTGATGCGAGCCCCTGTTCGGAGGCGGCCGGGCCTCTCGTAAGGGGTTCGGGCCGCCCCGAAAGCAGGGGCCGTTCGGCCCGGGGCCGGGGAGCGGAACCGCTGCTAGCCTCCAAAAGAGCTGCCGCGTTCTCACGGGGGCAAGGGGGAGCGGCCATGGCCAAGGGTTCGTTCGAGGCGTACCGGAAGGCGCTCAGTGACGTCTACCGGGGCTGGTGGCTGGCGTGGCCGTTGACGGAGCGCGTCGAGGTCGGTGAGGTGCGCAAGCTGCACCGCGGTGGCTCGGTCGCCGCGGGCAGTCTCGCGGACCGGGGCATCGAGGCGAAGCCGGGACCCGCGGGCGCTCCGGGGGACATCACGTACGACGCCGGGGGCACCGTCGCCGTACGTTTCAAGGCCGCGGGAGTCGCTGCGCAGGGGTTCTCGTCGGTGGCGGCGGCCGAGGCCGGCGCGCTGGTGGAGTTCCGGGACGAGCGCAGCGCCCTGATCGTCTACACCGGTCTCGACCAGTCGGGCCTCGCGGACCTCGCTGAGCTGGCCGGTTCGCTGGTGCGGCGGCTGTGGCGGGGTGACTGGGACCCGGACCTGCTCGTCGTCTCCGACGTGATCGCCGCCCGCGCCGGCACCGTACTCATCGCCGAACGGGCGGGCGCCAGCGCCGAGTTGAGGCTCGCTGGGGCGGTCGGGCCGGGGCCTTTGCAACTGGTCGACCTCGCGGGGCGGGCCGCCTTCAGCGCGTCCAGCCGGCTGGGTCTGAACTGGACCGGGACGGACCTCACCCCCTGCTACCGGGTGCTCCGGGTGCGCCGAACCTGGCTGAAGCGCGTCCGGGAGGAGTACGGCACGCCGCAGCCGGGCCGCGGTCTCGCCGCGGGCCCGGTGCCTCCGCTGCTGCTGGACGAGGCCCGGGACGAGGCGGAGGCCGTCGTCGAACACGTAGAGCAGGCACAGGACTTGGCACATCAGGAGTCGGGGGAACGGCTCTAGGCGCGGAGCGCGGGACACGAGGCGCCGAGCACCACGCACCACGCACGACCGCACTCAGTACGATTTTCGGGGGGCCTGAAATGCCCGACGTAGTTCTTCGCATCACTGAGGACAAGGTCCGACTGCACACGAACTCCGGTGAGTTCGAATGGGCGTTGGGCGACGAGCTGGTGGAGATCGCACGCGACCCGACAGGCGCCAGGGCCGCGGAGTTCACCGCGGCGCTCGAACCCGGGGCGAGCCCGGAACAGCGGGCCGACATCGGACTGCGGTTGCACCACGGGGTGTTGGACGCGGCACCGGCCGGCCTATGGGCCGGTTTGCAGAAGGGTCTGAGCGAACGGAACCCGCTGCGCATCAGGGTCGACATCGAGTGCCGGGCACTGGTCCAGCTGCCCTGGGAGCTGATGCGCGACAGGCGGCAGGCACTGTGGCGCGACAGGTCCGTGCTGCTGCGCCGGGGCCGCGTCGTCACTGCCGCGGACAACCCCCAGGGGAACACCAAGGGCCCGCTGCGGGTCCTGCTCGTGGTGTGCAATCCGCGCGACCGCCGGCTCCTCGCGGACCAGGAGCTGGCGCTGATCGGCGCGGCCCTCACACAGCTGCCCGGCCGGCTGCACACCGAGGTGATCGACGGCCCCAGCCTGCGCGAGCTCATCGCCGAGGTGGACCATGTGCGCCCGCACGTACTGCACTTCATCGGGCACGGCATGCGCGCGGTCGCGGGTGACATGGGCGGGCTCCACTTCAACGCCGCGCAGCCCGCGGCCGGTTCACCCGGACCGGAGCCGGACGAGCCGGAGGTGACCTGGACGCTCGGGCCGGAGCAGATGGACCACCTCTACGGTTCCTGGACGCCGCGGCTCGTGGTCCTCAACGCGTGCCGCCAGGCACACGCCCCTGCGGCCGAGTTCGCGGACCTGATCGACACCTGTCTGGAGCGTGGTTCCTCGGCGGTGGTGGCCATGCAGGCCGACATCGACTCGCCGGCCGCCGCAGAGTTCTCCCATGCGCTGTACGCGGGTCTTGCGTGTGCCCGGTCGATCGACGCGATCATCACCGCGGTCCGCAATCATCTGCACATCGACGATCCGGACGGCCCTTCGTGGGCGCTCCCGGTCCTCCAGTGCGGTGTGAAGGACCCGTCCGACGTGGTGCGGGTGGAGTTCGGCCATCTGGAGCCCGAACTGACGCGGATGAACCGGAGTTGGCCGTTCGCGGAGCTCGCGATGTTCCTGGGGCGGGCCAAGGAGCGGCGTACCGGCTGGTGGGAGCGGCCCGACGACGAGGACACGGTGCCACCGGACCGGCTGCTCGCCATCACCTCCGCGCAGCAGAAGTCCGGCAAGACGTGGCTGGCCAAGTGGTGTCTGCTCACCTGCATGCTGCGCGGCGAGGACATCACGTACATCGATCTCGCCGACTACACGGGCCGGGGCAACGGCGGCGAGCCGGTGACTCTGGACTGGCTGGCCGTGCTGCGGGCGTTGCGGGAGGCCTGCATGGACAAGCGTCAGCCCGATTCCATGAACTCCACGGACTTCGCCCGGTTCAACCAGGTGCTCAACCTCGCGGCCCAGGGCGGCAGGCAGTGGGCCGAGCGGATGCCGTCGTCCGAGGTGGACCTCGGGCACTCCTTCTCGGTGGATGCCGACCGGCATGCCGAGCAGCGCCGGGCCGAGATCTTCGACGTGTTCCTGACCACCCTGCGCAACCGGGCCCTGGTCCGGCGCCGCCCTCATCTGCTGGCCATCGACAGCGCGCAGCGGATCAGCGAGTCCGATTTCCGCAGCGCGCTCCTGCCGCTGCTGCTCGGTCCCGTGCAGGAGCTCGGCGGCGATTTCCCGCTGCGGGTGCTGGCCGTGGCACCGCAGAGCTGGGCGGGGTTCAGGCATCTCCAGGAGTTCATGCCGGGCGCGCCGGTGGTCCTGACCGACTTCCAGCTGCACGACTACAAGCGTCTGGCCAGGGAGTTCTGGGAGCGCAAGCTGCATGAGAACAAGCTGCCGCCGCGCCTGAGTTTCACGGACTTCGAGGCGCTCCTGGAGCGCATGAAGGGCAATCAGCAGTCCTTCCATGTCGGGGTGTATCAGCGGGTCCTGGACACGTGGCTCGAGATGGGTGGCATGAGGGAGGCGGGCTGATGTCCGATGCGGAGGAGCGTCTCGCGGCCGCGTTCAGCGAACTCGCCGACCGGCTCGGCCAGGGCGAGGCTTTGGAGGACATCCGGCGCGCCCTGCTGCCCGGGGAATGGACGGACACCCTCCGGGCCGCGGCCGTCGCGCGGCTCTTCGACGAGGAGGCGTACGCCGTCGTCCGGGACTTCGTGGGCGGCGCCCCGCCCGGTCTCACGGTTCTGCTGGAGCGCGGCGCCGTGGAGGAGGTTCCCGGCCAGCGGATGTGTTACCAGGTCCCGGACGCGGACCGGCCCGCCTATCTGATCCCCTGGCTGGAGGAGAACAACAGCGCCCCGTATCCCAAGCAACTCATCGAACTCGAAAGGTTGTTGAGCGAGCACTGGGGTGCGCGGGGCAGGCCGGCCGAGCAGCTTCGGCACATGATGCTCGCCGATCCGCAGGGCGCCGCCTCTCTCTTCTTGGAGCTGTTCCTCGCGAGTGACACCAAGCGTGACTTCACCCGCTGCCAGGACCTCGTCGACGTACTGGTGGATCCGGACCGGGCGGGTATCGCCCCGCGCCCGCTCCTCAAGCTGGGTGAGGACCGCGCCGGCCATCTGCGGGCGCGCACGTACTGGGCCGCCGACTACGCCCGCTGCGCCCAGTTCCTCGAACCGGACGGACTGTGGGAGCGGGCCAGGCGGCTGCTGTCCGCGCAGGGCCCGCGCGTCTGGCAGATGCACGGCACGGGCGGCACCGGCAAGACCATGCAGCTGCGCTGGCTGGTGTCACGCCGGGCGGTCACGGCCGAGGCCGACATCAACTGCGCCCGGATCGACTTCGACGTCGTCGACCCGCTGAACGCGGCGCACTGGCCGTGGCTGCTGCTCCTGGAGGCGGCCGAGCAGCTCGAACAGCGGCTGCCGCAGCGGGTGTTCACCGGGCTCGACAAGTACGCCGCCTACCGGTCCCTGCTGCGCCGCCCCACCTCGCGCTCCGCCGCCGAGGCGGCCCGCGGCATCCGTTCGCAGGACGAGGGCCGCATCGGGCGCGAGGTCGTCGACGCCTTCACCTCCCGGTTCAACAAGAGCTTCGGCACGGACCGGCCCGTGCTTCTCGTGGTGGACACACTGGAGGAGGTCGTGCTGCGCAGCGCCTCCCACACGGACGGACTGCTGCGGCTGCTCGGCGAGACCGTGCGCGCCTGTCCGGCGCTGCGTCTGATCCTCTCCGGCCGCCCCGATCTGAGCATCCGGCACGGCAAGGCGCTCGCTTCGCTGGGTGACTACGAGAACGTACAGGTGGTGCAGTTCACCCCCGACGAGGCGGACCGCTATCTGCGCGAGGTACGCGATGTCCGGCACGCGGAGCTGCGGGACATCATCGTGCGCCGCAGTTCCGGCATGCCGTTCCACCTCGCGCTCTTCGCGGACGTCACCGACCAGAACCCCGAGGTCACGGCGGAGGAGCTGGGCAGCCTGCGCGATCCGCTCGTCCGCTACCTCGTCAAGCGTGTGCTGCGGCGCATCGAGGACCCGGTCGTGCTGTGGCTGGTGCGGTACGGAGTGATCCCCCGGCGGCTGCGCCGCGAGCACGTCCACGACATCCTGCGGCCCCATCTGGAGAAGCGGATGACCGTCGGTCCCGCGCAGGTGGCGGACGACCCGCTGACCGACGCACATCAACTGCACGGCGAGGGGACGGTCTTCCCGCCGGTCCCGCCGCCGGACCGGGAGCGCCTCGACGACGCCTGGGAGAAACTGCTCCAGTACGCGGGCGGCTCGTCCTGGATCAGCGAGGTCGCGGGCGACGAGGAGTCCGTGGTCTTCCACAGCGTGGTCCTCGGCCCGATGCGCGACCTCATCTCCGACAAGAGCGTCTTCACGGAGCTGCACCAGGACTTCGCCCAGCGCTTCGAGCAGCGGGCCGCTGCCGCGGGCGAGGGTGATCCGGAGAACTGGGCCTGGTATCTGCGCGAATCCCTCTACCACCGCTTCCAGATGCGCGATCCGCGCGCGCCGCGGCGCTGGCGCGGCGCGATGGAGCGCGCCTGGGCGGCCGGGAACACCGATCAGTTGCGCGGTCTCGCCGAGGAGATCCTCGGGGACGAGTACGTGGACCGCGAGGTCCCGCGCCGTGTGCGCGGCGGCACCGTCATCACGTTCTCCCTGATGGCCGAGGCCCATCTGAACATCGCCTACGCCCAGTTCCGCGAGGCCATGGCGGAGGGCACGCCCTCGGAGGCGCACGACCATGTGTGGGCCGAGATCGAGCTGCATCTGACGCGGGCGGAGGAGCTGTTCGCGCAGGGCGGTATCAGCGCGGAGGCCCGGCCGCACTCGGTGCGCGAGGACGTCGTACGGGCCGCGATGCTGGGCCTGGGCGGGAACGCGGGGGACGCCGTGCACCTGCTCGATCAGTGCGTGCTGTCCCGCGCGGAGCTTCCCGCGCTTGAGCGGCTGTGGGCGCTGAGCATCCGCGCCGCGCAACTGCGCCTGCTGCGCTCGCAGGACACGGCGGCGGCGTACCACCAGGTCCTCGTCTTCGCGCGGGAGATCGGCCAGCGGGGCGTCGCGGCGACCGCCGCGTCGGCGGAGGCGGCGCAGCGCCGGCTGATGGGCGACGTCGGCCGGGCCATCGAGCTGTACGCGCAGGCCGCCGAGCTGTTGGAGGAGGCCGGGCAGCCCACGTTCCAGGCCGTGGCCCAGCGGGCCGGGCTGCTGCTGCGCTGCCGCCGCGCGGAGCTGGCTCTCAACGTGCTCGAAGCGGCGCGTGTCACCACGGCGGCGGAGCAGGCGGACAAGGCGCGGCTCCAGGCCAAGGCGCAGCTGCTGCTGGGACGCGAGGAGCCGGCGCTCGCCGCGATCCACCGCGCCGACGTCGCCGCGGGACAGTTGCAGGGCGCCGAGCGCTATCGGCACCTGGCACAGAACGCCCAGCTGCGCGGCGTGGCGTTCGGCGAGCTTCAGGAGCTCTCCGACGCCAACGACTGGTTCACGAGCGCGGCGGGACTGTGGTCCGAACTCGGCTATCTGACGGGTGAACCCGAGTGCCACTACCTGTTCGCCCGCTTCCTGCTGCGCGACAGCTTGGACTTCACCTCCGCCCACCGGCTGCTGGAACCCAAGGAGTCGCCGGGCCAGGAACCGGAGTTCAGGCTGCGCCTGCACCTCCTCGCCCACGAGTGGGCGAAGCGCACCCAGGGGGTGACATCCGTCGAGGGACTGCCCGTGCCGTACGGGGAGCTGCCCGCGCTCGTGCGCCCCTTGCAGGTGCTGTGCCACATCGCGGCGCTGACCGAGGACCAGGCGCCCGGAGGGCACTTGCGGCAGCTGGCGACGGCGCTTGCCGAGGTGCGGCCCGCTCAGGCGCGGCTGGCCACCTTGCGCGACCTCGTCGACAACCCGGCCCTGGAGAACCGGGTGCCCTGGCCGCTGCTGCGCCCCTTCTTCGAGATGACGGACGACGGCGACAATCCCGATCAGGCGCTGGCCAGGCTCCTGATCGCCCAGGTCGGCGGGGACGATCCCGCGCGGCTGAAGCGGGCGGTGGCGAGTCTCGTCGACGCGGCGGGCGGGAACCGGCTCATCGTCTGGCGGTGCGCGCGCATCGCCGCGCGCTCCGGGCACCGGAAGCTGGCCGTGCGGCTGCTTCGTCGGGTGCCGTGGGAGCAGGCCCGCCCCGTGCCGAGCGACGCGCCGCGTGTCCCGCACGCCCGGCTCGCGCTCGCCGCGCTGGTGCTGCTCGCCGGGATCGAGCCGGACCGCACCGCGGCGGTTCAGGCGTTCAACCGGGCCGTGTCGCTGGCCTCGCACACCGGCATCGTTCAGCAGAGCCTGCCGATGACGCTGACCGAGTGCGCGCGCCGCGTCCAGGTCGACGGCGTGCCGGAGCGGATCAAGGACCTGCTGCTCAGTCTGAGCTGGCCGGTGATGCGCGATACGGACCGTCAGGACGATCTGCGCCTCTTCCAGGACTGGCCGGGCGAGCGGACGCTGGCGCTGCGCCGCCGCCCGGACATCGACCCGGTGGACGACGAGGCCTCGCCCCACCCGGCGAAGCTGGCGGACTGGCACGCCGACGAGTGGCTGCTGCGCACCGCCCTGAGCAGGTCCACGCTGCGCCGGCTGCGGTTCGCCCGGCTCGAGTCCGACGATCCGACGGCGCACGCGCTGCCCTGGGAGATGACGCTGCAGCACGCGCTGGACGCGGGGGGCGACGACCAGCAGCCGGTGATGTACCGCACGCTGCCCTCCGCGGCCCGTCACATCGACGTGCGCTGGCTGCAGCTCCGCATGAACCGGCACCTCGGTGTGAGCCTCGACGTGGACGGCCTCGTGGGGCCGGAGACCCGCAAGGCACTGAACCGCGTCCAGGCCGGGGACGCGGCGGCGGGTTGGCCGCTCGTCAGCCCGGAGACCAGGCGCGCACTGCAACGCGGCGAGACACGCGAGCCAGGTCCGCGGCAGGTCCTGGTGTTCAGCACGAAGCAGGCGGAGCGGGTGGTGCCTCTGTCGTACTGGCAGCGCCGCCTCCACCTCCAGCAGCGCCGCTTCCCGGTCAGGCTGGTCGTGGTGGACTCGGTGCCCGATCTCGCCGGCCGTCTGACGTCGCCTCCGGACGGCACCGACGTCCTGCACATCGTCGCCCCGCTGCGGCAGCGCGACGGGATGCCGTATCTCGAGTTCTCGCCGCCAGGCCATGCCCGCCGCCTGGAGAGCAAGGCGCTCGGCTCGGACCTCTTCCCGAGTCAACTGTCCCGCTGGCTGGCCGGGTTCGAGCCGGGTAGCGCACCGCTGGTGGTGCTCGAACCGCCGTGCCCCGGTTCAGAGGTGGACGTCCACGTCCAACTGGCGCTGCGCAACCTCTTCGCGGCGCAGCTGTTCCGGCTCGGCGACTGCCCGGCGATCGTGTGCACGGGCCTGTTCCCCGAGGGCGGCCTTGAGCACGTGGTCGCCTTCTACCAGGCGCTGTCCGACGAGGCCTCCGTGGCGCACGCGGTACGCGGCATGCGCACGGCGATCGGCGTCGGAGGGGAGGACCGGGGCACCACGTTCGAGACGAACGAGGACGCGCTGCGGGCGACAGCACTGTACGCGGCGTCCTCCGCGCTGCTGCGCCGCCCGATGGGGCAGTCGTGACACCGCCGGCGGAGCTGGAGTCGCTGCTCGACGGGCTGAGCGACGAACTGACCGCCTGGCGACGGCTCACGGTCGGCGAGCATGCCCCGCTGGAGAAGCACCACAGTCAACTCCGGGCTGTGGAGGCGGTGTTGGGCGAGGGCATCGCGGCGGCGCGTGCCGAACTCGCCGCCGGTTCCGGAGCGGCGGGCCTGCCCGTACTGGTCCTTGACCTGCACCACGTCTGGGACTACTTCCGCTCCAAGTTCGCACTGCGCAGGCTCGACGAGTACCGCGGTTACCTCGACGCCGCGGACGAGCTCGCCTGGGCGTGCTACGAGGGCCCGCTGAAGGCGGCACTCGGGACCGGGTCCGTGCGGCCGAAGGAACCACCACTCGTGTCGTTCAGCCGGGATCCGGCGCCGCGTGCGCACCGGCGCGGGGGTCAGTACCGCGACCTGTTGCCGCGTGGCGGGATGCACACGCGCGCGGGTGTCCAGCTGGTGCGCAGCCTGCCGTTCCCGGTGATCGACGTGCCCTGGTACTACGGCTCGCACGTGCCCGCCGTGCTCACCGTCGCCCATGAGGTCGGCCATCACATCGAGGACGACTTCGGCCTGACGGAGACGATCGCCACGCGCCTCGTGGGGACTTCGCTGCCCGAGGCGTGGATCGGTGAGGTGTTCGCGGACGTGTGCGCGAGCCTGGCCTGCGGGGTGGCGTACCTCGCGGTCCTCGCGGATGCCCTGGGCGCGCTGGAGCCCGAACCACCGGGCGGCGTTGGGCAGTTGTCGACGCACCCTCCCCTCGGCGCCCGTCTCCGGATCTGCTGCGCCGCCCTGGACCTGGCCGGTCACGAACGCCCGAAGGCGTGGCCCGCACCGGTCGCCGAGGCATTGGCGGCGGACGGCACCGATGTCACCTCTACGAAGGTGGCCGCGGCCCTCCTCGACGACGGCTACCCGCAATTCGCCTGCCGCCGTCTCCCGGACCTGCTCCCCTCGGCGCCGGTGGGCCGACTGCACGCCGACCGTTTCCTCGCGGGGCTGCCGTCCGGTCTCTCGCGCGTCCCTGGTGTGTTCGCCGCGGCGGCGCTGGCGTTCGTGACCTGCCCGGCCGAATACCGGGCCCGCCGTGTCGGTGCCCGAGCGGTCTCCGAGGCCCTCGCACTACGACCCGAGGGACCACGTGCCGAGGAGCGCACGGACGCGGCGAAGGACGGGGATCGGGACACGTCGGCAGGAGACCGATTGCTAAGGGCACTGCGAGCGGCGGGGACGGACCTCAACCCACCGCCGCGCGCCGGTCCCTGACGATCGACCGGCTCATGGCCACCACACCCCCGACGGGCCCCAACGCGAGCACCAGCAGCGCGACCCGCCACGACGTGTGCTCGACCAGCACGGGGACGCCCCACAGCGTGAGCGCGGTGGTCGAGTAGCCGAGCGCGAGCTGCAGCGAGAGTGCCCCGCCTACGTAGTCGGGGTCCGCCCGTTCGGTGACCAGCGCCGAGAACTGGGCGGAGTCGGCCACCACCCAGAATCCCCAGAAGACACACACCGCGATGACCAGGCCCGACGGCATCGCGTCGACACCGACAGCGAGCAGCAGCGCGGCCCCGCCGGAACAGACGAGGCAGAGCCGCGCGGCGGAGGCACGCCCCCACCGGTCGCCGAGCACACCACCGACGAGGCACCCGAACGCACCGACTCCGATGCACACAAAGGCGATGGCGGACGCCAGCACATCCGTACGACGCGCCTCCTCGACCAACGGGACGCTGGCCAGCAGCGAGGCCACCGTGCCCCACATGGCGTACAGCTCCCACATGTGTCCCACGTACCCGAGGTCGGCGAGCACGACATCGCGGTTGCGCAGCGACCGCAGGGCGCCCCCGACGGTGACCCGGCGCCGCGGGAACGGGTAGGGGCCGGGCGACCGCAGACAGAGGGCGAGCACGCCTCCGCACGCGCCCATCAGGGACGTCACCGCGATGACGAGATGCCAGTCCACGCCTCCGGCGGCGTTCACCGCGTGCGGCAGGGCCGAGCCGACGGTCAGCGCGCCGATCATGACGCCCAGCGCCTTGCCCCGCCCGGCACGGAACCACGTCGCGGTCTCCTTGAGCGCGGGCGGATACACCGCCGCGAGAAAGAACCCGGTGACGAGCCGCAGCGCGACGGCCGACCACAGTCCGTCGGCGAGCAGCACCCCGAGATTGGCCGCCGCGGCGCCCAGCGCGCCACCACACATCAGAAGGCGGTTCGCCACCCGGTCCGCCAACCCGGACATCGCCGACGACACCGCGCCCACGACAAACCCGAGTTGCACGGCGACGGTCAGCAACGCCCCCGCCCCGGGGCTCAGCCCCCACTCCTCCTTCAACTGCGGCAGCACGAACGAGGCGGAGAACCACACACTCATCGACAACAGCGTGCTCGCCGCGACCACGGCCAACGCGACACCGGGCGCCATCCGGCGCGGCTCCCCGCGCCGACGTTCCATACGACTCACGCCTCCATGGTGCGCGTGGACGGCGGAGTTCGGCCAGAGCCCCTCACTCGCCCCGGCGTTGCGCGGTGAGTGGTGCGATGCGGCTGTGGACGCGGAAGCGGCCGACGGTGGCGCTCGTCGACGGCTTCAGGTGGACGGCCACGGGGCCCGCGAAGGTGTATCCCGACTCCGCGGCATGGCGGCGTACCTGGACGGCCAGGTGGCGGCCCACATCGCCACCGTGCGCGGCGAGTTGGAGGTGGACGGGCGGGGGCAGCTCGACGACGAAGGCGTTGGGGACCAGTACCCGCTGCCGTCCCAGGATCAGTGCCTGGTCGTCGCACTGCCGACGGAGTATCGACACCACCTCGCCCCGCTTGCGCCGGGGCGGGAGCAGCCGGGACCACATCGTGTCGGTCCAGCGTTCCATCGTCCGTTCCACGTCTTCGACCAGTCTCATCGTGTTCGGCTGCCCGTCGCCGGGAGCAGGACACTCGTCCGATGGGGTGGCCGGTGACCGTCTCCCGCACGCGAGTACGAGCCCGCAGGCCCCGGACGGCCGCGTCGAAAAATCGGATGCGTGAGATCGGTGTGCGGGTGGTAGGCGGACTCCCACCTGTCCGGAAGGGATGTGATGTGCATGTTGGAGGAAGGCTCGTCGATCGTTCACGAGGTGTCGCTCGCGGCGGCCGTGGGACGGCGTGCCCTGCCGATACGGCTGTGCACGGCGTTCGCCGGGTCGCTGGGCGCGCAGCACGCGACGATGTCCCTGTTTCCCTGCCTCGAACAGTGGCAGTTGCTGTACGCCAGTGACGAGGGTGCCTTGCGGGCCGAGGCCGCGCAGTTCGCGCATGCCGAAGGGCCTTCGGTCAGCGCCGCGTTGGAGGCGCGGACCGTCTTCGTCCCCGAGGTGCGCGACCACGACAGCCGGCCGCACGGGCCGGACTGGTCCGACGATCTGCCCGGGGTGCGACACGTCCTGGCGCTTGCGCTGCACCGCGAGTTCCGGCCGGTCGGTGTGATCTGCCTCTACTTCACCCGCCCCGCCCACCTGTCGGCGGCACACATCGCCGAGGCCGAACGGGCCGCCGACCTCGCCCGCGAGGAACTGCTGCGCTGGCGCCCCGCGCACGCGAACCCCGCGGGCCCCCACCCGGTCTGGGCCACCGACACCCGCGCGGCCCGCTGGGAACGGATCCACCGGGCCGCCGGTCACGTGGCCGCGCGCGAGGACTGCGCGGTCGGTGACGCGCTGGCGTGGCTCCAGGCGGCCAGCACACGTCGGCGGCAGTCCTTGCTCGACACCTGCGACCTGGTCCTGCAGCCCGCCGGGGCGCGTCCGGGCGCACACCGGGCCGCCCCCGCCGCCGTGTGCTGAGCCCCGCCCCGTGCGCGGGCCCCGCCGCGCCGAACGGCTGCGGCGGGGCCCGGCCGGTCCTTCCGGGCGCCGGACGCTACTCGACGAGCCGCGCCCGGAGCCGGTCCAGGACGCGTGTGAGGAGCCGGGAGACCTGCATCTGCGAGACGCCCAGTTCGCGTCCGATCTCGGCCTGGGTCATCTCGTCGACGAACCGCAGCGCGAGGAGTGTGCGTTCCCGCCGCGAGAGGGCGGCGATCAGGGGCTTGAGGGCCTGGAGGTTCTCCGCCTTGGCCAACTCCGGGTCGTGGCAGCCGATGTGGTCGGCCAGCGTGTCGTCGGCGTCTGCGTCGGCCGACCAGTCCAGCGAGGCGGCGGTGCAGCCGTTGGCCGCGGTCAGCCCCTCGGCGACCTCGTCCTCGTCCAGGCCGAGGTCGGCGGCGAGTTCGGCGACGGTGGGCGCGTGGCCGTTGGCCTGTTCGAGGCGGGTGTTCGCCCGGTCGAGGTGCTGGCTGAGTTCCTGCAGCCTGCGGGGGACGTGGACGGCCCAGGTGGTGTCGCGGAAGAAGCGCTTGATCTCGCCCAGGACGGTGGGCAGGGCGAAGCTGGTGAACTCCGCTCCACGGCACAGGTCGAAGCGGTCGATGGCCTTGATCAGGCCGATCGTGCCGACCTGCACGACGTCCTCGTAGGAGTCGCTCCGGGCCCGTAGGCGCCGGGCGGCGTAGTGCACGAGGTTCAGGTTGAGCTCGATGAGGTTGTTGCGTACGTAGGCGTACTCGTGGGTGCCCTCCTCGAGTTCACCGAGCCGGGCGAACAGCGATTTGGACAGCTCACGGATGTCCGCCGCCGTGAGGCCACCCGTGTCGGGGAGTGACGGAAGGGCCGGCGCGTCGGCCGCCGGGGCCGCACCGCCGGGCCCGGTGGTATGTCGTCCAGTCGCATCGGGACGCTGGATCGCTGGGCTGTCGGCCTGGGGCATCTTCGTCGCTCCCTCGTGCAGAAGGCACTCCCCCGTCGGGAGTGCGGCGTCCACGGCTCATACCCACCACCCCCCGTTACACACCTGTAACTTGACGTCCCGTCATGCATGGGGCGCGGGTCTACGGAAAGCCTGCGCTCATTGATGTACTTCAGCGCGTAGGCGGGAAGGTCCGGGGCAGCCGACGAGGACACCGTCGTATCCGTACGACTCACCGGAGGTGCGATGTCCACGCAGGGCGGCCGGCTTTCCGTCACCGAGCTGGCGCGGTGCGAGCACTGTGCGGTGCTGCGCGTGAGCGGTGAACTCGACCAGAACTGCGAGCAGTTCTTCCTCCGCGCGATCGGAACCCGGGTGCTGTCCGGACACCGACATCTGGTGCTGGACGTGACGGCACTCACGTTCTGCGACTCGCGAGGCCTCAACTGTCTGCTCGCCGCCCGCTGGCTGCTGCGGCGCCGCGAGGGCCTGCTTCTGCTGGCCGGTCCCGGGCGCCGCCTGTCCGATCTGCTCATCCAGACGGCCAGCAGTGAACTGCTTCCGACCCACTCCACCGTGAGCGGGGCCCTGAGGGCTCTGCCCCCGCACCAGCGCCCTGTCTGGCCGCCGCCCGCTCACGACGACGAGGGCCTCACCGCGCCACCGGCGGCCTGCGCGGTGGACGGGGACGCGGTCCGCTGAGCAGGACCCGGCGGGCCCGGACGGTCAGACCGCGGCCGGCACGTCGCAGGGGCAGGGGAGGTACGCCAGGCCGAGTTCGCCGTCGACGGCGCGGCTGGTGCGGGTGGCGGCGTCGGCGACCTTCTCCCAGGAGCCGTACTTGGCGTGGAGCTGGTCGGCGGTGGGGCCGAGGGGGTTGCCGTACTTCACCGTGTTGCGCGCTTCGAGGACCCGGACCTCCTCCGGAGTCATCCCGGCCCGGGTGATCTCCTTGGCGTCGTTGCGCATGTCGACCAGGCGGCGGGCGATCTCCTCCGGGCCGCGCCCCTCGGCGCGCATCGCGCACCGTACGCGGTCCATGTCGCCGATGAGGTCGAGGTACCGCATCCGGATGTCGCGCTGTTCCACCCGCTCGTCCGGTGTGGAGCGGCGGATCTCGCACACGACGGGTTCCGGGCTCGTACACGCGCCGACGGCGGGCGGCTCCTGGGACAGCGGGGCCACGACGGCCGAGCCGCCGCAGGCGGAGTCGGCGCAGTGAGCGGCCGACGCGGAGGGCGCGAGGACGAAGCCGGTGGACAGGGCGGTCGTCAGCGCGGTGGCGGCGACCAGAGCGGCGCGCCGCAGGAGCCGGGCGGAGGTGGGACGCAGAGTCATCCCGCCAGTGTTCGGTGCGGGCATCCCCCGCTCCGGGCGGCGCGCCTGCAGGTCACACCTGCGGGCGATTCAGCGCTGCTGCTGAAGGTGTGCGGCCGTTCGGGTGGGCCGTCCGGAATAGCCACCGAGCCCGCCGAGGTTGACCCCTGCATGTGGAGCAGCGAGCAACTCGACCTGGACGCCTATCTCGCCCGCCTCGGATACGAGGGCGACCGTGCGCCCACCCTTGAGACACTGCGGGCCCTTCAGCGCGCGCATGTGCTGTCCTTGCGGTGGGACACCTACGACTCATTCCTGTACCGCGAGGTGCGGATCGACGTGCCGTCGGTCCAGGACAAGCTGGTGCGCAGGGGCCGGGGCGGTTACTGCTACGAACACACCGTGCTGTTCGCCGCGGCGCTGGAGGCGCTCGGCTTCCGTTTCACGGCCGTCTCCGCGCGGGTGCAGCTCGGCGCGGACTCCACCACGCCCCGCCCCCTGACCCACGCGATGCTGATCGTGGACCTGGACGACAGGCAGTGGCTGGTCGACATCGGTTTCGGCGCCAGCCCGTTGGAGCCCATCGAGCTGGTCGACGGCGCTCGCAGCGAAGCCGGACCGTGGCCGTACCTGCTGCGGCGGCAGGTCATCACCCACGGTTCGCCGGGCTGGGCGGTGCACCAGCGCGGGGACGGTCCGGAGGGGGCCGGAGGGCTGGACAGTGCGGCAGGTCTTCACCGAGGCCCCGCAGTACCCCATCGACTACGCGGTCGGAAACCACTTCGTGTCCACGCACGGCCACTCCCCCTTCGTCACCCGGCCGTACATCCAGCGCCTGCGCACGGACCGGTACGACACGCTCGACGCACTGGTGTGGACGACCCAGCGACCCGGGCAGGAGGACCCGGTGACGCAGACCGTGCCCCCGCACGAGGTGCCCAAGCTCCTCGACGACGTCTTCGACATCCGCATGGACCCCGAGGAGGCCGCTCTCCTGGTGACCCGGCTGACGGAGCTCGACGCCGCCCGGAACCCGGCCACGTAACCGGAACCGCTCAGCGCGACATCGGGACGTTCGCGCGGTCGTCCTGTGCGTCGCTGTCCTTGCCGCCGCGCACCCACACCGCGCGCTGCGGGAAGGGCAGTTCGATGCCGGCTGCGTCGAGGGCCTCCTTGGCCCGGCGGCGCAGCTCACGCGTGACCGCCCACTGCTTCAGAGGCGCGGTCTTCACGACGAGCCGCACGACGATGCCGTCGGCCTCGATCGACTGCACACCCCACACCGACGGGTCCTCAAGCAGGACACCCTTGTAGTCGTGGTCCGAGCGCAGCGACATGCCGGTCTCCTCCAGTACGGCGAAGACCTTCTCCAGGTTGGAGTCGTACGCCACCGATACATCGAGCACCGCGCGGGCCCACTCCTGGCTGTCGTTGCGGACGCGCATGATCTCGCCGTTGCGGATGTGCCACAGGCCGCCGTTGAGGTCGCGGACCTGGGTGAGGCGGAGCCCGACGTGCTCGACCTCGCCGACGGCCTCGCCGAGGTCGACCGAGTCACCGACGCCGTACTGGTCCTCGATCATGATGAGCATTCCGGCCAGATAGTCGGCGACGAGGCTCTGCGCACCGAAGCCGATCGCCAGACCCACCACGCCCGCGCTGGCGAGCAGCGGGCCGAGCGCGATACCGATCTGGTCGAGGATCATGGCAAGGCCCATGACGGTGACGACGATGGTCACGATGCTGCTGAGCACCGAGCCGATGGTGCGCGCCCGCTGCTCGCGCCTCTCCTGCGCACGGGAGGCGTCGCGCTGCAGCACGGCGGGGCCACGGGTGGTGCGTCGCGGCTCGCCGTCCTGCTCGTTGGCTTGCAGAACCCTGTTCACGGTCCGGGTTATCGCCCGCTGGGCGAGCGCGCGCACCAGCACGGCGCAGAGAACGATCAGGAGGATACGGAGCGGTACGCCGACGAACGTGCCGAGGTTGTCCCGCAGCCACTCGGGGGCGCTGGTCACCGGATTCTCGCTGCTGAGGGGATACGACGTGAACGCGTCAAGGGATGACACGGGGAAGCTCCGTTCCGTGGCGGGACAAGGAAGTGCCTGAGCAAGTACTCGGCGCCCGAACCTATTTACCGCTCTCCGCCGAGGTCAAAGCGATGAAGAGGGATGTGTGGAGCCTTCACGCGCCCCGACGGGACCTTCGCATCCTCGTCACCACCGCCAGGCGAGATCTCTTCGATGTTCCGCTCCCCGGCATCCACGCCGTGGATCAGCGTCATCAGAAGTCGCGATGATGCGGAGGATTCCCAACCGGCCCGCCCACAAGCACAGTTGCGCATACGTCACCGATGGGCGCGCCCCGTGACGGCACTCCAGGCACCGGCACGTCACCCCTCCGAGAGGACCCCGTCATGGCCCCTTCCAGGACCACGGCGCCGCGGCGCGCCCTTGGCATCGCCCCGCTGCACGGCCTGAGCCCCGTCGGACCGTGCGTGGTACGTGTCGCCGGCGGGGCCGTCATCGCCGTGCACGGCATCGACAAGCTCGTGCACGGTCCCGCGGACTTCGGTGTCTTCCTCGCGAGCCTGGACGTCCCCGCTCCCTCGGCCGCCGGATGGGCCGTGGCTCTCGGTGAGTCGCTCGGCGGGCTTTTCCTCGTCCTGGGCCTGCTGTCCCGCCTCACGGCGCTGCTGCTCTCGGTCCACCTGTGCGTCGCGCTGGCTCTGGTCAATACGGACACGGGATTCATCACGCCGCAGCAGGGCGCCGCGAGTGGCGCGGGCGCGGAGTTCCCTCTGGTCCTCATCGCCTGCTTTCTCGCCGTCGCGCTCTCGGGTCCCGGCCCGGTCGCGCTCGACCGTGTCATCGGCATCGAGGGGACACCGCCGGACGAGCGGGCGTCCGGGCGCCGCGTCCTGCCCAAGGGCCCGAGGCCGTCGACGGTCCGTGTGGCGCTCGTCAGCGGGGTGATCGGGGGTGTCATCGGAGCGGTGATGAGCGCCGCGGCCAACCACCTGGTCGTCGGCATGCCCACGAGCGCCGCGGCCAACGCGGGCAATCACGCCGTGTCCGGGCTGATCAGCGGCTTCCTGGCCGGGTTCCTCGGACTGTGGACGCATCTGCGGCGAACCGCACGGGAGGCCGACGTCTGACACCTGCACACCTGCACAACCGGGGTCAGGACGGCTCGGCCGGAAGGAGTCGTACCCGGCGCTCGGCGATCCTCTCGACCGCCGCACGCGTGTAGGCGAGCGGGAAGTACTCGCCCTCCAGCCACGGTTCGGTGAGGTCCCGGTAGTGCGGGTCGTCCGGGTCGCCGGACTGGCCGGGGGTGTTCACCGCCACGGACGCGTCCCAGTCGCCCACGTCCAGGACGACCCGGAACGAGGGGCCGCTGGTGTGCAGGAAGTCGCTGGTCCGGTACGTCGCCGCGTTGACCGTGTCCGGGGAGCCGCCGCTCGGCATCGGGCCGACGTCGAAGCGGGCGCGGTCGGCCGCGTCGAGCGCATCCGACGCGGGGTGCTGGAAGAGGCTGTGGTGCAGTGCGCCCCACCGCCACTTCCGCTCGTCGTCCCCCAGCAGCTCGCGCGCCTCGGCGTAGGCCGATCCCAGTGTGTCGAGCAGCAGCCGGTCCCGGGCCGCCGCGTCTTTGAGCCACCGCCCCGGCTTCTCCAACTCGCCGAGCAGGACGAGGGTGTCGGTGTCCTCGATCAGCTCGGCGGCCTTCGGTACCGCGGCCCGTACGAAGCCGGGGCCCAGGTGCCTGGACAGCCACACCTCGAACAGGGCCGCCGGGCCCGAGTCCGGCGATTCGACGGCGTCCCAGTCGCGCAGCAGGCGCAGGCCCCGGCGGCGGTCGGGTTCGCTGCTCTTCAGGTGGGACAGCAGGGCGGTCAACCGGCGCGCGGGTATGGACAGTTGGTCGTGTTGCAGTGCTTTCGAGTCGGCGATGGTGTGCTGGTGCTGCTTCGAGAGGACTTCCACGATCCGCTGGTGACGGAAGGGGTTGGTCCATTCGTAGCCGAGTCCCATGTCCTGGTACTCCGGCGGCAGGTTGAACTGGTTGGCGGTGGCGATGAACCCGGCGGCCGGGTTGAGGGTTCGTGGCAGGTCGTCCCCCGAGTAGAAGCCGTCCCACTCGCAGCGGCCGTCGCCGGGCACCGGGAGCAGCCCGTCGTACCCGACACGCTTGGGCGCGAGCCCGCCGGGCACCCAGCCGATGTTGCCGTCCACGTCGGCGTAGACCTGGTTCTCCGTCGGGGCGCCCCAGTTGCGCATGGCCTCGGTGAACTCGCGGTAGTTGCGCGCCCGCATGTAGGCGACGCTGCCGAAGTACGGTGACGTGCCCGCTTCCAGCCACGCGGTGCGCACCGCGTACGCGAGGTTGTGCTGCTCGTCGACGTGGATCACGGGGCCGTGCCGGGTGAAGGTCAGCTCGGCGGGGTGGTCGTCCTCCCCCGCGACGGGGATCCGCTCGTGCAGCACCTTCATCGGCTCCCAGCCGTCCTGGTAGCGATACCGGGTGCGGTCGTCCGGGTCCAACTCGTAGACGTACAGGTCCTCCTGGTCCATCGGGAAGATGGTCAGGCCGAAGGCGACGGTGCCGTTGTGCCCGATGGATATCCCCGGCAGCGCGGGCTCCCCCGCGCCGATGACATCGAGGCCGGGCGCGCTCAGGTGCGCGAGGTAGCGCAGTGAGGGCGCCGAGTAGGAGCGGTGCGGGTCATTGGCGAGGATCGGCCGCCCGGTGGCGGTGCGCTGCCCGCCGACCACCCAGTTGTTGGAGCCCTCGGTGGTCGCGTCGCGCACGACCGCCCGGCGTACCGCCCCTTCGCTGAACTCCACTTCCTGGGTGGCCAGTTCGAAGACCTTGAGTACGTCGTCGGGGAGCACGCACGGGTCGAAGCCGTCCGGCACGGTCGCCTTGTGGTCCGGCTGCAGCCCCTGCCGTACGAGGTCGGCGTCCACCCCGGCCGCGCAGGCGACCTGGGCGCGCTTGACCTCGCTGGTCAGGTTGCGGGTGAGGCCGTGGCTGCGGATGCGGACCACGTCCTCGGGGTCCCAGCGGGCCGGCCGGTAGCCGAGGAGGCCGAATTCCTCGGGGAGTTGACCGGGGTGTGCGTCCAGCCAGTCCACGTAGGCGTTGATCCCGGCGGTGAACTGCGTCGCGATGCGCTGCGCGTCCTCCGCGTAGCGCGCCCACTCCACGTCCATGTCGCCGCGGTACAGGAACAGTCGGGTGGCGCGGTCCTGCGCCACGTAGTCGGGTCCCAGGACGTCGGCGAGCTCGCCGAGTCCCCGCCTGCGCCACAGGTCGATCTGGAAGAGGCGCTCGCGGGCGGCGTTGAAGCCCTGCGCGAGGAACACGTCGTGCTCGTTGTCGGCGTAGATGTGCGGCACGCCGTAGCGGTCCTCGATCAGCTCGACCGGCGCCCGCAGGCCCGGTACCCGGTAGTCCTGCGACCCGGCCGGCGCGGCGCCCGCGGGCGCGGCGTCCACAACATCTGCCATCACACCAACTCCGGACATTCCCACTGCCGTTGCCGCCAGTACCTGCCGTCTGGAGAACCGCCCGCGCCTGGCATCCGCCACAACAACCTCCTCGTTGGTCACATGCAGGTTAGGAGGAAGCGGAACGCGGGACGAGGGGCGCGTCGTTTCGTTCATATTGACCGCGGTCCGCCGGCGAGAACTGTCAGCTCGGTTTTCGAGGGGGTTACCTCATCCTCGAACACCGGAAAATCTATGCTGGGTGAAATAGACATTGGGATGCGGCCTGGATATGGTTCTTCTCGTAGCCAGAGACCCGAAGAGGAACGGAGGAGCGAGCGCCATCAGGCAGTATCAGGACCGGCAGATGGTGTAGTAGTTCCTTCGGGGCCCTGGTGCCGTTCGGCACCAGGGCCCCTCAAGCATGTTCCACAGAGAGGTGCAAGTGACAGCAGACGACTCGTTCGGGCGTCTCGACGACGACGACTACCCCGCCTACACCATGGGCCGGGCCGCCGAAATGCTCGGGACCACCCAGGGTTTCCTCCGCGCCATCGGAGAAGCCCGCCTCATCACCCCGCTCCGCTCGGAAGGCGGTCATCGCCGCTTCTCCCGCTACCAGCTGCGCATCGCCGCGCGCGCCCGGGAACTCGTCGATCAGGGGACGCCCATCGAGGCCGCCTGCCGCATCATCGTTCTGGAGGACCAGCTCGAGGAAGCGCAGCGGATCAACGCCGAATACCAACGCACCACCAAACCAGGGGGCGCCGCGACCGCGGTCGAGGACAGCTGATGCCCGCATGACAGTGGGGCCCGACCGGCGTACCGGTCGGGCCCCACTGTGGTTCAGACTTCAGCGCCCTTGTCGCGGCTTCAGGCGGGCGTCGTGGTGCCGAGCATCGCGGAGGCCTGCTCCAGCGGGTCACGGGAGGGCTCGGGGGCCGGCTCAGGGGCCGTGTGGCAGGTGAAGCCGAGCTTGGCCATGGCCCGCAGGACTTCGGCGGCGGTGAAGTCACGGCGGTCCTGCCGGGTGATGACCTGGCCGACCTGCTTGGCGGGGTACTGGCGGCGGCCGATGGTCACGGTTTCACCGGTGCTCGGTTCGGGCTTGATGCCCTTCATCGATTCCAGCACGCCGTTCTTGGTGAGATCGAACGGGAAGCGGGCGATGACGCAGCGCATGGGGCCTCACAAGGAGTAGGGAAGAGCCGTCCGGCCGGAGGGTGGGACGGTTCAGCGGGAAAGGGCGAGGGCTGCCGAAGCTGAGTTCTGCTCGTCGACCACGGGCAGGGTAGCGGACCGGGGGCGGCGCATCACCTGCCTGGGTCCCACGACTGTGGTCACCGGCGCGGTGACCTGCGCGTGGACGTCCAGGATGTCGCGCAGGCAGACGCGGTCCGTGTAGGCGGAACCGTCGCGTACGGCGACAAGTTCGGCCCGGGTGACCACGCCGACGCCCTGGTCGTCCTGGTCGCACACGACCAGCCGGTCCGTGCGGGCCGCGTCCATCACCGACAGCGCCACCTCGACGCTCATGTCGTCACGGACCTGGGGACCGGCCGGGTTCGAACGGGACTGCATCTGAACCAGTGTCAAAAGGTGCCTCCTGCAGAGATGGGTCAGCTTCCTGATCACGAACCTAGGCCGCCGGGTCGACAGCGGTCTTGCGTGCGGGGGCGCGTCGGGCCGCGGCAGCGGGGCGGCGGCGGCCGCGGGAGGCGCCGCCGCGCTTGGGGCGCTCGGCCGCCGGTACGGCGATGACGACCGGGACGCCGGACGGGGCCTGGGCGCCGGTGATCCGGTGCAGGGCCTCGTCGCCCGAGCGGACCGGCGTGGTCTGCGGCCGGATGCCCGCGTCCGACATGAGGCGGACCATGGCGCGGCGCTGGTTCGGGGTGACGAGGGTGACGACGCTGCCGGACTCACCGGCGCGGGCGGTGCGGCCGCCGCGGTGCAGGTAGTCCTTGTGGTCGGTCGGCGGATCGACGTTGACGACGAGGTCCAGGTTGTCGACGTGGATGCCGCGCGCCGCGACATTCGTCGCGACCAGCACGCTGACGTGACCGGTCTTGAACTGCGTCAGCGTGCGGGTGCGCTGCGGCTGGGACTTGCCGCCGTGCAGCGCGGCGGCCCGGACACCGCTGTTGAGCAGGTCCTTGGTGAGCCGGTCGACGGCGTGCTTGGTGTCCAGGAACATGATCACGCGGCCGTCGCGGGCGGCGATCTCCGTGGTCGCGGCGTGCTTGTCGGCGCCGTGCACATGAAGGACGTGATGCTCCATCGTCGTGACCGCACCGGCCGACGGGTCGACCGAGTGCACGACCGGGTCGCTCAGATAACGCCGCACCAGCAGGTCGACGTTGCGGTCCAGAGTGGCGGAGAACAGCATCCGCTGCCCCTCCGGGCGCACCTGGTCGAGCAGCGCGGTGACCTGCGGCATGAATCCCATGTCGGCCATCTGGTCGGCCTCGTCGAGCACCGTGATGCCGACCTGGTCAAGCCGGCAGTCGCCACGGTCGATGAGGTCCTTGAGCCGGCCCGGGGTCGCGACGACGATCTCGGCCCCGCCGCGCAGCGCGCTGGCCTGCTTGCCGAGCGACATCCCGCCCACGACCGTGACCATCCGCAGCCTGAGGGAGCGGGCGTACGGCGTGAGGGCGTCCGTCACCTGCTGTGCCAGCTCGCGCGTCGGTACGAGGATCAGTCCCAGCGGACGGCGGGGCTCGGCGCGCTGCCCGGCGGTGCGGGCGAGCAGGGCGAGGCCGAAGGCGAGCGTCTTGCCGGAGCCGGTGCGCCCGCGGCCCAGGACGTCGCGGCCGACCAGGGAGTTCGGCAGCGTCGCGCCCTGGATCGGGAACGGTGCGCTCACGCCCTGCCTGCCGAGTTCGGCCAGCAGCTGCTCGGGCATGTCGAGTTCGGCGAAGTCGTCGACCGCGGGAAGCGCGGCGGTGATCGTCTTGGGGAGCGCGAACTCGCCCTGTACCGCGGCGGGTCGGCGGCCCTGGCCTCCGGAGCGGGCGGGCCCGCCGGAACGGCGCGGTGCCGACGACGAGCCGGAGCGGCTGCCGCCCTTTCCTGCGTAGGCATTCCCACTACGGCCACGGGCGGAACGGTCGTTTGTACGTGTGCGGTTCATGCGGAACCTTCCTCGATGCGGCGCATATCAAGGAATCCCCGCAGCGATGAGCCGCATGGAGAATTACAAGTATGGACCGTTGGCAAAAGCACGCGGCGTCGGCCGACGGAAATCCGTGCGGGCACCGGTGCTGAAATGAATGACGCGACGGGGGATCTACCACCCGGACGTCGGCTGCCGTGTCGTTCTTGGCGTCGCCCCACCGGTGAAACCGCGGGACGGACGCATGCAGCTGGGGCCCGCACCCCGAAGGATGCGGGCCCCAGCTGCACAATGCGCGTCAGCGTCAGGCCGGAACGATGTTCTCGGCGGTCGGGCCCTTCTGGCCCTGCGCGATGTCGAAGGAAACCTTCTGGCCCTCGAGCAGCTCACGGAAACCCTGGGCGGCGATGTTCGAGTAGTGGGCGAAGACGTCAGCGCCGCCACCGTCCTGCTCGATGAAGCCGAAGCCCTTTTCCGAGTTGAACCACTTCACGGTTCCAGTAGCCATGTCATATCTCCTTGGGGCAGTACATCGGAATCCGCACCGTGCGAAAACCGTGTCGCCGCGATGATTACCCCGACCGGAAAATGACCGGAAAAGTTTTGGGAACCACAACTGCAACTTCACTGCAACTTCGATCAACAGTAGCACGCAAGAACAGCTTGCACCCACCACCAATTCTGTCTTTCCGGCCCCGACAAAAACCCTCACCACATGGCTCGCAAAACCCTCATCGCGCGGGCATAGATATTCCCTCGCACCAGACGGAGGGCCCGTGGTAGACCAGAGCATCCGCCGCGACCGATCCGGAGATCTCCATGCGCCGCCTCGCTGTCTTCCTCGCCTCGTCCAGCGGCATCGACCCGGCCCACACCGAACTGGCCGTCGACGTAGGGACGGAGCTGGCGCGGCGTGGCATCGGACTCGTCTACGGCGGTGGCCGCCGAGGCCTGATGGGCGCGATCGCGGACAGTGCGCTGAGGGCGGGCGGCGAGGTCGTCGGCGTCATGCCGCGCAGCATGGTCGAGCGGGAGTGGGCGCACGAGGGCGTGACCCGGCTGCTCCTGTGCGACTCGATGCACGAGCGCAAGGCGATCATGGCCGACCAGGCGGACGCCTTCGTCGCCCTGCCCGGCGGGCTCGGCACGCTGGAGGAGATCTTCGAGGTGTGGTCCTGGCGTCAGCTCGGCTTCCACGCCAAGCCTGTCGGCCTCCTCGACGCCGCAGGCTTCTGGACGCCGCTGCTCGGCGCCCTGCGCGGCATCGCCGACTCCGGCCTCCTCCCGGCGGCCACCCTGGACGACCTCGCCGTCGCCCCCGACCTGCCGGGATTGCTGGAGGCCCTGGAAGAGCGGCTGCGCAGCATCCCGGAGCCCGCGCACGGCGAAGGCCTGCGATAGCGCTAGGGCCTGTCTTCAAACTCCCGTCGTCGCCCGGAGCGCAGGCGGGAGTTTGAAGACAGGCCCTAGGGCCCTTCTGACGGATCAGGCTGGATCCGGGTGGCCGCCATGTGCGGTGCCGACAAGCGGGGTCTGGTGGGTGCAGCCGCAAGGCGGAGGAGGGCGTCAACGCGGAGCGTTGGCAACCGACGACAACGCCGCAGATGCGCGTGCCAGGGCCCGCGACTCCAGCAAGATCCGTCAGAAGGGCCCTAGGCCGCCGGAAGCAGCACCACCCCGTCCTCGTCCGCGTACAGGATGTCTCCGGGCCGGAACGTGACACCCCCGAAGGTCACCGGCACGTCCACCTCGCCCTTGCCCTCCTTGGTGCTCTTGCGCGGGGTCGAGCCGAGGGCCTGTACGCCGACGGACGTGACGCCGAGGGCGGCCGCGTCGCGTATCGCCCCGCGGATCACGAGGCCGGCCCAGCCGTTGTCCCGGGCGCGCGCCGCCATGAAGTCGCCGACGAGCGCGGCGCGCAGGGAGGCGCCGCCGTCGACGACCACGACAGCCCCGTCACCGGGCTCCTGAAGCAGGGCGTGCAGGACGGCGTTGTCCTCGTGCACGGACACGGTCCTGACCGGCCCCGTGAAGGAGCGGACCGCGCCGTACGAGGTGAACTGGACGTCACAGACGCGGAGTTCGTCGCCGTACTCGTCGTACAGGTCGGCGGTGGGGGTCGGGATGCGCGACGCGGGCACGGGGCCTCCTGGGGTAAGTGAATCGTTCCGGGAAACCTACCCGCCGAGCGCTCGCGACCTCAGCTGAAGGGGACGGCGTCCGCGGGGGCGGCGTGCCAGTTGGTGGCTTCGGGCTTGTCCACGACAGCGGTGTCCGGGAGCTTCAGCGAGACGGGGTCGATCCCGGTGTCGCCGACGGAGATGATGATCTGCCCGAACTCCACGCCGCCGTCGCTGTTGCCGCTCTTGGGGTTGACGCCCGCGTAGGCCTTGACGGAGCCGGAGAGCTTGACGGTGTCGCTGACGGCCTGCTCGGCGGGTCCCGCGTGACTGTCGGGCGAGGAGCCGAAGGCGACGTCGGCGGTCTTGCCCTCCAGGTAGCAGGTGATGCCCGGCTTGGCCTTGGCGGTGAGCAGGTAGTAGCCACCGGCCTGGGACTCCACGCCGACGGTGAAGTCCAGGTCGTTGGTGCCGCAGGACTGGCCGACCCGCTCCTTCTTCGCGGTACCGGTAGCGGTACCCGTGGCGGCGGCGCCCGCGCCGGACTTGCTGACACTGCCGGACTCGGCCTTGGAGTCGGACTTCGTGTCCGACTTCGACCCGGTGGAGGTGCTCTGCTTGCCGCTGCCCTTCTCCGCGGCCCCCGAGGAGCACGCGGTGGCGGCCACCGAGAGGGACACCGCGGCGAGCGCGGTCAGGACAATACGGCCGGAACGGTGTGCGAGACGTACGGACATGGAAGTGCTCCCCCGGTCATGGACTTCATGGGCTGGTCAAGTCCTTGTTCCATGACCCTATGTGGGCGGTCGTCGTCGGCCGATCTTGAACCTGTCCGGGTTGCGTAACAGCGCCAGGCCCGCACACGGGTGTCAGTCGGTCGCGCCGAGTACCCCGGTCACGAGGCCGCGGGCGTACGCGGCATCGATTCCGTCCGGGCGGAAGAGGATCCGGTACATGAGGGGCGCGACGACGTGATCGATGACCGTCTCGACGTCGGGCGTCCGCTCCTCGCGCCCCTTCGCGCGGGCGAGGACTACGTCGATCTGTTCAGCGGCGTAGGCGGAGCACTGGCCCGCGTTGGTGCCGTCCGGGTCGCCGAGCAGGGCGTCGCGGATGTAGGCGCGGCCCGCGGGTGAGGCCATCTCGTCGAGGAACTGCTCGGCCCAAACCGTCAGGTCGGAGGAGAGGGTGCCGTGGTCCTTCGGCTCCGTGTCGGGGCGCAGCCGCTCGACCGCCACGTCGGACAGCAGCGCCTGAAGATCCCCCCAGCGGCGGTAGATCGTCGACGGTGTCACGCCCGCACGCTGGGCGACCATCGGCACCGTCACCGCGTCCCGGCCCACCTCGGCGGCGAGGTCGCGGACGGCCTCGTGCACCGCCGCCTGGACCCGGGCGCTGCGTCCGCCAGGACGTACCATCTGCCTGCTCATGGGACCCATGTTAAAGCGAAATCATTGCGTCTAGGGTTCCGCGGTCTCCGTTCGGCGCCGGCGCGAGCGCGCGGGCGGGGCGGGTCTGCTCGTAGGCGTGTCCGACCCGCAGGAGGGTGCGCTCGCCAAGGGGACGGCCGAGCAGCTGCATGCCGATGGGCAGCCCGGCCGTGTCGTGGCCGACCGGCACGGACAGGGACGGGATTCCGGTGATGTTGGCCGGGGACGACAGGCGTACGTAGGCGTCGGACACCGCCTCCACCGTGCCGTCGGGCCAGGTGATCGACTCCTGGGACGCCTCGACGGCGGCCGCCGGAACCGCGGGGGCGGCGACCACGTCGACCTGTCGCAGCACGCGGGCCCACTCCTCCCGCATCAGCGTCCGGGAGCGCTGGGCGCGCAGGTAGTCCCCGGCGGGCATCAGCTCACCGGCTTCGAGGAGGGTGCGGACGTCCGTCCGGTAGAGCTCGGGGACGGTACGCAGGGTGCTCTCGTGGTAGGCCGTCGCCTCGGGGACCATCAGCCCCCACTGCGTGGCTTGTACATAGCGGGCCATCGGGATGTCGATCTCGACGAGCCGGGCACCGAGGTCCTCCAACTGGCCGATGGCGCGCCGGACTTCGGCCTCCACTTCGGGGTGGACGTGGTCGAAGTAGTAGGTGCGTGGCACCCCGACACGCAGCCCCGCGAGTCGCGTGTCCGCACCCGGCCGGTAGTCCGCGGGCGGGGTGTCGAGCGAGGCCGGGTCGTGCGGGTCGTGTCCGGCCAGCGCGCTCAGGACCAGTGCCGCGTCCTCGACGGTGCGGGCGATCGGGCCGACGTGGTCCAGCGACCAGGACAGGGAGGTGACGCCGCGCCGGGGGACGAGACCGTAGGTCGGCTTCAGGCCGACGACGCCGTTGAGCGCGGCGGGCACGCGGATCGAGCCGCCCGTGTCGGTACCGAGCGCGAAGGTCGCCATGCCCGAGGCGACGGCGACGGCGGATCCGCCGCTGGAGCCGCCGGCGACCCGGCCGGTGTCCCAGGCGTTGCTGGTCTGCGGGGTGGTCAGGCCGTAGGCGAACTCGTGCGTGTGCGTCTTGCCCAGCAGTACGGCGCCGGCCTCGGCCAGGCGGGCGGCGACCGCGCTGTCGGTCCGCGCGAGGTGCCCGGCACGTACCCGGGAGCTGGCCGTCGTCGCCACGCCCGCGACGTCGATCAGGTCCTTGAGCCCCATGGGCACGCCGTGCAGCGGGCCTCGATGGTGACCGGCCGCTAGGTTGCGTTCGGCGCCGCGTGCCTCTTCGCGGGCTCGTTCGGCCGTGACGGTGACGTAGGCCCCGAGGCCCGGCTCCACCTGCGCGATGCGCTCCAGGACGGAGTCCGTCAACTCGACGGGGGACAACCGTCGTTCACCGATCGCCCCGGCGGCTTCACTCAGGGACATCTCATACGGCTGCATGGGGCTTCTCCTGCTCGTGCCTCGAAGTTTCCGGCCGTTCCGCGCGGTAGGCGAGGGCGGGCGGGGTGTCCCCGAAGTCCAGCTCCCGCAGGACCGAGACGACGGAACGGATGTGGTCGGCGGTGGCCGCGACAGCGGCATGCCGGTCGACGTCGGACATGGACGGTTCCCCCTTGCGCTCCAAACGCTAATCATTTGCGTTAGTGGACCGTAGCGCCTACGGTCCACTAACGCAAACACATTGCTTTTAGCGCTCAGTGCCACCTCGAAGGACGGACCCCCATGACCACCACCCCCTCCTGGACCGTCGGTGACATCACCGTCCACCGCATCGACGAGACACCCCTGCCGCCCGCCACGGGGCCGTGGCTCCTGCTCGGTGCCACCCCGGGCCTCGTCGCCGAACAGGAGTGGCTGCGCCCCGACTTCGCCGACGCCGACGGCACCCTCCGCGTCGACAGCCACACCTTCGCCTTCACCGTCGGCGGACTGCGCGTCCTCGTCGACACCGGCATCGGCAACGGCAAGGAGCGGGCCAACCCCGCCTGGCACGACCTGAAGACCGACTACCTGCGGACCCTCACCGCCGCCGGATTCCCCCCGGACTCGGTCGACCTGGTGATCCTCACCCACCTGCACGCCGACCACGTCGGCTGGAACACGCGGAAGGCGGACGGCGATTGGGTCCCCACCTTCCCCCGCGCCCGCTACCTGACCTCGCGCACGGAGCGGGAGTTCTGGGCCGCGTACGACATGGACGAGGCACGCGAGCAGATGTTCCAGGACTCCGTGTTCCCGGTGGAAGAGGCGGGCCTGCTCGACCTCGTCGACGTACCCGCCGAGGGACTCACCGTCACCCCCGGCCTTCGCCTGCTCCCCACACCGGGACACACTCCAGGCCACATGGCCGTCGAACTCGCCGACCAAGGCGCTACGGCGCTCATCACCGGTGACTGCGTCCACCACCCCGTACAGCTCGCCCACCCCGCCATCGGCGCCTGCGTCGACATCGACCCGCAGCGGTCCGAGGCCACGCGCCGCGCACTGCTCGACTCGCTCGCCGGCACGGACACGCTCCTCCTGGGCACCCACTTCGCCCCGCCCACGGCGGGCCGCGTCGTCACCCACGACGGCGCCTACCGGCTCTCCCCCGCGTCGCCCACTTCCCCCGCGGGCCCTCGGGAGGTCGAATGAGAAATTGATCTCGAACGAGGAACCAACCCGGTGGAGGCAGGCTCATGACGGACACCATGACGGACACACGGAATCGGCTGCGGGAGATCCTGCGCGAGCGGTCCGCGGTGCTCGCGCCAGGTGTGTACGACGGGTTGTCGGCGTCACTGACGACCGGCGCCGGATTCCGCGCCGCCTACATGTCGGGCGCGGCCGTGGCCGCCGCGAACGGGCTGCCGGACATCGGGCTCGCCACGCAGACCGAGATGGTGCGTCAGGCCGGGCTGCTCGCCGGAGTGTGTGACCTCCCGCTGATCGCCGACGCGGACACGGGATTCGGCGACATCACCCACACGTACCGGACCGTGCAGCTCTACGAGAGCGCCGGGGTCGCCGCGATCCAGCTGGAGGACCAGGAGTTCCCCAAGCGCTGCGGGCACCTCGACGCCAAACGCGTGGTGGATGCCGGGGAGTTCGCCGCGAAGATCGAGGCGGCGGCCGAGGCGCGCCGCGACCCGGGCACGGTGCTCATCGCCCGCACCGACTGCCGCGCCACGCACGGCTTCGACGAGGCCGTGCGCCGGGTCAACCGGTACGTGGAGGCGGGCGCGGACATGGTGTTCGTCGAGGCGCCGCAGACGCTGGAGGAGGTGCGGCGGGTGCCGTCAGAGGTCGACGCGCCCGCGCTCTTCAACCTCGTCCCCGGCGGCAAGA
This sequence comes from Streptomyces sp. NPDC002795, assembly GCF_042888725.1. Lineage (NCBI taxonomy): Bacteria > Bacillati > Actinomycetota > Actinomycetes > Kitasatosporales > Streptomycetaceae > Streptomyces > Streptomyces sp. NPDC002795. Next base: position 783,342 of record NZ_JBIAQB010000001.1, read on the forward strand.
CGCCCGACGCGGGGCTCGACGTGCTGCGCGAGGCCGGATACGCGCTGGTCATCATGCCCCTCCTCAACATCGGCAGCGCCGCGGCCGCGATGCGTGACGCGCTGGCCCGCGCGGCCGCCGGGGACCTCGACACCACCGGTCAGCTGCCGGTGCGCGGCCTGTTCGAGTCCGTCGGGCTCGGGTTCTGGGAGGACCTGCGGGGCCGGTACGACAAGGAGGCCGACCCCCGCGACTGACAAGGCCCGGTTCAGCCCACCGGGCGGGTGGCGGCCGCCACGCCGCCCGGAGCGAGCCGCTCCCGGATGCCGTCGAAGTGCGTACGCATCGCGGCCGCCGCGCGGAGCCCGTCGCCCGCCGCGAGGGCGTCGACGATGGCCTTGTGGTGGGCTGCGGTGACGGCGCCCGCCTGGTGGCTGTCGCCGATGTCGTCGCGGACCTGGTCCATGGCCGCCCAGAACGCGTCGAGCACCTCGCTGAGCAGGTAGTTGTCGAGGGAGCGGTAGAGCGCCACGTGGAAGGCGCGGTCCGTGGCCCGTGCGACGCGCCCCGTCTCCGCCTCCTTCTCCATGTCCGCGACGATCCCGCGCAGCGCGTCCAGGTCCTCCTCGGGCACGGACGCGGCCACGCTCTCGATCACGCCGGCCTCCAACGCCTCGCGCACCCGCATCAGTTCGTACAGGCTCGGCTCCCCGTTGCGGTGGCGCACCGCCGCCCGGAAGGCGAGGCCCTTGACCAAGGGGTCGAGGGAGAGCGAGCCCACGAAGGTGCCGGAGCCGCGCCGGATCTCGATGACCTGAAGGGCTTGCAGCGCCTTGAGCGCTTCGCGCAGCGAGACCCGGCTGACGTCGAAGAGCGCCGCCAGCTCGCCCTCGGGCGGCAGCGGGCTGCCCGGCGCGAGACCGCGCTCCAGGATCAGCTGCTTGATGCTCTCCTGCACGTCCGCGGTCAGCGTGGAGCGGGCCACCGACGACTCCTTCCGATCGGCCGGGCGTGATGGCCCGGTATTGCTTCCCGGCGCACCGGCACAACTCCCGGTGTGACTCACGCCACTCTTGACCTGTGGCGCCCGGCTGAGTCTATGGTGACGCATGACGTAAGACATCTTACGTCTTATCTCGTGGCCCGTCGTGGACCACACCTCGGACCACACCTCCGCAGCAGCACTGGAGCAGCCGCAATGCCTCTCACCAGCCCTCTCCGCGGGGTCGTCCCGCCCGTCTGCACCCCGCTCGACGCGCAGGGCGACATCGACACCGCCTCCCTGACCCGGCTCGTCGAGCACCTCGTCGACGGCGGCGTGCACGGACTGTTCGCGCTGGGCTCGACGAGCGAGGTCGCCTACCTCACCGACGCGCAGCGCGCCACGGTCCTGGAGACGGTCGTGCGCGCCGCCGCGGGCCGGGTGCCGGTGCTCGCCGGTGTCATCGACACCACCACGCCGCGCGTCCTCGACCACGCCGCGAAAGCCGCGGAGCTGGGCGCCGACGGGCTCGTGGCCACCGCGCCGTTCTACACGCGCACGCACCCGCTGGAGATCGCCCGGCACTTCCGGCGCATCCGCGCGAGCGTCGATCTGCCGTTGTTCGCGTACGACCTGCCGGTGTCGGTGCACAGCAAGCTGTCCGCCGCACTGCTGCGGGAGCTGGCGCAGGACGGCACGCTGGCCGGCGTCAAGGACAGCAGCGGCGACGAGGGCGGGCTGCGGCGTCTGATCGTCGAACTGGGCGGCAGGAACGGCCGGGAGACCGGCCCCGCGCCCGACTTCAGCATCCTCACCGGCTCCGAACTCACCGTGGACGCAGTCCTGTTGGCGGGCGTCGACGGTGTCGTGCCCGGTATCGGCAACGTGGACCCCGCCGCGTACGTACGTCTCTACGAGGCCGCCCGCGCCGGTGACTGGGGCCTCGCGGCCGAGGAGCAGGAGCGGCTCGTCGAGCTCTTCGGCATCGTCGATGTCGGGCCCGAGGCGGACATGGGGCGCAGCTCGTCGGCGCTGGGGTCCTTCAAGGGCGCCCTGCGGCTGCTCGGTGTCATCGACAACGGCGACACCGCGTTCCCGCAGATCCAGCTGAGCGAGGCGTCCGTCGAGAGTATCGCCGTGCGCCTGCGGGCGGCCGGGCTCGCGCCGGTCCGATGAGTAGCGGGCCCGTTCCCGTGTCCGGTCCCGTCATCGGGCTCGACCTGGGCGGCACGAAGATCGATGCCGCCCTGGTCGGCCCGGACGGGTCCGTACTCGACCGGCACACCAGGCCGACTCCCGCTACCGAGGGGCCCGTTGCCGTCCTCGATGCCCTCGGTGAGGCGGCACGTGCCGTCGACCACGGCGCGCGTTCGGTCGGTGTCGCCGCGGCCGGTGTGATCGATCCTCGTACGGGCATGGTGACCGCCTCGACCGACACGATCCGCGAGTGGGCGGGCACGGCGCTCGGCGCGGGCCTCGCGGAGCGCACCGGACTTCCGGTCGCCTGCGACAACGACGTGCGGGCCACGGCCGGACCCGAACTCGCCGCGCTCGGCGCCGACGCCACGCTGTTGTTCGTCGCCGTGGGTACGGGGGTCGGGGGCGCCGTCGCCGCGGGTGGCCGCATGCTGCACGGGGTCGCGGGCGTCGCGGGGCACCTCGGGCACCTGCCGAGCCCCGAGGCCGCGGGACTCCCGTGCACCTGTGGGGCGAGCGGCCACCTGGAGGCCGTCGCCTCCGGTCCCGGCATCACGGCTCTGTACGGGCGGCTCACCGGGCGGGACGCCGACCGCTTGCAGACGGTCGCCGAGCGTGCGGCGGCCGGGGACGGCGACGCGGTCCGCGCGATCACGATCGGCGCGACGGCGACGGGGCGTGCCCTCGGCGGACTCGCCAACGCGCTCGGCCCCGACCGTGTCGTGGTCGCGGGCGGCGTGACACGGATCGGACCGCTGTACCAGGACGCGCTGGACCGCGCCTTCGCGAGTGAACTCCTGCCCCTGCTACGGCACTTGAGACCACAGCCGCCGCGAAACGGCGCGGAGGCGGCCGTACTCGGAGCCGCCGCGCTCACCGCGACCGCGCCCCTCCACCACCCCCGACACCAGAAGCAGAACCTCTGATGACTACCAGCACACCCTCCCCCACTGCCCTCACCCAAGCCCTCGCCGGCCGGCTGATCGTGTCCTGCCAGGCCCCGCCCGGCGACCCGATGCGCGAGACCTCCACCCTCGTGCGCCTCGCACAGTCCGCCGCCGCGGGCGGCGCCGCCGCCATCCGCGCCAACGAGCCCGAGGTGGTGGCCGCGATCCGCGCCGCCGTCGACCTGCCCCTGATCGGCCTCTGGAAGGACGGCGACACCGGCGTCTACATCACGCCGACCGTCCGGCACGCCGTGGCGATCGCCGAGGCCGGTGCCGACGTCGTCGCGATCGACGCCACCGACCGCGCGCGCCCCGACGGCAGCACCTTCGCCGCGGCGGCCGAGGCCGTGCATGCGGCGGGCGCCCTGGTGATGGCCGACGTCTCGACGTTCGACGAAGGTGTCGCCGCGGCCGCCGAGGGCGCCGACCTCGTCTCCACCACGCTCTCCGGCTACGCGCCCGGCACCCCGAAGCAGGCGGGCCCCGACCTCGATCTCGTCGTCGCGCTGGCAGCGGCGCTCGATGTCCCCGTGGTCGCCGAGGGCCGCGTCCGCACCCCCCAGGAGGCCGCGCAGGCACTCGCGCGCGGCGCCCACAGTGTCGTCGTCGGCACAGCCATCACCGCTCCCACCGCCCTGACCGGCCAATTCGTCGCAGGACTCACCCAGCGCTGACACATCACCGCCCGCGGCCCGTGCTCAATGCCGAGGCGCTCCGACATTCTGGAGACATCGTGCGCCACACACCCCACGACACACGTCCCTGGTACCGCGAGGTGACCGGTACCCAGTGGAAGTCGTTCTTCGCCGCCTGGGTCGGCTATGTCCTGGACGGCTTCGACTTCGTCCTGATCACCCTCGTCCTCACGGAGATCAGTGACGACTTCGGGCTGAGCACGGTGGAGGGCGCCAGCCTGGTGTCCGCCGCGTTCATCACCCGGTGGATCGGCGGCGCCGTGCTCGGCGCCCTCGGCGACCGCTACGGGCGCAAGCTGTCGATGGTGGTCAGCATCGTGCTGTACTCGCTGGGCACCTTCGCCTGCGGATTCGCCTGGGACTACACCAGCCTGTTCGTCGCCCGGCTCGCCATCGGCATGGGGATGGCGGGCGAGTACAGCGCCAGCGCGACGTACGCGATGGAGAGCTGGCCCGCGCGGCTGCGCAATCGGGCGAGCGGGTTCCTGATCTCCGGGTTCTCGGTCGGTTCGGTGCTGGCCGCCGAGGTGTACAAGTGGGTGGTGCCGGCACTGGGTTGGCGGTGGATGTTCTACATCGGGATCGTCCCGATCGTGGTCGCCCTGTGGCTGCGCCGGGCGCTGCCGGAGGCCGCCGAGTGGAGCGAGACGGTCGAGCAGCGGGCGACGAAGCCCAACCCCTTCCGACCGCTGTTCGCGACGACGGCCCGCGCGACGGCCAACACGGTCCTGGCGGTGGCCGCGACGGTCTCCCTCTTCGCCGTCTTCACACCCATCGGGGCGGGGTACGTTCCCGTGCTCTCCGTCGTCGCGGGTGTCAGCCTCATCGCGCTCGCCGCGCAGCTGGGCGGGCGGCGCGGCTGGCCGCTGTACGTGGCGATGACCGTGACGGTGTTCTTCGCGTTCCTCTACACCTGGCCCATCCAGGCGCTGCTGCCGACGTACCTCAAGTCGGACCTCGGGTACTCCCCCGGCCAGGTCAGCAACGCGATGTTCTTCGCGGGCTTCGGCACGATGGCGGGCTGCTGGCTGGCCGGGTTCGTCGGTGACTGGATCGGCACGAAGAAGGCGTACGCGCTGACGCTGATCGCCTCGATGGTGTTCGTCTTCCCGGTGTTCGCGGTGACGGACAACCTGCTCCTGCTGGGCGCGCTCCTGTTCGTCCTGCAAGGGCTCAGCTTCGGCATCTCCGGGCTGCTGCCGCGCTACATCGGCGGCCACTTCCCCACGGAGAACCGGGCGGCCGCGCTGGGCTTCACGTACAACGTGGGTGCGCTCGGCGGCGCCGTGGCCCCGGTACTGGGCGCCTCGCTGGCCGACGGGATGCCGCTCGGCCGGGCCCTCGCCGTGCTGACCTTCGCCGGCACCATCATCGTCGTGGCCTTGGTCGGCCTCGACGTCCCGGCCCGCCTCAACCGGCTGACCGACCCGGACGCGACACGCGACCACCTGGCGGTCGACCTGCCGACGGCGGTGGCCGACACCCCGCAGCCGAACGGGCCGGGTGCGGTCCGGTAGCATCGCCCGCATGTCTGCTGCTTCGTGCGCGGCCGCTTGCGCCGCGGTGACGAGGACGCTCCGCTAGCGCGGGGCGTCCCTCTCACTTCCTCTTTTCTGCCTTCTGCGGAACGTCCCGTCGCTCATCGGTTGAACCGGAGCGGCGCGTTTGTGCTGCTCGGAACCTCTTCTGGGCAACGGAGCACTCTGTGTTTTCAGGCAATTCCTTTGCGCGCGGGGGCAGTTCGTCCCCGGTGCGTGCGTGGCTGGTGCTGTGCTGCATGGCCATGCTGCAGTTCTTCATCGCGGTCGACGTGACCGTGGTCAATGTCGCCCTGCCCTCGATCGGTGCCGACTTCGGCGTCGACGGGCACACCCTGACCTGGGTCGTGGTCGGGTACACGATCACCGGCGGCGGTCTGCTGATGCTGGGCGGTCGGCTCGGCGACGTGCTGGGCAGGCGCCGCGTCCTCCTGCTCGGCACGGCGGTGTTCGGCGCCGCGTCCTTGCTGGCGGGGCTCGCGCCGTCGTTCGCCGTGCTGGTGGCGGCCCGGCTGCTGCAGGGCGCCGGGGAGGCGATCGCGCTTCCCGCGGCGATGGCGGTGATCGTGCTCATGTTTCCCGAGGGGCCGCGCAGGTCGCGGGCGCTGAGCGTGTGGGCGGCGGTCGCGAGCTGCGGCCTCGTCCTCGGGTTCGTGGTCTCCGGTGTCATCACCGAGCTGCTCGGCTGGCGGTGGATCTTCCTGGCGTCCGTGCCTTTCATCCTGGTGGTGCTCGCCGCGACGGTGGTCCTCGTGCCGGGTGAACGGCCTGCCGGGCGCGCGCCGTTGGACCTTCCCGGTTCGCTGCTGCTGATCGCGGCGCCGCTGCTGTTCACTCTCGGCGTCGTCGAGGCGGGGTCGGCGGAGGGCGCCCTGCCCTGGCTGCCGCCGGTGGCGCTGGGCGGTGCGTTGGCCTCCGGCATCCTCTTCGTCAGGGTCGAACGCCGGGCGCGGAACCCACTGGTGCCTCTGCGGTTCTTCCGCAACCGGCCGCGCGTCCTGGCCAACGCCGCCACCGCGCTGCTGAGCGCCGCGCTGTCCACGTCATTCCTGCTGTTCACCTACTACCTCCAGGACCGGTTGGGCGCAGGACCTCTCCGGGCCGGTCTGACGATGCTGCCGCTGGCGGTGTCCCTGATCGCGGCCTCCGTGCTGGTGCCCCGGCTGCTCGGGCGCTGGGGTGCCCAGGTGTGCGTACTGGCCGGAATCGGCTTCACCGCGCTGGCGATGGCCGCCATCGCGCTGGTCTCCGCGCTCGGGGCGGCCGGCTGGGCCATGGTCCCGGCCATGACGCTCATCGCGGCCGGGATGGGCTTCGGGATCGTCGGACTGCAGTACGTCGCGGTGACCGGCGTGACCGAGGACGACGCCGGCATCGCATCCGGCATCCAACGGGCCGCCGACCAACTGGGCGGCTCCACCGGCGTCACCCTCTACGTAGGCATCGCCTTCGCCCCCGCCTTCGACGCCTTCGACCCGTTCCTGGTGAGCACCTTCCTGGCGACCGCCGGACTCGCGGCGGCGGGGGCCGTCGCGGCACGGATCCGTGTGCCCACAACGGTGAAGGAGTAGACACCTCCCGCACTACACATCGATCACCAGATCCTCCCGCGGGGTCGAACAGCACAGCAGGATCTTGTTGTTGGCGATCTCGCGGGGGCGGATGCCGCCCGCGTGGCGCATGTCGACCGAGCCGGACAGGAGGGTCGTCTTGCAGGTGCCGCACATGCCCTGGGCGCAGGATGCGGGCAGGGTGATGCCCTCGCGGGCGGCGGCTGCCAGGACGGGGGTATCGGGGGCGCATTCGATGGTGCGTCCGGTGCGGGCGAGTTGGACCTTGAAGCCGGTGGCGGTGCCGGGTTCGGCCGGCATCGGCGGCTCGAACGTGAAGCTCTCCTCGTGGTGGTGGGCCATGTCGAAGCCCTCGGAGGTGAGCATCCCGCGTACGGCCTCCATGTAGCCGGCCGGGCCGCAGGTGAACACCTCGCGTTCGGTGAAGTCGGGGGCGAAGGCCCGCAGCGCATGGGCGTTCAGTTGCTCGTCGTGGTCGTCGAGGAGGTGGCGTACCCGGAAGTGGGGGGACGCGGCCGCGATGAAGTCGAGTTCGCGGCGGAAGATGATGTCGTCGAAGGTGCGCGCGCTGTGGACGAAGGCGACGTCCACGGGGTGGGCCAGGTCGTACAGCGTGCGGGTCATCGACATCAGCGGGGTGACACCGCTGCCCGCCGACAGGAAGAGGTACTTCGGGGCGGGGTGCTGGTTGATGGTGAACCGGCCGAGGGGGCCGCGCGCCCACACCGTGCCGCCGGGTGTCAGGTGGTCGTGCAGCCAGTTGGACACATGCCCGCCGGGGACGCGTTTCACCGTGATGGTGGCGAGGTCGGGGCGGGTGGGCGCCGAGGAGAGGGTGTAGCAGCGCTCGACGGGCTCGCCGTCGATGTCCAGGCAGAGGGTGAGGAACTGGCCGGGGTCGTGGCGGAAGAGCCGCGGTTCGGTGGGCGCGAGGACGAACGTCTTCACGTCCGCCGTCACGTCGTGGACCTGCTGGCACACCAGCAGGCCGTCGGCCCAGGCGGGTGGCAGCCCCGCCGCCGTCAGTGTCGCTGTCGTCATGGCCCCTCCAGGTGCGCTGCGAGCCGGGTGATGTACCAGGTGACGAAGGACTCGACCTGGGATTCGGTCGGGCTGTAGGGGCCCGGGGCGTACGCGGGGCTGCTCACGCCCAGTTGGGCCCGGGAGACGAAGACCGCGTCCTGTTCGTTGGTGGCCACCCAGACGCCGGTCAAGGTGTCGAGGTCGTAGTCGACGCCCTCCTCGGCGTCGGCGTGCACGAGCCATGTGGTGCGTACGAGGGTGCGGTCGGCGGCGAGCGGGACGACGGAGAACAGCACCGCGTGGTCCGCGGAGAAGTGGAACCAGGCGTTGGGCTGGAGATGGAGGCCGAGGTGGCCGAGGCGCGCTGTGGGGAAGTCGGCGAGCAGGCGGCGTACGGCGGCCTTGCCGTCGGGGGTGAAGGACTCCCCCGCCAGGTCGAGCGGTTCGCGCTCGATGCGGAACCCGGTGGGGCGCTCGACCAGTTCCTCGATGGCGGCGTAGGGCAGACCGAGGGACTCGTACGTGGCACGTGCCTCGGCGTCGGCCTTCTGGAAGCGCTCGAACGTGGCCCGCATGCCCAGCGGCACCTCGTCCTCGGTGAAGTTGTAGAGCGGGAAGTAGCAGCGTTGGAGTTCGGGGTGGCCCGCGCAGTGGTAGCACTCGCGGTTGTTCTCCATGGTGAGCTTCCAGTTGCCGTGCTCGACGAGGTCGATCTGCCGCGCCACCTTGGCGCGCGCCAGCTCGTGCGGCGCGAGGTAGGGCTCGACCCGGGAGGCGAACTCGTCGAAGTCCGCGGGTGGTTCGGCCGCCAGAGAGAGGAAGACAAGGCCTGCGACCGTGCGTACGTGGACGGCTCGCAGGCCGAAGCAGGAGCGGTCGAAGTCGGGTGGCTGCGACTCGGCGTGCAGCAGCGTCCCGTCGACGCCGTACGTCCAGTGGTGGTAGCCGCAGACGATGTTGCCGACCGAGCCGCGCTCGTCGTTGAGGATGCGGGTGCCGCGGTGGCGGCACACGTTGTGGAAGGCGCGCACCTCCTCGTCGTCGTCGCGGACGACGATGACGGAGTACGGACCGAAGGTGACGGTGATGTAGTCGCCGGGTTCGGGGAGTTCGGCCTCGGCGGCCGCGAAGATCCAGCTGCGGGCGAAGACGGCATCGACGTCGAGGCGGAAGATCGCGTCGCTCGTGTAGAAGGGGGCTTCGAGGCTGTGGCCGGGGGTGCGGCGGGCGACGAGGTCGGCGGGTGCGGTGTCGCAGGTGTGAACGGTCATGGTGTGTCTCTCCGGAAGCTCGTCAGACCGGCAGGCACAGGCGCAGTGCGTCGTACACGGCGGCGTGGATGTTGCGGCTGGTGACCGCGTCGCCGATGCGGAACAGCTGGTAGCGGCCCGCCTCGTTGCGCACGACGGTCTGCGCCTCGCGGGCGAGGAGCGCGCGGTGGTCGACCTCGCCGAGGTTGCGGGAGGCGGGCAGCAGGTCGGTGTACAGCTCGTCGTTGGGGAGGGTGCCGTGTTCGACGACGACGTGGTCGACGACGCGTTCTGTCTCGGTGCCGGTGTACTCGCTGTACAGGGTCGCCACCAGCCTCCCGCGGCCACTCCCGCGCACGGAGCGCAGGCGCCGGGTGAGCGTGACGGTGACGTCGTGCTCGGTGAACGCCCGTAGATAGGCAGGGGAGTTCATGCTGCCGACGTCGGGCGCCAGCGTGCGTTCGGGTGTCACGTACTCCAGGCGGGCGCCGCGCGTGGCGAGGAGTTCCGCGGCGTCCATGGCGGGGTAGCCGCCGTGGTCGTCGTAGATCAGGACGTCACTGCCGGGGCGCGGCCGCAGGGAGCCGGACATCACGTCCCAGGTGTCCGAGACGAGCCCTTCCCCTGCGGTGAGGAAGGAGCGGTTGGGGAGGCCGCCGGTGGCGAGGATGACGAGGTCAGGGTGTTCGGCGAGCACGTCCGACGGTTCGGCGTACGCACCCAGCCGCAGGTCGACGCCGAGGTGTTTGCACTCGGTGACGCGCCAGTCGACGATGCCGAGGAGGTCGTGGCGGCGGGGGTTCTGTGCGGCGAGCCGGATCTGTCCGCCCGCTTGGTCGCCCGCCTCGAACAGCACGACGTCGTGGCCGCGTTCGGCGAGGACGCGGGCGGCTTCGAGGCCGGCAGGGCCGCCACCGACGACAACCGCCTTGCGCTGCGGTCCTGTTGAGGTCGGGACGGTGTGCGGGATCTGGAGTTCACGGCCGGTGGCCGGGTTGTGGACGCACTTGGTGTCACCGGAGTCGTAGATCGCGTCCAGGCAGTAACTCGCCCCGACGCAGGGGCGGATGCGGTCCTCGTCACCGGAGGTGATCTTCGCGACGAGGTGCGGGTCGGCGATCTGCGCGCGCGTCATGCCGACGAGGTCGAGGAGGCCTTCGCGCAGGGCGTGCCGGGCGGTGGCGGGGTCGGCGATGCGTGCGGCGTGCATGACGGGGATGTCGAGACGGCGGCGTATCTCGCCGGTGAAGTCGAGGAACGGGCCGAGCGGGGTGCCCATGGAGGGGATCGTCCTCGACAGGGAGGCGTCGGACTCGATGGTGCCGTGGATGGCGCTGATGAAGTCGATGCCGTCGGCGGTGAACTGCTCGGCGGCGGCGAGCCCTTCGGCGAAGGTGAGGCCACCAGGGAGGTCCTCGTCCAGGGCCATGCGGATGCCGACGACGAAGTCGGGTCCGACCGCCTCGCGCACCGCGCGGATGACGCGGCGGGGGAAGGCCATCCGGTGCTCCAGGTCGCCGCCGTACTCGTCGTCGCGGTGGTTGGTCGCCGGGGAGAGGAAGCCGTCGAGGAAGTGGCCGTAGGACTGCAACTCGACGCCGTCCAGGCCGCCTTGCCGGCAGCGCACCGCGGCGGCCGCGTAGTCGGCGACGATCCGGTCGAGGTCCCAGGGCTCGGCGGCCTTGGGGAACGCGCGGTGCGCGGGCTCGCGCAGCGGGGAGGCGGCGACCACCGGCAGCCAGTCCCCCGTGTAGTTGCTGGTGCGGCGCCCGAGGTGGGTGACCTGGCACATGACGGCCGCGCCCGCCGCGTGCACGTCGTCGGCGAGCAGGCGCAGCCAGGGCACGATCTCGTCGCGGTAGAGCAGCAGGTTACCGAAGGAGGGCGGGCTGTCCGGGGAGACGACCGCGGAGCCGCCGATCATCGTCAGGCCGACGCCGCCGCGGGCCTTCTCCAGGTGGTAGGCGCGGTAGCGGTCCTTGGGCAGTCCGTCCTCACCGAAGGCGGGCTCGTGGGATGTGCTGACGACCCGGTTGCGCAGGGTGAGGTGCTTCAGCCGGAAGGGCTGGAGCAGGGGATCCAGGTTCGTGTTCGGTGCGCGCACGACAGCTCCAGGGGAGGCAGGGAAGCTCTGTGGCCCGGATGTAATGACTGCACAGGCGTCTTGTTTCGCGATACGAAACAACAACGCGATGCGAGACAAATGTGCGGCGCGCGGGACCGCGTCGTCAACCCCTACCGTTGCGTAATCGTCGCGCCGTCAGCCGCGCCGGATGTAGCCCTTGCGCCACGAGATCTTTTCGCCGGCCGCCACCAGCTGTTCGGCGAGCCCGGACATCGTGTGGTCGTTGATCCGGAACGTCGGCCCCGAGACGGTCACGGTGGCGATGACCTCGCCGTTCAGCGACCTGATGGGGGCGGACAGCGAGGCGAGCCCGATCTCCAGCTCCTCGCTGATGACGCCGTAGCCCAGCTCCCGGACACCCTGCAACTGCTCCTTCAGAAGCGCCGGGTCCGTGATGGTGTGCGGCGTGAACTCCTCCAGCGGCTGCTCAAGAATCCCGGCGGCCTCCGGTTGCGGCATGTGCGCCAGGAAGACCTTGCCCGCCGACGTGGCGTGCAGGGGCGTGCGCTTGCCGACCCAGTCGATGCTGGTGATGGCCGCGTTGCCGAGCACCTGGTCGATGCTGATGACGGCCTCGCCGTCGTAGACCGCCACGTTCACCGTCTCGCCCACGACGGCGGCGAGTTCCTGGCAGACCGGCCGGCTCAGCAGCGACAGGTCGTTGCCCTTGGTCGCCCCGCCCGCGAGTTCGACCACGGTGTAGCCGATGCGGTAGCTGCCGCGCTCGTTGTCCTGCTCGACGAGACCGCGCGCCTCCAGCGTGGCGAGCAGCCGGTACACGGTCGACTTGTGGATGTCCAGGGCCTCGGCGATCTCCGTGACACCGGAAGGCCCCTGCACGGCCAGCACTTGGAGCACCGACACCGCCCGGTCCACCGACTGCACCGACGTGTCCCGCGCGCGACCTTTGCTGCTCATACGGGGAGCCTATCCAGGAAGGGCCTGCGCACACCGGCGCCGCTCGCCGCCGGACCGGCCCCGCCGCACTCAGCCCCGCTCAGCCCCGCTTGACCTGCCCCCGCCGCCACGAGATCCGCGCGGCGGCCGCGAGGAGCAGGCCGGCCAGGGCGGGCGCGGTGTCCTCGCGGATACGGAAGGCGGGGCCTGCGAGCGTCACGGCGGCGACGACCGTGTCGTCCAGGGCGCGGACGGGCGCGGCGAGGGAGACGAGACCGATCTCGTACTCCTCGAAGGAGACGGCGTAGCCCCGCTCGCGTACGGCGGCGAGTTCCTTCGCGAGGTGTTCCCGGCGGGTGATGGTGCGCGGCGTGTACCGCTCCAGGCGACCGCCCACGGGCAGCTCCGCGGGCAGCCGCCCGTGCCGGTCCGGGGCGGGGTGGGCGAGGAAGACCTTGCCGGCGGCGCTGGCGTGCAGCGGGCAGCGCCTGCCGACCCAGTCGACGCTGGCGATCGACGCCTCGCCCGCCACCTGACCGACGGTGACCACGTCGCGGCCCTCGCGGACGGAGACGTTCACGGTGTCCCCCGCGGACTGGGCCAGCTCCTGGCAGACGGGGCGGCTGAGCAGGAACAGATCGGTGTTCTTCGCCGCCGCCGCCGCGAGTTCGGTGAGCGGGTGGCCGATGCGGTAGCGGCCCCGGCCCGCACCCTGTTCGACCAGGCCGCGCGCCTCCAGCGTGGCGAGCAGCCGGAACACGGTCGTCTTGTGGACGCCGAGCTGTCCGGCGATCTCGGTGACGCCGCACGGCCCGCGCACGGCGAGGATCTGCAGGACAGACACCGCTCGGTCGACGGACTGGACCGCACGGTCACGCGCTCGCCCACGGCTGCCGGTCGTCACCACAGCACCCTCCAGCTCTCCGCCTCGGCGACCCAACTTGCCGCCCGTAGACGTTAATTCGCGGTTGCCCGGATGCAAGAGCCTTGACGCGCCGTCACGATCAACGGCATCGTCACACCGTACTGCACATCTGTTGCGCATTGCGAAACACCAGCCCGGACTTGTTCCAACCGCCCCGCGCGGACCCCTGGAGGTGGGGCACGGTGATAGAAGCAGCACGGCTGAACAAGGTTTTTGAATCCGCCGACAAGGCTGACAACACGGTGCACGCGGTGCGCGACGTGTCCTTCACCGTCGAACCCGGCGAACTCTTCGTCGTCATGGGCCTGTCCGGGTCCGGGAAGTCGACCCTGCTCCGGATGCTCAACCGTCTCGTCGAGCCGACATCGGGCGAACTGAGCGTCGACGGCCGGGACTTGCTGGCGATGGACGATGCGAACCTGCGCGAGCTGCGCAACCGCAAGGTCAACATGATCTTCCAGCACTTCGCGCTCTTCCCCCACCGCACGGTCCGCGAGAACGCCGCTTACGGCATCCGGCTGCGCGGCGGCACCGCCGCCGAGCGACAGGAGCGCTCCGACTGGGCGCTGCGCACCGTCGGCCTCGCCGACTGGGCCGACGCCTACCCCAGCTCGCTCTCCGGCGGCATGCGCCAGCGCGTCGGCCTGGCCCGCGCACTGGCCACGGACGCCGAAATCATGCTCATGGACGAGCCGTTCAGCGCGCTCGACCCGCTGATCCGCCGGGACATGCAGGACCTGCTGCTCGGCCTTCAGCGCGATCTGCGCCGCACGATCGTCTTCGTCACCCACGACCTCAACGAGGCGATGCGGCTCGGCGACCGGATCATGGTCATGCGGGACGGCGGCGTCGTCCAGCTCGGCACCGCGACCGACATCCTCGACTCCCCCGCCGACGCCTACGTACGCGACTTCGTCTCCGACGTCGACCGCTCCCGCGTGCTGACCGCCCGCGCCGTCATGCGTGAGCCGCTGACGACGGCAGGGCTCGACGACAACCCCCGTGACGTCCTGCACGCGATGGCGGACATCGAGGCCGGTGCCGTCTACGTCCTCGACTCCGACGGACGCGTCGCCGGCGTGGCCCACGACGAGGGCATCGCGCGGGCCGCCGACGCGGGGCACGCCTCCCTGCGCGACAACCCGGAGTGCCTGACGGACGCGTACGGACGGGCGGGCCCCGACACACTGCTCGTGGAGCTGTTCCCGGCGGCGGGGCGGTACGCGGTTCCGCTGGCCGTGACCGACGACGACGGGCGGCTGCTCGGAGTCGTACCGCGCGCGGCACTGCTCACCGCGCTCTCCGCACCGCAGGCCCCCAACTCCCGTGAACGGGGCGATACTTCCGAAGCATCAGGCAGCGCACAGGCGGAGGTGGCCGATGCTGTTCAGCGTTGATCTCGGAACACCGGTCAACAAGGCCGTCGACTGGCTGACCGAGAACCTCAGCGGTCTCTTCGACGCGGTCACCACCGTGATGACGGAACTGGTCAACGCGGTCCTCTTCGTCCTGACCGCACCTCACATGCTGGTCATCATCGTGGTGTTCACGATTCTCGCGTTCCTCGCCCGCGGCTGGTTCTTCGCCGTCTACACCCTGGGCGCGTTCCTCCTCATCCAGGGCATGGGCCTGTGGACCCCGGCGATGCAGACGCTCGCCGTCGTCGTGGTCGCGTCGGTGTTCGCCGTGGTCATCGGGGTACCGATCGGCATCTGGGCCGCCCGGAGCCCGCTGGCCAGCGCGCTGGTGCGGCCCGTCCTCGACTTCCTTCAGACGCTGCCGGTCTTCGTCTACCTCATCCCGGCCGTCTTCTTCTTCGGCATCGGCCTCGTCCCCGGTGTCGTCGCGACCATCGCCTTCGCGGTCTCGCCCGCCGTACGCCTCACCGAACTGGGCATCCGGCAGGTCGATCCGGAGGTCGTGGAGGCCGCGCACGCCTTCGGGGCGAAGCACGGCCAGATCCTGCGTGGTGTCCAACTCCCGCTGGCCATGCCCTCGATCATGGCCGGCATCAACCAGGTCATCATGCTGGCGCTCTCCATGGTCGTCATCGCCGGCATGGTCGGTGCCGATGGCCTGGGGACCATCGTGGTCCGCGGCATCAGCCAGCTCGACGTCGGGATCGGCTTCCAGGGCGGCCTCGCCGTCGTATTCCTCGCGATCTTCCTCGACCGCGTCACGAGCGCCCTCGCCACACCCCGCGTACGCCGCCTTCCCGGCCGCGGGCGCACCGGCACGACCCCGGTGGCCGACCCGGAGAAGTCGTCATCCGCGGCCCCGTCCACCACTCCGGTTTCCGCGTGAAGACAGGAGCTCCAGCCATGATCCGCAATCGACGCCGCCGCACCACCTACCTCTTCGGCTGCACCGCCGCCGCGCTCACCCTGCTCGCCACCGCGTGCAGCGGAAACACCTCGAAGGTCGAGGAGGGCTCCGACGACGACAGCGGCGGCGGCTCGAAGACGGTCAAGCTGGCCTATGTCGCCGGCTGGGACGAAGGGGTCTCCGCGACCTTCCTGTGGAAGCAGATCCTGGAGGACAAGGGGTACAAGGTCGACGTCCGTGACCTGGACATCGCCAGCACCTACACCGGCATCGCCAACAAGCAGGCGGACATCTACCTCGACGCCTGGCTGCCGGTCACCCACGAGACGTACTGGAAGAAGCTCGGCCCCAAGATGGAGAAGCTCGGCACCTGGTACGAGCCGGCCGACCTCAATCTGACCGTCCCCAAGTACATGAAGGACGTCAACACCATCGACGACCTGAAGGGGAAGTCCAAGGAGTTGGGCGGCAAGATCGTGGGCATCGAGGCAGGCTCCGGCCTGATGCGCCTGACCCGCTCCCCCGTGCTGCCGGACTACGGCCTCAAGTCCGAGTACGAGCTCACCGAGTCCAGCACGTCCGCGATGCTCTCCGCCCTGAAGAAGGCGGTCAACGACAAGAAGCCCATCGTGGTCACGCTCTGGCGGCCGCACTGGGCCTACACCTCGATGCCGCTGAAGGTCCTCAAGGACACGAAGAAGGCCTACGGCAAGCCCGACAAGGTCCAGATGGTCGCCTCCAAGGGCTACTCCAAGGCCAACCCCGAGGTCGCCGGCTGGCTGAAGAACTTCCGCCTCACGAGCAGCCAGCTCGGCAGCCTGGAACTCCTCCTCCAGAAGAAGGGCACCGGGAAGGAGCAGGAAGCGGCGAAGGAGTGGATCGCGGACAACAAGCAGCTGGTGGACAGCTGGCTGAAGTAGACACCGAGGCTGCGCACGGCACACGGCCCGGACCCTTGGGGGGTCCGGGCCGCGCCCTCGCGTGTGGCATCGCGCCTACCCGACCTCCACCTTCTCGGGCTCCGCCTTCGCGGTCTGCGGCTTGAGCAGTTTCAGGCCGACGATGCAGCCGACGATGCCGGTCAGGAACAGCAGCTTGAGTACGCCGGCCTCCTCCGTTCCGGTGGCCATGGCCCAGATGACCGTGAGCGCGGCACCGGATCCGCTCCAGATCGCGTACGCGACGCTTATCGGGATGTGCCGCGTGGCGAAGGCCAGCGTGGCCATGCTCAGGGCCAGGCCGACGAAGAAGACGACGGACGGGACGGGCTTGCTGAGGCTGTCGCTCGCGCCCAGGGCAGTGGCCCAGACGGCTTCGAGCCCGGCGCTGATGAACAGGATGACCCACGGCATTCAGCTCACCGCCTTCAGACCGATGACGCAGCCGATCAGGCCCGCCAGCAACGCCGTGCGCAGCGGCGTCAGCTTGTCCTGCCCGCGTGCGGCGGCGATCAGGACCGTCAGTACGGCGCCGATGCCGACCCACACCGCGTAGGCGGTGCCGACGGGCAGCGTCCGCATGGCAAAGGCCAGGCCGGCCATGCTGAGCGCCAGGGCGACGGCGAAGACCGCGGTCGGCACGGGGCGCTTGAAACCCTTCGACGCACCGAGCGCGGAGGCCCAGACGGCCTCCAGCACTCCTGATGCGATCAGTACGATCCACGCCATCTCGCGTGACCTCCCAAATCGTTTTCGTACGAGTGTGCCGAAACAAGGTATAGCACGTTCCCGCACGACTGTGCGACTATGAGGCCATGCCTCGCACCCTTGACGCGGAAGAACGCAATCGCCTGGTCTCCGAGGCCGCCTGGACGGTCCTGGTCCGCGACGGCATCCCGGCGCTGTCCGTCCGCAAGGTCGCCGCCGAGGCCGGACTGCCGCCGAGCTCGCTGCGCTACACCCTGCCCACGCAGGCCAGCCTGCGGATCAAGGCCTACGAGATGGTCGCCGAGCACACCACGACGCGGGTCGCCGCGATCCCCGAGGGCGACGACCAGTGGACCCGGAAGGTGCTGATGGAACTGCTGCCGCTCGACGAGCAGCGCCGCCTGGAGATGGAGGTCTCCCTGATCCTGGGCACGGCCGCGATGACCGACCCGGCCCTGCACCAGACCCACCGTTCCGTGCACCGGACCCTGCGCGACGTGTGCGAACGGGCCGCGCGGACGCTGCCCCTGCGGACCGGTGACATCCCCGTCGAGGCCGCGCGGCTGCACGCCCTGCTCGACGGCCTCGCCCTGCACCTCATCCGCCAGGACCCGGACGACGACACCGCGTGGGCCGTCCGCGTCCTCGACACCCACCTCGCCCAGCTCAAGGGGGAGCGGGCCCGGTCCTGACAGACCTGAGGCCTTTCGTTCTCGACGACCGTTACGGCGCCTCGCGCAGCCGGAGCAGGTACACCGCGGTCAGTGCGACGGCGCGGTCCTCGTCGGCCGAGAGCTCGACGAGGGCGTGCGACGCCGTCGCGCCGGGGATGCCCGCCAGCGCCTGGGTGAGCCGGCCACGGGCGGGGCCTTCGGTGGCGGCGTGGGCGAGGCGGTCGACGAGTCCGGCCGCGATCCGGTCCGCCGACGCGGTGTCGCTCGCCAGCACGCTCAGCGCGTCCGCCGCGTCGGTGTCGTTGCGGCCCGCCACGATCATGTCGATCAGCGTCGGGACCGCGTCGGCCACTCCCCGGTTGCCGAGCGCCACGGCGGCGCGGCCCCGGACCCCGGCATCGGCGCTCGCCAGGGCGCGTCGCAGCTCTGCGGCGGCCTCCTCGCCGGGCAGCTCGGCGAGGCACTGAGCTGCCCGTTCCCGTACGGCGGCCGCCGGCGAGTCGAGCGCCTCCACCAGCAGCGGGAGGCCGTCGGCGCCGCCCGAGCGCACCAGCGCCCAGCGCAGGGCCCCGGCGACATTCGTGTCCGTCTCGCTCAACACGGCCTCGACCAGGGCCTCCACGGGCAGCGCGTCCTGGCCGCCGGACGAAAGGGCCGCGCGCTGCCGGGCGTCGACGCTCTTCGAGCTCAACGCCTGGAGCAGCGCGACGACTTGGAGTACTTCCTCCCAGTCGCCGGGGTCCGCGGCGTCGATCCGGTTCAGACGCGTCAGCAACTCGGTCTCGGCCGCGATGCGTTCACGCGTCTGCCGGATGAGATCGCCGACGAGCGCCGAGGGCGTGAAGCCCCGTTCGTCGAGCGCGCGCCCGATCTCGCGCAGCGAGAGCCCCAGTGACCGCAGGCTCTCGATGTGGAAGATCCGCCGGATGTCGTCGCCGGAGTACTCCCGATAGCCGGAGCCCGTGCGTTCCGAGGGCCGCACGAGCCCGAGCGTCTCGTAATGCCGGAGCATGCGGGCACTGACCCCGGACCTCCGCGCCACCTCACCGATCAACACACTTCATCGTCCACCACGGGAGCCCCGCCGAGGGCCACGACGCGCTTCGCCTCCTCGATCGCGAAGCCGAAACCGGTGTCCGGGTCGCGCAGCACCTGTTGCGTGGCGAGCGCGTGCGCGCGCACGTCCGGGTCGGAGGCGGTCGCGGCGGTGCGCAGCGCGGGCACCACCACGTCGCCGAGGTCGACCAGGGCCCGGCCCAGGCTGAGTTGAGTCTCGCGTCCGCCCCGGCCGAGCTGCGTCGCGAGTACGGCGGCGAGGGCGACCTTCTCGCCCGCGGCGTCGTCGTCCGGTACGAGCACGACGGCGGCCCGCCACGCGCTGCGCGCCACCTCGTCGTCGGGGTCCGTCAGCAGCTCCCGCGTGATGACCGGCCATGCGCTCCGGTCGCCGATCTTGGAGAGCGTGTGCAGCGCCTGGCTCTTCGCCTGCGCCGGCCCCGACCGCACCTCGCGCACCAGTGCGGGAACCGTCAGGGTCGCGGGGTGGCGGGTGAGCGCCCAGGTCAGCATGTCGCGGACGAAGAACTCCGGCTCGACCGCGCACCGCTCGACGAGCTTGCCGACGCACTGCGGGCCGGGCGCCGAGCCGACCGCCATCGCGGCCCTCAGCCGCACCGACGCGTCGTGGTGCTCCAGCCCCCTCAGCGCGCGCGAGATCTCCGTGTCCTGTCCAGTGATCATGATCGAGACCACCTCCTCGACCAGCAGTGAAGACCTTGTCACCGTGTCAAGGTCAAGCGCGCAGCGGCGGCACCGCCGGAACCTCGATCGCGTTCTCGATGTCGGCGTCCGTCAGCTTGAACGCCTCGGGGTAGGCATCGCGGCGGGTGCGGCGGTCGGGTTCGCTCGTGCGCCAGGTGTAGAGACAGCGGGTGCACTGGAGCACGTCCCACACCCCGGGGACGGGAGACGTGGCGAGGCGGGTGATGGTGTCGGCGGGGCAGCGCGGGCACTCGGCGCCGTCAACCAGCTTGTCGTTCATGGGAGTTGACCTTTCTTGGGGTGGCGTACGGTTCAGTGACGGGCCGCGATCATGTTCTGTAGCCGCGTCGCCCACTCCGCCGTCTCCGGGAGGTCCTTGGCCGGTGTGGAGAAGTTGCCGCGGACGTCGGGTGCCACCGGGGTCGTCGCGTCGATGATCATCTTGCTGGTGATGCCGGCAGGCTGGGCGGCGGGCGCGAGTTCGAGGACCGACAGGTTCGGGATGACGACGACGTCGTCCTTCGGGTTGACCTTCGCCGACATGGCCCACATGACCTGCGGCAGGTTGAACGGGTCCACGTCCTCGTCGACGACGATCACCTGGGCCACGTATCCGAGCCCGTGGGGCGTCGTCATGGCGCGCATGCCGACGGCCTTGGCGAACCCGCCGTACCGCTTCTTCGTCGAGATGACCACCATCAAGCCGTGCGTATACATGGCGTTGACGGCCTGCACCTCGGGGAACTCCGCGCGCAGCTGCTTGAGCAGCGGCACACATGTGTTGGGGCCGACGAGGTAGTCGCACTCGGTCCACGGCATGCCGAGGTAGAGGGACTCGAAGACCGGGTTCGTACGGTACGAGACGCGGTCGACGCGGATGACGGGCATGCGGCGGCCGCCCGAGTAGTGCCCGGTGAACTCCCCGAAGGGGCCCTCGATCTGTCGCTTGCGCGACTCGATGACGCCTTCGATGACGACCTCGCTGCCCCACGGCACGTCGAAGCCGGTGAGTGGCGCGGTGGCGATCGGGGCGGGCGCTCCGCGCAGCGCACCGGCCATCTCGTACTCGCTCTGGTCGTACGCCATCGGCATGCCGGCGACGATCGCCATCACCGGGTCGTTGCCGAGGGTGATGGCGATGGGCAGGTCCTCGCCGACCTCCTCGGCCTTGCGCAGGTGCTGGGCGACGTCGTGCATCGGGACGGGCTGGAAGGCGAGGCGGTTCGCGCCGATGACCTCGATGCGGTACGTCCCGACGTTCTGCTTGCCGAAGCTCTCCGGGTCCTCGGGGTCGCGGGAGACGACGGCGGCCTTGTCGAGGTAGAAGCCGCCGTCACCGTCGTTGAGGCGGAACAGCGGGAGGACGGAGAAGAGGTCGACGTCCTCGCCTTCCAGGGTGTTCTCGCGCCAGGGCGCGTCCTCGCGGCGTTCGGGGGCGACGGGGAAGGCGTCCCAGCGCCGCGCGAACTCCTCGACCTGCTCCTTGACGGGTGTGTTCCTCGGCAGTCCGAGCGCGAGGGCGTGGTTGGCCCAGGAGCCGTGCACGTTCAGCGCGATCCGGGCGTCGGTGAAGCCCTTGACGTTGTCGAACCAGAGGGCGGGGGCGTTCTCGCCGATGCGGCCCGTGGCGTTGGCGGCGGCCGCGAGATCGGGCTCGGGCAGCACCTCTTCGGAGATGCGCAGCAGCTGCCCCTCCTTCTCCAGGGTGCCGAGGAAGCTGCGCAGATCGTCATAGGGCATGGGTAACTCCTGTGTTCTGTACGGAGGTTGTGGAGTCGGCAGCGGCGCGGGCGGTGCGGGCGGCGCGCATCCCCGCCCAGCGCTCGGCGGCCGGGGCGGGCAGGTCGAACTGGTCGAGGACCCGGGCGACGATGTGGTCGACGATGTCGTCGATGGTGCGCGGGTTGTTGTAGAAGGCGGGCATGGGCGGCACCAACTGGACGCCTATGCGGGCGAGTTCGAGCATGTTCCGCAGATGGATCTCGCTCAGTGGTGTCTCGCGCGGGACGAGCACGAGCTTGCGCCGTTCCTTGAGGACGACGTCCGCGGCGCGCGCCACGAGCCCTTCGGCGTAGCCGGCGCTGATCCCCGCGAGCGTCTTCATCGAGCACGGCACGATGACCATGCCGTCGGTGCGGAACGAGCCGGAGGAGATGGTGGCGCCCTGGTCCTCGGGATGGTGTGTCACGTCGGCGAGCGCGGACACCTGTGCCACCGAAAGGCCGGTCTCCAGCTCGATCGTGGTGCGCGCCCAGCGGGAGAGCACCAGATGTGTCTCGACGTCCGGCAGCTCGCGCAGACACTCAAGGAGCCGGACACCGAAGGGAGCGCCCGTCGCCCCGGTCATTCCCACGACCAATCGCACAGGACTCTCCTCACACCTCGCTGACCTGTGCTTTCACGCTAGGCGGCGGTGCGGGGGCGGCAGCGGTACGCTCGGGACTCACGATGGGGAAAATCAGACAGGAACGCCCCGAGGTCCGGGATCTCGCGTACACGCCGACCGTAGGGGCCCCGGCCGGTGTCGAGGTGGAGGAGCTGGCCGACCTTCACGACCGCTCACTGCGGCACGGCAACGACCCGTACGCACCGCTGCGGCCCGTCTTCCACCAGTTGATCGGTGCCCGCGAGCGCCCGCTGCGGGTGGCCGTGGACTTCGTCGAGTACGAGCTGCGCCCGGGGTCCTGGCTGTGGATCCGTCCGGGTCAGGTGCAGCGCTTCGGACCGGATCTGGCGGCGGCGGACGGTGTGATCGTGCTGTTCAAGGCCGGTTTCCTGGCGCCGGCGATCGTCTCGGCGGCGCACATGGATCCGCCGTACGAACAGCGCCCGCTGACCCCGCGCGGCCGGGACGCGGAGTCGGTGCGTCGGGCCGTCGAGCACCTCACGTACGAGTACGGGGCGATGTCCTCGCTCCCGCTGGGCACCCATGCCGAGGTGCTGCGCGCACTGCTTTCGGTGCTGGTGATGCGCCTCGCGGCGGTACGCGATCCGGCGCCGGCCGCGTCACGTGACACCTTCCACCGTTTCCACGCGGCCGTGGAGCGCGACCACGCGGTGACGCGCCGCGTCGAGGACTACGCGGCGGCCCTCGGCTACAGCCCCCGCACCCTGACCCGTGCCGCCCTCGCCGCGACGGGGCGTACCGCGAAGCAGTACGTCGACGACCGGGTCCTCCTGGAGGCGAAGCGGCTGCTGTGGCACAGCGGCCTGTCGGCGAGGGAGGTGGCGGGGCGGCTCGGGTTCGACGATCCCAGTGACTTCACGAAGTTCTTCCGGCTGCGGACCGGGGTGACACCGGGGGCGTTCCGGGCGGGGGCCTGAGCGCGAGGGCCTGACGAAGGTGTCGGGTCAGCGGCGGATTTCCTTGATCTTCAGCATCTTGGTGATGACCTTGTCGAGCTCGCCGTCGTCGAAGACCTTCTTCCAGTCGTCCTTGACGATGGAGTCGCGGCCGTAGTCCATGGCGATCAGGCAGGCGTCGGAGAACGGGTTGTCGCCCTTGAGGGTGTTGGCGAGAGCGACCTGGGTGTGGCCCAGCAGCATGGCGCGGGCCGCCTTCTCCGGGACGCCGACGGTGTGCACGGTCTCGTGCAGCGCCTCGTTGAGCAGGGCACCCACCATGCAGGCGATGGTCTCGACGAGGGTCGGCTCCAGGACGGCGAGCTGCTTGACGGTGACCCAGTGGACGTCGACGACCGGCGCGTACATCACGCGGATGACGGACCCGGCGAGGTCCTGCTTGGCCTGGTCACCGCCCTCGTACGCGGCGACGACCTCCTGCGGGGCCGCGATGCCACCGAAGGTGTCGTCGAGCTCGGCCTGCGTCTTGCGCTGGAGGAAGACGGACGGGTGGCAGGGGTGGGCGCACACGTAGTGCACGTCGGCGCGGGGGTGCAGCAGGCCCGCGTACGCGGCCGCCGGGTCGAGGGTGAGGACGACGGCGCCCGGCTTCAGGAGCGGGACGAGCTGCTCGGAGACCTTGCCGAGGACGATGTCCGGCACGGCGAGGATGAGGACGTCGGCCTGCTGGGCGGCGGTCTCGGAGTCGGTGAGCTCACGGCCGAGCGAGCGGATCAGCTCCTGGCCCTTGGGGGAATTCTCGGAGAAGAGGACGGTGAAGTCGCTCTTGACCAGGTTGTTGGAGACACGCTGGCCCATCTTGCCGGCGGCCCCGATGACGGCAACGGTGGTGTTGTTCTCGGCGGCCATGTTCATTCGCCCTTCAGGAGTGTGCTGATGCTGTGCTTGGTCCACTGGTGTTCGAGCTCGGCGGTGACGTCGAAGCCACCGTCCTGCCACGGGAGCCAGTGCTCCACGATCTGGTTGACCGACGCGGGGTCCGGCGCGTGGGCGCGGACCGCGGCGATCATGTCGGAGTAGTCGAGCAGGCCCGTGCCCAGCGGCGCTCCGGCGTAGGTGAAGCCCACCCAGCCGTCCCTGCGGCTGAACGCGAAGTCCTTGACGTGCACGTTCACGACGTAGGGCGCGGTCAACTCGACGACCTGGGACGGGTGTTCCAGGCGGGCCACGCAGTTGCCCGGGTCGAGGACGATGCCGAGGCGCGGGCTGTCGACGGTGCGGACGACCTCGACGAGGTCGGCGGTGGCGACCTGCTCGTAGGTCTCCAGGCCGAGCGTGACGCCCTGCTCCTCGTAGCGGCCGACGGCCTGCTTCAGGAGGGTGACGGACTCTTCGACGCCGGGCTTGTGATCGGCGGTGTGCAGCATGGAACGTACGAAGGTCACACCGAGCCGCTCCGCGATGCGGAGGTAGCGCTCCAGGTGGTCCGGGGCGATGCCACGTGTGCCGAGTTCGAGGGTGACGCCGAGTTCGGCGGCCGTCGTCCTCAGCTCGGCGAGCCGCGTGTCGTCGTAGGACTCGATGGGTGCGTAGTCGCAGATCTGGAAGACCTGGCCGCCGAGCCGGTGGATGTCCCGGAGCATGTCCAGGGCCGTCATCGGCTCAGGTGCGCGCGACGAGATGCGCCAGAAGTACGCGTAGGTGCTGATGCCGTACGCCATGTCAGGCCACCTCCGTGCGGGAGTCGGCGGGCGCGATCTCGTCGAGGACGCGGCCGACGGCTTCCGGGTCGTGGGCGAAGCGGCCGAGGAAGAGGCCGCCGACGGAGCCGCCGAGGCGGGTGAGCAGGCCGGGGCCCGCGCTGCCGCCGTAGATCACGGTGGAACCGGTGTGCTGGGGGCGGGAGTTCAGCCACTCGCCAAGGGCCGCGCACACCGTGGTGATGTGCTCGGGCGAGGCCGGCTCGGGCGCGCCGATGGCCCACTGCGGCTCGTAGGCGAGGACGACAGGGCCCTGAAGGCCGTAGAGCAGGCGGGCGGCCTCGGCGACGGTGCGGCGCGCTGCCTCCTGCGGCTCCACGGGGTCGAGTTCGCCGACGCACAGGACCGGGGTGAGGCCGTTACGGAGCGCGGCCGCGGTCTTCGCGGCGACGACCGTGTCGCCCTCCCCGTACAGGCGGCGGCGCTCCGCGTGCCCGACCTCGGCGTAGCGGCAGCCGATCTCCTTGAGGAACGGACCCGACACCTCGCCCGTGTAGGCGCCCACGTCCTCCGTGGCGATGTCCTGCGCGCCGACGTCGACGCCGCTGCGCGCGAGGA
Organism: Streptomyces sp. NPDC002795; assembly: GCF_042888725.1. Taxonomy (NCBI): domain Bacteria; kingdom Bacillati; phylum Actinomycetota; class Actinomycetes; order Kitasatosporales; family Streptomycetaceae; genus Streptomyces; species Streptomyces sp. NPDC002795. The sequence goes on from NZ_JBIAQB010000001.1 coordinate 808,498, forward strand.
TCCCTGCCACCGGCACGATCGCCGGGAAGGCGGGCAGCACGAACAGGCGGGCGGCGCCGCTGGTGACGGCCGGGTGCTGGTCCGCCAACTGCACGATGCGGCGGGACCAGTTGAGGGTCTGGTGGTGGCCGAAGTACATCTTCAGGCTCACCCCGAGCAGGACGGGGGCGTTCATCAGGCGGCCTCGTAGTCACACATCAGCTGGACCTTCGCGGCGGACGCGGACTGCTCGTCGAAGCGGTAGGTGAGCCACTCCGCGGCGAGACGGCGGGCCAGTTCGATGCCGACGACGCGCTGGCCGAAGGTGAGGACCTGGGCGTTGTTGGAGAGGATCGCGCGCTCGACGGAGAAGGAGTCGTGCGCGGTGACGGCGCGGATGCCCTTGACCTTGTTGGCGGCGATGGCGACGCCGAGGCCGGTACCGCAGATCAGCAGCGCCCGGTCGGCCTCGCCGCGGGCGACGCGCTCGGCGGCCTCGATGGCGATGGTCGGGTAGGCGGTGTGGCCTTCGGCGTCCACTCCCACGTCGGTGACGGACTCGACCAGGTCGCTCGCCTGGAGGTCCCGCTTCAGCGCCTCCTTGTACTGGAATCCGGCGTCGTCGCAGCCGACGACGATCCGCAGCTTCTCACTCATGTCGCGTTTCCTTAAAGGGAGTTACTGGCAGGTGGCGAGCGCGCCGTGCACGGCGCGGACGATCAGGGCGAGGGAGTGGGCGCCCGCGTCGGGGGTGCCGAGGGACTTCTCGGCGTGGGGGCGGGCGCGGCCCATCTTCGGCAGCAGGTCGGCGGTGTCGCGCGCGGAGCGTTCGGCCGCGGTGGCGGCGGTGTCCCACGCAGCGGTCAACTCGGCGCCCGCGTCTACCTGTTGGCCCAGTGTCTCGGCGAAGGGCACGAGGACGTCGACCATGGTCTTGTCGCCGACCTCGGCACCGCCGGTCCTGCGGACGCCGTCGGACGCCTGCTGGACTCCGTGGGCGACGGACGCCGGGGTCGGCCGTTCGGTGTCGCCGAGCGCGTCGCCGAGCGCGCGCAGGACGATGCCCCACAGGGCGCCGGAGGTGCCGCCCGCCTTGTCGGCCCAGGCGTCGCCGGCAGCGGTCAGCAGGGAGCGGGCTCCCGCGCCTGCCTCGCGGGCGCGGTGGGCGGCTTCGTAGGCGCCGGTGGAGCCGCGTTGCATGCCGATGCCGTGGTCGCCGTCGCCGGCGACGGCGTCGATGCGGCCGAGTTCGTCGGCGTGCGTGTCGACGGTCTCCTTGAGGCGGCGCAGCGCGTCGAGCGCGGTCGCCGCGGCCTGCCGGGACTCCTCGCTCGCCGTGTAGGTCTCGGGGGCGTCCTCGGTCTCGTACGACTCCTCGTCCGCGGCGGCCGCCTCGGGGACGGCGCCCTTGCGGTACGCGGGGGTGTCGGCGGGGGCGGTCCACAGGGCTTCGAGGGTGTCGTCGAGCCAGGTGAGGGTGAGGGAGATGCCTGCCATGTCGAAGCTGGTGACGAGTTCGCCGACCTCGGGGTCGACGGCCGTCACACCGGCGTCGTCGAGCAGCTGCGCGACCCTGCGGTAGACGACGAACAGCTCCTCGTACTTCACGGAGCCAAGACCGTTGAGGATCACCGCGGCGCGCTGTCCGTCCGGCGCCCCGATCCCTTCGGGGAGTTCCTTGAGGAGGGTGGCGACGAGCAGTTCCGCGGCCTCGTCCGCGGTGGGGACGTTCTCCTCGCCGATGCCGGGTTCGCCGTGGATGCCGAGGCCGACGGCCATCCGGCCCTCGGGGACCGTGAACAGCGGGTGGTCGGCGCCCGGGAGCGTACAGCCGGAGAAGGCGATGCCGAAGGAGCGGGTGCGGTCGTTGGCGTGGGCGGCGATGCGTGCCACCTCTTCGAGGGTGCTGCCCTGTTCGGCGGCGGCCGAGGCAGCCTTGAAGACGGGCAGGTCGCCGGCGATGCCGCGCCGCTTGTGGGCCTCGTCGGGGCCCGCGCTGGACATGTCGTCGGTGACGGCGAACGTGTGCGTCGGTATGCCCTCGCCGTTCAGCCGCTCGGCGGCCTGACCGAAGTGCAGGACGTCACCCGCGTAGTTCCCGTACATGAGCAGCACACCGCCGCCCGCCTGCGCCGCCTTGGCGACGCCGCGTATCTGCTGGGCGGAGGGCGAGGCGAAGACGTTGCCGACGGCGGCGCCGTGCGCGAGCCCCTGCCCGACGAGGCCGGAGAAGGCCGGGTAGTGGCCGGAGCCGCCGCCGATGACGACGGCCACCTGGCCGGGGGTCTTGGCGGTGGCGCGGACCACGCCGCCGGGGACGGGGCGTACCCAGCGGCGGTGGGCGGCGGCGAAGCCTTCGAGCGCTTCGTCGGCGAAGGCGGCGGGGTCGTTGTGGAGGCGGGTCATCGCTGGTTCTCCGGGAGGGACGAGGTGCTGGTGGGCGCGCGGCGGGCGAGGACGATCATCAGCACGGCGGACAGCAGCATGAAGATGCCGACGAGGTAGAGCGGCACGTAGTAGCCGCCCGTCCAGCCCTTGAGCCAGCCGGTGATGTAGCTGGAGGCGAAGCCCGCGATGTTGCCCGCGGTGTTGATGAGCGCGATGCCCGCCGCGGCGGCCCCTCCGACGAGGAAGCGGGAGGGCAAGGCCCAGAACACCGGCAGTGCGGCGAAGATGGCGCAGGCGGTCACGGTGATGACGGCGACGGTGGCGGCCGGCGAGCCCATGTAGAGGGCCAGCGGGATGGAGACACCGCCGACGATCGCGGGGCCCGCGACGTGCCAGGTGCGGGTGCCGTGCTTGGTGGCGTGCCGGCTCCAGAAGAAGAGGACGATCGCGGCCGGCAGGTACGGGATGGCCGTGATCCACGCCTTGTCCATGACGGTGAACGTGGTGTCGTACTGCTCCTGGAAGCCGTCGATGATGGTCGGCAGGAAGAAGGCGAGCGCGTACAGGCCGTAGACGAAGCCGAAGTAGACGACGGCCAGGGTCCAGACGCGGCCGTTGGTGAACGCGGCCTTCAGGTCGCCCTTGGCGTGCGAGCCCTCGTGGCCCGTCTTCTGGGCGTTCTCGGCAGCCAGCTCCTCGGTGAGCCAGTCCCGCTCCTCGGTGGTGAGCCACTTGGCGTCGGCGGGGCGGTCGATCAGGTAGAACCAGGCGATGACGCCCAGCAGGATCGCCGGGATCGACACGAACAGGAACATCACGCGCCAGCCCTCAAGGCCGAACAGGCCGTGGTGGCCGATCAGCCAGCCCGCGAGCGGGGCGCCGAAGACCGTGGTCAGCGGCTGTGCGAGGTAGAAGAGGCCGAGGACCTTGGTGCGGTGGCGGCTGGGCACCCACTGGCTGAGGAAGAGGATCGCGCCGGGGAAGAACCCGGCCTCCGCCACGCCCAGCAGGAAGCGCAGTGTGTAGAGGCCTCCGCTGCTGTCCACCCAGGTGAAGAGCAGCGAGACGATGCCCCAGGTCACCATGATCCGGGCCAGCCAGCGGCGGGCGCCGAAGCGGTGCAACGCCATGTTGCTGGGGACCTCGAGCACGATGTAACCGACGAAGAAGATCCCGGAGGCGAAGCCGAACTGGGCCGCGGTGAGCGCCAGGTCGTCCCCCATTCCGTTCGGTTCCGCGAACGACACCGCGGTGCGGTCCAGATAGTTCACGAAGAACATCAGGGCCACGAAGGGGACCAACCGGATCGAGATCTTCTTGATGGCCGACTTCTCGACGGCCGACCTCGTCGCCTTCACGGGCGGCGCGGCAGTGGCGGGCATGGCGACTCCTCGGCTCGCCGGACAGCTCTGTCCGGACTTGGGTCACGCTCGGCACGAGGGGTGGGGGCGCTGCGGCAGCTCACTGTCCGCACCGGTCGGGCCGATCTGCGTTTCACGCTAGACCCGATCCGCAAATTGGTCACCAATTTACCAATGTGGCGAGTGTCGCACTTGTTGCCCATGGCTGAACCCTTGACAAAGCGGGCACAGGAGAGCCTCGCGCGCGGCCGTGGGACGGCTCGGACGACCCGTCTGGTCTACTGGTGACCGTGACCAACCAGCCCTCCGACGCCGCCGCGCGCGAGACCGACCTCGCCCAACTCCTGCGCCCCGTCGTACGCGAGTCCTCCGTCAGCGAGGTCGCCAAGCGCCTGCTCGACCACCTCTCCGCGGGGAACATCAAGCCCGGTACCCGGCTGCCCGCCGAGCGTCAGCTCGCGGAGGCCCTCGGGGTCGCGCGCTCCAGCGTGCGCGGCGCCCTGTCCGCGCTCGACGTGCTCGGCATCATCGAGATCAGGCCGGGCTCCGGCTCGTACGTGCGCGAGGGCACATCGGAGTTCCTGCCGCGCGCCATCAACTGGGGTCTGATGCTCGGCCAGCGCCGCACCCGGGACCTGGTCGAGGTGCGCACCTACATGGAGGGTGTCTCGGCGCGGCTCGCCGCGGAGCGCGCGGGCGACGAGGACGTGGCGCGCCTGCAGGAGCACCTGCGGCACATGCGGGAGGCGGGCAGCGACGTGAAGGCGTTCATCGACGCCGACATCGCCTTCCACCTGGAGTGCGCGAGCATCGCCCAGAACACCGTCCTGAGCGACATCCTGCACAGCATCCGCGCGCTGCTCCAGGTGTGGATGGAGCGGGTCAGCGACATCGAGGGCACCGTCAGCGGCACCCTGTGCGAACACGACGCCGTCCTCAAGGCGATCCGCGACCGGGACCCCGAGGGCGCGGACCGGGCCATGGCCGAGCACATGCGGATGGCGAGTGCCCGGCTGCGGGAGTCGGTGGGGGACGAGCCTCAACAGGGCTGAGACCGGGGTGATACCGGGGTGAGACCGTGGTGAGTCACGCCTGGTGAGGCGTCGCCAACTTCCGCAACGCGGGCAGCAGTTGATCGCCCACGCGGACCGTCTCCTCCCGGTAGGGGGTGTCGGACAGGACGAAGTGGGAGATGCCTAGCCTGCGGTAGTCGTGCAGCGCCGCCGCGACCTCGCCGGCCGAGCCGACCAGCCAGGTCGTGCCCGCTCCCCCGCCGCCGAACCGGCCCGGCGTGGTGTACAGGCACCGGTCCAGCACCTCGCCGCGCTCGGCCAGGTCAAGCAGCCTGCGCTGGCCGACGGCCGTGCGACGGTCGCCCGGCCAGGTGGTGTCACCGGCGCTCCCGGCCATCTTCGCGACCTTGCGCTCGGCCGCCTCCCATGCCTCCTCGCTGGTGTCCCGGACGACCGTGGTGATCCGCAGACCGAACTCCAGCGGGGCGTGGACGCGGCCCTCCGACTCGCTCAACTTCCGTAGCCGGTCGATGCGTTCGGCGATACCGTCGAGCGGTTCGCCCCAGAACAGCTGGACGTCGGCCTCGGCCGCGGCGACCCGCTCCGCGGCCTCCGAGGCGCCGCCGAAGTACAGCCGCGGATGCGCGCGGCCCGGCGCCTCGTACGGGCGGGGCGAGACCGTGGAGTGACGCACGTGGAAGTGCTCGCCCTCGAAGGTGACATCCTCCTGCGTCCACAACCGCCGCACCAGGTGCAGAAACTCCCGGGTGCGCGCGTACCGCGCGGCGGGGTCGACGTTCGTGTCACCGTACGCGGCCGGGCTGTCCAGGCCGCTGACGATGTTGACGAGCACCCGCCCCTGGCTGAGCTGGTCCAAAGTGGCCGCCGCGCTCGCGAAGTTGGCCGGCCTCCAGTAGCCGGGCCGGATCGCGATCAGCGGTTTGAACGTGGTGGTCCGCGCGGCGAGCGCCGTCGCCACGGTGAAGGTGTCGGGCCGCCCCCATCCGGTGCCCAGCAGGGCGCCGCCCCAGCCGTGCTCCTCGGCGGTGCGGGCGAGTCGCGTGGAGAACTCGATCGAGCCCCAGCCCGCCCTGGTGTCGTCGCCGCGGTGTCCCGGCTCGACGGTGTTGGGGATGTACCACAGGAATTCCTCGCCCACCGTCACAGCACTGCCTCCGGTTCCGCGCCCGCGGCTTCTACGCCGAGCTGCCGCAGGAGCCGCTCGCGCAGGGCGGCGGCCTCGGGGTCGTCGCGCCGCCGGGACAGCGGGAGGCGCACGGGGAGGTCGAGGGCGATCCGGCCCTCCTCCAGGAGGACCACCCGGTCGGCGAGGGCGATGGCCTCGTCGACGTCATGGGTGACCAGAAGCACGGCGGGCCGGTGCCGCTCGCACAGCTGCCGCAGCAGTCCGTGCATCCGGATCCGGGTCAGGGCGTCGAGCGCGCCGAACGGTTCGTCGGCGAGCAGGAGTTGGGGTTCGCGCACGAGGGAGCGGGCGAGCGAGACGCGCTGCTGCTCGCCGCCGGACAGCTCGACCGGCCACGCCCGCTCGCGGCCTTCGAGGCCGACCTCGGCGAGGGCGGTGCGCCCACACTCCACCGCGTCAGGGCCGTCGAGCCCGAGGGTCACGTTGTCGAGCAGCCGTCTCCAGGGCAGCAGTCGGGCGTCCTGGAACACCACGGACAGGTTGTCGGGCGCGGTCAGCTCGCCGCCGCCCGGCACCTCGTGGTCCAGCCGGGCCAGGGCCCGCAGCAGCGTGCTCTTCCCGGACCCGCTGCGGCCGAGAAGGGCGACGAACTCCCCTTCGGCGATGGACAGTTGCAGCCCGTTCAGTACGTCACGCCCGCCGAGGGTGCGGACGAGTCCGTCGATGCGTACGGTGGCGGCCAGCGCCGCTCCGTCGTGCCGCACGGGGTTCAGCCTGCCAAGGTGCGTCGCCATGTCAGCGCCTTCCTCTCCACGAGCCGTACCAGGGCGTCGGAGACGAGGCCGAGCACTCCGTACACGACGAGCCCGACGAGGATCACATCGGTCTGTCCGTACGTCCGTGCCAGCTCCATCATGTAGCCGATGCCGCTGGTGGCGTTGACCTGCTCGACGACGACGAGGGCGAGCCATGCCCCGGTCACCGCGAACCGCAGTCCGAGCAGGAAGCCCGGGAGTGCGCCCGGCAGCACGACGTGGCGTACGAACCGGGCACGCCCCAGGCGTACCGTCTCGGCGAGTTCGACATAGCGACTGTCGATGCCGCGCAGCCCGTTGTGGGTGTGGAGGTAGATCGGCACGAACACACCGAGCGCGATGGTGACGACCTTCATCGGCTCGCCGATGCCGAACCACAGGATCAGCAGCGGAATCAGGGCGAGCGACGGAATCGACCGCTTGATCTGCACGGGCCCGTCGACGAGCCCCTCACCGATCCGGCTCAGCCCCGACACGAGCGCGAGCACGAGCCCGGCCAGCACGCCGAACACCAGGCCCAGCAGGGCGCGTTGGGCGGAGATGGCGAGGTTCGACTGGAGCCTCCCGTCGGCGATGAGGTCACCCGCGGTACTGGCGATGACCCACGGAGCGGGCAGGTTGCGCGGGTCGATCAGGCCGGCGCCCGAGCCCGCCGCCCACACGGCGAGCAACAGGAGCGGGCCGAGCGCCCAGCCGTAGGGGACGGGCCGCCCGGGAGCGAGCCGCTTGCGGGCGCGGGTGCGAGGTGCGTGCGCCGGGCGGCCTTCCTCCCCTGCCGAGGCCCCCTCGACCCTCTTCTCAACAGCCGTTGTACTCATGCCTGTTCACCCCCTTCGCCGGCCACCGCGTCCGCGGCGACCCGCTCGTAGCGACGGTCGAAGAGGATGCCCGCGTCGAAGCGCTCGTGCTTCTGTTCCTTCGCGAGCAGATCGATGGTCTGCTGCTGCCGCTTGATGGCCCCGCTCCAGCTGGCGGGGAAGACTGGATGGCCCGCGTGCGCGACGAGGTACTCGCCGTCCTCACGGCTGAGGCCCTGGTCCTTGATGTAGTAGCCGTCGATCCACTCCTTGGGGTGCGCGTCGATCCAGACCTCGGCGCGTGCCCAGAAGGCGATGAGTTCCTTGATGGCAGCGGACTTCTGCGGGTCGGCGACGGCGTCGGTCAGCGCCCACAGGTGTCCGGGATCGTCCCGCAGCCCGTGCCGGATGGTGGTGGCTCCGTCCCGGCCGTACTTCGTGAGATAGCGCTTGATGTTGACACCGGCGATGGGCGCGGCGTCGACCTGGTGGTTGCCGAGGGCCGTCGGAAACACATCACCGGTGCTGGCCAGCTCGACGAGCTTCACGTCCTGCTTACCGAGCCCGGCCTTCTTCAGGATGCGCAGCACGAGAGCGCCCTGCGCCTGACCAGGGCTGTAGGCGATCTTCTTGCCGCGCAGGTCGGACAGCTTCTTGATGCCCGCGCCAGGCGCGATGCCCAGCTCGTAGATCGGGTCGGCGATCGGGTCCTTGCGGAACTCGGCGCCGACGAGCTTGGTGTCGAGCCCGGTCCAGTGGGCGTTGATGGACGGGATCTCGGCGGCGGAGCAGATGTCGAGGGCGTCGGCGCGGAAGGCCTCGGAGCACTGCGGGCCGCCGCTGATGTTGGCCCACTTCACCTTGAAGGGCAGCTTGTCGATCTGCCCGGACAGTTCGAGGGCGACCTTCAGGGTCGGGGCACCGACGGTGAGCGTGGTGTCGGCGGACACCTTGGCGGGGATCTTCTTCGACGCGACGCTCTGGCTGCCGCTCGTCGAGGCCGAGTTGTTGGCGCAGGAGGTGAGCAGCAGGGCGGCGGCGAGCGAACCGACGACGGCGGTGCTCCGGAATCTGGACATGGGTATGCGGAGACGGGGCTTCATTCGAGCCTTCACAGGGAGGAGGGGCAGCGTCGAACGGGCGGCGTGCCTCAGCTACACACGGCCGTGGCGACGCGCATCAGATCGATGGCTCGGCGCTTGTGATACCGCTGGTCGTCGGACATGCCGCCGAAGCTAGCCAGGGCGTCGCGGGCGGGTCAAGGGCGTGGGAGGCCCGCGGCAGGACTGCAATGTCCCCTTCATGAAGGGGACATATGTGTGTTGCGAGGCACCGGTCGCCCGGACGGGTGAAGACCGCGCCGCTCCGGCAACCGTGCCCGCAGGCGGCACCGTCTTCCCCAGTGGCCGCCCTTGACCCGGGCGGCTCGACCACAACGTTCGTCGCCCCAGCAGGGGGCACGACATGGGGAGTTGTATGAAGAAGAAGCTCGCTTCGGTCCTGGGCGCGGTGGCGCTCGCCGCGGGCGCCGTCGTCACCCTCGCACCCACGGCCTCGGCCGCGGACGGCTGCTGGCAGGACGGCAACCGACACTGGTGTCACAACGTCGCCGGCGCCCCGGTGTACGGCACCATCGGCAACAACCACATCTACCCGGACCCCGGCACGGTGGTCGGGTACATGAACTCCAACCCCAGCTGGTTCTACTGCAAGATGGACGGCCAGGACTGGGTCGGCGGCCCGCACCCGACGCGCTGGCTGATGACGGTGGCGGACAACGGCCGGCTCGGCTTCATGAAGGACACCGACATCTACAGCGAGACCGACCCGGTCCGCGACTGCTGATCCCGGTGCCGGGGGTCCCTGCCCCTGGTACCGCGCTACTGCCGCGGGACGGGCCCCGTGCTCCCCCGCGGCACCAGCTCCACCGGCAGGACGACATGGCGTTCCAGGTTCGCCTCGGGTTCCTGGACCACGGAGCGGGCCAACTCGGCTGCTGTGACACCGAGTTGGCGGGCAGGCTGGGCCATCGTGGACAGGTCCCAGGCCGCCGCCATCGCATGGTCGTCGAACCCGAGGACGGACATCCGCTGCGGCACCGGCACGTTCGCTCCGCGCAGCACGGTCAGCAGCCGGAAGGCGATGTCGTCGGTCTCGGCGAAGATCGCCGTGGGTGGCTCGGTGAGGGACAGCAGGCGCCCGACCGCCGCGTCCAGGCTCGGCCCCTGCCACTGCGCGACCTGCCGGACCAGGTCCTCGTCGTGCTCGGCACCGGCCTCCGCCAGCGCGGCCCGGTATCCCTCCAGGCGGGCGCGGCTGCTCCAGGCGAAGCCCGAGTCGTCGGCGGGCTCGATGTAGGCGATGCGGCGATGGCCGAGGTTGAGCAGGTGCCTGGTACCACGCAGGGCGGCCTCCGCGTCGTCCACGTACACGCTGGCCCGGCCCTTCTCGTGCTGGCTGACGAAGACCAGAGGCATGCCGAGGCCGTCCAGGCGCTCCCGCTCCTCGGGGGAGAGCGCGAAGCTGACGACGAGCAGCGCGTCCGCGTTGCGGCGGGCGGGCAGGCGGTCGAAGAACTGGGCGCGTTGTTCGGCGGTGGTGACGCTGTAGACGAGCAGGTCGAGGCCCGCCGCGTTCAGTTCGGGTGCGAGGCCGGCCAGTACGGCGCCCAGGAACCAGGACTCCATGTTCGGCACGAGCACGGCGATCCTGCCGGTGCGCCCGGTGACGAGGCTGGAGGCGCTGCGCGATATCGCGAACGACAGCTCGCGGGCGGCCTGTTCGACGCGTTCGCGGGTCTGTGGTGACACCGTCGACAGGCCGCGCAGTGTGCGCGAGACGGTCGAGGGAGACACTCCGGCCCTCTGTGCGACATCCGCCAGCGTGGCGCCCCGTTCACCAGTCATGAGCGGGACGCTAACACAGCGTTCCCGTTCCGCTGAGCCCGGTTATGCCATCGCTGTCATTTGACGGATTGCCCGCACTGTCTTGGCCAGGACCATTGACAGTGAATCTTGGTGCTCCCTACCGTGCTAGCGCTGTCATTCGGCGGCGTGAAAGGGGAGGAGCATGCCATGACCCTGCACCGCAGAACCGTGCTGGCCGGCGTCGGGAGCGTCGCCGCGGCCGGACTGGTGTCCGGATGCGGAGGGAGGGACCTCGACGACCTGGTCGCGCGGGCGGCGACGGCACCCAAGAAGTCGGCCACGCTGACCTGGTGGGTCTCCGAGATCCCCTCGCGCCGCGGCGCCGTCGTCGCCGACCTGATCATCCGGGCCTTCGAGCGACGGCACCCCCACGTCCGGATCTCGAAGATCAACGCGCTGTCGACGTCGGACGGCAACCGCAGTGCCCTCGCCACCCAGCTCGCCGGCGGCTCCCCCAAGCCCGATGTCTACCTCGGTGACACGACCTGGCCCACCCAGTTCGGCCATGCCGCGCTCGCCCTGCCGGTGAACAAGCTGCTGCCCGATGGTTTCTGGGATGCCTACCCGGAGGCGCTGCGGCGCAGTTCCACGTACCGGGGCGCGGCGTACGCGGTGCCGTTCTTCCTCGACAGCACGTACCTCTTCTACCGCAAGGACCTGCTGGCGAAGCACGGTCTGCGGGTCCCCCGGAGCTGGGAGGAGCTGTTGCACACGTCGCGCACGGTGCAGCGGGCAGGGGACACGGAGGCCGGGTTCCTGTGGCAGGCCGCCGTGACCGAGTCACTGACGGCGAACGTCACCGAGTTCCTCGCCGACGCGGGCGGCACCGTCCTCGACGGGCGGGGCAGGGCCGCACTGAGCGGGGCGGCGGCGGAGCGGGCGTTCTCGCTGATGGCGGAGTTCACCAGGAGCGGGGTCACGCCCCGGACGGTGACGACCTATGAGGAGTCTGACTCCCAGGACGCGTTCGTCAACGGGCGGGGCCTGTTCCTGCGCAACTGGTCCTACGCGTGGGTCAACGCGGCCACCCCGAACGTCTCGCGCGTCGCGGGCAAGGTGGGTGTCGTGCCCCGTCCGGGCTTCGAGGGCATCGGCCGCGGTGGTGTCTCCTGCGCGGGCGGCTGGAGCAATTTCGTCAATCCGAGTTCCGGGCAGCTGGGCGCGGCCATGGAGTTCGCCCGGTTCTGCGCCGGTGAGGAGGTGCAGCGGCTGCTCGCCCGGGAGGCCGGTGTCGTGCCTGCCATGACCTCCGTACTGCACGGGCGGGAGGCACGCGAGGCCGACGACCCGACCGTGCTGCGCGCCGCCGATCTGCACCTCGTCGCCCGGCCCGTGCAGACCCCGCACTACCCGCAGGTCAGCAAGGCGCTCTACACACCGGCCAACGCGGTCGTCGGTGGCGAGCTCTCCCCCGCGGCCGGGGTCCGTGCCGCGCAAGACGGCCTCCGTACGGCTCTGGAAGGGAAAGCGCTGTGAGTACCGCGCTGAAGTCGAAGACACCGACACCGGCGAAGGGCGGCGACAGGAGTCCCGCACCCCCGGGTCGGAAGCCCGCGTCCACCGGCTCCGGCGCTCGCCGACGCACCCGCACCGGGTGGCTCTTCGCCTCCCCCGCCCTCCTGGTCGTCACGGTGGTGACGGTCTTCCCCGTGGTCTTCTCGCTGGCCCTGTCCTTCTCCGAAGTGCGCCTCGACTACGGCGGGTTGCGCCTGGGCTCCCCCACACTCGCGCACTACGAGGCGCTGCTGAGCAATCCCGAGTGGTACCAGGCGTTGGCGTTCACCCTGGGGTTCACGGTCGTCTCCGTGCTGCTCGAACTGGTCCTCGGCACGCTCGCGGCGCTGGTCCTGGAGCGGCTCGGCGCGGCCCGCGGCTGGCTCATCGCCGTGCTTCTGCTGCCGTGGGCACTGATCAACGTCGTCGCCGCCCAGCTGTGGTCGTATCTCTTCAACGGGACGTTCGGGGCGGTGAGTTGGCTGTGCGAGCAGGTGCTGGGCGGCCAGCCGGACATCCTGGGGCGGCCGGTTCCCGCGATGGCCGCGATGGTCGTCGTCGACGTGTGGAAGACGACGCCGTTCGTGGCGATCGTCGTGCTCGCGGGGCTGATGCTGATCCCGGGGGAGGTGTACGAGGCCGCCGAGATCGACGGGGCCGGGGCGTGGACGACGTTCTGGCGGGTCACTCTGCCGCAACTGAAGCCGATCGTGGCCATCGCGGTGCTCTTCCGCATCTTGCAGGCCTTCGGCATCTTCGACCTGCCGTTCGTACTGACCCAGGGCGGTCCCGGCACGGCCACCCAGTCGGTGGCGATGCTCGGCTACCGGATCCTCTTCCAGGATCTCGACTTCGGCGGGGGCGCGGCCGTCGCGGTCTCCACCGCGGCCATCGTCATGGCCTGCTGCGTGCTGTTCCTGCGCGTCTTTCGCGCCCAGACCGATGAGGAGGTCCGAGGATGAGCCGTCACACCGCGCGCTCCGGTGTCCGCCGGTACGTCAATGTCGTCAACGCCGGGGGTCTCCTGATCGCCGTCTGTGCCACGCTGCCGCTGCTGTGGATGGCGTCCGCCTCGTTCAAGGGGCCCGCCGAGATCAGCGCGACGCCGCCGACCCTGCTGCCCGAGTCACCGACGCTCGACAACTACACGACGGCGTTCGTGCGCAACGGGATCGGCCAGTACTTCCTCAACAGCGTCATCGTCGCCTGTGTGTCGACGACGCTGATCCTGTCCATGGCGTTCTTCGCCGGCTACGCGCTCGCCCGGTTCGGACTGCGCGGCCGGGGTGCCATCATGACGGCGCTGCTGATGCTGTCGGTGTTCCCGCCGATCGCGCTGCTCGTCCCGCTGTTCCTGATGGAACGTCAGGCCGGGCTGCTCAACAGCTATCCCGGCCTGGTCATCCCGTACGTGGCGCTGAACCTGCCGTTCGCCGTGTGGATCATGCGCAACTACCTCAGCAAGATCCCGGCCGAGCTGGAGGAGGCGGCGACCGTCGACGGCGCGGGGCCCTGGCGCACCGCGCTGACGGTGATCCTGCCGCTGGCCCGGCCAGGGCTGTTCACCGCCGGGGTGTTCTCCTTCACCGCCACCTGGTCCGAGTTCCTGCTGGCGCTCACCTTCAACGGCGTCGACGACCGGCGCACCGTCTCCGTGGGCATCGCCCTGTTCACCAGCCAGTACCAGGTCCCGTACGGAGTGATCTTCGCCGGGGCGATGGTGGCCACGGTGCCGATCGCCCTGCTGGTCCTGATCTTCCGCCGCTCGGTCGTCTCCGGGATGACCACGGGCGCGGTCAAGGGCTGACCCGCACCACCCAGCCATCCGCCCGGCCCACCCGTGGCGCCGGGACCGCTCAACCCCGAAAGGCCCTCACATGCCTCAGCGTCCCCACCCCGTCGGCACCGGTACCGACGCCGACTGGTGGCGGCAGGCCGTCGTCTACCAGGTCTATCCGCGCAGCTTCGCCGACGCCGACGGTGACGGGATCGGTGACATCCGCGGTGTCACCTCCCGCCTGCCCCACCTCGCGGAACTCGGCGTGGACGCCGTCTGGCTCAGCCCCTTCTACCCGTCGGAGCTGGCCGACGGCGGGTACGACGTCGCCGACTACCGCGATGTGGACCCCCGGCTCGGCACGCTCGACGACTTCGACGCGATGGTCGCCGAGGCCGAACGGCTCCGTCTGAAGATCGTGGTCGACATCGTCCCGAACCACTCCTCGCATCAGCATGTCTGGTTCCAGGAGGCGCTGGCCGCCGGCCCCGGTTCGGCCGCCCGCGAGCGCTACGTGTTCCGCGAGGGCCGCGGCGAGCACGGCGAACTCCCGCCCACCGACTGGCTCTCCAGCTTCGGCGGCCCGGCGTGGACACGGGTCCCCGACGGCCAGTGGTACCTGCACCTGTACGCGCCGGAGCAGCCCGACTTCAACTGGGAGAATCCCGAGGTGCGCGAGGACTTCCACACCACGCTGCGGTTCTGGTCGGACCGGGGCGTCGCGGGCTTCCGCGTCGATGTCGCGCACGGCCTCGCCAAGGACCTCGCCGAGCCGCTGCGCGACCTCGGCGAGGCACTCGGCTACCAGCCGGACGAGCTGCCCGACGACGGCAGCCACCCGCTGTGGGACCGGGACGCCGTGCATGACATCTACCGCGGCTGGCGGCGGGTGTTCGACGAGTACGAGCCGCCGCGCTTCGCCGTCGCCGAGGCCTGGGTCCGCTCCTCACGGCGCGCCCCGTACGCCTCCGCGGACGAACTCGGCCAGGCGTTCAACTTCGACTTCCTCAACACACCTCTCGACGCCGGCGCGATGCGGGACACCATCGACTCCGCGCTGGCCCACGCCCGCGACGCCGGTGCCACCAGCACCTGGGTGCTGTCCAACCACGACGTGGTACGTCACCCCTCGCGCTACGCCCTGCCCACCGGCTCCACCAAGTCCGACGCGGAGGCCTGGCTCATGACGGGTGGCCAGAAGCCGTCACCCGACTGGGAGTTGGGCCTGCGCAAGGCCCGCGCCGCGACGCTGCTGATGCTGGCGCTGCCGGGATCCGCGTACGTCTACCAGGGCGAGGAGCTGGGCCTGCCGGAGGTCGCCGACCTGCGCACCGAGGACCTTCAGGACCCGATCTGGGTACGCAGCGGTGGCCGGGTCAAGGGCCGTGACGGCTGCCGGGTGCCGCTGCCGTGGACCCGGGAAGGGGCGAGCCACGGCTTCGGCTCCGGCGGTTCCTGGCTGCCGCAGCCCGCCGGCTGGGGCTCGTACGCCGCCGATGTGCAGGCCGGTGACCAGGACTCCGTCCTGGAGCTGTACCGCGCGGCGCTGCACCTGCGGCGTGACCTGGTCACGGACGAGGCACTGGAATGGGTCGACGCGGCCACCGGATCGGTGCACTTCACCCGTAGCGGCGGCTGGCACGTTCTCAGCAACCTCTCGGAGGAGGCCGTCCCGCTGCCGCAGGGCGCCGTGCTGCTCGCGTCGGGCCCGCTGGCGGAGGGGCGGTTGCCCGCCTGGACCACGGTATGGATCCGTCAGTAGGCCCGCCCTACCGCTCGTCGGCCGGGAGCCCCTCACGCCATCGCTCGGGCTCGATCCGGCCCGCGTACAAGGGGAGTTCGAGGGGAGACTGGCCGGCGGCGAACGGGTCCCACACCCGGGTCAGGCCCGCCGTGCCATGCGTGCGCACCCGGCGGGCCTCGCCCAGGTCGAGGACGTCCGTGACGACCTGGTCCGTGGCGGACTCGGCCTCGGCGCGCACCCGGCCCTCGGGGTCGACGACGAGGCTGCGGCCGATCCCGTCGGGCTGCGCCGCGTTGACGCTGGCCATGGCGACCTGGTTCACGATCGCGTTGGCCCGGGCCAGGACGAGTTCCTGGGTGCGGTCGACGGTCGGTGTGCGCACGAGGTTGAGGACCAGGTCGGCGCCCTGCCAGGCCAGGTGCCGGGTGACCTCGGGGAACCAGGCGTCGTAGCAGATGGACAGGCCCACGCGCCCGTACCCGGCCATGTCGAAGACGATGAACTCCGTGCCGGAGGCCGTCGTCTCGTAGGGGCGCCAGGGGAAGATCTTCCGGTACGCGGCGACGCGCTCGCCCTCGGGGGAGTACACGGGCGCCGTGTTGTAGATCAGGCCGTCGCCGCCGCGCTCGTAGACACTGCCGGGCACGAGCCACACACCCGTCTCGCGCGCGAGATCCGCGAGGCGGGCGCCGCGGGGGCCGTCCAGTGGCTCGGCGGCCGCTGTCATGACCGTCGCGGGGTCCTCGTCCGGGCGGTGGCCGCACAGGTGCAGCTCCGGATAGGCCAGCAGCCGGGCGCCGGGGTGGGCGCGGGTGACGCGGCGTACGTCCGCCGCGAACGCGTCCAGGCCGTCGTCCGCGGCGTGATGGTGCGCGGCCGACTGGACGAGACAGATCGACAGAGGGCTGGTCATCGGCGGGAGGAACCTTCCGGGGACGTGTGGTGTGTGGCGTCCCCACGAGCCAATCAGCCCACTCCCCCTCGGACAACCCCCCTGTTTCCTGCGGCAGGCACAGGGCTAGCCTGTGGCCGCATGACCCTCAACCAGCTGAGGGCCTTCGTCGAAGCGGAGCGGCTCGGGTCGTTCACCGCGGCGGCGCGGGCCATGGACATCGCCCAGGCATCCGCCTCCGAACTGGTGCGCCGACTGGAGGCGGAGCTCGACGCCGAGCTGTTCGTGCGCGGCAGCCGCACCCTCGCGCTGACCTCGGCGGGACAGGAGCTGCTGCCCTACGCCCAGCAGTCCGTGGACGCCGCCGACAGTGGCACCCGGGCCGTGCACTCCCTCGGTTCGCTCGGCGGCGGCACCGCCACCTTCGGGGTCCTGCGCAACGCGGACTACTACCTGCTGTCCAACCTGGTGCAGCTGTTCCACGCCCGCTATCCGTCGGTGCGGGTGCGGCTCGTGGGGCAGAACTCCGCCGAGACCGCGGCGGCCGTGGCGGCCGGACGCATCGAGGCCGGCCTGGTGGTGCTCCCCATCGACGACGAGGAACTCCAGGTGACACCACTGCTGCGGGACGAGGTGTACTACGTCAGCGCGAGCGCGGAACGCACCCGTACGCCGGTCACCATCGAGGACTTCGCGCGGGCGCCCCTCGTCCTGTACGACGCCCACTACGGCTGGCAGGACCCGACGCGACGGCAGCTCGCCGAACGCGCCCAGTTCACGGGCGTCCGAGTCGACCCGCTGATCGAGCTCGAACACGTCGAAGCCGCCCTGAAGTTGGTGACCACCGGGGTCGGCGACACGATCGCCAGCCGCGCCGTGGTCGACAGTCCGGCGTTCCCCGCGGGGCTGCACACGGCGACCTTCGCCGACCCCCTCTACGACACCATCGCGCTGGTGCGCCGCCGGGGGCACCCGCTGTCCCGCGCCACCCGAGAACTGGCCCGCATCGCCGAGGACACCCTGCGCGAGATCCGCGTCGCACGCGGCCTGTGAGAGAGGGGTCTTGGTGTCACACAGGGAAACCCTGTGGACGGGACAGGACTCGCCCCTCTAGTCCTGTGGCAGAAGCCCGTCTAGCGTCCTCGCCATGCAGATCACGCACGACGAAGCCCAGGCCCTCCCTCCCCTCAAGTGGCTCAAGAAGCCGTCCGTCGACGGACCGCCCGCCCAGCGCGACCCGAAGGTGGTCGAGCGCGTCTCCGAGATGCTCAAGGAGATCGAGCACAACGGCATGGACGCGGTGCGCGCCTACGCCCAGGAGCTGGACGGATTCTCCGGCCAACTGGAGGTCTCCGCCAACGAGTTGAAGAAGTCGGGGGACGCCCTGCCCGCCGACGTCCGCACCGCACTGGAGATGGGCTACGAGCGCACCCACCGGTTCGCCGCCGCGCAGCGCGAGCACCTGACGGACTTCGAGATCGAGGTCGCCCCGGGTGTCATGGGCGGCCAGCGGTACGTGCCGGTCTCCCGCGTCGGCGCCTACCTTCCGGCCGGCCGGTTCCCGCTGCTCGCCAGCGCGTTCATGACGGTCAACGTCGCCAAGACGGCCGGTGTGCCCACCGTGGTGGCGTGCACGCCGCCCTCGGGCGAGCACGGCGCCCACCCCGCGGTGCTGTACGGCGCGTACCTGTCCCGCGCCGACCGGGTGTTCGCCCTCGGCGGCGTGCAGGCGCTCGGTGCGATGGCCTTCGGCCTGCTGGGCGAGGCGCCGGTGGACATGCTGGTCGGCGCGGGCAACGCGTTCGTCACCGAGGCCAAGCGGCAGCTGTTCGGCCAGGTCGGCATCGACCTGCTCGCAGGTCCCTCCGAGGTCGCGGTCATCGCCGACGACACCGCCGACCCGGTGTGGGTGGCGGCCGACCTGCTGGGCCAGGCCGAGCACGGGCCCAACTCCCCCGCCGCGCTGATCACCACGTCCGAGCGGACGGGGCAGGCCGTCGTCGCGGAGATGGAGCGCCAGCTCGCCTCCCTCGCCACCCGTGACATCGCAGGTCCGGCCTGGCGGGACTTCGGCTCCGTCATCGTGGTCGAGGACCGGGACGCCGCCGTGGCCGTCGCGGATGTCATCGCCCCCGAGCACCTCGAAGTGCACACCGAGGACGACGACTTCTACCTGCAGAACCTCTCCAACTACGGCTCGCTGTTCATCGGGCCGTGGTCCACCGTCGCGTACTCCGACAAGGGCATCGCCGGCACCAACCACGTGCTGCCGACGGGCAAGACCGCCCGGTACAACGCCGGCCTGTCGGTCTCCCGGTTCCTCAAGCCGCTGACGTACCAGCGGGCATCGAAGGAGGGCACGGCGGCGCTCGCCCCGGCCGTCGAGCGGATCTCCGCCTTCGAGGGCCTCGCGGCCCACGGCGCGACCGCGACGCTGCGCATCGACGCGATCGGCCGCACCTCGGGCGCGTTCGACGAGGTGCCGGCCGCGCTGCGCGAGCAGCTCTGACCGCTCATCGCACCGCCGGGCCGGGGACAGCGCGCCGTCATCGGCGCCCGTCCCCGGCCCCCCCTCTTCCGGACCCTGCGTACCACTCAGGCGCGGCGTCGCTCCCACCTCGTCCGCGAGCCAAGGATCCTCATATGCAACCCCCTCCTCCTGAGCCGTCGTCCCCCGCCGCGGGCGCGACACTCACCCAGGGCCTGAAGGGCCGCCAGATCACGATGATCTCCATCGGCGGGGTGATCGGCGCCGGTCTCTTCGTCGGCTCGTCGGCCGCCGTGGCCACCGCGGGGCCTGCCGTGATCGTGTCGTTCCTGCTGGCGGCCGCGCTGGTGGTGCTCGTCATGCAGATGCTCGGCGAGATGGCCGTCGCCAACCCGGACACGGGCTCCTTCTCCACGTACGCGGACCGGGCGCTGGGCCGCTGGGCCGGGTTCTCGATCGGGTACCTGTACTGGTGGTTCTACATCCTGGTCATCCCCATCGAGGCCATCGCCGCCGGGGAGGTCATCGCGGGGCTCACCTCGATCCCGAGCTGGATACCGGCTCTCGCGGTGATCCTCCTGCTGACCGGCAGCAATCTGCTGGCGGTGCGCAACTACGGCGAGTTCGAGTACTGGTTCTCACTGATCAAGGTCGTCGCGATCGTGGCGTTCCTGGTCCTCGGGGCGCTCGCGGTGCTCGGGGTGTTGCCCGGGTCCGACACCCATGGTGTCTCGAATCTGTGGAGCCATGGCGGCTTCGCCCCGCAAGGTGTCACGGCGATCCTGGCCGGGCTGCTCACCGCGATGTTCAGCTTCCAGGGCAGCGAGATCGTCACCATCGCGGCGGCGGAGTCCGAGGAGCCCCGCAAGAACATCAAGAAGGCGATCCGCGCGGTGGTGTGGCGTCTGGGCCTCTTCTACATCGGCTCGATCCTCGTCGTGGTGTGTCTCGTGCCGTGGAACGCCGACGATCTCGGGGCGGGGTCCTATCAGGCGGTCCTGGACCGGATGAACATCCCGGGCGCGGCCCGGATCATGGACGTGGTGCTGGTGGTCGCCGTGTGCAGCTGCCTCAACTCCGCCGTCTACACGGCCTCACGGATGCTGTTCTCGCTGGCCGGGCGTGGTGACGCCCCGGCCGCCTTCGCCCGCACGTCCCCGCACGGTGTGCCCCGCAACGCGGTGCTCGCGTCGACGGTCGTGGGCATCGCCGCGGTGATCGCCAACTATCTGCTGCCGGACGTGTTCTCGTACCTCATCGCCTCCAGCGGGGCGATCGCGCTGATGATGTACATGGTCATCGCGCTGACGCAGTACGCCGTGCGCCGCAAGGGCGAGCGGCCGACCGATGTACGTATGTGGTGCTTCCCCTATCTGACGCTGGCCACCATCGCGTTCATCGCCGGGGTGCTGGTCCTGATGGCCGTACTGCCGGGCCACCGCCTGGAGTTGTGGCTCTCGCTCGGGCTCGCCGCGGTGCTGGCCACCGTGGGGGTGGTGCGGCAGCGACGCCTTGGGGCGGTGCCCGCGGCCGCCGCCGAGCCGGTCCGCGCGGCCTCCGGGTCGTGAGGGTTCAGCGGGCCTTGGCGTGGGTGGCTCTCGGGACGAACTCGGTCGGCAGGACGAGGCGTTCGCCGTCGGCGTCGACCTCTCCGGTGATCCGCCGGGCGAGCAACCGGGCCGCCTGGCAGGCGAGTTCACCCAGATCGTGCCGGACGGTGGTCAGCCGGAACACCTCCCAGGCCGCCATGGGCAGGTCGTCGAAGCCGATGACGGTGAGATCGTCGGGCACCTTGACGCCCGCCGCGAGCGCGGCGTTGAGCACACCGATGGCGACCACGTCGTTGCCGCAGAACACGGCGGTGGGCGGTTCGGCCGCCTTGAGGAGGGCGGGCAGCGCCGCGTATCCGGTCTCGTACTCGAACGCGCCGCGCACCACGCGGTCGTCCGGCAGCCCGATGCCGGCGTCGGCCAGGGCCAGCCGGAAGCCCAGCTCGCGCTCGCGCCCGGTCGTGGTGTTGACCGCGCCGAAGATGCCCGCGATGCGCCGGTGCCCGAGCTCGACGAGTTGCTGTGCGACGAGGCGTCCTCCGCCCTCGTTGTCGACGACGGAGGCGAAGTCGCCGGGCCGGCCGGTGTCCCGGTTGAGGAACACGTAGGGCATGCCGCGCCGCTCCAGCAGAGCGGGCAGCCGCGAGTCGGTGGTGGCGGTCGCGAGGACGACTCCGTCGAGGGACTGGTCAAGCAGCTTCTCCTCGGCGACCGCCTCGTCGGAGCGCTCGGTGAGCAGCATCATCCGGTACCCGAGCCGCTGCAGTTCGTCGTGGAGCGGGGCGACGACGTGCGGGTAGAACGGGTTGGTCATGTCGGTCACGATGACACCGACCCTGCGGGTGGCCCGGGTCGACAGTGTGCGGCCCGCTTCGCTGGGTACGTAGTTGAGCGCCTGGGCGGCCCGTTTGACCTTCGCACGGGTGGCCTGGGACACGCGGGGATCGTCGCGCAGGGCACGGGACACCGTGGGCTGCGAGACACCCGCGAGTTTCGCCACGTCGTGACTCGTGATCGCCATGACTCTCTCCTCGTCGACACCGACGGCCAGTATACGTATGTCCCTCCGGATACGGATGTCCTTCCGGAGCCCCGATACGAGCGGTTCCGGCAAATTCGATCCACACCTCTTGACAGGGCCACCCCCCACGGCCTGTCATGGGAATGCATACGTATTCCATTCATGAGTCGCTGCCCAGGGAGCCCCCATGCCCGATGTCGTCGTGTCCACCCCCGACCTTGAGCGCCGCACGGTGCGCCGCAGCGACTTCGTCTCCTGCAACCAGGCGTTCATCGACTGCCGTACACCCGGCTCGGACCGGAAGGAGAACTACGCCATGATCGGCCCCGGCGTCTCGCAGTCCTCCGGTCAGCACGTCAACCTGCGGCTGCCGCACGGCTACAACATCGGCGCCGCCGCCATGCCGCACGGCATCACCAACAATCTGCACCTGCACTACACCGCCGAGGTGTTCATCTGCACCGACGGCGAGTACCTGCTGCGTTGGGGCGCCGACGGCGAGGAGGGCGAACTCCCCATGAAGGCAGGGGACATCGCGTCCATCCCCACCTGGATCTTCCGCGGCTTCACCAACACCGGACCGGACGACGGCTGGCTGTTCACCGTCCTCGGCCATGACAGGACCGGCGGCATCATCTGGGGCCCCTCGGTCCTGCGCGAGGCCGCACAGCACGGCCTGTACCTCAGCGCCGACAACCAGCTGATCGACACCGACGCCGGGGACGACCTCCCGCCGGAGTCCGAGCGGGTCACGCCGATGGCACAGGAGCACATCGACCGGCTGCGCCACTACAGCGCCGAGGAGATGAAGCGCCGGGTCGCCGCGGCCGACGAACTCGTCTGGTCCGAGCACCCCTTCATCGACAGCAGCCTGCCGGGCGGCGGCGCGCGCCTGAGCTGCGTCATCGGCTACGGCATGACCGAGGACCCGCACCAGGAGCCGCGCGTGTTCAACCCGCACGGTCACAACGTCGCCTGGCTGCGCGCCGAGCCGGGCCAGGGTGTCTCGCAGCACCGGCAGCAGGAGACCCAGACACTCATCGTCAAGAACGGCGAGTGGGAGATCACCCTCAACCGCACCGACCAGGTCTCGGTACGCCTCGGCCCGCGCGACATGCTGTCCGTGCCGCAGGACGCCTGGCGCACGCTGCGCAACGTCGGCGAGGAGGAGGGCGACCTCCTGGTGGTCAACTCCGGGGACGGACGGGTCCGTCTGGAGTGGGACGAGGAGGTCCTCAAGGCCGCCGCCGACGCGGGCCTCGGCCTGGACCACAACGGGTACGTCGCCCCGTACGCGCTGCTCCCCCGCTCCGCGCGGCGCTGGTGACCGGCGTGCCGCTGCCGCTGGTCGTGGTGCCCGGCATGCTCTGCGACGCGAGCCTGTGGTCGGACGTCACCTTCCCCGAGGGCCACACCGTCCACCACGTGGCACTGCGGCGGCCGGACATCGGCGCGCTCGCGGACGATGTGCTGTCCGCGGTCGACGGGCCGTTCGTGCTCGTCGGGCTCAGTCTGGGCGCCATCGTCGGGTTCGAGGCGCTGCGGCGGGCCCCTGAGCGGGTGGCCGGGCTGTGCGTGATGGCGACGAACGCCGCCGCGCCGCGCCCCGAACAGCACGCCGCCTGGCGGGAGTTGGACACTCTCGTCGCCGCCGGTCGGTTCGCGGAGGTGGTCGAGCGCACGCTGCCGGACATGTTCCCCGACCGGCGCCGGTCCGCGGCGGACGCGGAGCGCTACCGCCGCATGGCGCGGTCCGTGGGCCCCGACGCCGCCCGCGCCCAGCTCGCCGCCCAGCCCACCCGCGAGGACGCGTTCGCGGCGCTGCGCTCGGCGCGCTGCCCCTCCGTCGTCCTCGCGGGCAGCCGGGACACGCTGTGCCCGCCCGCCTTCCACCACTCCATCGCCGAGGCCCTGCCGCACTCCCATGTGCGCGAGCTTCCCGACGCCGGACACCTGGTGCCGTGGCAGCGACCGGTCGCCGTGGACGCGGCGCTCCAGGACCTGGTCGCCGCGGCCGCCGTCTGAGTCCCCATCTCCGTACCGAACAAAGCGAGTTGAAGAGAGCCGTCATGCCCCGATTCCTCAAGTCCCCCGTCCCGGCCGCCCAGGTGACCGCCGCCCGCGCGGACGTCGCCGATCGTGTGCGCGCCATCCTCGACGACATCCGCGAGCGCGGCGACGAGGCGGTGCGCCAGTATTCCGAGAAGTTCGACAACTGGAGCCCTGAGTCCTTCCGGCTGTCGCCCGAGGAGATCGAGCGGATCGTCGCCGGTGTCCCGCAGCAGGTCCTGGACGACATCCGCTTCGTGCAGGAGCAGGTGCGCACCTTCGCCCAGGCGCAGCGCGACTCGATGCTCGACGTCGAGATCGAGACACTGCCCGGCGTCCGGCTCGGCCACCGGCACGTGCCCGTCGCCGCCGCCGGCGCGTATGTGCCGGGCGGCCGCTACCCGCTCACCGCCTCGGCCCACATGACCATCGTGACCGCCAAGGTCGCGGGCGTGCCCCGGGTCGTCGCCTGCACCCCGCCCATCCGGGGCGAGATCCCGGCCGCGACGGTCGCGGCGATGCATCTGGCGGGCGCCGACGAGATCTATCTGCTGGGCGGCGTCCAGGCCGTCGCGGCGATGGCCGTGGGGACCGAGACGATCGGCGGCGTGCCGATGCTGGCGGGGCCCGGCAACGCGTATGTGGCGGAGGCCAAGCGGCAGCTGTTCGGTGAGGTGGGCATCGACCTGTTCGCCGGGCCCACGGAGATCCTGGTGATCGCGGACGAGCACGCGGACCCCTTCGTGGTCGCCGTCGACCTGCTGTCCCAGGCCGAGCACGGCCCGGACTCCCCCGCCGTCCTCGTCACCACGTCCGAGGAGCTGGGGCGCGAGGTCGAGCGGCACATCGAGCGGCTGCTGCCCGGCATGCCGACGAAGGACTTCGCCGGGCCCGCCTGGCGCGACCACGGCGAGATCGTCGTGGCCGACACCCTCGACGAGGCCTTCGAGATCGCCGACTCGTACGCCAGCGAGCACGTCGAGGTACTCACCGAGAACCCGCGCCAGGCTCTGGACACGATGCGTGACTACGGCGCACTCTTCCTCGGCGAAGGTACGTGTGTCAGCTACGGCGACAAGGTCATCGGCACCAACCACGTCCTGCCCACCCGCGGCGCAGCCCGCTACACGGGCGGTCTGTGGGTCGGCAAGTACCTCAAGACGGTCACCCACCAGGAGGTCGCCGACACCGCTTCGTCGGCGCTGCTCGGTGAGGTGTGCGGGCGCGCCGCCCGCGTCGAGCTCTTCGAGGGTCACGCGCGTTCCGGTGACGTCCGCGCCGCGAAGTACGGCGACAAGACGCTGGAGTGGAACGAGGAGGCCGGCGCATGACGACCGACCGCACGAATGCGCCGCTCGCCGGGCGGACGGCGCTCGTGACCGGGGGCGGCAGCGGCCTGGGCCGCGCCATCACCCGCTCCCTGCTGGCCGACGGAGCCCGCGTGGTGATCACGGGCCGCGACGTGGACACCCTGAAGCGCACCGCCGACGAGCTGGGGCCCGGGGTCGTCCCGCAGGTCTGCGACGTGTCACGCCCCGCCGATGTCGACGCGCTCGCCGACGCCCTCGTGGACGACGAGGTGTCGATCCTGGTCAACAACGCGGGCATCGCGGGTCCGGTGGCCTCGCTGACCGACATCTCGCCCGAGGAGTGGGACGAGGTCTTCGACATCAACGTACGCGGTGTGTTCCTGATGTGCCGGGCGTTCCTTCCCGCGATGACACGTCGTGGCTCCGGTGATGTCATCAACGTCGCGTCGGTGTCGGGCAAGCGGCCGCTGCTGCGGCGCACCCCGTACTGCGCGTCGAAGATGGCGGTCATCGGCCTGACGACCACGCTGGCGGGCGAGGTGGGGCCGCAGGGCGTCACCGTCAACTCGCTGTCCCCCGGGCCGGTTTCGGGCCCCCGCATGGAGCGCAACTTCCGCCTGGAGGCCGAGCGTACGGGCGGCAGCTACGCCGAGGCGGAGGAGGCCTTCGTGTCGCGTGCCGCGCTCGGGCGGATGGTGACCGAGGAGGAGGTCGGCGAGGCGGTGAGCGCGATGCTGCGGATGCGTGGCATGTGCGGCGCCGATATCGACCTGTCGGCGGGGATGGTGGCACGATGACGGTTCCTCGCACCCCGCGCCGCAGCCTCAAGCAGCGTCTGGCGGACGGCGATTCGCTGCGCGGCGCGCTGCTGCGGCTGCCGTCGGAGACGCTGGTGGAGATGGCGGGCGTCGCCGGTCTGGACTACGTGCTCATCGACTGCGAGCACGGGCCCGCGGACACGGCACTGCTCCAGCAGCACATCATGGCGGCCGAGGCCCATGGCATCGACGTGCTGGTACGGGTGGGCACCGCCGAGCCCGCACTGACGCTGCGCTGCCTGGACCTGGGCGCGGCCGGTGTCGTCCACCCGCACGTGGACGGCGCCGAGGACGCCCGGCGGGCGGTCGCCGCGAGCCACTATCCGCCGTGGGGCGAGCGGGGTTTCGCCACGTACAGCAGGTCGGGGCGGTTCGGCACGGTCACCGCGGCCGAGCATGTGGCAGCGTCCCGCGAGACGCTGGTGATCCCGATGATCGAGACACGGCGTGCGTGTGCCGCGGCCGACGAGATCGCCGGTACCGAGGGCGTGGACGCGGTCCTGGTGGGCCCCGCCGACCTGGCGGCGGACTGCGGTTTCCCCGCGCCGGAGGTCGTCGACGAGCTGGTCCAGCAGTCACATCGGGCCACCTCGAAGAACGGCCGCACGGTGATGACGATCGTCCCCCATCTCGCGGCGGCACAGGCCGCGGAGGAGGCCGGGGCACGGCTGATCGTCTTCAACATGGCGCAGGTACTGATGGACACCATGGGCTCCCTCGCCCGCACCGTCCCCACCCTTGACGCCCCTCCCCTGGAACTCTAATGTTCACGCCAAGTTTCATACGTATGCATAGCTCGTATGCAGATCCCTGCGCAGGTCTCTCCGCAGGCCACGTAAGCACCCCTCATCCGCCGCGCGATCGGAGCAGCCATGTCCTCTGCAGCGCCACCCCGCACAGCCCCCGAGTCCGCCCCCGACGAGGTGCAGAAGCGGAGCGCGATTCGCCGGGCCATCGGCGCGGGCAGCGTCGGTAACTTCGTCGAGCAGTTCGACTACGGCCTGTACGGCTACATGGCGCCGATCATGGCCCCGGCGTTCTTCCCCGAGAGCGACAAGACCGTGGCGGTGCTCGGCACGTACGCGATCATCGCGATCGCGTGCCTGGTCCGCCCCCTCGGCGGCACCCTCCTCGGCCGCTGGGGCGACCGGGTGGGCCGCAGGAAGACGCTGCTGTGGACCCTGGTGGCCATGGGCGCCTCCACCGCCCTCGTCGCCGTCCTGCCCACGTACCACCAGGTCGGCATTCTGGCGCCGCTCCTGCTCCTTGCGCTCCGCGTGGTCCAGGGCGTCGTCTCCGGCGGCGAGTACGTCGGCGCGGTGGCGTTCATCGTCGAGTGGGCCGAGCCCAACCGGCGTGCCTACTACACCTCGTACGCCTCCAACAGCTGCTTCGTCGGCACGCTCGCCGGTGCCGGTGTCGCCGCGCTGACCAGCTGGGTGTTCGAGGGGCCCGCGCTGGACTCGTGGGGCTGGCGCATGCCGTTCCTGCTGGCGATCCCGCTCAGCCTGGTCGGCCTGTGGATGCGCAGCCGCATCTCGGAGAGCCCGGAGTTCGTGCGGGCCACCGAGGACGGCACCAATGTCGTCAAGTCGCCGGTGATCGAGGCCCTGCGGTCGCAGTGGCGGCCCATCCTGGTCTACTGCGGGATCTCCATCATGTGCGCGATCCTGTCCTACACCTGGGTCACGTTCTATCCGCAGTACCTGACGAACACACTCGGCCTGCCCCGCTGGATGGGCCTGGCCTCCAACGCCATCTCGATCGCGGTCCTCATCCCGCTGCTGCCGCTGGCCGGCAAGCTCTCGGACCGCATCGGACGCAAGCCGATGCTCATCACGGGCGCCATCGCCTGTCTCGTGTTCGTCCCGCTGGCCTTCTGGGTCGGTGAGCGAGCCACCTTCGAGGCCGCCATCGTCAGCCAACTCATCTACCTGGTACCGGAGTTCTTTCTCACCGGCATCATCACCGTCTGCGCGGCCGAACTCTTCTCCACCCGCACGCGGTTCAGCGCGAGCGCCATCGCGTACAACAGCTCGTTCTCCATCTTCATGGGAATCACCCCGTTCGTGGCGACGCTGCTGGTCGACACCTTCGACACGATCTACGCCGTGTGGGCCTACCTGAGCGCTGGCGCCGTACTGGCTCTCGTCGTCGTGACCGGCTTCATGACGGAGACGTACCGGAGTCAGCTGGGCGCGGACAAGTTCCCCCGCCAGGAGACACCGAAGACCGCCTGATCCACCGGTCGGCACCTCTTGCCCGACCACCCACCCGTCAAGCAATCTCTACATACGCATTCACACCGCACTGGAACGGAAAGCACCATGGCCCTGGACCCCGTCGCGTACGAGCCCTACAACGACCCGGACGAGTTCATCCGCGAGGTGACCGACCGCATCTGGGTCGAGCGCGACATCGCCCACATCGTCGACAACTACGAGCCCGACTCGATCGTCCACGCCAGCCTCGGTACGGTCGTCGGCCGCGACGGCGTGATCGAGGGCAGCACGATGCGGATGGCCGCCGTGCCGGGCCACGTCGGCCAGGCCGAGGACGTGGTGTGGGAGGCCCGCGGTGACGACGCGTTCCTCAGCTCGCACCTGGTCTTCTCCGCCGACGAGCACCTCGTGGACGGCCGCAACGTCCGTGTCCGCAAGCGCACGGTCGCCAACTGCCTCTACCGGCGCGGCCGCATGGTCGAGGAGTGGGTGGTGCGCGACGACCTCGCGGACTGTCTGCAGCTCGGCATCGACCCGGACGAGGCCGCGCGCGGCCTCCAGTTCCAGGGCTACACCGGGTCGATGACCGAGGAGCCGCCGAAGGACGTGCTCCTGGAAGGTGTCAGCGGGCCGCGCCCCGACGACTTCCGCCCCGAGTGCGAGATGGTCCTCGACTTCATCGACCAGGTCTGGTCGCAGCGCCAGCTCAACAAGGTCAACGACTTCATGGCCCGCGACCTCTTCCTGCACACCATCGGCGACCGCACCGTCATCCGTCCGGAGCGCTACCAGGCCGACCTCCTGGAGATGGTCGGCCCCTTCCCCGACGCGCGCTTCGCCGTACGGGACGTCCAGACCCACTCCGCCGAGCGGTACGCGGGGCTGCGCGTGGCCGTGACCTGGACCATGCACGGCACGTACCGCGGCATCCCCGCCTTCGGCCCGCTCACCGGCAAGCCGGTCACGGTCCTCGGTGTCTCGCAGTTCCTGATCCAGGACGGCCGCATCGTGAAGGAGGTCCGCGTATACGACGAGATCGCGCTGCGCGCGCAGATCAACGCGGGCCGCGAGGAGGGCGCGGACGTGGCGGCGAACATCTACTGATTCCCTCCGTTCCGCCGGCCCCTCGCGGGTCGGGTGCGGGCCCGGCGCCATGCTGCGCCGGGCCCGCGTCCGTCAGGACGGCGCGGCCGAGTAACTGAGGTCCTTGGCCGTGAGCGAGGCGGGGGTCATCCTCAGCCACATCGTGCCGCGTTGGCTCGGCTCGTCGTACAGATAGCCCACGAACCGCTCGTCCCACAGTGCCTCGTCCGCTCCCAGATAGCGGACCAGTTTGCGTCGGCCCCTGGGCACGTCGAACGGTACGAGCTCCGCCCGCCCCCGCGCGATCACCTGCTGAACGCGGCCCGTCGCGACGTCGCACTCGTCCACCACCAGCGCGACGTTCGGGTCCTCCTTCACCCGGTCGTACAGCCGGGCCCACGGCCCGGTCAGCACCCAGAACGCGCCGTCCTCCCACAGGAACCAGACCGGGCGGACGGTCGGGCCGCTGGTGGCGAGGCGCGCGGTGAGCGGCTGCCGCAGGAACGGGTCCACATCAAAGTCACGAGACATCACACCGCCCACCCTGTGGTGTCGCACACCTCCTGTCGACCGACCTCCGACCTGCGACTTCCGGCCTAGGACGGGGCTGAGCGAGCCTTCCGGCCGCAACCGGGTTGGCGCCGAGGCCGAAGAAGCCCAGCAGCGCGACCAGCACGACCGTCGCCGGGACCGAACCGGCCTGCAAGCAGATCGCCGGCAGCAGGAGCGTCGCCCCGGCCGGGGCGACGATGGTCACCGCGTGCGGGCCGTGAACCCCACGACCGGGCGCTGCACGAACTCATCGGCGAACTGTCCACGCTCAGCCCGAGTTCCGCTCCCAGTGGGCCGCCCACGACGTCCGCATCCGTCACGAAGGTCTCAAACGGCTGAGCCATCCCGACGTCGGAGACATGGAACTCTCCCATCTCTCCCTGGGCCGGCCGATGGCAAACCGCGCGGTGCACGACCTGACGCCTACTCGGCCGAACCCAGCACCACCTCACGCATAACCCTCCGCCCCCTGCATCACCCCAACACCCCCTGGGCACAAGGGAGTCAAGGGCCCACAGACGTCACACCCACCGCCGCCGAACGTTCACCTCCGCCACACCCGGGTTCGCCACCGTGGGTCCCTGCCCAGCCCTCGACGCACCAGGAGGAACCATGACCGAGCAACCCCGCCTCACCCGCCGCCACGGACTGCGCGCCGTACTCGCCGTCGCCGCGGCGCTTCCCGCCGCCTCGGCGGTCACGCCCGCGACCGCCTCGCCCGCCGGGGCCGCGGCGTCGGGCCGCGGAGGGCGTCTGCACGTCATGACGTTCAACCTCCGCTACGCCTCCGACACCTCGCCCCACTCCTGGGCCGACCGCCGCCCCGTGATGCGCGACCTGCTCCGCGCGCAACGGCCGCATGTCATCGGCACCCAGGAGGGCCTGTACCACCAACTCCAGGACATTCACGCCGACTTGGGCGAACACTACGCCTGGATCGGCACGGGCAGAGCGGGCGGCAGCCGGGACGAGTTCGCCACCGTCTTCTACGACACGCGGCGCCTGCGCCCCGTCGAGTACGACCACTTCTGGCTCTCCGACACCCCGGAGCTGATCGGCTCCAAGACCTGGGGCAACTCGGTGATCCGGATGGCCACATGGGTGCGCTTCGCCGACCTCACCGACGGCGGCAAGGAGTTCTACGTCCTCAACACCCACTTCGACCACCAGGTCCAGCTCTCCCGCGTGAAGTCGGCGGAGCTGATCGCCTCGCGGATCGCGGCCCTCGACACGTCCCTGCCGCTGCTGATGACCGGCGACTTCAACGTGGCGGCGCACGGCAACCCGGTCTACGACCAGCTCCTCGCCACGGGCCTCCAGGACACCTGGGACACGGCCGCCGAACGCGGCAAGCTCTACGCGACGTTCCACGGTTACAAGCCGCTCGTCCCGGACGGCGACCGCATCGACTGGATACTCGCCACGCCGGGCGTGACCGTGCACTCCGCGGCCATCAACACGTATGAGAAGAACGGCCAGTTCCCCAGTGACCATCTGCCGGTACAGGTGAGGGTCACGCTCGGCTGAGTTCGGTCCAGCCGGGCAGGCGGTTCAGTCCGTCACGCGGTAGAAGCTGCGCGACACGTAGCTGGTGGCCTCCTTCGCCCGTAGGCGGCACAGCTCGCCCTTGAGCTCGCGGGCCGCCGCGAGTTCGGGGGCGTCGCCGGGGGCCAGGGCCAGGAGGTCGATGACGTGCAGGGCCTCCTGCACCTGGCCCGTGTCCCGCAGCCGGGCCGCGTGGTCGAGCACTGCCTGTTTGTCGGTGATCGCCTCCGCGCGGGCCGCCGCGGCGACGGCGGGGCGAGAGGGGTGCAGGGTCGTCGGGTTCCCGTCCCACCAGCCGGTCTCGGACCGCACGATGTCCCGGACGATGTACTCGCGGTGGCCGTAGGCCCCCCGCATCCACGGGACGTCGAACAGCTCGGCGGGGTAGTCGAGTTCGTGCACGATGTCGTCCGCGCACGCACCCTCGTTGAGGCGGTCCACGACCGCGCGGCGCAGCCAGCGCAGGGCGGCCGCGGTCGCGGTGAGCTGTTCGGCGCCGCCCTCGCGGATGACCGGGCCGAACTCCGGGATCACGGTGGTGGGTTCGAGTGCGGCGAGCCGGTCGAGGGTGTCGGCCCAGCGGACGGTGTCGCGCATGGTGCGCATCGGTGTGCCGATGTTCGGGATGCCGTTGATGACGGCGGCGCTGCCGTACAGGATCCGTTCCTGCGGCAACCACACGGCGGTCACGTCGTCGGTCTCCGAGGGGGCCCACAGCAGCCGGACGGTGCGGCCCGTGCTGCCCAGCGTGAGGGACTCGCCGTACGTCTCGTCGGGGAAGGTCAGCGGCGGCACGGTCGGGAAGGCCTCGGAACTCCTGCGGAACTGGCGGGTGTTGATGTGGTTCTGCAGTCCGGCGGTCTCCAGGTAGCGACGGTAGCGGCGGACGACGTTCTCGTGGGCGATGACGGTCGGCCGGGGCTCCCCGCGTTCGGCTGCGGCGTCGAGGAAGCCCGGCACTCCGTAGTTGTAGCCGAGGTGTCCGTGGCTGTAGACGATCCAGCGCACCGGTTCGTCCGTGTGTTCGCGCAGCCGGTCAAGGGCTTCGGGGACGACGGTCGGGGCGGGTCCCGAGTCGATGATCAGCAGCCCTTGATCGGTCTCCACGGCGAGGCTGTTGCCTTGTAGGCCGATGGTGTAGACGCCGGGTGCGACGACCTGGACCTCTCGGGAGCCGAGCAGGGGATTGTCGTCGGGCTTCGTGGTGAGCACAGGCAACGCTCCTTCGTACGGGAGGGAGTTGGGGCCTCACGGGTGGGTGCGGCCGAGGCGGCGGGCGTCGCGCTCGGGGCGTACGAAGATCACGGCGAGCAGTCCGCCCGCCAGCATGAGCGCTCCGGCCGTCGTGAACGCCAGGCCGTATCCGGCGGCCGGGTCCGGTGCGGCCTCGATGATGAGGCCGGTCACGTACGGAGCGAGCAGGCCGGCCGTGGTGACGATGCCTACGGTGATGGACAGGACGGAGCCACGCTGGCGAGTGGGGGTGATCTCGCTGGTGACGGTGACCCCGATGGCGAAGAGGATTCCGCCAAGCCCGAACGCGACGGTGAGCAGGGCGAGTTGTGGCCAGCCGCCGGGGGCGACCGGGAACAGCAGCATCGCGACGCCCGCGACGAGGATGCCGACCCCGCCGAGCACACCGCGGGCCATCCGGCTGGAGACTCCGCGCCGCATCAGCCACTGCGTGAACACACCCTGCGCGAGGTTGAACACGGCCGTGGCGATCCAGGGCAGCACCACCAGCGTGCCGGTGGTGGCCGGGCTGTACCCGAGGACGGTCTCCAGGTAGGGCGGTACCCATGCGATCAGCAGCGCCAGCGCCCAATAGGCGGCGAAGGCTCCCACGAAGCCGCCCAGCCAGGTGCCGCTGAGCAGGATGCGGCGGTAGGGGATGCGGGGCTCGTCGGCCACGGCCGCCGGTGTCCCGCTCGGGTGCTGGGACCCGGCGCCGGAGACACTTCCCTCCTTGCCCAGGACGGCCCACAGCAGCGCCCACACCACGCCGACCGCGAAGAGCGACACGAACGCCCACCGCCAGCCGAATGCCGCGATCACCGCGACGAGCAGCGGCGACGCCAGCGCAACTCCGATTCCGGGGCCGACGTTGAGCAGCGCGGTGGGCAGGCTCCGCTTCTCGTTCGGGAACCACTTGTGCACGGCGTGCATGGCGACCGGGTTGGCAGGACCTTCCGCCGCCCCCAGCACCACGCGGCTGGCGAGCAGCACACCGAATCCGACGGGTGCGAGGACCGGCAGCATGGTCAGCGCCCACACCACGGCCATCGTCATGAGCAGCCACTTCGTGGGCACGCGGTCGGAGGCGAAGCCGACGAGGATCGCCGAGAGGCTGAAGAGGAAGTAGAAGCCGCTGGAGAGCAGCCCGTACTCGCTGGGGCTGAGCCCGAGATCGTGCATGATCGGCTTCGCCGCCAGGCCGAGGACGGCTTTGTCGAGGAAGTTGATCAGCATGAAGACCAGCAGCAGGAAGGTCACGAGCCAGGCACGCCGGGGGCTGCCGCTCCGTGTCTCGCGCGCTCGCGGTGGTGCCGCGGGTGGTGTGTCGGTTCGGTCAGTCACGGGTCGTACGGAGGGGGTGTCCACGCCGGCTCTCCTTCGTCACAGGGCCCACCGTCACAGGGCCCATCGGGTACGGCCCGCGGTCCGCGCGCGCAGCTGGCTGTCGAGGTCGTCGCCCGCGAGGACGGCGCGGGACTCGGCGGCGGCCCAGGCGTAGACGCCCTTGGCCATCGTGGACGTGGCCGCCTTCTCCAGGGCGGCGAAGACGTCGGCGCGGGCCGCGTGTGCGTCCTTGTCGTCCGGGGCGGCGTCGGCGGCCAGCTGGGCGAAGTGACCGGCAAGCCGGTGCTCGCCGCGGGCGAGGAGTTCGCGGGCCCGTTCCGCGAGCCGGTCCGCGCCGCCGGTCAGCTGCGCGATCTCGCGGGACAGTTCGCCGCGGCGGGCGGGCTTGAGGTGGGAGGGGTCTCCGTCGTACCAACCCCCGTACAGCCGCCAGAGGTTGCGGACGACGAACTCGGGCTCGTCGTAGGACGGCTTGAGGTACGGCTTGCGCAGCAGCTCGGCGGGTGCGGTGACCTCGTGGACGACCTCGTCCAGGGTCGCCCCGGCGTTCATGGCGGCGAGCGTCTGGTCGTGCAGGGTCTGCAGGAACTCGGCGGTGTCGGTGAGCGCGGTGCGGATGCGCTCGGCGCCGACGATCGGCACTCCGTGGCCCGGCAGCAGGATCTCCGCTCCCAGAGAGGCCATCCAGCGCAGGGCCTGCGCCCACTCCAGGGCGTATCGCTGGACCTTCTGGGGGTTGCCGGGGTTCGGCGACGACCAGATGAAGAAGTCGCCGCAGCACAGGATCCCGCGCTCGGGCAGCCACGCGATGGTGGCGTCGTCGGTCTCGCCGCGCGCGTGCCGCAGCCGTACGTCGAGGTCTCCTACGCGGAGGTCGGTGCGGTCGGAGTAGGTGACATCGGGGTGGCGGTAGTCGGTGGGCCACCGGAAGTCGGGGCGCTGGAACTGGCGTTGGTTGATCACGCCGTTGTAGCCGGCGGTCGCGGCGTAGCGGCGGAAGCGCGGCGGGGTGTTCTCGTGGGCGACGACCGTGGGGCGGGGCGCGCCGCGCTCAGCGGCCTCGGTGTCGAAGGGGGCCATCCCGAAGACGTGGTCGATGTGTCCGTGGGAGTACACGGCGGTGTGCAGCGGCGCGTCGGTGCGGGCCCGCACCGCGGCGTGCAGATCGCCTGCCGTGCGCTTCTCCCCGGTGTCGTAGCAGAACAGGCCGTCGGAGGTGGGGAAGAGGTAGACGTTGCCGAAGGCCGGCCACATCCACACCCCGTCCGCGACCTCGCGCAGACCTTCGCGGCGCAGCTCGCCGGAGTGGTAGACCTTCGTGCTTGCCTCGCCGCGCCATACGCGGTCGGCGTATGCGAGCAGGTCGTCGGTCATGTGCGGGCTCCTTCTTCCTCGTGGTGTGTGATCAGCGCGTCGACGGCGATCAGCCGGTCGCCGACGACGCAGAGCGGGTTGATGTCGACCTCTTCGATGCCGGGGTGCTCGTCCAACAGCCGGGCCAGGGAGGTGACGGCCTGAGCGGTCGCCTCCGTGGGCGCGTCGAGTACGAAGGCGGCCCAGTCCGCGAGTTCGAGGATCTGCTCGTCGGTGGCCGGAAGCAGCAGGCCGCGGCGTGGTGCCGCGGGGTCCTCGGCGCGGTCGCCGCCGGCGCCGAGCAGCAGGGCGGTGCCGTAGACCGGGTCGTGGGTCGCGCCGAGGGCCAGCTCGGCGGTGTGTTCCAGGACGGGTTGCGCCACCAGGCGACGGTCCGGGTCGGTGGATGCGCCCGCCAGGCGAAGGCCCAACTCTGCTGCCTGATGCGCCAGTTGCCCTTCCTCCACTCCGACCCGCACCAGGCCGTGCCGCGCGCGGTGCGGTACGTCCGCGGCGTCCCCCTTGAGGACGTAAGGGCCCCGCAGTCCGGCGCTCCGGACCTCCGCGACGAGCCCGTCCGCGCTGTCGGCGGAGACAGTCGGTACGTGGGCGATGCCCACGGCCTCGATCAGTGGCGCGGAACGCAGTTCGGACCACGCCCACTGCGCCGCGGCAGGCCGCTCGTGCGGCACGGCACCGACCGGCGTGGCGTCCGGGACCAGGACGCGCAGCCGCCGCAGGAACGCGCCGATGCTGCCGACCACGGTCTCCGGCATGCCCAGCCGTTCGAGTTCACCGGACGGCGCGCACGCCCATACGAACCAGGCCGGTGTCCGCATCGACTTCGCCGCTCGCGCGAGGCGGTGGTAGGCCTCCGGGAACAGGTCGCCGAACGTCAAGTACAGGACGACGCCGTCGAGTTCGGGGTCCTCGTCGAGTGCGCCGAGGAGGTCCTCGACGCGGTCCATCCAGCGGAACAGGTTGCCGCCGAGGTCGACCGGGTTGGCGTCCGTGGCCTCCACGCCGCCGATCGCGGCGAGTCGGCTCCGTGTCTCGGCCGACAGCGGGGGGACGCGGACGCCCATCGCCGTCAGGTTGTCGGCGAGCACACCGCCCGCGCCGCCGGACATGGTGAGGACCGCGAGCCGTGGCGCGGGCTGGAGCCGGATGCCCCGGCGGGCGCACAGCACCGCGTCCACGAGCTGGTCGTCGTCGGTCACCAGCCGGATGCCCTCCTGGCGGCACAGCGAGGCGAGCAGCAGGTGGTCGCCGGCGACGGCGGCGGTGTGCGAGAGGGCGGCTCGGCGGCCCGCGGCGCTGCGCCCCACGGTCAGCGCGACGACGGTCTTCCCGGACTGCCGGGCCTGGCGCCCCAGTTCCCGCAGTCCCGCCGCGTCGCGGACACCCTCCAGGTACAGGACCAGCACCTCGACGTCGGGCTGCGCGAGCAGGTGGCCGCCGAGTTCGCCGACCGACAGGCACGCCTCGTTGCCGACACTGGCGTAGTAGGAGTACCCGAGGCCTGCGCGCTCCAGGAGGTCGGCGAGGACGAATCCGACGGCGCCGCTCTGCGTGACGATCGCGACCGGACCGGGATCCCCTCGCTCACGGTCCAGGAACACCGTCGTCGACACCTGCACTCCGGCCGGGCGGCTCACCAGGCCGAGGCAGTTGGGGCCGAGCACCGGCATGTCGCCCGCCGCGGCGCGCAGTTCGTCCTGGAGTCGGTCGTCGCCCTCCTCGGCGAAGCCGGACGCGTAGACGATCGCCGCGCCGGCGCCTGCCTGGCGGGCCTCGCGCAGCAGGCCGGGCACGGTCGCCGCCGGGGTCGCCAGGACGACCAGGTCCGGGCCGTGCCCGAGCTCGGCGAGCGACCCCACGGTCGTGACGCCCGGAAGCGTCAGCTCTCCCCTGGTGACGGCGTAGACATCACCCTCGTATCCACCGGACAGCAGTCGCTGCACGGTGATACGCCCCCATGACAGCTCCTGGGACGCCGAGACACCCACCACGGCAACGGACTTCGGCCGGAACAACGGCTCGCAACGCATGACTTCGGGCACCAACGGACAACTCCCTGGGGTTCGGACCACCGCGGACGGGTCCCACTGTGCCGACGCGAACCACAGGGAGTAAGCGCTTGGTCACCAAGATTTCGGCTACCGTGCTGTGACATGTCACAAGGACCGTGGGACAGGCTGGAGCGGCGCATACCGGCGGTGACGGATCGCATCATGCGCAGGTACGTGGACGGTTCCCCGCACTACCAGGGCGTCGTGACGGAGCATCTGCACCGCCACATGGCGCATACCTGTCGCGAGGGGGCCCGGCTCTACGTCCGCATGGCACGGGAACTGCGCGAGCCCCGCGACGAGGAACTGCGACTGTTCCGCGAGCGTGCCCACGCGCGGGGCGCGGAGGGGCTTCCGGCCGCGCATTTCATGGAGGCCTACCACCTGTGCGCCGAAGAGGTGTGGCACGAGCTGACGCTGGTCGCCGACGGTGAACTGCCGCCGGAGGCGGGCGCGGTGCTGCTGCGCTGGCTGCGCCACGTGACACGCGAGGCGCTCGACGCGCACCAGCAGGAGTTCCAGGCCACCCGCAGCGAGGAGCGCGAGGCCAGGCGGGCGACGGTGCGGGCACTGGTGGCGGGCGAGCGGGCCACGGGGGCGGCCACACGTTTCGGCATCCGGCTCGCCGACTCCTACGCGGTGCTCGCGCTGCGGTTCGTCACGGACCACTCGGAGTCCATCGGGGACGCGCTGGGCCGCCGTCTCGCCGGGCGCCGCAAGGTGCACCGGCTCACCGAGGAGCTGTTGCGCGCCTTCAGCGACGAGGCCGGCGAAGCGGACCTGCTGACGGCCCTCGACCCGGACGGCGGGCTCGTCCTCGTCCCCTCGGATCCCGGCCGCCCGGACCACGGGCTGGAGACGGCGCGCGCCGCACTGCCACGGGTCCGGCAGGCCACGGGGATCGACATGACCGCCGGCTTCGCCCATGCCGGCGACCACGCCCGGATCCCGTCCGCGGCCGCGCAGGCCCGCCGGCTGCTCCCTCTTGCCGCGGCCCCCGACGAGGTGGCCGTACTCGGCGACCATCTGTTCACGTACCACCTCCGCCACGAGAGCGAGGCGGTCCCGCACCTGCGCTCCCTCGTGGAGCAGCTGCGCACCGAACCGGACCTTCTGACGACGGTCGGCGCCTACTTCGCGAACGACTTCAACCGTCGGCAGACCGCGCAGCAGCTCCACGTCCACCCGAACACGATCGACAACCGCCTGTCCCGCGTCGACGCGCTGACCGGCGTCAACCCCCGTACGGCACAGGGCCTGTTGGTGCTCGGAGCCGCGATGGGGATCGGCGGACCGGAGCACCGGGATGCGTGAAACTGCGCGAACTCCCGCTTCTTCACGCAACATTGACACCTCATCATCAGAGTGGTCTAGTCCGCTAGAGCAGGTTGTATGTGCCCACCGTGGAGGTTCACTCATGTTCCGCCCGAAGCACAGATCCCGCAGGACGCCGCTCATCGCCGTCCTCGCCGTGGCGGCCCTGGCCGCCGCTCCCCTCACGTTCGGCTCGGGCCCGGCCGTCGCCGGATCAGGGTCCGGGTCCGATCGGGGCGCACCCACCATCACCCCGGCCCCGCACAGCGAGCGGCAACGCTCCGACCGGGTCACCATCACCCCCGCCGTCACGGTCGTCACCGGCGCGAAGTCCGACCCGGCCGCCGTGAAGCTGACCACCGCCGTCCTCAAGGCGGCCGGTGCGCGGGATGTCACCACCGCGCAGAAGGCCCCCGCGGGCTCCGGTTCGCTCGCGGTCTACGTCGGCGGGCCGTCCGAGAACCCGGCCTCCGCCGGCGCGCTCGACGCCCTGCGCACCGACGGTCCTGCCGGGCTCGCCGCCGAGGGCTACGTCCTCGCCATGGGCGGCAAGGGCGCGGGCCGCATCGTACTGTCCGGCGCCGATCCGACCGGCACGTACTACGCGGCGCAGTCGCTGCGCCAGGTACTGCCGCACCGCAAGGCCCCCGGCGCCACCGTGCGCGGACTGGCCGTGCGCGACTGGCCCGCGACGCCGGTGCGCGGTGTCATCGAGGGCTTCTACGGCACCCCGTGGTCGCACGAGGCGCGCCTGGACCAGCTCGACTACTACGGCGCGCACAAGATGAACATCTACGTGTACTCGCCGAAGGACGACCCATATCTGCGCGCCAAGTGGCGCGACCCGTACCCGGCCGAACAGCTCCACCAGATCGATGAGTTGGTGGACCGGGCGCGGGCGAACCACGTCGAGTTCACCTACGCCCTCTCCCCCGGCCTGAGCGTCTGTTACAGCTCGGACGACGACCTCAAGGCCCTCACCGACAAGTTCCAGACGCTGTGGGACATCGGGGTGCGGCAGTTCGCGGTACCGCTGGACGACATCAGCTACACCGACTGGAACTGCGACGCGGACAAGGCGAAGTGGGGCACCGGCGGCGGCGCCGCCGGTCAGGCGCAGGCGTATCTCCTCAACCGCGTCAACCAGCAGTTCATCAAGACCCATGACGGCGCGCTGCCGCTGCAGATGGTGCCGACGGAGTACTACAACACCACCTCCACGCCGTACAAGACGGCGATCGCCGGGCAGCTCGACAAGGATGTGCTCGTCGAGTGGACGGGCGAGGGTGTCGTGGCGCCGACGATGACGGTGGCTCAGGCGAAGCGGGCCAAGGGGGTCTTCGGGCACGCGATTCTGACCTGGGACAACTATCCCGTGAACGACTTCGCGACCGGGCGTCTCTTCCTGGGCCCGTTCAGCGGTCGCGAGAAGGGGCTCGCCGAGGAGCTGGCGGGGATCACCGCCAACCCGATGATCCAGCCGTACGCCTCGAAGCTCGCCCTGCACACCGTCGCCGACTACACGTGGAACGACTCGGCGTACGATCCCGACGCCTCCTACCGCGCCGCCGTCGAGGAGACGGCCGGCGGGAACGCGAAGGTCGCGCGGGCGCTGCTGGCGTTCACGGACGTCAACCACAGCTCGCGGATGGACTCCGTGGAGGCGCCGGAGCTGGCGAAGCTGATGCAGGGGTACGGGGACGGCTCGGTCCCGGCGTCCCGGCTGACGGCGGCGTTCGCGGCGCTGCGGGACGCGCCGGCGACGATCCGCGGCGGCGTCGAGAAGGGCTTCGTCGAGGATTCCGGGCCGTGGCTGGACTCCGCGGGGGCGTGGGGCAGGGCCGGGGTCGCGGCGGTGCGGATGCTGGAGGAGCAGCGCGCCGGGCACGCCGAGGCGGCCTGGACGCTCCGTCAGCGGCTGCCCGGACTGGTCGCCGAGGCGAAGTCGTTCCGGTACACCGACCTCAATGGCAACAAGGTCCCGGTGGTCGTCGGCGAGGGTGTGCTCGAACCGTTCTTCGCGAAGGTGCGGGACACCTTCAGCAAGGACCTCGGCCTGCCGCCGCAGCCGACCGGCACCACCAAGTTGCCCGTCTACAACGGCAATACGGCCGACCGGATGACCGACGGCGACGACTCCACGTACTTCTGGAGCAGCCGGTCGCCGAAGTCGGGCGAGGATGTCGGTGTCGACCTGGGCGGTGAGCAGCCGCTCGGCTCCGTGACGGTGGCCATGGGCAAGTCCGGCAGCACCGAGGACTACCTGCACAAGGGCGTCCTGGAGTACTCGTCGGACGGCACGACGTGGCACGCGCTGGGCGCGGAGTTCAGCGGCAAGGCGACGTGGACGGCGGACGCCCCGAGCGGCACGACCGCCCGGTACGTGCGCGCCCGCGCGACGGCCGACCAGACGAACTGGCTGGTCGTCCGCGAGTTCACGGTGGCGCGGACGGACCGTCCGACGGTGAGCGGCGGCCCGGCCCCGGCGGACGGCAGCAGCCTTGCCGCTGCGGCGGACGGCGTCCCCGAGACCGCCTACCGTGCCGCCTCCGCCCCGGCCTCGGGTGACGCGCTCGCGGTGACGTACCCGGCGCCGCGTTCCGTGTCCTCGGTGACGGTGCTGCGCCCGGACGACGCGAGCGCCTCGAAGGCGCGGGTGCAGCTGCGCGTCGGTGGCACGTGGCAGGACCTCGGCCCGCTCGACGGCTCCGTCACCGCCCTGCCCGCGCCCGCCGGGACGAGTGCGGACGCGGTACGGCTCGCGTGGGCCGACGGTTCGGCCGCGCCCGTGGTGAGCGAGGTCATCACCAAGTAGGCGTGGTGCCGTGAACAGCGCGGGTGCGGGGAGCCACTACCGGATCCCCGCACCCGCTCAGGCGTGCTCGGGCGGATTGACCCGTGATGTCTCGATCGCGGACGCGGACGTGCCCCACTTCTTGAGAATCCGCTCGTACGTCCCGTCCTTGATCAGCTCGTTGACCGCTGCCTGGAAGGCCTTGGTGAGACGGGAGTCCTTCTTGAAGGCGAAGCCGACGTCGAGACGGTGGAACTCGCCGAGGAAGGTGGTGTGCGAGGCGGACTTGCTCGCCTGGTGGCGCAGTCCGTTGATGGTCGACATGATCACGTCGATGCGGCCCTGCTGGAGCGCGGTGAGGGTGGCGCCATTGTCGGAGAAGACCTGCACGTCGTACGGCTTCTTGCCCGCCCTGGTGCAGCGTGCCTTCTGCGCGTCGAGGGTCGCCTCGAACGTGGTGCCCGCGCCGACACCGATGTTCCGGCCGCAGAGCTGCTTGAGGTCGGTGATCTTCTTGCCGAACGAAGTGTCACCCGTCTTGACCGCGAAGCCCTGGCCGTCGTTGATGTAGGTGACGAAGTCGATGGTCTTCAGACGCTCCGCGGTGACACCGAAGTTTCCGGTGCCGA
The DNA here is from genome assembly GCF_042888725.1 of Streptomyces sp. NPDC002795. Taxonomy (NCBI): domain Bacteria; kingdom Bacillati; phylum Actinomycetota; class Actinomycetes; order Kitasatosporales; family Streptomycetaceae; genus Streptomyces; species Streptomyces sp. NPDC002795. The sequence goes on from NZ_JBIAQB010000001.1 coordinate 850,212, forward strand.
GGTCGTACTTGCCGCTCTCCAGCGCCGGGAGGATCGTCTCGAACGAGGCGTCCTGGCGGCGGAGTTCGATGCCGAGCACCTTGGCCGCGGCGTCGGCGAGCTCGATGTCCTGGCCCACGGCCTTCTTGCCGGTGCCGTTCGGGTAGTACGCGGCGGGCGGGCCTCCGGTCGAGCTGCCGATGCGCAGCGTGCCCTTCTTGCGGACGTCGGCGGGCAGCAGCTTGGCGGCGGATTCCACCTTGCGGACGGCGGCGACCGGGTTGCCGCTCGGCGCGGCAGCCGCCTGCGCGCCCGCCCCGGCCGCTCCGTCGGTGTCGCCCGAGCCGCAGGCGGTCAGCGCGAGGAGCGGCAGCAGGGCGAGTGCGGCGAGGCGCGGTCGGGTTCTGGTCCCGGGCAGGTTCACGGGTCGGGGGCCTTTCAGGTGTGCGAACGGTGCGCGGGGCACCGGAGGCATGTCGAATGACGACCCGTACGCGAGGAGGGCGACGGGTCGGGGCAGGTGTGACGACGTCGAGCATCGTGAGGTGTCACGAGAAGTCGTGAAGGAAGGAGTCGCGGCAGCGCGCGTAGGGAAGGAAACTCGGCCCGCGACGGGGTCACCGAGGGAGGGAAGGGCCGGTCAGAGGGCCCGCTGCCGCTTCAGGCGCAACACGCCGCGGACCACACCCGACCGAAGTCGATGTGGTCACGCGAGACCAAGCGCTGGGCAGTCATGCGGACAATTGAGCAGGACATCGAGCTGTTCGTCAAGCCGCGCCCGGTCGGCGTCCGGATGCCGGGGCACCTCGACTCGGGGGCGTCCAGGCGCTGTTGACACACCAGCGCCGCGGACGCATACGATCGACGGCGGACCGGCCTCGCAGTGCGCGGCGGCCGCTCCGGTCGCGTTGAGGGACGCGGCGCATGTGACGACGCCGAGAGCCTGTCGTTTGAAGTCAGGCCCTAGCTAGGGCCTGACTTCAAACTCCCGCCTGCCCGGCCACACTCCGCACCCCGCGAGTGCCGCCGGGTGTTCCCACCCATGCCTGCGATTCCCTCCCCGGAGAGCCCCGATGACCACGTCGTCCTACGTAGAACCTTCCCCCGCCGCGCCGCCCGAGGAGCCGACCACCACCGCCGTCCGCCCCCGGATCGTGCCTCGCCGGCACCTCGGGCGCTGGGCGTCCGCCGCCGTCGCGCTGCTCGTCTTCGCGATGGTGCTGAACTCCGTGGTCCGCAACGACGCCTTCGAGTGGGAGGTGGTGGGCCACTACTTCACCACCTCCGCCGTGCTCGACGGGCTGCTCCTGACGGTGTGGCTGACCGCCGCCGTGATGGTGCTCGGGTTTCTGCTCGGCACCGTCCTCGCGACGATGCGACTGTCCGCCAATCCGGTGCTGCGCACGCTGAGTTGGGGGTACGTGTGGATCTTCCGGTCCACGCCGCTCCTGGTGCAGCTGCTGTTCTGGTTCAACATCGGCACCCTGTATCCCACGCTGGGGCTCGGCATCCCGTTCGGCCCGGAGTTCGTCACGGTCAAGACGGTGAACCTGTTCGGCCCGACGCTCACCGCCCTCATCGGCCTGACGCTGCACGAGAGCGCGTACGCCGCCGAGGTGGTGCGCGGCGGCATCATCTCCGTGGACTCCGGGCAGACCCTGGCCGCCCAGGCGCTCGGGCTGAGCAGGCGCCGCACACTGCGCCGGATCGTCGTCCCGCAGGCGATGCGCTCGATCGTGCCGACCGCGGGGAACATGCTCATCGGGACCCTGAAGGGCACGAGCATCGTCAGCGTGCTCGCCGTGCACGACCTGCTGTACTCGGCGCAGCTCATCTACAACCAGACGTACCAGGTCATCCCACTGCTCATGGTCGCCACGCTCTGGTACATCGCGGTCACCAGCGTGCTCAGCGTGGGTCAGTTCTACGTCGAGCGGCACTACGCGCGGGGTGACTCGCGGACACTGCCACCCACTCCGTTGCAGCGGCTGCGCGGCCGATCCACCGCCGTGCGCGCCTGGTTGAGCAGGGTGACGGCGGCCGACGCGCGCCCCGCGATCGGCGGTGACCGGTGAGCTGCGCCACACCTTCCCCACTTTCCCTACCGAATTACTAGGAAATCCTTGACCGGGCCCGCCCGGACGCACAGGATGGTGCACATGTCCCGTACGCAGCAGCGACTCGTTCGTCGTCGGCATGTCGACTTTGGTCACGTCGTCAGCGCCGCGTGCTGTCGCGCGTAAGGCACCCGGCCCACAGGCCGGATCGTGCCGCTCCGCACGCCAATTCCCAGGCCACCAGGGCAGGTTCACCCATCGCGCCCCGGTGACCCGACACACCATCGAGGGACAACCGCCATGACCACGGCACCGCAGACCCGGACCCCCCACGCCACCGCGCCACCCTCCGACGCCCGTCACCTCAGCCTCGTACGCGACCTCGTCCGCGACACCCCGCAGGGCGGCGGCTCCGGGCAGCGCGGCTCCGTACCGATGGTCGGATATCTGCTGCTCGTCCCCGAGGGCACCGACCCCGCCGAGCTCTTCGCCGAGGGCGGGCCCCGGCCCGAGATCCGGCCGGTCGACCCCGCGGACCCGGCCCCCGCCCCGGCGGCCGCCGCGCGGCCCGCGGACGACGGCGCCATCCGCATCGACCCGGTGCGACACGTGGCCGAGCTGGACGGGCGTGAACTCGACCTCACCTACCTGGAGTTCGCGCTCCTCGCCCATCTCGTGAAGCGCCCCCACCACGTGCTGACGCGCGAGCTGCTGGTGACCTCCGTCTGGGGCTACGACCACGTCGGCGACGGCCGAACCGTGGACGTCCACATCGCCCGGCTCCGCCGCAAGCTGGGCAGGGCCCACCGCCAACGGATCGTCACCGTACGGCGCGTGGGCTACAAGTACGTCCCCGAGCGCCGCCCCGACGGGCAGGAGAGCCCGGACCCCGCTCCCTGCCACCGACCTTGAGGAGAACACCGTGATGGGCCCTGCCACCGCGTCGCCCCGCCCCACCCCGGCCCACGACCGGACCGGCTCCGACCATCCGCACTGGCTGCGGGTGGCCCGCGAGGTGGCGGACGATCTCGCCACGGACGCGGTCGCCAGGGAGCAGGCGGGCAAGGCCCCCGTCGACGAGGTGTCCCGGCTGCGCGAGGCGGGCCTGCTGACACCTCCGGCGTCGGCCGGGACCGATGGAGGCTGCGGGGGCGGCGGGGACTGGGCCGCCGCCCTCGCCGTCGTCCGCGAGATCGCCGCGGCGGACGGCGCGATCGGCCAACTCCTCGGCAGCCACTACTTCTTGGCGGGCAGTGCCCGGTTCTTCGCCGGGCCCGCGCTCGCCGCGCAGATGGAGGAGCGGTCCGCGGCCGAGCAGTGGTGCTGGGGCGGCGGATTCGCCCGCCAGGAACCCGCGTTGACGCTGACCAGGAGCTCCGGCGGGCTGGTGCTCAACGGGCGGCAGGACTACAGCACCGGCGTCCTGGCCGCCGACCGGCTCGCCGTGCGGGCCGTGCGGGCGGACTCGGGCGCGCCGCTCGCCGTCGTGGTGGACGCCGACCGGCACGGTGTCGTGGTCGACGCCGCCGCCGACACCTTCGGCCGCCGGCTCGCGGCCGGCGGCAGCGTGGAGTTCGACGACGTGGCGGTCGCCGCCGACGAGGTGCTCGGCCCGCTCTCCGCGGACGAGGACTTCCTGCCGCCCCGGACGGCGCTGGCGTCGCCGGTCGCCCACCTCGTCTCCGTCCAGGTCCTGCTCGGCACGGCCGAGGGAACCCTTGCCGAGGCCCGCGAGTACAGCAGGACGGGCCAGACACCCCTGCACCCGGCCTGGCCGGTCGGCAGCCCGCACGACCCGCAGGTGCTGACCACCTACGGGGAACTCACCGTGCTCATCCGCTCCGCGTCGGCGCTCGCCAGCCAGGCACTGGGGGCCGTACAGGAAGCCCTGGCGCTCGGCGACGAGCTCGCCTATGACGAGTACGCGGAGGTCGCCGCCCTCGTGACCATGGCGGAGAGTGCCGCTTCGCGGGCCGCGCAGGAGTCCACCACCCGGGCCCTCGACATCGTCGGCCCACGGGCCGCCTCCGCACGCCTGGGCTTCGACCGCTTCTGGCGCAACGCCCGCACCCACACCCTTTACGAGCCGCTCGGGCACCAACTCCGCGACATCGGCGACTACTTCCTCAACGGTGCGCAGCCTCCGTTCGCCCTGCCCGCCTGAGGATTCCCGCAGGGTTCTCGACATACGAGACACGTACGTCCACATGATGAACACCCTCTTGGGGTGAGCGCTTCCTTCTGCCACGATCCCTATCTGTCAGGTAGGAAAACTGGGGAAGTCAGGGGGTGGCCATGCGAACGCTCAGCCGCGCGGACCTGTCGCGCCTCCTGCTGACCTCGCGCCGCCACATCGACCTCGGCCGCACGTCCAGCGCCATCTGTCGGGCCGCCTGAGCCGTCTCCGTCCACTGGACGACGGCCGCCCCGGCCGGACCGAACGCCGGCCCGCGGTCCCACGGCGCCCCGCGCGCCTCCCCTGAAGCACTCATTTCCCGAGAGGACACCTCCGTGTCTGCCGCACGCCCCCGCACCACCCTGCGCACCCTCGCCGCCGTAGCGGTACTCCCCCTTCTGCTGACCGCGTGCGGCTACGGGTCCGAGTCGACCGACAGCGGCGACCAGGCCAAGGCCGCGAAGGGCGCCAAGAAGCTCTCCGCCGACGAGGTGAAGATCGGCTACTTCCCCAACCTGACGCACGGCACCGCCCTCGTGGGCGTCCAGTCGGGCCTGCTCCAGAAAGAGCTCGGCGGCACCGAGATCAAGCCGTCGACCTTCAACGCCGGCCCCTCCGAGATCGAGGCGCTGAACGCCGGGTCCATCGACATCGGCTGGATCGGCCCCTCCCCCGCCATCAACGGATACACCAAGTCCCAGGGCAAGTCCCTGCGGATCATCGGCGGTTCGGCCTCCGGCGGCGTCAAGCTGGTCGTGAACCCGAAGAAGATCAAGTCCCTGGACGACCTCAAGGGCAAGAAGATCGCCACGCCCCAGTTCGGCAACACGCAGGACGTCGCGTTCCTCAACTGGATCGCGGAGAAGGGCTGGAAGGTCGACGCCCAGAGCGGCAAGGGCGATGTCTCCGTCGTCCGCAGCGACAACAAGATCACTCCCGACGCCTACAAGTCCGGCTCCATCGACGGCGCCTGGGTGCCCGAGCCGACCGCGTCCAAGCTGGTCTCCGAGGGCGGCAAGGTCATCCTCGACGAGGCCGACCTGTGGCCCGACAAGAAGTTCGTGATCACGAACATCATCGTGTCGCAGAAGTTCCTCAAGGAGCACCCGGACGTCGTCGAGGCCGTGCTGCGCGGCTCGGTGAAGACCAACAAGTGGATCAACGCCAACCCGGGGAAGGCCAAGGCCTCCGCCAACGCGGCGCTGCAGAAGCTGTCGGGCAAGGCGCTGCCCGCCAAGGTCATCGACCCGGCCTGGAAGTCCATCGACTTCCTCGACGACCCGCTGGCCTCGACCCTCGACTCCGAGGCCAAGCACGCGGTGAAGTCCGGCCTCCTCGAGCAGCCCGACCTCAGGGGCATCTACGACCTCGAGCCGCTCAACAAGGTCCTCAAGGCAGAGGGCCGGGCCGAGGTCGACGACGCCGGCCTCGGCACGAAGTAACAACCCAACGGACCGGGCAAGACCACGAGTTGACGAGCCCTCAGGAGGTGACGCCCATGGCCACCACGACACACAAGCCGGCCGAGGCCGTCGAGACGGTGACACACGCGGCGCGTATCGAGCATGTCTCGAAGTCCTTCCCCGCACCGGGCACACCCGGTGGACAGCAGCTCGTCCTGGACGACATCACACTCGATGTCGCGCCGGGTGAGTTCGTCACCCTCCTGGGGGCCTCGGGCTGCGGCAAGTCCACCCTGCTCAACCTGGCCGCCGGACTCGACCTGCCGTCCGCGGGGTCCATCGCCACGAACGGCAGGCCCGCCCTGATGTTCCAGGAGCACGCGTTGTTCCCGTGGCTGACCGCGGGCAAGAACATCGAGCTGGCACTGAAGCTGCGCGGGGTCGCCGCGCAGGAGCGGCGCGCCGAGGCGGCGCGGCTGCTCGACCTCGTGCGCCTGGCCGGAGCGCACGGCAAGCGGGTGCACGAACTGTCCGGCGGGATGCGCCAGCGCGTGGCACTCGCCCGTGCGCTGGCCCAGGACAGCCGGCTGCTGCTGATGGACGAGCCGTTCGCCGCGCTCGACGCGATCACCCGCGATGTACTGCACGACGAGCTCACCCGCATCTGGCAGGAGACGAGTGTGTCGGTGCTGTTCGTGACACACAACGTGCGCGAGGCGGTGCGCCTGGCCGAGCGCGTCGTCCTGCTGTCGTCCCGCCCCGGCCGCGTCGCCCGGGAGTGGACGGTCGACCTGCCGCGGCCGCGCCGCCTGGAGGACACCTCGGTCGCCGAGCTGTCCGCCGAGATCACCGAAGAACTGCGTGGGGAGATCCGCCGCCATGGCCGCCACTGACAACGCCGTCGCCACCAAGGACAGCGGCATCGCGGGTCTGGAGGCCGGGCTCGACGCACTCGACTCGGTGCAGCCCGTCCGCACGCCGCTGCGCGAGACACTGCGCCGCAAGGTGCTTCCGCCGGTCACCGCGGTCGCGGTGGTGCTGGCGGTCTGGCAGCTGCTGGTGTGGGCGGGGGCCGTCCCCGACTACAAGCTGCCCTCGCCGTCCGATGTGTGGGGCGAGGTGCGCACGGCCTGGCTCCAGGGCACGCTCCTCGACTCCATCTGGACGTCCGTGTCACGCGGCCTGTTCGGCTTCCTCCTCGCCCTCGCCATCGGCACACCGCTCGGCCTGTTGGTGGCCCGCGTACGATTCGTGCGCTCGGCCATCGGTCCCATCCTGTCGGGTCTGCAGGCGCTGCCGTCGGTGGCGTGGGTACCGCCCGCCGTCATCTGGCTGGGCCTCAACGACTCGATGATGTACGCCGTGATCCTGCTCGGCGCGGTCCCCTCCATCGCGAACGGTCTCGTCGCGGGCGTCGACCAGATCCCGCCGCTGTACCTGCGCGCCGGGCGGACCCTGGGCGCGACCGGGCTGCGGGGGGCGTGGCACATCGTGATGCCGGGCGCGCTCCCGGGGTATCTCGCCGGGCTGAAGCAGGGCTGGGCCTTCTCGTGGCGCTCGCTGATGGCCGCCGAGATCATCGCCTCGTCGCCCGATCTCGGCGTGGGGCTCGGCCAGTTGCTGGAGAACGGCCGCAACAACAGCAGCATGTCGCAGGTGTTCCTGGCCATCCTCCTGATCCTCCTCGTCGGCATCGCCATCGACCTGCTGATCTTCAGCCCGCTGGAGCGACGGGTGCTGCGGGGGCGGGGGCTGCTGGTCACCCGCTGACCATGCGGGCCCCGGTCGCCCCGGCACGCCGCCGGTCATGAGGCCGGGCAGGGGAACGCGTTGCTGCACGCGGGTGTCGAAGGAGCGGCCCGAGGTGCGCTTCTCTCCGCGGTCTGCTGATGTTTTAAGTGATCACTTGATCCCTTTCAGAAGGAGAAGTTCATGGTGCGTCGCATCGCAGCCGCTGTCGCCGTCGCCTCGGTGGCTGGATTCCTGGCCGCCGGCCCCGCCGTCGCCGACGTCGACGACAGCCGTCACGACAGCAGCCACGTGTACAACCACGCCGGTGTCGCAGGTCAGGAATTCGTCAACGTCGGCGGCCGTGACGGAGTCACGGTCTCCAACTCGCTGGCGGCCCACCACAACGTCGGCGCCTGGAAGCACCACCACCGGTACTACGACTACGCCGGTCGCTGAGGTCACCCCGGGGCTGTGCCCCTTCGCATGACGCGTCACGCAGGCGGCCCCGCTTCGGCGGGGCCGCCTCCGCGTGTGCCGGCCGTCGCACGGAGGAACCTCATAACGAAGGTGTCTTCACCCGGCGTGTCGTGCTGACACGGGGACCGCGGCTCGGGACCACTGCTCGTATGAGTGAACTGAGCGATCTGATCCCCGTGGAGGCCATCCGCCTCGACGTCGCCGCCCCCGACTGGCAGTCCGCCGTCCGCACCGCCGGTGACCTGCTCGTCTCCACGGACGTGAGCACGGACACGTACACCGAGGAGATGCTCCGCAACGTCCAGGAGAACGGCCCCTACATCGTCATCGCGCCCGGCTTCGCCTTCGCGCACGCCCGGCCCTCCCCCGCCGTCCTGCGTACGGGCATGTCGTGGGTCCGGCTCTCGACGCCGGTGAGCTTCGGGCACGAGACCAACGACCCGGTGCACCTCGTCGTCGCCCTCGCCGCCGAGGACGCCGGAGCACACACCCAGGCGATGGGCGCCCTCGCCCGGCTGCTCGCCGACCCGGACACCTCCGCGGCCCTCGACCGCGCACCGACACCGGAGGCCCTGCGGCAGATCCTCGTAGGGGACGCGGCACCGGAATCGGAACCGGCACCGGCACCGGCACCGGCACCGTCCGGCAGCACGCCCGAACGGCCCGCGTCCAAGGGCTCGGGGCACGGCATGCACAAGATCCTGACGGTGTGCGGCAACGGGGTCGGCACGAGCCTGTTCCTCAAGTCGACGCTGGACAAGGTGCTCGACCGCTGGAAGTGGGGCCGGTACATCACCACCGAGGCGACCGACACCATCTCCGCGAAGGGCAAGGCGTCCGAGGCGGTGGCCATCATGACGTCGCGGGAGATCGCGCGGACGCTCGGCGACGTAGGGGTGCCGGTGCGGGTGATCGAGGACTTCACCAGCACCAAGGAGGTGGACGCGGCGATGCGCGACCTCTACGACGTCTGATCCTCCGCCCGCACCGCTCCCCTCCCCAGGAGTCCGTATGAACACCCTCGTCGACATCGCGAAATTCATCGTCAACGAGTTCCTCAGCGTCCCCGCCTATCTCATCGGCATCATCACGGCCGTCGGCCTCATCGCCCTGAAGAAGAGTGCCGGTCAGGTCATCGGCGGAGCCATCAAGGCGACCCTCGGCTTTCTGCTGATCGGCGCGGGCGCGACGCTGGTCACCAACTCGCTCGCCCCGCTCGGCACGATGATCACGGGTGCCACCGGTTCGCACGGTGTGATCCCCACCAACGAGGCGATCGTCGGCATCGCGCAGGCCGAGTACGGCTCGCGGGTGGCATGGCTGATGATCCTCGGCTTCCTCGTCAGCCTGCTGCTCGCCCGCTTCACGCCGCTGTCGTACGTGTTTCTGACCGGCCATCACATGCTGTTCATGGCAACGCTGTTGACGATGGTGATGGCGACCGCCGGTGTCACTTCGTGGATCGTGGTCGTCGCCGGCGCGGTGCTGCTCGGCATCATGCTCGTCTCGATGCCCGCCTTCGCACATCCCTGGACGAAGCGCGTCACCGGCAACAACACCGTCGCCGTCGGGCACTTCGGGACCGCCGGGTACATCCTCTCCGGTTCCACGGGGCAGGCCGTCGGCAAGAAGAGCCGCTCGACGGAGGAGATGAACCTTCCCGAGGGCCTGCGCTTCCTGCGTGACTCGATGGTGGCCACCGCCCTGTCGATGCTGCTCATCTACATGATCATGGCCATCGTGTTCCTCGCGAAGGTCGGCAGGACCGAGGCGTTCAAGGCGTTCGCGACGGACGGCGGCACGGCCTCCACGGGTGTCGGCAACTACCTGATGTCATCGGTCAACCAGGGTCTCCAGTTCGGCATCGCCGTCGCCGTCATCCTGTTCGGTGTCCGTACGATCCTCGGCGAGCTGGTCCCCGCCTTCCAGGGCATCGCGCAGAAGGTCGTGCCCGGCGCCATCCCCGCCCTGGACGCCCCGATCGTCTTCCCCTACGCGCAGAACGCCGTGCTCGTCGGCTTCATCTGCTCGTTCGTCGGCGGCCTGGTCAGCCTGGGGCTGCTGGTGGGTGTCTTCAAGCCGGCCTTCGGGACGGCCCTGGTGCTGCCCGGTCTCGTCCCGCACTTCTTCACCGGTGGTGCGGCGGGTGTCTTCGGCAACGCGACGGGCGGGCGCCGCGGCGCGGCGATCGGGTCGTTCCTCAACGGCGTGCTGATCACGTTCCTGCCCGCGTTCCTGCTGGGCGTGCTCGGCTCGTTCGGCTCGGCCAACACCACGTTCGGCGACGCCGACTTCGGCTGGCTCGGCCTGATCCTCGGCAACGTCGCCAAGGCGGGTGACGTCGCGGGTGTGGTCCTCATGCTCGTGGTCGGCCTGCTGATCCTGGCCGCGGCCATCACCTGGCAGAAGCGGATCGTGGAGACCGGCTGGGACCCGGGCGCCAAGCGCGCCGCGCTGCTGCCGCCGGAGGACCGCCCGGAGCAGCACGACGAGTCCGCGGGCGGCGGGACACCGGTCTCCCGCACGTACTCGAAGATCACGCCTCCGGCGGGCGCCCCGGTGCCGCCGCCTCCGCCGGAGGACTGAGCGGCTGCCCCGACCACGTCGAAGGCCCGCTGAACCCGCCGGGGTTCAGCGGGCCTTCGACGGCTTCGTACGGCGTGACGGGTCGTCGCGTCAGTGCGAGAAGCCCCAGTCGAGCATCTTCGTGGCGTCGCCGAAGACCTCCTTGTCGGCGCCGACGATGGCGCCGACAAGGGTGCGGTTGTCGCGCTTCGCGGCGAAGACGAGGGAGTAGCCGGCCTCTTCGCCGCTGCCCGTCTTGACGCCCAGGGCGCCGTCGTAGCTGCTCAGCAGGTCGTTGGTGGTTTCCCAGGTGTAGTACCGGGTGCGGCCGTTGGCCGCCGGGGCCTCGGCCTCGTACTTCTTCAGCTTCACGACGTCGGCGAAGATCGGCTGGAGCATGGCGCGCTGGCCGAGCTTGGCCAGGTCGCGGGCGGTGCTGCGGTTGTCGCCGTGCGAGATGCCGTCGAACGAGTCGAAGTGGGTGCCGGTCATGCCCAGTTGGGCCGCTTCGGCGTTCATCTGAGCCAAGAAGTCGGCGATCCGCGCCTCCGTGGTGGCCCCGTTGCCGTAGTTGTCGGCGAGGGCCATCGCGGCGTCTCCGCCGGAGGGGATCAGCATGGCGTGCAGCAGCTGACGGGCGGTCAGCTTGTCGCCGGTCTGGAGGTCGGCGGTGCTGGCGCCGTTCTCCTGGACGTAGTCGCGGTACTCCTGCTTGACCGTGATCTGCCGGTCGAGCCACTCCGGGTGCTTGAGCACGACCACAGCAGTCATGATCTTCGTCGTGCTGGCCATCGACACACTCTCGTCGGCCTTGGCACCGGCCCACATCTCGCGCTCCTGGCTGCCGTCGCGGGCGTCCAGGAGGTAGGCGTGCTCGGCCGCGACGTCGGGGACGTCCTGGGCGTCCGCGGCCGGCGCGCCCTCGTTCTGTTCGGCGGAGTGCGTGGCGGCCGGCGTGGCGGCCTGGGCGATGCCACCGGCGGTGATCGGCAGGACGGCGCCGAAGAGCGCGACCGTCGCGAATCTGGCTCCAGTCTTGTGCAGTCGGTTGGGTCGGGCATGGGAACCCATGGAACGCCCCCTCCTTCCGGCGGGTGAACGCCGGTTCGTCATGGTAAATCGGTGCATCACGAACCTACTTGCCCACCGACCCTTACCGTCAAGATCGCCATGTCATAACCGGGTAACAGCCCCCACCTGCGTGAAGGCGGTGTGCAGACATGTGGTGGAAGCCATGACCTCGCCTGCCGGTTCACTCCGTGTCGAAGGTCAGGCGTGCGCGTTCGACCTCGGGCATGTGGGTCGTGGCCCAGTCCAGCAGGACATCGATGGGGCGCCGGAGTGTCTTGCCGAGGGGAGTGATCCGGTACTCGACGGCGACCGGACGTGAGCTGAGCAGTTCGCGCTCGACGATGCCATTGCGTTCCAGTCGGCGGAGCGTGGCGGTGAGCGATTTCTGTGTCACCGCGGGGATGGCGCGGCGCAGTTCGTTGAACCGGCGGGGGCGTTCGCAGAGTTCGTTGAGGACGCTCAGCGACCACTTGTCCAGCACCTGGTCGAGGAGTTCCCGGTGCGGCGCGGTGACGCGGAGTTCGCTGTCCGGGGCGGGGGCGGTATCCATGCCGAAACCTGGTTCCGTTGAAGTGTCCTTCGTGCACCAGGTAGCAAAGGTATACCGCCAAGCCGATCCGACGTCAGGAGCCCCCGATGACCGTGCACCACTTCACCCCCGCCGGCATGCCGCAGCCCACCCCCTACCACCACGTCGCCGTCGCCACCGGCACGCGCCATGTGTACGTGAGCGGTCAGATCGCCCGCACCCCGGACGGGACCCGGGTCGCGCCGGGCGACCTGGCCGGCCAGGTCGCCCACGCGCTGCGCAACGCCGCGACGGGTCTCGCGGGCGCGGGCGCGACCTTCGACGACGTGGTGCGGCTGACGTTCTACGTCGTGCGGTGGGCGCCCGAGAAGATCGACGCGTTCATGGCCGGAGTCGGCCAGGTGGCCGGGGAGTTGGGCCTCGGCGACCGGCTTCCCCCGGCCTCGCTGATCGGGGTCGACTGCCTCTTCGAGCCCGACGTACTCGTCGAGGTCGAGGCGACGGCGGTGCTGGACTGAGACCCACGGCCCGGCCCGGCCCTGCCCCGCACGGCACACGCACACGCACACCCGTCAGTCGGGCAGGGCCCTGTCGTCCATGTGCTCGCCGTAGAAGTCGATCTGACGCTCCATCACCACCCGCATCGGTGTGCCGCGCGGTACACCGTAGGCGGTGCCCGGGAAGTCCAAGCCTTCCTGCTCCTCCCACAACTCCTCGTGCTGGTCTGGAGAGAACAGCCGCGCCGGGTCACCGGCAGCGATCCAGCCGATGGGCACGACGGTGTCCGGGCCCAGCCGCGAGTTGACGTGCAGCACGCTGTTGATCCGCAGCTCCGACCGTGTCCCCGCCACCGCGCCGGGGAACATCGACGCTCCTGTGGCCACGAAGACCTCGTCCTCGACGCGCGCCCCGTTGATGTGCGCGTGCGGCCCGATCAGCACGGAATCACCCAGCACGGCGGGGTGCCGCCCCCTGCCCCGTACCAGGGCGTTCTCCATCACCACGACGTCCCGGCCGGTGCGCACCTCGCCGTCCTCCGCGGTGAGGACGGCTCCGTGCAGGACACGCGCGCGCTCACCCAGGACGACCGCACCGCACAGCACGGCCGACGGAGCGACGTAGGCGGATTCGGGGACCACGGGCCGTTTTCCACGGTGCTCGATCAGCATGCCCATGGAGCGTAGGGCAGGCGGTGACGGAGGGCACGTCCACGCGGGTCTCTTCAGGTGTCGGCGCGATGGACGCTGACCGCATAGCCGCCGTCGTCGTACGGCGCGGCGTCCCACGTCGAGAACCGGTCCACGAGGGTCAGTCCGGCCGCCTCGCAGCAGGCGTCGTACTCGGGCAGCGTGATGGTGGGTGGCACGGGCAGGTGGGCCGCGTCCAGGCCGAAGCCCGCGACGAGCAGGCCGCCCGGGCGCAGGGTCGCGGCCAGGCGCTCGACCACCGTCGCCTCGGTGCCGGGGGTGAGCAGTGGCAGGACGTTGCCGGCGGCGACGACGAGATCGAAGTCCGTGGCGATGCCGAGCGCGGCCGGGTCGAACTCGGCGAGATCGGTCTGGAACCAGGGCAGTTGGGGCGCCCGCTCCCGCGCCACGTCGAGCATGGAGGCGTCGAGGTCGATGCCCACGCAGTCGTACCCCAGTTCCGCGAGCCGGATCATGACCCGCCCTGTGCCGCACCCGGCGTCGAGCACGCGGGCTCCGGAGGGTACGAGGGCGGCGCAGAACGAGGCCTCTCCATGCATGTCCTTCCCGCTGCGCGCGAGTGCCTCGAAGCGGGCGGCGTACTCGCCGCCGGACTTTCCACCGGTCAGTTCCTGCCAACGACTCATGAAGCCGACTATAGGTCGCGTCGCCGCGCGGACCTGCGGGGCCCGCCCCTCACACGCTCTGGCCGTCCCCGCTGAACAGCCTGTCCAGATGCACGTCGATCGCGTCGAGCGCCTCCTGGGGGCCGACCACGCCGAGCTCGATCAGGGGGGTGAAGCCGGTGAGGGCCAGGAGCAGGTTGGTCTCGGCGTGCGGGTCCCGGGCGGCGTCGATGTGCCCGTCGGCGATCGCCTGGCGAATCAGCTGCTCGACGAGGTCCCGCCCTTGCAGCAGGCCGCGGCGCGCCTGTTCGTGAACGGCCTCGTCGTGCAGCGCCTCCAGCACGTAGGCGGCGCTCATCCGGCTGGTGGCGCGGGCGTCCGCGTGCAGGGGGAGCATTTCCGCGAGTGTCAGCCGCAGGACGTCGCGGGGGTGCGGGCGGTCACCCAGCTGCGCGAGATTCCGTTCGACTCGCATCGAGGTCTGCTCGGAGGCGAAGTCCATGGCGAAGGAGAGCATGGCGGCCCGGGAAGCGAAGTAGTGCTGCAACTGCCCGAGGGAGATGCCTGCCTCCTGCGCCACCACACGCATCGTCAGATGCGACACACCCCGCTGCTCCACCACGCGCCACAGCGCGCGGGCGATGGCTTCGCGGCGCCCGCGATGATCCACCTGTTTCGGCATCGCCGACCCCTCCCTTGCCGCCAGGAACACTTTCCAATACGGTTGACATAATACAGATGACTTATTACCTGGTCCACTCGATGAGGGGAAGTGTCATGTCTCTGCGACTGCCCGAGCAGCCAAGAGTGCGAACCGTCGAAGGCGTGGTGCAGGGGCGCCGGCGGCAGGGCCACGCGGTGTTCAGAGGCATCCCCTACGCCCTGCCCCCGGTCGGAGCGCTCCGCTTCGCGGCACCCGCCCCCGCACACCCTTGGGCGGGGACGAGACAGGCCACGGAGTTCGGTCCTGTCGTGCCGTTGTCCCTCCCGGTCGACACCGGCCCACCGCAGGGCACGGACTGGCTGACCCTCGACATCGGCACTCCGGACCCAGGGTCGGCCGGGCTGCCGGTGCTGGTGTGGATCCCCGTCGGCGGCTACCTCTCGGCGGTCTCGGGCGACCCGATGTACGACCCGGCGGCGCTGGCCGAGGCGGGGATCGTCGTGGTGACCATCAACTGCCGCGTGGGCGCGGAGGGTTTCGCGTACCTGGACGGCGCTCCGCCCAATCGCGGTTTCCTCGACCAGATCGCGGCGCTCAAGTGGGTTCGGCGGAACATCGCCGCCTTCGGAGGGGACCCCGACCAGGTCACTGTGGGCGGAACGTCCGCCGGGGCTGGGTCGGTCGCCGCCCTTTTGACCATGCCGCGGGCGCGCGGCCTGTTCCGGCGGGCGATCGCCCACTCGGTGCCGGGACTGCACAGCACTCCCGCGCTGGCACGGCAAGCCACCGCCGCACTCTCCGACCGGCTCGGCGCGACGGCCCCCACCGCCGCGGCATGGCGCGACATCGACCCCTGGCACCTCGCGGCAGAGCTCACGTCCTTCAACGCCGGCCTCCACGCGCACCGGGAGCGCTGGGGACGGCTCACCGAGACCGGCACCGCCCTGTGCCCGGTGGTCGACGGCGAGGTCCTCCCCGAGACGCCCTGGCCCGCCCTGAGTGGCGGGCGCGCGCGGGGTATTGAGTTGCTCGTCGGCCACGCACGCGACGAGTTCCGGTTCTTCAGCGTCATGAGCGGACGGCGAGGAACCTTCACCGAACAGGATGCCCGCGCGGCCCTGGAACTGCTCGCCCCGCAGCCGCACGGCGCGGACCGCTACCGCGCCGAGTTCCCGCAGGCGGACCCGGAGGAGTTGATGGAGACGGTGTACTCCGACGCGCTCTTCCGGATGCCGTCACAGCAGCTCGCCGAGGCGAACGCCGCGGCCGGTGGCATCTCGTACCTGTTCGAACTGTGTTGGTCGACTCCCGCCCTCGGTGGCGCCCTGGGCGCGTGCCACAGCCTCGACATTCCGCTGGCGTTCGGCACCCTGGACAGTCCCGTCGGCAGGCAGCTCCTCGGCGAGAAGCCGACCTCCGAGGCCCTCGTACTCTCCCGCGCGTTCAGGGAGGCATGGATCCGCTTCGTCACCACCGAGGACGCCGGATGGGCCGCTCACCGACCTGACCGGCGTCTCACCCGCGTCATGGACGTCGTTCCGGAGACCCTGCCCTACCCGGAACAGGCCTCCCGCCGGATCTGGGACGGCCACACCCCCGCCCCCTTCGACCTCTCGAAGGCGGGAAGCGGAGCAGCCTGATGGCCATCGTTCATGTGACGACCTGGGGCGAGACCAACGGCAACGGTGCGCCCGCGGTCTTCGCGCACAACATCTTTACGTGGGGCGACGACGAGGCGTACGGCTTCGCCGCCCAACGACCGCTGGCCGACTGTCGCCGCCTGCTGCTCGTTGACCGCCGCGGCTACGGCCGCAGCCCCGACACCGACCGCAGCGATTTCGACACCGACGCCGACGACCTGGTGGAACTCCTGGCGCGCCAGGAGGACGGCGCACACCTGGTCGGTCACGGCAACGGCGGCCTGGCGGCCATGCTCGCCGCCGGCCGCCGGCCCGACCTCGTGCGTTCGCTGGCCCTGATCCAGCCCGCCGCGTTCTCCGCGGCGGCCGGCCACCCGACGGTCGAGGCCATGCTGCGCCGGGTACGGGAGAGCGCCGGTGTGCCGGATTCCGTCACGCCGGAGCAGTACTTGCGCGCTTCCACGGAGGGACTGGGCGTGGCCATGCCCGCCCCCACTCCGCAGCGTCTGCGGGCCGTCGCCACGTCGATGCGCGAACGCCCGGTGTGGGAGGCGACGGTCCCCCTGGAACCGCTGCGCGCCGCCCCGTGGCCGACGCTGGTGATCTGCGGGACCTGGCAGGACGCACCGGGGCCGTATCGCACCTACGCCGGCGAGCCGCTGATCGCTTGTGCCGAGGCCGTCGCGTCCGCCGTCGGTGCCCGGCTGCTGCGCCTGCCCGGCTATTACCCGCACACCCAGCAACCCGCCGCCGTCAACGCGGCCCTGCGAGACCTCTGGCGGCGGGCCTCTGCGGACAACGGTCGCGGGGGCTTCGACTCCGGGGGCCGTTGACCGCCCCTGGTTGACCGCCCCTGCCCGGTCACCCCGTGGAACCCGCGCAGTCCGCCGCGATCTCATCCAGCAGATCGATCAGCGCATGCAGCGCCGGATT
This sequence comes from Streptomyces sp. NPDC002795, assembly GCF_042888725.1. NCBI lineage: Bacteria > Bacillati > Actinomycetota > Actinomycetes > Kitasatosporales > Streptomycetaceae > Streptomyces > Streptomyces sp. NPDC002795. The sequence goes on from NZ_JBIAQB010000001.1 coordinate 867,250, forward strand.
CGGGTCGTCCGCGCGCCACGCCAGGGCGAGCGGCAGGGGCGGGATGTCGCGGGCCGGGATGAGGACCACGCCGGGGACCTTGAGGTGGCTGGCGGAGGACGGCACGAAGCCGATGCCCACACCGGCGCCGACCAGCGTCAGGATCGTGTGGGTGTCGGGCGCCTCCTGGACGATGCGCGGGCTCGACCCGTGCGCCAGATAGGCGCTGTGGATCAGTGCCACGATGCCCGCGCCCCGGTTGGTGGGGTGGCTGACGACGGGCTCCTCCAGGATGTCGGACACGCCGGCATCCTGGCGCGTGGCGAGTCGGTGGCCCGCAGGGAGGGCCACCACGATGCCGTGCCGGGTCAGTTCGCGTGCCTGGATGCCGGTGCCCGCGACCGGCAGCCGCATCAGGCCCGCGTCGATCTCGTCGCCGGTGAGCCGTGTCACCAACTCGCCTCCGTACACCGGGCCGTGGATCTCCAGGCGGACGCGCGGGCGGTGTTCGCGGAACTTCCGGGTCATCAGGATCAGCACCTCGTGGGAGGTGGGCCCGCTGAACCCGAGCCGCACCACACCGGTCTGCCCGCTCGCGGCCCGGCGCGCGGCGACCGGCGCCTCCTGCACGGCCCGCAGCGCCCGCCGCGCCTCCGTGAGGAACGCCTCCCCCGCCGCTGTGAGGGCCACCTGCCGCGTGGTGCGGCGCAGCAGCGCGACGCCGACCTCGTGCTCAAGGCGTTTGATCTGCTGGGACAGCGGTGGCTGCGACATCCGCAGACGCTCCGCCGCCCGCCGGAAGTTGAGCTCCTCCGCGACCGTCACGAACGACCGCAGGTGCCGCAATTCCACGTGAACTCCCGTTCCCTCGCAGGTCATCAGTGATTGTGTCGCGCAGCCGAATCAACGGTAGGGAACTTTGGTGTTAGACGAAACCAGTCGGCAGCCATAGCTTCCCTGTGAGCGCGATCACGTTGCATCGACCGGAAGGACGCGACGAGATGCCGAGCACACGACTTCCCGCAGAGGAGAAGATGGCCCGCAAGGCGGGCTGGGCCTCCTACCTTGGCTCGACCATCGAGTGGTACGACTTCTACGTCTACGGCACCGCCTCCGCCCTGGTGTTCGCCCCGCTGTTCTTCGCCGACGTACCCCCGGCGGTCGGCGTACTGCTCTCCTTCGTCACCTTCTGGGTCGGCTTCCTGGCCCGCCCGCTCGGCGCCATCCTCTTCGGCCACCTCGGCGACCGCCTCGGCCGCAAGAAGGCGCTGGTCGCCACGCTGCTGCTGATGGGTGTCAGCACGGTCGGCATCGGGTGTCTCCCGACGTACGGGCAGATCGGTGTGGCCGCGCCGATCCTGCTGACCCTGTTCCGTACGGTGCAGGGCATCGCGCTCGGTGGTGAGTGGGGCGGTTCGGTCCTGATCACGACCGAACACGCCAAGAAGGAACGCGGTTTCATGTTCGCGGCCTTCGCCCAGCAGGGCTCCCCCACGGGCCGCATCCTGGCCACGCTGTCCTTCCTCGCCGTCGGGCGGCTCTCCGACGACGCACTGCTCGCGTGGGCCTGGCGGATCCCGTTCCTGGCCTCCGCCCTGCTGGTGATCATCGGCCTGGTGATCCGGCTCAGCCTGGAGGAGTCCCCGGCGATGGTGTCGCTGCGGGCCGCCGACCAGACCGTGAAGGTGCCGGTCGTCACGCTGTTCCGGGAGCACTCCAAGCTGTTGCTGCTCGGTGTCGGCGCCGCGTTCACCGTCTTCGCCATCGTCTACGCCCGTGACACCTTCGCCCTGTCCTGGGCGACCGGCGAAGTGGGCATGGACCGGCAGGACTTCCTCACCGTCATCCTGGTCGCCAGCATCGTGCAGTTCTTCGTGCAGCCGCTCGGCGCCGTGCTGGCCACCCGCTGGGGCGTCCGCAAGGCCGTCACCGTGATCCTGGCCTGCCAGATCCCGACGATCCCGGTCATGTTCGCCCTCATCGGCACCGGCAGCTTCCCGCTCGCCGTGACCGGCGCGGTCCTCGCGACCATCCCGGACGTCATGTACTACGCGATCATCGCGGGCATGTTCGCCCAGGCCTTCCCGGCCAAGGTCCGCTACACCGGCATCTCCACGGCGTACGGGCTCGCGGGCGTGCTCGGCGGACTGGCGCCGGTCATCCTCCAGTCGCTGCTGTCCGCCTCCGGGACGATCGTGCTCCCGGTCCTGTTCGTGGTCCTCCTCGGAGTCATCTCGCTCGTCGCGGCCCGCGCCTTCCTCACCCTGTCGGCCAGGACCATCGACCAGGAGCAACAGGCCGAGGCGTCGTCCGCTGCCGTCAACTGACCTTCCCCTACTCGTACTTCGTGTCTCGCAGTCCCGAGGAGAAACCGTGCAGCAGCACGCAGCCCACCCCTACACCGACGACGCCCTGAACCCGCTCCACGCCCTCCTGCATCCCCGCTCCATCGCGATCCTCGGCGCCTCCGACACCCCGACGAAGCTGTCGGGACGGCCCGTCGACTACCTCAAGCGGTTCGGGTTCGCGGGCCGGATCCTTCCCGTCAACGCCAAGCGCGATCAGGTGCAGGGCCTGACCGCCTACCGCGGCCTGGACGACATCGACGGGGACATCGACCTCGCCATGATCATGCTGTCGGCCGAGCAGTGTGCCGACGCCGTCCGAGCCTGCGGCCGCCGAGGCATCCCCGCCGCCATCCTGGGCGCCTCCGGTTTCGCCGAAGTCGGCGGCCGTGGCGTGGAGTTGCAGGAGGACCTGAGGGCGGCGATCGCCGAGAGCGGGGTGCGGGTCCTCGGCCCCAACTGCCTCGGCATGATCGCCTCCCGCGAGCGGGCGCTGCCCACCTTCACCTCCGCGCTCGACGAGGACGCCGACCTCGTCGAGGGGCCGATCGCCTTCCTCAGCCAGAGCGGCGCCTTCGGCGGCTTCGTTTTCAACGCCGCCCAGAACCTCGGCATCGGGATATCCCACTACCTCAACACCGGTAACGAGTTGGACCTTTCGGTCGCCGAGCTGGTCGACGGCCTGGTGCGCAGCGACGATACGAAGGTGATCCTCGCCTACCTCGAAGGTGTCACCGGCGGCCGCCGTCTCCTGGACGCCGCCCGGGAGGCGCACGAGCGGGACAAGCCGATCATCGCCGTCAAGGTCGGCCGCTCCGAGGCGGGCGCGCGCGCCGCCCAGTCCCACACGGCCTCGCTCGCCGGTGAGGACGCCGTCTTCGACGGTGCGGTCAGTCAGTACGGCATCCTGCGCGTGGACGGTCCCGAGTCCATGCTGGAGGCCGCCCAGATCTTCTCCACCGGCCGCCGCGCGGCGGGGCGCAGGCTCACCTCGCTGTCCGTCTCCGGCGGCGCGGGCGCCCTGATGGCGGACGCGGCGGCGGGCCACGGCATCGAGGTCCGCGCCTGGGACGAGGAGTGGCAGCGCACCATGGCCGCCGCCATCCCGGTCTACGGGTCCCCGCGCAACCCCGTCGACCTCACCGGCACCCTTGTCGCCGAACCCGACATCCTGCGGCGCTCGTTGAAGGTGGCCGTCGAGCACCCGGGCACCGACATGATCGCCGTGCTCCTGGGCTGCGCGGACAACTGCGCCGACACGCTCATCGAGGCCCTCGACGAGGCGTACCGCTCGACCGAGCGTCCCTTCGTCGTCGTGTGGACGGGCGGCAGCGGCCGTCCCCGCACCCGGCTGCGCGAGCTGGGCATCCCCTGCTACACCGATCCCGCTCAGGCGGCCCGCGCCCTCGGCCTGCTCGCCGACTTCAGCATGCGGCCCGCGCTGCCCGCCCCCGTACGGCCCGCGGACGTCGACACCGAGGCCGCGCGCGCCGTCCTCTCCCGCGCCCGCGCGGAGGGCCGCACCCAGCTCGACGAGTACGAGTCGACGCGGGTCATCGCCGCCTACGGAGTGCGCACCGCCGCCTCGCGACCGGCCGCGACTCCGGATCAAGCCGCAGCCGCGGCCGAGGAGTTGGGCGGGTCCGTCGCCGTGAAGCTGCTGTCCGAGCGGATCGGGCACAAGAGCGACATCGGCGGCGTCCGGCTCGGCCTCGACGGTGCGGACGCCGTGCGCGAGGCGGCCGATGACGTGCTGCGCATCGCCCGTGAGGCGGGTGTGGACGACGCCCGCGTGCTCGTCCAGCGGATGGCCGAAGGCAGCGGCACCGAACTGATCGTCGGCGTCAAGAACGACCCGGTGTTCGGCCCCGTCGTCGTCACCGGGCTCGGCGGCATCCTCGTCGAGGCACTCGCCGACAGCCGGGTCGCCGTCGCCCCCGTCGACCCGGCCGGCGCCCGCCGCATGCTGCTGTCCCTGCGCGGCAGCCGCCTGTTCGGCGAGGTGCGCGGCAAGCCCGCCCGTGATGTCGAGGCCGCCGCCGACACGATCGCCCGCCTGTCCTGGCTGGCCGCCGACCTCGCCGACGAGCTCGCGGAGCTGGACGTCAACCCGCTGCTGCTCGGCGCGGCGGGCGAGGGCGCACTCGCGGTGGACGCACTGGCGCACCTCACCCCTCTCAACTGACCTATCCGGAAAGGAGATTCACGATGGAAGCCGAGGAGTTCGAGGCGGTCGTCGCCGCCGTCCACACCCTCGTACGGGAGAACGTCGTTCCGCGCGAGGACGAGATCGAGGAGACGGACGCCATACCGGAGGACGTCCGCCGCAAGGCCGTCGAGATGGGCCTGTTCGGATACACGCTGCCGGAGGCGTACGGGGGCCTCGGGGCGAGCCTGTCCGAGGACGTCCGGCTCGCCTTCGAGTTCGGGTACACGACACCCGCCTTCCGCTCGATGTTCGGCACCAACAACGGCATCGCCGGCAAGGTCCTCGACAACGCGGGCACCGAGGAGCAGAAGAAGCACTGGCTGCCCCGGCTCGCGGAGGGCGCCGTCGCGTCGTTCGCGCTGACCGAGGCGGAGGCGGGCTCCGACCCTTCGGGCCTGACCACGCGCGCCGTCCGCACGGGCGACGGCTATGTCATCAACGGAAGCAAGCGGTTCATCACCAACGCCCCGCTCGCCGACCTGTTCGTGGTCTTCGCGCGCACCGGCGAGGAGGCGTCCGGGACGACGGGCATCTCGGTGTTCCTCGTCGAGGCGGGTCTTGCGGGCGTCACGGTCGGCCCGAAGGACGCCAAGACCGGGCAGGCGGGCGCCTGGACCGCCGAGGTGTTCTTCGACGACGTACGGGTGGAGAAGGCCGCGCTCGTCGGCGGCGAGGAGGGCGCGGGCTTCGGCACGGCCATGCGGTCCCTCGTACGCGGGCGTGTGCACATCGCAGCGCTGTGCGTCGGGATGGCCGAGCGGATCCTGGAGGAGTCCGTCGCCCACGCGGCGACCAGCAAGCAGGGCGGCCGCCCCATCGGCGAGTTCCAGCTCGTCCAGGGCATGCTCGCCGAGATCCAGACGGGTGTGCTCGCGGGCCGGGCCATGGTCCTCGACGCCGCCGAGAAGTACGACTCCGGCGAGGACGTGAGGATCCGCCCGTCGGCCGCCAAGCTGTTCTGCTCCGAGATGGTCTCCAAGGCCGCCGACCTGGCCGTACAGATCCACGGCGGCATGGGATACATGCGCGGCACCGTCGTCGAGCGCTGCTTCCGCGACGCGCGGCTGTTCCGTATCTACGAGGGGACCAGCGAGATCCAGAAGGTCATCATCGCCAAGCAGCTGCTGCGGGCGGCCCGGTCATGATCGAACCCGCCGTGGACGTGACGTGCGAGGGACCTGTCCACACCCTCACCCTGAACCGGCCCGCCCGCCGCAACGCCCTCGACCTCGCCGACCGGCGCGAACTGCTCGCCGCGCTGCGGGACTCCGAGCGGGATCCGGAGTGCCGGGCGATCGTGCTGACCGGCGCGGGCGAGGTGTTCTGCGCGGGCGGTGACATCCGCTCCATGTCGCAGGACCCGCACGTCGCCCGCGAACGCCTCGCCGTCGTGGGCGACGTGGCCCGCGCCCTGGTGTGCTCGACGAAACCGGTGGTCGCCGCGGTGCGCGGCGGCGCGTACGGCCTTGGCCTCGGGCTCGCCGCCGCCTGCGACCACGTCGTGGCCGCCGAGGACGCCCGGTTCGCGGCCTCCTTCGCCAAGATCGGGCTCACCGCCGACACCGGTCTCAGCTGGAGCCTCGCGCAGCGCGTCGGACCGGCCCGCGCCAAGGAACTCATCCTCTTCGGCGAGGACTTGGACGCCGTCGAGGCGCAACGGATCGGCCTGGTCAGCGAGATCGTCGAGGGCGAGAAGGTGGCCGTGCGGGCGCGGGAGCGGGCCGAGCGGCTCGCCGCCGCGTCCCCCGCCATGGTCGCCGCGACGAAGCGGATCTTCGCCCAGGAGGCGCAGGACCTGGACGCGGTCCTCGACGCGGAGGCCGAGGCGCAGGTCGAACTGCTCGGCGGCGCGGGCTTCTTGGAGGGCCGGGCCGCGTTCCTGGAACGCCGCCGACCGGTCTTCCCGGCCTGAGCCCGCACCACATACCCGTACGGAATGAGAGGAGAGCGCGTGCCTCACCCCACGGCGTCCCGCTCCCGCCCCCTTGAGGGCATGCGGATCGTCGAGTTGTCCAGCTACGTGGCCAGCCCGCTCGGCGGGATGACACTGGCTCAACTGGGCGCCGACGTCATCCGCGTCGAGCCGCTGAACGGCGCGCCGGACCGCACCCGGCACCCGCTCGCCGACAGCGGCACGAGCCTGTACTGGTCCGGACTGAACAAGGGCAAGCGCGCCGTGGAGGTCGACCTGCGCAGCGAGGAGGGGCGCGAGCTCGTCGCGGGCCTGGCCACCGGGGGCGGTCCGGGCGGCGGCATCGTGCTCGCGAACTCCGAGCGCTACCAGGACCTTTCGTACGAGGCCATGGCGGACCGCCGCCCCGACCTGATCCACGTGCTGCTCACGGGCCGCCGGGACGGCTCGGCCGCCGTCGACTACACCGTGCAGGCCGCCACGGGCTTTCCCCAGCTCACCGGCCCGGAAAGCACTCCCGACCCGGTCAACCACCTGATGCCCGCCTGGGACGTGGCCGCCGGGCTCTACCTCGCCGTCGGACTGCTCGCCGCCGAACGGTACCGGCTGCGCACCGGGGAGGGGCAGCAGGTCCGCGTCGCGCTGGAGGACGTGGCTCTGGCGACGGCCGGAAACCTCGGCTACCTCGCGGAGGCCCAGCTCGGCTCGGCCCCGCGCGCCCGTTCCGGGAACTACGTCTACGGCACCTTCGGCCGCGACTTCACCACCGCCGACGGCGGCCGCCTCATGCTCGTCGCCCTCACCGGCCGGCACTGGCAGAGCTTGTTGGCCGCGACCGGGCTCACCGGCGCCGTCGAGGCCGTCGGCCGCGCGCTCGGCGCCGACTTCGCGGACGAGTTCGCGCGCTACACCCACCGCAAGGTCCTCGGCGAACTGCTCGCAGACTGGTTCACGGCACACACCCTCGCCGAGGCCCAGGAGGCACTCGGCCGCACGCGCGTGCTGTGGTCCACGTACCGCAGCTTCGCCGACCTGGCCGCCGACGATGCCCAACTCCTGCGCGAGAACCCGCTGATGGCCCGCGTCGGCCAGGGCGGCATCCCCGCGCACTGGGCGCCCGGCTCCCCCGTCGTCATGGACGACACCCAGTCCCCGCCCGAGCCCTCGCCCACGGTCGGCCAGCACACCGACGATGTTCTCCGCGACGAACTCGGTCTCAGCAAAGCCGAGTTGGAGAAACTCGGCGAGGCGGGCGTCATCCGCCCCCGCCGAGCCGCGCACCCGCACCCCGTCACGACCACAGGAAGCTGAAGAGACTCATGGCACTACTGGCCGACAGGACCGCAGTCATCACGGGCGGCGCCCAGGGCATCGGGCTCGCCATCGCCAGGGCCTACGTCCGCGAGGGCGCGAAGGTCGTGCTCGGCGACCTCAACCTGGACGCCGCCGAGGCCGCCGCCAAGGAACTCGGAGGCCCCGCCGTCGCCCACGCCGTGCGCTGCGACATCACCGAGGCGGCCCAGGTGGACGCCCTGATCCGGGCCGCGATCGACACCTTCGGCTCCCTCGACATCATGGTCAACAACGCCGGTATCACCCGCGATGCCACCATGCGCACCATGACCGAGGACGAGTTCGACCAGGTCATCGACGTCCACCTGAAGGGCACCTGGAACGGCACCCGCAAGGCCGCCGCCGTGATGCGCGAACAGAAGCACGGCGCGATCGTGAACATCTCCTCGCTGTCCGGCAAGGTCGGCATGGTCGGGCAGACCAACTACTCCGCCGCCAAGGCCGGCATCATCGGCCTGTCGAAGGCCGCGGCCAAGGAGATGGCCCACCATGGTGTGCGTGTCAACGCGATCCAGCCGGGCCTGATCCGCAGCGCCATGACCGAGGCGATGCCGCAGAAGGCCTGGGACCAGAAGATGGCCGAGATCCCGATGCGGCGCGCGGGCGAAGTAGAGGAGGTGGCCTCCGTCGCGCTGTTCCTGGCCTCGGACCTGTCCTCGTACATGACCGGCACGGTCCTGGAGGTAACGGGCGGCCGTTTCATGTGAGTTGAACCGTCAGCCCCTACGCGCACCCCTCACCCGGTAAGGAGCACCCATGCGTGAAGCCGTCGTCTGCGAACCCGTCCGCACACCCATCGGCCGCTACGGCGGCATGTTCAAGACGCTGACAGCCGTCGACCTCGGCGTCGCCGCTCTCAAGGGCCTCCTCGATCGCACCGGCCTCAACCCCGAGGCCATCGAGGACGTCATCCTCGGCCACTGCAACGGCAACAGCGAGGCGCCCGCCATCGGCCGTGTCGTCGCCCTGGACGCGGGCCTGCCCGTCACCGTCCCCGGCCTCCACCTCGACCGCCGCTGCGGCTCGGGCCTTCAGGCCGTGCTGTACGCCGCCCAGCAGGTGCAGACCGGCGTGCACGACGTCGTCGTGGCGGGCGGCACGGAGTCCATGAGCAACGCCGCGTTCTACTCCACCGACATGCGCTGGGGCGCGAAGGGCGCCGCCGTCCAACTGCACGACGGCCTCGCGCGCGCCCGCTCCACCGCCGGGGGCCGCCACTACCCGGTGCCCGGCGGCATGTTGGAGACGGCCGAGAACCTGCGCCGCGAGTACGCCATCGGCCGCGAGGAACAGGACCGGCTCGCCCTCGCCTCCCACCAGCGCGCCGTGCGGGCGCAGGCGGACGGTGTCCTCGCCGAGGAGATCGTGCCCGTGACGGTGCCCGGCCGGCGCCGCGGTGACGAGGAAACCGTCATCGACACCGACGAACACCCGCGCGCCGACACGTCGTTGGAGTCCCTGGGCCGTCTCAAGCCGATCCTGCGCCACTCCGACCCGGAGGCCACGGTCACCGCGGGCAACGCGAGCGGGCAGAACGACGCGGCGGCGATGTGTGTGGTCACCACTCCCGAGCGGGCCGAGCGGTTGGGCCTGCGGCCGCTCGTACGTCTGGTGTCGTGGGGTGTGGCGGGTGTGCCGCCGAAGACGATGGGCATCGGCCCCGTCCCGGCGAGCGCCGTCGCCCTCGACCGGGCCGGGCTCACCCTCTCGGACATCGACCTCATCGAGCTCAACGAGGCATTCGCCGCGCAGGCCCTCGCCGTGATGCGCGAGTGGGAGTTCGGCGAGAAGGACCTGGAGCGCACCAACGTGCACGGCTCCGGCATCTCGCTGGGTCACCCGGTCGGCGCGACCGGTGTGCGGATGCTCGGCACGCTGTCGCGCGAACTGGACCGCCGCGAGGCCCGGTACGGCCTGGAGACCATGTGCATCGGCGGCGGGCAGGGCCTGGCGGCCGTCTTCGAGCGGGTGACGTCGTGACCACCGCGCTGGTGCGCGCGACGGCGCTGGTCGAGGCACTGGAGGAGGTGGTCGCCAAGGCCTCCGTTCGCCTCGCCGCGGCCCCCGCGAGTGACGACGACCAGACCGTTCCGTACGACATCGCCTCGGTGTCCTCGGCGGTCGCCGCCGCCCGCCACCTGCTGGACCTGGGCCCGCACAGCGCGGCGGAGGCGGACCTGGCGCTGCTCTTCGCCGCGGACACGGCGGCCGACCTGGCGGGCCGTGCGGCGGGCCGCGAGGCCCTGTGGGGCATCGACGGGACGTCGGCGCTCGACGCGGTCGCCGAGCACGTCGCCGCTGGGCGCGCGCCCGCGCTCCTGGACGCCGTCGCCGAACGCGTCCTGGCGGCCGGTGGTGAGGCGGCAGCGCGCCATCTCTCCGACGAACTGCAGCTGGTGCGCTCCACGTTCCGTGACTTCGCCGAGGCGAAGGTGAAGCCGGTCGCCGACGCCATCCACGCGGGCGACGAGGACATCCCGGACGCGATCGTCGACGGCCTCTCCGAGATGGGCTGCTTCGGCTTGTCGATCCCCGCCGAGTACGGGGGCTTCGCCGAGGGCGGCGCCGACGAGCTGCTGAGCATGGTCGTGGTGACGGAGGAGCTGTCACGGGCCTCGCTCGGCGCGGCGGGCTCGCTGATCACCCGGCCCGAGATCATCGGTACGGCGATCGCGCGCGGTGGCACCGAGGAGCAGCGCCGACGGTGGCTTCCTCTGATCGCGACCGGCGAGAAGCTGTGCGCCGTCGCCGTCACCGAGCCCAATCACGGCTCGGACGTTGGCGGCATCACCACGACCATCGTGCGCGACGGCGACGACTGGGTCCTCAACGGCGTCAAGACGTGGTGCACCTTCGCCGGGCGTGCCAACTACCTTCTGGTACTGGCCCGTTCGCAGCCGGACCGGACGGCGGGCCACCGCGGTCTGTCCCTGTTCGTCGTCGAGAAGCCTTCCTTCCCGGGCCACGAGTGGGAGGTCACGCAGGACGGTGGCGGTTCGGCGTCCGGCCGCGCGATCCGCACGCTCGGCTATCGCGGCATGCATTCGTACGAGGTCACCTTCGACGGTTTCCGCGTTCCGGCGGGCAACCTCATCGGCCTCGACGAGGGGCTTGGCCGTGGCTTCTACCTGCAGATGCAGGCCTTCGCCAACGCCCGCCTTCAGACGGCGGCCCGCGCGGTGGGCGTGATGCAGGCGGCCCTGGAACTGGCAGTGGACCACGCGCGCCAACGCCCCGTCTTCGGCCACCCCCTCACCTCCTTCCAGCTCACTCGGGCCAAGCTGGCGCGCATGGCCGCCCACATCGCGGCCTGCCGCGCGTTCACCGCCACCGCCGCGCGGGCCATCACCGCGGGCGACGGTGTGCTGGCCGCCGCCCAGGTCAAACAGCTGGCCTGCCGGGCGGCGGAGTGGGTCACCCGCGAGGCGCAGCAGCTGCACGGCGGCTACGGGTATGCCGAGGAGTACGCGGTGTCCCGCCTGTTCGTCGACGCCCGTGTCCTGTCGATCTTCGAGGGGGCGGACGAGGTGCTGGCGCTGCGGGTGATCGCGCGGCAGCTGGCGAAGGGAGCGGCGCAGGACACCCCAACCCCTTAAGGACATAGACCGCGCTTATGGGCTCATAGGGAACAAGCGGCTACCGGCCCGCACACCACGGGCCGAAGCTGAGGGCATGACGACAACCGACACGGCAATCAGCGCAGTGCCCGGAGTGGTCAAGCCGACCTCGGGCGAGTTCATGGAGGACACCGGTACCGGACTCGACTTCGGTACGCGGGCGGACCGGATGCCGGGCCATCTGACCCCCAACGACCGCTTCTTCGTCCGCAGTCACTCCCCCACGCCCCGCATCGACGCCGACCAGTGGTCCCTTCGGATCGACGGCGACGCGGTCCGCTCGCCCGTCACGTTCGGCTACGACGATCTGTGGCGGGCGTTTCCGCTGGTGTCCGTCACGCGCACGATCGAGTGCGCGGGCAACCGCCGGGTGCTGTTCGGCCGGCAGCACGGGCAGCGCATCGCCGGTACGCCGTGGGGCCGCGGCGCGGTCAGCACCGCCGAGTGGACCGGCGTACGGCTGCGGGACCTGCTGGAGGCGGCGGGGGTGACCGCGGACGCGCACGATGTCATGCCGGTGGCGCTGGACGAGTGCGGGGCCCGGCGGCCCATGCCGCTGGACAAGGCGATGGCCGACGACACACTCCTGGCCCTGGCCATGAACGGCGAGCCGCTGCCGCCCGACCACGGTTTCCCGGCCCGGGTCGTGGTGTCCGGCTGGCTGGGCGCGGCGAGCATCAAGTGGGTCGGCCGCATCGAGGTGTCGCGTCGCCCGATCCACGTCCCCTGGAACACCGAGGACTACGTCCTCATCGGCCCGGAACACCCTGCGAACGGCCCCGTCCTGGGCACACCCATCAACGAACTCCCGGTGACCAGCCTGGTGGAACTCGACTGGCCCGCACACCTGAAGCCGGAGCCCCAGGTCGTACGAGGACGGTCGTTCGCCGGGGAGCAGCGCATCGCCTCGGTGGCGTACAGCGTCGACCGGGGCCCCTGGCAGGAGGCCCGGCTCACCGGTTCCTCGGAGGCGGGCGCCTGGACGCGCTGGCAGTTCCCGTGGACCCCGGCCCCGGGAGACCACACCCTCTCGGTCCGCGCCACCGACGACACGGGCCGCACCCAGCCGGACCACGTCCCGTGGAACCGGCTGGGCTACCTCAACAACCAGATTCTGGAGCATCCGGTGCGGGTGGCGTCATAGGTGGCTGAGGCACTGCGGGGCGGCTACTTCTTGGGGAGCCAGCGCAGGGCCGCCGCCCCCAGCGCGAGGTGCAGGGCGCTCGCGGTGAACGCCACCAGGTGCAGTCCGGTCAGGAAGGCCGCCTTGGCGTCCGCCGTGGCCGCGGCGTCCGCACCGGCCTTGAGCGTCTCGTCGAGGGTGGGCGCCAGGCCGGGGCCTTGTAGCCGGAAGACCAGGGCGGCCAGCGAGCCGAGGACGGCGATGCCCAGTGCGTTGCCGATCTCGTTGCTGGTCTCGGCGATCGCGCCCGCCGCACCGGCGCGCTCCGCGGGGACCGCGCCGACCGCGGTGTCGGCGACCACCGCGAAGGAGATGCCGTAGCCGACGCCGGCGACGGCCGTCGAGGCGATGTACCAGCCGATGCCGCCGGTGACGGTGGTGGCGAGCAGCGCGAGAAGTCCGGCGGCGACGGCGAAGTGACCGGTGATCAGAACCCGCCGCTTGCCGAGGCGTTCGACGACGGCGGGCACGACCACCGAGGTGACCGTGAGCACGGCCGCTCCGGGGAGGGCGAGCAGGGCGGCCCGCAGGACGCCGATGTCGAGGACGGACTGCAAGTAGACACCGGTCAGGTAGGCGGCGGCCGACCAGGCGGCCAGCGGGAGCAGGCCGGTGATGATCGCGACGGTGAAGACGCGGTCCCGGAAGAGCGAGAAGTCGATCAGTGGCTCGTCGAGCACACGCTGCCGGGACGCGAACCAGCCGAGCAGGGCGACACCCACCGCCATGGAGGCCACCGGCAGCACGGCGAAGCCCTCGGCCGCGAGGTGCTTGAGGCCGTAAATCGTGGACAGCAGACCGGCGGCGGACGCGGCCACACTGGGCACGTCGACCCGGCCCGTCCCCGCGGCCCGCACCTCGCCGAGCAGGACCGGGGCGACGACCAGGAACAGGGCGACGACGGGCAGGTTCACCAGAAACACCGAACCCCACCAGAAGCGCTCCAGGAGCAGTCCGCCCGCGACGGGCCCCACCGCGAAACCGGCGGCGAACGTCGCCGCGAAGATCCCGATCGCCCTCGCCCTCGTCCGTGTGTCGGGAAACAGCTCGCTGAGCACGGCGAGCGCGGAGGGCAGGAGCGTGGCGCCCGCGACACCCATCAACACGCGGAACACGATGAGGAGTTCCGGCGTCGGTGCGAGCGCGGCGGCCGCGGAGGCGAGCCCGAAGACGGCGGTCCCCAGCATCAGCAGGCGCAGTCGCCCGTACCGGTCGCCGATATTGCCGAAGGCGATCAGCAGGGAGCCGACGGCGAAACCGTAGCCGTCGAGGATCCACAGCGCCTGTCCCGCGCTCGGCGCGAGTGCCTGGGACAGGCTCGGCATGGCAAGGAACAGGATTGAACCGTCCATGGAGACCAGGAGGACAGGCCCGAGGACCACGAGAAGGCCGAGCCAGGAGCGCAGGCCCGTGCGGCGGGTCGGTGCCGTGTCCTGCGGGGGTGTCTGTGTCGTCGTCATGGCCATCACGTTGCGCGTCGGTCGCCTTCGGCAGCCATCCCACTGGCGTGGGTACACCTCGCAGGTACACCCTCCGGGCCCCCGTGTCGCTCCTCGACGGCCTACCGTCTGAGACATGGAGAGCATGGGAGCGTTCCTCAAGAACCGCCGTGACCGCGTCACACCCGACGACGTCGGCCTGCGTACGTACGGCACCTCGCGGCGGGTCCCCGGTCTTCGGCGCGAGGAACTCGCCCAGCTCGCGGGGGTCAGCGCCGGCTACTACACGCGGCTTGAGCAGGGGCTCGCCGAGTCCGCATCGGAGCAGGTCCTCGACGCGCTGGCGCGGGTGCTGCGGCTCGACGACGTGGAGTGCGCCCATCTGCACAACCTCGCCCGTCAGTCGGGGCGTTCACGGCTCGTCGAGCCCCCGGACGAGACACCTGACACCCGCGTCCTCGCGCTCCTCGCGGCCATCGACGAGGCCACCCCGGCGGTGATCCTCGGCCGTCGCGGCGACATCCTGGACTGGAACCGCGCCGGGCACGCCCTGTTCGGGCAGGGCTCCGACTTCGACGCGCCCCGGGCCCCGGACCGCCGCCCGTCGGTCGTCCGCGGGTTCTTCCTGGACCCCGAGGCGCGCGACTTCTACCGCAACTGGACCGAGCTCGCCGAGATCCACGTCGGCTATCTGCGGCTCACGGCGGGCCGCTACCCCACCGACGCGCGGCTCGCCGCGCTGCTCGGCGAGATCATGATGGGCAGCGACACCTTCGCCGAGCTGTGGGCCGCGGGCGACGTCCGCGACTGCACGACCGCGCCCATGCACCTCCAGCACCCGCGGGCGGGCGCGCTGGGCGTGACCTACCAGGTCTGGCTCCAGCCCGACAATCCCGACCACCGGGTGGAGCTGTACACCCCCAACGACCCCGGCTCGGCACATGCGTTGCGCGAGCTGCTCGGGTAGCTCGTACCGGGGATTCACGACGAGCCCGACGGGGCCATCGAACACCCGATAGCAGCCCCCTATACCCGGTATTCGCAGATCACCCATTGTTCACCCGCCGTTGGCGGGGCGAAGGTGGCGGTGACGATCCCACCGGCTGCGAAGGAGCAGGGGCATGGCTGTGGCACCGGGCGACACACGATTCGAAGTGGCGGGGCATCTGACGGAGAATCACATCGGGGGGCAGTGGGTCGCGGCGCAGTCGGGGCAGCGGCGCCCCGATGTGAACCCGGCCGACTTCTCCGATGTGCTGGGCGAGTTCGCGGAGTCCGGCGGCGCCGATGTGGACCTCGCGGTCGAGGAGGCCCGGCGCGCGCTCGACGACTGGCGCGGCATCGGGCCCATCAAGCGGGCGGCGTTCATGATGAAGGCGCTGCGCGTCCTGGAGCGGCGCTCGCAGGAACTGGCGTACGCGATCACGCGCGAGCAGGGGAAGTTGCTCAAGGAGGCCACCGGTGAGGTCCAACGGGCCATGGCGGTCCTGGAGTTCACGGCCGGGCAGGCCCGGCTGCTCGGCGGGGTCACCGCCCCGGCCGAGGAGGAGCGTACGTTCGCGTACACCTTCCGCAAGGCGATCGGCGTGGTGGGGCTGATAGCGCCGTGGAACTTCCCCCTCGCCATCCCGATGTGGAAGGTGGCGCCCGCGCTGCTCGCCGGCTGCACCGCGATCCTCAAGCCGTCGCCGCTGACGCCGCTGACCTCGGCGCTGCTGGTCGATGTCTTCCACGAGGCGGGGCTCCCGGACGGGGTGCTCAACCTGGTGCAGGGCGACGCGGCGGCCGGTGAGGCGCTCGTCGCCAATCCGGCGGTCGCCGGCATCAGCTTCACCGGCTCGCTGCCCGTCGGCACGGCGATCCACACGGGCGGCGCCGGCCGGCTGCTGCGTACCCAGCTCGAACTCGGCGGCAAGAACGCGGTCGTGGTGTGCGACGACGCCGATCTCGACAAGGCCGTCGACGCCGTCGTGCACGGGGCGTTCGGCCAGGCGGGGCAGCGGTGTTCGGCGACCAGCCGGGCCGTCGTCGACGTACGGGTGCGCGAGGAGTTCCTGGAGCGGCTCGTCGCCCGGGTCGCGCATCTGCGGGTGGGTCCCGGCTTCGACGCGGCTTCCGAACTGTGCCCGGTGGTGGACCCCGCACGGCTCGACGCGGCGCTCGCCGCGATCGCGGGCGCGCAGCGGGACGGCGGCAAGGTGGTGTGCGGTGGCGGCCGCGAGGAGCGCCCGGATCTGGCGGAGGGCTGTTATGTGCAGCCGACCGTGATCCGGGACGTGCCGTGGGACGCGGAGCTGGCCCAGGAAGAGGTGTTCGGTCCCGTGCTCGCGGTGGTCGACGCCGAGGACTTCGACGACGCGCTGCGGATCGCGAACTCGGTGAAGTACGGCATGTCCGGGACCGTGTTCACCGCGTCGCAGACCCGGGCGTTCGAGGCCCTCGATCGCTTCGAGGCCGGGATGCTGCACGTCAACCGGCCCGGTGTCGGCGCGTACGCGCATCTGCCGCACGTAGGTGACAAGGCCAGCCAGTACGGTCCGCCGGAGTGCTCGCCGGAGGTCTTCGACTTCTATACGGCGTGGCACTCGGCCTGCATCTCGTACTGAGGCAATGAGTCGCTGTACGCGGCGGAAGGGCCGGCCCCTGCGGGAGGGGCCGGCCCTTTCGCCGTGTACCCGCCTCAGCGCGTCGCCAGTGTCTCCTCGGCCAGGCCGAACGAGAGCGTCATGCCCGCCCCGCTGACCCCGTTGACGACGGTGACTCCGGGCTCGGGGTCGACCACCAGCTCGGTGCGGCCGTCGCGCAGCGAGGGGTAGAAGCCGACCCAGCGCTCGGTGACCTCCGCCTCCGGCGGGAGTGCGGCGAAGGTGTCCAGGTACTCCAGGACCGCGTCGTCCACCGCGCCGTCCGCGAACGGGTCGAGCGTGGGCCCGTAGGCGTGCGAGTCGCCGAGCGTGATGCGTCCGTCCGCCGTCTGCGACACGAGCACGTGGATGCCGTGCTCGCGGTGAAACGGCCGCTGTGCGCCCATCCGTTCGGCCAGTGCGGCCTGCGAGGGGCAGCCGTCGAACGCCGCGTAGTGGAGCAGGGTGAGGCCGCCGCAGAGCATCGGGCCGAGTGCCCGGCCGCCGGCGAGCGGGGCGGTCCGCATCATCTGGAGCTTGCAGCGGGTGAGACCGCTGTCGGCGAACACCTCCGGGTACAGCGAGGCGAAGTCGTTGCCGGAACACACGAAGACCTGTGCGCAGTCCCAGTCGCCGCCGGTGGTGGAGACGGTGGGCATCGATATGCCGCGTACGTGGGTGCCGAAGCGGAACTCGACGCCGTACTCGGCGGCCAGGTACTCGGCGACGGCCGGGATCGCCCGGCGCGGGTCGACGTTGACCTCCGTCGGACTCCACATCGCGGCGCGCAGGCCGTCCCGGCGTACGAACCCGGAGCGTTCCGCCGCCTCCTCCGCGGTGATCATCCGGGCGCCCCGGTCCCGGGCCGCGTCGCTGAGCTGCAGGAACTCCTCCAGGACCGCGACCTCGTCCGGATGCGTGGCCAGATGGAGCGAGCCGCTCTCGGGCGCCCACAGGCCGGTCTTCGCGGCGACCTCCAGCCACACCTCGCGGCTGCGCAGCGCCCGCTCGTACACCTTGCCGCGCTGCTGGCCGACGGACCAGATCATCCCGAAGTTGCGGATCGAGGCACCCACCGCGAAGTCGTCGCGCTCGAAGACGACGACCTTGCGGCCCCGGCGTGCGGCGGCGAGTGCGTGGGCGAGCCCGACGATTCCGGCTCCGACGACGACGGTGTCCGCGTGCTGACGGTTCATGTGTGTCTGCCTTTCAACGGGAGTTGGTGTCACTGCGCGTCGGCCGTGCGCGGGCGGCGGTTCCAGTGCGGGACCATGACCGCGCCCGCCAGCGCGGCGGCGATGGCGAAGATGAGGAACAGGGCGGAGCCCGAGAGGAATCCGGGGAGCAGGCCGCCGAGGATCGCGCCGACCGAGCCGCAGCCGTTGACCAGGCCCGCTGTGGTGCCCGCGGCGTCCTCGGTGCCGAAGTCCACCGCCGCGACACACGAGATCATCGAGTCGGCGGCGTACACGGAGAGCCCGATCACGGCGAGCAGCGCGACCATGACACCGACGCTGTCGGTCGCGGTGAGCGGGATGAACAGGCCGAGGACCACGGTCAGCAGGGCCAGCGACAGGACGCACGCGGGCACCCGGCGGGACTGGAAGACCTTGTCCGAGACCCAGCCCACGGCGATCGGCGCGACCACGCCCGCGGCGCCGAAGGCGATCGGGATGACCGTGGCACCCACCTTGCCGACGTCGGGAAGCCGCTGGCTGACGAGCACCGGGCCCCACAGCAGGATGGCGTAACGGGCCGGTTTGAGCAGGAAATAGGCGGCGCCCAGGGTGAGCACCATGGGGTCGCGCAGGGTCTTGCGGTACAGGGCGAGGCCGCCTCCGCGCCGCTTCTTGTCGGCGGCCGGGCCCGAACTCGCCTTCTGCTCGGGCGCGTTGCGCTGGAACAGGACGAAGAGCACGAGGACGACCGCGAGTGTCGCGGAACCGCAGAAGAACGCCGCGTGCCAGCTGTCGAAGACGGAGTACGCCAGCCAGCCGAGGAACGGGGGCGCGGCGAGGCCGCCGAACGCGTAGTTGGTGGACCAGAATCCGAGCACCCTGCCGCGTTCGGCGACCGGGAAGAACGAGCCCATGTTCTTGCACAGCGGCGCCCAGCCGGCCGACTGCGACAGGCCCTGGATCACCATGGCGCCGCCGAAGACGAGCAGCTCGGTGGAGGCACCCATCAGCAGGCCCGCGCCGATCGCGCCGACCATGCCGGTGATGACGACGACGCGCGGGCCGAACCGGTCGGACCACGCTCCCCACACGAACTGCCCGATGGCGTACGCGGCGAGGTAGACCGCGTCGATGACACCGAGGACACGTTCGTTGAGTGTGTGGGAGAGGACTGGATCGTCCAGGATGCCCAGCTTGGCGACGGAGAACGCCTGCCGGACGAAGTAGAAGCCCGCGTACGCGATCCAGGTGACCGCGAAGATCTGCCAGCGCAGCCGGGGGCTCACCAGCTGCGGATGGACGGTGCGTTGGGCCTCGCGGGTGGTGACTGGTGGATCGTTGGCTGGAGGATCGTTGCCTGGTGGGTCGCTGACTGGTGGGTCGGTTTCGGCCATGGGGAGTCCCATCCTCGGCGGATCCGGATATGGCACGGCCCCGGCGCGCACCTCGGCGGCGCGCCGGGGCCGGAGTTCAGATACCGACTGCCCCTGCTGCGGTCAGGCGGAGAGCGACTCCCCCGCCGCCGCGTGGCAGCCGATCCAGTAGGCGTCGAAATTGCGCAGCCGGTGTCCGGCCGGGAGCTCGACGGGCCGGTTGACCAGGACCGGAACGCGCTGTTCGGTCAGTCCGCCGTGCGAGCGCAACGGCTCCTTGAAGCCGGAGATGTCGTGGCGGGCCGCGGTCGTGCCGAGCACGGTGTTGCGCTCGGCGATGACGACGAGGTCACCGATCCGGTCGCCGGGCAGTTCGAAGCGCGCGCACGCCTGCTCGCGGGTGAGCACGGCGTCGACGCCTTCGACCGCGGCGAGTCGCTCGCGCAGTGTGTCCCGGTCCGCGCCGTCCGGCAGGTGCACGGTCGCGTAGGAGCCGAGGGCGCCGTGGTGGACGGTGTACGGGTCGGTGATCGGCAGGATGACCCGGCTGGCGCCTTCGCCGGTCGCCGCGTCGAACCAGTCGGACAGGAAGACGACCCGCGCCTCGCCTTCGGCGTCGGACTTGGCGTTCATGCCGTGGTCGGCGGTGACGACGAGGACGGCGCCGAGCGCATCGATCCGCTCGAAGTAGCGGTCCAGCATGGCGTAGAAGCGGTTGGCGACCGGGGAGCCGGGGGCGTGCTTGTGCTGGATGTAGTCGGTCAGGGACAGGTACATGAGGTCGGTCCTGTCGCGTGCCAGCACATCGCAGCCCGCGGCCATCACCAGTTCGCTCAGCTCCGCGCTGTACACGGAGGGCAGTTCGAAGCCGGTGGACTCCAGGACCTTCTCGATGCCGTTGTCGGCGAGCGTGACCTGGTCGGCCTTCTCGGCGGAGAAGCAGATGCCGCCTTCGGCGAGCCCGCTGCCCAGCAGGCGGCGCAGCTTGTCCTTGGCGGTGATGACGGCGACCTTGGCGCCGGTCTGCGAGAAGGCGGCGAAGAGGGTGGGCGCGCGCAGCAGTTCGGGCGCGTTCATCATGACTTCCTCGCCGGCCTCGGCGTCGTAGAAGTAGTTGCCGCAGATGCCGTGGACGGCCGGTGGCACGCCCGTGGCGATGGAGAGGTTGTTGGGGTTGGTGAAGGAGGGCATCGTGCAGGCGCCGCGCAGATCGCTGCCGCGCGCCAGCATGGACTCGGTGAACGGCATCAGGCCGTCCGCGATGGCACGTTCGTGGTAGGCGTCCTCGCTGCCGTCGATGCAGACGACGACGACCGGACGGCCGGGGCGCGGGTAGCCCCGCCCGTTCACGGTGAGCCGGCCGTCGGCGGAGGTCTGCGATGTGGTGCCGGCGACAGGATTCATGTACGTCCACCCCTGTTGGTCGTAGGTGCGGGAGCCGTGGTGCGTCCCTCGGATCCATGGGTACCACCGGCGTTCCGGGGTGCAGAACCACGAAGTTCGCTATGGCCGCCATAGCCCGGCGGGCCCGGACGATGGTGTGCGCCGGTGCTGTCCGACCGGTCCGCGGGCCTGTCCGGCTGATCAGTAGTGGGCTACGCTCGCAGCCCTATGGAGCTCAACCTGCACCGTTTGTGGATCTTCCTGAAGGTCGTGGAGCACCAGGGGTTCTCCGCCGCCGCGCACGAGCTGTACATGAGCCAGCCCTCGGTCTCCAACCAGGTACGTCGCCTTGAGCAGACGCTGAAGGTGACACTGGTGGACCGTTCGGGGGCGCGGGCCCGGCCGACGGCGGAGGGCGAGGTGCTCGCCGCGTACGCCAAGCGTGTCTTCCTGCTGGCGGACGAGGCGGTGGCGGCGGTGCAGCAGGTGTCGTCGCTGGAGCACGGCCGGCTGATGGTGGGTGGCTCGACGACGGTCGGTACGTATCTCCTGCCGGCGCTGCTCGCCCGGTTCCGGGAGCGGTATCCCGGCGTGGAGTGCGATGTGTTCGTCGGCAACAACCGTGCCGTGGCCGAGCGCCTGCTGGCCGGTGACATCGGCATCGCGGTGGTGGCGGGCGGGCCTGCCGCGACGGCTCAGCTTTTGGTCGAGCCGGTGCTGGAGGAACGCCTCGTCCTGGTGGCCCGCACCGGCCATCCGCTCGCCGGTCGCACGGGGACGCTGGAGCCACGGCTCCTCGCGGGCGAGTGCTTCCTGATGCGCGAACCCGGCTCGCACACCCGCACCGAACAGGAGCGGGTCCTGGAGTCGTGGGGCATCTCGGAGACGGTGTCCCGGTCCGACGTATGGGGCCCGGAGGCGGTCAAGCAGTGTGTCGGGGCCGGGCTCGGTGTCGCCCTCATCTCCGAGCACGCGGTCGTGGACGATGTGGAACGCTCCGGCGCCCTCACCATCCTGCCCGTGCACCCCGAACCGGGGCCCCGCCCCGTCTCCCTTGCCCGCCGCCGCGACCGCCTCCTCTCCCCGGCGGAGCGCGCCTTCGTCCAGCTGCTCCGCTCGCCGGACGGGAGCTGGCCGCGTGAACTTGGCCACGTCGACGAGTAGTTGGGCAGTGGTGCGTACTGGTCACCCGACCCGGTGCACGATCTTCGCCCCCGAGGCCAGGCGCCGCGCGTTGTCCGCCGCGATCGCCACGCAGCGGTCCAGTGTCTCGGCGGTGAGCCAGGCCAGATGGGGTGTCACGACCACGTTGGGCAGGGCGAGCAGCGGGTTGTCGGGGGCGACCGGTTCCTGGGCGAACACGTCGAGCCCGGCCGCAGCGAGGTGTCCTGTCCGCAGCGCGGCGGTGAGCGCCGGCTCGTCGACGAGGCCGCCACGAGCCGTGTTGACGAGTACGGCGCCCGGTTTCATCAGTCCGATGCGGCGGGAGTCGAGCAGCCCTTCGGTGTGTTCCGTGAGCGGCAGGTGCAGCGATACGACATCGGACTCGGCGAGCAGTGCCTCCAGGGGACGCCAGGGTGTCTCCCCCGGGTCCGCCTCCGCGGCGGCGCCCCCGGACCGGTCGTGTCGCAGGACCTGGGCGCCGAGCGCCGTGAGTACCGGGGCGAGGCGGCGGGCGACCTGCCCGTAGCCGATCAACCCGACGGTACGGCCGCCGAGTTCCCCCAGGTGCTCGGCCTGCGCGGTCTCCAGCGGCCAGCCGCGGCCCGCCCGGGTGTCCGCGTCGAGCGGGACCACGCGGCGGAGCGCGGCGAGCATCAGCGCGAGGGTGGCCTCGGTGACCGCCTGGGCGTTGGCTCCGGGCATGTTGGCGACGGCCACGTTCCGCGTACGGGCTTCATCCAGGTCGATCGTGTTGACTCCGGAGCCGAGTTTCTGGATCAGGCGCAGTTGGGGCGCGCGCTCCAGGTCGGTGGCGGTGACGGGCCGCAGGACGTGCCAGAGCACCTCGGTGTCGGGCAGGAGCTCGGCGAGCCGTGCCTCGTCGTCCTCGGCACACCAGCGCACGTCGAGTCCGTCGAGGTGGCGGGAGAGCCGGGCACGGAGGGCGGGCGGTGGGTCAAGGTGGGCGAGGATCCTGAGGGGGGCGCCTCCTGTGTTCTCGGTCGCGTTCGGGGTGCTCATGCCGGGCCTCCGTCCAGGCCGAGTCCCGACCGGCCGACGAAGTGCGCGTCAGTGCCCAACGCCTCCTCGATGCGCAGCAGTTCGTTCCATTTGGCGGTGCGTTCGCCCCGGGTCACGGAGCCGACCTTGACGCCGCCGCTGCCCCAGCCGACGGCGAGGTGCGCGACGGCGACGTCCTCCGTCTCGCCGGAGCGGGCGGACACGACGGCGGTCAGTCCGCGGGCGTGGGCCGCGTCGAGGGCGGCGCGGGCCCGGGTGAGAGTGCCGGCCTGGTTGGGTTTGACCAGGACGGCCGTGCAGGCTTTCGTGTCGGCCGCGGTGTGCACGCGGGCGGCGTCGGTGACCAGGAAGTCGTCGCCGATGACCTGGACGCGGCCCGCCACTTCGGCGGTGAGCGCGGCCATACCGACGGGGTCGTCCTCCGCGAAGGGGTCCTCGATGGAGACGACCGGGTACCGGTCGAGCCAGCCGAGCAGCACCTCGCACCAGCCGTCGCGGTCGAAGTGGCGGTCCTCGCGGCGCAGCAGGTATCCGCCGGCGCCGTCGGCGAGTTGGGTGGCCGCGATGTCGAGGGAGATGCCGATCTCGTCGCCCGGGGTGCGGCCCGCGGCCTCGATGGCTTCGGTGAGGGCCGACAGTGCCGCCTCGTTGGAGTCGAAGGCGGGCCACCAGCCGCCCTCGTCGGCGACTCCGGCGCGGGCGCCCCGCCGGTCGAGGATGTCCCCGGCGGCGCGGTAGACGTCGTTGCACCACGCGTAGGCCTCGGCGAAGGAACCGGCGCCGTGCGGGACGACCATGAGGTCCTGTACGTCGAGGCGGCCGTGCGCGTGGGCGCCGCCGCCGAAGATCTGGACCTCGGGGAGCGGGAGGCGGCGGGCCGCCGGGTTCAGGGCGCGCCACAACGGCAGACCGGACGCGGCCGCGGCGGCCTGGGCGACGGCCAGCGAGGTGGCGACGGCCGCGTTGCCACCGAGGTGGGAGAAGCCCGGGGTGCCGTCGGCCGCTTCGAGCGCGGCGTCGGCGCCCGCCTGGTCGGCGGCGTCAACTCCCTTGAGGGCGGCGGCGATCGGCCCGTTGACCCGTTCGATGGCCCGGCCCACGCCGTATCCGCCGTGCGCGGGCCCGCCGTCGCGCAGGTCGACGGCCTCTCCGGATCCGGTGGAGGCGCCGGCGGGTGCGAGGGCGCGGCCCACCGAGCCGTCCCCGGTCCGTACGACGACTTCGACGGTGGGCCGGCCGCGCGAGTCCCATCGGGGGTGCCCCGTCACGGCGGAGATGCTGGTCAGGGGTGAGGGGTGGATCACGCGGGGCGCTCCTCGGTTTCGGTCGACATCATCCAGCGGTCGACGAGTTCGGTGGTGTCTGCGGGCGGGAGACGCAGGAGCGGGACGGCGGCGCGGCGCACTTGCGGCCGTCCGTGGTCCTCGGTGAGGTATTCGACCGGGGAGAGTCCGTCCACCCGGGCGAGCGCGAGGGCGGGCTGGAGGGCGGCGGCGCGGCGGTCGAGGTCCGCCGGGTCCTCCCAGTCGACGCCGCCGAGGTATCCGGTGCGCAGCGCCGTCGCCGCGCGGACGAGGGCGGCGCGGTGTTCCGGATGCCGTATCGCCTTCAGCAGCAGGTGGTTGAGGCAGAACGCGAGGTCGAAGGCGGGGTCTCCGGGCGAGGCGCACTCCGCGTCGAGCAGGATCGGCCCGCCTGGACCCACCACGATGTTCTTCGGGCTGACGTCGCCGTGCACGACGGTGTACGCGGCCTGCTCCAGGCCGACCGCGAGTTCCTCCAACCGGCTTCCCAGGTCTGGGTGGTGACGGGCTGTCGCCCGAAGGTAGGGGTCGACGCGCAGCGCGGTGAACAGGGGCCGGGCCTTCTCCCACGCACCGAGGTCGTACCCGCCGGCGGCAGCGGAGGCGGCGTGCACGGCGACGAGCCGACGGCCGACCTCGGCCGCGGTGCACGCGTCGACACGCCCCTCCATCAACTGCTGTTTCCACAGGGTGTGTTGACCGGGATCGAGCCAGCCGAGCACCAGCACCTGCCCAGCTTCGTCGAAGCCGCGGACCGGGCAGGCCGCGCCGTCCGGCAGCACGTCGGCCGCGAGCCGCAGCCAGCGTGCCTCCCAGTGCGTCCGCTCCGTGGAGACCCGCCACTCCCCCGCGACACGCAGCCGCTCCAGCGGATATTTTACGCAGAAGGTGCCTCGGGAGTCCGGAAGGTCGATACGCCACACGTCGCACGACACACCACCGGTGAGCGGCCGCCCGATGACCGGCTCGCCGGCGTCGACGAGCCCGAGCCGCACCAATGCGTCCAGCAGGGTGTCCGGTGGGACGTCCACCGGGGTGCCGTTCGTCATCCGCACCTGACACCTACTTCCAGTAGATCGCGTGGTACCAGACCTGAGCGAGGGTCCGTACGCACGCGTCGTCGTCCACACCTTGCTCGGCACGGCCGTTGGCCAGCCGGTCGTAGCAGAACTGGTTGAGCATCGCCACCAGCGCGCAAGCGGTGAGGCGCGGGTCCGCGCCCGGGCAGTACCCCTCGCGCTGCGCACGCGCCACCATCTCCGCGATCCCGACGACGGCCCCCTCGCACAGGTCCTCCCAGTACTGTGCGAAGTCCTCGTTCACCATGGCGAGTTGCGAGACCCCCACCATTTCGGCCAGCCGGCCGCGGTAGGTGTCCCAGTGCCCGCGGGCGGACTCCAGAACGCGGTCCTGCGCCGGGACGCCGTGCCGGTAGGCGGGCCGCACGCGGGTCTTGACCTCCTCGACGAAGTCCCGCGCCCAGTACTCCAGGAGGGCTTCCTTGGAGTCGAAGTAGTTGTAGAACGAGGCGGGCGACCTCCCGGCCTCCTGGGTGATGTCGGCGACGGTCATGGTGAGGAATCCCTTGCGCGCGACGAAGCGACGGGCCGCGGCCTCGATCGCCGCGAGTGTCGCCCGTCCCCGCACGGTGGCCCGCGCACCCTGGCCTCCCTTGGGTCCTGCCGCTCCCTTGGGTCCTGCCGGCTGTTCCACCGTCACCCCCGCCTCCGCCCGCGTCACCCGGCCGCTCCCCTCGCCCGGCCCAGCCGCACCACGTCCAGATCGTTGCCGACCACCACCGGCCCGGCGTAGCGGCGAGCGGCCCCCTCGTGCCAGACACGATCGGGCACCATGCCGGGGCGCGCGGGGCCGAGGTGGCTGAGTACGAGTTTGCGGGCCCCCGCGCGGCGGGCGACGTCGCCGGTGTTCACGACGTCGGTGTGCGCGGTCTTGAGGTGCTCGATGAACCCGTCGGACGGATCCCGATCCGCGTAGTAATCGACGCTCACGGCCTCATGCACCAACACATCCGCGTCGTGGGCCAGTTCGACGACATTGTCGTCGTACGCGGTGTCCCCCGAGAACGCGATGACACCGTCCGGTGTCTCGACGCGGTACCCGAAGGCCGGGAACACGAGCCCGTGCGGCACGAGGGTGGCACTCACGCGAATCCGGTCGTCCTCGAACACGGTGAAGGGCCGCATACGCGGCGCCCGGACCTTCAGCGGGTCGGCGCCGGTGCGGGCGACGTCGATCTCGTGCAGCGCCATGATCCGGTCCGGGTGCGCGGGCATCGTGGCCTCCCGCCCCAGCTCGTTGAACTGGTACGCCCACCCGTTGAGCGCGTCGGCGAAGAGGTCCTTCAGTCCGGGCGTGGGGTTCGCCGGGTTCACCAGCGGCGCGGGACGCGGCTTTCCCCACTGCGGCGGCAGCTCCCCCGCCCGCCCGGGGCCGTACACCGGCACCGGTGGCACGAGCTGGTCCCCGTCAGGGCTGATCAGCCCGAGCAGCAGATACTGGAAGAGGTCCGCGGTGTGGTCGGCGTGGTGGTGGGTGACGAAGATTCCCCGAAGCGACTTGAGCGTCAGGCCGGCC
The DNA here is from genome assembly GCF_042888725.1 of Streptomyces sp. NPDC002795. Taxonomy (NCBI): domain Bacteria; kingdom Bacillati; phylum Actinomycetota; class Actinomycetes; order Kitasatosporales; family Streptomycetaceae; genus Streptomyces; species Streptomyces sp. NPDC002795. Next base: position 893,928 of record NZ_JBIAQB010000001.1, read on the forward strand.
CGGACGTACTGACTCACCGACCCCCGCCCGGCGTCGAACAGGTAGTTGCGGTCCCCGACCACGAGAACACTGGACATCCCGAACCGCTCGGCGACCGGCACGGGCCCTCCGGCGGTCCCGAGCAGAATCAGCCGGGTGCCCTCGGCGTCCCCGGCCCCCTCGCCCTCGCTCCGCGTGGCGGCCCGCGCCGTCGCGGCACCGACCACGGGCGCCGTCAGCCCTGCCCCCAGCGCCACGGCCGACCCGAGCAATGCCCGTCTCGATGCCGACGGTTCGCACATCCCCGAACTCCTCTTGACGAGACGCCAGTTCAGTAATCTGAATCTGACGTTATATTCAGAAACAAGACGAGGGCAATACCTGCGGTCGACTCACCGCAACGCGGTCGTCGTCTCCCGCACGACCAGTTGCGTCGCCAGCTCCACGCGATGCGTGTCCGGCTGCTCGCCTCGCGCCTGGCGCAGTACGGCACGCAGGGCCGCGCGGCCCATCTCCTGAAGGGGCTGCGCGACGGAGGTCAGTGCCGGGACGGAGTCCTTGGCGAGGGCCGTGCCGTCGAAGCCGACGAGGCTGAGGTCCTCCGGCACCCGGATGCCGCGCCTGCGGGCCTCGCGCAGGACGCCGACGGCGATCGCGTCGTTGCCCGCGAAGATCGCGGTCGGCGGCCGAGTGAGGGCCAGCAGCGCCGCCAGTCCTTCGATGCCGTGGTCGGTGCGGAAGCGGCCGTGCAGGACGAGGCCGGGGTCGGGGGCGATGCCGCGTGAGGTGAGCGCGGACAGGTAGCCGTGCAGGCGCGCCTGGTTGCACTCGATCGCCTCGGGGCCGCCGAGGTAGGCGACGTGGCGGTGACCGAGGTCCAGGAGGTGTTCGGTGGCGGCCTTGCCTCCCGCCCAGTTGGCGGCTCCCACGCTGACGACGTCGGCGGGCGGCGGGTTGTAGGAGTCGATGACGACGACGGGGATGTGCCGGCGGAGGAAGGCGGCGAGATCCGACTCGTCGTAGGCCGATGTCACGACGATGAGTCCGGCGCGGCCTTCGTTGATGACGCGCTGCGCCTTGCGGCCGAGGCCGCGTTCGGTGGTGCGCTGTCGTCCTGTGGTGCTCACGACGACCTCGACGCCGGTGCTCGCGGCGTGGTCGAGGATGCCGTTGAGCAGCGCCGAGGGGTACGCGGAGTCGATCGCGTCGAAGGCGACCTCGACGACGTCGGGGCCCGAGGGTGTCCGGCGCTGGGACGGCGAGCGGTAACCGGCCTCCTCCAACGCGGCCAGCACCTTCGCACGGGTCTCGTCGGCCACGTCCGCCCGGCCGTTGACGACCTTAGACACCGTGGCCGTGGAGACTCCGGTGCCGCGCGCGATGGCGGCGAGGGTCGGCTTGACCGAGGAGGACGGGAGTGGCACGAGGTCTCCTGAGTCTCGAAATATTTTCGGTGACGGCAGCTTGCGATGTGGTGCGACAAGCGTCAACCCTGGGCGCCAAATCTTTCCGGTGCGCGGCCTCTTGACCGTCTCGGTCGCCACTTCTACGGTTCCCGGGTCTCGAACAATCTTCGAAATATTTCGGTCCCGTCTCTCAGTGCTGAGGAACGGAAAACACATGGACTCTCGCAGATTCAGCAGATGCAGCAGGCTCCGCAGGCTGCGCACCACCCGAACCGCCGCCTCGGCGCTCTGCGCCACCGCCCTCGCCCTCTCCCTCACCGCCTGCGGCTCCGCAGGACCCGGCGCGGGCACCGGCTCCGCCACGATGTGGGGGCTCAACGGCGGTGACCAGGACGTGCTCAAGGGCTCCGTCGACAGCTGGAACAAGGCGCACCCCGGCGAGGACATCAGCCTCGACTTCTTCGCGAACGACGCCTACAAGACCAAGGTCCGCACCGCTGTCGGCGCCGGGAAGGGGCCGACCTTCATCTACGGGTGGGGAAGCGGAGTCCTCAAGTCGTACGTCGACGCAGGACAGGCCGCCGACCTCTCGCCGTACCTCGCCCGCAACCCGGAGGTCCGGGACCGCTATCTGCCCTCGGTCCTTGACAACGGCGTCGTCGACGGGAAGACCTACGCGATCCCGAACGGCCGCGCCCAGCCCATCCTGCTGTACTTCAACCGGGACGTCTTCTCCAGGGCCGGGGCCGAACCGCCGCGCACCTGGTCCCAACTGATGGCACTCGTACCGAGGTTCAAGAAGATGGGCATCGCGCCGTTCGCCCTCGGCGGGCAGTCGAAGTGGCCCGACCTGATGTGGCTCGAGTACCTCGTCGACCGGATCGGCGGCCCGCAGGTCTTCGCGGACATCGCCGCGAACAGGCCGGGCGCATGGTCCCACCCCGCTGTCACCGAGGCCCTCACCAAGATCCAGCAGCTCGTCGACGCGGGCGGCTTCGCCGACAGCTTCACCTCCAGCGCGGCGGACAACGGATCCGACCTGGCCCTCGTCCACACGGGCAAGGCCGCCATGGTCGTCCAGGGCGGCTGGCTGTACCAGAACATGAAGTCGGCGCTCCCGGAGGCGATCGAGGACCGCACCATCGGCTGGACCACCTTCCCCACGGTCGCGGGCGGCAAGGGCAGCCCGGCGAACCTCGTCGGCAATCCGTCCAACTACTGGTCGCTCTCCTCGAAGGCCACCGCCTCCCAGCGCAAGGCCGCGCTCGGGTATCTCAAGAACGGCATGTTCTCCGAGCGCCACACCCAGGAACTCATCGACTCCGGCGCGGTGCCCGTCGTCAAGGGCATCAAAAGGCGGCTCCAGGCCTCGGAGGACAAGGACTTCCTGACGTTCGTCTACGAACTCACCCAGCGGACACGGCACTTCACCTTGTCCTGGGATCAGGCCCTCAGCCCGGCCCAGGCCGACGCGCTCCTGGTCAACCTGGACCAGATCTTCCTCAAGAAGATCGCTCCCCAGCAGTTCGTGACCCATATGAACGCGACGATCGAGGAGTAGCCATGGCCGACACCAGCACTCCCCCGCGGCGCACACACGAGCCCGGCCCCTCGGGGTGGCTGGCGGCCCCGGCCCTCGTGATGTTCCTGGCGTTCGCGCTCGTCCCGCTCTGCATCGTCGTGTTCCTCAGCTTCACCCGCTGGGACGGCCTCGGCCCCATCACCCTTGATGGTCTTGCCAGTTGGAGGCGCGTCGTCGCCGATCCGGCGACCGTCAACGCGCTCTGGGTGACGGCCAAGGTCATGGTCTTCTCGTACCTCGTGCAGACACCCATCAGCCTGCTGCTCGGAGTGTTCACCGCGGGACGCCAGAGGTACCGGGCGCTGCTCGCCGTCCTGTACTTCCTTCCGCTCCTGCTGTCCTCCGCCGCCATCGCGATCGCGTTCAAGGCCCTCCTGGACCCCAGTTTCGGGTTCAGCGCGGGAGTCGGCGTCCCCGCACTCGCCCGGAACTGGCTGGGCGACGCCGACCTCGCCCTGTTCGTCGTCGTCGCCGTCATCGCCTGGCAGTTCATCCCCTTCCACACCCTCATCTACCAGGGCGGCGTGCGCCAGATCCCCGCCTCCCTGTACGAGGCGGCCCAGATCGACGGCGCCGGGCGCGTACGGCAGTTCCTCAACATCACGCTGCCGCAGCTCAAGTACACGATCATCACGTCCTCGACGCTCATGGCCGTGGGTTCGCTCGCGTACTTCGACCTCATCTTCGTGCTGACCGGCGGTGGCCCCGGCGACGCCACCCGCCTGCTGCCGCTGCACATGTACCTGACCGGGTTCCAGGCCAGTGACATGGGTGCGGCCAGCGCGCTGGGTGTCATTCTCGTCGCCGTCGGCCTCGCGGTGGCCCTGCTGCTGCAGCGACTGGGCGGCAGGGACCGTTCGGCCAGCCAAATGGAAGGTGTCTGATGGCCACCACGACACGGGCCCCGGCGCGGACGGCGCCCCCGCGGCAGGCCGTGCAAGCCGCCCCGAGCAAGCGCACACGCCCCAACTTCCTTGCCGGTATCGGCGGTTGGATCTGGCTCGCGGTGACCATCGTGCCCGTCTACTACGTGGTGATCACCAGCCTCAAGAAGCAGGGCGCCTACTTCTCCTCGAACCCGCTGCTGCCGCCCGGCTCACCCACCCTCTCCAACTACGCGCTCGTCCTGGAGAGCGACTTCTTCCGGTACTTCGCCAACAGTCTGATCGTGACGGTGGGAAGTGTCCTGACGACTCTCCTCTTCGCCTTCATGGCGGCGTACGCGATCGTCCGGGGCCGCACCCGGTTCCTCACGCTGACCCACCGCCTGTTCCTGCTCGGCCTCGCGATCCCGCTGCACGCGACGATCATCCCGATCTACTGGATGATCACCAAGGCCCATCTGTACGACACCCTCGCCGCGCTGATCCTCCCGTCCATCGCCTTCGCGATCCCCATCTCCGTCCTCATCCTGTCCACGTTCCTACGGGACGTGCCCCGCGAGCTCTTCGAATCGATGCGCCTGGACGGGTGCGGCGAATGGGCCATGATGTGGCGCCTCGCGCTTCCCCTTGTGCGCCCGGCCGTCGTCACCGTGGGCATCTACGACGCGCTCACCGTGTGGAACGGCTTCCTGTTCCCGCTGATCCTCACGCAGAGCCCGGAGATCCGGGTGCTGCCGCTCTCCCTGTGGACGTTCCAGGGCGAGTTCACCATCAACATCCCCGCCGTCCTCGCCTCCGTCGTCCTCGCGACGCTGCCGCTGCTCGTCGTGTACGTCATCGCGCGCAGGCAGCTCGTCAGCGGCCTCACGGCCGGTTTCGGCAAGTGACCCACGTACCCCTGACCCACGTACCCCGTGTTCCCCTCACCCGGCAAGGAGATCTGTGACCACCGCCAAGAAGGCACTCGTCGTACGCGGCGGCTGGGACGGGCACCAGCCCGTCCAGGCCACCGACCTGTTCATCCCGCACCTCGAAGCGAACGGCTACGAGGTACGTATCGAGGACTCGCCCAAGGTCTACGCCGACGCCGCCTACATGGCCGGTGTCGACCTGGTGATGCAGTGCGTGACGATGTCCACGATCGAGCGGGAGGAGTTCGCCGGGCTGCGCGCGGCCGTCGAGAACGGGACCGGGCTCGCCGGATGGCACGGCGGGATCGCCGACTCCTACCGGAACACCGCGGACTATCTGCACCTCATCGGCGGCCAGTTCGCCTGCCACCCCGGCAAGCACCCCGACGAGCGCAAGGGCGAGCAGGCGGACAACTACGTCCCGTACACGGTGAACATGCTCCCGGCCGCGGCCGAACACCCCATCACCGAGGGCATCGAGGACTTCGACCTCGTGACCGAGCAGTACTGGGTCCTCGCGGACGACTACATCGACGTGCTCGCCACCACCACGCAGAAGGTCCGCGCGTGGGACCCGTGGCACCGGGAGGTCACCTCGCCGGCGATCTGGACGCGGCAGTGGGGCAAGGGCCGCGTCTTCGTGTGCACACCGGGACACCACGTCGAGGACCTGGAGCACCCGAGTGTGCGCACCATCGTCGAGAGGGGCCTGCTGTGGGCAAGCCGTTGAACGTCGGCACGCCGTTGAATGTCGGCATCGTCGGCTGCGGGACGATCGTGGGCCAGTACCTGGCCAGTCTGCGCAGACTAAAGGGCGTCGAGCTGGTCGCCGTGGCCGACCTGGACGCGGACCGGGCGCGCGCGGTCGCGAAGGAGTGGACCACAGACGCACGCGACGTACGCGCGGTCACCGTCGCCGAATTGCTCGCCGCCGAGGACGTGGACCTCGTCCTCAACCTCACCGTCCCCGCCGCGCACGCCGAGATAGCCCTCAAGGCGATCGCTGCCGGGAAGCACGTGTACGGCGAGAAGCCCCTCGCGGCCACCACGGATGAGGCCCGCCAGGTGCTGGAGGCCGCGCAGCAGGCGGATGTGACCGTCGGCTGCGCGCCGGACACCGTCCTCGGCACCGGTATCCAAACCGCGCGCAAGGCCATCGACGACGGACTCATCGGCCGACCCGTCGCGGCGACGGCCACGATGGTGACACCAGGCCATGAACGCTGGCACCCCAACCCGGACTTCTACTACGCGCCGGGCGGCGGCCCGCTCCTCGACATGGGCCCGTACTACATCACGGCCCTGGTCACCCTCCTCGGCCCTGTCACCTCGGTGATCGGGGCGGCGAGCCACCCCCGCCCCGAGCGGGAGATCGGCAGCGGCCCGCGGGCCGGTGAGCGGGTGCCGGTCTCGGTCGACACCCATGTCACGGGCGTCCTCGTCCACGAGTCCGGCGCGCTGTCCACGCTCGTGGTGAGCTTCGACGCGGTCGCGACACACTCCTCGAACATCGAGGTCCACGGGCCACGGGGCTCTCTGGCGGTTCCCGACCCGAACCACTTCGAAGGCGACACACGCCTGTTCCGCCTCGGCGCCGACGTGTGGGAGACCCTCCCGATCTCGGCCGGTTACCTCAACTCCGGGCGCGGATACTGCATCGCCGACCTGGCCACCACGCCCCCGACGCACGAGCCACGCGCGTCGGGCACGCTGGCGTACCACGTCCTTGACATCATGGAGTCCCTGCTCGCTTCGGCGGCCGACGGCGCCTCCGTCACGCTCTCCAGCCGCGCCACGCCTCCGGCGGCGGTGCCGCTCACGGACCTGTCACGTACGGAGGTGGACGCGCCCTAGCGGGAGCCGGTCGGGGTCAGACACGCACGGGCTCCTCGACGACCGGCGGCGCCGGGAGCACGGGCTCCCAGGCGAACGGCGGGTCGGGGAGTTCGCGGCGCAGCACCGAGGCGGCCTCGGACTGGAACAGTTCGAGGGAGGAGCGGTGCTGATTGTCCGTCAGTCCGCTGCCGTCCGCGTGCAGATGCAGCACCGAGTGCCCGAACTGCTGGTGGTAGCGGTGCACCTTGTCGATGATCTGCTGCGGGCTGCCGATGAGGGCCGAGCTGCGTTCGACGAAGTCCTCCACGGTCTCGAAGACCACCGGCAGCCCGGACCGCCGCTGGAACGCCAGCGTCGACTCGAAGATCGGCCGGTACACCTTCACCGCCTCCTGGGAGGTGCGGGCCACGAACAGCCCGGCCGTACCGGCGCCGACGGCGATCTTCGCCGGGTCGTGTCCGTAGTGCTCCCAGCGCTCGCGGTAGTGGCGGATCAGCTCGGCGTACGGCTCGATGGGGTTGGTGACGTTCGCCGAGAACAGCGGGTCGCCGTAGCGGGCCGCGAGGTCCACCGACTCCTTGCTGGTGGCGCTGCCGTGCCAGACCCGGACCGGTCGCTGGTACGGCCGCGGCCACACCTCGGCGTCCGTCAGCGGCGGCCGGAACCGGGTCGCCGCGGTGACCTTGTCCTGCCGCCAGAGCTTGCGGAACACCTCGTAGCTCTCGGCGTTGCGGTCCCACTGGTCCTCGGGCGTGACGTGGAACAGCTCGCGCTGGGCGGTCCCGTTGCCCTTGCCGATGATCAGGTCGAGGCGCCCGTCGGAGAGGTGGTCGAGCGTGGCGTAGTCCTCGTAGGCGCGCACGGGGTCGAGGAGGCTGAGCGTGGTCACCGCGGTGAAGAGGCGGATGTGTCTGGTCAGCGCGGCGATATGGCTGAGCACGACGGTCGGCGAGGAGGAGATGAACGGCCGCTCGTGCCGCTCCCCCACACCGAACCCGTCGAACCCCAACTCCTCGGCGAGCACCGCGTGTTCGAGCACCTCGCGAAACCGGTCGTGGGTCGGCTTCTGGATGCCGGTGACCGGGTCGGGGCGGTGGGTGATCAGGGTGATGGCGAGGAACTTCATGATGTTTCCCTCTCAGTGCTGTGGTGCGGGCCGTGCTGTCGGGGCGCCAGGCGCGTCGACACGCGGAGGCGGCGACGCGCGCCAGATCCACGTACAACCTGCGGTAGAGCGTTGAGGGGGTCACCACCCCATGTGTAGCAGGGAGTTGAGGGGTGGCTCATTGCGGCTGTGTGAAATCTCCGAGCGTCACGTCGCCGAGGCGTCGGTCGGCGCCACCGGGAGAACCGCCGGCGCCTGTGCCGGCTTGGTGTGTCGCTGCCCCATGACGACGCCTGCCGTCACGAGCAGGGCGCCGGTGATGTCCGCGGCGCCCGGTCGGCCGAGGCCGAGGGCCGCGGTGGTGAGGAGCGCGCCGACGGGGACGAGGCCGGCGAAGAGGCCCGCACGGTCGGCTCCGAGGCGGCGCAGTGCGTCGTACCAGAGGAAGAAGGCGGCCGCGGTGACGATGACGCCGAGGTAGACGAAGGCGGTCGCCTGGCCGGGGTCGGGCAGCCGCAGGGCTGCCGTGCCGTCCAGGACGAGACCCGCGGCCAGCAGCATGGGTACGGACAGGGCCGCGGGATAGGCGGCGACCCTCAAGGGTCCGAGCCGGGGCAGGAGCGGCACGGCGAGCAGGGAGAACGCCACCTCGCAGACCAGCGCGCCCAGGGAGAGCAGGAGACCCGGGAGACTGCCCGAGCCGAGACCCGCGGCGACTGCGGCGCCGACCGCGACCACGGTCGCGGCGCCGACGGTTCGGGGCGTGGGGCGGCGGCCTTCCAGCAGCGGCCCGACGAGGGCCAGGACGAGCGGGACGGCGCCGACCACGGTGGCGATCATGGCGGGTCCCGCGTGCCGGGTGGCTTCGACGAGGAAGAGGTTGAACCCGGCCAGGCCGGTGGCGGCCAGCGCCGCCAGAAGCAGGATGTCACGGGGCATCAGGCGGGCCCGCGGCAGGCGCTGGTGGCGTACGACGGCGAGCAGGACCACGGCGGCGAGGGCGTAGCGCAGTGCCTGTCCTGAGTAGATCGGGTAGTCGGCGATGGTGGCGGAGACGGCCGTGGAGGTGCCGACGAGCAGCATCGCCGAGGCCGCACCGGCGGAAGGTGACCTCATGCGGCACGCTCCGGCAGCGGTGTGGTGGCCGGAGCGGCCAGGACCTTGCGGGTGACACGTTCGGCGATGGCGGCGACCACGGTGCGGGGCCGACGGGGTGTCAGGTGTGCGGCCAGTGCGTTGCCGAGGCCGGGGGCGACGTAGCCGCGATCGCGTTCCAGGGCCCGCAGGGCGGCACGTACGACGGGCTCCGGGGTGGTCATGGCCCCCATGACGGCTGCCTCGCGGGTGCCGATGGTGTCGAAGAAGGCCGTCTCAACGGGGCCTGGGCACAAGGTGAGTACGCGGATTCCGCGCCCGCGGTACTCCTGGCGCAGGGCGAGACCGAAGTTGAGCACGAAGGCCTTGGACGCGCCGTACACGGCGAAGTACGGGGAGGGCTGGAAGGCGGCGTTGGACGCGACGTTGACGACCGAGCCGCGGCCGCGCTCCACCATGCCGGGCAGCAGTTCGTGGGTGAGGTCGACGAGCGCGACGACGTTGACCATCAGCTGGTCGTGATCGCGGGCCGGGGACAGTTCCTCGAAGCGCCCGCAGGTGCCGAAGCCGGCGTTGTTGACCAGCAGATCGACGTGCAGGCCACGGGTCGCGAGCTGAGCGGCGACGCGGCGGGCGGCGTCCGGCTCGGCGAGGTCCTGGACCAACACGTGGGCGCGGACGCCGTGTTCGGCGACGAGGCGCTCGGCGAGCGCGTCGAGCCGGTCGCCGGACCGTGCCACCAGGATCACGTCGCGCCCTTGGGCGGCGAGCTGCTCGGCGAACTCCGCGCCGAGGCCCGACGAGGCTCCGGTGATGAGGGCTGTGCTGTGCATGCTTCCTCCAAGTGGCGGTCTGCAACTGAGACTTGAGAGTACCGACACTTCGACAAAACGCAACAGCATTGACGCAGTTAGGCCATGGAGCGCATCTGCGATGTATTGTTTTCCGGGTCAAGTGGTAGATGGGGAGGCGTGATGGGTGAAGCACTGGCACGACCGTTGCGAGCGGACGCGGAGCGCAGTGTGCGGGCGATCCTGGAAGCGGCCGAGCGGACCCTCGCAGAGGATCCCGGGGCGTCCATGGAGCACATCGCCGCGGCCGCGGGGGTGGCCCGGACGACGATCCACCGGCGGTTCGCCAGCCGGCAGGCGCTGATCGAGGCGCTGGCGTCGTCCGCGGCCCGTCAGCTCGCGCAGGCGGTGGAGGACGGCAGGCCCGACACGGCGCCGCCACTGGTGGCGATGCACCGGATCACGGCCAACGTGCTCCAGGTCAAGAGCGCCTGGGCGTTCGCCCTGGAGCTGCCCGCGGATCCCGACAGCGAGGCCGCCGAGCTCCACCAGGGGATCAACAGCCGTTGCCTGGCCGTGCTGCAACGCGCCCAGGCGGAGAAACTCGTCGACGAGGCGGCCGACCTCGACTGGGTACGCCGGGTCTACTACGCACTCATCGGGGAGTCCCTGCACGGCAACGCGGACAGCGCCGACCCGGACGCACTCGCCGCCCGCATCATCGACACCCTGCTGGGCGGCGCGGGCCCGCGCCGCCCTTGAACCCGGGTTGGCGGATAGAGCCGCAGGTCAGCTCTCCCCGCCCTGCCCCGCGCTGCCCATCGGGCCGACCTTGACGGCGGAACCGGTGCCGTCGGTGACGGGGAGGCTGGCGCCGCCCGGCCACTGGAGGGAGAACGACTTCGTCTCGTCGGGCGGGGTGACCACGAGGGAGTTGACCTTGACGCCGGAGCCGCCGGAGTCATTGATCGGGTAAGTGACGCCGAAGGACACCGACTTGCCTCCCTCAAGGGTCATCGGGGTCGACTCCTGACCGCTGCGCTGGGCGGACAAGTCCCCCTCGCTGGTCTTCAGGTCGACGCCCGCGTATCCGGACAGGACGCAGCCCTGGTCGCCACGGTTCTTGAAGGTGACCGCGACCGTGCCCTCGGTGTCACCGTCGATGGTGGCGTCCAGCGCGGTGATGTCCAGGTCGTCGGTGCGGCACTTGTCGGCCTCGGTGCCCGCGTCGGAGCCACTTCCACCGGCCGTGCCCTGCGCCGCCGCGTCGCCGCCCTTGCCGGTGGGGTCCGTCCCGCCGCCCGTGGACGAGGCGGAGGACGCGGAGGACTCCGACGGTGCGCCGCCCTGTGCCATGTCGTCGCCGTTGCAGGCCGTCAACGAGAGGCCCGCGGCGACGGCCACGGCGGCGAAGGTGAGCTTACGAACGCTGCGAGCGCGCATGGATTCTTCCTCGATCTTGGTGGGAGGTGTCAGGTGGGAGGTGGCCGGCCGCTCGGGCCGAGTCGGTACGAGCGGCCGTCTCTGATCACCATGACCCCGCCGACCGGCCGGGCCGTTCCGCCCAAGTGCCCCCTAAGACATGGCTGTTACGTACACGGTTGCGGCGCTGATGCGGCGCACCAGCGTCGGGCCCCCGTTTCCGCTGGTCACAGGGGTGACCGAGCGGTCCCGTCCGCTGGGACAGACCCGTGACCCGGCGGATCTTGACCACGATGACGGTGACGGGGGGCGGTGACGGGGGCGGGGCGCCGGCCCGAACACACCCACGTAACGCGAGGTCACTCGCGACCTGCGGATTCTCTATGATTGACGGCATGGGGAACGAAATTCGGCAGGATGTACTCACCGACCGTGTGTACGAGGGCGTCAAGGCGATGGTCATGGACCATGAGATCGCCCCCGGCGCCCGGGTCAGCATCGAGGGACTGGCCCGTCGGCTGGACGTGTCGGCAACGCCGGTGCGGGAAGCGCTCGCCCGGCTGGAGTCGGAGCGGCTCGTGGTCAAGCGGCCCAACGCCGGATACCGCGCCACCGACCTGCTCGATCCCGACGCCCTACTGGACTTGTTCGAGATGCGGCTGCTGCTCGAACCCCGGGCCGCGTCGCTCGCCGCGGAGAACGCGAGCGACGACGAGTTGCAGCAGCTTCGGTCCATCGTCGAGGAGATGCGCCGTCAGCCCGATCTCGGCGAGAAGTACTCGGACTACCGCCGGTTCGCCGGGCTCGATCAGGAGTTCCACGACGTGCTGGCTCGGGCCGCCGACCGGCCGTTGCTCGCCGACGCGGTGAACCGGCTCCATGCCCATCTGCACATGCTGCGCCTGAACAGTGCGCCCGGCTCGGCCGCCGCGACCACGGTCACCGAGCACGAGCACATCCTGGAAGCCCTCGTGCAGCGCAACCCGGAGAAGGCGGCCGAGGCGATGGCCACACATCTGCGTTCCAGCCGGGTCCGGCACCGGCCTCGGACCACGGCGGCCGGTTCGGCACAGCGCCGGGCCGTGCCGAGCTGACGGGCCGCACGCTCACTCGGGGCGCAGCCGCAGTCCCTGCATACCGCCGTCCACGGCCAGGTCCGTGCCGGTGGTGGCGCCGGAGCGCGGACTCGCCAAGTAGGCGACGGCGTAGGCGACTTCGGCGGCGCTGACCAGGCGGCCGCTGGGCTGTCGGGCGGCCAGTGCGGCGCGCTCGGCCTCGGGGTCGTCCGCGGCCGACAGGAGACGGTTCACCCACGGGGTGTCCGCCGTGCCGGGGTTCACGCAGGTGACTCGGATGCCCTCGCGCAGGTGGTCGGCCGCCATGGCGCGGGTCAGCGCCAGGACCGCGCCCTTGCTCGCCGAGTAGAGGGCGCGCTGAGGCAGCCCGGCGGTCGCCGCGATGGAGCACATGTTGACGATCGCCGCGTGGCCTTCTCCCTCCGCCGCCGCCTTGCGCAGCGCGGGGAGGGCCGCCGCTGTCACGCGGGCGATGCCCACGACGTTGACGTCGAGCACGCGGTGCCACTCGTCGGACGCGTTGCCCTCCACTGTGCCCTGGGCGCCCATCCCGGCGTTGTTGACCAGGACGTTCACTCCCCCGAGGCGGTCGGTCACCGTGTCGATGGCCGTGCGGACGGCGGCGTCGTCCGTCACGTCGCAGCGCACGTGCAGGAACGGCTCGTCCGAATCGGCGAGGTCGAGCACGGCCACCTGGGCGCCTCGGGCGTGCAGTTCGCGCGCGGTGGCCAGGCCGAGTCCGGAGGCCCCGCCGGTCACCACAGCGACGAGGCCCGCGTACTCGGGGGTGTGTGGTGTCATCGGGGCCGTCTTCGTACTCGTCTCGGTCATCGGGTTCCCTCCGCGGTCATGGTCTGGCGCTGCTTTCCGAGGCCTTCGCCCTCCAGCTCGACGACGTCCCCTTCGCTCAGGTAGGGGAAGCGGCCGGACAGGGCGACGCCCTCGGGGGTGCCGGTCAGGATCAGGTCGCCGGGCTCCAGGGTCATGAACTGGCTGAGCCGGTACAGGACTTCGGGCACGGAGAAGATGAGGTCGGCGCTGCTGGAGTCCTGGCGCGGCTCACCGTTGACGCGGCTGCGCAGCCGCACCGCTGCCGGGTCCAGTGCGTCGGTGGTGACCAGCCACGGCCCGACCGGTGTGAAGGTGGGCGCGCACTTGCCCTTGGACCACTGGCCGCCCGAGGTGTGCAGTTGCAGCTCCCGCTCGGAGACGTCGTTGACGAGGACGTACCCGGCGATGTGGGCGGCGGCGTCGGCCGGCGAGTCGAGGTAGCTGGTGCGCCTGCCGATGACGACGCCGAGTTCGACCTCCCAGTCCGTCATGGTGCTGCCGCGCGGGATGGTGACCGGGTCGTCGGGGCCGACCACCGTGTTGGGGTGCTTGAGGAACACGACCGGTTCGGTGGGCGGTTCGGCGCCGGACTCGGCCGCGTGCTTGGCGTAGTTCATGCCGACGCAGACGACCGCGGTGGGCCGGGTGATCGGCGGGCCGTGGCGCAGGCCGGCGGCGTCCGGGAGTTCCGGGAGGGTGGTCAAGTCCAGCGCGTTCAGGCCGTGTTCGAGGAATTCCGGTGTCACGTCCGGAGTCACTTCGCGCAGGTCGAGTACGCGGTCGCCGTCGAGGACGACGGGAATCTCCTGGCCGGGGCGGCCGAGGCGGGCGATACGCATGATGCCTTTCCTGGGGCCTCCTGAAAGCCGCGCTTGCGCGCGTTCAGGAGGACCCTTGCGAGAGTGTGTTCAGCGGTAGGTGCCGGTCGAGGCACGCAGTTCGTCGACGGTGGTCGCGGCGAGGTCGCGGCCCCGTGTCTCGGGCCCGAGCGTCACTGCCACGGCGCCGACGACGCATGAGGCGAGGACGAACAGGGCGACACCCCACGAGCGGTCCCCTGCCGCGGCGACCAGCGCGACGGCGATGAGCGGGGTCAGTCCGCCGGTGACCGCGCCGGCCACCTCCCGGTACAGGGCAAGCCCGGTGAAGCGGGAGCGTGCCGTGAACAGTTCGCTGTAGTAGGCGGCCTGCGGGGCGAACATGCAGCCCACCCCGATGCCCATGCTGACCACTACGGCGAGAGTGACGGCGAGCGAACCGTGCGCGTTGTCGATGATCCAGAAGTACGGGAAGACGAAGACGGCGGAGAAGAGCGTCCCGGCCAGGGCCACCGGCTTGCGGCCGACACGGTCGGTGAGCCAACCGAACAGCGGCAGTGAGACGGCGGTGACCGCCGTGCCGACCGTGACCGCGATCGGCCCGGTCGAGCTGGACAGCTTCAGGGTGTCGGTGAGGTAGGCGGCCAGGAACGTCAGGTTGAGATAGGCGACGACGTTCTGCGCCGTCTGCAGGCCGAAGACGACCAGGCCTGCCTTCCACTCATGGCGTACGACGTCCCGTACCGGCGAGACCTCCTCCGTCTTCGAGTTCTCCTGCGCCGCCTCGAACGCGGGGCTCTCCGTCAGCCGCATCCGGATGACCAGGGCGAGGGCGATCACCAGCACGCTGGCCGCGAACGGGATCCGCCAGCCCCAGGCCAGGAACTGGTCCTCCGGCAGCTGGGTGACCAGCGCGAAGGCGCCCGAGGCCATGAGGATGCCGATGTAGACGCCGACGCTGGGCGCCGCCCCGAACAGTCCGCGCTTTCGCGGCTCGGAGAACTCCGCCGCCAGGACGGCGGCCCCGCCGTACTCGGCGCCGGCGCCCAGTCCCTGGATCGCGCGCAGGACGACCAGCAGGATCGGGGCGAGCACGCCCACCTGCTCGTACGTCGGGACGAGCGCCATGCCGACGGTGGAGAAGCCCATGACCAGCAGCGTGAGAACCAGGACGCGTTTACGGCCGAACAGGTCGCCGAGTCGGCCGAAGATGATGCCGCCGAGGGGCCGCACGAAGTAGCCGACGGCCAGTGTGCCGAACGAGGCGAGGAGTGCGGCCGTCGTGTCGAACGACGGAAAAATGATCTTGTTGAAGACGAGGGCCGCGGCGGTGCCGTAGAGATAGAAGTCGTACCACTCGAGGGCCGAGCCCACGAGCGAGGCCAGCAGCACTCTGCGGCGCTGCACGGCGGCCGTGGGGTCGGGTCTGACCGTGGTCAGGGTGGACATCGTCGTCCTCCTGGTGCGGGAGCGGACAGCGGGACGGTGCGGGATGCTCGGTCGGGAGACGCGGGTCAGGCGACGCGGCGGTCGTCGATCGCGTCGCGGTCCCAGGCGATGCCGAGTCCGGGCTCGGTGGGGGCGTGGGCGAGGCCGTCGGCGATGTGCACCTGACGGCTTGTCACCGCGCGGAGCTGGGGGATGTACTCGACGTAGCGGGCGTTGGGCACGGCGGCGGTGAGGCTGACGTGGATCTCCATCAGGAAGTGCGGGCAGACCTCGACGTTGAACGCCTCGGCGAGGTGTGCCACCTTCAGCCACGGCGTGATGCCGCCGATCCGCGACACATCGGGCTGCACGATGCCGGCGGCGCCGCGCTGCAGGTACTCGCGGAAGTGGCCGAGCGAGTACATGGACTCCCCCACCGCCACCGGGATGGACGTCGAGGCCGCGAGCCGCTCGTGACCGGCAACGTCCTCGGCGGGCAGCGGCTCCTCCAACCAGCCGATGTCGTACGGCTCCAGGAGCGCGGCGCGGCGTACGGCCTCGGCGGCGGTGAAGGCCTGGTTGGCGTCGACCATGATGTCCATGCCGGGCCCGACGGCCTCGCGCACGGCGCGTATGCGGGCCGCGTCCTCCCCCGGACTCGGCTTGCCCACCTTGATCTTCACGCCGGAGAATCCCTGGTCACGCGCGTCCAGGGCGCCCGCGACCAACTCGCCCTCGTCCAGCTGGAGCCAGCCGCGCTCGGTGTCGTACACCGGCACCGCGGGCCGGGCACCGCCGGCCACCCGCCACAGCGGCTCGCCCGCCCGCAGGCAGCGCAGGTCCCACAGGGCGAGGTCGACGGCGGCCAGGCCGAGGGCGGTGATCGCGCCGACCATGGTGGCGCGCGTGCTGTTGTACATCGTCCGCCAGGCGCCCTCGATCTCACGGGAGTCGTGGCCGGCCAGCGCGGGCAGCAGATGGTCCCGCAGCATGGCGAGCACCGCGCGACCGCCGGTGCCGATCGTGTACGCGTATCCGGTGCCGGTCAGCCCGTCGTCCGTCGACACCTCGACGAAGAGGGTCTCCTGCTTGAGGAAGGCCTGCGTCGCATCCGTGCGCACGGTCTCCACCTCGATGTCCACGAGGTAGGCCTCCGCCTTGATCACTTTCGCCACTACTGCTCTCCAGCCTTGTACGTACGGTCAGTTGAAGTCGGTGCGCCACGGTCCTGCGCGGAGTCGTCCGGTTACCGCGCCGCCTCGTCCAGCGCGGCGACGAGCGCCAGCACCGCCGTGCACAGCGGGACACTCGTCCCGTGCGTCCGCGCCCGGCGCACGACGGCCCCGAGCAGCCCGTCGTGCTCCATCGGGCGCCCGGCCAGACGGTCGGCGAGCATCGAGGAACCGGCCCCGGACGGGCGGGCGTCGATCCACGCGAGCACGTCGTCGACGGCGCCGTCGGGCAGCCGGGCCCCTTCGGCCCGGCCGACCGCGGCCACTTCGCCGAGCATGGCGGCCGCCACGTTCCGCACGGACGGGTCGCGGAACACCTCGACGCGGCGGGAGGTGAGGGCGGTGACCGGGTTGGCGACGGCGTTGACCATGAGCTTGTGCCAGGCCGCGGTGGTGAAGTCGGCGGCCACCCGCACGCCGAGCCCGGTCCGTTCGAGCAGCGGGCGCGCCCTGCACCCCGGCGCGTCGTCGCCTGCGACGAGTCCCGTCCCGTCCTGCCGGATCGCCACCCCTGCCCTGCCCTGCCGCTCGGCGTTGAAGTGGACGAGAACGGGGGCCACTTGGTCCGCCGTGGCGTGCGGCGCCACCCGCTCGCGGTGCTCCACACCGTTCTGTGCGACGACGACCATGGTGTCGGGGCCGACGAGCCGTTCCAGCCAGGCGCGCGCCGCGTCGCTCTGGTGCAGCTTCGTCGCCACGACGACCCACCGGAACGGGCCCAGGTGTGCCGGGTCGTCCTGCCAGTCGACCGCGACGGTCCGGGTGCCTTGATGGTCGGTCAGTTCGATGTGCCGGAGGGGCTCCGCGCCGGGGCGTCCGCACAGGGTGACCGGATGCCCCTCGATGGCCAGTCGTGCCGCCAGCGCCAGGCCGACGGCGCCGGGGCCGACGACCGCGACGGGCTCCGATCCGGCCTCCGCATACATGTTGACTCCCACGACCGCTCGTTTCCTATAGGAATCATTCGCGATTGCTAGAATGCTATAGACCTTGCGGGAAGACAACCCTTGCCCGGCACAAAGCCGGGGCAGGACTTCGGACTGCGGGGACCGCCGTACCGGCGGGGCAGAGGCCGGTTCAGAGCAGGCCGTACCGCTCCCACACCTCACCGAGGCGGGCACCGGCACGGAGTTCGGCGAGGACAGTGGACTCGCCGGCTGCGCGGGAGTCGGCGGCCGCGGCGGCCTGATGGGCGACGGCGCCCGGCGCCGCCACGACACCGTCGCCGTCGGCGACGACGAGGTCGCCGGGGGCGATGGTGACACCGCCGCACTCGACGCTCACCTGGGCGGCATCGACGCGCATACGGCCGCGGTAGTCGATGGGACGGGCACCTGCGGCGAACACCGGGAAGCCAAGGGCGGCGATGGCGGCGGTGTCGCGCGCCGGGCCGTCGAGCACCGCTCCGGCCGCGCCCCGCCCGAGCGCTGCCGCCGAGAACAGCTCGCCCCAGTACGCGCTGCGGTCGCAGCCGCCGGTGGCGATCACGACGACCTCGCCGGCCTCGACGGTGTCCATGAAGTCGATGAAGTCGCGATAGGGATCGGCACTGTCGACCTCGGTCGGTACGAAGCGCAGGGTGCGGGCCACCCCCGCGGCGCGCAGTCCGGTCGCGACGGGCCGGATCGTGCCGCTCAGGACCTGGTGACGGTGGCCCAAGGCGTCGAGGGAGTCGGCGAGTTGGGCCGCGGTCACATCGGGGCGGACCGAAGCGGGTGCAGGGTGTTCTGTGGGTGTGGCGGTCTCAGTCATACGGCGGCCTCCCGGACGCGGTGGACGGAACGCCTGGACGCTAAGTGGTCCGCGAGCACCCGGTCAAGCAATTGGCCCGGCCAAATCCGAGGAGGGGCCCTCCTCAGTACCCACATCGACCGGCCCCCCGACAGCCGCCGCACCCTGTGCGGTCTCGCTGCGCAAGAAGCGCTCGACCTGCGCCACATGGGCGGCCGCGGACGCCGCCGCCCGCGTCGGGTCACCGTCGGCCAACGCGTCGTAGATCGCCTCGTGTTCGGCCTGCGCCCGGTCGTAGACCCCTGTATCCATGTACCCACGCCAGACACGGCCGCGCAGGGTGCGGTCGCCCAGCGCGTTGATCAAAGCGGCGAGTACCGGGTTGCCGGAGGCCCCCGCGATGACCGAGTGAAAGTGCAGGTCGGCCTGGGTGACGGCGGCGACACTGCCGTCACCGCGCTGCGGATCGTGCCGCATCCGCTCCAGGCAGGAACGCAGTTCGGCCAGCTCGGACTCCCCGATGCGGGCGGCCGCGCTCGCGGCGGCCTCCGCCTCCAGAACGCGGCGCACGGCGAGAATGTCGGCCAGCCCTGCCTGCCCGGAGAACTCCACGAGCAGGGACATCGAGTCCAGCATCGCCTTGGGCGCGAGGCTGGTCACGTACGTGCCCGAGCCCCGCCGGGACTCGACGACCCCGGTGAGGGAGAGCGCCCGCACGGCCTCGCGGATCGTGTTGCGCGAGACGGAGAAGCGGCCGGCCAGCTCGCGTTCGGTGGGCAGCCGGCTGCCCGGCTCGTATCCCTCCGAAGAGATCATGGCCTTGATCCGGGCGATGACGTCGTCGATGACGGGGGTGCTCGATTCCATCGCCACAGCGTACTGGTGCCCCCGGTGGCCCGGCTCACCCAATCCATGAATTGGCCCTGCCAATTGCTTGACGGGTGTCGCCGCGCGCTCCTACGTTCATCCGGCAGCGCCACCCCGCGCTTCTCACACCTCTACTTCGGGAGCCCCTGTGAAGATCGCTTCTGTACGTCCCGTCCTGCTCGGTTACGACACCGCGGGCGACCCGCCCCTGGAGTGGGTGGGCGGGCGCTTCGCCAGCTGGGACGCCGCGCTCGTCGAGGTCCGCCTGGAGTCGGGGGCCACCGGTCTCGGCGAGGTCGCCCAGGGCACCATGGCCGCCGAGGCCGTGGCCGGTCTGCTCGACGCGTTCCGCCGCTACCTCCCCTCCCACGACCTGCCGGCCGTGGAGCTGGGCGACTACCTGCGCGACCGCACCCGTTTCTGGGCGCGCGGCGGCATCAGCTCGGGTGTCATCGCGGCCATCGAGATCGCCTGCCTGGACGCCGAGTCCAAGGAGGCCGGCATCCCGCTGTGGCAGCATCTGCGCGGCAGCGCCGAGGGTGTTCCCGAGCGCGTCGAGGTGTACGCCAGCGGCGGCCTCGGCACCACCCCTGCGCAGGTCGCGCAGTGGAACGCCGAGATGGAGGCGGCCGGTCACCGCACCGTCAAGTTCCGTGCCATGCGCGACGCGGACACCACCATCGACCTGATGCGCGAGATCGTGCCGAAGCTCGCCCCGACCACCCGCTTCTGCCTCGACGCCGTGCAGGGCTGCGCGAGCACCCCCTGGTCTCTCGAGGACGCCGTCCGCGTGGGCCACGAGGCCGCTGCGCTCGGTGCCCGCTGGTACGAGGAGCCGTGCGCGGCGGAGGACCACGCCGGGTACGCGGCCGTCCGCGAGGCCGTGGACACCGACGTGACCGGCGTGGAGAGCCACAGTGTCCTGGAGGACTTCCTCCACCTCATCGACGTCGGGGGCGTGGACATCGCCCAGCCCGACCTGAGCATGGTCGGCGGCTGGGTCCAGTTCCGCCGGGTCGCCGAGCACGCCGCGGCGCACGGCGTCGGCTGCGTCCCGCATGTGTGGGGCAGCGGCGTCCAGTTGATGACCAGCTTGCATGCGGCGATCGCCGCCGGGCTGCCGCTGGTGGAGGTGTGCACCCTGCTCAACCCGATGCGCGACGCCACGATGGCCGAACCGCTGAAGGTGGTCGACGGACACGTCACCGTGCCCACCGGGCCCGGCTCGGGCGGCATCCTGCCCGAAGGCGGCGAGGAACAGTTCCCGTACCGGCCCGGTGCCGGCATGGTCATCCGCTGAGCAGGCCAACCCTCTAGATTCGGAGACCGGCAGATGACCGTGCAGAACACGTCCGCGCCCGCCGGCAGGCCGACCCGCCGCCCGGGCCGGACCCGGGTGCGCTGGCAGATCGCCGCCATGGCCTGTGCCGGCGTGGCCGTCAGCAACATCGACCGATCCGTCATCAGCGTCGCCCTGCCGCACATGTCCGACGACATGCACATCAGCCCCTCCGTGCAGGGGCTCGTGCTCGGCTGGTTCTTCCTCATGTACGCGGTGTGCCTGCTGCCGGCCGGCGCGGTCGTCGGCCGGTTCGGCGCCCGCATCGCGTTCGGTATCGGCGGGCTGATCTGGGGAGCCGCGACTCTGGCCACCGCGGCGGTGCAGGGTGTGGGTGTGCTCCTCGGGCTGCGGGTGGCGCTGGGTGTCGGCGAGTCGTCGCAGTACCCCTCGTGCGTCGCCGCGGTCGGCAAGTGGTTCCCCCGCTCCGAGCGGGGCACCGCCTCGGCGATCTGGGACACCGGCGCCCGGATCGGCGGCGTGCTGACACTGCCGCTGGTCACCACCGTGATCGGGTTCGCCGGATGGCGTGCGGCGTTCCTGCTGGCGGGCGGGATCGGTGTGCTGTGGGCGATCGGCTGGCTGGTCACCTACCGCGATCCGGACGCCCATCCGCGCGTCGGGGCCGCGGAGTTGGCACACATCAAGGCCGGGCAGCAGCCCGATCCGGCGGGCGCTGACACCCTCCGCTGGCGCGAGCTGTTCCGCTACCGCGCCACCTGGGGCCTGATGGCAGGCTTCTTCTGCTTCAACTACATCGCGTACTTCTTCGTCACCTGGTTCCCCAGCTACCTCGTCGACGAACGCGGCTTCGACCTCCTCCAGTTGGGCCTGATGGGCATGATCCCGGGGGCGGTGGCCATCTGCGCGGAACTGCTCAGCGGCGTGCTCCAGGACCGCCTCACCGCACGCGGCCTGAGCACCACCATGGTCCGCAAGACACCACTGGTGGTCGGCATGCTCGGGGCGAGCGTGATCGCCGCGGCGGTCCTGGTGCCCAGCGCCGCCGCGGCCCTGGCGCTCCTCTCCGTCAGCTACGGCCTGCTGATGCTCGGCGCGGCCTCACTCGGAGCCCTGCCCGCCGACATCGGCCCGAGCACCCGCCACGCCGCCGCCCTGGGAGGCATCCAGAACTGCGCGGGCAACGTGGCCGGCTTCCTCGGCCCCGTCGTCACCGGCTGGCTCCTGGAGACCTCGGGCTCGTTCACCTTGCCCCTGCTGGTGACCGGCGTGGTCTCGCTGGCCGGAGCGGCCGCGTATCTCTTCCTGCTGCCACGGGTGCGGCCGCTGGACGTCGACCGAAGCTGATCAACGCCGCGCCCGGTCGGCGCAGCACGCTTCCCCCCTCGGACCGTCAGCCGCTCGACGCCACCACATTGCGAGTCATGGCCCGGGCGCTGCCGAGGTAGCGGGCGGGGTCGCAGAGTTCCTCGATGCGGGGGGCCCCGAGGTGGCCGACGAGGTCGTCGTTGGCGAGGAGTTGGGACTGGAGCGTGGTGCCCTGCTCGATGGCGGTGCGGCAAGCCTCGTAGACGACCTCGTGCGCCTGGTTGCGGCCCAGGACCGGGGCGACGTCCATCATGACCGCTTCGGCGACGATGAGTCCGCCGGTCAAGTGGGTGTTCTGGAGCATCTTGTCGGCCTTGACCTCAAGGCCGGAGAGCATGAAGTGCGCCTGGTGGAGGGAGCTCGCCACCAGCAGGAAGGCCTCGGGGACCGTGGCCCACTCCAGGTGCCAGGGGCCCGTGGCGCGTTCGAAGTCCTGCATCATCGCGTCCAGCATGGTCGAGGACTTGTCCCGCAGCAGCTTGGCCGCGGCGAACATCAGCTCGCTGGAGATGGGGTTGCGCTTCTGCGGCATGGTCGAGCTGGCCCCGCGGCCGGGCACGAACGGCTCGGCGAGCTCCCCGAACTCCGAGGAGCACATCATCATGACGTCCCATGCGATCTTGCCGAGGGTGCCGCCGACCGCCGCGAACAGGGAGACGAGTTCGACGAGACCGTCGCGAGCCACGTGCCAGGTGATGGACGGGTCCTTGAGGCCGAGCTCGGCCGCGAGAGCAGCACGGACCTGGAGCCCCTCGGGCCCTTCCCCCAGAGAGGCGAGCGTGCCGGCCGCACCGCCGAACTGCACCATCAGAGCGCGCTCACGGGCCTGATCGAGCCGCTCGGCGTGCCGGTCGAGGGCGGAGAGCCACACCGCGCAGCGGAAACCGAAGGTGACAGGTAGGGCGTGCTGGAGGTGGGTACGGCCTGCCGTGACCGTGTCCTCGTGCTCGGCGGCGAGCTCCCGAAGGGCGGTGCGTACGCTGTCGAGTTGCTCCTGGAGGAGGGAGACACCCGCCTTGCACTGGAGCATCACGGCGGTGTCCATGATGTCCTGCGTGGTGGCGCCCCAGTGCAGGTAGCGTCCGGCGTCGCCGCACTGGTCACCGACCTGCTTGACGACCGGCAGCACGGGGTAGCCGACGATCTCCGTCTCGGTGCGCAGCCGTTCCAGGTCCAGGTCCTCGAAGTTGGCCTTGCGGGTGATGTCCTGTGCGGCGGCGTCGGGGATGACTCCGACCTTGGCCTGGGCTCGGGCCAGCGCGGTCTCGGTGTCGATGATCCGCTGCACGTAGGCGGTGTCCGCGAACACCGCGCGCATGGCGGGGGTACCGAACATGTCACGGAAGAGCAGGGAGTCGTAGACGGTGGAGCTCATGGTGGTTCTCACTTCTTCGTGCTGCTGGTCAGGGCGGGCGACGGAACCGCGGGGCCTTCGGATTCGGCGGGGCGGTCGTCGAGTTCGGGTTCGGTGCGGGCGAGGAACGCCTTGGGGTCGGCCAGTGCGGCGTTGACCTTGTCGGTGTCCATCTCCTTGCACCACTTGGCGACGACGAAGGTGGCGACGACGTTGCCGAAGGTGTTGCAGAAGGCCGTGGCCATGGACATCAGCCGGTAGACACCGAAGAGGACGGCCACACCCTCGACGGGCAGATAGCCGGTGGCCGCGACGGTGGAGGCGAACACCACGAAGGTGCCGCCGGACACGGTGGCCGCGCCCTTGGAGGTGAGCAGCATGATCAGCATGAGTCCGGCCTGCTGGCCGATGCCCATGTCGATGCCGTACGCGTTGGCGACGAACATGCTGCAGATGGCCATGTAGATCGAGGTGCCGTCGAGATTGAACGCGTAGCCGGTGGGCACGACGAGTCCGACGCTCTGCTTGGAGCAGCCGATCCGGGTGAGCTTCTTCAGCAGGCCCGGCAGGGCGGCCTCGGAGGACGCGGTGCCCAGGACGAGCGTCATCTCGACGCGGACGTACTGCAGGATGCGCACGATGTTGAAGCCGGCGAGGAGGCAGACGAGGCCCAGCACGCCGCCGATGAAGAGCGCGACAACCACCCAGTACTGCAGGACCAGTTCGGCCAGGGCGAGGAGCATGCCGGTGCCGTTGGCGCCCACCGAGTAGGCGATGGCGCCGAACGCGCCGATGGGCGCCAGCTTCATGATGACGTTGACGAACGCGAAGAACGTCTCCGAGATGACCTCGAGACCCTTGTTCACCTGAGCTTGCATGTGCGGCTTGAGCATCATCAGGCCGGCGCCGAACAGGACGGCCAGGACGACGACTTGGAGGAGCTGACCCGAGGAGAACGCGCCGATGAAGTTGTCGGGGACGATGTCCTTCAGGAACGCGGTGAAGCCGTGCTCGCTCTCGCCCGAGGGCACGTCCGCGGCGGCGCCGGTCGCGTCCGTACGTGCCCCCATGCCCACGCTCAATACGTTCGCGGCGACGAGCCCGATCAGGAGTGCGATCGTCGAGACGACCTCGAAGTAGATCAGAGCCAGCAGGCCGATGCGGCTGGCCTTCTTCAGGTCTCCCGCCGAGGCGATTCCCATCACCACGGTCAGGAAGACCAGAGGAGCCACACCCGCCTTGACCAGGGAGAGGAAGAGATCCCCCACGATCTTCAGGTCGACGGCGAAGTCCGGGAACGCGAACCCGACGACCACGCCCAGCACCATGGCGACGGCGACCTGCGCCCCGATCCCTCGGTACCAGCGCTTCCGTCGTGGCGTCGCGGGTGGGGGCTCGGCTGCGAGCAGGTCTTCGGTGGACCTCATGCGCATACATCCTTGTCTAGACATGAGCTGTGTCTAGACAAGAAATCTCACGGGCGCACACCTGTCAAGGGATGCCCGTGGTCAACTACCGAATGGAGCGTTGGAATCGCGCTCGGTGAGCAGCATTGGCCCCGGCGCGCCATGGAAACGGACGTCCGTCCGGCGTCAACTGCGCTGCAGCGTCGTCTCGTAGACGAAGGTGTCGGGTGCGTGCGTACTGACGCTGACCTCGAAGAGCCGGCCTGCGGCGTCGTGGTAGCGGCGGATGAACTGCATGCCGGGGCTGCCCGGCACCACGCCCAACTGCCGCGCCGCCTCGGGCGGAACACCCACCGCCCGGATCTTCTGCACCACGCGCTCCACCGTCCGGCCGGCGCGCGCCTCGACGAGGTCGGAGATCAACAGGGACTCCTCGCCGAGGTCCCCCTTGATCGCCTCCGCGTCCGCGGACTCCAGATAGACCTGGGCCCACGAGATGACCCGGTCGCCGTGCTCCGGGTCGCGGCGCACGGACGTGACACACACCCGCTCGGCACCCTCCGGAAGCCCTGTCGCCGCCGCCAGCTCGGCCCCGACCACGACCGTGTCGACGGACAGCACACTGCGCACGGCCGACTCGCCGTACTGAGTCAGCTCCTGGAGGCTGCCCAGATGGGCCGTGAACGCGGCCGCGGGCCGCGACCGTTCCACCCGCGTCCCCGTCCCCGGGTGACGGGAGATCAGACCGCGCGCCTCCAGGCGCTGCAACGCCCGCCGCAGTGTCTCCCGCGACACCTTGTACGCCGCCGCCAGCTCCGGCTCCGTCGGCAGCAGCTCGCCCACCGGCCACTCACCCGCCGACACCCGGGACATCAGGTCATCCGCAATGACCACGTACCGCGGCTCACGCACGAAAGACCCCTCGCTCCGACGACACTCCAGGTCGAAAGCCTAGAACATGCGGGCAGTACGCCGAACCGTCGGCAGGTGGCCCGGCCCGTCCGGCGCACGCGGTGCATGATGTTGCGCACCGCGACGTGCGGGCGGCGCACCACTCACACATCACGCGCACGTCGCCCGGCAAGGAGGACGGCATGCTCAACCTCGTACACCTGCAGACTTTCCAGGCCGTGCTGGAGACCGGGTCGCTCAGCGCCGCGGGAAAGCGGCTCGGATACACCACGTCGGCGGTGTCGCAGCAGGTCGCTGCCCTCGAACGCGGCCTGGGCGTGCGGCTCTTCGAGCGTGGTCCACGCAGCCTGCGGCCGACGCATGCCGCCGAGCGGGTGGGTCTTGTGGCGGGGTCTCTTCTGATCCGCGCCGGATCGTGACCGAGGAAGGCGTGCACCGGCTGACCATGCGTCGACTGGCCGCTGAGATCGGCAGTACGCCGATGGCGCTCTACCACCACGTCCGCGACAAGGAAGAACTACTCGTCCTCCTGCTGGACGACTACGCCGCACGGAATATGAGTCGACCCGAACTTCCTGCCCACCCTCGCGAGCGGATCGTCGTCGCCGCTACCGCGATCCACGAGGCACTCGCGGCCTGCCCCTGGATCGTGGAGGTGCTGACCGCCGACGACTTGATGTCCACGGCCGCGCTGTGGTTCGTCGAGCAAATCGTCGACGGCCTCGTCGAATGCGGCCTCTCTCTCGACCAGGCGGTGCACGGCTACCGTGCGATCTGGTACTACACCGCAGGTGAGATCGTGGTCAGGACAACCGCGGCCCGCCGGCGCTCCGACGACGACCGTGCGACCTACCGGGAGCAGGTCTTCGCCGGCCTCGACCCCAACGAGCTGCCGCGCTTGGCACAGGCCGCGGACCGCTGGGCACCACTGACCGCGAAGGACACCTACGCGGACGGTCTCCGGGCCCTGCTGGACGGCCTCCTCGCCAGTCGCGTATGACATGAGTCGCTGCCGATGATGCACTCACCGGCCCCAGGGGCGGCCGCCCCACACACGCAGCCGCCCCAACACTCCCACCATCACCGATAGTTCAACCCGAACCCCCGGCCATACAGCGGACGCGTCGTGTCATCGGGTACGTCGCCCCGCTGCGCCTCCACCGCCTTCATCGAGGACGGCAGCTCGAAGGGGAGTCTGCCGTTCGGGGTGCGGTCGCCGAAGACCGTGTCGAGGAGTACCGCGTCGGAGACGCCGAAGTTGGCGACGACCGCGTCGGCGGCGCGGGTGACACCTGTCAGGATCAGCGGGCGGTCCAGCTTGGGGGCGGCGACCGTCGGCGTGCCGGTGGCCGCGGCCTTGCGCAGGGCCTGGTACGCGGGGTCCGAGGTGGGGAACTCCAGGCCCGTGAGGTCGGAGCCGGCTCTCGGGTCGGCGAGGCGGACCACCGCCAGATCCGCGTCGGCCGGGTCGTCCACCACCTTCAGGCCGCGTGCCTCCGCCTCGTCGGCGGAGACGCCGTGGAGGTAGACGGTGTGGACCTGGTCGCTGCGCGCGGGCAGGGTGCGGGCGTTGTTCTTCAGGAGGGTGAGGGAGTCGGCCTGTGCCTTGTCGCCCAACGCCTGGAACCCGGCGTTGCCGACCAGGCGGCCCGCCGCCTCCTCGTCCACGTACGGGTTCTCGAACAGGCCGAGGCGGAACTTCTGCTCCAGCACACGCCGGGCCGCCTCGTCCACCCGCTGCTCGCTGACCAGCTTCTGCCGTACGGCCTGGACGACGTACGAGGGCTGGTCGCTGCCGCCGATCTGGTCGACGCCCGCGTTCAGGGTGAGTGCCGTGCGTTGGAGGACCGACCGGTCCTCGACGCCCCAGGGCATGCCGACGCCCCACGGTCCGATGAAGGACGCCGGGGGTCGGTTGTCGAGGCACTGCTGCGGGCAGTCGCCGGTGATGCCCCAGTCCGAGACGACGACTCCGTCGAACTTGTAGGTGCCTCGGAGGAGGTCCTTCAGGAGGTACGAGTTGAAGCCCGCGCCCACCTGGTCCAGCTTGTGGCCCTTGTACGTGAGGTCCTTGAGGATGGAGTACGTGGGCATGACGCCGGAGGTGCGCGCGGCGAACGCGCCCTTGAACGGTGTGATGTGGTCCGCGAAGTTCTTGCCGGGGAACGTGGCGTAGCGGCCGTAGTGGTAGTGGCTGTCGTAGCCATGGGCCTGGGCGCCGTAGCCCACCCAGTGTTTGGTGACGGTGGCCGCGCTGTCGGTGCCGAGGCCGTCGGCGCCGTGCTGCATTCCCTTGACGTAGGCGTTGACTTGGCGGCCCGCGGTGTCGGGGTCCGAGCCGAAGGTGCCGTTGATGCGGGTCCAGCGGGGCTCGGTGGCGATGTCGGCCTGCGGTGACAGGCCTTCGGTGATGCCTACGGCCCGGTACTCGCGGCGGATGATGTCGCCCAGTTTCTCGGTGAGCCGGGTGTTGTGGGCGGCGGCGATGCCGATGGCGTCGGGCATGGCCGTCGTGCCCGCGCCCGCGACGGTCTGGCCCTCGACCACGGCGAACCCGTTGCGCGGGTCGGTGGAGATCACCGCGGGGATCCCGAGGCGTTGCTTCTCGGCGGTCGCCTGCACGCTGTTGTTGGCCGCGGCGACCTTCTCCGGGGACTTCGACAGACGGGTGATGGCAGTGGTGACGTGGCGGTCGCCGACGAGCCGGGCCGTCGCGGCCGCGTCGTAGCCGTCGCCCGACGTGGGGAGGGTGCCGTGGACGAGGAGCCCGGCCTTCTCCTCCAGCGTCATCCGGGACAGCAGGTCGCGGGCGCGCGCGGTGGCGCCGAGGCGCCAGTTCTCGTAGGGGGTGAGGCGTCCGTCGCGGTTCAGGTCGCGGAACCGGATGCCGTCCTTGGTCAGGATCGGTACGTCGCGTGATTCCAGGCGCGGGGCGGACGGCTTCCCGTGGGCGTCGGCCGGTGCGTTGAGCATGCCCGGCTGGGCGACGAGGGCGGCGACGGTGGTTATGGCGGCCGCGAGGGTCAGTCTTCGCCGACCGCTCGTGGGGTGATTACGTGAACGCATGCGTTCCTCTCCATCGAGGTCCACTTATGTGCGTGCAAGGCCTCCTACAGCCGGTTCGCCGCGTGGGCGGCGGCGGGCGAGGAGGGTTACGTCTTCATGCTGTGAAGCGATACATCACCGGAGCGCCTTCAAAGTAGGTTGCATGTTCAAGCAATGCAAGAGCTGTGACACGCAAAGCGCTCGGAGCCCGCAATGTCTCGCAACACCCCGGCGCCTGACGGGAGTTCGGCGCGCCCTCCCCCGGGCCTGCCCTCCCCGACCCCCGACCTCTACGATCAGGTGTCGTTTCGCCGTACAGCGGTGACGGCGGGTATCGAGCAGTCGAGGAGAGGAACGTCATGCGTGCTCGGAACATCGGTGCGGCGGCCGCTACCGCGTTGGCGGTGGTTGCTGCCCGCGACCTCGTACAGAAGAAGCACGCACTGCTGCGGAACTTCCCCGTGATCGGGCACGCCCGGTACCTGCTGGAGACCATCGGCCCCGAGCTGCGCCAGTACGTCGTGACGTCCAACGACGAGGAGCGTCCCTTCAGCCGCGACCAGCGGAGCTGGATCTACGCGTCGGCGAAGGAAGAGAACAACTACTTCGGGTTCGGCACCGACAACGACGTCGAGCACGTCCAGGGCCACGCGTACGTGAAGCAGCGCACGTTCGCCGGTGTGCTCCCCGACCTGCACGACCCGCAGGCCCCGCTGCCCTCGGCCAAGGTGCTCGGCGGGCCGCGCGGGCGCGCCAAGGCGTTCCGGCCCGCGAGCGTCGTGAACATCTCGGCGATGAGCTTCGGTTCGCTGTCCGGCGCGGCGGTCACGGCGCTCAACAAGGGCGCGGCGCTGGCCGGCACGATGCACAACACCGGCGAGGGCGGCCTCTCCCCGTACCACCGCGGCGGCGGTGACCTCGTCCTGCAGATCGGCACGTCGTACTTCGGCTGCCGCGACGAGGACGGCACGTTCAACCTCGACAAGCTCAAGGCCGTGGTCGACAGCGCGCCCGTCAAGGCGCTAGAGATCAAGCTGTCGCAGGGCGCCAAGCCGGGGCTCGGCGGGATGCTGCCGGGCGCGAAGGTGACCTCCGAGATCGCCGAGATCCGCGGCATCCCCGCCGGCAAGGACTGCGCCTCGCCGTCGCGGCACACCGCGTTCCACGACGTGGACTCGATGCTGGACTTCGTTGAGCTGCTCGCCACCGAGACCGGGCTCCCGGTCGGCATCAAGAGCGCGGTCGGCGAGATGAGTTTCTGGGAGGAGCTCGCCACGCTGATGGCGCGTGGTGACCGGGGCGTCGACTTCGTGACCATCGACGGCGGCGAGGGCGGCACCGGCGCCGCTCCCCTGATCTTCAGTGACTCGGTGTCGCTGCCGTTCCGGATGGGCTTCTCGCGCGTCTACAGCACGTTCGCCGAGCGTGGCCTGACCGACCAGCTCACGTTCATCGGCTCCGGCAAGCTCGGCCTGCCCGAGAACGCCACCGTCGCCTTCGCGCTGGGCGTCGACATGATCAACGTAGCCCGCGAGGCGATGCTGTCCATAGGGTGCATCCAGGCGCAGAAGTGCCACACCGACAAGTGCCCCACCGGCATCGCCACGCAGGACCCGTGGCTGATGCGTGGTGTCGACGCACCCTCGAAGGCCACTCGCGCCGCCATGTATCTGCGCACCCTGCGCAAGGAGTTGCTGAAGGTGTCGGGAGCGGTCGGCGTCGCCCACCCCTCGCTCATCACGCCCGATGACATCGACATCATGAACGGCGACTACGAGGCCCGTACGCTGGCCAGTGTCTACGGCTACAAGGACGGCTGGGGCGAACTCGGCGAGGATCTCGCCCAGGAGATCACCGAACTCCTCACCACGCGGCCGGATCCGCGACCGGAGCCGGCTGTCTGAGAGCGCATCGGCCGACGGTGACACCTCATGGTGTCACCGCCGGCGGCACCGTCTCAGCCCGTGTGCCGCGTGCGCAGCAGATGCGGTCCGAGGTCGGCGATGGTCGCGGCCCCGATGAGCTGCATCGTCACCTCGATCTCCTTGGCGAGCAGTTCTACGGCTCGCGTGACACCCTCGCGGCCGCCGGCCATCAGCCCGTACAGGTACGCGCGTCCGACGAGGGTGAAGTCGGCCCCTGCGCAGAGTGCGGCGACGATGTCGGCGCCGGACATGATGCCGGAGTCGAGGATGATCTCCACGTCGTCGCCCGCCTCGGCCCGTACCTCGGGCAGGGCGTGGAACGAGACGGGTGCGCGGTCGAGTTGGCGTCCGCCGTGGTTGGACACGACGAGCCCGTCGGCCCCGGCGTCGAGCGAGCGGCGCGTGTCCTCGGCGGTGAGGACGCCCTTGACGAACAGCTTTCCCGGCCACTGGGAGCGGATCCACTCCAGGTCCTCGATCGACAGGGTCGGGTCGAACATCGAGTTGATGAGCGACGGCAGGTCCTGGCTGGTACCGGAGAGCGAGGCGAAGCTGAGCGGGTCGGTGGTCAGGAAGTTGAACCACCATTCGGGCCGGTACGAGGCGTCGAGCACGGTCTTGAGGGTGAGCCTCGGCGGGATCACCATGCCGTTGCGGGTGTCGCGCAGCCGCTGGCCCGCGACCGGGGTGTCCACGGTGACCAGGAGCGTGTCGAAGCCGCTCGCGGTCGCCCGCTGGAGGAGGTCGAGCGACTTCTGCCGGTCCTTCCAGAGGTACAGCTGGAACCAGCGGCGGCCGTCCGGTGCGGTGGCGGCGACCTGTTCGAGCGAGCGGGTGCCCATGGTGGACAGGGAGAACGGGATGCCTGCCGCGGCGGCAGCGGTCGCTCCGGCGTCCTCGCCCTCGGCGTGCATGAAGCGCGTGAACCCGGTGGGTGCGATCCCGAACGGCAGCGCGGACGACGCGCCCGCGATCTCCGTGCTCAGGTCCACCTTCTCGGTCCCGTGCAGGATGCGCGGCAGGAGTACGACGTCGTCGAACGCTCTGCGGGCCCGACGCACCGTCAGCTCGCGCTGCGCCGCGCCGTCCACGTAGTCGAACGCGGGGCGGGGTGTGCGGCGCCTGGCTATCGCGCGTAGATCCCATACGTCGGCGGCCTTCCCGAGGCGGGCGGCGCGCCTGTCCGGATTGAAGCCGTCGAACCTCAACAGGGGGCGCAGCTCGGAGATCTGGGGCAGTCGGTGTTTCACGGGGGCTCCTGCGATGCGTGACGAATGTGGTGCCCTACAGCACGTGTCAGCAGGATGGCATGTCAAGGGTGGCGTAACGGTGGACGACGTCGTGTGCGACGTCGTGGAGCGGGCGGTTGTGGGTGAAGGCGTAGGCGCGCAGGCGGATGAGGGCCTGGTCGAGGGGGACTCCGAGGTGGACGGTCAGGGCGCCGGTTGCCTGGTGGACGACGGCACGGTGCAGCGGAAGCGGCTGGTCCGCCCGCATGTCGTGGATGCCCTCGGGGGTCGTGAGGATCGTGACGGTGCCTTCGGCGAGGGCGAGGAGGCTGCTCATCTGGGGGCGGGTGAGCGGGCCGGGGGCGGCGCGGTGGCCGGTCAGGGCGCCGAGCCGGGTGGCCCCCAGGTTCACCGGTACGGCGTGGACGGCGCGCGGAGGACTGTGGCGGGCGGCGGGCAGCAGGGCGGGCCATCGTTCCTCGGGCACGGTGTGCAGGTCGGGGACGAGCACGGGCTCGCCGGTGCGCACAGTGTCGTGGGTGGG
This sequence comes from Streptomyces sp. NPDC002795, assembly GCF_042888725.1. NCBI lineage: Bacteria > Bacillati > Actinomycetota > Actinomycetes > Kitasatosporales > Streptomycetaceae > Streptomyces > Streptomyces sp. NPDC002795. The sequence goes on from NZ_JBIAQB010000001.1 coordinate 926,005, forward strand.
GCCCTCGCCGAGGGTGAACTCGAGGTCCTCGAAGGCGATCCCTGCGGTGTGGGACGGGTCGTACCAGACCAGTTCGAGGCCGGATGTGTTCATCAGGCAGAGGGTGATGCTGTCGAGGCCGAGCACGTGCGCGCAGGAGGCGGGCGCGAGCGCGCTCAGTCCGTGACCGGAGTGGGTGGCGGCGGTCAGGAGAGCGGGGATGTCGGAGGAGTCTGCGGACACCGGGCGGGCACTCCTTGGCTGTGGTCGGTGGGACTCCGATGGTGTGAGCCGCAGGACGTTGGCGGCAAAGCGCTCAGAGGCGCCGCTGTCTGTCCGGGGCCAGAGCGAACTCCTCGGCGGGGACCTGGCCCTCGACGACCCGCAGGCACAGCTGGGTCAGCGAGGTCCGTTGGGCACGGGCGTAGGCCCGCAGACGCTCGAAGGCGGCATTGGGTGCGATGTCCAGCCGGGCCCCGAGTGCGCCTTTGGCCTGTTCGATGGCGATGCGGCTGTTAAGTGCGGTCTGCAGCTGTCCGACCCGTTCGGCCTGGTCCTGGGAGAGGCGGTGGTGCAGGATGCCGATGGTCGCCGCGTCCGCCAGGGCCTGCCCCAGGCGCAGGGTCGCCGGGTGGAGAGCGTCGGGACGGGCGTGGAACACGTTCACCGCACCGATCACCTCCTCGCGCAGTCGCAGCGGAAGCGCGGCCGTGGCCGCGAATCCGGCCGTGCGGGCGGCCTTGGTGAAGCGTGGCCAGCGTTCGGCGAGGGCGGGACGCGTCAGATCCACGGGTCCGACCTGCTCGTGTCCCAGGCAGCAGTCCTTGCACGGCCCCTCGTCGAACTCGACCTGAGCCTCTTCGAGTTGGTGGGCGGTGTCGGTGGACGCGGTCACGTCCACCAGCCGGTCCTGGGCGTCGACCATGACGACCCCGATCTCCGTCACGTCCAGCAACTCGCGCATGTGGTCGGTCAGTACGTGCAGGAAGTCCACCAGGTAGAAGCCGTCCCTGAGGGTGTCGGCCAGCTCCAGAAACGCCCGCGCGAGCCGCTCGTCCCGCTCCCACTGCGCCATCACGCAGCCCCCTTCTGCCCCGATTCCCCGTCGCCGGGCTGACCTGTGGCGACACTGCCAGTATCCCGCACGGCACCTGCGGCCGGAACCGAATCGAAGGATTCCGGGCAGTGGCCCGCGGGCGACTCCGGTCGGCCGCCGGAGCCCGCACCGTCCTGGAGCCGTAGGGTTCTTCCAGTTGGCATCGCGGCACGTGGGGACCGCACGCCGACCTCGTTCCTTGCCCCCTCGCACTCTTCTGGAGATTCGATGTACGCAGTCACCGACCCGGCCACCGGCGAGATCGTCGAGACCTACTCCACCGCCACCGACGCCGAGGTGGCCGCGGCCGTCGACGCCGCGCACCAGGCGACCGCGTGGGGTCGCACCAGCACCGTGGCCGACCGCTCCGCGCTGCTGCGCCGCCTCGGCGACCTGCACGCCGAGCACCGCACCGAGCTGGCGGACAGCATCGTGCGGGAGATGGGCAAGCCGCGCGAGGAGGCGGAGGGTGAGGTCGACTTCTGCGTGGACATCTACCACTACTACGCCGACCACGCCGAGGAGTACCTCGCCGACGAGCCGGTGAACGTCACCTCCGGTCCCGGCGGCGCCGTGGTCCGCCGCAGCCCGGTGGGCGTCCTCCTCGGCATCATGCCGTGGAACTTCCCCGCCTACCAGGTCGCCCGGTTCGCCGCCCCGAACCTCGCCCTCGGCAACACCATCGTGCTCAAGCACGCCCCGCAGTGTCCCGCCACGGCGGCGCTCCTGGAGAAGCTGTGCCGCGAGGCGGGCTTCCCCGCCGGCGCGTACGTCAACGTCTACGCCACCAACGAGCAGATCGCCGACGTCATCGCCGACCCGCGCGTCCAGGGTGTCTCGCTCACCGGTTCGGAGCGTGCGGGGGCGGCGGTCGCCGAGATCGCCGGGCGGAACCTGAAGAAGGTCGTTCTCGAACTGGGCGGCTCCGACCCGTTCGTCGTGCTGTCGGCCGACGACCTCGACGCGGTCGTGGAGTCCGCGGTCGCGGCCCGCCTCGACAACACCGGCCAGGCCTGCAACGCCGCCAAGCGCTTCGTCGTCGTCTCCGACCTGTACGACGCGTTCGTGGAGAAGTTCGCCGCCCAGCTCCTCGCGGGCCAGTCCGGCGCCCCGCTGTCCTCCGTGGCCGCGGCGGACACGCTGGAGCGCCAGGTGGCGGCGGCCGTCGCCGAGGGCGCCACGCTGCACTCCGAGGGCAAGCGCGACGGCGCCCACTACCCGGCGGGCGTGCTCACCGGCCTGACCACCGAGCACGCCACGGCCCGCCAGGAGCTGTTCGGCCCCGTCGCCATGGTCTTCAAGGCCGCCGACGAGGACGACGCCCTGCGGATCGCCAACGACACCCCGTACGGCCTCGGTTCGTACGTCTTCACCACCGACGCCGACCAGGCCCAGCGGGTCGCGGACCGTATCGAGGCCGGCATGGTCTTCATCAACGGCGTCGGGGCCGAGGGCGCGGAGCTCTCCTTCGGCGGCGTCAAGCGCTCCGGCTTCGGCCGCGAGCTGGGCCGGCCGGGCATCGAGGAGTTCGTGAACAAGAAGCTCATCCGCACCGTCGCGTAGGCGCGGAGCGGGGCAGGCGGCGGTGGCGTCGACGGGATTCGTCCGGTCGACGCCACCGGCGGTTCACGCCTGGTGCGCAGCGGTGGCGAGCACCGGCGAGGGGCGCACCGCCCCGACCGGTTCACCGTGCCCGAGGACCGGAGCCTCGGTCAGCGCAGCCAACCGCGGGTCGGTGTCGACGTCGACACCGAGGTGGCGCAGTGCGGCGGTCATCACCACGGGGCGCGGCCGCTGCGCGCCGTCCGCGATCTTGAGGGCGACGGCGGAGCCGTCCGGGCGGGCGAGGGCGTAGACGCCTTCGGCCCCGTCCTTGGCCACGACACCGGGAAGCGCTCGCATGAGGTCGGTGACGTCACGGCCGGTGCCGCCCACGTACGCGGGGTGGGTGTTCATGGCGGTGGCCACCCGCTTCTCGGGGGTGCCTTCGGCCGCTGCCGCGATCCTCGCGAAGGCGCGGGCCAGGCCGGTGAGGGTGAGGGCGAACAGCGGGGCTCCGCAGCCGTCGACGCCGACCGCCGTCGACTTCTCCCCCGCGAGGTCCTCCAAGGCCTCGCGCAGGGCGGTCTGCAGCGGGTGGCCGGGGTCGAGGTAGTCGTCGAGGGACCACCCCGCGGCCACGCACGTGGCGAGCATCGCCGCGTGCTTGCCCGAGCAGTTCATCGTGATGCGGCTGGGGCCGAGACCGGCGGCGAGGTGCGCGGGCTGCGACTCGGCGCCGATGGGCAGGGCCTCGGTGCACCGCAGGGCGTCCTCGGTGAGCCCCGCTCCCGCGAGGATCCGGCGCACCCCGTCGAGGTGGAAGTCCTCGCCCGAGTGGCTGGCGCAGGCGAGGGCGAGGAGTTCGCCGTCGAGGTCGAGTCCCGCGCGGAGCATGCCGACGGCCTGGAGCGGCTTGTTGGACGACCGGGGGTACATGGGGCTGTCGACGGGGCCTGCCGCCAGCACGGCGGCGCCGGCCGCGTCGAGCACCACGACCGACCCGTGGTGCACGGACTCGAGGAAGTCACCGCGCCACACTTCAGCGAGCACGGGCCACTCCGGCCGCGAAACCGGTGACATGGGCGTGGACTTGCTGAGGGCTGCGGCGGTCATGAGTGTCCTTCGACTGGTCGGTGGTGCGGGGCCCTGGCGGGGGTCGCCACGGCTTTCAAGTGTCGACAGTTATCAGTTTCAGGAGCAAGTGTCGACACTTGTCCGCGATGAAAGACGGTCACCAGGAAGCCTTGACAGAGAGTTCAGAGCGCCTGTCCACTGTCGTCTGTCCACACTTCTCACAGTGGTCTGTCTCTTGTCCTTCGGAGGTTCCCGTGACCGGACTGGTCCACCGTCGCCTGGCGGGACAGGTGGTCGAGATGCTGCGCGAGCAGATCCTCACCGGTGTGCTGCCGCTCGGCTCCCGCCTGAACGAGGTGGAGATCGCCCGCGATCTGGGCATCAGCCGCAGCCCGCTGCGCGAGGCCATCGGTCAGCTGGTGAGCGACGGGCTGCTGGTGCACGTGCCCAACAAGGGCGCCGCCGTCCTGACGGCGGGACCCGAGGACGTGGCGGCGCTCTTCGAGCTGCGCTCCGCCCTTGAGTGCCGCGCGGCGCGCCTGGCCGCGCTCCGCAGGCAGCCCAAGGAGGTGGCCCGCATGCGCAAGGTGTGCGTACGCTCCCGCACGGCGCGCGAGACGGGACGCAAGCTCCCGTACGACCTGGACCTCGAGTTCCACCGGGCGCTGATGGAGGCCGCGCACAGCCCCCGTATCGCCGAGCAGGTGTGGCTCGTGCAGCAGCAGGTGATCGTGCTGCGCAGCGGGCTGGTGTCGCGGCCCGCCCATACGGAGGCATCGCTTGCCGACCACGAGGCGATGGCCGAGGCGGTCGCGGACGGCGACGCCGATCTCGCGGCGAGCCTGATGGAGTCCCATCTCTCCCTGGTGGAGACCGAGTTGCTGCACTCCATGCGGTCGGAGGCGACGTGACACACCGGCCCCGCCCCCGCGCGCTGGGGATCGCCCCGGGCACACTGCCGCCCGGCCCCTCGAACTCCCTGACCGACGTACGAGGTGTGCGCGTGGGACACCTCACCCTCCACCATGACGACGAGGCGCGGCCGGCGCGGACGGGCGTGACCGTCGTCGTCCCCGCCCCCGACTCCGTGTTCCGCAACAAGCCGGCCGCCGGCGTGGACGTCGTCAACGGGTTCGGCAAGGCCGCCGGACTCAGCCAGGTCGTCGAACTCGGCGTCCTGGAAACGCCGTTGGCGCTGACGAACACGCTCGGTGTCGGGGCCGCCTTCGAGGGCCTGACCCGGCACACGCTGCGCGACCACCCGGAGATCGGTGTCTCCACGGGCACCGTCAACCCGGTGGTCCTGGAGTGCAACGACGGCTGGCTCAACGACATCCGGGGGCTTCTCGTACGCCCGGGTCACGTCCTCGACGCGCTGGCCTCGGCGTCCGAGGGGCCCGTGGAGGAAGGGGCCGTCGGGGCGGGTACCGGCATGGTGTCCTTCGGCTGGAAGGCGGGCATCGGCTCCAGCTCCCGGCTCGTCGACGCCGGTGACGGCAGCCGCTTCACCGTGGGCGTCCTCGTCCTCGCCAACTTCGGCCGGGCGGCGGACCTGACCGTGCTCGGCTCCCCGGTCGGCCACCACCTCACACCTGAAGGGGCGGCGGAGCAGGCCGAGTTCGCCCGCGGCGCCGGTTCCTGTGTCGTTCTCGTCGCCACGGACGCCCCGGCGGACGCCCGCCAGTTGCGGCGCATCGCCAAGCGCGCCTCGGTCGGTCTGGCCCGCACCGGCGGCATCGTCCAGCACGGCAGCGGCGAGTACGCCCTGGCCTGGTCCACGACGAACCGCACACCCCACGTACCGTCCGGGCCCGTCCGCACCACGTCGGCCCTGGCCGAGGACGGACCCTTGATGGACCTGATGTTCCGGGCCGTGTCCGAGGCGACGGAGGAAGCCGTCCTCGGCTCCCTGTTCGCCGCCCGGCCCGTGACCGGCGTCCGGGGCCACCACGCACCCTCGCTTCCCACGGACCGTGTGGCCCAACTGCTGCGCCGTCCCGAGCCATTGACACACCACGGCGCGCAGCCGGAACCCACTCCGTAAGAGGCAAGAGTTCCGCGCGCCACCCCCACAACCCCCAGACATCGGAGCAGGACTCCGGCCGCCAGGCATGCCCGGCGGCCCGGCCCGGCCTGCCCGCAACCACCCCCGGAAAGAGCGAACCCATGCCCGAAACCGCTCCGGCCGCGGCGACGCGCCGGACACCCACCTTCTTCCAGGCCCTCGCCCCGATCGCCGTGATGATCGCGCTGCTGGTGGTCGGTACGGTCTGGCTCGACCTCGCTCCCGTGATCCTGCTGATCGTCGCCTCCAGCTTCGCCGGGGTGTACGCGATGTGGTTCGGCGTGACGTGGGAGCAGATGCTCACCGGTATCCGCCGCAAGATCGACTCGACGATGCCCGCGCTGCTGATCCTGATCTCGATCGGCATGCTCACCGGCACCTGGATGATCAGCGGAACGATCCCCATGGTCGTGGACTACGGGCTCCAGGTGATCGAACCCCACTGGATCCTCCCCGTGTCGTTCCTGGTCACGGTGGTCGTCTCCACGCTCACGGGAACGTCGTGGGGCTCGGTCGGCACGGTCGGCGTCGCGCTCATCAGCGTGGCGGGCGGACTTGGTGCCTCGCTGCCCATGACGGCCGGGGCGATCGTCGCGGGCGCCTACTTCGGCGACAAGATGTCACCGCTGTCGGACACGACCAACCTCGCCCCGGTCGTGGCGGGGGCGAACCTCTTCGAGCACATCCGCCACCTCCTGTACACCACGGTGCCCGCCGCGGTCGTATCGCTGATCGCCTACTTCGTCCTCGGCCTGAGCATGCACACGGATTCCTCGCAGGGCGCGGGCAAGCAGACGGAGGAGCTGCTCGGCTTCCTGGACAAGGCGTTCACCTTCAGCCCGCTCCTTCTGCTGCCGCCTCTCGTGGTCCTGGTGGGAGCGGTGCTGCGCAAGCCGCCGCTGCCGACGATCATCCTGTCGTCGGTGGTGGCCGCGATCCTGGGCGGCGTGGTGCAGGGCTTCTCCCTGTCCGAACTGAGCACCGCCGCGTCCGAGGGCTTCAGCACCGACATGCTCGCCGCGCACGGGTGGGACGCGCAGGCCATCCCGGAGACGGCCAGGACGCTCCTCGACCGCGGTGGACTCTCCTCCATGACGGGCGTCGTCCTCATCGGCCTCGCCGGCTTCGCGTTCGCCGGCATCATCACCGAGGCGGGCTTCATGGACGTCCTCATCACCCGCCTGCTGCACCGCGTCCGCCGCACCGGAGGCATCGTCCTGGCGACGGTCGGGTCCTCGATCGGCGTGGCACTGGCCACCGGCACCTCATACCTGACGATCCTCATCCCCGGCGAGGGCTTCAAGCAGGTCTACGCCGACAAGGGCCTCGCCCCCAAGAACCTCTCCCGCACCCTGGAGGACTCCGGCACGGTGATGGTGCCGCTGATCCCCTGGAGCGAGGCCGCGATGTACATGTCGACGACGCTGGGCGTGGCGACCATCTCGTACGCGCCCTACGCCTTCCTCTGCTACCTGGGCGCGGTGTTCGCAGTGATCTGCGGGTACACCGGGATCGGCATCGCGCGCAGCGCTTCGGGTCCGGCTCCCCGGGCGACATCTGCGGAGCCGGCCCCCGCCACACCCGTCTCCTGATGCCCACGGTGTGACGCGGGCTACAGAACCGGCCTCTTCCGGCCGGCCGGCCGGCGGAGTTGCAAGAATCCGCAGCCGCAAGCTCACCGCATGCATGCAACCGCAGCGCACCCGTCGGCGGCCTTGGCGTCGAGAGCGGCCGCAACTGCCGCCGCGAGACCCCTCGATGAACTCGACCTGGCGCTCGCGCGCGACCCGGACGTCACCGACACCCGTACCCACCTGGTGCAGCGGCTCCACCAGGAAGGCAGCCAGTGGCGCCTGGTCGCGCTCAGCCGGGAGCAGAACGCGCCCTGCTGCGGTCCCTCGCCGGGGTGCTCGGGGGCGGCAAGGCGGTGCTGCGCTGCGAGGCGGCCCACCTGCACGCGGGCGGTGTCCACCACGTAGACGTATTCGCCCCAACCACCCCCGGAGATCGGCGGATCCGTGCAATCCCACGCGCGCGTCGGACACATCAACGAAGGTGGCCCACATGACTTCCGCCGAACTCACCTACCTCAGCGCCACCGAGGCCCGCCGTCTCTTCGCCTCCCGGGAGCTGTCCCCCGTCGAGCTGATGCGCGCCGTCATCGACCGCACCGACCAGGTCGAGCCGAAGATCAACGCCTTCACGGAGCGCCTCTTCGACGAGGCCCTGGAGCAGGCCCGGCACGCCGAGGGAACGTACCTCGGCAGGAACGGCCGCGACCCGCGCCCTCTGGAGGGCATCCCGGTGGCCACGAAGGAGAAGCACGGGATCCTCGGGCGGCCCCTCACCGAGGGCTCGCTGACCCGCAGGGACGAACTCGCCACCGAGAACCACCCGTTCGTCGACCGGATCCTCGACGCGGGCGGCATCATCCACGCCCGCACCGCGACCCCCGAGTTCTCCATCGCGACGTTCACGCACACCCGCCTGTGGGGTGTCACCCGCAATCCGTGGAACACCGAGTTCACGCCGGGTGGTTCGTCCGGCGGCGCCGGTGCGTCCCTCGCGGCCGGTACGACCCTGCTCGCGTCCGCGTCCGACATCGGTGGCTCGACGCGCATCCCGGCGGCGTTCACCGGCACCGTCGGTTTCAAGGCGCCGTACGGCCGCAACCCCGGCCACGGCCCGATCGCCGCCGACCACTACCGCGGCGACGGCCCGATGGCCCGCACCGTCGACGACGTCATCGCCTTCCAGAACGTGCTGTGCGGCCCCGACCCGCGCGACCACACCACCATCCGCCCGAAGCTGACGCTGCCGACGCAGTACGACGACGTGGCGGGCATGCGGATCGCGCTGTGCGTACGCCTCGGCGAGTACGACGTGCACCCCGAGGTGGAGGCGAACCTGCGGGCCACCGCCGCGGCCCTGACCGAGGCCGGCGCCCACGTCGAGGAGATCGAACTCCCCTGGACCCGGGCCGATCTGCTGACCTCGATCGCGGGCCACTTCTCCACGATCTTCGGCGCCCAGGTCACCGAGATCGCCGCGACCCGGGCCGACGACCTGACGACGTACGCCCGCGATTTCGTCGACGCGATGGCCCGCGCCCGCGCCCACGTCAGCTACCTCGACAGCCTGCGCGCCGAGCACCGCGTCCAGAACCAACTCGCCACCGCCATGGCCCCGTTCGACGCCCTGCTGTGCCCGACGACGGCGATCCCCGGCTGGCACGCGGGCGACGACCTGGCGGACGACAAGGTCGTGGTGCACGGCGAGGAGACGGTCGAGTCCCTCTGGTGCGCCATGACCAACCCCTTCAACATCAACAACCGCTGTCCCGTCCTCAACGTCCCCTCGGGCATGTCGAGCTGGGGCGTACCGACCGGCATCCAGATCGTCGGCCACACCTACGACGACCCGACGGTGTTCCGCATCGGCAAGGCCGTGGAGGCGGCGCGTCCGTGGTCGTACGAGGCGCTGGTCTGAGGGGTTCCTCCGTGGTCTAATCTGGCGGCGCCGCAGGCCGGCCGCGACGCCGCTCAGCGCACCGGTCCGAGAAGAGAAGACATTGTCCAGGGCTGTCCCGCATCCGTACGACTCCGACGACACACCAACGCCGGAAGCCGCGCGCCCCGCCGCGTCCGGTGCCGGTGTGTCGTTCCAGCGTGGGCTGAGCGTGCTCATCAGTGTCGCCGAGTCCGGGGAGACCCGCGTCGAGCAGATCGCGGCCGACGCGGGGATACCGGTCAGCACGGTGTACCGGTACCTGCGCACGCTGCGGGAGTTGGACCTGGTGGAGGAGCGTTCGGGTACGTACGTGCCCGGTTGGAGGCTGTTGGAGCTGTCGGGGCAGCATTTGACGCACACCCGGCTCGTGGAGCTCGGGCACCCGTTGTTGCAGGAGCTCACGGACGCCACGGGTGAGACGGCCGTGCTGACCGTGCGGGTCGGGTCGCAGGCCATGTGTCTGCGCCAGACCCAGTCACCGCACGCGATCCGCATGGCGTTCCGGATCAACCAGTTGCTGCCGCTGTACGCGGGGGCGGGTCAGCGCATCCTGCTGGCCCACGCGCCGCCTCCGGTGATCGACCGGGTGCTGGGCCGGCCGATGCGTACGATCACGGACCGTACGCCCGACCGGGCCCGCCTGGCACGGGAGATGGAGACCATCCGCACGAGCGGGTTCCTGGTCTCGCAGGGCGAGCTGAACGAGGGAGCGGTCGCCGTCGCGGTGCCGGTGACCTCGACGGGCGAGGTGGTGTGTGCGCTGACCGTGGCCGGTCCCGAGTCGCGCTGCGGTCCCGCGTGGCGGCGGCAGGCCCGTGAGCGGCTCCAGGCGGCGAGCCTCCGGCTCGCGGGGATCCTGGAGTACGGGGCCGATCCCCGCAGCGCCTGACCGCCCCCCTCACACCGGAGTGATCCGCACCGGCAGATGCTTCCAGCCGCGCAACGTGTTGTGCAGGAAGGGAACCGGGTCACCGGCGGGTTCCACCGTCCGCACCCGGCGGGCCAGTTCGCCGATGAGGACGTCCGCCTCCAGGCGCGAGACGGGCTGGCCCACGCACTGGTGGATGCCGAAGCCGAACGCCAGGTGTCCCGAGGCGTCCCGCTCGATCCGGTAGGTGTGCGCGTCGTCGCCGAAGCGCCGCGGGTCGCGGTTGGCGGCCCCGGTGAACAGGGCGACCTTGGTGTCCTCGGGGATGTGGACACCGTGGAAGTCGACCTCGCGCGCGGTCGTGCGGAAGAAGGACTGGAACGGCGACTCGTGGCGCAGCGCCTCGTCCACGGCGAACCGTGTCAGCTTCGGGTCGGCGTGCAGCAGTGCCCACTGGTCCGGGTTGGCGGACAGACACCTCATGGTGTTGCCGAGGGTGAGCACCGTGGTGTCGAGCCCCGCCGACAGCAGTGCGCGCACCAGGCGGGTGGCCTCGTCACCGGTGATGACACCCTGCTCGGCGTACTCCCAGATCTTCGCGCCGAGCCCGTCGGGCGTCAGGTTCTCGCGGGCGCAGTTCTCCATGACCCAGTCGACGGTGTGCTCGCCTGCGGCGAAGTACGCGGCGTAGCGGGCGTCTTCGGGGCCGAAGGCGGAGAAGTTCATGGCTCCGTGCGGGAGCAGGTTCTCCGCGCGGCCCTCGCGGGGGATGCCGACGGCGTTGCCGAAGACCTCGATGGGGAAGAGTTCCGCCATCTCGGTCACCGCGTCGAACTCGCGCTTGTCGAGGAGTTCGTCGACGAGCTGCTCGGCGTAGGCACGGAACGCGGGGCGCAGCGCGCGCACGTTGCGCGGGGAGATGACCCCGGACATGGCGGCCCGCAGCGGCGTGTGCATGGGCGGGTCGGAGTCCAGGATGCCGGCGGGCTTCCACGGGGGTTCCTGGTGGTAGTTGCGCGGCCCGACCCCGGCGCCGGAGAGGAACGTCCCGTGGTCGGTGAGGATCTCGCGGCACTGCTCGTACCGGGTGAAGGCGTGCACCCCGTAGCGCTCCAGCCAGACCGCGGGCCCCGCGTCACGCATCCGCGTGAAGAGCGGGTACGGGTCGGTGAGGTGGGCGTCGTCGTAGGGGTCGTCGGCGAGGTGTGCGACGGGGGTGTCGGCCGGGGCGGACATCTGGCCTCCTGATGCGACTCGGTGGTGGCAGGCACCGTAGACCGGCGGGCCGTGCCCGGGACACGGGCGTTATCACCTGCTGAGAACCGCTGTTGCCGCGTGCGGCCGGGTTTCTGACGATGCGGCTGAGGAGGCCCGGCCCCCCGCACATGGACGACATGGAGGAAGCATGCCTACGCAGGACTACCTGACCGTGACCGTGAAGGAGACGCGCTCCGAGGCCGTGGGGGTGCGCTCGCTGGTGCTGGCCGCGCGTGAGGGCGGGGCGCTTCCGGCGTGGACGCCCGGAGCACATGTCGATGTCGTGCTGTCCCGGGATCTGGTCCGGCAGTACTCGCTGTCGTCCGCGTGCGAGGAACGGGCCGCCTGGCGCATCGCCGTGCTGCGCGAGCCCGACGGCCGGGGCGGTTCGGCGTATCTGCACGACCGGGTCGCTGCGGGCGACACCCTGCTGGTGAGCGCGCCACGGAACAACTTCGCGCTGGACCTGGACACATCGCGGCTGGTGTTCGTGGCCGGTGGCATCGGCATCACACCGATCCTGCCGATGCTCGCGGCAGCCGAACGGGCGGGCACCGACTGGCAGTTGCTGTATCTGGGGCGCAGCGCGGAGACTATGGCGTTCGCCGACGAACTCACCCGGTACGGCGACCGGGTGCGTCTGCACCGCGACGATGTCTCGGGTGTCGCGGACCTCGCCGCGGAGCTCGACGGTGTGGGTGCGGCGGGGGCGCATGTGTACGCGTGCGGCCCGTCCGGACTGCTGACGGCCGTCCAGGAGTACGCCGACGCGCGCCCGCACTCGTGCCTGACGCTCGAACGCTTCGTCGCGACGCCGGAAGCCCAACGGCAGGTCGACGACCGGCCGTTCACGGTGGAGACCGCCGACGGGCGGGAGATCGAGGTGGGCGCCGGGCAGTCCATCGTCGACGCCCTGACGCAGGCCGGGGTCCGTACGCTCACCTCGTGCCGTGAGGGTGTGTGCGGGACGTGCGAGACACCGGTGCTCGAAGGCACTCCTGACCACCGCGACCAGCTCCTGAGCGAGGAGGAGCGGGCCGCGGGCGACGTCATGATGATCTGCGTCTCGCGCTGCCAGGGGGAGCGTCTGGTGCTCGACGTGTGAGTCCGGGAGCCGCCTGGGCGGCGTCCGCCCTGGCAACTCCCGTACAGGTCACGCCCTTTGCCTCGCCCCGTCCGCCGCCTCCACGACCGCCCCGGTCCGGACGAGGTCGAGCGCCGCGTGCACCCTCGGGTACATGACGACGTCTCGGGTCAGTTGGTCGATCGGCCGCCCGTCGGTGGCCGGTGTGGCGCGGAGCCGGTCGAGTGCGGCGCGGGTGGCCGGGGCGAGGGCCTCCGCGTCCCTCCCCTGCTCGGCGAGCCGCAACTCCAGCGCCTGGCCCGCCATCAGCAGCTCAGTGGCGACGACCGCCTCGATATTGGCGACGACCTGGCGGGCGTGACGCCCCGCGTTGGACGCCATCGAGACATGGTCCTCCTGGTTGGAGCAGGTGGGGATGGAGTCGACGCTGTCCGGGTGCGCGAGGGTCTTGCAGTCGGACACCAGGGCGGCGGCCAGGTACTGCGGCAGCATGTAGCCGCAGTCCATGCCGACCTTCTCGCCGTCGACGAGCATGTCGGGCAGCCCGCGGTTGAGTGTGCCGTCGTTGAGCCGGAACAGGCGGCGCTCGGCGATCGAGCCGATCTCCGTGACGCAGATGGACAGGAAGTCCGAGGCGAACGCCAGGTACTGGGCGTGGAAGTTGCCGCCGGAGACGGCCTTGAGGTCGCGCGGCAGTCCGGGCACGACGAGCGGGTTGTCGGTGGCGGCGTTGAGTTCCGTCTCGACGATGCCGTGGACGAAGCCGAGGGTGTCCCGCACAGGGCCGAGCACCTGCGGCACACACCGCAGCGAGTACGCGTCTTGGGGTGGCTGGCGTACGGGATCGGTGTCGGCGGCGCCGTCGACGAAGGCGCTGCCGTCGAGGAGTTCGCGCAGCCGGGCCGCCGTCGCGATCTGCCCGGGGTGGCCGCGGGCCTCGTGCAGCTGTGGCAGGAAGGCGTCGCCGAAGCCGAGCAGTGCCTCGATGCTCATCGCGGCGGTCACCTCGGCCGTGGCGAGGAGGTTCTCCGCGTCGGCGAGGGCGAGGGCGCACAGCGCGGTGGAGTACGAGGTGCCGTTGGTGAGGGCGAGGCCTTCCTTGGCGCCGAGGGCGAGCCGGTCGATGCCCGCGGCGGCCATGGCGGCGCGCCCGCTCATCAACTCGCCTTCGTAGTGGGCGAGTCCACTGTCCTGTTCCGGGTCGGTGTCACCAGCGGGACGGCTGAGGGCGAGGGCGAGGTGGGCGAGCGGGATGAGGTCGCCGCTGGCGCCGAGGGATCCGTACTCGGGGATCGCCGGGTGGACACCGGAGTTGAGCATGGCGAGCAGGGTGTGCACGACGTCGGGGCGGACGCCGGAGTAGCCGCGCGCCAGGCTGGAGGCGCGGATCAGCATGGTGGCGCGGACGACGTTCTCGCCGCAGTGCCGGCCGACGCCGCATGCGTTGGAGACGATGAGCCGGCGGGAGAGTTCGACGGCGTCCTCGGGGGCCTCGAAGGCCTGCCGTCCGGCGAGCGAGCCGAATCCGGTGTTGACGCTGTAGACGGGGCGCGCGGCCTCGCCCTCGGCCATGCCGCCGGTCAGCCGGGAGACCCACGCGGCGCTCGGCGCCATGGCCTTCTCGGCCTCCGTGCCGAGTGCGACGGGGCGGTGGTGGCGGGCGACGGCGACGAGGTCGTCGAGGGTGAGCGGCCGGTCGCCGAGGACGAGGGGTGCGGTGTCTGTGGTGGCTGTGGTGGTCACAGGGCGGCTCCTTCCGGAACGGTGGCAGTGGTGGCGGGGCGGGTGTCGTCCCGGTGTCCGGCGCAGTGCCGGGTGGCCGCGCTGACGACGGCGAGTACGAGGATGTTGGCGACCATGGCGACGACACCCACGTCGAGGTCCTGCACCGGCCGCGGCGCCCACGGCAGCAGGCTCGCGCTGGTGGCATCGGTGAGGGTGGTCCAGCTGACGATGGCGACGCCGGTGCACACACCGGCCCATGCACCGGCCGTGGTGACAGGGTTGCGCCGCCACATCGACGCGACGAGCACCGGGAAGAGCTGGACCACGAACCCGTACGCCATGATCAGCAGCATCGCGATGGCCTCGCCGCCGCGGAAGGTGAGCACGGCCGCGACGAGCGCGAGGACCGGCACCAGGAGGCGGCTGAGCCGCCCGACGGTCTGGTCGCTCGTGGCGGGGCGGGCCGTCTGGTAGATGTTCTTCGCGATCAGCATCGCGGCGGACTGGAGCAGCATCGCGCCGGGCACGAGCGCGGCGAGCATCCCGGCGACACCGACGAGCCCGACCAGCCACGGCGGCAGCGCGTCCTTGGCGAGCGAGAGCAGCGCGAGGTCCCCGTCCTTCAGGCCCGGCACCTTGAGCACCGCGGTGAACCCGATGACGAGGACCATGACGAGGACGATCTGGTACGCGGGTGTGATCACGGCGTTGCGGCGCAGCGCCTTGGCACTACGGGCGGCCAGGATGCCGGGCATCATGTGCGGCCACGTACAGATGCCGAGGGCGAACAGCAGGCTGGTGGAGATGTACCACCACACGCTGTACCCGTGGTCCGGCAGTGTCAGGAAATGCGGGTGGGCGGCGGAGAGCGCGTGGAACATGTCACCGAGCCCGCCGTAGTAGTGGATCGGCAGGTAAAGACCGAGCCCCACGACGAGGACGAGCATCAGCGTGTCCTTGATGATCGCGTTCCAGGCGGTGCCGCGCAGCCCGGACACGGTGACGTACACGGCGATGACGGCGACACCGATCCACACGGCGGCGCCCTGCGAGATCCGCCCGTACGAGCACTCGTGGACGATGATGCCGAGCCCCTTGAGCTGCAGCACCAGATACGGGATGAGGGACACCACTCCGACGACGGCGGTCAGCACACCGAAGCCCTTGGACCGGTACTTGCGGGCGTACAGGTCCGGGGCGGTGAGCAGCTTGTGGCGGCGGGCGTAGGCCCAGATCGGCGGGGCCAGCCAGTAGAAGACGACGTAGCAGATCGACGAGAACATGTAGATCATCGGCCCGCCCATCGAGTAGGCGCCGCCACTGCCACCGAGGAAGGTGTACGTGGTGAAGTTCTCGCCCGCGGCGAGGAGGAACACGAGCAGACTGCCGAGTCCGCGGCCGCCGACGGACCACTGTTCGAGGTCCATGGTGCGACCGCGCCGGGCGAGCAGCCCGAGCACGAGGACGAGGACGAAGGCGCTGCCGAGGATGGCGAGGGCGGTGTTCACCGGGCGGCTCCTTCGGCGGTGGCACTCGGGGCCGCGGCATCGGTGAACTCACCGTGCTCGTCGGGTAGTTCGTCGGGCTCGCGGTTGGCGGGATCGAGGCAGTAGACGACCGCCATGACGACGGTGGTGAGCACCACCCACAGGGCGGCCCAGAACACCACCATCGGCAGGCCTAGGACGTAGGGCTGCTCGGTATTGACGACGATCAACGACCCGGCGACCGGGACGGCGCTGAGCAGATGGAGGATCCAGCGGCGTGACACGTGACGTGCTCCCTTCCGGACGGACGGGACATGGGTGGGACCCCCGTCCGGAAGGCACAGTCCTCAGGTCACCGGGCGGGTGCGCGGGGAATGCTTGCCCGGTGAACCGATCTTGGCAATGGCGGATTCTCACGGTGCAGGAACGGCGAAGCTCGGCGCGGTGTCTCCGCGCCGAGCCGCCGTACCCCTTCTGCCGCTACTTCACCGCAGCGGCCCGCACGACCTCCTGGGTCACCGAGCCACCCTTGTCGTCCTTCGCGGTCGCCCGCAGTGACAGCGAGGAGGCATCCTTCGGTACGTTCAGCGAGCCCTTCCAGGAGGCGCCAGCTCCCGTGAGGGGTACCGGCTTCCACGTCTTGCCGTCGTCGTACGACACCTTCAGGGAGCCACCACCGATGGTGCCGGTCCCGGCCGCGTCCTTGACGTACTCGGCGGACAGGCCGACCGGCAGGCGCTTGCCCGAGCGGATCTTTCCGGCGAGGTCCGTGTCGATGTCGTAGTTGAGGTTGATCAGCGGCAGGAAGGTGTACGAGTCGGTCGGCGTGGTGCCCGAGCGGAACGTCCACTCGCTGTGCGAGGTGCTGCGGATGCCCCACACGGACGGGTCGAGTTCCGTGTCGGTGACGACCTTGAACGGCAGCTCGGAGCCGTCGGTGACACTGAACTGGGCGGTGCTGCCCGTGCGCCGGCCCGCGCTCTCGCCGTTCACGAAGGCCTCGGTGGACTGCGTCATGCCGGCTTCCGGACTGTACGGGTCACCGAAGCCGGTGTGGTCGGGGCCCGAGTCTCCCCAGCCGGGGATGTTGAAGCGGAGCATGTCGCCGCGCCGCTCCTGGCCCCAGCCGAGGCCGCTGCCGCCGTAGGGGTGCCAGACGGGCTTGAACCAGTTCAACTCGGTGCGCTTGCCCGGCCGGTAGGAAACCAGGCCGCTGCGCTCTTCCAGGGAGCCGAGGTTGACGGACTCGTGCCACTTCTGGTCCGGCTCGACGGACACGTAGTCGGTGCGGTGGCCCGGGAACTCGTACCGCTCCTGGAACCCGCCGGCGACCGCGAAGGACGGGTCGACGGAGTGCCGGAACTCGCTGCCCGCGGCCTTCTTCGCACCGTAGAAGGTGGTGTCCACGGTGGCGAGGTCCTTGGAGCCCGGCGCGAAGAGCAGACTCCGGTCCGGGATGGCGCCCTTGTACCCCTTCGACAGGTCGTAGGAGTACGTCGGGTTGGCGACGCCCTTCATCTTGATGCGCTCACCGCGCTTCTGCTTGGCGAGCAGCCGCGCGAAGTCGGCGTTGGTGACACTCGCGATCTGCAACGGACGGTCGGTGTCGTCGTCGTTGTAGAAGAGGGTGTTCAGGCGGCCGGGGTTGTCGTCCGTGAGGAACAGCGCCTTGGCGCCCGCGTCCTGGGCGGCCTGAGCGAGCTGCGCCGGGGTGCGGCTGCCGTCGACGTGCACGAGGACGCCCTTGCCGGTCACGTTCTTGCCCGTGTAGTCGGCGGGCGCACCGGCGCCCGCGTTCACCAGCGCGAGCCGGCTGTCACCCTCGACGAGCGTGGAGCCGGGCTGGTCCCACACCTCCTCGACACCGTCGACGGTGATGCGCGGCTGGGCCTCGCGCCAGGTGGTGCGGTACGCGTAACTGCCGTCGCTCACCGGGCGGTTGGGCAGGGCGTACAACGTGTCGTACTTGACGGGCAGCAGCACCATGCCGAACACATCGGTGCCGCCGGCCTTGCGGTCGTACTG
The DNA here is from genome assembly GCF_042888725.1 of Streptomyces sp. NPDC002795. Lineage (NCBI taxonomy): Bacteria > Bacillati > Actinomycetota > Actinomycetes > Kitasatosporales > Streptomycetaceae > Streptomyces > Streptomyces sp. NPDC002795. Next base: position 943,717 of record NZ_JBIAQB010000001.1, read on the forward strand.
CACGAGCGTCTGGTGCGGGTCGGTGTCCTTCGAGACACGTGTGGCGACCTCACGCAGCTCGGTGCCGTCGAGCGTGATCTCGCGGTCCACGTCGACCTTCACCTCGGGGTCGGCCAGGTAGGCCGTGCCGAGGGAGTCCTTGCCGTGGGCCCCGCGCACGTCCAGGAACGAGTCCAGGAAGTACGTCCCGGGCTTCAGGCGCAGCTTGACGGTGCCGGACGCGTCGACCGTCGCCGGCTGCGGGAGCGTGCCCTTGGCGAGCTGCTGGTACATGAGGTTGGCCGCGGCCGGCTTGCCGTCCCGGTCCTTCACGTGGACGGTGAGCGTGTACCGCTCCTCCTCCTTGACCAGGCCGAAGGCGGTGTGCGCGACGGCCTCGCCGCCCGAACTGGCCACGATCCGACCGCTGTTGGTGCCGACGGCGGCCTTCGACCCGTCACCGGTGACAGTGGTGGAGGCGGTGCCGTGCGCGGGCACGGTCACCTTCGAGTCGGCGAGCGTCGCGACGCCCGCGGCTCCTCCCTGCACGGCGAGGTCCAACTCCACAGCGTCGTCCGAGGAGTTGGTGTACGTGACGGTCCTGGTGACCGGCTTGTTGCTGTCGTACGGCCAGCGGTAGGAGCCGAGGTCGGCGCTGCCCGTCGCGGTGATCTCCGCGGCGATCGCTTCGGGCACGGAGACCCGGCCGGAGCCGATGGTGTACGCGGAGGCGGACAGCTGCTTCGACGACGACATCAGCGCGTTCTTGAGCTGCGCGGCCGTCCAGTCGGGGTGGGCCTGCGCGAGGAGCGCGGCGACACCTGCGACGTGCGGTGTCGCCATCGACGTACCGCTCATGGTGGTGTAGCTGCCCGAGCCGTCGGCCAGCGAGGAGCGGGCCGCGAGGATGTCCACGCCGGGGGCGGAGAGGTCGGGCTTGAGGCCGTCGTCGCCGAGGCGCGGGCCCTGGCTGGAGAAGGACGCCCGCTCGTCGTCGGCGTCGACCGCGCCGATGGTGAGCGCCGAGTCGGCGGCGCCGGGCGAGCCGATGGTGCCGGGGTTGTAGGCGTTGCCCGCGGCGACGACGAAGAGCGCGCCGGTGTCCGCGGTAAGGGAGTTGACGGCCTGCGCCATCGGGTCGGTGCCGTCGCTGCCGGTGTCGGAGCCGAGGCTCATGGAGACGACCTTGGCCTTGATGTCCTTGGCGGCCCACTCCATGCCGGCGATGATCTCGGACTCGGTGCCGTAGCCCTCGTCGCTGAGCACCTTGCCGACGGCGAGTGTGGCGTCGGGCGCGACACCCTTCTCCTTGCCGTCGGACGCGGCGCCGGAGCCGCCGACCGTCGACGTGACGTGTGTGCCGTGTCCCGCGCGGTCGGCGACCTCTTGTCCCTCGATGAAGGACTTCGACTCACTCACGCGGGAGGCGAGGTCGGGGTGGGTGGTGTCGTAGCCGGTGTCCAGGACGGCGACCTTCACGCCCTTGCCGGTGAGTCCGGCCTCCCACGCCTTCGGGGTGCCGATCTGGGCGTTGGACTGCTCCATGTCGCCCTCGACGCGGCCGTCGAGCCACACCTTGCCGATGCCGTCGGTGTAACCGCCCTTGCTGGTCAGGTCGTTCCAGAAGGTGCGTCCCTTGTCGGCGTCGAGGGCGGCGCCGCCGATGCTGGCGAGCTTGCGGGTGCGGTCGGCGCCCTTGGGCGTGTCGGCGGCGCTACGTGCGCTCCTGCCCTTGCCCTTACCTCCGTAGGTGACGATGAGCGGGGTGGCTTCGGCCTTGGTGTCCGCGAGGCCCTGCTCGATGAGCCCGCTCACGTCGAACAGCCGGGCGTCGAGCTTCCCCGAGGCGAGGTAGGGGGCCGCCTCGTCGGGCACGACACGTATCGCGCCGTCGGTGACCTGCGTACGGACGAGGCCGTCGGCGCCCCGAGGCCTCTTGACGTCGACGGTCCGCTGCCCGCCGCCGATGTCGGTCACGGTCACCTTGTCCCCGGTCACCAGCGTCACGGTGTGAGCGGCGCGGGCGGCCTTCGTGGGCTGGGGTCTCACGTCGTCCGGCGCGGCGTGCGCACCGCCGGCCGGCAGCAGCGCGAACGCCAGACCGGCCGACAGCAGAGCCGCGCCGCGTCGCGCGGTGCCTCTTGCCATAGTTGCCTCTTCTCCTGGAACCATCGGGTGCGGGGGTGCGCTCCGAGAGCTGGGAAGAGTGTCAACTACTGTGCGGTGTGGGGGACTTGATTTGTGGTGGCGGGTTGGCGCCACGGCGCCTATCCGCCACCCGGCTCAGGCCCGCGGATTCACTTCTGCTTCAACTCACTTCTGCTTGACCGGCGGGCAGTAACCCGTGTCCTCGCCGATGGAGTTGATCTCCGCGTTGGGACGCGAGTCCCCCGCGTAGTCGATCTGGTCCGTGCACTTCGTGCCGGGGTCCTTCGGTGTGCCCGAGGCCTCGTCGGACTTCTGAACGGGCGGGCAGGTGCCCGTGTCCGCGCCGATGGAGTTGATCTCGGCGTTGGAGCGCGGGTCGCCCGCGTAGTTGATCTGGTCCGTGCACTTCGCGTCGGACGTGGCGGGAGCACCCGACGACTGGCCCGCCGTCGCATCGGGCTGCGGGGTGGTCACGGCCTCCGCCGAACTGCTCACAGAAGAAGACGCGCTGGAGGAAGCGCTGGATGACGCACTGCCCGCGCCGTCGCTGCCGTTGCACGCCGTCAGCGACAGTCCGAGGGCCACTGCGGTCAACGTCAGGGCCGAGATCTTCCGAGTGCGCATGCTGGTGTCCTCCGCGTGGGGCCGTCGCTCCTGGTGAGCGACGGGCGAGTGAACCGGGCGGGTGTGGGTGTCCGCCCGTGTTGCTTTCTGTCCTCTCAGACAGCGGCGTGGTTGCCCCAGTTGCTTCTTGATCGTGTTCAGGACACGTTCGTGACATGACGGTCGTCACTTCGTGAACTCCGCGGCCCGAGGTGTCAGGCGAGGTCCTGCCAGGCGTCCAAGAGCCTCAGCATCGCCTTGGTGGCGCTCGTGATCCCGGACACGGAACAGGTCTCGTCCGTGACATGTGCCTGGTCCGGTTCGCCCGGTCCGTACAGGATCACCGCCGGCGAGTTCAGTTTCCCGGTGAGGACCGAGGCATCGGTGAAGTACGTGGCGTACTGCGGGTCCCGGTCCGTTTCGCCCGGTCGCAGCGCAGCGGTCAGTGTCTTCACGAGCCCGTCACCCGGGTCGGTGGCGATGCTCGGGAGGTCGAGGACGGCATCGATGTCCGTGTCCGGGCCCGCCAGTCGGCGGATCGCCGAGACGGCGTCACCGGAGGTGAAGCCCGGGACCGTCCTGATGTCCAGCATCAGCTCGGCGTGATCGGGCACCAGGTTGGGCTGGACGCCGGCGTGGAACGTGCCGACATTGACGGTGGCCGCGCCGTGCGTCCCGCTGCTGGGCCAGCCGTCGTGGCCGTGGATGCGGGTGGCCGCACCGGCGAGGGCCGCGAGGGCGTTGACGCCGAGTTCGGGCCGTGAGCCGTGGGCGCTGCGGCCGTGCGCGGTCAGGCGGAGCCACAGCGCGCCCTTGTGGCCCAGGACCACTTGGTTGCCGGTGGGTTCGGCGACCAGCACGACGGGGCTGGGGGTCAGGTCGTCGAGTTGGGCCGCACCGTCGCAGCCGGTCTCCTCCCCGAAGGTGAGAACCACCTGCACGTTCGCGTCCGCGCAACGCGCGGAGTGCTCGATGGCGGCGGCGAGTATGCAGGCCACACCGGCCTTCATGTCGCTGCTGCCGCGCCCGAGCAGCCGGTCGTCGCGGATGTCACCGCTGAGCGGGTCGAAGGACCAACTCGCGGCATCGGCAGGGACGGTGTCGAGGTGGCCGGTCAGCGTGATGGGTGTGCCGGTGCCCGTGCGGGCCACGAGATTGGCCCGTCCCGGTTCTTCCTTCCCCTCCCCCTCCTCCATACGCACGGTGAAGCCGGCGTCGCGCAGGAGTGGGGCGAGGAGTTGCGCGGCGGGCTTCTCGTTTCCCGCGCGGGTGTCCAGCCTGACGAGCTGTTGGGTGAGGGCCACGGGGTCGAGCACGCGGTGTCTCCTGTCAGGTGCGGGGCGGTACGGCCGATCCCCGGATGACGAGGTGCAGCGGGAGGACCTGCTGCACTCGTTCGCTGTCGGGCTTGTCGATGCGCGCCTGGACGACTTCCAGCGCGGTCCGTGCCAGCTCCGCGACGGGCTGCTGCACGGTGGTGAGTTTGGGGCGGAGCCATTCGCCGACGCGGATCCCGTCGCAGCCGACGACGGAGAGGTCCTCGGGGATGCGCAGGCCGTGGAGTTCGGCGCTGGCGAGCATGCCGACCGCGACGATGTCACTGCCGACGAAGACCGCGGTCGGCGCCTCGGTGGCGCGGGCGAGGTAGGGGAAGGTGCTGGCCCCGAAGCGTTCGGTGTACGGGCCGTGCAGGACGAGGTCTTCGCTGACGCTCAGTCCGGCGTGCTCCATGGCGTCGCGGTAGCCGCGGTACCGGTCGCGGCTGGTGGACAGTTCCGGGGGTCCTGCGACGTGGGCGATGTGCCGGTGGCCCAGCTGGGCGAGGTAGGCCGTCGCCTGGTAGGCGCCGCTGTAGTTGTCGACGGAGATGGCGTCGGCCTGGGAGCTGCCCGCGATCTCCTCGTCGAGGACGACCACCGGCAGCCCCGCGTCGATCGCGGCGATCAGCCGGGGGTTGCTGCGGTGGATGCCTACGTAGATCATCCCGTCGATCGCGTCGGACCTGGCCACGAGGTCACTGACGCTCGCCTCGCGCCGCGCCTGCTGGCCGGTGACACCGACGACCAGTTCCACGTCACTGGCGGCCGCCCGGTCGGCGATCTCCTCGGCCAGCTCGGCGAAGAACGGGTTGAGCAGGTCCGGTACGACGAGCGCGATGACCGGGTTCCGGCGCGGGCTCGGGGTCTCGGACGGGGCGGCGGGCACCTCGTAGTGGAGCTCGCGGACGGCGGAGTCGATTCTGGCGGCCGTCTCGGGATTCACCTTCAGCTGGCCGCGCAGATAGCGCGATGCCGTGGATACCGACACTTGCGCATGTTGCGCAACGCTCGTCAATGTCACCCGGGTTTCCTCTCTGCGCGTCCCGGCAGTCTATCCATATCTCTTTGCCGCTACCCCATTGACTTCACGAAAACCCATCCCTAGCGTTGCGCAACAACGAGCACAACATTGCGCAAAGCAAGGAGCCCTCATGGCGCGCGTTCTCATCGCCGGCGAGTCCTGGATCAACGCCTCGACCGATTTCAAGGGCTACGACGCCTTCCCGCACGCCCAGTACGAGACGGGCGCGACCGCCCTCATCGAGGCTCTGGAAGCCGAGGGCCACGCGGTCACCCACCTGCCCTCCCACGCCGTGGCGACCGACTTCCCCGAGACACTGGAGAAGCTCGCCGCCTACGACGTCGTGATCCTGTCCGACATCGGCGCGAACTCACTGCTGCTGCCCCCGCAGGTCTTCGCCCAGGGACGGCCCTTCCCCAACCGCCTCAAGCTCCTCGCCGAGTGGGTCGGCAAGGGCGGCGGCCTGGCCATGGCCGGCGGCTATCTCAGCTTCCAGGGATTCCAGGGCAAGGCCAACTTCCACGGCACCGCCGTCGAGGACGTACTGCCGGTCGAGATCTACCCCTACGACGACCGGGTCGAGTGCCCGGAAGGTGTCAACGGCGAGCTCACCGACGCCGACCACGAGGTCACCGCGGGACTCGACGCCCAGTGGCCGATCCTGCTCGGCTACCAGCGCCTCGTCGCCAGGCCCGACGCCACCGTCCTCGCCACCGTCGAATCACGTCCGCTGCTCGCCGTACGCACCGTGGGCGCCGGCCGCACCCTGGCGTTCGCCTCGGACATCTCGCCGCACTGGGCCCCGACCGAGTTCCTCGAGTGGAAGGGCTACCAGCGACTGTTCCACCAGTCCGTGGCATGGCTCGCCGCGGCCGCGGAGTGAGCCGTGACGGACACCTCACCGATCACGGTCGACGCCCCTCCCCCAGCGGACCTAACGTGCTGTTTCACGGAGCCTTCGCGTCACGGTGAAACTGCCGGTCCGGCCCTGCCCGGAACGCTCAGAGAATTGGTGGCTTCACGATGACATCCGTTTCGCCCCCTGACCCGTCGCTCGTGCGGACCGATCCGTCGACAGGTACCGGCCGCACCGGCCGGAACACCGCCACAGCGCTGCTGGTCGTGGCCACCATCCTGGCCGGAATGCTCAGCCCCTTGCAGTCCACCGTCAACGGCGCCCTCGGTGACACCATCGACGACGGCAACGCCGCGGCGGTCATCTCCTTCGGCAGCGGCCTGCTGCTCATGGCGATCATCGTGTTCGCCCGGCCCACCACCCGCCGCCAGGCGCTGAGCCTGCCCCGGCAGCTGCGCACCGGCAATCTCCCCTGGTGGAACTGTCTGGCGGGCCTGTGCGGCGGCGCCGTCGTCCTCTCCGAAGGTGTGTCGGTCGGCGCGCTCGGAGTCGCCGTCTTCCAGATCGCGCTGGTCTCCGGAATGATCGTCTCCGGAGTGATCTGCGACCGCTTCGGTGTCACCTCGGAGGTGAAGCAGCCGCTGTCCCCGACGCGACTGCTGGGCGCCGTCCTGGCCATCGCCGCCACCGTCCTGGCGATCCTGCCCTCCTTCCACGTGCCGGGCACGATCGCCTTCGCCCTGCTGCCCTTCGCCGCGGGCCTGCTCGCGGGCTGGCAGCCCGCGGGCAACTCCGCCGTCGCCCGCTCGACAGGCTCCATGCTCGTCTCGATCGGGTTCAACTTCCTCGTCGGCTTCACCGTCCTACTGCTGGGCCTGCTGGTCCGCATGGCCGCGGGGTCGGTGGACTTCACCCTGCCCTCCACGTGGTGGATGTACACCGGCGGAATCCTCGGCCTGCTCTCCATCGCCTTCATGGCACTGCTCGTCCGCGGCCTCGGTCTGCTCCTGCTCGGGCTCTCCTCCGTCGCCGGTCAGCTGCTCGGGTCGCTCGTCCTCGACACGGTCAACCCTTCGCTCGGACACACCGTGCACGTGGTGACCGTGATCGGCACGGTGCTCGGCATCGTCGCCGCGGGCATCGCGATGATCCCCTCCCGTACTCAGCAAGCCGCGGACCGGCCATGACACACCACCAGCCGCACGCCCGGACGGTCACAGGCCCCGTCCCCGCCGCCGACCTCGGCCTCGTCCTCCCGCACGAGCACCTGTTCAACGACCTCTCCGGCGTACTCGACAAGCCCAGCCACCCGTTCACCGAGTTCCTGGCCGACCAGCCGGTCAGCGCCTCCGCCGCGTCGGCCCTGCGGCACGATCCGTACTGCTGCCCGGACAACCTCGCAGCCAAGCCGATGACTGAAGTCCTCCGTGAGGTCGCGGCGTTCCGGGCCGTCGGAGGCGGCACTGTCGTCGACGCGACGTCCAGCGCCGCGATCGGCCGTGCGCCCGAGCGGCTGCGCGAGGCCTCCCTACGCAGCGGGGTCAACGTCGTCATGGGCTGCGGCGCGTACCTCGAGAAGTTCGAGGGCCCCCGCATCACCGCGGCCGACGTCGAAGCGCAGGCTCAGGCCATCGACGACGAACTCGCCCACGGCACGCCGGACCACCACATCCGGCCCGGCCTGATCGGCGAGATCGGCGTCTCCCCCGACTTCACCCCCGCCGAACACCTCTCCGTCCGCGCCGCCGCGCTCGCTCAACTCAACCACCCGAACGTCCCGTTGATGATCCACCTCCCGGGATGGCAGCGGCGCGCACACGAAGTCCTCGACATCGTGCTCGACGAGGTGGGCGTGGCACCCGGGCGGGTCGTCCTGGCCCACATGGACCCGTCCAGCGGTGACACCGCCTATCAGGACTCCATCGCGGCACGCGGCGTGTGGCTGGAGTTCGACATGATCGGTATGGACATCACCTTCCCCCACGAGGGCGCCGCCCCGCGGGCGGAACTCACCGCCGACGCGGTCGCACGGCTCGCCTCCCACGGCCATGCGGGTCAACTCCTGCTCAGCCACGACCTGTTCCTCAAGCAGATGTGGACCCAGCACGGCGGCAACGGCCTCACGTTCGTGCCCACCGTCTTCGCCGGAATGCTCGCCGCCCGAGGCATCGACCACGACCTGGTCACCGGCCTCACCCACGACAACCCGGCCCGGATGCTCACCGGTTGCTGACACCGAGGGGACCCCTGGCCCACCTCCCGGTACCGTCCCCCTGTGACCTCACTCGACCCCGCCACACTCGCCGCGCTCAAGCGCGCCCGCTACGTCAGCCTCACCACCTACCGCAAGGACGGCACTCCGAGAGCCACCCCGGTCTGGCACGCCGTGGACGGTGACCGGCTCTATGTGCGCAGCGCGGCCGACGCCTGGAAGGTCAAGCGGCTGCGCCGCGACTCCCGGGCCGAGGTCACCGTGTGCGACCTCCGCGGGCGCATCGCCCCGGGCGCCGTCCACGCCACGGGAACCGGCCGGGTACTGGACGACGAGGAGGAGACGAGGAAGGCCGGGGCGCTGCTGCGGCAGAAGTACGTGATGGCCCGCATCGGCGACTGGTACTCCGCGCTCTCGGGACGCCACCGCAGGCATCCCGTCATCGGCCTGGAGATCACCTTCTAGCCCCGTCCGGCCGGTCGGTCAACCGTCAGGAGGATCGGCCCACCGGGTGGCTCCTCCCTCGGTCGCAGGCGAGTCGGGGGCCGCGTTGACCTGCGACGACGATCTGCGCGGGACGATGGGACGACGACGGTGGACCGCCGTCGTCCCCCACGCGAGAAGAGGCCAGCCATGCAGATCGAGGTCCGCCACAGTCCGTCCTTCGCGGTGGCGCGCGTCCTGCTGACCGCGGGCGAGAGCGTCCGGGCCGAGTCCGGCGCGATGATGGCGACGTCCAGCGGGATCGACGTCGAGGCGAAGACCGAAGGCGGTCTGTTCAAGGGCCTCAAGCGGAACGTGCTGGGCGGCGAGTCACTGTTCGTCACCCGGTTGACCGCGGGTCCCGAGGGCGGCTGGGTCGACCTCGCCGCGAACCTGCCCGGGGACGTCACGGACATCGAGGTGAACGGCGGCCTCAACCTGGCTCGCGGCGCCTGGCTGTGCTCGTCCGACGGGATCGAGCTCGACACCAAGTGGGGCGGCTTCAAGAACATGGCCGGCGGCGAGGGCGGCTTCCTCGTCCGCGCAGAGGGCCGGGGCACGGTGCTCGCGTCCTGCTACGGAGCGCTGGACGTGCTCGACCTCCGGGCGGGCGAGAGGATCGTCCTCGACTCCGGCCACATGGTCGCCTTCGACGACGGCGTCTCGTACACCACTCGCAAGGTGAGCCGCGGGCTAATGCAGACCCTCAAGTCGGGCGAGGGCCTGGTCTTCGAGATGACAGGTCCCGGCCGGGTGTGGACCCAGAGCCGCAACCCCGGCGCGCTGGTCACCTGGCTCACGGCGAAGCTCCCGTTCACGCGGAGCTGACGCGGCGCACGAGAGTGCGGCCTACCGGGAGGCGCTGGCCGCCCTCGCCGACGGCGGGCCCTATCCCCTCAGCACCTCCCGTAGCCGCTCGGCGAACTCCTTGGGCTGTTCGACGAAGCCGCCGTGGTCTCCGGGGAACTCGACGGGAGCGGTCCCGATACGTTCGGCAAGGGCCCTGGAGGTCCCGACCGTGATCAGGCCCCCCGAGGTGGCGCCGATACCGACGACGACGCGGGTCGAGCCGGCCGTCAGGGCCGCGATGTCGGGTACGTAGCGAGTGGTGCCCCGCAGCTCATGGGCGAAGAAGCGGGCGCTGTTGGCAAGGTCCTGTTCCGAAGGTTCCGATGGCTCGCCGGGCGGTGGCGTGGGAGCGGCTTCCTCACCGCCGTCGACGTCGAATCCGGCGTTGGCCATGAACTTCGTCCACGCCGCGCCCACCCCCTCCCGGTGGAAGGTCGCGATGATCTCCTCGGTCGCGGCGCGCTGCTCGGCGGCGTCGGGGAGCAGCTCCAGCAGCGGAGGCTCGTGCGCGACGAGCGTGCGGACCCGCCCGGGGTGCCGCGCGACCAGCGCGAGCCCTGTGACCGCCCCGCCGCTGCTGCCGAGGACGTCGGCGCAGTCCGCGTCGAGCGCGTCGAGGAGAACGGCGACGTCGTCCGCCCGGAGCTCAGGGGTGGAGTCCTGCCCGGGGTCGTCGAGGGTGCTGCCCGAGATGCCCCGCGGGTCGTGGGTGACGACCGTGTGGTCGCTCGCGAGCGCGTCGGCCAGCGGCCCGAACGCCTCCGCGTCCATCGGCGATCCCATGACCAGCAACAGCGGCCCGGAGCCACGGACTTCGTAGCGCAGGCGCGCACCGGGAACATCGAGGGTTCGGGTGGTGGTCATGGGTCGTCCTTCCCCTGGGCGGTCGACCGCGATCGCGGTGACGAAGGTAGGACTCCGGCCGCGAGGAAACCTCATCGCCTCATGGAGAACGTCAGACCAGGAGAACGAGCTTTCCGCGTACGTGGCCGGACTCCCGACCCGGTGCGCCTCGGCGACGTCGGCCAAGGGGAAGCTCCGGCCGACGGGGAGCGTGAACCGGCCCGCCTCGACCAGGTCGGCCACCTGTCCCAGCGCGTAGAGCGCACGGCCCGCGTCACCGCGGCTGAAGCGCACACCGTGCCGCCGCGCACCGTCGAAGTCGGCGACGGTGATGACACCATCCGCGCCGCCGACGAGGTCGATCAGCTCGGGCAGGATCCCGCTGCCGGCGACGTCCAACGCCAGGCCGACACCGTTCGATGCCACGGCCCGCACACGGTCCGGCATGCCTTCCCCGTACGCGACCGGTTCCGCGCCGAGTTCGCGGAGCCGGTCGTGGGTGGCCGGGCTGCCGGTGCCGATCACCTGCGCGCCGCGCGCGACGGCGAGTTGGACGGCGGCGCTGCCTACGCTGCCGGAGGCCCCGCTGATGAGGAGTGTGCCGCCGCCGCGGACGCCGAGCTGGTCGAGGGCTCTCGCGGCGGTCTCGACCGAGGAGGGCAGGGCCGCGGCGCCGGCGAAGTCGAGCGACGCGGGGATGGCCGCCCATGCGGACAGCACGGCACGCTCCGCCTGCGCGGCGCCGTCACCGCCGAACCCGAACACCCGGTCCCCGACGGCAACGCCCTCGACTCCGTCGCCGATCTCGTCGACGACCCCGGCGGCTTCGTAGCCCATCGTCTGGGGCAGCTCCTGATCCATCAGCCCCTGCCGCTTCTTCCAGTCACTGGCGTTCACACCGGCGGCGCGCACCGCGATCCGGATCTCCCCGGCTCCCGGACGCGGATCGGGGAGCTCGACGATTTCGAGCACATCGGGACCGCCGAACCGGCTGAAGCGTGCTGCCTTCATGAGGAACTCCGTTACTGGCCGCGGACGTTGCGGGCGAGCCAGGGGCTGAGCGCACTGGGCAGGACCCGTTCCTTGTACGTTTCGTCACCGGGCAGCGGAACGATCAGCCACAACGCGGGCGGGAACGGCGTTCGCTTCACGTGGGCCAGCCCCCGAGGTCGATGTGTGCCTCATGCGGCAGCGGATGCCTCATGGCCCCGATCATGCCTCACGGGTGTCGGTCCTCGGCGGGTGCCGACTCCTCGGCGAGCTGGTTGTTGCGGTCGATCTCCGGCATGTGGGTCTCGGCCCAGCCCCGCAGGGCCGCGAGCGGCCTTTCGAGGGACAGGCCGAGTTCGGTGAGGCGGTAGTGGACGGCTGGCGGCACGGTGGGTTCCACACGGCGTTCGACCAGGCCGTCGCGGGCCAGGCTCTGCAGGGTGACGGACAGCATCTTCTGCGAGATGCCGGGGGCGAGGCGCCGTAGTTCCGCGAAACGGAGCTCGCCGGGGGCGTGCTCCGCCAGCAACTTGACCACCATCGACGTCCACTTGGTGCCGATGCGGTCGAGCAACCGGCGGGTCGGGCAGAGCGGGTCCAGCAGGTCACCGCGCTCGCCGCGCCGCCTGTCGCGTCCGCCGGACTTCGACGTGGTCACCTGGGGCTCACCACCTGAGGGAAAAGTGCCGTCTTGGACGGGCCAGGTTAGTTCCCTAACGTGACGTTGTCACCAATCCTCACCGTGCTCCTCGCACCCCTCCCCTGGAGTCCCCCATGCCCGAGCTCAGGCGCATCCCGGTCAACGGTGTCGAACTCAACGTCGCCGTCTCCGGTTCCGGCCCGGCCGTCCTGCTGCTGCTGCACGGCTTCCCGCACACCTGGGAGCTGTGGACGGATGTCATCGCCGGCCTGTCCGACCGCTACCGCGTCATCGCACCGGATCTCCGTGGGTTCGGCGCGAGCGGCCACGCCGAATCCGGGTACGACGCGGGCACCCTGGCCGAGGACGCCGCGGCGCTTCTCACCGCGCTCGATGTGTCATCGGCCGCGGTCGTGGGCATCGACGCGGGCACCCCGCCGGCGTTCCTTCTCGCGCTGCGCCGCCCCGGCCTCGTCCGCCGCCTGGTCGTCATGGAGTCCCTGTTGGGCGGACTGCCCGGCGCCGAGGAGTTCCTGGCAGGCGGCCCTCCGTGGTGGTTCGGTTTCCACTCCGCCGCACCCGGCCTGGCCGAGACCGTACTGGAAGGCCACGAAGCCGAGTACGTCGACTGGTTCCTGCGCACCGGCACCCTCGGCGACGGCGTGCGCCCGGCCGTCCGGGACGCCTTCGTCCGCGCCTACACCGGCCGCGAGGCGCTGAGCCGCGCGTTCTCGTACTACCGGGCCCTGCCCGAAAGCGCGGCACAGATCGACGAGGCGGTCACCGCGGCCCGCCTGACGGTGCCGACGATGGCGCTGGGCTCCCACCCGGTGGGCGCCGCCCTGGAACGCCAGCTCCGCCCGGTCACCGACGATCTCACCGCACACCTCATCGAGGGCTGCGGCCACATCATCCCGCTGCACCGGCCGGATGCCCTGCTCGCGCTGCTGCGTCCGTTCCTGGCCGGCGCCACACTCCCGCACTTCCGCCGGCACATGGCCGAGGAGCGGGCCGAGTCTCCTCATGACCGCGGCGGGAGGCCGACGCCTACGCGTTCGCCCGAGGGCTCCGGATCCCGTCGATGATCCGGGTCCAGTTCTCCTTCCCGTGGCCGTCGGCGATCGCCCGCCGGTAGTGGCCCTGGAGCGCGCGCGGCAGCGTGAGGTCGATTCCGGCCGTGGCGGCGGCGCCGACGATGTGGTCCGCCGTCGCGCCCATCATGGTCACCGTGCTCAGGTGGCCCGGGTGCTCTCCGGCGTCGATCTGCGCGCCGACGTTCTCGCCGGCCTGGAGCATCGCAGGGAGGCCGGTCAGTGTCGGCATCAGCTCGTCGACCGCCTCCGTCGCGGTGATCCCGGCGGAGCCCAGGAGCGCGGTGGCGTGTGTCAGTGCCGAGAGGCTCGTCAGGAAGACGTCGAGGTGTGCCAGGTACATGAGTTGGGCGAGGCCGGCGTCCTCGCCGAGGTGGCGCGGCGTTCCGATGCGGGCCAGCACCGGGCGGTGTTCCTCGAAGGTCTCGGGCGGGCCGCTGTAGTACACGGACGCCGCCCCGGTGCCCACCATCGGCGGGGGCACCATCACACCTCCGGTCAGGAACCTCGCCCCGTGCGAGGCCGCCCAGGCCGCGGCCTCGCGGGCCCGGTCGGGGGTGTCCGAGCTCAGGTTGACGAGGGTGCGACCGGCCAGCGCATCGGTCGCGGTGCCAAGGATGTCGTACATCGCCTGGTAGTCCGTGAGGCTGAGGATGACCAGTTCGCTCGCGGCGACCGCGTCGGCGGGCGAGGGGGCCAGGGTGGCGCCGTCGGCCACGAGGCCGTCGGCGCGGGCGGCGGTGCGGTTCCAGACGGTGACCGGGTGGCCGGCCGCGAGCAGCGTACGGACCATGGCCTGGCCCATCGGGCCGAGGCCGATCAGGGTGACGGGGGTGGCGCTCATGCCGCGGTTCCTTCCTCGGGGTGTGTGGTGGGACGGGTGGCGCGCAGGCTCTCGTAGATCCGTGCCAGCCCCTCCGGGCCGTGGCCCGCGGCGATCTGACGGACGATCAGCGCCTGGACGGCGGCGATCGGGGCGGGGTCGACGCCCTGTTCCTCGCTGGCCCGCACGAGGTGCGACAGGTCGGAGAAGTCCAGGCTCTGCTGGCCCGGGACGGTGTAGTCGCCGCCGTCGATGACCTCCGCGTAGCCGGCGAGTCCGTGGGTCATCGCGGAGAGGAACGGGGCCTGGCGGGCGGCGAATTCGGAGGCGCTCATCCCCATGGGGGCGACCATCGCGGCACCGTGGATGAACCCCGCGAACATCTGGTACATCCCCGACAGCATCGCCAGGTCGACCAGCGACGCACGGCCCGCGTCCTCGCCGTGGAACTCACTGGTGGCCCAGAGGTCGAGGGTCGGCAGGAGGGCGTCGTACGCCTTCCGCGAGCCGCTGTAGAAGATCTGGCCCTCGCGGGATCCGATCATGGCGGGGACGGCCATGATGGCGCCGTCGAGGTAGTCGGCCCCGAACTCGGCAGCCCAGGCGGCGAGTTGGCGGGACTCGTTCGGTGTGGTGGTCGTGACGTTGACGAGGGTGCGACCGCGCAGGTCGTCCGCGATCGGGCCGAGGGTGTCCCGGACCGAGGCGTACTTGAGCAGGCAGGCGATGACGATCGGGCTCGCCGTCACCGCCTCGCGGGCCGAGCCCGCGCCGTGGGCGCCGCGGGCCACCAGGTCTGCGGCACGGTCAGGGGTTCGGTTCCAGACGGTCACGGAACGGCCGGCGTCGAGCAGCGCGGTCGCCAGCGCGCTGCCCATCGCGCCGAGGCCGAGCATGCTGACGTCGGTCAACTGGGCTGGGTTTCTAGTGGGTTCGGACACGACGACCATGCTGCGCAAGGCTGTATCGTCGCGGAAGTACCCACTATTTACTGCGGTACTTACCTTTTGGTGAGCGAGGAGAGAGTGGAGGCTGCCGACCATGGCGCAGGCACCCCGCAACGGCCCCTACATCTGCGGCATCGACGCCGCACTCGACGTCGTCAGCGGCAAGTGGAAGGGCCTTGTGCTGTGGGAACTGCACACCCACGGCGTCCGGCGCTTCGCCGAACTGCGCCGTGCGCTGCCGGGTGTGAGCGAGAAGATGCTGACCCAGCATCTTCGCCAGATGGAAGCGGACGGCCTCGTCGACCGCACGGTGTACGCGCAGGTGCCTCCGAAGGTGGAGTACTCCCTGACCGCATCGGGCGCGGCGCTCAACGAGGCGCTGCTGCCGCTGGGTGAGTGGGGCCGCGACCGGATCCACCGCCTCGGTCTCGACGTCGTCACGACCCCCGGCACGTCGGCGTCGGCCGCCTCCTGACCCGCAGGTCACAGGTCACACGTCAGACCTGGTACCGGTCGGCCGCGAACAGGTGCAGGTTCTCCGCGACCCACTCGGAGGTGCGGCGCAGCCCCTCGCCCAGGGAGACCTCCGGCTCCCAGCCGGCCAAGGTCCGGGCGCGGGAGTTGTCGGACAGCAGGCGGTGCACCTCGCTGCCCGAGGGGCGCAGCCGGGTCCGGTCGACGACGACCTCGGCGTCCCGGCCCGAGGCGTTGATCAGTTCCTTGGCGAGGTCCCCGATGGCGATCTCCTGGCCGGTGCCGAGGTTGACGCTGTGTCCCAGGGCCGCGTCGCAGGCGGCCAGCGCCAGGAAGCCGCGGGCGGTGTCGGTGACGTAGGTGAAGTCGCGTGTCGGGGTGAGGGAGCCGAGCTTGATCTGGCGTCGTCCGGCGTGCAGTTGGGCGAGGATGGTGGGGATGACGGCGCGGGCCGACTGCCGGGGGCCGTACGTGTTGAACGGGCGCACCACCGTCACCGGCAGCTCGAAGGCGTGCCAGTGGGACAGGGCCATCATGTCCGCGCCGATCTTGGACGCGGAGTACGGGGACTGCGGCTGGAGCGGGTGCGACTCGCTGATCGGGGCGGTGAGGGCGGTGCCGTAGACCTCGCTCGTGGAGGTGTGGATCAGTCGGCGGACCTGGTGGCGGCGGCAGGCCTCGGCCACGTTCTCGGTGCCGACGACGTTGGTCTGCACGTACGCGCCGGGTGAGTCGTAGCTGTAGGGGATGCCGATGAGCGCGGCGAGGTGGAAGACGGTGTCGCAGCCCTCGACGGCGTCCATGACACGACCGGCGTCCCGGACGTCACCGGCGATCATCTCGACGGGGCCGTGGGCGGCGCCGAGGTAGGGGGCGAGGTTGCCCTTCTCGCCGTACGGCTTGTAGTGGACGAGGGCGCGGACCTTCGCGCCGCGGGCGACGAGCAGGTCGACGAGTGTGGAGCCGATGAACCCTTCGGCTCCGGTGACAAGGACGGTGCGGCCGGTCCAGTCGAAGTCGGTGGCAGCGGCGTTGGAGTGGGCCTTGGGTGTCATATGGCGATCTCCGTGTGGGGCGTGGGAAGGATGGGGTGGGTGAGGGGGTGGCCGGCCAGGCGCAGGACGTGTGCGGCCAGCAGGTCGGCCGCCTGCCCGTGCCGTCCGGGGTGTGCGGCGGCCGACATGGCCGCCAGCCGGGCCGGTTCGGCCAGCAGTGGCTCGATGAGTGAGGCCAGGCGGTCGGCGTCCGTCTCGGCGTCGGGCAGGAGGAGTCCCGCGCCGATGTCGGTGAGGACCCGCGCGTTGTGGGTCTGGTGGTCGCCCGGCGCGTAGGGGTAGGGCACCAGGACGGCGGGGGTGCGGGTGGCCGCGAGTTCGGCGACGGTCGCGGACCCGGCGCGGCAGACGGCCAGGTCGGCGGCCGCGTACGCCAGGTCCATTCGGTCGAGGTAGGGCACGGCGGTCGCCACCCGGTCCGCGCCGGTCTCGGCGAGCTCCCGGCGGACCTCGTCCAGAGTGGCGGGCCCGGTCTTGATCAGCAGGTGGATGCCGGTGCCGTCGCGCCAGCGCCTCGCGAGGTCGGCGGCGGCCGCGGTGAGCCGGGCGGCGCCGAGGCTGCCGCCGTTGACCAGCAGGAGCCGTCCGTGGGTGGGCACCCCGAGGGCCCGCCGGGCGTCGCCCCGCAGCCGGGGCCGGTCCAGTGCGGCCAGTTCCGCGGCGATGGGCATGCCCACGACGTCGGCGTGCCGGCTGCCGGACAGATGCGCACGGCTCTCCTCGAAGGCCAGCGTGATCTGGTCGGTGAGCAGCGCGGCGAAGCGGTTGGCCCGCCCGGGCACCGCGTTGGACTCGTGGATGACGCTGGGCAGCCCGGCCATCCGCGCCCCGACGATCACCGGGGCGCTCGGGTAGCCGCCCATGCCGACCGCGACCTGCGCCCGCTGCGCACGCAGCACCGACTTGGCCTGGGCGCCGGACTTGACCAGCGCGGCGGGGAGCAGGAACCGCCGGGCACCGAGCGACGGATCGAAGGGGATCATGTCGACGGTGTGCAGGCGGTACCCGGCCTCCGGGATGAGCCGGGTCTCCAGGCCGCGCTCGGTGCCGACGAACGAGATCTCCGCGTCGGGCACCGCCCGCCGCAGCGCGTCCGCCAGCGCGAGCCCCGGGTAGATGTGTCCGCCCGTGCCGCCCGCGCCGATCACCACCGACAGCCGGTCATGGGATGTTCGCTGTGTCCTCATGGCCGACACACTGCTGACGCGCTCTAAGAACTTTCTAAGACCAGGTTTTGGCAGGCTGTGACCATGAACGCGGCCGACGGGTGCACGAACGCACCGAAGGTTCTGGTGGTGGATGACGAGCCGGAGGTGCGGTACGCCGTCGAGGACGGACTGGCGGTCGAGGGGTACGAGGTGCGCGGGGCGGAGGACGGCCTCGCGGCGCTTTCCGCCCTCGCCACGTGGGAGCCCGACGCCATGGTGCTCGATGTCATGCTCCCGGGCATGGACGGCCTCGCGGTCTGCCGCCGCCTGCGGGCGCTCGGCGACCGCACGCCGGTCCTGGTGCTCACGGCGCTGGGCTCGGTGAGCGAGCGGGTGGACGGCCTGGAGGCGGGGGCCGACGACTACCTGGTCAAACCGTTCGCGCTGGACGAGCTGGTGGCACGGATCCGGGCGCTGCTGCGTCGCAGCGCCGCGCCCGAGGAGTCCGCGACGGCGCTGGGTTTCGCCGACCTCGTCGTCGACCCCGCCAGCAGGAGCGGTCGGCGCGGGTCACGGGTCATCGAGTTCAGCCGCACCGAGTTCTCCCTCCTTGAGCTGCTGCTGCGCCACCCGGGCCAGGTACTCCCCCGCGAGACGATCATGGAGCGGGTGTGGGGCCGCGACTTCGGCCCCGACTCCAACTCCCTTGCTGTCTACGTCGGTTATCTGCGCCGCAAATTGGAGGCCGAGGGCGAACCGCGGCTCGTCCACACGGCGCACGGCGTCGGCTACCGGCTGGACCTGGCGTGAGCACTCAACCCACGAACACGCCGCCCGCGAGCACTCCATCGCCGTCCCCGTCGCGGCCCAGGGGCGGGCGCAGACATGCCCGCTGGATGCGCCGCCGCCCCCTGCGCACCCGGCTGACCCTCGCCGCCGCCGCGGCCGTGGCCGCCGTGGCCGTCGGCCTGTGTGCCGGCAGCTTCGTGGTGATCCGCCATCAACTTCTGCACCAGCTCGACCTGCACCTGACGCAGTCCGCGCGGCTGGCCACCCAGCAGTACGCCCACGAGCCGTCCGGTGTGGTGCAGGGCCAGTGCCGCTACCTCGCCGCCCCGGCCTGCGCGCAACTGGTCCCCGCGCGGCCGGCGGACGATCCCGCCGACCCGTACCTCCTGCCGGTCACCGACTCCACGCGCGAGGTCGCGTCCGGCGACCGAGGGCCGTACTACAGCGAGCTGACGCTGGCCGGCCACCGGGGCAGGATGCTCACGACGCCGCTGCCCGAGGGGCGCGCCCTCCAGGTGGCGGTGCGGGCCGACACCGTGGACCGGGGTGTGCGCCAGGCCGCGGTGCTGCTCGGCGGCATGGGGGTGACCGGTGTGCTGCTGGCCGGCGCCCTCGGTGCCTGGGTGTCCCGAACGGGACTGGCGCCCGTCAGCCGCCTCACCGCCACGGCCGAACGCATCACCGCCACCCGCGACGCCCGGCACCGCATCGAGCTGCCGCCGGAACGCGCGGGGCAGGACGACGAGATCACCCGGCTCGCCGCCTCCTTCAACACCATGCTCGACGAACTGGAGAAGTCCATCGGCGCGCAGCGTCGCCTGGTCGCCGACGCCTCCCACGAACTGCGCACGCCGCTGACCGCGCTGCGCACCAACGCCGAGCTGCTCACCAAGAGTTCGCGGCTCAGCGACGCCCAGCGCGAGCGCGCGGCGGGTGCGCTGAGCCGGCAGCTGCGCGAGGTCACCCTCCTGGTCAACGACCTGGTCGAGCTGGCCCGCGACGAGGAACCTGACCCGCTGATCGAGGAGGTCCGGCTCGCGGACATCGTGACGCACACCGTCGAGACGGCACGCGGCCACTGGCCTGCCACCCCGCTCACCCTCGCGATCGCCCCCGAGGCACGCACCGCCACCGTCGCCGGTGTGCCGGCCCGGCTCTCACGGTTGCTGTCGAGCCTGCTGGACAACGCGGCCAAGTTCAGCCCGCCCGGCCGCCCCGTCGAGGTCACCCTCACCTCCGCCCCGGCCACCCTGGAGCTGACCGTCCGCGACCACGGCCCCGGCATCTCCGAACAGGACCTGCCGTACGTCTTCGACCGCTTCTACCGCGCCCGCAGCGCCCGCGCCCTGCCCGGGTCAGGACTCGGCCTCGCCATGGCCCGCCAGATCGCGCACGCGCACCACGCCGACCTCGTCGCCGAACCCGCGCCGGGCGGCGGCGCCCAGTTCCGCCTCACGATCCCGCGCGCCTAGGCGCGCACGGTACCGACCCGCCACCGCTCCACCGCGTCCTCGTCCAGCTCGACACCGAGGCCCGGCGCATCGGGCACCCGTACGCACCCGTCCGCATCCACCCGTACCGGCTCGGCGAGCATGAAGTCGCGCCGCTCGGGGGTCCAGCCCGGTGGGTCGAAGGGGAACTCGAAGTACGGGCCGCCGCCGACGCCGGCCGAGACATGCAGGTTCGCCAGGACGCCGATGCCGTTGGTCCAGCTGTGCGGGGTGAAGTGGCGGTGCTTGAGCCGGGCCACCTCGGCCAGGGTGCGCGCCCGGTGCATGCCGACGGCCAGGACGACGTCCATCTGGTAGACGTCCAGCGCGTCCTCTTCGAGGTAGCGCAGCAGCTCGGTGGTCGAGTGGTGCATCTCCCCCGCCGCGATGCGCACGCCGGGGTTCTCCGCACGCAGTCGCTTGAAGCCGTCGAGATCCGCGTACGGCAGCGGTTCCTCGACCCAGAACACGTCCAGCTCGGCGAGGCGCGCGATGGTCTTGCGGGTGCGTGCGAGGTCGGTCGCGTCCGCAGTGTCGCCGGCCATCCGCCAGGACTGGTTGAGGTCGACCATGATGTCGAAGTCCTCGCCCAGTTCCCCGCGCACCGCGCTGACGGCCGCGATGCCCTCGCTCACCCGGTCGCGGTCGATCCGGATCTTCATCGCCTTGAAGCCGGCCTCACGCACCTTCAGGGCGGTGGCCACGCGCTCGTGCGGAGACTTCAGCTCACCGCAGGAGGCGTAGGCGGGCAGGCGCTTGGTGGCGTTGCCGAACAGTTCGGACACGGGCCGGCCGTGCACCTTGCCGACGATGTCCCACAGCGCGGCTTCGAGCGGCCAGTAGCGGCCGCCGTGGAAGTTCGCCGTCTCGATCGCCTTCACGTGCCGGGAGATGTGCAGCGGATCCTGGCCGATGAAGAGGTGACGGAAGGCACCGAAGCCGTCCATGGTGTCTCCCGAGCCGATCCCGGTGACACCCTCGTCGGTGTGCACGCGCACGATGGTCGCGTCGAAGTGCCGCCGCGGTACCGGGTCCCAGGCCGCGCGGAACGGTGGGTCGAGTTCGAGCCGCAGATGGTCGAGCGTGATGTCCGTGATCTTCATGGGTTACTCCCTGGGACGTGCCGCGCCCCGGTGCGTCGCGCGTACATTGGCACGGAGATCTAGAGGTGGGAACGTGCTGGTGAATCGGACCACCGTAGGTAGGGCCCTGAGCAGGGGCAATGAATCCTGGTGGATCGCAATGTGGGTTGCGCTGCGAGCAACCGGCGCGCAGGTGTCCGGGGGTCGCCGTGGCTGACACCTCCGCGGCGGGCGCCCGGCGCCACGGCCTCTCCCGCGATCTGCGCTTGCTCGACGTACTGGCCCTGCACGAGGCCGAACACGGGCGGGGGCTCGGGGTGGTGGAACTCGCGGCGCGTTCGGGCCGTGAGAAGAGCCAGGTCTCGCGGGCGCTCAAGGCGCTCGCCGAGGAAGGCGTGGTCGAACGCGACGCCGACACCCTGGAGTACCGGCTCGGCTGGCGGCTGCTGTCCCTGGTGGCGCGCACCGCCGAGAACCGGCTCGTCCGGGTGGCGTCCCCGGTGCTGCGACGGCTCGCGGCCGAGATCGAGGAGACGTGTCACTTGTGTGTCCTCAGGGACGCCGAGGTACTGACCCTCCTGTCGGTCTCCGGGCACGACTTCCGCGCACACGGCTGGGAGGGCAAGGGTGTTCCGGCGGCGCGCACTTCGGCGGGGCGGGTGCTGCTGCTCGACGCGACACCCGACGAGCTGTATGTGCGTCTGGGTATGGACGACTTGTCCGAAGGTTTCGACGGCTCCCTCGTGCACTCCGTCCAGGAGCTGTGGCAGCGGATCCAGGAGGCCCGACGGCGCGGATTCGCCGAGGTTCGTGAGGAGTTCGAGTCCGGCCTGGTGGGTGTCTCGGCGCCGATCCGTGATGTCCGGGGCAGGGTGGTGGCCGCGTTGAACGTCGGTGCTCCCGCGGACCGGATGGCCGATCGGCTGCACAGGACCGGCCGGATCACGGTCGCCGCGGCCGACCGGGTCTCGGCGGCGTTGGGCTGGGAGCGGCCACGGCGTGACGCCACCCCAGACGCCACCCCGTGGTAACTTCCGTATACAAGTTGTATGCGATCCACATTCACAGTCCACGAGCCACGGCCCACGGGAGAGCACATGGGGACGTCCGGTCGAGAGAAGGCGTACGCCTACCTCAAGGGGACGGTGCTCACCGACCCCGAGATGCAGGGCGAGTTCCTCTCCGAGCAGGAGATCGCCGACCGCATCGGCGTCTCCCGCACCCCGATCCGCGAGGCCCTGCTGCTGCTCGCCGCCGAGGACCTGGTCGAGATGGTGCCCCGGCGCGGCGCGCGCGTCTCCCGGCTGACCGGGCGGCAGATCACCGAGCTGATGGAGCTGCGCGGCATGGTGGAGCGGTACGCGGCGGAGCAGGTCATCAAGGCCGATCGCGTGCCACTCGATGAACTGGGCGAACTCCTCGACCGGCAGCGCGGGTTGAGCGGGCCCGACGACGCCAAGGAGTTCATCGCCATCGACCACCGCTTCCACGCGACGATCGTCTCGGCCGTCGGCAACGGCCTGCTGGACCGTCACTACGACGGGCTGCGCAGCCGCCAGGTACGCGCGGGCGTCGTGGCGCTGTACAACCAGAGCGGCCGGCAGAAGTCGGTCATCGACGAGCACAAAGTGATCCTCGACGCGCTCGCCGCGGGTGACGCGGACGCGGTGACCACGGCGATCGACAGTCACCTGGAGTCGACGCTGAAGGTGCTGCTGGCGGGGTGATCCGGGTTGGTCCCAGGGATCTCTGGGACCAACCCGGCCGCATGACCTACTTCGGGTACGTGATCGCCGCGTCGTCGCGCCCGAGCCTGCGGTTGGCCAGCACGGACGTCTTCTCGCGCACCCGGTCGACCTCGGCGACGTCCAACTCCGCGACGATCAGGCCCGGTTCGGCACCCAGACTCTCCCGCACCGTACCGTCCGGGCCGACCAGCATGCTGTGGCCGATGCCCGTCGGGGCCGCGCCCGAGGCAGTGATGCCGCTCGCCGCCGGGTCGGCCTGGTCCACGGCCGCGACCCACACTGTGGCGTCCAGGGCCCGTGCCCGTACGAGGAGTTCCCACTGCTCGCGCTTGCCGGGGCCCGCGCCCCAGGACGCGGGGAGCAGCGTGGCGACCGCGCCCGCGTCGGCGTGGGCCCGGAAGAGTTCGGGGAAGCGCACGTCGTAGCAGGTGGCGAGGCCGATGCGGACGCCGTCGACGTCGATGGTGACCACGCGCGTACCGGGGGCGACGCCGTCGGACTCCCGGAAGCCGAAGGCGTCGTAGAGGTGGATCTTGTCGTACGTCGCCTCGACGCCCGGCCCGGTCGCGAGCAGGGTGTTGGTCACCCGCCCGTCGTCGGCAGGGGTGAACATTCCGGCGACGATGACGATGCCCGCCGCTTCGGCGATGGCGCGCAGCCGGTTCGCCCAAGGCCCGTCGAGCGGCTCGGCGAGCGGGGCGAGCGGCGTGCCGAAGCAGGCCATCGCCGCTTCGGGCAGGACAACGACGCGGGCGCCCGCGTCGGCCGCGCGCCGTGCCTGCTCCTCGATGAGGTCGAGGTTCTTGGCCGGGTCGGGCCCGGTGGTGAGCTGGCTCAGAGCGATGCGCATGAGGTGTCCCTCCTGATAAGGCGGTTGGTGTGACGGTTCAGGCGGTCGCCTGCGCGACCAGCTCCGCGTCCTCGTCCGTGGCCGCCTCCGCGTCGCGGCCCAGCAGGAGCCCGACGACGGTCACGGCCGCGGTGATGGCTACGTAGACGGCGAGCGGAACCCAGCTGTGGAACGAGCCGAGCAGCGCCGTGAACAGCAGCGGAGCGATCGCGCCGCCGATCAGACCGGCCAGCGTATACGCGAGCGAGGACCCCGTGGAACGCAGCCGCGGCGAGAACTGTTCGGCGACGAACGCGGCCTGCGGGCCGTACATCAGTGAGTGCAGGACCAGCGCGACGATCACACCGAGGACCAGCAGGCCCCACGAGCCGCCGTCGACCATGCCGAAGAAGACGAACGGCCACACACCGGCACCGACGGCCGAACAGCCGTACAGCAGGCGGCGGTTGACGCGGTCGGACAGGGCGCCCGCGAGCGGGATCAGGACGATCTGCAGCGACGAGCCGATCAGTACGGCGGTCAGCGCGGACCCCCGTGACATGTCGAGCTCGTCGGTGGCGTAGGTCAGTACGAACACGGTGAACAGCGCGTACAGCACGTCCGGGGCGACGCGGGCGAGGATCGCGGCGATCAGGGCGCGGGGCTGGCGGGTGAGCACCTCGCGCACCGGCGCCTCGGGTCGGGTCTGCTCGGCCTCCATCGCCTTGAAGACCGGGGTCTCCTCCAGCTTCGCGCGGATCCACAGGCCGAATCCGACCAGGACGCCGGAGACGAGGAAGGCGACGCGCCAGCCCCAGGAGAGGAACTGGTCCTCGGTCAGCAGAGCGCCGAGCGCGGCCAGGACACCATTGGCGAGGAGGTTGCCCGCGGGCGGTCCGACCTGCGCGGCCGAGGCGAAGAAGCCGCGCTTCTTCGGGTCGCCGAACTCGCTGGAGAGCAGCACGGCGCCGCCCCATTCGCCGCCGACGCCGACGCCCTGCGCGAACCGGAGCACGACCAGCGCGATGGGCGCGGCCACGCCGATGGTGCCGTGGGTGGGCAGCAGGCCGATCAGGAACGTGGCCGCGCCGATCAGGACGAGCGTCGCGATCAGCACCTTCTTGCGGCCGATGACATCGCCGAGCCGTCCGAAGACGATGCCGCCGAGCGGGCGCGAGACGTAGCCGACGGCGTACGTGGAGAAGGCCAGCAGGGTGCCGGTGAGCGGGTCCTCGGAGGGGAAGAACAGGTCACCGAAGACGAGGGCCGACGCGGCGGAGTAGACCGCGAAGTCGTACCACTCCAGGGCGGTGCCGGTCAGGCTCGCGAAGAAGGCGCGGGCGAGACCGGAGCGGTTCGGGGTGACGACCGGTGCGGCGGCCGGGCCGCGTGGGGAGTCTTGCAGCATTTCGGTCCTCGGTTCGGGGGAGACATCGACCTTCCGGCATACTTCTTGTATACAGGTCGTATGCGCAAGCCCTGAACGGGAAGTTAACCGCTTCGCAACCGTCTGCCCTGCTCATCCACTTGCTCACCTCCCTGCTCACCCCTGGAGATTTCCATGGCCCTGCTCACCTTCGAACTCCCCGACGGCTCCACCCGCGACGTGCAGGTCACCCAGGTCCTCAACGCCGGTTACGCCGGGCGCAGCCAGGACGATGTCGCCGCGCACGTCGCCGAGCTCGCCGAACTCGGCGTGCCCGCGCCGACCACGACCCCGGCGCTGTACCCGATCTCCCCCTACCTCGCGCAGCAGACCGAGCGGGTCGCGGTGCAGCACGGGCGGACCTCGGGTGAGGCGGAGTGGGCGCTGATCGTGGCGGAGGACGGCGAGCTGCTGCTCACGGCCGCGTGCGACCACACGGACCGCGATCTCGAGGTGCACGGCGTGGCCTGGAGCAAGAACGCGAGCCCGGACGTCCTGGCCCGCCGCGCCTGGCGGCTGTCCGACGTGGAGGGCCGCCTGGACGACCTGACGCTCCGCGCTTGGGTCACGGTGCAGGGCGAGGAGTCCCTGATCCAGGACGGCTCCCTCGCGGAGCTGCTCACGCCGTCCTACTGGGCCGACGTGCTGCGCGGGCGCGGCGAGCTGCTTGCCGGCACGGTGCTGATCTCCGGCACGATCCCGATGGCGGAGGGCGTGGACCAGTTCGGCGAGGCCTGGCGGGTGGAACTGGCCGACCCGTCGACCGGTGACACCATCACGCTGGCCTACGCGGTGACACCGCTGCCGGTGCCGATCGGCTGAGTCACGAATGGCCGGGTCCGTACGGAGGCCGCAGCATGGTGATGTCGTCGGTGTGCCCGGGTGGGCCATACCGGAGGCGGCGCCGCCCGAAACCTCCTGCGAGTTTGCACCCGCAGGGCTCCGCGGCGTTTAGCGAACCCGTCGAAAGGCACGCGTAGCTCATGAGTGACGACACAGCCAAAGCGACCACCACGGATGCCGGCGTTCCGGTCGAGAGCGACGAGCACTCGCTCACGGTCGGCGCCGGCGGCCCGATCCTCCTCCAGGACTCCTATCTGATCGAGCAGATGGCGCAGTTCAACCGGGAGCGGATCCCGGAGCGGCAGCCGCACGCCAAGGGCAGCGGCGCCTTCGGCCACTTCCAGGTCACCGCGGACGTCAGTTCCTACACGAAGGCCGCGGTGTTCCAGCCCGGGACGCGCACCGACCTGGTGGCCCGGTTCTCCACGGTCGCCGGGGAGCGCGGAAGCCCGGACACCTGGCGCGACCCCCGCGGGTTCGCGGTGAAGTTCTACACGTCCGAGGGCAACTACGACATGGTCGGGAACAACACCCCGGTCTTCTTCGTGAAGGACCCGATGAAGTTCCAGCACTTCATCCGGTCCCAGAAGCGCCGCGCGGACAACAACCTCCGCGACCACGACATGCAGTGGGACTTCTGGACGCTGTCCCCCGAGTCCGCGCACCAGGTCACCTGGCTGATGGGCGACCGTGGCATCCCCCGCAGCTGGCGTCACATGAACGGCTACACGTCGCACACGTACATGTGGATCAACGCGCAGGGCGAGCGGTTCTGGGTGAAGTACCACTTCAAGACCGACCAGGGCGTCGAGCACTTCACCCAGCACGAGGGTGACCAGATGGCCGCGGCCGACACGGACTACCACACCCGTGACCTCTTCGAGCACATCCGTGACGGCGAGTACCCCAGCTGGACCCTGCACGTGCAGATCATGCCGTACGACGATGCGGCCACCTACCGCTTCAACCCGTTCGACCTGACCAAGGTGTGGCCGCACGCCGACTACCCGCTGGTCGAGGTCGGCAGGATGACGCTCGACCGCAACCCGACGGACAACCACGCGGAGATCGAGCAGGCCGCGTTCCAGCCGAACAACCTGGTCCCGGGCATCGGCCCCAGCCCCGACCGGATGCTCCTCGCGCGGCTCTTCTCCTACGCCGACGCACACCGTCACCGCATCGGCGGCAACTACCAGCAGCTGCCCGTCAACGCGCCGGTCGCGCCCCTGCGTACGTACTCCAAAGACGGAGCCATGGCGTACAACAAGACGCAGGACCCGGTCTACGCGCCGAACTCCAAGGGCGGCCCCGCGGCCGACACGGACCGTTACGGCACACCGCCCAGCTGGTACGCGGACGGTGACATCACCCGCGCCGCGTACGTCGACCACGCCGAGGACGACGACTGGGGGCAGCCGGGCACCCTCGTGCGCGAGGTTCTCAACGACGCCGAGCGCGACCGCCTCGTGGACAACGTCGTCGGTCACCTGCTCAACGACGTGAGCGAGCCGGTGCTCGTGCGGGCCTTCGAGTACTGGTCCAACATCGACCCGTCGATCGGTCAGCGCATCAAGGAGGGTGTGCGGGCCAAGGCCGACGAGAAGGACCCCAAGGCGTCCGAGCAGGCCAACCCGGCGCGCAGCAGCATGCAGGGCAAGGCCTGAGGTGAACCCGGGCGGGTGTCCGGGCGGGACCCGCCCGGACACCCGCCGCCCGCACTCCTCGTTCGCGGGGTTCGGTGGACCTGGTTGCACGGTTCCGGGCGCCGAGTCGTAACCTGCCGTCGTGACCGAGATGCTGAACCCGACTCCCGATGACGCCTTCGCGATGCTGCTCGACGGCAACCAACGCTTCGTCACCGGCACCCCAGGCCATCCCAACCAGGACGCCGCACGCCGCACCGAGACCGCGCCGGGGCAGAACCCCTTCGCGGTGCTTTTCGGGTGCTCCGACTCCCGGCTGGCCGCCGAGATCATCTTCGACCAGGGGCTCGGGGACATGTTCGTGGTCCGCACGGCCGGGCACGTGGTCGGTGCGGAGGTGCTGGGCAGCATCGAGTACGGGGTGAGCGTGCTCGGCTGCCCGCTGGTCGTGGTCCTCGGCCATGACTCGTGCGGGGCGATCGCCGCCGCCAAGGACGCCGCCGACGGAGGCAGGGCGCCCGCCGGTTTCGTGCGCGACGTCGTCGAGCGGGTGACGCCGAGCGTGCTCGCGGCCCGCGCCGCCGGCCGCGGCCAGGACGAGGAGATCCTCCACGAGCACATCCGGCACACCGTCGACCTGCTGCTCGACCGTTCCCGTGTCCTGTCCGAGCAGGTGGCCGCCGGGCGCCTCGCCGTGGTGGGCCTGTCCTACCGACTGGCCGACGGCACGGCGCGGCTGGTCGCCTCCCACGGCCTGAGCGAACCCGCCACCGCCGCACGCTGAACCCCGCCCCATCGAAAGAAGCGCACCACAGTGAAGGACAACGTGACGGTGACGGCACCCTCCCGTGACACCGACGCCGGCATCGACATCGACAAGGCGGTCGGCGTGCTGCGCGCCGGGGGCCTGGTCGCCCTCCCCACCGAGACCGTCTACGGCCTGGGCGCCGACGCCGAGGACCCCGCCGCCGTCGCACGCATCTTCCAGACCAAGGGCCGCCCGCCCAACCACCCGCTGATCGTCCACATCGGCGGCGCCGAGCACCTCGCCGACTGGGCCGAGGACGTGCCCGAGGCGGCGCGCCTGCTCGCGGAGCGCTTCTGGCCGGGGCCCCTCACGCTGGTCCTGCGGCGCGGCGGCCGGGTGCCCCTCGACACGACCGGCGGCCTTGAGACAGTGGCGCTGCGCGTGCCCGACCACCCCGTCGCGCTGGAGCTGCTCAACGCCTTCGGCGGCGGCATCGCGGCCCCGTCCGCCAACCGGTTCGGCTCGGTCAGCCCCACCACCGCCGACCACGTCCGCGCCGAGCTCGGTGACGGCGTCGACTTCGTGCTCGACGGCGGCCCCTGCGAGGTCGGCGTCGAGTCGACCATCGTCGACGCCACGAGCGAGTCGCTGAGCATTCTGCGGCCGGGCGGGGTGACGCGCGAGGACCTCGAACAGGCGCTGGGGCGCCCCCTCGACGTCCCCTCCACCAGCGAGGTGCGGGTGCCCGGCCAGCATCCCTCGCACTACGCGCCGAACGCGCGCGTCGTCCTCGTCGACGCCGAGGAACTCGTCGCCGAGACACGGCGCGCACACGAACTCGGCCACCGGGTGGGCGTGTTCCTGCCGTCGGCCCTCGCCGATGCCCCGGTGGCGGGGAAGGCGCACGCCGTGGTCGCCGTCCCCGCGTCCCTCGACGCCTACGCGCGCGGCCTGTACGGCTACCTGCGCGAACTCGACCAGCAGGGCTGCGACCTCATCCTCGCGTCGCTTCCGGCACAGGAGGGACTCGGCCTCGCGATCGCCAACCGGCTGCGCCGCGCGGCGGGGCCCCGGCCCGCGTAAGGGATCAGCGGGCGGCGAGGACGGGGCGCTCCGTGCTTCCATGGGACACTCGACGCACCTCAAGCGGGCAGGCCGAGGAGCAACCATCATGGGCACGCCGACCTCACCCCTCTTCGACATCCACATCGTCGACGCCGGAGACCTTGTCCTCCTCCACGCGCGTGGGGAACTCGACCTGAACACCGCGCCAAGCCTCGACCGCGCGCTGGTCCCGTTGCACCCTCGCCGCTGCGAACTCGACTTCGCCGAGGTGCCGTTCACCGACTCGACCGGCATCAACCTCCTCGTACGCCATCACCAGCTGGCCGCCGACGCGGGAGGCAGTCTGCGCCTGATCGCCGTCAGCGGGCCCGTCCGCCGGGTCCTGGACATCTCCGGCACCACCGGCCTCCTGCTCGCCGCCCCCGGCCCACCCCCACCGGGGGCCACCGGGTCCTGACCGGTCCGGTGGGCCGCGTCAGGCCAGGCCGGCGGCGATCGCGCGGCGGACGGCGTCGGCGCGGTCGCGGATGCCGGCCTTGGCGAAGAGGTTGTTGATGTGGGTCTTGACCGTGGCCTCGCTGATGAAGAGCTTCTCGGCGATGGCGCGGTTGGGCAGGCCCTGGCCGATGAGCGTGAGCACTTCGCGCTCGCGCGGCGTGATGTCCGCGGGCAGGGACTGCGGGGCGGCCGGCGGTGCTGTGGTGCGCAGCGTGGCCAGCAGCCGGTCCTGGACCGCGTGGTCGAGGACGGACTGGCCGGCGGCGGCCGCCCGGATCGCCCGCAGGATGTCCTGACGGCCGGCGTTCTTGGTCAGGTAGCCGCGGGCTCCGGCGCTCAGCGCGGCCAGGATGGAGTCGTCGTCGGCGAAGGTGGTCAGCACGACCACCGCTACGCCGGGGTGTTCCTCGCTCAGCCGGCGGGTGGCCTCGATGCCGTCCGTCTCCGGCATCCGCAGGTCCATCAGCACCACGTCGACCGGCCCCGCCGCCACGGCGCTCAGCACCTCGGTGCCATTGGCAGCGGCCGCGATCACGTCGATGTCATCGGACAGGGCGAGTACCGCCGCCAGCGGCTCGCGGACGGCGGCCTGGTCGTCGGCGACGATCACTCTCAACCGGCGCTGCCCATCGGCCTGTTCACTCATCGGGGATCACTGCCTCCACCTGCCAGCCGCCTGCGTCCGGCCCTTCGGCGACCGGTCCCGCAGCAAGGGTGCCACCCAGGAGGGCGACCCGCTCGCGCATCCCGATGAGTCCCATCCCGCTGCCGAGTCCCACGGTCACCGCACGGGCGGCGGGCCCGTTGCGGACCGTCAGCGTCGTCGACGTCTCGGCGAAGGCGAGCCGCACCGCGACCGTCCCGCCGGGAGCGTGCCGGCCCGCGTTGGTCAGGGCCTCCTGGGCGATCCGCAACAGGTTCTGCGTCCCGCGTGCCGACAGCGGCCGGACGGTGCCGGTGACGGCGAGCGCGTCGCGGTGGCCGGACGACTCCAGCATCGCGGTCAGCGTCTCGACCAGCGGCAGCGCGTCCTCGCGCAGTGCGTGCACCGTCCACTGCGCCTGCTTGAGGCTCTCCTTGACCATGCTGTGCGCCTTCTGGTTCGCCTCGCGGACCTTGTCCAGGTCGCCGGTGTCCAGCAGCGCGTCGGCGAGTTCCAGCTGCATGTTGATCCCGGCCAACGAGTGCGCCAGGACGTCGTGCACGTCGCGGGCGATCCGGCCGCGCTCGGCCAGCGCGGCGGTCCGGGCCTCGGCGCGGGCGGCGCGCTCGGAGGACTCGGCCGCGTCGATCACCGCTTCCAGCGCGCGCTGCTTGCTCCGGCTGAGCATGCCCGCCGCCACGGGTACGCCGGTGGTGAGTCCCAGAACCCAGGGAAGGTTCGGATGTCCCGGACCGATGTCGAAGGAGAGCACCGCGCCGCACAGGAGACTGCTCGACGCGGCCAGCGGGATCGACCACTGGGGAGGAAAGCGGTAACCGATGTGGCCGACGAGGAAGAACGCGAACAGATAGCCGGCCCCGGTGCTGCTGACGCCGATCAGCGCGGCCGACGCGACGATGCCGAGCGCCAGCGCTACGTAGACGGCGCGCGGGGAGAACCTGCCCTGGGGCAGATGCCGGGCGAGCAGCGCCACCGAACACAGCACGAGCAGGACGCCGACCGCCAGGCCCCGGCCGCTGAGCCCCAGCGGCCGGACCGTCACGAAGCCACAGGCGATGACCACCAGCGTGACGGCCCCGTGCATCCTCGGGTCCCTGCGCGGGACCGTCGGGCGCTGCCCGGTCTCCGGGCCGGACCCGACGTCCCGACCGCTCTCAGCTGTGGCCACGGCGCGACGATAGCCCACGATCAGGCACCACGGTCCGGGCTCAGAGCCGGACGCGTCAGCTGCGCCTGCGGCCCACGGTCGACAAGGCGGCCGCGGACGAAGATGGTGGCCAGCCGTGTGACGACCTCGGTGAGGGCCATGAGGACGAACGCGGCGACCCACGCCTGGTCGCTGGTGATGTGATGGGTGAGGCTGAAGCGGGCGACGTCGTCGCCACCGCCGTGCTCGGTCCACAGCTGGAACCCCATGCGCGCGCCCATGCCGAGCACCCACAGGACCGCGGAGACCGCACCGGCCTTGATCAGGAGATGCTCCCCGGACACCCGGATCCGGGTGTAGAGGCCGCCGCCGATGCCGAGCGCGGCGCCCGCGGCCATCAGGGTGCCGATCAGCACGAGGTCGTTGCCCCCGGTCGGGACGGAGTCGAGGTACTGCTGGGCCACGAAGGTCACGATCCCCAGCGGAATGAGGAAGGACTTCCAGTCCAGCCGCCCTTCCCGCAGCTGCCGGAAGACGACGAGGATGAGAGCGATGTCGGTGATCCACTCGGTCGTTGTCATGCCCCCAAGACTGCTGCGGCGAGGCGCTGACCACCTGGACCCATGGGTGGACCTCCGGGTGGACATCGGCGGCGGCGCCGCTCAGTACGTCATGCCGTGCCCGAAGCGGTACAGCGGCGAACGCGTGTCGAAGGGCACGTCCTCGCGGCTCTCCTCGACCGCCTTCATCGACGACGGCAGGTCGAACGGCAGCCGCCCCTCCGGTGCGTCGGCCCCGAAGACCAGGTCGAGCAGGGCGCCGTCCTCGGCACCGAAGTCGGCCACGACGGCGGTCGCCGCGTCGGCGATCTCCGTGAGGACGGCGGGGCGCTCCAGGTAGACGAGCACGACGGTGGGCACCCGCGCCGCTAGCCCGCGCACATGGCGGACGACGTCCTCGGGGAAGTCGAGCGAGCCGCCGTGGAACCACTCGCTGAGCGCGGTGCCCCGGTCCTCGTACGGGGCGCGCAGCCGCACCACGGCGACCTCGGCGTCCGCGACATCCGGCACCAACTGGGCGTGTTCGGCGACCAGTTCAGCGTCCAGTCCCTCCGCGTACACGCGCACGCCCTTACCGTCGGACAGGGGCAGGACGGCGTCGACGTTCTTCACCAGGACCAGCGAGCGGCGCTGCGCCGTCCGTCCCGCCTCGCGCAGTGGCGCCGAACCCACGGTCTGTGCCGCCTCCTCGGCGTCGACCGTGCGCTGCTCGAAGAGTCCGAGCCGGAACTTCTCGCGCAGGAGTCGTCGTACCGACGCGTCGATGCGCTCCTGCGACACGGCGCCACTGTCGACGAGTTCGAGGACGAGGTCCGTGCAGTCGTCGCCGCCGAACTGGTCGACGCCCGCGTCCAGGGCGCGGGCGATCCGCTGGGCCGGGGTGAGCCGCTCCAGGCCGTAGGCGTGCGCCTCGAAGACGTCGCCGGAGAGCATGGTCGACTCGATGACGTTCCAGTCCGTGCAGACGATCCCGTCGAAGCCGTAGTGGCCGCGCAGCAGGTCGGTCACCACGGGCTTGTTGAACGCGAAGCCGACCTTCTCCCAGCCCGGCACGGCCAGCGGCATCCCGTAGTACGTCATCACCTGCGTCGCCCCGGCGCGGAACGCCGCGTCGAACGGCAGTTGGTGCAGCCGGGCCAGGCCGCCCGGGTACACCTGCTCGCGGTGCGCCGGGTCGTGCGCGTCCTCGCCGCCCAACTGCGGTCCGCCGCCCGGGAAGTGCTTGACCATCGCCGCGACGGAGTGGGCGCCGAGCTCGTCGCCGCCGCGCAGGCCCCGGATGAACGCGGCCGTCATGTTGGCGACCGTGACCGGGTCCTCGCCGAACGTGCCGTAGCCGCGCGACCAGCGCGGGTCGGTGAACAGGTCGGCCATCGGACCGAGCGCGACCCGGATGCCGAGCGCGGTGTACTCGCGCCGCACCACCTCCCCGTACTCCTCGGCGAGCCGGACGTCACCGATCGCGCCGATGCCGGTGTGCTCGGGCCAGCGGGACATCCGCTCGATGGCCTGGCCCGCCGCCGGGCTGGAGAACATGCCGTGGCGCGGGTCCGTGGAGACGGTGACGGGGATGCCGAGCCGGGTGTCGGCGGCGAGTTCCTGGAGCCGGTTGTGCCAGAGCGCGATCTCGTAGGGGTCGGTCCCGTTGAGCAGGTTGAAGTGGGTGATGTGTCGGTCCACGACCAGCTCGTGCGCGGTGCGCACTCCGTTGTCCGTGTCGGGCTCGGCGAGCAGCCGGCCGCCGGGAGCGAGGGTGTTGGCGGTGTGGAAGAGCTGTCCGGCCTTCTCCTGTGGTGTCATGCGGGAGAGCAGGTCCTCGACGCGCCGCTCGACGGGCAGTTCGGGGTTCAGGTACGGGGCGGAGGGGTGGTTCATGGCGGAACTTCCTTGTACGGCGAGGGCGTTGCTCAGCGGCGCTTGACGGGCAGCACGGCCGGGATCGCGAGGAGCGCGGCGAGCAGACCGAAGACGAAGAGCGCGGGGTAGTTGTTGCCGTCCCCGAGGGCGAGCAGCGTCGGCGCGATGAGGGTGATGAGGGAGTACGGCAGCGTGGCGGCGATGTTCATGACGCCGAGGTCCTTGGCCGCGTTGTTCGGGTCGGGCAGCACATCGGCGGGCAGCGCGATGTCGACGGCGAAGTACACACCCATGCCGATGCCGACGATCGCCTGCGCGATGAGGAACCCGGTCACCGAAGTGGCCAGCGCCATCACGCCCATCGAGGCGGCGAGCAGTACGGCGGCCGTGAACACGATGGGCTTGCGGCGGCCGATCCGGTCCGAGATCCGGCCCGCGGGCACCGTCGCGATCAGGATGAAGATGTTGGCGACGAGGCTGCCCATGAACACGTAGTGCGTGACGGCGTCGTCGTTCTGGCCGAGATAGTCGGAGAGGTAGTACGCCATGTACGTGGTGACGGTGGCGTACGAGGTCCACATCAGGAAGCGGCTCAGCCAGGCCCAGCCGAAGTTCGGGAAGCGCACCGGGTTGGTCCACAGGAAGGCGATCAGCTGGCGGGCGGTCAGCGTCGGCACTTGATCCTTGCTGACGCGGCGGTCCCGGCCGTAGAGCAGGAACGGCACGATCAGGGCGGCGCCGACGAGCGCGGGGACCAGCATCAGCGCGATGGTCGAGGTGTTGAGGGAGTCCACCAGGAAGGTGCCGCCGAGCGTCGCGAGCGGGTTGGCGAGGGCGAGCACCGCGGAGGCGAAGCCCATCTGCCGCTCGGGCACCTGGTCGGCGAGGGCGCCGTAGATGGCGGCCACCAGGGCGTTGTAGAAGCACTGCGCCAGACACCAGCCGACGACGATCTCCCAGGTGCTGTTCGCGTAGGCGATCACCACGATCCCCACGAAGCCGCCTGCCGTGCCGATCACCATCCAGGGGCGGCGGGCGCCGAACCGGGACGTGGTGCGGTCGGAGAGCAGGCCGAACAGCGGGTTGGCGACGAGCGCGACCAGGGCGCCGACGCCGAGCGCCAGCGACAGGGCGCCCACCTTGCCGGCCGCGTCCATCCGCTCGACCTTGAGCGCGACGGAGACAAGCGACGGCACCAGTACGCCCATCCAGGCGCCGAGCAGGGCCAGGAAGTGGACGAGGACGAAGGTGCCGGGGACGCGCTCACGGGCGTCGCCCCCGGGCGGTGCGGGGGCAGCGCCGGGTGCGGCGCCGCTGGGGGCGGACATGGTCACAACTCTCCTTTGAGCCATGGGAATTACTGCTGGGTGTTTATGGGTGCTGCTGGGTGTTGCCGGCTGTCACTGGTTCTCGTGGCTGCCGCAGGAGTCGCGGATCACGAGTTCGGTGGGGACGGTGAAGTGGGCCGGGGGCCGCCCGTGCTCGATGGAGTCGAGCAGCATCCGTACCGCGGCCGCGCCCATCTGCCGGAACGGCTGGCGGACGGTGGTCAGCGGCGGCTGCATGACGCGGGCGATGGGGGAATCGTCGAACCCGATGACGGCGACGTCCTCGGGCACCCGATGGCCTGCGGCATGGAGGGCGTTGAGCGCAGAGAAGGCGATCTCGTCCCAGGCCACGGCGAGCCCGTCCGGGTCGGTGCCGAGCAGTTCGGTGATCTCGTCGGCGGTCGGTTCGCGGTCGGCCGGCAGCAGCGTCAGGGCCGGGTCGTACGGGATGCCGCCTTCGCGCAGGGCGTCCAGGTAGCCCTCGAAGCGCTCCTGGGCGAAGGCGTCGTTCAGCTGCCCGCCCACGAAGGCGATCCGCCGCCGCCCGTGCCGCACCAGGTGCAGCACGGCTTCGCGGAAACCGGCGCGGTTGGTGCTCTCGACGTACGGCAGGTCGAGCCGGTGACCGCGGTCGTCGATGACCACGGAGGGCATGCTGGTGTGCGCGATGGCGCCGATGTGCCGGGGCGTGCCCTCGGGCATCAGCAGGATCAGGCCGTCCACGGGCAGCGTCGGCAGCGTCTGCGTGACGAACTCGCGCTCGGCGCGCTCGCCCGGGCGCAGCGGGTGGACCATCAGGTGCAGGCCGCGCCGCGCGGACTCCTCTGCGATCCCGTACTGGATGTCGGAGTAGCCCCACCACTGCTGGAGCGGCATCAGCAGCCCGAGCGTGTCGTGCCTGCCGGTACGCAGGGAGCGCGCGCTGGCGCTCGGCGCGTATCCGAGGTCGGCGGCGATGCGCTGGATGCGCTCGCGGGTCTCGGCGCCGACGTCCGGATGCCCGTTCAGCGCACGGGAGACCGTGGGCTTGCTGACGCCGGCTTCCTTGGCGATGTCCGCGATGGTGACGCGGGGCATGGGGCCTCACCTGGTTCGTGGGTCGGTTTGGAACTGTTACGTAATCGATTGCGGAACAGTTCCGAAGGTAACTCCGGCGGACCGTGGGACGCAAGAGACCCGGGTTCGACACTCCGGTTCGACACCGGTTCACAAGAAGGCCACCCAAAGGAAGAAAACTTGTCTACCTAAGTTGCAGACAGGGCATTCAACCTCATGACAGGTTGGATTCGTGACTACACACCCCACCCCCGGCACCCCCGACACCCTCGCCGTGCGCTACGCCCGCTGGGACGGCGTCGGCCGCCCGTTCACCCTCGTGTCCGCCACCACTCCCGCCCGGCCCGGCCCCGGCGAGGTGCTGGTGCGGATCGACCTGGCGAGCGTGTGCGGCAGCGATCTGCACACGGTGCACGGCCGCCGCCGCTCGCCCAGTCCGTGCGTCCTCGGTCACGAGCAGGTCGGCACCGTCCTCGCCGTCGGGCCCGACGGCCCCTCCTGCGTCGACGGCACACCGGTGACACCGGGCCTGCGGGTGGTGTGGTCGGTCACCGCGTCGTGCGGCGCGTGCGACCGGTGCCGTCGAGGCTTTCCGCAGAAGTGCCGCGAGCTGCGCAAGTACGGCCACGAACCGCTGGACGCCGACGCCCCGTTGACGGGAGGGTTCGCCACCCACTGCGTGCTGCTTGAGGGCACCGCGATCGTCGCGGTACCCGAAGGGCTTCCCGACACCGTGGCCGGGCCGGCCTCGTGCGCCACGGCGACGGTGGCAGCCGTCCTCGCGGCGGCCGGTCCGCTGGACGGGCGGCGTGTCCTGGTCACCGGTGCCGGCATGCTCGGCGTCACCGCGGCGGCGATGGCCCACCGGGCCGGAGCACACGTGACCGTGGCCGATCCGGACCCGGCCCGGCGCGCGCAGGCCTTGAGGTTCGGTGCGGCGGAGGTCTGCGCGGACGCTCCGGCCTCCCAAGAGGCGGACGTCTCGCTGGAGTTGTCCGGTCATCGGGCCGCGGTGCAGGCGTGCCTGGACACGCTGACGACCGGCGGCGTCGCCGTGCTGGCGGGCTCCGTCTCACCGGTCGACCCGGTCCCCCTCGACCCGGAGTGGCTCGTGCGCGGGCTGCTGACCGTGACGGGCGTGCACAACTACCGCGCGGCCGATCTCCAGACGGCGGTGGACTTCCTCGCCGCGCATCACACGGAGTACCCGTTCGGTGAACTCGTCGTCGGCGCCCACCCGTTGGAGGCGATCGACGACGCGATCGCCGCGGCCGCCGGCGCCCTCGCACCCCGTCAGGCCGTCATACCCGCGGGGTAGCCGGTAGCCGCATGCGGCGCGCGGGCGCCGCCTCCCCGCCTCAGAGCATGGCCGCCCGTGCGCCGCGGGTGTTGGTCAGCGTGACGGTCGCGACGTCCGAGCGGTAGCGGTCGTCGGACCACTCGATCGGCACTCCCTGGGAGTCGGTGGTGAGCCGGCGCTCCCGCAACAGAGGCCCGTTCTCGGGGAGTTCGAGCAGGCGGGCGTCGGTGGCGTCGGCCGGGACGGCGTCGAAGGTGTGCCGGGCCGAGTGCAGATCCACCCCCTCCTTGGTCAGCAGCGCGTAGATCGACCCGGCGTTGAGGTCCGCCGCCAGCAGCGCCCGCCCGACGGGTTCGACGAAGGTCATGCGCTCCAGCATCGCCGGCCGGCCGTCGAGCAGCCGCAGGCGCAGCAGTTGGACGACCAGGTCGCCCGGGTCGAGGTGGAGAACGGCGGCAACCTCGGGCTCCGGCAGTCGCAGCGCGATCTCCTGAAGCTGCTGTCCGGGCGTGTACCCCGTGAGCTGGGCCCGGCGGGTGAAGGACCGGAACGCCTCGAACGGCTGGGCCGGCACCGCGTCCAGCACCACCGCGCGCCGCCCCTGCCCACCGCTGAGCAGGCCCTCCTCGCGGAGGGTGGCCAGGGCCTGGCGGACGGGTCCTCTGGAAGCGGAGAACTCCTCGCACAGCCGCGCCTCGGGCGGCAGTTCCGCTCCGACGGCGATCGCTCCGCTGCGGATGCGTTGACGAAGTTCGGCCGCGATGGACCGGTGCAAGGGAGTGGCCATGCACGTGACTTTACATGCGCAGAGGCGGCCTATCGGCGCGGTCCTCACTCTCTCCTGTCCTTACAGAAGGTGAACAGTGGGCGTCTTGTCGATACAAGAGGTTGACCGGGGTTTCGAGGGCTGACAGCGTTCCTGGCGCCACCCCGGGCGCCGTGCCGACAGCCACGCGCCCCCTGCTTCTCCCCCCGGGCTGCTCTGTCCCTCTGCTCCACCTTGACGCATCGGAGTTCCGCATGTCCTTCGCCCGTCCCGCGGCGGTCGTCGCCGCCGCCGTCACCCTGGCGTTCTCCCTGACCGCCTGCGGCGGCGGCTCCGCCGACGCGGGGTCCGCCACCTGTCCCGACGGAAAGATCCGGTTCGGCGTGGAGCCGTTCGAGGATCCCGCCAAGCTCACGCCCGCGGCCCAGGTCCTCGCCGACGCCCTCGGCGAGAAACTCGACTGCGAGGTCGAGCTGACCATCACGGAGGACTACTCGGCCGAAGTCCTGGCCATGCAGAACAAGAAGCTGGACCTCGCCATGTTCGGGCCGCTCGGCTACGTCTTCGCCAGTAAGCGCGCCGAGGCCGAGCCCGTCGCCTCCTTCGGCCGGTCCGACGGCCGGCTGTCCAGCTACACCGCCGGGATCTGGGTGCCCAAGAAGTCCAAGGTGTCTCGGCTCGCCGACCTCCGCGACAAGTCCCTGGCCCTGGCCTCGGTCGGCTCCACCTCCGGTGACGCGCTGCCCCGCAAGGCCCTGCTGGACGCGGGGCTGAAGAAGGAGGACGTGAAGGTCACCTACGCGGGCGGACACCCCGAGGCCCTGCTCGCCCTCAGCAAGGGCACCGTCGACGCCGCCGAGATCAACTCGCAGCAGCTCGCCACCGCGAAGAAGTCCGGGACGTTCGACCCGTCCAAGTTCCGCAAACTCTGGGCCTCCGACCCGATACCCAACGACCCGATCACCGTGCGGGGCGACCACGACGCGAAGTTCAAGAAGGCGGTCCGTGACGCCCTGCTCGATCTGCCGGCCGACAAGATCGGCAAGATCGGCGCCCTCCTCGACGCGGACCCGCCGGCCCCGCTGGTCGCCGTTCAGAAGTCCACGTACCAGCCGCTGTTCGAGCTGGCGGAAACCCTGCACCTGACCGAGAAGGACGTGTGATGCTGACACTGTCCTCGATCACCGTGCGCTACGGCGAGCAGCAGGTGCTGCACGGGGTGGATGTCACGGTGGCGGCCGGAGAACTGCTCGCCGTGCTCGGCGCCAACGGTTCGGGCAAGTCGACCCTGCTGCGCGCCGCCGCCGGACTGGAGCCCACGGCCATGGGCCACACCACCGTCGACGGCAGGCCCCGGCAGCCGTTGGACATCGCCATGGTCTTCCAGCACATCCATCTCGTACGACGCCGCAGCGTGCTGGACAACGTGTGCGCGGGCGCGCTGGGCCGGCTGCCGCTGCGCCGCTCGCTGGTCCCGGCCCTGTTTCCCGCCGACGTACGGGAGGAGGCCATGGCCTGTCTGGAGCGGGTGGGTCTGGCCGACCGGGCGCACGATCGGGCGGGCCGGCTGTCCGGCGGCCAGCAGCAGCGCGTCGCGGTCGCGCGAGCGCTGTGCCAGCGCCCCCGCGTCGTACTCGCCGACGAGCCGGTCTCGGCCCTCGACCCCGCAGCCGCCGAACAAGTCCTGGCGCTACTGGCGGACTTGGCCCACGACGAGGACCTGGCCGTGCTGGCCGTGCTGCATCAGCCCGCCCTCGCCGCGCGCCATGCCGACCGCATCGTCGGTCTGCGCGGCGGCCACGTACTCCTGGACGGGCCGCCCGACCAGGACGTCGACATCCTGTACCAGCCCGAATCCCTGAAGGCCGTGTCATGACAACCGCCGTCCGCACCGCACGCCGCAGCCCCGTCCCGGCCAGGCCGCGCCGTCCGCGCGCCCGGGCCCTCGCCGTCGCGCTCACCGTCCTGGTGGTCGCCGTTCATGTCATCGCGTGGAACGCCACGGACATGTCGTTCGCCGCGCTCGCCGAGGGCTGGAGCGGCATGGCCGACTTCCTCGGCGAGGCGTTCCCGCCCGCGCTGGGGTGGGACGTGCTGGGCCCCAGCCTGACCAGCGCGCTGGTGACCCTGTGGATCGGGCTGCTCGGCACCACGCTCTCCGTGCCCTGCTCACTCGCGCTCGCACTCCTCGCGGCGCGCGGCACCACCCCTGCCGGGTGGGTCTACCAGGGCGCGCGCTCGCTGCTCTCCTTCCTGCGGGCCGTGCCGGACGTCGTCTTCGCCCTGATCTTCGTCACGGCGGTGGGCCTCGGGCCCTTCCCCGGGGTCCTCGCCCTGATGTGCCACAACATCGGCGTGATGGGGAAGCTGTGGGCGGAGGCGCTGGAGGACGCCGACGCGGGGCCCGCGCAGGTGCTGCGCTCCGCCGG
The DNA here is from genome assembly GCF_042888725.1 of Streptomyces sp. NPDC002795. Taxonomy (NCBI): domain Bacteria; kingdom Bacillati; phylum Actinomycetota; class Actinomycetes; order Kitasatosporales; family Streptomycetaceae; genus Streptomyces; species Streptomyces sp. NPDC002795. The sequence goes on from NZ_JBIAQB010000001.1 coordinate 984,466, forward strand.
GGCGAGCCGCCTCCAGGTCGCCGCGCACGCGGTACTGCCCACGGTCACACCCCAGTTGACAGGCCTGCTGCTGTACCGCCTCGACGTCAACGTCCGGGCCTCACTGGTCCTGGGCCTGGTCGGAGCGGGCGGCATCGGCTTCCTCATCAACCAGTCGATCAAGCTGTTCCAGTTCGACGAGATGCTCACGCACATCCTCGTCGTCCTGATCCTGATCGTGGCGGTGGACCGCCTGTCGGCGACGGTGCGCCGCCGCCTTTCGTGACCCCGCCCGCTCCCCCATAGGCAGCCGACGCACGAATTGGCCATCGATTCACCACTCGGACACCGCGCCCCCTTCCCAGTGGACCAGACCTCTTGGAACACTTTGGCGACTTCTGTTCGCTTCTCCCCCACGAGGCCATAGACCCATGCCAGAACTCAATCGTCGGCGCTTCCTCCAGATCACCGGCGCAGCCGCCGGCACCGCCGGAGTCGCCGGCGGTATCGCGGCGTTGTCCGACTCCATCGACCGGGCCGCCGCGATCCCCGCGGCCCGCAGATCCGGCACGCTGGACGACGTCGAGCACATCGTCGTCCTGATGCAGGAGAACCGGTCCTTCGACCACTACTTCGGCGCGATGAAGGGCGTACGCGGGTTCGGTGACCCGCGGCCGGTCACGCTGCCCAGCGGCAAGTCGGTCTGGCACCAGGCGGACGGCGCCGGCAAGGAGACGCTGCCCTACCACCCGGACGCCGAGAACCTCGGCATGCAGTTCATCGCGGGCCTCAACCACGACTGGGGCGGCGGCCACAAGGCCTTCAACGACGGCAAGTACGACGACTGGATCGCCGCCAAGACCACGGGGACGATGGCGTATCTGACCCGCGAGGACATCCCGTTCCACTACGCGCTCGCCGACAAGTTCACCATCTGCGACGCGTACCACTGCTCGATCATCGGAGCCACCGACCCCAACCGCTACTACATGCTCTCCGGCCACGTCGGCAACGACGGCACGGGCGGTGGCCCGATCCTGGGCAACGAGGAAGCGGGCTACGGCTGGACCACGTACGCCGAACGTCTGGAGAAGGCCGGGGTCTCCTGGAAGGTCTACCAGGACATCGGTGACGGCCTGGACGCGGACGGCGGCTGGGGCTGGATCGACGACGCCTACCGCGGCAACTACGGCGACAACTCGCTGCTCTACTTCAACCAGTACCGCGACGCCAAGCCCGGCGACCCGCTCTACGACAAGGCCCGCACCGGCACCAACGCCAAGGCGGGCGACGGCTACTTCGACATCCTGCGGGCCGACGTCAAGGCCGACAAGCTGCCGAAGATCTCGTACGTCGCCGCCCCGGAGGCGTTCTCCGAACACCCCAACTTCCCCACAAACTATGGGGCTTGGTACATCTCCCAGGTCCTGGACGCGCTGACCTCGAACCCCGAGGTCTGGTCCAAGACCGCCCTGTTCATCACGTACGACGAGAACGACGGCTACTTCGACCACGTGGTGCCGCCGTATCCGCCCCGGTCCGCGGACGACGGCCGCTCCACCGTGGACACCACCCTCGATGTCTTCGAGGGGAACGCCACGTACGGGGCGGGCGTCTACGGCCTCGGCCAGCGCGTCCCGATGATCGTGGTCTCGCCCTGGTCCACCGGTGGCTACGTGTGCTCCGAGACCTTCGACCACACCTCGGTCATCCGCTTCATGGAGCGCCGCTTCGGAGTCGAGGAGCCGAACATCTCCCCCTGGCGCCGCGCCATCTGCGGCGACCTCAGCTCGGCCTTCGACTTCTCCCTCAAGGACACCGACCCGGCCGAACTCCCCGGCACCGACGCCTACGAGCCGCCGGACCACGAGCGCCATGACAGCTACGTGCCCAAGCCTCCGGCCCAGGGCGCGCTGCCCACGCAGGAGAAGGGCAGCCGCCCCTCCCGCCCACTGCGCTACGCCCCCGCGGTGGACGGCTCGGCGGACCCGGCGAACGGCCGCTATCAGCTCACCTTCACCGGCGGCTCCACGGCCGGCGCCCACTTCTACGTGACGGCTCCGGTGCGCACCGACGGCCCCTGGACCTACACCACCGAAGCCGGCAAGAACGTCTCCGACAGCTGGAACACGGATTACTCCAAGGGGACGTACGACCTGACGGTGCACGGCCCGAACGGCTTCCTGCGCGCCTTCCGCGGCCCCGGCACCACCAAGGCCCCCGAGGTCACCGCCCGCCATGTCGCCGACTCCGGGAACCTGTCCCTGACGATGACCAACCCGACGGACACCGCCGCCCACCTCACCGTCACCGACGCCTACGGCGACAAGAGCGAGACCTTCACCGTCAAGCCGGGCGCCACGGTGCGGCACACCGTCGACCTGCGCGCGAGCAAGCGCTGGTACGACGTCTCGGTGGCCTCGGACGCCGACAAGACCTTCCTGCGCCGCTTCGCGGGCCACGTCGAGAACGGCCAGGCGGGCGTGAGCGACCCGGCGATCCGCACCTGAGGCAGCCCCATGGGGGTGGGCGGGCCGTCCCGCCCACCCTTTCGGTCAGTCCCGGTCGACGTGCTCGTTCAGGACCTTGCCGTTGGCCGCGTCGATGTCGAACGTCGTCTTGTCCCAGGTGGCAGGCGTGACCACGTCGACCGACCAGACCGTGGTTCCTCCGTCGGAGTCGTCGAGGGCGACGGAGGTGACCTTGCCCTTCTTCTCGTCCGTGGCCGTCCCGGCGGCCTTCATCGCCGTGATCTTGGCCGCGGCGAGCTTGTCGGTGTTCTCCTTCTTGTCGTCCGCGTCCTGGTCCTTGTCGGACGCGGAGCCGGTCACCTTGCCGGTGACGGCGTCGATTCGTACGTCGGTGCTCGTGCCGTCCGACGCGACGATCTCGGCGTCCCACTCCGGGTTGCCCTGCTTGTCGTCGCCGAGCTCGATCTCCAGGAGCTTGCTGCCGGAGACCTCCTTCTGGGCGGTGCGTGCAGCCTTGTCCCAGTCGACCTTCGTCGCGGAGAGCAGCTTCTTTCGCTCGGCCTGGTCCTCGTTCAGCCGGCCGGTCGGCGTCGCGTCGCTGGCCTGGTCCTGCTGGGAGGCGCTCTCGCTTTCCTTGGCGCCCGAGGAGGTGTCGTCCCCCTCGTCCGAGGAGCAGGCGCTCAGCAGGGAGAGGGACGCGGCGACGGCGCACACGACGCCGACGGCACGCCCTCGCGCGCTTCGGTTGCTCCGCTTCACGGGTACAGAGTGCATCGGTGAGCCTTTCGTGCCCTGGTCAGCCGGGGGATCCGCGTCGCGCGACGCGGACGCTCGCTGATCGTCCCAGCCTCTCCGGGGCTCGGCATCCCGACAGCCGTCAGCCCTTCCGTCAGCCCTTCTTCAGCTCCTCGGCGAGCATCACGATGATGCCGCTGGGGCCGCGGACGTACGTGAGCTTGTAGATGTCCTCGTAGGTACCCACGCCGCGAAGCGGGTGGCATCCGTGCCTGGCGGCCGTCGCGAGGGCCTCGTCGATGTCGTCGACCGAGAAGGCGACACGGTGCATGCCGATCTCGTTGGGCAGCGTCGGCTCCGTCTCGATCGCTTCGGGGTGGATGTACTCGAAGAGTTCGAGGCGGCCGTTCCCGTCCGGCGTCTGGAGCATCGCGATCTTGGCGTGATTCCCGTCGAGGCCGACGGCGGTGTCGGTCCACTCGCCGCTGACCGTGTCCCGGCCGAGGACCGTGAGGCCGAGGTCGGTGAAGAAGGAGATCGTTGCTTCGAGGTCCCGAACAGCGATGGCGACGTTCTCGAGTTTGATGGCCATGCGTCGCATGCTACGAGCCGGGCGGCCGGCTAGGCGGGCGTTACGAGCTCTGGGTGTTCGTGCTCGCAGGTCTCGTCGATGCCGTAGGTGTCCCAGGCGGGGAATGGGTCGGCGGTCGGCGGGTTCTCGGTGTCCGCCATGAGGCAGGCGGTCAGCGCGGTGTGCAGTGCGGGCGCGTCGAGGTGGGTGCCGATGAAGACGAGTTCCTGGCCCTCGGGGCTCTCGGTGTCACGGGCGGCGGAGGGTTCGAAGCGGGCGACGGATCCCGCCTGTGACCACAGGCCCGTCACCTTGGGGCGGCTGGCCAGGGTGAAGAAGCCCTTCGAGCGCAGGACCCGGCCGTAGGCGCCACCGTCCAGGTCCTCCGTCACGAAATGCCACAACCGGTCGGGATGGAAAGGCAGTTGGGAGCGGAAGACCGTGGAGGAGATGCCGTACGCCTCGGTCTCGGGCACATGGTCGCCGTTGAGTTCACGGACCCAGCCAGGGGCTTGTTGGGCGCGGTCGAGGTCGAAGAGCTCGGTGCCCAGGACGTCGCTCACAGCTACGCGTCCGTGTACCGCCGGGACGACACGGGCGACGGGGTTGAGGCGGGCCAGTACCGCCCGGAGCCGATCGGCCGCCGCGTGGTCGACGAGGTCGAGCTTGTTGACCACGATGACGTCGGCGAACTCGATCTGGTCCATCAGCAGATCGCTGACGGTGCGCTCGTCGTCCTCGTACTGGTCCAGGCCGCGCTCGACCAGTTCGTCGCCGCTGTCCAGCTCGGTCAGGAAGTTCGCCGCGTCGACGACCGTGACCATGGTGTCCAGGCGGGCGATGTCCCCGAGCGTCGCACCGTCGTCGCGGGCGAACGCGAAGGTGGCGGCCACCGGCATCGGCTCGGAGATCCCGGACGACTCGATGAGGAGATGGTCGAAGCGGCCCTCGCGGGCCAGCCGGTCGACCTCCTCCAGCAGGTCGTCGCGCAGGGTGCAGCAGATACAGCCGTTGGTCAGCTCGACGAGGCGTTCCTCGGTGCGGGACAGGGCGGCCTCGCCGCCGCGCACCAGCGCGGCGTCGATGTTGACCTCGCTCATGTCGTTGACGATGACGGCGACCCGCAGCCCTTCGCGGTTGCCGAGCACATGGTTGAGGAGGGTGGTCTTGCCGGCTCCGAGGAAGCCGGACAGGACCGTGACGGGGAGTCGGTCGGAGGTCATGTGCGGTCAGCCCTCTGGCCGCAGCAGCCCGCGCTCGTACGCCTTCACCAGGCGCTGCGGCACGAGGTACGGGACGCCGTCGACGGTGACCGGGGCGAGCTGGGGCGTGGTCGCCTTCCACTGGGCGCGGCGGTGGCGGGTGTTACTGCGGGACATCTTCCGCTTGGGAACGGCCATGGGGTCCTCCATCAGGCATCAGGTGGGGCGCGGTGCGACACAGGGAAGCTATATGAAAATGGATCCCATTACCAAATCCACCGAAGGGCCTGAGCCCGTCGCGGGAGCGAATTGCGTTAAGGGAGCATCAAGCCGCTGGTGACAGGCCATACTTGAGGGCACGGGGGCGGGATGGCCTCACGTTGATTCGAAGCAAGGAGGCGGCGCCCGGTGAGCAGCGTCACGACGGGACTGCAGAAGATCGAAGTCAGGCTTCGATGGGATCCGAGTCCCGTGGGGCAGTCACCACGCCATCTCGACATCGTCGCCGCGACCTACTCCGACGACGACCCCGAAGGGGACCCCGCGTACGTCGTGCACTACGACAGCCGCTCCCCCGACGGCACGATCAACATGACCCGGCACAGCGAGACCGGCATGGGTTTCGGCTTCGTCGAGGTGATGGCTCTCGAACTCGACCGCCTGGCGTCCTCCTACGCGCGGGTGGTGGTCGGAGTGGTGATCCATCAGGACGCCGACCCGCGCACCTTCGCCGACATCGAGAACGCCGGCGTCGTCATCGTGGAGAAGTACACGGACCTCCTGGAGACCGACTTCACGCCGGTGGCCGGGTCCACCGCCGCGACCATCGTGGAATTCCGGCGGAACGACGCCGGGGCCTGGAAGCTCCACGAACTGATCCAGGGCTTCGACTGCGACGCGACCGCGTTCCCCGCCGAAATGGGCAGCGCCCGGCCCATCTGACCCGCGCAGCCCGCTCGGCTCGGCTCAGCTCAGTTCGAAGCCGTGGTAGTGGCTCACCGCGATGCCGTTGGTGAGGTCGCGGTAGAGGCCTACGCCGCCGATGAACGGCATGAACACCCGTTGTTTGCCGGGGATGTTGGCGCCCATGTACCAGGACGCGGCCTGCGGCATGAGCGTGAGGTCGGCGAGGTCGTTGGTGGTGGTGACCCAGTTCTCCTCGGCGTCGGGGTCGGCCTCCATGCGGTGCAGTCCGCGCTCGCGCAGGTGCGTGAGGGCGCGGGTGATCCAGTCCACGTGGTGCTCGATCGAGGTCATCATGTTGGAGAGGACGGACGGGCTCTGGGGTCCTGTCACCGTGAAGAGGTTGGGGAAGCCGGCCGACATCAGGCCGAGATACGTGCGCGGGCCGTGCTCCCACTTCTCCCGTAGCGAGCGCCCCTCGGCGCCCCGGATGTCGATGGCGTTCAGGGCGCCGGTCATCGCGTCGAATCCGGTCGCCATGATGATGACATCGGCGTCGTACGTGCCCCCGTCCTCGGTGCGGATCCCGCGCTCGGTCATCCGGGCGATCGGCCGTTCGGCGAGGTCGACCAGCGTGACGTTGTCCTGGTTGAAGACTTCGAAGTAGCCGGTGTCGACGCACATCCGCTTGCTGGCGATCGGGTACGTGCGCGGGGTGAGCCGCTCGGCGAGTTCGGGGCTCTTGACCTTCTCGCGGATCCGGGTGCGGACGTATTCGGCGACGGCCTCGTTGGCCTCCGCGTCCCTGAGCAGGTCACTGAAGCCGCTGCCGAAGCACAGCCCGCCGATGTCCCAGCGCCGGTCCAACTCCCCCGCGATTTCCGCCTCTTCCGTCTCGGTCAGCAGCACCTGCGCCTCTTCGTCGCAGTCGAAGCCCTTCGAGGAGGCGCGGGACACCTCACGCCGTTCGGGGTAGCGTGCCCGCGCCTCGGCGAGGCGGGCGGCATTGGGGCCGTTGTGGGCGGGCACGGCGTAGGACGGGGTGCGCTGGAAGACGGTGAGCGAGCCGACCAGCGGGGCGATCGCGGTGATGGTCTGCAGCCCGGAGGAACCGGTGCCGATCACGGCCACCCGCTTCCCGGCCAGGTCGGCGCCCTCGTGGGGCCAGTTCGACGTCCACAGCACTTCGCCCGCGAAGTCCGCGAGGCCCTTGAAGTCGGGCCGGGAGGGTACGGACAGGCAGCCGGTGGCCGCGATGACGTGGCGGGCGGTGCGGGGTGTGCCGTCGGAGGCCGTCACCGTCCAGCGCTGCGCCGCGTCGTCCCAATGGAGCGCCTGGACACGGGTGTTGAAGGCGATGTCCTTGCGGAGGTCGAAGCGGTCGGCGACGTGGCGTACGTAGGAGAGGATCTCTGGCTGGGCCGCGTAGCGTTCGCTCCAGTCCCACTCCTGTTCCAGGTCCGCGTCGAAGGAGTAGGAGTACTCGACGGACTCGATGTCGCAGCGGGCTCCGGGGTAGCGGTTCCAGTACCAGGTGCCTCCGACGTCCGCACCGGCCTCGATGACGCAGGTGTCGAAGCCGAGCGCGCGCAGCCGGTGCAGTTGGTAGAGGCCGGCGAAACCGGCACCGATGACGATGACATCATGGTCGGCCATGGCTCACACCACCCTTTCGGCGACGAACTTGTTGATGTGTTCCGCCACCAGCCGCAGCCCGTCCTCGAAGCCCGGCAGGATGCCCACCATCTGGAAGAAGGCGTGCATCTGGCCCGCCGCCTCCTCCAGAGCCACCGGGACTCCCGCGTCGCGGAGCGCGTGCGCGTAGGCGACACCTTCGTCGTGCAACGGGTCGTACTCGGCGACGTGGACGAACGCCGGGGGCAGTCCCGCGAGGCTTTCGGCGCGCAGCGGGGAGGCGTCCGGGTGTGTGCGGGCCTGCTCGTCGGGGAGGTAGTGGTTCCAGAACCAGATCATGGTGTCGCGGGCGAGCAGGAGTTGGTTCTGCGGAGCGATGTACGAGGGCCGGTCCATGTCGCAGTCGGTGACGGGGTAGACGAGCGCCTGGTAGTCGATGGTGGGGCCGCCGCGGTCGCGGGCCCACCGGGCCATGACCGCGGCGATGTTGCCGCCCGCGCTGTCGCCCGCGACGAGCAACGGGGCGCCATGCGGGGCGAGTTCGGCGGCCCGTTCGGCGGTCCAGGTCAGGGCAGCCCAGCTGTCCTCGATCGCGGTCGGGAACGGGTACTCGGGCGCCTTGCGGTAGTTGACCATCACCACGGTCGCCTGCGTCGCGTTCGCGAGACGGCGGCCCACGTGGTCGTACTGAAGGTCGATGTCTCCGACGACCCAGCCGCCGCCGTGGAAGTACACGATGATCGCCTGCGGTGTGCCCGCGGGGCGCAGCACCCGCGTGCGGAAGCGCCCGCCGTCCCTGCCCTCGATCTTGACGTCCCGTACCGCGCCGACCTCCGGGCCCCGGCCGCTGAGACCGGAGAGGACCGGGCCGTGCAGCCGGGCGATGGCCGGTGTGGACTCGTGCATCGCCGGCCCTTCGGCCTTGGCCAACTCCGCCAGAAACGCCTGGGTCACCGGTTCCAGTGGCATACGGCCGTCCCCTCGTCGATGTGCTCGTCTTCTCGGAGGTGATGCTCGTACGGCGAGCGGGACCGGTCCCGCGCACCGGCCGCTGTACCGTGCACGGGCCATGGTCGCCGGAGATCCTCGCGGGGTCCAGACCTCGGCAGGGGCCGGCTCGCGCCCTTGGTGTACGTCCGGGGGCGCCGCGCTCTTCCCCGCCCCACGGTCGTGATCTACGTTTGGCATCGCCCCGCCACCGAAAGGCCGACGATGCCGTTTCCCACCAGCGTCCAGCACCATCCGGTCGTCCAGCAGGCGGTCCGCCGTCTCGACGAGCTCGGCGACCCCCGCTTCGGACAGACGCTGGTGCGCTGCCTGGACGACACGCTGGCCCGCACCATCCGCCCGATGCCCGACGGCACCGCCTTCGTCGTGACGGGCGACATCCCCGCCATGTGGCTGCGCGACTCGACGACGCAGATGATGCCCTACCTGGCGCTCCTGAAGGACGACACGGACCTCCAGGACCTCCTCCTCGCCGTGCTGCGCCGCCAGTTCCAGCAGATCGCGCACAATCCGTACGCCAACGCGTTCAACGCCGAGCCCTCCGGGCTGACCTATGACGCGGACGACCTGTGCGAGGACCCCTGGGTGTGGGAGGAGAAGTACGAGGTCGACTCCCTCGCCTTCCCGCTCCTGCTGGCCCATCGCTTCTGGCGGGCGACCGGCCGCACCGAGCATGTGGCGCAGGCGATGGAGGCGGCGCGCGCCGCGATCTCCGTATGGCGCACGGAGCAGGACCACGAGAACCTCTCCAAGTACCGCTTCGTGCGGACGAACGTCCCGCCGACCGAGACCCTGAAGAACGGGGGACGCGGAACGCCCGTCGCCCGGACCGGGATGACCTGGAGCGGGTTCAGGCCCAGCGACGACGCGTGCACCTACGGATACAACGTGCCCGCCAACCTGTGCGCCGCCGCGGCCCTCGACGGCGTCGCCAAGATGGCTCAGTACGTTCAGGACACTGAACTCGCCGACGCGGCCGCAGAGTTGGCGGGCGAATTGCGTACGGCGACGCGGCGACACGGCACCGTCGACCACCCCGACCATGGCCCGATCTACGCCTACGAGGTCGACGGACTCGGCAACGCGCTCCTGTCGGACGACGCCAACATGCCCAGCCTGCTGTCCCTTCCGCTGGTCGCGGACGTATCGCCGACGGATCCGCTGTACCTGGCCACCCGCGCGTTCGTGCTCTCCCCCGCCAATCCGACCTGGTACCGCGGCACGGCCGCCGAGGGCGTGGGCAGCCCCCACACCCCTGACGGCCACATCTGGCCGATCGCCCTCGCCGTGGAGGGACTGACCAGCAACGACCCTGACCGGCGGCTTCAGTTGCTGCACACCCTGATCGACACCGACGCCGGAACAGGCGCGATGCACGAGTCCTTCCACAAGGACGACCCGGACCAGTTCACCCGCGACTGGTTCTCGTGGGCCAACGCCATGTACGCGGAACTGGCCCTGGACCTGGCCGGGTTCGGCACCCGCTCCTGGTGGGACACGTCGGCGCACTTTCAGTACGGCTAGGGCTTGTTTCGAAAGTAGCGTCGTCCGCCCAGGCCCCGCGAGGCAGACGGGACGTTCGAAACACGCCCTAGTACGGCAGCCCCTCCGACGCCGCGCGCAGGGCGACGTCCAGGCACGCGGCGAACTCGTCGTAGGAGGCGTCGGGTTGGTCCGCGTAGCGGCGGGCGAAGTTCTCCGCGGCCGCGCGCAGGGCGCCGTTGAGTGTCGCCGCGTGCACCGTCACGCGCAGGTCGTCGGCGGCGTCACCGGAGCGTTCCGCGAGTAGACGGCCGAGGACGGGGAGCGCGTCGTCGTGGGCCTGGAGCCAGACGGCGCGCAGCGCGGGTTCGGTCGAGGTCATGCGGATCAGGGCGAGGATGGTGGGCGTGCCCGGCGGCAGATCGCCCGTCCCGCGCGTCTCGGCGAAGAAGTCCAGCAGGTCCATCTCCGGTGGCCAGTGGCGCAGTTGGGCCACGGCGAAGTCGAGTCCCGCCGTGAGCAACGGGAGCACGCAGCTCTCCTTCGTCGGGAAGTGGCGCCACAGCGTGCGCGAGGAGACGCCGACAGCCCGCGCTATCTGCTCGCCCGTCGTGGCGGTGACGCCCTGGGTGGTGAACAGGCGCACCGCCTCGCAGGCGATCTCGAACCGGAGCGCGGCCTTGCGGCGTTCGGCGAGCGAGGGCCGCTCGTCCGTCGGAGCCTCCTGCCACCACTCTTCCCATGGCATCTGTCGCATGCCGCCATCTTGTCACTGAGTGACACGCGACTCTACTCTGCGGTAGCTGACCGGCGAGTAACCACCGTGCTCTCGACCGGAGTTGGCAGGCGTACGCATGCCCCCGTACCCTCCCCCACTTGGTCAAGGAGTTGCTCATGCCGTCCCCCACCAGGCGCGCCCTGCTCACCGGTGCCGCCGCCCTCACCGCCGTGACCGCCCTTCCCTCCCCGACCGCCTCGGCGGCGCCCGCCCGCGTGAAGCTCACCCGCGAGGAACACCGCGTCGTCATCATCGGATCCGGCTTCGGCGGCGGCGTCGCCGCGCTGCGGCTCGCCCAGTCCGGCGTCCCGGTGACCGTGCTCGAACGCGGGCGGCGCTGGCCGACCGGCCCGAACGCGGAGACCTTCCCCCACGTGTCCGGGCTCGACAAGCGGATGCTCTGGTACGGCACCCTGCCCGAGGCCGTCCGGCCTCTCGCCCGACTGATCGGCACCCCGCTCGGCTTCACGCCCTACACCGGCCTCCTCGAACCGGTCCTCGGCGAGAACATCCTCAGTGTGTGCGCGGCCGGGGTCGGCGGCGGATCGCTCGTCTACCAGGGCATGACGCTCCAGCCCTCGGAGTCCGTCTTCAACAGCTGGCTGCCCGAGGGCCTCGACTACCGGCGTATGGACCGGGTCCACTATCCGCGCGTCGCCCGCATGCTCAAGGCGGCCACCGCCCCCGACCAACTCATCGGCTCACCCACGTACTTCGCGTCGCGGGTCTTCGGCGAACGGGTCCGCAAGGCAGGATACGGCCTGGAGAAGATCCCCATGCCGATCGACTGGGACTACGCCCTGGCCGAACTGCGCGGCGAGATGAAACCGTCGTACACGAACGGCGACTGCGCGCTCGGCGTCAACAACGGCGGCAAGCACTCCGTGGACGTGACGTACCTGAAGCAGGCCGAGGCGACCGGCAAGGTCGCCGTCGCCACCCACCACAACGTCACCTCCGTGGCCCGCGCCGCCGACGGCCGCTGGGAGGTGCACGTCGACCGCACCGACGACTCCGGTGTCGTACAGGAACAGAAGGTGCTCACCACCCGCGCCCTGATCATGGCGGCCGGCAGCGTCAACACCAGCAAGCTCCTGGTCCGCGCGGGCGCGACCGGCGCCATCCCCGACCTGCCCGACGGCCTCGGTGAGGGCTGGGGCACCAACGGCGACCGCATCTACGCCTGGACCAGCCTCCAGGAGGACTTCGGCAGCGAGCAGGGCGGCCCCGTCGTCTACGGCAGCAAGGACTGGGCGGATCCCGCCACCGCGAACACCGTCATCCAGGCCTCCCTGCCGCCCCTGGGCCTCGACCTCCGCACCACGATGCTGGTCGGATTCGGCGTCAGCTCCGACCGCGGCCACCTGCGCTACAACGGCGCCACCGACTCGGTATCCCTGCACTGGCCCGCGGGCGGCGACTCCGGCAGCTACCGCGCCATCCACCAGCGGGTGACGAAGATCTCCGAGGGACTCGGCACCCTCGTCGACACCAACTCACTGGTCAACAGCACCTGGCACCCGCTCGGAGGCGCGCCGATGGGCACCGTGTGCGACCTGGAGGGACGCGTCCAGGGACAGCGCGGCCTGTACGTCCTCGACGGCGCGCTCATCCCCGGCACCACCGGCGCCTGCAACCCCTCGATGACCATCGCGGCGGTCGCCGAACGCGCCATGGACAGCATCACCGCGGAGGATGTCGGCACCGTCATCTGACAGACAACTGCACACAACCTCACGTGAGTTCGTTACGCCACGATTGACCTGCACGATCCACGCCCGACGCCCCCGGCGCCGTAACATGTCCCGGTTGTCCGGCCCAGGCTGGGCAACTCCGGGCAGCTCGAGGGCACTTGCGTCGCTTCCGCCGGGCTGTCGTCGTCTCGACGTTGGGACCCGATGGACGCCACTCGCGCACACGACGAGCTCGGCCTGCTCGAAGCGGAGCTGACCGAACGGCTCGACGCTCCGGCGCACTTCTTCGCGAAGGACGCCGCCGCCCCGCGCACCCTGGTCGACATCCTGGACGCGACCGTACGGGCACACCCCGACGAACCCGCTCTCGACGACGGCGTGCGCCGTCTGACGTACCGCGCGCTGGACGCCGAGGTCGGGCGGCTGCGCCGCCGTCTGGCCGGGGCGGGGGTGGGGCGCGGCGACCGGGTCGGCGTGCGCGTTCCGTCCGGCACGAACGACCTGTACGTGGCGATCCTCGCCGTACTCGCCGCGGGCGCCGCGTACGTACCCGTGGACGCCGAGGATCCGGACGAGCGGGCCGAACTCGTCTTCGGCGAGGCGGGGGTGAGGACTGTGATCGGGGCGGGGCTCACCTTCACCGTCGCGGAGCCCTTCGCCGCTCCGGTCGGGCGGCCCGGGCCCGAGGACGACGCGTGGGTCATCTTCACGTCCGGTTCGACCGGGCGGCCCAAGGGCGTCGCCGTCAGCAACCGCAGCGCCGCGGCGTTCGTGGACGCGGAGGCCGCGCTCTTCCTCACCGAGGATCCGATCGGGCCCGGCGACCGGGTCATGGCGGGCCTGTCCGTCGCGTTCGACGCGTCCTGCGAGGAGATGTGGCTGGCATGGCGGCACGGCGCCTGCCTGGTTCCGGTGCCGCGCTCGCAGGTGCGCGGCGGCGCCGACCTCGGGCCCTGGCTGGCCGAGCAGGAGATCACCGTCATCTCCACCGTGCCGACGCTGGCCGCCCTGTGGGAGCCGGAGGCCCTCAACGACGTCCGGCTGCTGATCTTCGGCGGCGAGGCATGCCCGCCCGAACTCGTCCAGCGCCTCGTCACCGAGGGCCGCGAGGTGTGGAACACGTACGGGCCGACCGAGGCCACCGTCGTCACCTGCGCCTCCCTGATGACCGGCGCGGAACCGGTCCGCATCGGGCTGCCGCTGGACGGCTGGGAACTGGCCGTCGTCGACGAGGCCGACCGGCCCGTCCCGATGGGTGCCAGCGGTCAACTCGTCATCGGCGGCGTGGGGTTGGCGCGTTATCTCGACCCGGTCAAGGACGCCGAGAAGTACGCGCCGCTGCCCGCCCTGGGCTGGGAGCGCGCCTACCGCAGCGGTGACTTGGTCAAGGCCGACCCCGAAGGTCTGGTCTTCCTCGGACGCGGCGACGAGCAGGTCAAGCTCGGCGGACGGCGCATCGAGCTGGGCGAGGTCGACGCCGCGCTGCAGGCACTGCCCGGCGTCGCGGGCGCGGCCTGCGCCGTGCGCACCGCGCGCGGCGGCAACCAGTTGCTCGTCGGCTACCTCGTCACCCAGGAGGGCTGGCAGCACGCGGCCGCCGTGGACAAGCTGCGGGGCCAACTGCCCGCCGCACTGGTGCCGTTGCTCGCCCCCGTCGCCGAGCTGCCGACGCGCACCTCCGGCAAGGTCGACCGCGACGCGCTGCCGTGGCCGCTGCCCGATGTGGAGACCGGCGCCCCGGCCGAGCAGCTGTACGGCACCGAGGCATGGCTCGCCGAGCAGTGGAGCGAGTCCCTCGGCGTCCCCGTGACCGGCGCGCACGACAACTTCTTCGCCATCGGAGGCGGCAGCCTCGCCGCCGCCCAGCTGACCACACGGCTGCGCACCCGCTACCCGAACGCCGCCGTCATCGACATCTACGAGCGTCCAGTCCTGCGCAAGCTGGCCCGCCGCCTGGAGAAGTCGGCGCAGGACGACGCCGCGGAGCGGTCCATCACCCCGGTCCCGACTCGCGCCAAGCTCATCCAACTGGCGCTCCTGGTACCGCTGTTCTCCCTGAACGGTCTGCGCTGGACGGTCGCGCTCGCCGCGCTGGCGGACGTCCTGCACCGGTTCGGCGGCTACGCGTGGGCCCCGTCCGCCTCCTGGTGGCTGATCGCCCCGGCGGCGCTGCTCCTGTTCAGCCCGCCGGGCCGGCTCGCGCTCGCGGCGGGCGGCGCACGGCTGCTGCTGCGTGGCGTCGGCCCGGGCACGTATCCGCGCGGCGGCGGTGTCCATCTGCGGCTGTGGGCCGCCGAGCGCCTCGCCGAGCACAGCGGTGCCACCTCCCTCACCGGCTCCTGGCTGCAGCGCTACGCCCGCGCGCTCGGCGCCCGAATCGGATCCGACGTCGACCTGCACTCGCTGCCTCCGGTCACCGGACTGCTCAAGCTCGGCCGCGGCTGCGCCGTCGAGAGCGAGGTCGACCTGTCGGGGCACTGGCTCGACGGGGACCGTCTGGAGATCGGCGCCGTGAAGGTCGGCGCGGGAGCGGTGGTCGGCACCCGGAGTGTGCTGTTCCCCGGCGCCCGGGTCGGCAAGCGCGCCGAGATCGCGCCGGGCTCCGCCGTTCAGGGCCACGTCCCGACCGGTCAGCGTTGGGCGGGCTCCCCGGCGGTCAAGCTCGGCAAGGCCAAGCGGGAGTGGCCGGGACTGCGTCCGCCGCGCACGGTGGGCTGGCGCGCGATGTACGGCGCCGCGGGCCTCGCCCTCACCCTCCTCCCGCCGCTGTCCGCCCTCCCCGCCCTGCTGGTCGCGCGCGCCTTCGTGCCCGCGGGCGCCGGGCTCAGCGAGGCCGTGCGCGGCGCGCTGCTCGCCGTCGTCCCCGCGGCCCTCGCCTACGGACTCACGTACGCCGTGCTGATCCTGGCCGGTGTCCGCCTCGCCGGACGTGGCCTGAGCGCCGGTACGTTCCCGGTGCACAGTCGGGCGGGCTGGCAGTCCTGGACCGTCACGCAGCTGATGGACCTGTCCCGGCAGACGCTGTTCCCCCTGTACGCGGGGCTCGTCACGCCCGTGTGGATGCGGCTGCTCGGCATGCGCGTGGGCCGGGACGCCGAGGTGTCCACGGTGCTCGCGCTGCCCGGCCTCACCACGGTCGGCGACGGCGCGTTCCTCGCCGACGACACGCTGACCGCGCCGTACGAACTCGGGGGCGGCTGGGTCCGGATCGGGCACGCGCGGATCGGCCGCCGGGCGTTCCTCGGCAATTCGGGCATGACGGCGCCCGGCCGTTCGGTGCCTGACGACGGTCTGGTGGGCGTCCTGTCGGCCACCCCGAAGAAGGCCAAGCAGGGCAGTTCGTACTTGGGTCTGCCGCCGGTCCGGCTGCCGCGCCCGGCCACCGGTGTCGATCCGAGCCGCACCTACACGCCGCCGGTGCGGCTGCGCTGGGCGCGCGCCGTGGTCGAACTGGGCCGACTCGTCCCGGTGTTCTGCTCGGTGACTCTGGTGGTCCTGGTGCTCGGCGCGCTGGCCGCCGTCGCGGCGGCGCACGGCCTGTGGGTGGCCGCGCTTGTCAGCGGCCCCGTCCTGCTGTCGGCCGGCGTGCTCGCGTGCGTGGTGTCGATCGTGGCGAAGTGGCTGCTGGTCGGCCGCCATCGGACGGGCGAGCATCCGCTGTGGTGCGGGTTCGTGTGGCGGGGTGAACTGGCCGACACCTTCGTGGAGATGCTCGCCGTGCCGTGGCTCGTCGGCTCGGTGCCCGGCACGCCCGTCCTGACCGCCTGGCTGCGTGGGCTCGGCGCGCGCATCGGGGCGGGTGTGTGGTGCGAGAGCTACTGGCTGCCGGAGACCGATCTGGTCACTCTGGAGGCCGGGGTGAGCGTGAACCGGGGCTGTGTCCTGCAGACGCACCTCTTCCACGACCGGATCTTGCGGACGGATACTGTGACCCTTCGCGAGGGCGCAACACTCGGTCCTGGCGGAATCGTGCTGCCGGGCAGCGAGATCGGCAGCAGGAGCACGCTCGGGCCCGCGTCCCTGGTGATGGCCGGCGAGTCGGTGCCGCCGGGGAGCCGGTGGCTGGGCAACCCGATAGAGGCCTGGCGCCCGTGAACCGGTGGGCACCGACCGCGCGTTGGCCATGTCGTAGGAGTGCGAGTACTGCGAGTACAGGGACAGGGAGCGGACGAGCCGTGAACGGGCAGCACTACGGTCAGCACAAGGCGGACCCCTATTTCCCGTCCAACGGGGACTCCCGCTACCGGGTGCACCGTTACGAACTCGACCTGGACTACCGGCCGGAGCCCAACCGGCTGGCCGGCACGGCGCGGCTCAGTGCCATCGCGGGCCGCACCGAACTGGACGAATTCCAGCTGAACTTCGCCGATTTCCGTATCGGCCGGGTCCGGGTCGACGGCCGCCCCGCGCACTACACGCTGCGCGGTGGGCGACTACGCATCCGGCCGGCGAAGCCACTGGCCGCGAGCGCCGCGTTCACCGTGGAAGTGCACTACTCCGGCAATCCGAAACCGGTGAAGAGCTTCTGGGGCGGCCTGGGTTGGGAGGAGCTGACCGACGGCGCGCTCGTCGCCAGCCAGCCGGTCGGCGCCCCCTCCTGGTACCCGTGCAACGACCGCCCCGCCGACAAGGCCGCGTACCAGATCTCCCTCACCACCCCCTCCACGTACCAGGTGGTGATCGGGGGTCGCCTCCTCACCCGTACGACCAGGGCCTCGACCACGACGTGGCTGTACGAGCAACCAGCCCCCACGTCAAGCTACTTGGTCGGCCTGGCCATCGGCCGATACCAGACAGCGCTGCTCGGCGATCCGGGCCTCGACGGGGTCCCGCAGACCGGCCACTTCCCGGCCCACCTGCTCACCGACTTCTCCCGCGACTTCGCGCGCCAGCCGCAGATGATGGCCCTGTTCCAGGAGTTGTTCGGCCCCTACCCCTTCGGCGAGTACGCGGTCGTGGTCGCCGACGAGGAACTCGACGTACCGGTGGAGGCGCAGGGCCTGTCACTGTTCGGCACCAACCACCTTGACGGCGCCCGCGGTTCGGAGCGGCTGATCGCCCACGAGCTGGCCCACCAGTGGTTCGGCAACAGCGTCACCGTCGCCGACTGGCGGCACATCTGGCTCAACGAGGGCCTCGCCAAGTACGCCGAGTGGCTCTGGTGCGAACGCTCGGGCGGCCGCGACGCCCAGACCCTGGCCGCCACGGCCCACCGCCTGCTCGCAGGCCTCCCCGAGAACCTGTCCCTGGCCGACCCCGGCCGCAAGCACATGTTCGACGACCGCCTCTACGAACGCGGCGCCCTGGCGATCCACGCCCTGCGCTGCGCACTCGGCGACGAGGCGTTCTTCCGGACCCTGCGCACCTGGACGGACCTGCACCGCCACGGCGTCGTCACGACCGAGATGTTCGCCGCGCACGTGGAGCGGTTCGCGCGCCACTCTGTGGACCAGGTGTTCCGGGCGTGGGTGTACGGGACGGCGCTGCCGGAGGTGCCGGTTCTGGTGGCCTGAGATCGTCGATGATCAGGCGTGCAGGATCGGCCGGTAGACGAGTTCCTGGATGTGACTGTCGAGCGTGCGGTGTTCGAGCAGCTCCAGATCGAAGTCGGCCGCGCCCTGGAAGATCGGGTCGAGCCCGCTCTGCCCCGTGATCACAGGGAAGAGCGTCACCTGGACCCGGTCCACCAGGCCTGCGGCCATCAGCGCACGGTTCATGGACAGACTGCCGTGCGAACGCAACGGCACGGGAGACTCCTGCTTGAGCCGCGCGACGACATCGACGGCGTCGCCCCGCGCGACGGTCGCGTCCGGCCAGTCGAGCGGCCCTTCGAGCGTGGTCGACACGACCGTGGCCGGCAGGCTCCTCATCCGCGTCACCCAGGGGTCACGCACCTCCGACTCCTCGGTGCTCGCCGCCAGCATCCGCGCGAACGCCCGGTACGTGTGGGCCCCGAAGACCATCCGTTGCTCCTCGCGGTACAGGTCGAGGCGGTGATCGAGCAGCTCGGGGCCCTGCTTCCCCCAGTAGCCGGTCCAGCCGCCGCCATCGGCGGCGCCGAAGCCGTCGAGGCTGGAGAAGACGTCGAATGTGTAGGAAGCAGCCATGGTGCCCTCCTGGCCCGCGATGGATCGCCCGTCATAAGTGCAGACCGGACATCACGGCGGAATTCATCGCCCTGGCCTCTACGGCGCCAGCTCCCGCTCCGCCTCCGCCGCACGCTCGACCACGGTCGCACGCTGCTCCTCCGTGAAGAGGCCCGCGGCGCTCCACTTGGCCGCGGTCCGCTCCACCTGGCGGACGAAGTCGCGGTGCCCGGCGAACGGCGCGCCGTCCCACACCACGTCGAGGAAGGTCAGGCCCTCGTCGCCGGGTGAGGTGACGCCGTCGACCGGTACGTCGTAGTCCGGCAGGTTGTCGTCGCGCTTGCGGTTGGGTACGCCGGTGGCGAGGGAGCCGAAGACCACCTCGGGTTCGACGCGCTTGAAGTAGGCGGACTGGGGCTGCCGGTCGCCGACGTAGTGCGGGCGCAGGGTGCGGTTGCCGACGGCGAGGGTCTGGCCGCGGCGCGGGGTGATCGCCGACCGGGCGTAGTCGCCGTCGAGCTTGAGGTGTTGATAGAGCGTCAGCTCCTGGAACTCGCCCTTGGCCACCTCGCCGAGCACCGGCATCATCAGCGGGCCCCAGAAGACCGACTGGATCTCCGGACGGTCGATGGCGCGCTCGATGCGGACGGTGAACGGCATCGAGACCTCGACGGTGTCGCCGGGGCGCCAGTCGCGGTCGATGGTGAGGTAGCTGCCCGGCTTCGGGCGCGGGCCGGTCTGGCGGCGTCCGTTGACCGAGACCGTGAAGCCGTCCCCGGTGTCGGCCACCCAGCCGGGGACGCGCAGCTTGAGGGCGAGCCGGCCGCTGCCGTCGATCTTCAGTGTGCTGCTCTGTTCGCGCGGGAAGCGGGTCTTCTGGGTGACCGTAAAGTCCCTCTCCCGCCAGTGCAGGGTGGAGGGGATGTACAGGTTGACCCAGAGGGTCTTGTCGTCGGCCGAGCGGAAGTACACCGTCTCCTGGTACTTGGTGCCGCCTTCGAGGCCGCTGCCGCCGCAGCACGTGCCGGTGTTGTCGTAGTCGCGGGCGGCGCCCGGGGTCAGCGGCTGGAAGTAGGCGAGCTGCGGATCGTCCGTCCGGTCCGTGTCGGCGCGCTGCCCGAGCACCATGTTGACCAGGCCGCGCTCGTAGTAGTCCATGTAGGCCGGGTCGGGATCGAAGGTGAAGAGATTGCGCGCCAGCTTCAGCAGGTTGTACGTGGTGCAGGACTCGGCGCCGTCGCCCGCGATGGCGTGGGCGATGTTGTCGCGGTTCTGGAACGCCTCGGGGTTGGTGTTGGCGCCGGGGACGGTGCCGCTGGTGCCTCCGTGGGCGAACATCCGGTGGGGGACGACCATGCCGAAGAAGTTCTCCGCCGCGCGCCGGTAGTCGTCGTCCCGGTTCTGTTCGAAGACCCGTAGGTAGCCGACGAAGTTGGGGACGTGTGTGTTGGCGTGCAGGTGGTTCGGGCGTCTGCGGCCGGGGCGGTTCTCATCGGTGGTGACGAGGATGTCGCGGTCCTCGACACACGCGGCGAAGAGCGACTCGCGGCTGTCGAAGAGCCGGGCCGTCTCCAGGTGGCGGGCGTCGCCGGTGAGCGCGTGGATCTCGGCGAGGACCTCGTTGGCGCCGCCGTACTCCCCCGCGATGTAGGTGTCCCACAGGTAGTTCAGGTCGTCGCGGGTGAGGGGCCCCTTGTAGTCGGGGTGCTCGATGTCGCCGAGTGTCAGGGCCAGATGGGACCAGTCCGCCATGTGCCGGACGATCTCGAAGGCCTGCTCGTTGCCGGTGAGGGTGTACGCGTCGAGGAGGCCGCGCATGATCTTGTGCTGGGTGTACCAGGGTGCCCAGGTGTTGGTGTCTGGGTCGGCGCCGTACACGGCGAACCGGGGCGGTCCCGCGCGCAGCACGGTGTCCTCGGGCAGCGCGCCGAGGTAGCCCGGGTGAACCGTCTTGCCTTTCAGGGCGTCCTGGCAGGCACCGAGCTCACGCACCATGCGGTCGAGCTTGTCCTTGTAGACCTGTTCGCCCTGGTCGACGTGGGACTGGGCGAGGGCCGTGAGGTAGTGGCCGGCCCAGTGGCCGCTCAGCAGGCCGCCGTCCTCCCAGCCGCCGGGGACCTCGACGCCGGGCGGGTTGGGCCGGCCCGCGGTCTTGTTGAACAGCACGAGGAAGCGGCGCTCGTCGTAGGCGCGGATGAAGGCCTTCACTCTGTCGCGCTTCTCCTGGAACAGGCCCTTGCCCAGGGTTACGTCGTTCAGCCGGAAGGGCCGGACGGGGGCCGTGCTGCCCGCGCCGACGTACGGCGGCAGGTCCTTCGGAAGGGCGAGCGCGTCCGCCGCGCCGGTGCCGGGCGTGGCCGCCTGGGCAGCCGTCTGGGCGGTCGCCGGCCAGGATCCGGCTGCCACGGTTGCGGCGCCGAGGGCTGAAGCGGCCATGAAGTCCCGCCGTCGTATGAAGCGGCCACCGGATGTCGTCATGCCCCTCCCCTTTCACGGGAGTTACGGCTTCGTTCGGAATACCGAACCGCCTCTGACTTACCGAACAATCCTGAGCGGGCAACAAGATCTCACGCGGGGTGGACCACCCGTCAACACCTCTGCACACACCGGACACAGCCCCTCTGGAGCGATTTCCGGCCCTGGCCGACTATCGCCGTCGCGGCGATTCACTCATGAATGCCCTTTATGCGAGGTGCCTTCATCATTTCCGCCTCAAACAATCTTGAACCGAAAGAGGCGCTGGCCAGAGCGCCTGTTCGACTCAACCCCAGCCCTGTATACGAAGTTTGGAGGCATGAGACCCCCCGCTCTTGGACAGCGATCCGCTCAGACCGTGCGGCTCCCGAGTCCTGGAGCTATGTACCGTCTCGGGCTGCCGCGCCAGGGCAAGATTCCTCATAGCTGAAGGGTTCCCCATCATCGTGCAACCGGCCCAAGAGTTCGGCGACAACCCTGTCGAAGTACGCGAAACCGGGCATTACACGGAGGAGTACGTCCCCAGCTTTGTAGAGAAATGGGACTCCCTCATCGATTGGGAGAAGAGGACGGAGAGCGAAGGCAATTTCTTCATCGACCTGCTGCGGAAGTGGGGGGTGAAGAGCGTGCTCGACGTCGCGACAGGCACGGGATTTCACTCCGTGGCGCTGCAGGCCGCCGGATTCGAGACCGTCAGCGCGGACGGCAGTGCGGAGATGCTGGCGAGGGCCTTCGAGAACGGCCAGAAGCAGGGCGGGCACATCCTGCGGGTCGTCCAGGCGGACTGGCGATGGCTCAACAGAGACGTCCACGGGGAGTACGACGCGATCGTCTGCCTCGGCAATTCCTTCACGCATCTCTTCTCGGAACGCGACCGGCGCAAGGCACTGGCCGAGTTCTACGCGATGCTCAAGCACGACGGAATTCTCATACTGGATCAGCGCAATTACGACGCGATCCTGGACGACGGGTACACGAGCAAGCACCGCTACTACTACTGCGGTGAGGACGTCATCGTCGAACCGGAGTACGTCGATGAGGGCCTGTGCCGTATGCGGTACAGCTTCCCCGACAGCTCCATGTACTACCTCAACATGTTTCCGCTGCGCAGGGACTACACGCGGCGGCTGATGTCCGACGTCGGATTCCAGAGCATCGAGACCTACGGCGACTTCCAGCACACCTACCGGCGTGAGCAGCCGGACTTCTTCATCCACGTGGCGGAGAAGGAGTACAGGACGGACGGAGACGAGCAGTACAAGGGCGCGGTCGGCACCGCCCGCAGCTACTACAACTCACCCGACGCCGACACCTTCTACTCCACGGTGTGGGGCGGCGAGGACATCCACATCGGGCTGTACGACAGCCCCGACGAACCCATCGCGGACGCGAGCCGGCGGACCGTCGAGCACATGGCGTCGAAGCTCGAACTGACCCGGGATTCCGTGGTGCTCGATCTCGGTTCCGGCTTCGGCGGTTCGGCACGGTACCTCGCGGAGACGTACGGCTGCCGGGTCCTGGCCCTCAACCTCAGCGAGGTGGAGAACCAGCGCCACAAGCAGCTGAACTCGGGCCGCGGGCTCACCGACAGGATCGAGGTCGTGGACGGCTCGTACGAGGACATCCCGTACCCGGACGACCAGGTCGATGTCGTCTGGTCCCAGGACGCCTTCCTGCACAGCGGGAACCGGGCCCAGGTCCTCAAGGAGATCGCCCGGGTGCTGCGGCCCGGCGGCCATGTCATCTTCACCGACCCGATGGCGGCGAAGGACGGCGACCGCACCGACGTGCTCCAGCCGATCCTCGACCGGATCCACCTGGACGACATGGGCTCGCCCGCCTTCTACACGCGCGAGCTGGAACAGCTCGGGTTCACCGCCGTCGACGGCGGTTTCGAAGAGCACCGCGATCAGCTGGTGAACCACTACAAGCGGGTCCTCGAGGAGACCGAGCGCCTGGAGGCCGAAGGACTGGCCAGGAAGATCAGCCACGACTACCTCAGCCAGATGAAGACGGGGCTCGGCCACTGGGTCGACGGTGGCCGCGACGCTCATCTCACGTGGGGCATCTTCCACTTCGAACTGCACGGCTGAGCGACGTTCCACCGGCCGGCCCCGAGGTATCCACGGGGTCGGCCGGTCGCGTTCGCATGATCATCGCTGTGACAGAACGAAGACCTTGTGGAGTACTCCCTGTGACTCGGTGCGGGATACAAATAGTTCTGACCGCACACACCACGCTCCTCACGGGGGAACACCATGAAGTACACCCGCCTCTCCGCTTTCGCCGCCATCGGTGTCGCCGCCACCCTCTCGCTCACCGCCTGCGGCAGCGGCGACTCCGGGACGGACACCTCCTCCAAGAACTCCTCCTCGTCTTCTTCCTCGTCCTCGGACGGTGCCTCGAAGGCGGAGGCCGGCGCCGCGAAGTCGGACTCCGGCAGTGGCACCGAGGTCAAGGCCGGCGCCGCGAACAGCGGGACGAAGTCCGGCGCCGAGGCCACCTTCTGCAAGACGGAGGACCTCGCCATCAACGCCACGGACGCCGCGCCCGACGACAGCACCGGCAGGATCAACATCTCCATGGTCAACCGGGGTTCGACCACCTGCTCGGCGACGGGCTTCGCCGGTGTCGACATCAAGGACGCCGACAACACCTCGAACCCCATCGAGCGCGGCCAGGCCCAGCCCCGTGTCACCACCCTGAAGCCCGGTGACTCCGCGGTCTTCAACCTGGCCTACGAGATCGACAGCTCCGGCGAGAGCCTCTCGTCCCCGACCAACATCCTGGTGACGCCCCCGAACGAGACCCACAGCGTGACCCTGGACTGGCCCGCGGGCGCGGGAGACATCAAGGGCGCCTACACCGACGTCGAGGTCTACCCGACGCACACCGCCAAGTAGGACCGTCGGAGCGCATCACTTCAGCGAGGCCCGGTCACGGTCAATTCGGCCACAGACCGGGCCCACTGAAATATGATCACCCCATGCCCGACATGACCGAGACAACGCCCGGGTGGCTGGCCGAGGACGAGCTTGAGCTGGTCCGTGCCCGCATGCCGATCCTCTACGTCGAAGCCGTGCCGGTGCGCGTCGCGGACAGCGGTGAGGTGACCAGCGTCGGACTGCTGCTGCGCATCGGCCCCGACGGCAACGTCAGCCGCACCCTGGTCTCCGGCCGCGTACTGCATCACGAACGGGTGCGTGACGCCCTCCTGCGCCACCTCGAAAAGGACCTCGGTCCCGTGGCACTGCCCCGGGTACCGGCCTCCCTGCAGCCGTTCACCGTCGCCGAGTACTTCCCGACCCAAGGCGTCACGCCGTTCCACGACCCGCGCCAGCACGCGGTCTCGCTGGCCTACATCGTCCCGGTGGCCGGCGACTGCCAGCCCCGACAGGACGCGCTCGACCTGGTCTGGTTCAGCCCCGAGGACGCGGTCTCGGCGGCCATGCAGAACGAGATGCCCGGCGGCCACGGCGCCCTCCTCAAACAGGCCCTGGCCCACGCGGGGCTCGGCCTCTGATCCCACCCAGGTGCTATTGCTCCACCAATGCACTCATCCTACGCATACCGCCTAAGGATTGATAAAAGGCAACAAGAGAAACCCCCGGCGGTGAATCGGGGTTGAACGCAGGCCGACTCCCTTCGTTTTCCAATGGAGACTGCTCGTGTCTGGGTCCAATCTGCCAATTCCCGCCGCCCGGCCTGTCATCGGCGAAGCCGAGATCGAAGCCGCCGTACGCGTACTGCGTAGCGGTCTTGTCATTCAGGGGCCGGAAGTGGCCGCCTTCGAGGAGGAATTCTCGGAGCTGGTCGGGGGCCGAACCTGCGTCGCCGTGAACTCCGGCACCTCCGCACTGCAGTTGAGCCTGATGGCCCTGGGCATCGGGCCTGGCGACGAAGTGGTGGTGCCCTCCTTCTCGTTCGCCGCCACCGCCAACGCCGTACGTCTGGTGGGCGCCGAGCCGGTCTTCGCCGACATCACGCCCGAGACCTACTGCCTCGACCCGGCCGCGGTCTCCGCGGCGGTCGGCCCGCGCACCGCGGCACTGATCCCCGTACATCTGTACGGCCACCCGGCCGCCATGGACCGGCTGATGCCGCTCGCCGAGCGCCACGGCCTCGCCGTCGTCGAGGACGCCTGCCAGGCGCACGGCGCCGCCCTGCACGGCCTGCCGGTCGGAACATTCGGCCGGGCCGGATGCTTCAGCTTCTACCCGACGAAGAACATGCACGCGCTCGAAGGCGGCATGATCACCACCGCCGATCACCAACTGGCCCGCACACTGCGGCTGCTCAGGAATCAGGGCATGGAACAGCGGTACGAGAACGAGATCGTCGGCGCCAATCTGCGCATGACCGATGTCGCGGCGGCCGTGGGCCGGGTGCAGCTGACGCAGCTGCCCGCGTGGACCGAGCAGCGGCGGGCCAACGCCAAGGTGCTCGACTCCCGTATCGAGGGACTTTCCGCGCCGCACGTGGCCGATGGCGCCCGGCACGTCTACCACCAGTACACCGTCGCCGTCCCGGACGGCCGCAGGGATGCCGTGCGACAGGAACTGGCGGCGGAGGGAATCGGCAGCGCGGTGTACTACCCGACGCCGATCCACCGGCTGACTCCGTTCCGCGACCCGGCCGGGCCTCCGCTGCCCGAGACCGAACGCGCAGCCGCGTCGGTACTGTCGCTGCCGGTCCACCCCGCCCTCGGACCGGGCGATCTCGAGCGCATCGCCCGGGCCGTGAGCATCGCCGGAGGTGTCCGATGAACCGGCCGACGCTGCGTGCGGGGCTTGTCGGTCTGGGCTCGATGGGGCGCAACCACGCCCGGGTGCTTTCGTCGCTCGACGGCGTCGAACTCGTCGGCGTCATGGACCCGGCGGGAGACCCCACGGGTGCCGCCCGTGGCGCCCCGGTCGTCGCCGCCCTGCCCGAACTGCTGGCACTCGACCTCGACTACGCCGTGGTCGCCTGCCCCACGGTGCTGCACGAGGAGGTCGGCATCGCCCTGGCCGCGAACGGCGTGTGCGCGCTGATCGAGAAGCCACTCGCCCACTCCGCGATCGCGGCCCGACGCCTGGCCGACGCCTTCGACGGGGCCCGGCTGACCGCAGGAGTCGGACACATCGAGCGCTTCAACCCGGCGCTGCAGAGCCTGCGTTCGCGCCTCGAGGCCGGCGAGCTCGGTGAGATGTTCCAGGTGGTCACGCGGCGGCAGGGGCCCTTCCCGCCGCGCATCGCGGACGTGGGCGTCGTCAAGGACCTGGCGACCCACGACATCGATCTCACCAGCTGGGTGACGGGGTGCCGCTACGCCTCCGTGGCCGCCCGCACCGTGTCCAAGAGCGGCCGCGCGCACGAGGACATGGTCGCGGTCGTCGGAGAGCTCACCGACGGCACCATGGTCAGCCATCTCGTGAACTGGCTCAGCCCGCTCAAGGAGCGCTTCACGGCGGTCACCGGCGAGCGCGGCTGCTTCATCGCGGACACTCTCACCGCGGATCTCACCTTCCATGCCAACGGTGCCTTCGCCACGGAGTGGGAAGCGCTGAGCGCCTTCCGCGGAGCCGCCGAGGGCGACATGATCCGGTACGCGATCCCCAAGCGCGAGCCGCTGATGGTCGAGCACGAGCGGTTCCGCGACGCCGTCGAGGGCAAGGCCATGGACATCGTCACCCTCGCCCAGGGGCTGAGGACCGTGGAGGTCGCCGAGGTGGTCCTGGACTCGGCGCGACGGAAGGCATCCCTGCCGCTGCAGAACCCGCACCCGCGGAATCCGACGGCGGCCGGCCGGCTGTCCTGAAGACCCACCAGCGGAACGCCGCGTAATTCGCCACCGCGTTGATGACGGTCGACGTCGTCTTGGCCGCTACGTACGACAGGCCCAGAGCAGTCAGCCCGGCGACCGTGGCCAGAGTCGCCCCGTAATTCAGTACGACGAGCGCAAGATATTTGACGAAGGCCGGGCCGAACATCGCGCCGCTCCGGAAGACGAACGATCTATTGAGGCAGAAATTCACCGCCAGCACGGTGACGAACGCCAGCGAGGTGGCCGCGGCCAACGGCATATGGAGTACACCGTGCAGCAGGATCAGCGTTCCGACATCAATGGCGTAGCAGGCCCCTCCCACCAGGAGGAATCTGGTCGCACCGGCAGAGGAAAGGCGGCGAGCCGAATGCCACATTCTCTGAATGATTTCTGGTACCTTCCTCCGTGCTCAAGGCTGTTGTCGCAGACAGGTTCCATGAAAGAACCGTGAGAGGGTTTTCCTTCGTGTATCAGAACACGAAAATCGCCGTCGTGGTTCCGGCGTTCAACGAGGAAAAGCTGATCGCCCGGACGATCAGCACCGTGCCCGATTTCGTCGACCATATCGTGGTGGTCGACGACGCCAGCAGCGATCAGACGTCCTCCGAGGCGACCGGCGCCGGCGACCCGCGGATGGTGCTCATCCGGCACGAGACCAACACCGGAGTGGGTGGAGCGGTGTGCGACGGGCACCAGGAGGCCCTGCGCCTCGGCTGCGACGTCTCGGTGGTCATGGCCGGTGACGGGCAGATGGACCCGGCCTACCTTCCCGCCCTGCTCGCCCCGATCTGCGACGGGACCGCCCTCTTCACCAAGGCGAACCGTTTCTACTCCCGCGACTCGTACCGAGGCATGCCGAAATTCCGGATTCTCGGCAACATCGTTCTCTCTTTCATGACCAAACTGGCCTCCGGGTACTGGCACCTGTTCGACCCTCAGAACGGGTACACCGCGATCCACAGGACCGCACTGGAACGGCTCAACCTCGACCGCGTGGCCAAGGACTACTCGTTCGAGAACGACCTGCTGATCAACCTGAACATCCTGCGGATCCCGGCCTGCGACGTCCCCATTCCCGCGGTGTACGGGAACGAGGTGTCAACGATGCGTATGCACAAGGTGATTCCCGCCTTGATGACCCAGCTGACGCGTGGGATCGGACGGCGTGTCGTCCTGAAGTACGTCGTCTTCTCCTTCTCGCCGATCGCGCTCCTGCTCCTTGCGGGGCTGGGGCTGGTCGCCTTCGGCGGCGTGGCGAGCACGTGGGTGCTGTTCCACACACTCGGGCCCGCGAGTGCCAGCGCGGGAAGTGTCCTGCTGGCAACCCTGCCGGTCCTTACCGGAATTCACTTTCTCATCGGCGCTCTCATGCTGGATATCCAGGAGAGCCCGGACCGCCGGGCAGCCACCGTCGCAATCGGAACCCCTTCTTGAATCAGGATTCCGTGAGGACGTCGTCCTTCTCGGTGTGCAGCGCACCGGTGTGCGGGCACTCCCACACGCCGGGCGAACCGGGGAGTTCACGGAGCCGGTGCCCCGCCCGTCCCACCCAGCCGACACGGCGGGCCGGGACGCCGGCGACGAGAGCGAAGTCGGGCACGTCCCGGGACACCACGGCGCCGGCGGCGACCATCGCCCAGCGGCCCACACGGACCGGGGCCACACACACCGAGCGCGCGCCGAGCGAGGCCCCCTCGGCGACCACGACCCCCACGGGCTCCCAGTCGGCGCGCCCTTTGGGCCGCCCTGCGGGGTCGACCGAGCGCGGATTGTGGTCGTTGGTCAGGACGACGGCGGGGCCGACGAAGACTCCGTCGCCGAGCTCCGCCGGCTCGTAGACGAGCGCGAGGTTCTGAATCTTGACCCCGTGGCCGATCCTGACGCCGGGGCCGACATAGGCGCCCCGCCCCACCACACAGTTGTCTCCCAGCACGGCCTGCTCACGGATCTGGGCGAGCTCCCACACGGCGGTGCCGGGGCCCAGTGCGGCCGACTCGTCGACCTGGGCCCCGGCCGCCGTCCGGACCTCAGCGGGGGACACGTCACTTGTCTGCTTCATGTGCTGTGGAACGAACCGCCGGGCATCTGGGTGCGGGGACGTACTCCGCCCGCCGTCACCCGTCCGACGGATAGGGGCCGCAGACGGGCCCGAGGACGACGCACTCCGTCTCGGCGGCATCGCACAGGTGCAGCGTGAAGCAGTGCTGGACGGCGCCGTAGAAGTATCCGACGACGGTACCGCCCGCCTCCACCGTTTCCTTGACCTTGCCGGATTCAGGCCCCCCGGTCGCATCCACGTACCACGCGGTGTAAGTCATCTCCTGCGCACCACCGTTGGTGATGACGTACTGGAGGCTGGTCACGTCCTGCATCTCGCGTGCCGTGACGCAGACCTGGGTGGTGCCCAGCTCTCCGCAGGCACTGCTGGCCGGCGGTTCTTCGCGGGCGGGCCGCTCTGCGGCGGCCGCTGTGGGCAGGCCCAGCGCGACCGTCGACGCCACAGCGCCGACCAGCACGGCGCGCCGCGGGATTTCCTTCATGTTCTCTTCTCTCCGTCAGTCGTCGGTAGGCCGGGACGGCAGGCCCTAGGCCACCGCTTGCGTGAAAACGTTCTGCAGGAGTTTCTGGAGCGCGGTGTCGGTCGGGATGCTGCCGGTCAAGGACAGGGAGCCGACCGAGAACACCCAGCCCTTGCTGGCAACAGGCGGGACGTAGAGCATTTCTGCTCCGCCCGTCTTGTTGAGCCCTTCCGCGATCAGCACGGAACCGGGGAGGGCGGCCGGCCGGCGGTCGACTTCCCAGCCGCTGGCGGCGATGTCGTAGGAGACGGTGCCGAAGATGTCTCCCACCTCCAGTCCGGTGCCCGCGGTGAAGGGGTTACTGCTGGTGTCGCGCACCTGGTACGGGGAGAAGCTCATATACGTGGGCTGGTAGTAGGACACGCCCAGGATCTGCGCCTCGGACTGTCCGGAGTCGGCGTAGACGTCCCGGCTGCCGTCGGCCCGCCGGAAGACGGTCGCGTGACCGTCCGCCGTGTACTTCATCCGCTCGTAGATGCCGTTGCCGCCGAGGTAGATGATGCGTCCGCCGTTGTTCTGGAAGGCCACGACGTTGTCCCGCGCGGTCTGCGTGAAGTACTCGGGGTGTGTGGTCAGTACCAGTGCCTTGTACTTCCCGCCCTGGGCCGGCGTACGCAGCCAGTCGGTGCCCGTGGTGTGCAGGTCGCTGTCGGCGTAGCAGTCGTAGGAGATGCTCTTCGAGCTCATCCACCGGAACAGCTGCAGGTCGCTGTAGAGCAGGTGGTCGATGATGCCCGTGGCCTTGCCGTAGAAGTTGTCCCACGAGGTCCCCATGTTGGGGCGGCGCATGGAGACGGTGCGCTGAGCGCCGCCCTGGCCGGAGGTGTACTGGTTGTGCCCGCCCCAGAAGTTGTAGGCGTTGTACGTGTTGGTGGGTACCAGGACGGCGATCTGTCGCTGCGGTGTCGAGGGCCGCACGACGAACATCACGTTGTGCTCTTTGCCCTGGGGCGATTTCAACTGCGAGGCGTAGACGCCCGAAGGCCAGCTCGCCCCCGTTCCCACGGAGACGGAGAAGGACTGGCTCCACCCGCATCCCGCGCTGTGGTATCCGCTCTGCAGCGGCTGGAACCTTCCGGTCCTGCTGGTGGGTTGGGTGACGACGACGGGGGCGCCCGCGGTGGGGGCGAGGCGGAGGGTGGAGGACGTGTACGACGGGAAGGTCGTGGACACGTGGATGCCGAGCCCCGTGCCCTGCCGGGCGGACAACGAGGCCGGATATCCCTGCAGGGCCGCGGATTCCTCGCGGGTGAATCCCGAACCGACCACGGCGCCCGACCCGTTGGCCCATTGGACACCGCTGGTGTTCACGGTCTCGGAGTTGAGCAGGCGGTACCACTGGAGCCGGTGGTCGGAGCCCGGAGGGTTGGCGGTGCTCGTCTGGATCTTGTAAATGGCGCCGGAACCGTTGGAGAAGAGGCCTCTCTCGAACGAACCCAGCATGGTGGTGTCAATGGCCTCGCCACCGTTCGCCCACTTGAAGCTTCCGTCCGTCCCGAGGTATCGGAACCAGCTGAGCGCGCTGCCGTGCCGTGTTCCGTAGATCACCCCGTTGGGGTCGGCGAAAAGCTGAGTGTAGGGCTGCCATTGTGTGCCGATCCTGGCACCGGAATTGGCCGCCCATTTGAAGGACCCGTTGGTTCCGGTGTATTTGTACCAGCGCAGGTCTCCGTTGCCTTCTTGCGCGTAGAAGACGTTGTTCCAACCGCCGATCACCCGGGGGAAGTTCCACTGGGTTCCGATCCGGGTGCCGCTCGCCGAGTGCCAGCTCCCGGCGCCGGTGGAGCTGTTGGACAGGATGTACCGGTACCAGAGAAGGTCGCCGTTGGGCATGCATGCGAAGAGCTGTCCGTCCGCCGCGGCCAGGACGAAACGGAACTTCTGCCAGCCGCCGTTCCCGATGACGCGGCCGGAGCCGGAGTTCGCCCAGGACGCGGGGGTGCCGGTGCTCCAATTGGTATGCCGATACCAATAAAGCTTTCCGTCCGCCTGAATCCCATAGATGATTCCGTTGCCGCCGGGCACCAGGTTCAAGAACCGTTGTTGTGGGTCGTATGCCATCGTCTTTGGTGCCCTTCCGGATTCACTGTCGTGAGCAGGGATGATTGTGCGTCACATGCCCCTGCGCAAGAATCGACACGATCGGGGTGTTCGGCGGATCTGGTCCGTATGGCGGGAATCAGCGAGAGGCAGAGAACTCCGATGAATATCGGCGCGACCATATAGCGAAAGCACGGCGCGGGGTTGGCGGCGAGCACCGTGAGCTGCACGCCGAGCGGGACGCCGGCGAGGGCGAGCAGGACGCGCCGTCTGCGGGCTCGGGCGAGCAGCGTGACCAGCGCGTAGGTGGCGTAGCACCAGATGGCGCCGCGCCACAGGAGCCACTCCAGTTGGGGGACGCCGAAGGCGGAACGGGCGGAGGTGGCGGCGTGGTTGAGCGCTGGGGACAGCGGTCTGGCCTTGAGCTGCGAACGGTAGGGGCTGTCCTCGATCGCTCCATAGCCCCATAGGTCGGCAGGGATCGCTGTGCCGTACGTCCATGTCCTGGCACTCTTGTCCGCCGGTCCGGGGAAGACGGACCAGGCGATGTGGGCCCGGCACAGACGTGCGCCGATGGTCTGCTGCGGGGACTCGCGCAGGGTGCGCCACCACAGCCGCACCAGCGGTTCGGTGAGCCGGGCGGCCTCGCTCCGGTTCCAGGAGGCGTTGTAGTAGAGCACGTCGGACACGTAGCAGTTGGTGCCGGCCTCGTGCCAGGTCGCCCGTGGTGCCGCCCCGCTCATCAGGCGCAGATCGTCCGGGGTGAAGTGTTCGGGGGTGCGCGCGTACGTCACGGCGAGGTCGGCGTAGTGCAGGTTGTACAGGAACGCCTTGCTCGGCTGCTCGATGCCGGCCGACGGGTAGATCACGAGGGCGAGGAGCAGCGTCAGGGTGGTGGTCGCGGCGGCAAGACCGGCGATCAGGAGGCGGGCCCCGGGCAGCGCCAGGACGAGCGCCAGCGCGGCGACCAGGGACACCGGGAAGCCGTTGTTGCGGAAGAGGTCGACACCCAGCAGCCCGAGGCACAGCAGCACGAGCTCCGAGCGCCGCGGGCGGCCGGTCCAGGTACCGTGCGCACGCCTGCCCAACAGTCGTACGGACACGGCGAACACCAGCACCGCGCAGATCGTGAACGGCACGTCCTTCCACATGAAGACGATGAAGGATCCGAGGGGTGGAGCCGCCGCGCAGGCCACCGCGGCCGGCGCGCTCCACCGCCCGCGTACGCCCAGGGTCCGCAGCCCCGCGCAGGCGTGGGCGAGCACGGCGGACATCGCGAGGGTCTGAAACAGCGTCAGGGCGGCGATGTCACCGGTGACTTCGAAGCTCAGCCATACCAGCGCGTTGTAGAGCACCGAGTGGTCCGCACGCCAGTTGCCGGTGGAGACCTGCCACGTGTAGACCACCGAGTCCACGCTCATCAGCCCCGGGTGGAAGGCCGCCCACCAGAACAGATAGCAGGCCTGGCAGGACAGGAAGACGGCCAGGGGCAGCCGTCGTGCCGGCGGTACGTGCGACCGCAGGGACCGCGCCGTCGAGGCCACGCTCACTCCGGACGCTCGGCGCGCGCCGCGGAGGACACCCGGGCCTCCGACACGGTGGGGATCACGTTCTTCGGCGGGGTGGCGGCCGGTGTGTCACGGGAGGTCCGGGGCGGGATGACCGGGCCTGCCGTACCGCGCAGCGCGGGGACGAGTGACAGGCAGAGCAGTCCGATGAAGATGGGCGCCGCCATGTAGCGGAAGCACGGCGAGGGGGTCGCGACCAGGACGGTGAGCTGTGTGCCGAAGGTGACACCCGCGAGGGCGAACAGCGGGCGGCAGCGGCGCGAGCGGGCGAACCGTGTGACGAGCACGTAGGTGGCGTACGACCAGATGGCGCCGCGCCACAGGATCCACTCCAGTTGGGGTGTGTGGGCGGCTTCGTACGCGAAGGATCCGACGTGGTGGAGGGTCGCGGACAGCGGCCGGGGCTGGGCCGCTTCGTTGTAGGGGCTCGTCCGCATCTCCTCGTACCACTTGTAGAACACCGGATCCACCCGGTTGAGCTCGTTGTACGTCCTGCCGCCCTGGTCCTGCGGCCCGGGGAAGACGGCCCACGCGATGTGTCCCCGGCACAGGCGTGCGCCGATCACGTCCTGCGGCGCCTTGCGCAGGGTGCGCCACCACAACTGGACGAGTGGTTCGCTGAGTTGGTCGGTGACCTGCCGGTTCAGGCTCCGGTACATCGGATCGGAGGCGAAGCACGAAGCGCCGTTCTCGCGCCAGGACGAGAGCGGCGCCGCCTTGGCCATCAGCCGCAGGTCGTCCTTGGTGAACAGCTCCGGCGCCTTCGCGTAGGTCACCGAAAGGTCGGCGTAGTGGAGGTTGTAGACGAGCGTCTTCGGCGGCTTCTCGACGCCGACCGCCGCGTAGACCACGAACATCAGCGCCAGGGTCACGGCGGTGGTGGCGGCGACCAGCGCGACGAGCAGCCGCCTCGCGCCGGGCAGCGCCGCGACCAGACACAGCGCGGCGATCACGGCGACGGGGAACCCGTTGTTGCGGAACAGGCCGATGCCGAGGAAGCCGACGCAGAGCAGAACGATCTCGGAGCGGAGCAGGCGGCCTTCCCAACTCCCGTTCAACCGCCTGCCCGTGAGCCGCACCGTGACGGCGAAGACCAGGACCGCGCAGATCGTGAACGGAACGTCCTTGCCCACATAGACGGTGAACGAGGCGAGCGGCGGAGCCAGGGCGCACGCCAGCGCCGCTGGTGCGCTCCACCGTCCGCGGACGCCGACCGTGCGCAGGCTCGCGCACGCGTAGGCGAGCACGGCGGACATCGCGAGGGTCTGAAACAGCGTCAGGGCCGCGAATCCACCTGTGGACCTGAGGCTCAGCCAGAGCAGGGAGTTGTAGAGGACCGAGTGGTTGGAGATCCAGTGGTCGGTGGTGACCTGCCAGGTGTAGGCGAGCGCGTCGTAGTCGATCATTCCTGGGTAGAAGGCCGCCCACCACAGCAGGTAACAGGCCTGGCAGGACAGGAAGACGACGAGCGGCAACCGCAGGTCCTGCGGGACGCGTGTCCACAGGGCCCGGGCCTTCGCGGTCGCGGCGGCCCGTGGCCGGGGACCGTGCGGGGCGTCTGACATGGCGGAGATCTCCTGGGGGTTCGGACCGGGTCGGCAGTCGGGAGGTGGTGCTTGCGTGCGTACGGTCAGCGTGTGCCGTCAGGAAGAGCGGGGGGCGCGGCCTCGCGGTGCGGTGGTGTGTCCTGCTCGGGAATGACCGACGGGTGCTCCCTGCCGAGCATGACCAGGGAGACCACCCGGGCGGCCGCGCCTCCGTCGTCGTAGGCGCAGAACCGGCGGCGGAAGTCGGCGCGCAGCGCGGCGGAGTGCGTGTCCCGCCAAGCGCCGGACGCGAACAGCCGCGTCAACTCCTCGACGGTGGTGGTGACATGGCCCGGTGGGTCGGCCAGTACGTCGAAGTAGGCGCCGCGGGCCGCCCGGTAGGCTTCCCAGTCGTCGCCGTGGATGATGATCGGCCGGTCGGTGTTGGCGTAGTCGAACATCAGGGACGAGTAGTCCGTCAGCAGGGCGTCGGAGACGAGCATCATGTCCACGGCCGAGGGCTCGTCGGTGACGTCGAGGAGCAGCCCGCGCCGCTGGAGGTCGCGCAGCTCCAGACCGCGGAACGCGGACCGTGCGTCCTTCGGGTGCAGCCGGACGAGCAGGGTGACCGTCGGCCCGAGCCCCCGTACCAGTTGTTCGAGATCGAGCCGCGGGACGTAGGACCTGCGGTGCTCGCGCCGGGTCGGGGCGTAGAGCACCACGGTGTTGCCGTCCGGGACACCGAGGCGCTTGCGCAGGGCGACCGTGCGCAGCGGGTCGCCACGCACCAGCACGTCGTTGCGCGGGGCTCCTGTCGGCAGTGAGGTGAAGTGGCAGGGATAGGCGCGGTCCCAGATCTGCTGCGCGTACGGGCTGGAGACCAGGCTGAAGTCCCAGCGGTCCGCGCGCTTGAGGTCCGCACGCACGTTGACCTGGTGTCTGGCGGCCGGTCGTGCGAGCCGGTCGACGCCCATGTGTCCCAGGGGGCTGCCCTCGTGGGTGTGGACGTGGATCTGCCCGGTGCGCTTGACCAGGCCGAGGGTCCAGCCGACGTTGTTGACGAAGTACGTGGCCCGGCTCGTCACCCGGTGGTAGCGCGGTGTGTCCGGCGTGACGTAGTCGATGCCGCTCGGCAGCTGCGCCACGGCGTCCGGCCGCACGACCCACACCGCGTCGATGTGCGGGGCCAGCATCCGGGCCGCCTCGTCGATGGCCGCGGGATCGCCGAGCAAACCGCGGTGCCAACTGGCCGAATACACGGCGAGGTTGGGGTCAAGGCGGCGTCGGCGCTGGGTCGTCGCGTAGACACGGTTGACCCGCCGGGTGGCCGCTGCGGACAGCTCCCGCTGCCTGCGGAGGGAGGCGCGGCCGAGCCGCTCGGCCAGCGCGTAGGCCCGGAACACCGGGTAGGAGCCGGTGGCGATCAGACGCCACTGCCCGCGGTAGACATCGTCCGGCGGAGTGAAGCCGTCGGGCTTGAGGCGCCGGTAGAGGTCCACTGTCTCCCGGTGGAAGGCGGGCCGGTCCTCGGGCAGTACGCGCTCGCTGAGCGGCATCGTCGCCAGGAAGTGGTTGATCATCCGCTCGAAGAGGTACGGCCTCGACTCACGCAGTTCCGGGTGGGCGTCGAGGAACGCGAACAGCCCCGCGTACTGCGTGAAGATGTCGAAGTGCCTGCGTCCCGGGGTGCGGGTGATCGCGCCACGTCTGCGCTGCAGGTACTCGACACACACCCGGTCCAGACACGCGATGCGGCGGGCGCAGGCCAGCGCCTGATAGGTGACCGGGGCGTCCTCGTAGAGGCCCTGCTGGTACGTGAGTCCGTGGCCGGTGAAGAAGTCGCGGCGGTACGCCTTGTTCCAGGCCACCAGGAACAGATGCAGGTACTGGGGGCTGCTCGTGATGTCGAAGGTGTCCGTCCCGGCGGACGCGAGCAGATCCGCCGTCATGCTCCTGCCGCCGCGGCCCCACCACTGGGTGCGTACATGGTCGAACACGAGGAGGTCCGGGTCGTCGGTGGCGGTGAGCCGCTCGTCGATGGCCCGCAGGGCCCCGGGCGTGTAGCTGTCGTCGCTGTCGAGGAAGAGCAGATAGTCACCCGTGGCGTGACCGACCCCCGCGTTGCGTGCCCGGCCGAGGCCGACGTTCTCCGGCAGGTGGACCGCGGTGACCCGGCTGTCGCGCGCCGCGTACTCGTCGATGACCGCGCCGCAGTTGTCGGGTGAGCAGTCGTCGACCGCGATGACCTCGATGTCGGTGCAGGACTGGGTCAGGATCGAGTCGAGGCACGCGCGCAGGTACCCCTGGACCTTGTAGACGGGGACGATGACGCTGAAACGAGGCACGGGCTCTTCCATTGTCGTGGGGATGGGGACGGGCGTCCGCGACGGACGGACGACGGGTCAGTGCAGCGGGACGTGGCGCGCGGCCGGGGCCGGCACACGCTCGCCCGGCGGAACGACCGGCGGCAGGGCCGTCGCCGGCTCATCGAGCAGCACCCTGCGCACCACCCGCTCCGCGGCGAGACCGTCGTCGAACTCGCAGAACCGGCGGCGGAACGCGGCGCGCAGCGAGGCCGAGGCCTCGCCGTGCCACGCGCCTTCGCGAAAGATCCTCGTCAGCTCGTCCTGGGTGCGGGCCACCGGGCCCGGTGGCGAGGCGAGCAGGTCGAAGTAGACGCCCCGTGTCTCGCGGTAGATGTCCCAGTCGTCGGCGTACACGACGATGGGGCGGTCGAGGTTGGCGTAGTCGAACATGATCGACGAGTAGTCCGTGACCAGGGCGTCCGCGGCGAGGCACACCTCCTCGGACGAGCGGTGGTCCGTCACGTCGATCAACGCGCCGGACCGCAGCATCCCTTCGAGGCCCGCGGCCCCCACATAGGAGTGGTGGGCGCGCAGCAGCACGACGAACCCGTCGCCGAGCGCCCGGCAGAACGCCGCCAGGTCCAGCTGGGGCAGGAAGTCCGCGCGGTAGTCGCGGTGGGTCGGCGCGTACAGCACGGCCACCCGGTTCTCGGGAACGCCGAGGCGGCGCCGGATCTCGGCGACGTCGTCGGCCGTCGACGTGTAGAACGCGTCGTTGCGCGGATAGCCGACGTCCAGACTCTCGTACGCGCCCGGGTAGGCCCGCTCCCAGACCTCGGTGGAGTGACGGTTCGAGGAGACGTTGAAGTCCCAGCGGTCCACGCGTTGGAGCAGCTTGCCGAGCGGCCCGGCCGCGGCGGCCGCGGCCGGGTACTCCACCAGGTCGACGCCCATGCATTTGAGCGGGGTGCCGTGCTGTGTCTGCACGTGGACGGTGCCGGGGCGCTTCTTGACCGCCATCTCGAAGTTGACGTTGTTGAAGGTGTACTTGGCGGTGGCCATGACCTCCCAGTAGCGGGCGCTTCCGATCACGACGCGCTCCACGTCGTCTGGCAAGTTCCCCGTATGGCCCTTGGTCACGAGGAAGACCGCTTTGATGTGCGGGGCCAGGCGCCGTGCTGCCGCGTGGATGGCGGCGGGGTTGCAGGCGTAGCCGCGGCCCCAGTAAGCGGAGAAGACGGCGAGGTTCTCGTCGATGGGCCGCCTGAGGAATGCCCGGTAAGGGTTGCCGACGCGTCTGCTCAGCCGCCTCGCCCACCGTCGGCCGAACCGGGCCGCTGTGCCGAGCCGGCGCTTTGTGCCGCGCAGCGCGCCGAAGGCCGCACGGGAGCCGGAAGCCAGCAAGGCGTGTTGCAGTCCCACGCTTCCGCCCGGCCGTCGGCTGCCGGCCGGACGGTGCTGACGGTAGAGCTGGTTCGCCCGCCGGAAGTACTGCCGGCGGGCCGCGGTGGTAGGCAACCGCCCGGGAGTCGCCGCGGTCTTGAGCACTTTGCCCACCATCTGGTGGAAGACCCTGTCGTGCAGCACGGGGTCGGGGGTCAGCTCGGCGGCCCGGCGCATCACCAGATCGACCTGGTCGAGCAGGTCCATGTGGTGGAGTCCGGGCAGGTGGTTCCGGCTGCCCTGGCGGCGCAGCAGATGGCGTACGCAGATCCGGTCGAGCAGTGCGATCCGTTCGGCCCCGAGCGTGGTCATGACGTTCCATACCGTGTCGGTGAACATGCCCGGCACAAAGGCCAGTTCGCGCCGGGTCACGAACTCGCGCCGATAGGCCGCGCTCCACGCGGGCACCCATACGTCGGGCAGTGCGGGGTGCTGTTCCACCGCGAAGGCCCCGGTCGGCGCGTCCGCCCACAGGCGCCCCAGCGTCGGCCCCGTGCCGCCGTCGAACCAGTGCACCCGCTCGTGGTCGAAGAACAGCAGATCGGGCTCTTCGCACTCGGTGAGCCGCGCGTCGAGGACTCCCAGCGCGCGGGGTGCCAGCGTGTCGTCGCCGTCGAGGAAGAGCAGGAACTCGCCCTCGGCGACCGCGATCCCGGCGTTCCGCGCGCCCGAGAGGCCTTGATCCGGCTCCGAGTGCACCACC
Organism: Streptomyces sp. NPDC002795; assembly: GCF_042888725.1. Lineage (NCBI taxonomy): Bacteria > Bacillati > Actinomycetota > Actinomycetes > Kitasatosporales > Streptomycetaceae > Streptomyces > Streptomyces sp. NPDC002795. The sequence goes on from NZ_JBIAQB010000001.1 coordinate 1,023,456, forward strand.
TTGATCCGCGGATCGCGGTCCGCGTGTGCGCCCACGATCGACGCGCACAGCCCTTCCGGTGCGCCGACCACCGCGATCAACTCGACGTCGGTGAAGGCCTGACCGAGCACCGATTCGAGACATTCGGGCAGTCGTCCCGGCCCGTCGTGGGCCGGGACGACAACACTGAAGCGGGGCAACACACACTCCTTCGATGGGCTTTCAGGCGGCGCCGGTGGGCAGCGTGGCGGCGGACCCTGGCTCCTGCCGCGGGCCGGGGGCGGGCGCCGGCCGCCGCTCCCCCGACGGCGATCCCGTGGTCTCGCCGAGGAAGACGTGCCGCACGACCCGCTCGGCGGCGCGCCCGTCGTCGTGCGGGCAGAACCGTTCGCGGAACGCGGCCCGCTGCCGGGCGGCGTCCGGGCCGCGCCACGCTCCGGTCGCGAAGAGGTCGACGAGTTCGTCCTCGCCGGTGGCGACGGCGCCGGGCGGGAAGTCCCGGACGTCGAAGTAGGTGCCGCGGGTCGCCTCGTAGACCTCCCAGTCGTCGGCGTACACGACGATCGGACGGTCCAGGTGGGCGTAGTCGAACATCAGCGAGGAGTAGTCCGTGACCAGTACGTCGCTGGCCAGGCAGAGGGATTCGACGCAGGGGTGGTCCGAGACGTCGACCAGCCGGGGCGATTCGTCGCCCACCCGGGCGACCGTGGACAGGTGATGGGCGCGGGCGAGCACCATGAAGCGGGGGCCGAGTGAGCGCATCATGCGCTCCAGGTCGATGGCGTGGCGCTTGGTGCGGCGGTGGTCCCGGTGCGTGGGGGCATACAGGATCGCGACGGAATCGCCGGGGATGCCCAGGGACTCACGCAGCCGGGCCACGTCCTCGCCGGTGGCGTTCCGATAGATGTCGTTGCGCGGGTAGCCGTATTCGAGCGTGGTGTAGGCGGCGGGGTAGGCCCGCTCCCAGACGAGGGTGGAATGGCGGTTCGCGGACAGGACGTAGTCCCACTTGTCGCAGTTGGCGAGCGCGCGCCGGACGTCGCTGTCGCCGAGGGCGAGCGGCCGGTCGAGGAGGTCGAGGCCCATGTGCTTGAGCGGGGTGCCGTGCTGGGTCTGCAGGAATACCTGACCGCGTCCCTTGACGAGTCTTCGGTCGAAGTTGACGTTGTTGACCAGGTACTTGGAGCGGGCGAGCGCCGTCCAGTACGCGGCCGTGCCGGGGGTGAGGCGGCGGGCGGCCGGCGGGACCGTGTGGTGGTGCGCGGTGTCGGCGATCCACGCGGTGCGGACGTGGGGCGCCAGTTCGCGGACCTTCGCCTCGACGGCCGCCGGGTTGCAGCTGTAGCCCCTCCCCCAATAGGCGGAGAACACGGCGTCGTTCTCGCGCAGCGGGAGGAGCCGCTGGACGCGGTAGTGGATCTGGAGGGCGGCCCCCCTGGCGGCACGCCGTGCGGCGACGGCGATGCCGCGCAGGCGTCGCCGGAGGACACCCGCGAACTGCAGTGCCCGGTAGCTGCGGTGCGCGCCCAGGCCGACCAGCGCGTGCCGGATCCTGGTGCGCACGGGAGGAGCCGCGCCCAGGGTGCGGTAGCGGCGGCAGTAGGTGCGTGCCTTCCGCAGAAATGCGGCGCGGCTGCGGCGCGGCAGCCGGTCGGGCGCCGTGAACACCGTACTGAAGTGGTCGAGCATCCGGCGGAAGACGAGGAGACGCCAACGCGACGCCTCCGGATGCGTGTCCAGGTAGGCGAAGACCCGGTCGTACTGGCCGAAGAGCTCGAAGTGTCTTCGCCCGGGAGAGCAGGTGATCGCTCCCGTTCTGCGTTGCCGGTACCGCACGCAGACGCGGTCGAGCACCGCGATCGACTCGGCGGTGACCAGTACCGGGTAGGTCCAGGAGACGTCCTCGTAGTAGCCGGGAGCGAAGACGAATCCCGCGCGCTCCAGGAACTCGCGGCGGTACGCCTTGTTCCAGACCACGTGCAGGACCCGCAGCAGGCCCGGCCTGTCGTCCAGGGTGAAGGACGCGGGGCCCGTCTCGGCGAGATGGACGGTTCCGGGGTTGGGGACGGTCACGCCGGTCCAGTAGGACCGTACGTAGTCGTAGACCAGGACGTCGGGGCCGTCGGTGTTCTTGAGCCGGTCCGAGATCGCGTGCAGTGCGTCGGGGGCGAGGGAGTCGTCGCTGTCCAGGAAGATCACATAATCGCCGGTGGCACGTTCGAGACCGGCGTTGCGGGCCCGGCCGAGACCGACGTTCTCCGCCAGATGCACGGCGCGGACCCGCGGGTCCCGGGCCGCGAATTCGTCGATGATCGCTCCACTGGCGTCCGGCGAGCAGTCGTCGATCGCGACCAGCTCCAGATCCGTGAAGGACTGCTCCAGGACGGATTCAAGGCATTCGTGAAGATATGCCTGTACCCGATAGACGGGGACAATCACACTGAACCGTGGCAATGCGTTTCCATGGGTCGTCAGCGGCGTATTGCACGAAAACGGCACATGATTTGGGAAGGTTACGCGGAATACGGCATTTGGTGGATATGCCTAACCCTGATTGAACTCAGGTGAAAGCGGACTGCCCGTACGCGGCGAGGCCGGGAAAGCTGAAGAGGGCCAGCGCCTTGTCGCTGGCCCTCTCTGCCGGCAGGAAGCAGCCGTGGTGTGCGCCTCCGTGCCCTAGTGGGCAAGAGGCGGCTCAGCCGTGCAGGCGGACCGGGATCTGCTGCCAGCCGTACGCGATGAACGACGGGACCTGGCGCAGCTCCTCCGGACCGACCGTGAGGCGCAGGTCCGGGTAGCGGTCGAAGAGGGCGGGCAGGGCGGTGCGCGCCTCCAGGCGGGCGAGCGGGGCGCCGATGCAGCGGTGGACGCCGATGCCGAAGGACATGTGGTCGTCGGCCGCGTTGCTCGCGTCGAACTCGTCGGCCGTGGGGCCGTAGTGCTCGGGGTCGTAGCCCGAGGCGGCGTAGGTGGTGAGGATGGCGTCGCCCGCCGGGATCGTCACGCCGTCGACGGTCACGTCGGTGACCGCGAAGCGCAGTGGCAGGCTGGCGATGGAGGGGTGGACGCGCAGCGTCTCGTCGATGACGGCGTCCCAGGTGATCTCGCCGGAGCGGACGGCGGCGAGCTGTTCGGGGTGGGTGAGCAGGGCGACGACCGCGTTGCCGATCAGGTTGACGGTCGTCTCGAAGCCGGCGCCGATGACCAGGAGGAGGGTGTAGAGCAGCTCCTCCTCGCTGAGCCGGTCGCCGTCCTCCGCGCGCACCCGCAGCAGCTCGGTGGTCATGTCGTCGCCAGGATGCTCGGTGCGGTGGGCGATGATCGCCGGCAGGACGGTGCCGATCTGCTCCTGCACGAACGCGCCGTGCTCGGGGCTGGGGTCGGAGGTGTCCATGATGGCGTTGACGAGGCGCTCGACCGGGGCGAGCAGCTCGTCGGGGACGCCGAAGAGTTCGCAGATCAGCTGCATGGGCAGCTGATTGGCGTAGGTGGGGCGCAGGTCCACGGCCTCGTCGGCCGACGTCGTGTCGAGGGCCGCGAGGAGTTCCTCGGTGATCTTCTCGACGCGGGGGCGCATCAGCTCGGTGCGGCGGGCGGTGAAGCTGGGCGCCACGAGCTTGCGCAGCCGCGTGTGATCGGGACCGTACGTGGAGAGCATGTTGACCACGCCGACCCAGCCGAGCACCCAGCCCCACTCGGGGTGTTCGCCGATCTCGGGCCACAGCGACCAGTGCTTGCGCGGGTCCTTGCTCACCTGCGGGTCCAGGATCAGCGACCTGAGGGTGTCGTAGCGGGTGGGTGCCCAGGCCGGGATGCCACCCGGCAGTGCGACGGGGACCACGGACCCCGCCGCGCGCAGTCGGGCGGCCTCGGCCGGCAGGTCGGCGCCGAACGGGTCGATGGCGATACGGGACGAAGGCACGGTCTCGGTCACTCAGCTGCTCCTGACTGGGATGCGGTACGGGGCACGAAGCGGACGGGAAGTTCCGTCAGGGAGCGGTGGAACGGCCCGGTGCGCCACGTCAGTTGGTCGCGCGGGGTGCGCGGTTCCAGGTCGGGGAGCCACTGGGTGAGGCGTTCGATGGCCTCGGTGGCGATGAGCAGGGTGTGCTGTTTGACCGGGCAGGAGTGCTCTCCGGCCGACCAGGACAGGTGCGAGGCGTCGTGCGGGTGGCGGGGGGCCGAGGACCGCGTGGCCGCCTCCTCCGCGGTGTGCCCGAGGGCCCCGTAGGAGATGACGACGGGGACCGCGGCGCGCACCCACACACCGTGGAACGTCAGTGGCTTGCGGGCGAAATGGATCCCGTAATTGGCCAGCGGGGTCTCGTGGCGCAGGACTTCGACGACCGCGTCCATGACCGGCCGCGATCCACTGGTCAGTGTCGAGTAGTACGCCGGGTTGCCGAGGATCCGCGAGAGGGCGTTGGAGACGAGGTTGGCGGTGGGCTCGTGGCCCGCGCCGAGCATGAGGAACACCTGCCAGGTGACCTCCTCGGGGGTGAGGCCGAGGGGGTGGTCGAGCAGCCAGCTGGTGAGGTCCTGGCCGCGCTGCGCGCTCTTGGCGGCGACGAGGTCCAGGATGTAGCGCCCGAACTCCTCCTCGCCGCGCGCCGCCTGGTCGCCGCCGTCCATCACCTGCGCGATCGCGCCTTGCAGCCGGTCGCTCTCGCTGTCCGGCAGACCGAAGAGGTTGTTGAAGACCAGTGACATCAGCGGGCGGGCGAACTCGCTCACGAGGTCGGCCCGCCCCCGGGACGCCATCCGGGCGGCCAGCACGTCCACGGCGTGGTGCACCCGCTCGCGCAAGTCGTGCGGCTCCACCAGGTCGAAGGCGTCGGAGAGTGCGCGCCGGTAACGCACGTGCAGTTCCCCGTCGTTGAACAGGGCGTTGGGCCGCCACCGCATCATGCCGAGGATGGGAGCGTCGCCGTCGACGCTCTCCTCCCACGTTCGCGGGTCGTGCGACCAGGCCTCGGTGTCGTGGAGCAGATCGAGGGCGGCGCGCCGGTCGGTGACGACGTACGCGGGTACTCCGGGGGCGAGTTCGGCGTGGCCGACCGGGCCCTGGGCGCGCAGGGCCGCGTAGTAGCTCTGCGGATCGGCGGCGAAGCCGTCCTCCCACAGACGGACCGGCGCGGACAGGTGGAAGTCCTCGGCCTGCGCGGGATACGTCATCGGGGCTCCGGGCTCGTACGGTCGGCGACGCTTGTGGGGCCGGTGCTCGTGGGATCGGTGTCTGTGCGGTCGGTGTCTGCGCGGTCGGTGTTTGTGCGGTCGGTGTCTGTGCGGTCGATCAGGTGCTGCACGAGCGCGAGCAGGGCGTCGACGGAGGAGTGCGTGTCACGCGCGTCGCAGATCACCATCGGGGTGTCGGGGTCCAGGTCGAGGGAGCGCCGCAGCTGCTCCTCGGTGTATCTGCGGGAGTCCGGGAAGGTGTTGAGGGCGACGGCGTAGGGCAGTCCCGACTCCTCGACGAGGCCGAGGGCGTCGAAGGACTCGTCGATCCTGCGGGTGTCGACCAGCACGAGGGCGCCGAGCGCTCCGTACGCGATGTCGTCCCACAGCGCGCGGAAGCGCTCCTGGCCCGGGGTGCCGAACAGGTAGAGCACGGCCCCGCCCTTGAGGCTGATCCGGCCGAAGTCGATGGCGACGGTCGTGGTCGTCTTCTCCCGTACGCCCGCGAGGTCGTCGACCGCCACCGACGCCTCGGTGAGCTGCTCCTCGGTGTGCAGCGGGCGGATCTCGGAGACGGAGTCGATCAGGGTGGTCTTGCCCACGCCGAAGGGCCCGGTGACCAGGATCTTCACCAACTCCCGTGCGGTGTCCGGGAGATGCACTGAGCTCTTGGTACGTGAGGGCGCGGGTTCAGCGCTTGAGGGCGCGGAGGCCATCGGCGACTCTCTTCAACAGATCGGGATCGGGCTGCGCGGCGGGCGGGACCGGCGGGCGGGCGCCCACGAGCCCCTGGTCGATCAGCGCGGCGGCGAGCACCCGCACGGCGGAGACCGGAAGATCGAGCAGGGCGGCGGCCTCGACCACGGTGAGGGATCCGCCGTCCAGGGTGCGCAGCAGGGCGTGCTGCGCGGCGGGCAGGGCGGCGGTCCAGGGCGCGCCGACACCGGTCAGTACGGAGAGGCGCTCCAGGCTGTTGCGACTGGGTTGCGCGACCCCGCCCGTGGCGAGGTACGCGGGGACCAGCGGCCGGCCGCTCCGGCGGCCCGTCATGCCTCAGCGCCGCCGTCGGCCCCACGGGGTGCGGCCGCCATGGCCTTCTCGCCGAGCCGGGCCACCTGCGAGTGGACACGGTGGCCGAGCAGGTCGAGCCGGACCTCCGGGTCGCCGAAGGCTGCCACACAAGTGCCGTGCGCGGTGGGCGCGACGAGGATGTAGCCGTGGTCGGACTCGATGACCACCTGGCGTACGTCCGCGGACTCCTGGTCGGCGAAGGCGGCCGCCGCGGTGCGGCAGGCACCCTGCGCGGTGCTGGTGATGGCAGCGACGCGCTCCGCGGACGCCTGCGTCAACGCCTCGGTGTACCCGGAGACCAGGCCGTCCCTGGTGAGCAGGACGGCGGCCTGGACGTGTGGGATCTCCAGGATCGGATCGAGGACCCAAGCGCTGTCGCCGAGGTCACGGCTACTCATCGGGGGTGTTCCCTTCACTGGTGCCGGGGCGGTCGCCCGCGGTGTCGTGCGGTTGCTGTGCGGCCTCGTCGTCCCGCGGCGCGGCACTCCGCGCCGCGGCGGTGGCCGCCTGGAGGGCGCCGAGCGCTGCGGCCTGCTCCTCGGGGCTCCGGTGCGTGGCGGGCCGCGGCTTCGGCGGTGCCGGGCGCGGGTCGGACTGCGCGTCGGGCTGCGGGTCGGGCCGCGCGTGGGATTGCGCGTGGGATTGCGCGTGGGGTTGCGCGTGGGGTTGCGTGTCTGTGCGGCCCCGGGCCCGGCGGCGGCGTCGGGGCAGTTCGTCCCCGTCGGTGAGGGTGGCCTCCGGCCGGGTGGGTGTCGCCACCGGCGCCTCGTCCGCCGCGAGGGCGTGGGTGGAGTCGGGAGTGGTGTCGCGCGTGGTGTCGCGAGTGGACCGGGGAGCCGCGGCGGCGGGCCTGCGCTCCTCGGGGGAGATCCGGCACAGGAGGTGGTCCCGTACGAGCAGGACCGCGCGGACGCCCCCGTACGGCGACGGGGACGACAGGTCGACGGACAGGTCGAACTGCCGGGTCAGCTGGCCGATCGCGGCGAGTCCCATGCGCGGCGGGTCGCCGAGCTCCGAGAGGAGGATGGGCTCCTCCCCCGCCACCATCCGCTGGGCGTGGGCCCGTTCGTCGGAGCTCATCCCTACACCGGCGTCGTCGACGGTCACACTGACGCCGTGGTGGACACGTTCGAGGTGCACACCCACGGAGGTGTCGGGCGAGGAGTAGCGCAAGGCATTGTCGAGCAGTTCGGCCACGATGATGGCGACCGGCTCCACGGCGTGCGAGATGAGCCCGGTGCCGTCCTCCAGGTGGTTGTGAACGTCCACCCGGTCGTATCCGGCGAGCCGCGACTGGCCGCCGGTGACGGCCTCCACCAGGTGCGACTCGCCACGGGCGAGCCCCACCCAGGCCCCGCAGACCACGGCGGCGACCTGCGCCCGGCGCAGCGACTGCTCGTTCTCGTGGTCGAGCGCGAACAGTGTCTGCGCCAACTCCGGGTCGTCGTAGCGCTCCTGGAGACCGCGCAGGACATCCTGCAGCCGGTACAGGCACGCCTGGATCTCGCGCGTCGCACCGCGCATCCCGGCGCGGGCCGCGGCGTCGACCCGCTTGCGCTCCTGGGCGATGGCGGTGCGCAGCCCTTCGATGACGGCGTCGAGACCCGCGGCCAGTTCGGCGCCACCGAGTTCGGGCTGCAGGGGGCCGGGCACCTGGAACTGCGGGTGGGCGGCGTGGGTGGCCGCGGCGGGCATGCGCGTGCCGGACAGGTGGGCGATCTCGGCGGTGAACGCCGCCGCGAGGTCGTCGAGTTCGTCTCGGCCGGCCTCCAACTCCTCACGGGATACGTCGAGGCGGGAACGGAGCGCATCGATCTCGTCGCGCTGCCTGGCGCTTCGTTGACGGGCCTTCAGCAGCCCGCCGCCGAGCACGAACGCCGACACGGTCCCGACGGCCAGGGTGCCCGCGGCCAGCTCGGGTATCTCAATCATGGTTGCGGACCTCGAGGTGAACAGGGCGTGGGGGGCCGACTGCGAGGAGAGGACGGGGAGGGAGGGCGAAGGAGACGAGACCAAGGAGGCGAGACCGGCAGAGGAGAGCCCGGAAGCCCGCCTGCCGCTTGTGACCCTACCTCCCGTCACACGGTCGAGTGAACCCTGTCCCGGATCTTGAATCGTGTGTCCCCGCGGGCGAGTTGGAGGCATTCGGGCGGATTTCCCGCACCCCGGAGTCATATGGCCGCAGGCGCCCGCCCCTTCTCGTACACGACCAAGCCCTTCGACCGGCCCAGCGGTACCAGGACCAGCTCCACCACGACCGCCTTCCAGGCGTAGACGACATTGACGAGCTTGGTCGGATAGACACACGGAAGATTCACCAGTACCTGCCTGACCGGCACCCGCCGCAGGCGCGCGGCGTAGATCAACGGCGGGAGCGTAAGACCGAGTTCGGACCCGAGCCACCAGCCGAACGTCTCGAGGACCGGCCGGCCGAATCCAAGGGTGAGCACCAGGGGCGCGCCCCACCACAACGGGGCGAGCAGAATCTCCATCAGCGCGAGGACCACCCACAACGCGAGCATCGGCTTGCGCAGCGCCAACTCCCCTGTGTGCAGCCGCACGTTCTGACAGAAGCCCGCCATCCACCTCCACACCTGCTTGCGCAGATACAGCAAGCTCTCCGGGTCGGCCGCCCTGGCCTCCGCGTCACCCACGTACACGGCGCGCCGCCCCGCGATCTGCTCGGACCACGTGAAGTCCATGTCCTCCACGATGGTCCGCTCGGGGAATCCGTGCTCCCCGAGGGCGCTGCGCCGGAACATCGAGCAGCACCCCGAGCACACCATCGGGCTGCCCGCGCCCGCCTGGATCGGCCGCTGCCAGTGGAATCCGTGCAGATACTCCACGGACCGGCCCCGCTCCCACAGCGTCCGGGCGAACCGGGTCTGCACATTGCCCGCCGCGATCGTCACACGCGGGTCGTCGAAGACCGGGGCGACCTTCTCGATGTAGTCGGGCGCGAGCACCGTGTCCGCGTCCACCGCGAGGACGAGTTCCGAAGTGCAGTGCGGCAGCGCGTGGTTCTGCGCCTTCGCCTTGCTGCCGAGGTTGCTCCGCGGGCACAGCACCTCGGCGCCGTACCGCCTCGCGACCTCGCCCGTGGCGTCGACGGACGCGTCGTCCACCACGATCACCCTGCGCGGCGGCACGGTCTGCGCCGCGATCGACTCCAAGGTGGCCGGAAGTCCGGCCTCCTCATTGTGCGCGGGCACGATCACTGTCACGTCATACATGTCCACGCCCCCGTACGAGCCGCCGTACCCCGGCCCTGAGAAGTACGACGGCGCCCACCACCGCGTACACGAACACACTCACTCCGACTACCGGCAGCCCACTGCCCATGCCCACTCCCCCGTCGTTCCGTCGTCCGCCCGAGCGATCCCCGGGCCGCTTCCGCGCTTCGGCAGTTCGGCACCTCGCCGTCGCACACCCATGAAGCTAGCCCGCCGCAGGCCGCGGATCGGCGGGCCGTCGCGATCTGTGGACGGGCCCACGTCTGTGGACAACTCCGTCACCCGAACGGCGTCCGCGGTCGCTCAGCCCAGCGACACCGAGCCGAGGACGTCGTGGGGGTCGAACTGCTTCTTGAGCAACTGCGCCACTGTGCGCACCTGTTGGGGCACGTAGCGCAGATAGGCATCCTGGTTCTTCGGGCCGACACCGTGTTCGGCGCTGAAGGTGCCGCCGTGTTCGCGCACCACGATGTCGTAGACGAACAGGCGCAGCGCGTCGACGGTGGCCCTGTCGGCGGCGACGCGTTCGGGGAGCGGCAGGATCAGGTGGATGCCGCCGTCGCCGTAGTGGCCCAACTCGATCGGTCGATGTCCGGGACGCCCGTACGTGTGGGGGCTCGCCACGGGTGGCGCGGAGGGGGTGCGGGCCGTGGCCGACATGCTGCACCGCGAACTCTCCGTCGCGATGGCCCTGTCCGGCGCGCCGCGCCTCGACCGGATCGGTGCCGAACTACTGGCCCGCGACGGGCGCGTCCGGTGACGTGAGGCGACGGGCGGCTGCCCATTACCGTTTTCGTGGAGCCCGGTTCGGGTTCGTGGCCTCCAGGGCCGGTAGGACTTGTTGCCCCTGTCGTTGATGATCCGGGGGGTGCTG
>NZ_JBIAQB010000002.1:0-287422 GCF_042888725.1 Streptomyces sp. NPDC002795
AACCCCGGCGCGCGCGCCGGGGGGGGGGCCCCCCCCCCCGGCGCCCCCCCCCCCCCCGGGGGGGGGCGGGCCCCCCCCCCCGGGGCGCCCGCCCGCCGCCGCGTTCAGGTGGGGCGGGTCAGCAGCTGCCCGCCGGCCTGTCCCGCTTCACGAGGTTGGTGTAGCCGGTGGTGCCGTCCAGCCACAGGACGCGCTGCCCTTCGTCTGCGGCGGCGTACACCTGGTCACCGCGGTTGCAGGAGACGCGCTGCGCGGCGCCCTTGCCGTCGGGGGCCACCTGGTACAGCTTCGGCAGGGTCTCGTTGGCCCAGCTCGTGGCCGGCGGCAGCACGGTGACGCTGACCGCGTCGTTCGAGGCCGTCAGCGAGTAGGCGTACAGCGAGCCGGTACCGGACTCCGGGGTGAGGGTGAGCGGGTTCGAACCGTCGAGGCCCGCGCGGCGCACCGCGGCCCGGCCGGAGTCGGTGGCGTCGTTGTCCTCGATCCAGAAGACACCGTCGTCGGTGATCGCGGTCTGGCCGATGCCCGCGGTCTTGGTGCTGTCGGCCATGGGCATCTGCGTCCTGGCGCCGGTCGCCGCGTCGAGGACCTCGACACCGAGCGTGTGGTTCCCGTTCGCGTCGGGCGCCACCTTGGCGTAGGCGATCTTGCCGTCCTTGACGGAGGCCAGACCCGAGACGTTGTAGGGGCCGCCGTCGTCGACCAGACCCACCTTGCCGGTCTTCATGTTGACGTACCGGACGTTCGTGACGCCGAACTGCGGGTTGAACGCGGTGTAGACGACGTAGTCGCCGTCCACCGCGAGCCCGGAGACGTCGCTGCCGATGCCGTCGACCATTTTCGGGAGGCCGCCCGTGACCGGCCGCGCCATGATCTTGACGCCATTGCTGCTGTAGTCGGCCCACACCACCGTCTTGCCGTCCGTGTCGGCGTAGACGTTGTAGTCGCCGTTGTTGGCGCTCATCAGCTGGGGCGTGCCCTTGCCGGACGTGTTGCCCAGCCACACCGAGTACGGCTCGCTGCCGTCCTCGTTCGAGTTCGAGACGGCGTACTTGCCGCCGCCCGCACCGACGCCGGTGTTGTAGATGTTGACCTTGTTCAGAATCGTGTCGGTGTCGACGCCGAGCGCCTTCTCCCAGCCGGGCACGATGCCGTGGGCGTCGAACGACGTCTTCACCGTCTTCAGCTGGGCCTTGGTGACGCCCAGCTCCTGCGCGGCGGCGACAACGGCCGCGCGGCCCTCGGTGAAGCCGTCGAGCGGGGTCATGTAGGCCGCCAGCGCACGGTAGGTGATCTGGTCGGCGAGCTCGGCGCCGAGGTCCTGGCGGATGTCCCACAGGGCGCCGGAGAAGATCGTGGAGTTGAGGTGCACGCCGCCGTTGTCACCGCGGTACGTGGTGCCGATGAAGTCCTTGGCCGTGGTCTTGCCGTCGTTGAGGTCGCGCAGGGCGCACTCGCGGGGGCTGAGCGTGGTGCACAGGTCCTCGCCGAGCAGGCCGGCGTCCGGGTCGTCCATGGAGACGTGGTTGGCCTCCAGGTCGATGGCGTTGCCGAAGTAGTCGGCGATCGCCTCGTTCATGGCGCCGGACTGGCCCGCGTAGACGAGGTTCGCGGTGTGCTCGACGACGCCGTGCGTCATCTCGTGGCCGACGACGTCGGTGTCAGCGGAGAAGGTGCGGAAGTCGCCCCCGCCCTGGCCGTACACCATCTTGGCGCCGTCCCAGAAGGCGTTGTTGTACGGCTGGCCGTTCTGCACCACGCCGACCAGGGAGTTGATGTAGCCGTCCTTGCCGTCGAGGCCGGCCCGGCCGAAGTGGTTCTTGTAGAAGTCGTAGACCTTGCCTGCCGCCCAATGGGCGTCGATGGCACCGGAGTCGGTGTAGTCCGCGCCCAGCTCGGGCGTGGCCGACTGGAACGTCTTGATGCCCACGGGCCAGGCGCCGGACGCGGAGGCGACCTCGCGGCCGCGGGCGTCGTACGTCGACAGCATCGGGCCCTCGTACGGGGAGTCGGCGGCCCGCTTGCTGTAGTCGATCATCTGGTAGACGCCCTTGGCGTCCTTGTACAGGTTCACCTCGGTCTTCTCGCCGTTGTACCGGGTGCCGGTGCCCTTGACGACGAGCTGGTCGGCGGCCGTGGTGGCCGCGTCGCCGTCCGTGGGTGCCTCGTCGGTGGCGCCGGTGGCGGCGGCCGTCGCGCCGAACGTCTTGATGCCGCTGTACTGAAGCAGCGGGAAGCCGGAACGGCCGTCTACGTAGACCTCCTGCTTCACCGGCGAACCGTCGGCCGGGCTGACGCCGGTGACGGTGATGTGCCGGGTGAGCACGCCGGCTCCCTGCGGGAGGATCGTGACGCCGGTGGCCTTGCCTGTGAGCTTGTGGGCGCCGGTCTTGTCGCCCTTGGCAGGGGCGGTCATCAGACCCCCGCCGAGCTGCGTGGAGACGGCGCCGACGGCGCGTTGCACCGCGACCTTCTCGGTGACCTTGGGTGTGACCGTGGTGAGCTTGAGCTCGGTGAAGTACTTGCCGGAGGTGCCGATGACGGTCCGCTTGCCGGACTTCTTCTCCATCCGGACCACGTACTGGCCGCCGAGCACCTCGACGCCCCGGTACTTCTGCTGGAGCCGGACCGTCTCCTTGCCGCCCTTGCCGGTGGCGGTACCGAGGGACGTCAGCTCCTTCGCCGAGGTGTCGGCTATGTGGTAGCGCCCCTTCTCCGCCTTGAGGTGGCCGCGCGCCGCGTCGGCGGGGCTGTCCGTGGCGGAGACCGCTTCGTGCAGCCCGGTGACGAGCGCCGGGGTGTCCGTGTCGCCGCCGGACGCCACGGGGTTCGCCGGGTCGGCCGCGTGGGCGGCGGGCATACCGGTCACCATCAGCCCTGCGGCGGCGAGCAGCGCCGCCACCCCTTGGCCGACCGCTGTGCCAGGGCTTCTGTCTCTACGTCTACGTCCTGAGGTCCGCACGGTTCCCCTCCGGGGCCGGTGGTGCATGAACGGATGTCGGATGCGGCCATGCAAATACCGGAGCCCCCTGCTGAACAATGCGTTCCCGGTGCTTACTTGTGGACGTGCACACTTGTGTGGCCTGCGGGTTCGGCCGAAAATCCCCTGATGAAACCGGCTGGGCACGACGACGCGCAGTGGCAGGCCCTCGGCCTCGGCGAGAGCGAGCTGCGGGTCTACGAAGCGCTGCTCAGCGGTGGTGACCTGGGCTCGCGGGCGGCGCTCGCCCGTGCGGCCGGGCTGCCCGCGCGCCGGGTCGCGGACGCCCTCGGCCACCTCGCGGAGCGCGGCTGCACGCTGCCGGCGCCGAGCGGCGCCGCCCTCCCGCTCCCGGTACCGCCGGCCACGGCGTTGCGCAATCTGATCCACCGGCACCAGGCGGAACTGCTGCGCCGCTCGGCCGAGTTGGAGGACCTGACGGGGGCGGTGGACCGGCTGGCGGCCGGGCTGCTGACCGCCACGCCCGCGGATGTCCGGGCGATGGGCATCGAGACGGTGCGCGGCGGCCGGGCCATCGCGGAGCGCGTCGCGGCGATGCTGGCCTCGGCGACCACGGAGGTGGCGCTGCTCGACCGCCCGCCGTACGCCTCCAGCCAGCCGGACGGCATGCCGACACCGCTCGACGTGGCGGCCCCCGTGCGGCGCGGGGCGCGGGTCCGGGTGGTGGTGGACCGGAACGGACTCACCTTCGCGGGGCGCGCGCGGGGCCTCAACGACCTTGCCACGCAGGGCGTTCGGATCCGGGTGGGCAAGGACCTGCCGACGAAGCTCTTCACGGTGGACCGCCGGGTGACCCTGCTCCCGCCGACGGATGCGGCGGACCCGACGGCCTCGGCACTCGTCGTCGGCGACTCGCTCCTCAGCCACGCCCTCGTCCCGCTCTTCGACGCGGTGTGGGAGCGGGCGGTGCCGATCGGCGCGGACTCCCCCGACGAGATCACGGACGAGGACCGCGAGCTGCTGACCCTCCTCGCCTCGGGCCTCAAGGACGAGTCGATCGCCCGCCGCCTGGACGTCCACGTCCACACGGTGCGCCGCCGCATCACCCGCCTGATGACGATGCTGAACGCGCAGACGCGCTTCCAGGCGGGTGTGACGGCGGCGCTGAGGGGTTGGCTGACGGTCTAGCCGACCGAGCCCGCCCCCCCCATCAAGCCCCGCCGGCGCCAGCGCCACCGTGTCGGCCGTCCCACCGCCCTTCCCCGCGCCTGAATCTCTCTGGCCACACAACTCCCCGAAGAATACGGGCGGTTGGCCCGCCGCGGATCTCCGGAAGCAGACACAACACCGACGGCCCGGCCCCCACAGGGGGCCGGGCCGTCCGGTATCCGGGAGGCGTCCGTCACGCCGCCACCGGCACCGCCACATCCGCCGGCGCCAGCGCCAGCTCCAGTACCTGTCGCACATCGTTCACCGGGTGCACCTCCAGCTTCTCCAGGACCTCGGCCGGGACGTCGTCCAGGTCCGCCTCGTTCCGCTTCGGGATGATCACCGTGGTGATGCCCGCCCGGTGCGCCGCGAGCAGCTTCTGCTTGACGCCGCCGATGGGCAGGACGCGGCCGGTCAGGGACACCTCACCGGTCATCGCCACATCCGTACGGACGAGCCGCCCGCTCAGCAGGGACGCGAGCGCCGCCGTCATCGTGACGCCCGCGCTCGGCCCGTCCTTCGGGACGGCGCCCGCCGGGAAGTGGATGTGCGCGCCGCGCTCCTTCAGGTCGGCGACGGGCAGCTCCAGTTCCGCGCCGTGCGAGCGGAGGAAGGAGAGCGCGATCTGCGCCGACTCCTTCATGACGTCACCGAGCTGACCGGTGAGGGTCAGGCCCGCCGCGCCCGTCTCCGGGTCGGCGAGGGACGCCTCCACGTAGAGCACGTCGCCCCCGGCACCCGTCACCGCGAGCCCCGTCGCGACGCCCGGCACGGACGTGCGCCGCTCGGCCGGGTCCTGCGCCGACTCGGGCACGTGGTGCGGACGACCGATCAGGGCCCGCAGGTCACGCTCGCCGACGGTGAACGGCAGTTCCCGCTCGCCCAGTTCGTGCTGCGCGGCCACCTTGCGGAGCACCCGCGTCACGGACCGCTCCAGATTGCGGACGCCGGCCTCGCGCGTGTACTCGCCCGCCAGCTTGCGCAGCGCGTCGTCGCCGATGGTGACCTCGTCGGCCGCGAGCCCCGCGCGGTCCAGCTGGCGCGGCACCAGGTGGTCGCGGGCGATGACGACCTTCTCGTCCTCGGTGTAGCCGTCGAGGCGGACCAGCTCCATGCGGTCGAGCAGGGCCTCGGGGATGGCTTCCAGGACGTTCGCGGTCGCCAGGAAGACGACGTCGCTCAGGTCCAGCTCCACCTCCAGGTAGTGGTCGCGGAAGGTGTGGTTCTGTGCCGGGTCGAGGACTTCGAGCAGCGCCGCGGCCGGGTCCCCGCGGAAGTCGGAGCCCACCTTGTCGACCTCGTCGAGGAGGACCACCGGGTTCATCGACCCGGCCTCCTTGATGGCGCGCACGATGCGGCCCGGCAGGGCACCCACGTACGTACGCCGGTGGCCGCGGATCTCCGCCTCGTCCCGTACGCCGCCGAGGGCGACGCGGACGAACTTACGGCCCATGGAGTGCGCCACGGACTCGCCGAGCGAGGTCTTGCCGACGCCGGGAGGTCCGACGAGCGCGAGAACGGCGCCCCCGCGCCGCCCGCCGACCACACCGAGGCCGCGGTCCGCGCGGCGCTTGCGCACGGCCAGGTATTCGGTGATCCGCTCCTTCACGTCGTCCAGGCCCGCGTGCTCGGCGTCGAGGACGGCGCGGGCGCCCTGGATGTCGTAACTGTCCTCGGTCCGCTCGTTCCACGGGAGTTCGAGGACGGTGTCGAGCCAGGTGCGGATCCAGGACCCCTCGGGCGACTGGTCGCTCGCCCGCTCCAGCTTCTCGACCTCCTTGAGCGCGGCCTCGCGCACCGTCTCCGGAAGGTCGGCGGCCTCGACGCGGACCCGGTAGTCGTCGGACTCCTCGGCCGCGTCCTTGGCGTCACCGTTCAGCTCGCGCAGTTCCTTGCGCACGGCGTCGAGCTGGCGCCGCAGCAGGAACTCGCGCTGCTGCTTGTCGACGCCTTCCTGGACGTCCTTGGCGATGCTCTCCGCGACGTCCTGTTCGGCGAGGTGGTCGCGCAGGTGCTGGGTCGCCAGCTTCAAGCGCTCCACCGGGTCGGCCGCTTCGAGCAGCTCGACCTTCTGGGCGGTGGTGAGGAACGGCGAGTAGCCGGAGTTGTCGGCTAGCGCGGACACGTCGTCGATGGCCTGGACGCGGTCCACGACCTGCCAGGCGCCGCGCTTCTTCAGCCAGTTCGTGGCGAGGGCCTTGTACTCCTTGACGAGTTCGGTGACGGCGCCCGGCAGGGGCTCGGGAACCTCCTCCTCGACGGTCAGGCCCTCCACCCACAGGGCGGCGCCCGGCCCGGTCGTGCCGGCGCCGATGCGCACGCGGCCGACGCCGCGGATCAGGGCGCCGGGGTCGCCGTCGGCGAGGCGGCCGACCTGCTCGACGGTGCCGAGCACACCGGTGTTCGCGTACGTCCCGTCGACGCGTGGAACAAGCAGCACCCTCGGCTTGCTGGGTCCAGTACGCGCGGCGGCCTGCGCGGCCTCCACCGCGGCTCGTACGTCGGTGTCGCTGAGGTCCAGGGGCACCACCATTCCGGGCAGCACGACCTCGTCGTCGAGCGGCAGCACGGGCAGGGTGAGCGGTGTGGACGTCGAAGCCATGATCTCCCCTTTGGCAGTCAAGTTGAGTTACATGGGCTCAATGCTCGGGAGCCTCCAGATGTTCCGTCCCGGGCGTTCGCTGTCAGCGATCACGACTGTCGCGGCAGTCGGGTCACCCTCTGTGACGAGTTCCATGTGAGACGTGGACCACAGAAAATGCCCGCGCGCCCACCACCTCGTCGGCCACAATGGCGGCCATGACGACCCTGCTCCACCCCGATCAACCCGTCGTCCTCGATCGCCGCGAAGGCCCCTTCGGCGAGGTGGTCCTGCGCCGTCACGGCGACCTGCTCCAGATCATCGCCAACGGCACGTTCCTGATGGACACTTCGGACGGCCGCTCCGAGCGCCGCCTCGTCGACGCGGCGCTCTCGGCCCTCCCCGCCCACGAGAGGCCGCGCGTCCTCATCGGCGGCCTCGGCGTCGGCTTCTCCCTCGCGCACGCGGCCGCGGACCCGCGCTGGGGCGGCATCACGGTCGTCGAGCGGGAGCCCGCGATCATCGACTGGCACCGGCGCGGCCCGCTGCGCGAGCTGTCCGCCGAGGCCCTCGCCGACCCTCGTACGGACATCGTCGAGGCCGACCTCGTACGGCATCTGCACACGGCCACGGACACCTATGACGCGCTCTGCCTCGACATCGACAACGGCCCCGACTGGACCGTCACCGAGGACAACGACACCCTTTACGGACCGGCCGGCCTCGCCGCCTGCGCGGATCGACTCGACCCGGGCGGTGTTCTCGCCGTATGGTCCGCACAGCCGTCAGCAAATTTTGAAGAAACCTTGCGGAATGCCGGATTCCAGGCGGTGCGCACCGAAGAGATCCCGGTTGTCCGGGGCGTCCCTGACGTGGTGCACCTCGCACTGAGGCCCACGTAGCCGACCGGCGGTAACTCCCCGTACGCTGACGTCCGAAACCCGATCATTCAAGCGTCAAGCGCGTCACGACGGCGCGCACTCAGGGGCGGGGCGATGGAGCAGACACACACCTCCCACAACACCACCACGACGACTCAGGGAGCCCAGCGACGGGTCCTTGTCGTCGAGGACGATCCGACCATCGTCGATGCCATCGCCGCCCGACTGCGTGCCGAGGGATTCCTCGTGCAAACCGCGCAGGACGGCCCGGCGGCGGTGGACACGGCCGAGGCCTGGCAGCCCGACCTGCTGATCCTCGACATCATGCTGCCCGGCTTCGACGGCCTGGAGGTCTGCCGCCGCGTGCAGGCCCAGCGTCCCGTGCCGGTCATGATGCTCACGGCCCGCGACGACGAGACGGACATGCTGGTTGGCCTCGGTGTGGGAGCCGACGACTACATGACCAAACCGTTCTCCATGCGGGAGCTGGCGGCGCGCGTGCACGTGCTGCTGCGCCGGGTCGAGCGGGCCGCGCTGGCCGCCACGACACCGCGCAGCGGCATACTGCGGCTCGGCGAGCTGGAGATCGACCACGCGCAGCGTCGCGTGCGGGTGCGGAGTGAGGACGTGCATCTCACCCCGACCGAGTTCGACCTTCTCGTGTGCCTGGCGAACACGCCGCGCGCGGTCCTCTCCCGTGAGCAGCTGCTCGCCGAGGTGTGGGACTGGGCGGACGCCTCGGGCACCCGCACCGTCGACAGCCACATCAAGGCGCTGCGCCGGAAGATCGGTGCGGAGCGCATCCGTACCGTGCACGGCGTGGGCTACGCACTGGAGACGCCGAACCCGTGAGCGGTGCGGACCGGAACCGGACACCGGGCGGGCGGCCGCACCGGCCGCCGTTCAACCCTCAGTGGGCGTCCGGCGGTCTGCGCCCCTTCTCCGTCAAGGCGAAGCTCGGCACGCTCGTCGTCGTCTCCGTCTTCATCACCACGGGCCTGCTCATGGTGGCGATGTACACGGCGACGGAGCTGCGCTTCATCACCGTCTTCTCCATCATCGCCACGCTGCTGATCACGCAGTTCGTGGCGCACTCGCTGACGGCTCCGCTCGACGAGATGAACACGGTCGCCCGGTTCATCTCCAACGGCGACTACTCGCGCCGGGTCCGCGGCGCGGGCCGGCGCGACGAGATCGGTGACCTCGCGGTCACCATCAACCGCATGGCCGACGAGCTGGCGGCCCAGGACCAGCAGCGCAAAGAGCTCGTGGCCAATGTGTCGCACGAGCTGCGCACGCCCATCGCGGGCCTGCGCGCGGTCCTGGAGAACGTCGTGGACGGCGTCATGGCCGCCGATCCCGAGACGATGCGCACGGCGCTCAAACAGACGGAGCGGCTCGGCCGCCTCGTCGACACACTGCTCGACCTGTCCCGCCTGGACAACGGCGTCGTGCCCCTCAAGACGCGCCGCTTCGAGGTCTGGCCGTACCTGTCGGGCGTCCTGAAGGAAGCCAACATGGCGGTCTCCCAGCGCGCGGGACTCGCCTCGGGCTCCGGCACCCACACGCGTACGGACGTCCATCTGCACCTCGACGTCTCGCCCCCCGAGCTGACGGCGCACGCCGACCCGGAGCGCATCCACCAGGCCGTCGCGAACCTCATCGACAACGCGGTGAAGCACTCCCCGCAGCACGGCCGTGTCACCGTGCTCGCCCGGCGCGGCCCCTACCCCGAGTCGCTGGAGCTCGAAGTGCTCGACGAGGGCCCCGGCATCCCGCAGTCCGAGTGGCACAAGGTCTTCGAGCGCTTCAACCGGGGCGACTCCGACAGCGGCGGCCAGAAGGGCAAGGGCGACGGCGGCACCGGACTCGGCCTCGCCATCGCCCGCTGGGCCGTCGAACTGCACGGCGGGCAGATCCGGGTGGCCGAATCCACTCGCGGCTGCCGGATCAGGGTCACTCTTCCGGGAGAGCCCGGAACACCAAGTTGACGTAGGGTTTCGGTCAGGCACGGGTCAAGAGCGCGCCGGGCGTACGAGAACACGCCGGGCGCGCATCCGAACGTACCGAAACCCCGCTTGTTTCCCGCCATTCAACGGCCCGAAACGCGATTTCCGGTGTGACTTACGCGACGGATCACGGCCCGGTCTGCACGTCCCGCGAATGGAGGCGTAGCCTTTATTCCCGCTGTCCATCACCTTGTGAGAAGCGGAAGAGGGCGGTTACCGCCGTGTCGCCACAGTCCCCCAGTAACTCGAGCATCTCCACCGAGACCGACCAAGCCGGGCAGGGTAAGAACCCTGCCGCTGCCTTCGGACCCAACGAGTGGCTCGTCGACGAGATCTATCAGCAGTACCTCCAGGACCCGAATTCGGTTGACCGAGCCTGGTGGGACTTCTTCGCCGACTACAAGCCAGGTGCCGCGGCCGCGGGGGCCGCGACGACCCCGAAGCCGGCCGAGAAGCCAGCGGCCCCGGCCGCACCCGCAGCGCAGGCCCCCGCCGCGCCCGCGAAGCCCGCAGCCGCAGCTCCCGCACAGGCTGCCGCTCCGGCCCCCGCGAAGCCCGCCACTCCGGCCGCGCCCACCGCGCCGAAGCCGGCCGCTGCCGCCACCCCTGTACCGAAGAAGGCTGAAGAAGTGACGACCGAGGCCCCTGTCGGCCCCGAGCTCGTGACGCTGCGCGGCCCCGCCGCCGCCGTCGCGAAGAACATGAACAAGTCCATCGAGGTCCCCACGGCGACGTCCGTGCGCGCGGTCCCGGTGAAGCTGCTGTTCGACAACCGCATCGTCATCAACAACCACCTGAAGCGCGCCCGCGGCGGGAAGATCTCCTTCACGCACCTCATCGGGTACGCCATGGTGCAGGCCATCAAGGCCATGCCGTCGATGAACTACTCCTTCGCGGAGAAGGACGGCAAGCCGACGCTGGTCAAGCCGGACCACATCAACTTCGGTCTGGCCATCGACCTCGTGAAGCCGAACGGCGACCGCCAGCTGGTCGTCGCGGGCATCAAGAAGGCCGAGACGCTGAACTTCTTCGAGTTCTGGCAGGCCTACGAGGACATCGTCCGGCGCGCCCGTGACGGCAAGCTCGGCATGGACGACTTCTCCGGTGTCACGGTCTCCCTGACCAACCCCGGCGGCCTCGGCACCGTCCACTCCGTCCCGCGCCTGATGCCCGGACAGTCGGTCATCATGGGCGTCGGCTCGATGGACTACCCGGCGGAGTTCCAGGGCACGTCCCAGGACACGCTGAACAAGCTCGGTATCTCGAAGGTCATGACGCTCACGTCGACCTACGACCACCGGGTCATCCAGGGCGCCGCCTCCGGCGAGTTCCTGCGCATCGTCGCGAACCTCCTCCTCGGTGAGGGCGAGTTCTACGACGAGATCTTCAAGGCCCTGCGGATCCCCTACGAGCCGGTCCGCTGGCTCAAGGACATCGACGCCTCGCACGACGACGACGTCACCAAGGCCGCCCGCGTCTTCGAGCTGATCCACTCCTACCGGGTCCGCGGCCACGTCATGGCCGACACCGACCCGCTGGAGTACCAGCAGCGCAAGCACCCCGACCTGGACATCACCGAGCACGGGCTCACCCTCTGGGACCTGGAGCGCGAGTTCGCCGTCGGCGGCTTCGCCGGCAAGTCGATGATGAAGCTGCGCGACGTCCTCGGCGTGCTGCGCGACTCGTACTGCCGCACCACCGGCGTCGAGTTCATGCACATCCAGGACCCGAAGCAGCGCCGCTGGCTGCAGGACCGCATCGAGCGGCAGCACGCCAAGCCGGAGCGCGAGGAGCAGCTGCGCATCCTGCGCCGGCTGAACTCGGCGGAGGCCTTCGAGACCTTCCTTCAGACCAAGTACGTCGGTCAGAAGCGGTTCTCCCTGGAGGGCGGCGAGTCCGTCATCCCGCTGCTCGACGCGGTCATCGACTCCGCCGCCGAGAACCGTCTCGACGAGGTCGTCATCGGCATGGCCCACCGCGGCCGCCTGAACGTCCTGGCGAACATCGTCGGCAAGTCGTACGCGCAGATCTTCCGGGAGTTCGAGGGCAACCTCGACCCGAAGTCGATGCACGGCTCCGGCGACGTGAAGTACCACCTGGGCGCCCAGGGCACCTTCACCGGCCTGGACGGCGAGCAGATCAACGTCTCGCTGGCCGCCAACCCGTCCCACCTGGAGACGGTCGACCCGGTCATCGAGGGCATCGTCCGCGCCAAGCAGGACATCATCAACAAGGGCGGCACGGACTTCACGGTCCTGCCGGTCGCCCTGCACGGTGACGCGGCCTTCGCGGGCCAGGGTGTGGTCGCCGAGACGCTCAACATGTCGCAGCTGCGCGGCTACCGCACGGGCGGCACGGTCCACATCGTCATCAACAACCAGGTCGGCTTCACCGCCGCCCCGGAGTCCTCGCGCTCGTCCATGTACGCCACGGACGTGGCCCGCATGATCGAGGCGCCGATCTTCCACGTGAACGGCGACGACCCCGAGGCCGTCGTCCGCGTTGCCCGTCTGGCCTTCGAGTTCCGCCAGGCGTTCAACAAGGACGTCGTCATCGACCTCATCTGCTACCGCCGCCGCGGTCACAACGAGTCGGACAACCCGGCGTTCACGCAGCCGCTGATGTACGACCTGATCGACAAGAAGCGCTCGGTGCGCAAGCTCTACACCGAGTCCCTCATCGGTCGCGGCGACATCACCCTGGAAGAGGCCGAGCAGGCGCTCCAGGACTTCCAGGGCCAGCTGGAGAAGGTCTTCACGGAGGTCCGCGAGGCCGTCTCGCACCCGGCCACCGCCGAGGTCCCCGACCCGCAGGCCGAGTTCCCTGTGGCCGTGCAGACGGCGATCTCCCAGGAGGTCGTCAAGCGCATCGCCGAGTCCCAGGTCAACATCCCGGACAACGTCACGGTGCACCCGCGTCTGCTGCCGCAGCTGCAGCGCCGCGCCGCGATGATCGAGGACGGGACGATCGACTGGGGCATGGGCGAGACCCTCGCCCTCGGCTCGCTGCTCCTGGAGGGCACGCCGGTCCGTCTTTCCGGTCAGGACTCGCGCCGCGGCACCTTCGGCCAGCGCCACGCGGTGCTCATCGACAACAAGACGGGCGAGGACTTCACCCCGCTCCTCTACCTGTCGCCCGAGCAGGCCCGCTACAACGTCTACGACTCGCTGCTCTCCGAGTACGCGGTCATGGGCTTCGAGTACGGCTACTCGCTCGCACGTCCCGAGTCGCTCGTGCTGTGGGAGGCGCAGTTCGGCGACTTCGTCAACGGCGCGCAGACCATCGTCGACGAGTACATCTCGGCCGCCGAGCAGAAGTGGGGCCAGACGTCCGGCGTCACCCTGCTGCTGCCGCACGGCTACGAGGGCCAGGGCCCGGACCACTCCTCGGCCCGCGTCGAGCGCTTCCTCCAGCTCTGCGCGCAGAACAACATGACGGTCGCCATGCCGACGCTGCCGTCGAACTACTTCCACCTCCTGCGGTGGCAGGTGCACAACCCGCACCACAAGCCGCTGGTGGTCTTCACCCCGAAGTCGATGCTGCGCCTCAAGGCCGCCGCGTCGAAGGTGGAAGAGTTCACGGTGGGCGGCTTCCGCCCGGTCATCGGCGACACCGAGGTCGACTCGGGTGCGACGGACCCGAAGGCGATCAAGAAGGTCGTCTTCGTGGCGGGCAAGCTGTACTACGACCTCGAAGCCGAGCGGAAGAAGAGCGGCGTCACCGACACCGCGATCATCCGCGTCGAGCGTCTGTTCCCGCTGCCGGGTGCCGAGCTCCAGGCCGAGATCGCCAAGTTCCCGAACGCCGAGAAGTACCTCTGGGCGCAGGAGGAGCCGGCGAACCAGGGTGCCTGGCCGTTCATCGCGCTCAACCTGATCGACCACCTGGACCTGGCCGTCGGCGCCGATGTGCCGCACGGCGAGCGCCTGCGCCGCATCTCGCGGCCGCACGGCTCGTCCCCGGCGGTCGGCTCGGCCAAGCGTCACCAGGCCGAGCAGGAGCAGCTGGTGCGTGAGGTGTTCGAGGCCTAGGCCCCGACCCACAGCGAGCAAGGCCGAAGGCCCGGCCCCCTTTCGAGGGGACCGGGCCTTCGGGCTTCCCGGGGTGCGCTCACGTCACCTGCGGTTCGAAGTCCCAGTACGGCCTGTTGCGGGCCCGCGCCGACAGGGTGTGGACGTGCTGCTTGCCCAGCGTCGCGGTCAGGTCGGACAGCGCCTCCTGCTCGGTCTTCTCCGCCTCCTGCCGGTTTCCGAGGCCCCGCAGGTCGGCCGCGTGCGCGACGCGCGCCGTGAGCGTGAGCGGGTGCGTACGGCCCAGGGTCTCCGCCGCGCGCGCCGCCGCCGATGCGCTGAGGGCGGCAGCGGACTCGGTGTCGCCGACGAGGTTGCGCAGCGCCGACGCGTTGACGGCGCAGCCCACGGTCCACGGATGGTTCTCGCCGACCGCCGCGGCCATGTCGGTCATCGCCTGCTCGATCAGCTCGTGGGCCAGGTCGCGCTCGCCCACGCTGCGCAGGATCAGCGCGTGGTTGGCGCGGCCCCCGGCGATGAACGGGTGCCCTTCGGCGAGCTTCTGCTCGTAGCGCGCGATGACGTACTCGCTGGTCTCCCGTGCCCGGTCGATGTCGCCGTGCTCGCGGGCGAAGCAGCTGTGGCTGACGGCGGCGGCCAGCGTCTGCGGGTCGTTGTCCCCGAGCTGCCGCTCGTAGCGCTCCCGAACGCGGGTGAACAGCGGGCCGGCCCGGCCGTGGTCGCCGAGCCGGTACAGGCACTGCGCGAGGTTGTGCTCGGCGAGCAGCGTCTGCGGGTTGTCGCCGCCCATGACGAGGCGGTACTCCCGCACGTTCTTCGCCTGCATGGACTCGGCCTCGGTGTAGCGGCCGAGCAGCCGCAGGTTCGTCGCGTAGTGGATCTCGGAGAACAGCGCCCAGGGGTGCCGGCTCTTGAGGAGCAGCCTGCGCGCCTCAAGGGTGCGCCGGTCGATGTCGAGGCTGTCCTTGTAGCGGCCGAGCAGGCGCAGCGCGAAGCCCAGGTTGTTCAGGGCGTTGAGGGTCCGGGAGTCCTGCTCGCCGAGCAGGTCGCGGTAGGCCGGGTACAGCCAGTCGTACAGCTCGCGCGCCTCCTCGTAGCGGGCGAGGCCCCACAGGTCGGCGCCGCGGCCCATGTTGGCGCGCAGATGGTCCAGGTCCTGCGCGCCGCGCTCGACCAGCAGGTGGTCGACGGCGGTCCGCCCGATCTCCTCGGCGCGCTCGTACTCGCCGGCCGCGCGCAGCAGGTTCGACAGGTGGTACGAGAGGTCCCAGATCCGCTGGTGGGTCTCGCCGAGCCGGCGCTGCCAGGTGGCGAGGGCGCGCTCGCCGAGCTTGATGCCGGAGACGTACTCGCCTGTGAAGTACATGTAGCGCAGGCAGTTGAGGACCATGCTCTGGACCTTGCGGTCCTTGCTCTGCAGGACGTCGGCGTACTTCAGGTGCGGCACGATCGCCGCGTACTCGTCCCACAGGCGGGTGTCGGTGGCCCGGCCCGGATCGGCGGCGGCGAGCGCCCTGCGGACGACGTCGATGAACTCGCGCCGGTCCTCGTCGGGCATGTCCTTGTGCACGATCTGGTGGACCATGCGGTGCAGGTACAGGGACTCGCCGGCGGCCGCCGACTCGTCCCCCACCGTCTCGTGCGACTCCAGGCGGACGACGGAGTACTGGCGCAGCTGGTTGATCGCCTTGTTCCACAGCAGCGGGTCGTTGAGCAACCCG
Organism: Streptomyces sp. NPDC002795; assembly: GCF_042888725.1. Taxonomy (NCBI): domain Bacteria; kingdom Bacillati; phylum Actinomycetota; class Actinomycetes; order Kitasatosporales; family Streptomycetaceae; genus Streptomyces; species Streptomyces sp. NPDC002795. The sequence goes on from NZ_JBIAQB010000002.1 coordinate 15,374, forward strand.
GCGACCTGTTCCGGGAGTTCGTCGTGCGGCATGTCCCGCAGGAGGCGTACGGGGATGAATCCGGGCGCGAAGAAGGTGCACAGGCGCAGCAGGTCGATGGACTCGGGGACGGTCTCGCGCAGCTTGTTGAGCAGGATCGACCAGGCGGTCTGGAAGGCGACCGGGAAGTCGGCGGAGACCTTGACGACGTCCTTGTCGATGCCGCCCTCCAGGAGTCCGATGTACTCCTCGACGGACATGTCCGAGTCATTGAGCCAGCCGGCCGTCTGGTCGAGCAGCAGCGGCAGGTCCTCCAGGGCCTCGGCGAGCTGCTCGGCGTCCGGTTCTGAGAGCCGCGACGCGCGGCGGCGGATGAAGGCGACGGACTCCTCGCGGGAGTAGACCGGCACCTCCAGGAGCTTGCTGTTGTGCTCGGTCCACTCGGGGTTCCGGGAGGTGATCAGGACGTGCCCCGGGCCCGTGGGCACCAGGTCCCAGATCTGGTCGGGTTCGTCGGCGCCGTCCAGGACGAGCAGCCAGCGCCCGTAGGGGTCGCCGCGGCGCAGCGAGTCGCGCACGGCGCGCAGCCGCTCGCCGTACTCGGGGCCGGTGGACAGGCCCAGCTTGGGTGCGAGTTCGGCCATCAGGCGGCGGTACGTGACCCGGCCCTCGGCGTTGACCCACCACACGACGTCGTACTCGGAGCCGAAGCGGTAGACGTACTCGGCGGCGAGCTGCGTCTTGCCGACGCCCGACATGCCATGCATCGTGAGCACGCCCGCGCCGGGTTCGGCGCCCTGGAGCAGGTGGTACGCGTCGTTGAGCAGCGGCTCGCGGCCCGTGAAGCGCGTGTTGCGGCGCGGCACTCCGCCCCACACCTCGGGCATGGAGGCGGGGAAGCGGGGCCCGCGCCGCTCGCCGGTGGGCGGCTCGGGCAGCGGGTCCGTCGGCAGGTCGAGCCGGTCGAGCAGGCGGCGCTCCGCCTCGTCGGCGCCCATGTTGGTGAGCTGCGTCGCGGCCAGCACGGTCGTGGCGGAGGGCAGCGGGGCGGTGGTCACGGAGACGGCCGCGAACCGGGCGGCGTCGGGGGCGACGACCTGGCGCAGCGCCGCGTTCCACTCCTCGTGGGTGCGCGGGCCGAGCTGGAAGTACCACTCGCTGACGATGACGAGGACGCGGCCCTCGGCGAGCATCAGGTCGCCCAGCAGGTCGGCAAGCGGGACGTCGGCGCGGGAGTCCCAGCGCGCGTACACGACCCGCAGGCCGCGCCGCTCCAGCCGGTCTCCGATCCAGGCCGCCCAGGCCCGGTTGAACCCGGCGAAGCTGATGGTGACCGTGGATTTCCCGGTCCCCTTGCCGGTGGCTCCGACCGGCCTACGGATTGCAGACATGCAGCGGCCTCCCGGCACGTAATGGTAGAACCATGCCCAGATCTTCGCCCCAACCGTACGCAAAAATCACCCAGTTGACCGCATCCGACGTGCGGCGAACAGGGTACGGGCCGCGTCCACGTAGGCACGCGCGCGTGCGGCGTGCCCTCGGGGCGGCGGATGCTCGTCGAGCCGTTCGTACGTGGCGACCATCTGGTCCACGAGGCGCCGCCCCTGCGGGGTGAGGTCCGTCGAGCCGACGACGGCCGGAAGCGCGGCGCCCACCTGCTCCTTGCAGCGCGCGTGCACGGCCCACGCCGACTCGCGCTCGGCGGTCCTGCCGACGAGGAGCGCGCGCCGCTGGAAGAAGTCGGCGAGCGCCAGGTGCGAGTACGCGCCCTGGAGCAGCCCGTCGAAGGGGCGCGGGTCGGGGCGCCACGGCGCGAAGTAGCGGGCCGCGCCGCCCGCCCGGTGGAGCGGCACCAGCTGGGCGACCGCGAGGAGCTTGGCGTGCTGGAGCTCGTGGACGAGGGTCGCGGCGAACACGGGCGCCGTGGGCGGGGTGCTGCTGAGGACCGCGCCGAAGGCCTCGCGCCGGGTGCCGCTGCACGTGCCTGCCGTGGCGTCGTACGGGTCGGAGCCGGGCGGCGCGGTGAGCGGGACGAGGCAGCGCAGCAGGGCGACGGCCTCGGCGAGCCGCTGTTCGCCGCCGAGGCGCAGTTCGACGGCGGTGCCCGACCAGGCGTGCAGCCAGCGCTTGCGCTCGGCGTCGTCGAGGGCCGCGGGCTCGCTGGCGCCCCGGTAGTGCGCGCCGCCCTCCGCGCCGCGGTACGGGTCGAGGTCGTCGAGCGGGGTGGGCGCCGCGTCCGCGGTGAGGCCGGGCAGCGCGTGGGCGGGGGTCCAGGCGGGGTCGTCGGACCAGGCGCCGGTGCCGCGCTCGGGGCGGACGACGACGGGGGCGCGGCCGCGGCCGCGGATCTTCACCTGGCCGTACTTGTACGTGACTTGGTACGTCGTGTCATCCGGCGTCGATGTGCGCAGCGCGCCGAGCGAGGGCAGGCCGAGGAGTCCTTCGCGGGCCGTCAGGCGGACGTCGAAGGGGAGGCCCGCGCGGGCGGCGGCCGCGGCGGCGAGCGCGCTGAAGTGGGTGAGTTCCCTGGCGAGTTGGCGGCTGCGTCCGTGTGCTCCGGGCCGGGTGGGGTCGGTGCGCAGCAGCGTCAGGCAGCGTTGGGCCCAGGGGCCGACGAGGGGGTGCAGGAGGCGGGCGCGGGCGGGCGACTCGGGGTGCTGCGGTGTCGTGGCGTCCGCCGCTTCGAGCAGCGCCCAGTCCTCCCTGAGGCGCCTGCGGGCGGCCGGCGGGCAGAGCCGTGGGTCCGCTTCCGTGGCGGCGTCGAGCACGGCGCGCAGCGCGAGCAGTCTGCGGGTGTCCTGGGCGCGGACGAGCAGCGCGAGGGCCTGCGGGCCGCCTTCGGTGCGGCCGAGTTCGGTCAGGGCGTGGTCCGGGATCGCCGGGAGCATGACGGAGGTCAAGGGGAGTCCCCTTCGGGGTGGGCGGCGGGCACCGTGTCCGCGGTGAGCACCGCCGCCACATGACGGATGAAGCGCTGAAGGTCCGCGCAGTACACGGACGGGTTGGCGAACCCGTGTCCCGCGCGGTAGCGGTGGGCGTACTGGCCGCCGCCGCAGACGTCGAGCAGCGGGCAGGCCCGGCAGTCGGCGGCGAGCGCGGCGGCGCCCGCCTGCCGGGCCGCGACGGCGGGGTGGGCGAGCGCGGCGTCGAAGTCGTGGTGGAAGACGTCGAGCCCGGTCCATGCGGCGCCGTCGTAGGCGGACTTGAGCGAGTCGACCTGCTCGATCGTCCCGTCCGTCTCGACGACGACGGCGTCGAACGGGGCGAGTCCGAGCGGTTCGACGGCCGAGGGCAGGCCGAGGAGCAGCGCGAGGCACTCCTCGAAGAGGCGCACCCGCGTCTCCCGGTGTCCTGCGCCCCACCAGCGGTCGAAGGCGGCGCACAGCCAGTTGCCGTACACGGTGCCGCTCGGCTCCCAGCCGGGCGGCGGCGCGGACCAGTTGCCGTGCGGCAGGAGCAGGTCGAGCGCCGGCGGGCGGAGCGTGAGCAGCGACTCGTACGTCTCCACCGGGTCCTGCGCGGGGTCGATCACGGTGAGGATCCCGGCGTACGAGTCGGGGAAGCGCTCGGCGACCAGGCGCGCGCCGCGAGTGGCGGCGGTCCAGGACGGGCGTCCCGCGCGGTCGACGCGGCGGGCGTTGTGGGCCGGCAGGCCGCCGTCGAGGCTGATGCCGACGCGGACGCGGTGCCGGGCGAGGGCCGCGAGGCGCCGCTCGGTGAGCAGGGTGGCGTTGGTCTGCACGACGGCGTGCACCGCGCAGCCCGTGGGGGCCCGCTCGCGGACCAGCTCGGTGAACCGGCCAAGGGTGGCGGCGCCCGCGAGGAGCGGTTCGCCGCCGTGCAGGACGAGCGAGAGGTGCGGGAGTCCGTGTACGCGCGCGTGCTCGGCGATCCGGGTGGCGGTGCGGTCGAGGACCTCGGGGGCCGCGGCGGCGGGGCGGGTGCTCCAGGTGTGGTCGGGGCCCTCGTACAGGTAGCAGTAGCGGCAGGCGAGGTTGCAGCGGCCGTGCATCTTCACGACGAACTGCCGGAAAGGTGCGGGCCGTTGGTGTGGTGCCCGTGCGACTCCAGCCACTCCGGTACCCCCCATGCCGGGCGCCCGCAGGGACGGGCTCGCGCGTACGGGGCGCCTTCCCGGTGGGGCACGCGGCACAAACGTGGTCGGTGCAACGTTGTCCGGTTCACCCGCGCGGGGCGGCCGAAACCAGCTTCGCGCGGGGCCGTGACGCGTCAGAGCGCGCTGCTGAACCCCCAGAGCATCTCGCCCGGCCGCTCCTCGCGCTCCCGTAGGTCCGCCAGCACCTCGTCCAGTACCGGGTGTCGCGCCTCGCGCAGTTCGGCGAGGCTCAGGGTGGTGAGGTCCGGGCACGGTTCGGCCGGTTCCTGGTGTGACTCCTGTGCGTCCATGACGTTCCCCTCTCCCCGGCCGACGGCCCGGTGTCAGTTCAGCTCGGCGATGCGCTCCGCTGTCTGCCGTGCCGTCGGTCCGCTCCTGGTCACGTTGTCGTCGGGCAGCCTCGACCACTCGCGGCGTGCCGCCCGATAGGCCTCGCGGGCGGCACGCGGACGCGCCGCCGCTTCGTAGGACATACCCCGTAAGTGGTGTGCCTGCGCGCCGAGAAGGACGGCTTCCTGGCGGGAGTGCTCCGTATCGGCCTCCCGCTCGGCGCCGCGGGCCGACTCGGCGGCGTACCGGAACGCGTCCACCGCCTCGTCGAGGCGGGCCGGGCGGCCGAGGCTGCGGAACACCTCGAACTGCACCTGGCCTAGCTCCAGCCAGCTGCGCGCGGCCGGCAGGAAGTCGTCCGCCTCCGCGGCGGCGAGTCCCAGGAGGTACTCGGCCTCCCGCAGGTCGACGCGGTCCCCGCGCGCGCGGTAGCGCAGCATCAGGGCGCGGCCGAGCAGCAGCAGCCGGCGGGCGAGCCGGGCACTGCCCTCCGGGGTCTGGGCGCGGCAGTCCCGCAGTACCCGGACCGCCCGCGACAGGGCATCCTGCTCGGCGGGCGTGGCCGGTGCGGCGCCCGCCCGGCACAGCAGCACCTCGCCCCACTCGGCGAGCGCGTCGGCGTGGGCCGCGGAGTCCCCCGGCATCCAGTGCGCCGCCTGCTCGAAGTGGCGTGCCGCCTCCTGGAGTTCACGCGGGTCCGCGGACTCGGCGTGCCGGGCGCGGGCGAGGCGCGCGGCCCGCAGCAGGACCGCGGCGCGCAGCCGCTGGTCGCGGGCCGCCGCGAGCGCCTCGTCGACCCGTGCCGCCGCCTCGTCGAGGGCGTCACCGGAGACGAGTAGGGCGTCCACCAGGTCGAGCAGCACCCGCACCCGAGGCGCGCCGCCGGGGTCCCGCGCCTCACTGCTCAGGGCGGTACGCAGGGAGCCCGCTGCCTGCTCCGCGTACTTGACGGCCTGCTCGCCGTCGGACGCGGCGCCGGACAACCGGAGCAGTATCCGGCCGTGGGCGAGCGGGAGTTCGGGCGGGTGGAGGCGGTCGGGCCAGGTGTCGACGAACGCCTCCAGCATGCCGACGGCGCCCTGGAGCAGCGCGCTGTCGCCGCCGAGCCGCCACTGGGCCTCCAGGGCGCCGACGCGCTCCAGGGTGAGCCGCAGTGCCTCCTGCTCCGGCAGGTCGGGCGCCGAGCAGGCCACCGCGTACTCGCGGTCGGCCCTGCGCAGCAGTTCGAGCGCGCCGTTCCGGTCGCCGCGGCGCCTGCGGTCGGTGGCGGCGGTGGAGAGCACGCGCGCTAGGACGGCACGTTCGCGCAGCGCGTGCGGGTGGGCGGCGGCGCGCTCGGCGGCCTGCTCGGCCTCGCGCAGGAGCTCCGCTCCGCCCTGTACCTCCCACAGACGCAGCACACAGTGGGCGTACTCGGCCCACAGCTCGAAGTCCCGCTCCGTGGGCGGCTCGTGTTCGGCGGCGCCGCGCAGCAGCTGCACCGCGTCGATGAGGTCCTGCACCATGCGCTCGCCGTCGAAGCGCGCGGCGAGCGCGCGGGCGCGGGTGACGGCGGGGTGGGTGGGCGGCGCCTCCTGCGGCCTGTCCTGTCCCGGCCGCCCGTACAGCGCGAACTGTTCGGGCAGCGGCATGAAGCGCTCCAGGACTCGTGCGGCGACTTCGGCGAAGGGCTGCGGGACGAGGTCGGCGCCGCTCGCCCCGGCGTCGCCGTTGTCGCCGCCCACGGCGTGCGGGGGCCGGTATCCGGTGCCGGTACCGGCGGGGCGGTCTGTGGGGCGGTCGGTGCCCGTGTCCCCGCCGCCGTCGCCCAGCTGGGCGAGCGCGAGGGCCGGGAAGTTGGGGCCGCCCTTGCCGAAGCGGGCCTCGATGTACTCCGAGCAGTGCTTGAGGACCAGCACGGCCTCGTCCCTGCCGAGCGGCCCGAGCAGCGCTTCCTGCACGCCCGGCGCGAACTCGTACCACTGAACACCATGAACACCGTCGCCGCTGCCGCCCCCGTGCTCCTCCTTGGTACGCGTGAGCAGCCCGCTGAGCAGCACCTCGGCCAGTTCGGAAGGGCCGGATCCGGGCAGCATGGTCCGCTGCACCAGTTGCATCACCGGCAGGCACAGCGGGGCCGCCGCCAGGAACCCGGCGAGCCGGCCGGCGTCCGGTGAGGCGGTGGAGCGGAACCGGGAGACCAGTTCGAGCACCGAGGGCCGCTGCGCCTGCCGCCCCGCCGAGGCCCGTCGCTGGTCCGCCCTGACCCAGCCGACGGCCCCCGCGACCGGTCCCGCGCCGGCACCCGACAGGAGCCGCGCCCAGGCGCCGAGCGCCACCGGCTCGGGCGGCAGCACGGGCACCGGGAGCGCGCCCGCGCGGGCCTGCGCCGAGGGCCCCGCCGCCGTCCGCACGCGCAGCGCCGCGGCGCCGCCCAGGGCCTCACCGCGGCTCAACTCCCCGTACGAGACCGGGAGCCGGGTCCGGTTCCACATGCGCTGCGGCAGGGGCTGGAGCACGGCGGCGGGGGCCTGCCGGGCCAGCTGGTGCAGGAGGCGGTGGGCCCGGCCGCTGCGCCACAGGGGGCCGGCGCAGTCGCTGACGAGGAGGGTGACCTGGCGCCCCGACGGGTCGCTGAGCCGGTCGGTGGAGTGCAACGGCGCCCCGTACGGCTCGGGGCTGCGGCTGACGGCGGCCTGCGCGTCGGGGCCCTCGTGCAGATAGCTGACCTGGATGTCCCAGAAGGCTCCCAACTGGCTGAAGACCTGCTCCAGTTCGCTGAACATCCGGTCCCACACGCGCATCGACGAGGACGCGTCCATCACGAGGCTCAGCCGCGCGTCGGCGCGGGTCACCGCGCGGAACACGGGCAGGACGAGGCCGCCCGCGCGTGCGGTGCGCTCCGCGGTCGCCGTCTCGTCGAGCACCGAGCGCAGGGGCGGGGCGGCGCTGCGGTAGCCCTGCAACGGCCGCAGGGCGCGCTGGAGTTCGAGCGGTGCGGGGAACGCGGGCGCGGCAGGGACGCCGACCGGGAGCGGGGTCGCGCGGCCGCTCCCGCGCGCGCGACCGCCGCCGGAGCGCGGGACGGGGTACAGGGCGACGCGCCGGTCGGCGCCCTCGTCGTACACCTGAGGAGCCGGCCGTTCGGGCTCGGTCTCGCGCTCCGTAGGCGCGGAGTGCGAGGTGGTCGGCGCCTGTACCGGCCGCGGCCCTACGTAGGTGGGCCGTTCGCCAGGGACGGGCTCCTGCTGATCCGCGGCCCGCGCGGAACGCGCGTACCTGGCCAGCCACAGCGCGTCGCAGAGCCCTTCGGCGTCGGGGTCGAGCCCGATCTGCCGCAGCCTGGCGATGAGTTCGGCGACGGGGTCGCCGCCCTGGCGTCCGGGCTCCGAGGGCGAACCGGGCCCCTGACGCGCCGTCGCGTCGGGAGTCACCGCTTCACCTCGGGCGGTCGAGTCGCTGGATCAGGAGGTCGGCGAAGGATTCGCGGCTGGTGGGGGCGGCCGCGTCGGTCAGGTAGATCGCGTTCAACAGCTGGTCGGTGGCGAGCAGTTCACTGCGGGAGCGCTCCAGGAACCGGTTGATCAGATCGTCGCCCGCGCGTGCCGCCTCGTCGCCGAGGTGGGCGCGTACGAAGGTGGCGAGCCGGTTGTGGTCGGGCCTGCCGAGTTCGAGGTGGATGCAGCGGCGCATCAGCGGGGCGGGGAAGTCGCGCTCCCCGTTGCTGGTGAGCACCACGAACGGGAAGGCGTTGCAGCGCACCCGGCCGTCGCGGACGCGGACCTTGACGCCGTCGGAGGTGAGCACCTCCGCCTCGCCGTCCGGTAGCCGGTCGGCGACCCGTTCCAGCTCGGGGATCGCGAACTCGCCCTCCTCCAGCACGTTCAGCAGGTCGTTGGGCAGATCGATGTCGCTCTTGTCGAGCTCGTCGATGAGCAGTACGCGCGGTGTCGGCGACGCCAGCAGCGCGGTGCCCAGCGGCCCGAGCCGGATGTAGCTCCCGATGCCCTCGACGGCTCCGGGCGACCCGGCCGCCGACCCGAACCCGCCCTGCGCCGCGATCTGCACGTCCTGGAGGCGGGCGATCGCGTCGTAGTGGTAGAGCCCGTCCTGGAGCGTGGAGCGGCTGACGATGGACCAGCGCAGTACGTTGCCCAGACCCAGTTCGTACGCCACCGAGTGCGCGAGCGTGCTCTTGCCCGCGCCGGGGCTGCCCGTCACGAGCAGGGGGCGGCGCAGATACAGCGCCGCGTTGATCATTTCGAGCTCTTCAGCGCCGGGCCTGTGCAGCTCCGCCAGGTGCCGGTGCGCGCCGAGCCTGCGGTCCTCGGAACCGTCACCCGCGGCCGGTTCCTCGGTGGACCGCCCCGAGAAGTCGCGCCAGGGCGGCGGCGGGGGCAGTCGGTCGAGGCCCTCGTGGGGTTCGCCGGCGCCACGGTAGATGAGCCACTCACTGGATTCGGTCATGATCCGGTCCTCGTCGTCACTCGTCCAGCAGGGCAGCCCAAGGGACGTGCCTCACGGTATCGATGGTTCGTGGCGCTGGTAAGGGCTCCGTGGGGAGCTGGCCTGAAGGGCCCTTCCGGAGCGGCCCGGTCGGGCCGTGTGGCGATCCGTCGGCCAAACGGCCCGGAGGCGGTGCGACGCGGTGGCGTCACGGCGCCTCCAGGAGTTCCCCGGAGCCCGGCAGGGGCTGGTTCGGATCGTCGTAGAACAGGGCGATGCCGTCGGCCCAGTACGCCTCCGTGTGGCTCGCCAGGAGCTTCCTGCGCAACTCGTGGACGCGCTCCGGGAGATGCCGCGCCCCGCGCGCGTCCGCGACCGTGACAGCGGCGCCACGGTGGAACTCGCCGCACACCGCCGCCGAGCGGGCCGGGCCGCGGCGCCACAGGGCGACACCGAAGCCGCCCAGCAGTACCCGGGCCAGCGCCTCGGTGTCGTCCTCGTAGCGGTGCTCTCCGTAGCGGCACATCACCGGTACGGATCCGGGTGACAGGTTGCGCAACTCGAAGCCCTCCGGCACCGGCCTGGGCACGCCGTCGTCGCAGTCGAGGATCTCGGCCCTGGCGCCGTGCGCGTGCAGCCATCGCCAGCGGTCCGCGCGGTCCTCGTCCGACTCGGGCGGGGCGGGGGCGCAGTCCTCGAACCCCGGCTCGCCCGGCAGCCGGTCCCGGTCGCCGCAGCGCAGCACGACGGGGCCGCGCACGCCGAGCGGCGGCTCGTCCGGTCGCAGCCGCCAGCCGTCCACCGGCAGGTCGAGGCGGGTGTGCGGAAGCACCACCTGGAGGGTCGCGGGCCACCCCGGCTCGTCGCACTGCCGGAAGGCCTCCGCGAGGGGCGCGGCGAGCCGCTCCGGGAGGTCCTCGGTCGGGGTGCGCTCGTCCTGGCGCACGCAGTCGCGCGCGCCGTCGGGCCGGGTCACGTACACCTGCCAGTCCCAGTGGTCCCGCTCCCAGCCCCGCTCGACGAGTTCGAGCAGCGCGGCGGGCCGGGCCGCCCGGTCAGGGGCGGGCTCGGGCGCCGCGCCGGGTGGTCTGCGCTGCCTCAGGCGCTCGACGCGCTGCTTCTCGATGCGCCGTCTGCGCGCGCCGTCGAGCCGTCCCTCTCCGGCCTGCCGCACCCACTCCCACAGGGCTCCCTCTGCGCCCGACGTGCCCGGCGTGACGAAGGGCCGTTCGGCCGACAGGACCCGCATCGCGTAGTCGAGTACGAGCCCGCGCACGCCCTCGTCGTGCGCGCCCTCGTAGAGGGCCCCGAGCCCGTCCCGCCAGCCGCGCGGCGCGGGCAGCGGGGCGCTCCCCTCGAACTCCGGGAGCGACTCCATGATGTCGAGCAGACCGCGGGTGCTGACCGGGGGCGGCAGGTCGGCGAGCCGGCCGAGCAACTGGACGCGCTCGCCCGCGGTGAGCGTCCGCCCCGGCCGCGCGCCGAGTCGGCTCTGCACATCGGCCCAGGTGTTCCCGGCGGGCTGCGACTGCCGCTGACGGTCGCGGTGGTAGCGGTCGTGGGCGTGGCAGACCGACTGGTAGAGGTCGTCGTGCTCGGCCCGCACCGCCTGCCCCGGCACCGGCGCAGGCAGCGTGCGCAGCTGCTCGATCCCGATGGACGTACCGCCCCGCCCGTGGTCCGCCCGCGACTTCAGTACGCCGATGACCTCGCCGCGCACCGGGTCGACGACGGGGCCGCCCGAGATCCCGTACGGCAGGTCGTTCTCCCCGAGGCGCAGCTGCACGCCGGACGACCAGTCGCCGATGGTGCCCTTGACGGCGATCGGCCCGTCGAGGCGGCACACCTGTCCGTCCACCACGGTCCAGCCGGCGTAGAAGACCTCCCCCTCGCTGTAGTAGGCGGCGGGCCGCTCGGCTACGTAGACGCACTCGTGGTCGACGGGTTCGCGCAGCCGCACGAGGGCGAGGTCGGGGGCGGGCCACTTTCCGGGCACCGCCTGGCCGACGCCCTCGGGGAGCGTGGCGACGACGTCCCCCGGTACGTGGGACGTGCCGCGGCCAGGACCGCTCTCGTAGGCCACCACCAGCTCGCCCCCTTCCCCGCCGCGTGCCACATGTGCGCAGGTCAACACCCAGTTCGGGGCGACGAAGAAGCCGCTCCCGACGAAGCTTCCGGGTTCGTCGGCTGCATACCCGGCCCCTGTGCGATGAATGCGTACGGTCGCCGCCATGACGAGTTCACGTAGTGCAAGGAGGGCGGCATCCCGCTTGCCCGGTGCGCCCCCGTCGCGCACTGGTGTCATGCCCCGGCCCCGGCGACCGTCGGGTCGGCGCCCCCGTGCGCCGGGGCGCCGGGCGATGCGCCCGGGGCCGCGCGGGGTGCGGGTGGCACAGCGGTAGCCGGGTGGGGGGCCGGTGGCGCGCCGGTGGCCGCGTGGGCGGCGGGCTCCTGCGGGTTCTCCAGGTCGGGCGGTCCTTCGTTCCAGGTCAGCGTGACCTTGATGCCCGCCTTCGCCTCGCCGTCCGCGAGGAGTCCCACGACCTTGCCCGCCTTGGCGGTCAGTTCGACGCCGAACTCGACGCTCACCTCGTCGGGGCGCACGGCGCGCAGCGGCCGCGCGAGGGAGCGCGCGACCCCCGTCACAAGCGCGTGCAGACTCTCGACACTCGCCTCCACGCGATCCGTGAACCCGGTGTCGGAGTACGACAACTCCCCCTCACGTACGCCCAGTTCATCGGCCGAACCGGATATCCGGGCCCACACCGGCGTCCCGTCCGGCAGCGCGATCCGCGCGACTCTGGTCTCTTCCTGCCCCATACCGCTCCCCCGTTTCCCGTTCCCCGCGACCCGCCCTGCGGGACAAGGGTCCTTCCCCGGATGAACGGGAGCTACCCCTCGGGCGGGCTTCAAGGTCGCCCGCCCCCATAGGCTTGGTGGGCAGTCACACCACGCCCGCGCGTCCGCGCGGGCCCCGCACGCAGGAGAAACAGCCCCATGTACTTCACGGACCGCGGCATCGAAGAGCTGGAGAAGCGGCGCGGCGAGGAGGAGGTCACCTTCGAGTGGCTCGCCGAGCAACTGCGGACCTTCGTCGACCTCAACCCGGACTTCGAGGTCCCGGTGGAGCGGCTCGCCACGTGGCTGGCGCGGCTCGACGACGAGGACGAGGACGACGAGGAGTAGGACCTCAGGGGGCCTTTCTCGCCGCGCGCACCTTGTCGTACGCGAATCCCAGCGCACCGTGCAGCAGGAGCAGCGCCCCGGCGGCGGTCCAGCCGCCGCTGCGCCGCCGCAGTCCGTGCGCGGTGAGCGGGAGCCCGGCCGCGAGCTGGGCCGCGGCGATCAGCCGGGCCCTGGGGCCGCGCAGCCAGGGGCCGACGCTCGTAGCCTCCACGACATCGAGCTCGGCGTGCACGGCGTCGCGCCAGCCCGACCAGCTGACCTGCTGCGCGTCCGGCTGGACGCGCGCGACCTCGCGCAGCCGGTCGGCGGGTTCGCCGGGAGTCAGCCCGGCGGGGAGGGCGAGTCCGGCGCGGGTGAGCACCGCGAGCAGGCCGACCATGCGGGCGCGCGCGTCGGCCGCGCTGTCGCCGGTCTCGGGTTTCGCGAGGGCTTCGAGGGCCTGCAAGTCGTGTACGGGATCCAGGCCCAGGCGCGCCGCGAAGGTGCGCAGTGCCTCGGCCTCACCGACCGGGGTGCCGTTCGCGAGCCATTCGTAGCCGACGGGGCGGCGGAACCCGGAGGCCAGCGTGAATCCGCTGCGGTCGGCGTCCCACCACAGCGCGAGCACCGGCCAGGTCGCTCCGACGGCGAGCGCGCCCGCCCAGCCGCCGAGCACCCGGTCGACGGGCTCGCCGCCGCCGTCTTCCATGGACAGCCATGGCTTCGCCTCGGGCACGAGGACGCTCCACTCACGTCCGGCGCGGGTGAGCAGCATCCGCTCGCGCAGCAGCTGGGCGGCGGGCCCGACGACGGACGGTTCGGCGCGGCAGAGCAGCAGCGCACCGGCGGGTTCGAGGGACGACATGGCCCCACGCTAGGGCAAGTCGGTGCATTTCCGCAGCAATTGGACGGCCTGCCGGGCGTCGGGGCACGGACTTCCGCGACAGTCTTGACTTTCCCCATCCGCGATATATCGTGTTTGACAGAGGACGCGATATGGCGCGTTCGCTCCTGGCCGTCAAGGAGGTCGCACCATGCCCGAGTGGTCCGTCACGGAGCCGCGGAAGCTCGTCTTCGACGAGCCGGTGTCGGCCCTGCACGTACGCATCGTGAGTGGTGCGGTGAATGTGGTCGGGACGGCCGAGGGCCCGGCCCGCCTGGAGGTCTCGGAGATCGAGGGACCGCCCCTGCGCGTGACGCAGTCGGACGGCGTCCTCACCGTCGCGTACGACGACCTGCCCTGGAAGGGCTTCCTCAAGTGGCTCGACCGCAAGGGCTGGCACCGCAGCGCGGTCGTCTCGCTCGCGGTACCGGCGGACACGCGGGTCGAGGTCGGCGTGGTCAGCGCGGGCGCCGTCGTCTCGGGCACCGAGGGGCCCACGGAGGTGAAGGGCGTCACCGGCGACACGACACTCGTGGGCGTCACGGGCCCGGTGCGCACCAGCACGGTGTCCGGCGGCGTCGAGGCGCAGGCGGTCACGGGTGACCTCCGGTTCAACTCGGTGTCCGGGGACCTGACCGTCGTCGACGGCTCGGGCTCCTTCGTGAAGGCGGACACGGTGAGCGGGTCGGTGATCGTGGACCTGGACCCCGCGGGGCCCACGGACGTGAACCTGACGAGCGTCTCCGGCGAGATCGCCATCCGCATCCCGCACCCGGCGGACACGGAGGTCGAGGCGAACACGGCGAGCGGAGCGGTGTCGAACGCCTTTGAGGATCTGCGGGTGGCGGGCGCCTGGGGCGCGCACAAGATCACCGGCCGCCTGGGCGCGGGCACCGGCAAACTGAAGGCGACGACGGTCTCCGGATCGATCGCCCTGCTGCGCAGGCCCCCCTCGGAAGAGGCCCCGCACCCTCCGGAGCCCTCGGACACCCCCGAGCCGCAGGACGCCGCCCCCGCCGACTCCGCCGACAAGAAGGTCCTCTGACATGCCCCCCGTCTTCGCCCACGGCCGCCTGCGTCTCTACCTGCTGAAGCTGCTCGACGAGGCGCCGCGCCACGGGTACGAGGTGATCCGCCTCCTTGAGGAGCGCTTCCAGGGCCTGTACGCGCCCTCGGCCGGCACGGTCTACCCGCGGCTCTCCAAGCTGGAGTCCGAGGGCCTGGTCACGCACACCACGGAGGGCGGCCGGAAGGTCTACGCGATCACCGAGGCCGGCCGGGCCGAACTGGCGGACCGCAGCGGCGAGTTGGCCGACCTTGAGCTGGAGATCCGCGAGTCCGTCGCCGAGCTGGCGGCGGAGATCAGGGACGACGTGCGGGGAGCGGCGGGCGATCTGCGCCGCGAGGTGCGTGCGGCCGCGTCCCAGACCCGCACGGGGCCCGGCCCCGGTGACTTCATGGACAAGGACGCGTGGCGCGCCACCAAGGAGGAGGTGCGGCGCGCCAAGCACGAGTGGAAGGAGCAGGCGCGGCGCGCGAAGGACGAGAGCCGCCGGGCCCGCGAGGAGGCCCAGCGGGCACGCCGCCAGGCCAAGGAGTCGCAGGAGGAGGTGCGGGCGCAGGCGGCGGAGGACTTCCAGCGCATGGCCAAGCGCGTACAGGAGCAGGTGCAGGACCACTTCACGCGCGGCGACTGGCCGTCGGGGGTGCGTGAGGGCCTGACCGAACTGGCCAAGGAGTTCGGCGAGTTCGGCAAGTCCTGGAGCAAGGACGCCGCGCCCGCCGCCCCTCAGTACCGTCCGCCGAGCGACGAGGCTCCCGTCGAGTACGTCCCGTCGTGGGCCTCGGAGGACTCCAGCGGCGACCCGGCCCGCGACCTGGACCGCCTCCTGGACCGCTTCCGCGACGACATCCGCGACGCGGCCCGCGACCAGGGCGTATCGGAGTCCCAACTCGGTGAGGCACGCCGCCACTTGTCGGAGGCGGCGGCCCGCATCGGGTCGACGCTACGGACACCGAAGGTGTAGACCGGGGCCGGGCACCCACGCCACGGGGCTCCGCCCCGGACCCCGCTGCTCAATCGCCGCAGGGGCTTGATCTGCCCACCCGAGCCGGCCGGCCGCCACTCCCTTGGGCAATCTGCCGCCAACCACGCCTCCCCGCCCATGGCGGTCGACCCCGCCCCGCCTTGGGCAATCTGCCGCCTTGGGCGGCAGGGTGGGCAAGGCGGCACCCCGGTGCCGCGCACCCATGACGACGGGCGCCACCCCCGGCACAGCCCAAAGACCCCGGTGCCGCGCACACATCACCACAGGCGCCAACCCCGGCCCAGGTCAACCGGCCACCGCCTCCCCGCCCCCATACAGCACCCGCTCCACCCCGGCCACCGTCACCCCGTGTTCCGCCAGGACCTCGGAGGCGACGCCCGGGCGCGAGGCGAGGGCGAGGAGGAGGTGCTCGTCGCCGATGGCCCTGTCGTGATGAGCGAGGGCGATGCGCAGGGAGGATTCGAGCACCCCCTTGGCCTCACGGGTGAGCGGCCGCCGCCCGCCGACCCGACGCCCACCGGTCAACACCCCCTCACCATGGGCCTGTTCGACCCGCGCGACGACCTCTTCCACGTCGATGCCGATCCCTGCGAGCGCCTCGGTATCGGCCCGCGAGAGCCCCGCCCTGCGCCGCACCCCCGCAAGCGCCCGCCCGATCGACGTACGCCACTCCTCCGTGTCCGCACCGAGCGCGCCGAGCACAAACGCGCCGCGCGTTCCGCTGCCGTCGAGGAGCGCGAGCAACATATGACCCTCGTCGACGCGCTCCGCGCGCTCCCGCTCGGCCCGGGCGAAGGCCCCCTTCACCACGTCCCGGGCGCCCTGGGTGAACTTCTCGAACATCGCTCATCGCCTCCCGTACTTCTTGTGCACGGCCTGCCGGCTGACCCCGAGTTCGGCCGCGATCTCCTGCCACGACCAGCCCTGATTGCGCGCACTGCGCACCTGTACCGCTTCCAACTGCTCAAGGAGCCGCCGCAACGCGGCGACCGCCCGCAGCCCGACCCGCGGATCGCGGGCCCCCGCCTGCTCGGCGAGATCCGTCGCATCAGTCATGTTGTCAATGTAGGTTGACACGCGCCAGGCGTCAACCAAAATTGACAACACGGGTGCGGAAGAGGGCATGAAAAAGGGGCGCCCGGCAAGCCGCCGCCACGCCCCTCCCCGCGCCGCGTCAGACGCTCAGCACGACCTTCCCGAACAGCTCGCCACCCGCCATCTTCTGGAAGCCCTCACGGGCCCGGTCCAGCGGCAGTACCTCGTCGATCACGGGCCGGACGCCCGTGGCGGCACAGAAGGACAGCAGATCCTCCAGCTCGTCCTTGGACCCCATCGTGGAGCCGACGACCTTGAGCTCAAGGAAGAAGATCCGGTTCAGTTCCGTGGCGGGCGGGTTCGGCCCGCTCGTCGCCCCCGAGATGACCAGAGTCCCGCCCGGCTTCAGGGACTTGACGGAGTGCGACCACGTGGCGGCGCCCACGGTCTCGATCACGGCGTCCACCCGCTGCGAAAGCCGCCCACCCGTCTCCACGGCCTCCACCGCACCGAGCTCCAGGGCCCGCTTGCGCTTCGCCTCGTCGCGGCTGGTCGCGAAGACCCGCAGCCCCGCCGCCTTGCCAAGCACGATCGCGGCCGTGGCCACCCCGCCGCCCGCACCCTGCACGAGAACCGAGTCACCGGGACGTACACCCGCGTTGGTGAAGAGCATCCGGTACGCGGTGAGCCACGCGGTCGGCAGGCACGCGGCCTCCTCGAAGGAGAGCTCCTTCGGCTTGCGCAGCACGTTCCACTCGGGCACGGTGACCTGCTCGGCGAAGGTGCCCTGGTACTTCTCGGTGAGGATGGAGCGCTTCTCGCGCGGCCCGACCCCGTATCCGGTCTGGCCGATGACGGAGTGCAGGACGACCTCGTTGCCCTCGCTGTCGATCCCGGCCGCGTCGCAGCCGAGGATCATCGGAAGGGACTCCTCCCCCAGGCCGACCCCGCGCAGCGACCACAGATCGTGGTGGTTGAGGGAGGCGGCCTTGACGTTCACGGTGGTCCAGCCGGGCCGGTTCTCGGGGGCGGGCCGCTCCCCCAACTCCAGGCCGTTCAGCGGCTGATCACGGTCGATTCGGGCTGCGTAGGCGGCGAACATGACCTTGACGATAGGCGTCACGCCAGGGCCGGGGAACCTCCGCCACCTGTGACACACGTCCCGTAGCCACGAACACGGGAAAGGCCCCGCCAGAGGCGGGGCCTTCACCGAACGAGCCAAACGAGCCGAACGAACCGGGAACTACCGGCGCGCCACGCCCTCGGCCCGAGCGGCAGCGGCAACCGCCGACGTGACGGCCGGCGCCACCCGCTCGTCGAACGGCGACGGGATCACGTACTCGGCGGACAGTTCGTCACCGACCACCGCGGCCAGCGCCTCGGCCGCCGCGATCTTCATCGTCTCGGTGATCCGGGAGGCCCGGACCTGGAGCGCACCGGCGAAGATGCCGGGGAACGCGAGCACGTTGTTGATCTGGTTCGGGAAGTCCGAACGCCCGGTCGCCACGACAGCCGCGTACTTGTGCGCGATGTCGGGGTGCACCTCGGGGTTCGGGTTGGCCATCGCGAACACGAAGGCACCCGGCGCCATGGAGGCGACCGCGGGCTCGGGGACCGTACCGCCCGAGACACCGATGTAGACGTCGGCGCCCGCGAGGGCGTCCTCAAGGGAGCCGGACAGGCCCGCCTTGTTGGTGATCTCGGCGAGCTCGCGCTTGACCTGCGTGAGGTCCTCGCGGTCCCGGCTGACGATGCCCTTGCGGTCCGTGACCGCGACGTCGCCGAGGCCCGCCTCAAGGAGGAACTTCGCGATCGCGACGCCCGCCGCACCGGCGCCGGAGATCACGGCGCGCAGGTCGCCGAGGGCGCGCCCGCTGAGCCGGGCCGCGTTCTTCAGGGCGGCCAGCGTCACGACGGCGGTGCCGTGCTGGTCGTCGTGGAAGACCGGGATGTCGAGGCGCTCCTGGAGCTTCTTCTCGATCTCGAAGCAGCGCGGGGCCGAGATGTCCTCAAGGTTCACGCCGCCGAAGGAGGGGGCGAGGCGCACGACGGTGTCGACGATCTCGTCGACGTCGTTCGTCGAGAGCGCGAGCGGCACGGCGTCCACGCCACCGAACTGCTTGAAGAGAATGGCCTTGCCCTCCATCACCGGGAGGGAGGCCTCGGGACCGATGTCACCGAGTCCGAGGACGGCCGAGCCGTCCGTCACGACGGCCACGACGCTCGACTTCCACGTGTAGTCGTGAACGAGCTCCGGCTGCTCGGCGATCGCGGTGCACACCTTCGCGACGCCGGGCGTGTACGCCAGGGACAGGTCGTCCTTGTCGCGGACCGGCACGGTGGCCTGCACGGCCATCTTGCCGCCACGATGCAGCGCGAAAGCCGGATCGAAGGGCTCGTCGGAGCCCTCGTTGCCGGTACTCGCGTCGCTGCGAGGGTTGACGATCTCCGCTGCCACTTTTCTGACCCCTTAAGTCAATTTGCACAAGTTGAGGGTGGTTCCGTCCCTGATTGAGGGACGGGCGGGCACCGCGCACGCGCCGGACGGTCCTGTTGTGGGCCGACCTGATAGGCACCTGCGCGACGGACACGCCGCACGCGCGCCCTAGAGCCTGTCTTTGGACCCCCGCCTGCGCCCCGACGCCCGGCACGCACGATCGCCGCACGGCCCCCCAGGACAGGTGGCTCCGCCACATGACCTGGCGCTCCGCACGCCGATCGCACGCACCGACCGCCGCTGCGCCCGCGCTTCGCGCGGACGGCGGGGGCCCAAAGACAGGCTCTGCCCCGGATGAGGGGTGTAAAGAACCTTCTTACCTGACGCGCGGTGTCGGCGACGAGCCCGCCCGTGATCGATCACGCCTCGGTGACATGACTCATAGCCGAATATATGGACAAGTCCACAAGGCGATCGCACAAAACGAGAGAAGTCCGCCCGAATGGTGAGACAGCGGGCGGCCCACCGGAGGATCTCCGGCCAAGGGGCGGAAGTTCCGCAGATACTGCACCCCCCATGCACCCTGAAACCGGGGGCGGTTGGCACTCTTCGGTAACCCGTTATCCGATTTTGACATGGCTGACCTCCTGAATCGGCAAGTCCGAATGGCAAGATGCCGTCATCACACGAGGTCGCGACACCCGAAGGTGTGTGCCAAGGCGACCAGCACGGCAACTCCCACCCCGGCCGGAGGAACCAACCATGACCGCAAGCACCACCCAGCGCACGACCGCGAAGTCCGCGAAGTCCCGGATAGCCGCGGTCGGCGCGATCGCGGTCGCCGGCACCCTGCTGCTGACCGGCTGCGGTGACCAGACGAAGTCCGATGACAGCACCAAGTCCGGCACGAAGTCCGCGCCGCTCGCGGACAAGCTCCCGAAGGAGATCCGCGACAAGGGCGTCATCCGGGTCGGTTCCGACATCGCCTACGCACCCGTGGAGTTCAAGGACAAGTCCGGCAAGGCCATCGGTATCGACCCCGACCTCGCGAAGGCGATGGGCAAGCAGCTGGGCGTGACGTTCGAGTTCCAGAACGGCACGTTCGACACGCTGGTCACGGGCCTGAAGTCGAACCGCTACGACCTCGCCATGTCGGCCATGACCGACACCAAGGACCGTCAGAACGGCGTCGACTCCGACACCGGCAAGAAGGTCGGCGAGGGTGTCGACTTCGTCGACTACTTCAACGCGGGCGTCTCGATCTACACCCCCAAGGGCAAGACCCAGGGGATCAAGACCTGGGACGACCTCTGCGGCAAGAAGATCGTCGTGCAGCGCGGCACGGTCTCCCACGACCTCGCCAAGTCGCAGGCCAAGAAGTGCCCCTCCGGCAAGAAGCTCGGCATCCAGTCCTTCGACGACGACCAGCAGGCGCAGACCCGGCTGCGTTCCGGCGGCGCGGACGCCGGCTCCTCCGACTTCCCGGTCGCCGCGTACGCGGTGAAGACCGCGGGCGGCGGCAAGGACTTCGAGCTCGTCGGCGACCAGGTCGAGGCCGCCCCGTACGGCATCGCGGTCTCCAAGGACCAGAAGCAGCTGCGGGACGCGATCAAGGCCGCCCTTGACGCGATCATCAAGAACGGCGAGTACGACAAGGTCATCGCCAAGTGGGGCGTCGAGGCCGGTGCCGTGAAGTCGGCGACCCTCAACGGCGGCAAGTGACCGCGCGTTCCACGTCATTGACCGCGCGGCACACGTCATGGACGTCCGCGACGTCGTGAAAGGCAACATCCGTGTCTGTTGACATAGACAAGACGGGCGGCGGCCCCCAGGACACGCCGCCGCCCGCGGCCGGGCCGACCGCCATCAAGGCGATCCCGGTGCGGCACTACGGGCGGTATCTCTCGGCGCTCATCGCCATCGCCCTGATGGCCCTGATCGTGTACGCGTTCGCCCAAGGCAAGATCAACTGGGGCGCCATCCCCGACTATTTCTTCGACGACCGGATCGTCACCGGCGCCCTGAAGACGCTGCTCCTCACCGTCCTCGCGATGGTGATCGGCATCGTCGGCGGCATTGTGCTCGCCGTCATGCGGCTGTCGAAGAACCCGGTGACCAGCTCCATCGCCTGGTTCTACATCTGGTTCTTCCGCGGTACGCCGGTCCTGGTCCAGCTGTTCATCTGGTTCAACCTGGGCCTGGTCTTCGAGTACATCAACCTCGGGCCGATCTACAAGGACTACTGGTCGTCCTTCATGACGCCGTTCTTGACGGCGCTGCTCGGCTTCGGTCTCAACGAGGCCGCGTACATGGCGGAGATCTGCCGCGCCGGCCTGCAGTCGGTCGACGAGGGCCAGACCGAGGCCTCGCACGCGCTCGGCATGAGCCACGCGAAGACGCTGCGCCGCGTGATCATCCCCCAGGCGATGCGCGTGATCGTGCCGCCCACGGGCAACGAAGTCATCAACATGCTGAAGACGACGTCCCTGGTGTCGATGGTGCAGTTCACCGAACTGTTCCGGGCGGCCCAGGACATCGGCCAGCAGTCCGGTTCGCCGGTGGAGATGTACTTCCTCGCCGCCGCCTGGTACCTGATCATGACGTCGGTCCTCAGCGTCGGCCAGTACTACATCGAGCGCTACTACGCCCGCGGCACCAGCCGCCAACTGTCGGCCACTCCCTGGCAGAAGGTGCGCGGCACCCTGTTCTCCCTGGGCCGCCCGAACGGAGGCATGGCATGAGCGAGCACGCCATGGTCAAGGCCGAACAGGTCCACAAGTCCTTCGGTCACGTAGAGGTCCTCAAGGGCATCGACCTGGAGGTCAAGCAGGGCGAGGTCTTCTGCCTCATCGGCCCCTCCGGCTCCGGAAAGTCGACGTTCCTGCGCTGCATCAACCACCTGGAGAAGGTCAACGCCGGGCGGCTGTACGTCGACGGGAGCCTGGTCGGCTACCGGCAGCAGGGGGACAAGCTGTACGAACTGCGGGACCGGGAGGTCGCCCAGCAGCGCCGGGACATCGGCATGGTGTTCCAGCGCTTCAACCTCTTCCCGCACATGACGGCCGTCGAGAACGTCATGGAGGCGCCGGTCCAGGTCAAGAAGCAGTCGAGGTCCGAGGCCCGTAAGCGGGCCAAGGAACTGCTCGAGCGGGTCGGCCTCGCCGACAAGGCCGACGGCTACCCCTCGCAGCTCTCCGGCGGCCAGCAGCAGCGCGTGGCGATCGCCCGCGCGCTCGCGATGGAACCGAAGCTGATGCTGTTCGACGAGCCGACGTCCGCGCTCGACCCGGAGCTGGTCGGCGAGGTACTCGACGTCATGCGCGACCTCGCCGAGTCCGGCATGACGATGATCGTCGTCACGCACGAGATGGGCTTCGCCCGCGAGGTCGGCGA
Organism: Streptomyces sp. NPDC002795; assembly: GCF_042888725.1. Taxonomy (NCBI): domain Bacteria; kingdom Bacillati; phylum Actinomycetota; class Actinomycetes; order Kitasatosporales; family Streptomycetaceae; genus Streptomyces; species Streptomyces sp. NPDC002795. The sequence goes on from NZ_JBIAQB010000002.1 coordinate 37,186, forward strand.
CAGCCTCGTCTTCATGGACGACGGCGTGGTCGTCGAATCCGGAGACCCCCGCGAGGTCCTCACCAACCCCCAACAGGAACGCACCCAATCGTTCCTGTCGAAGGTCCTGTAAACCGGACGATCAAGCCCAACTGTGCACCATTCAAGCCCCTGCGGCGATTGAGCAGCGGGGTCCGGGGCAGCGCCCCGCGACCACGCCGCCGTCTCCGCAGGGGCTTACTTCACGCCCAGCACCATCGCGTCGGACGGCGACGACCACACCGCCCGCGCCTCCCCGAACCCACCCGCGCGGAGCGCCTCCGCATGCCACGCCACCGACGGCGTGTCCCCGTCCGCATGCTCCCCATAGATCTCGAACCGCTCAGCCGTAGGCCCGGCCAACACCGGATCCGCCGCGGCAAGCGCCCACCACTCGCCCCAGTCCACCGCCCCGCCGGTCTTCGCGGAGTCCATCCGCTCATGCCGCAGCGCCCGCTCCGCGGCGTTGATCCGCGGCGTCGTCTGGTCGATCATGTGGTCCGCGTTCATGAAGACGCCGCCGTCGCGGACGAGCCCGGCGACCTGACCGTAGAGCGTCGCGAGGGGTTCGGAGTGCAGCCAGTGCAGGGCGGTGGCGGTGAGCACGGCATCGTACGAGTCGTGCGGCAGCGCCTCGGTCCACCGCGGGTCCTTGAGGTCGGCGGTCACGAACCCGACCCGCTCGTCCCCCTCGAACGTGCCCCGCGCGATGGCGAGCAACGCGGGATCGAGGTCGACCCCCACACTCGTGGCACCGGGGAACCTGGTGAGCAGCCGGTCCGTGATGGTCCCGGTGCCGCACGCGAGGTCGAGCACCCGGGGCGCGGACCCGACAAACGCCTCCACCATGTCGAGCATCACCCGGAACCGCTCCTCGCGGTCCGGCATGTACCACTCTTGTTGCCGGTCCCAGCTCTCCTGCCAGGCCCTCCAGTCGGTGGTACGAGTGTTGGCAGCGGTCTCGGCCATGAAGCCCTCCCGTGATCACCTGTAATACCCTGAAAGCGCGAGCGAGTATTACCCTCGCCCGACACGACGATAGAGCGCCCCGGTAAGGACTACAAGTGGAACTGGCCTATTACTCGGACTACGCCGTGCGCCTCGTCAACACCGAGGAGCCGGGCCGCGGCAAGGACTCCCTGACCTCGGTGGAGGCGGTGCGCGCGCTCTTCGGCGCCAACAAGGAGGCGGCCCGCCGCGCCGCGGACGCCGATCTGACCCGCTTCAGGGGCGTACGGGGACGGCTGCGCGCGGTGTTCGACGCGGCCGACGGCGGCGACGAGGAACTCGCGGTGAACCTGCTGAACTCACTGCTCCTGGAGTTCCCGGTCAGCCCGCAGATCTCCGGACACAACCACCGCGACGACGACGGCCGCCCGCTGTGGCACCTGCACCTGTCCGACCACCCGTCGAACGCGACGGCCGGCTACGCCGCCATCGCCGCGATGGGCCTCGCCTTCCACCTCACCGAGTACGGCGTCGACCGCCTCGGCCTGTGCGAGGCGACACCCTGCCGCAACGCCTACCTGGACACGTCCACCAACCGCTCCCGGCGCTACTGCTCGGACCGCTGCGCGACCCGCGCCAACGTCGCCGCCTACCGCGCCCGCAAGCGCTTGGAGACCGACCGGTCGGAAAGCACGGGACGTACCGCCGAGAAGACCCAGGACAGCACCGCCGCCACCGAGCGCTGACCCTCACCCTCGGCCCACGGCTTGCGGCGCCGCAGCCTGCCGCGCACCTTCGCGAGCACCAGCTCGTCCGGCACGACCCCGTACACCGTGCTGTCGCCCCCGGCGCCCGGGTTGTCGCCGCGCACCCACCAGCCGCCCTCGCGCCGCTCGGCGATCCGCTTCACCACCAGCAGATCCTGCTGGAAGGGGTGGCGCAGCACGATCACGTCGCCCGCCCGCACCCGCGCCCCGTGCTGCACCAGCATCCAGTCACCGGGGTACAGCGTCGGGACCATGGAGGGCCCCTCCACCTCGATGATCTGAAACGGCACCTTCGCCTCGCGCATCTCCTCGATCGCCTCGGGCATCAGAAAACCTCCCCGGTTCCCACCGCTGCTCCCGCGGGCCCGTCGGCCCGGTGCCCTTACGGTCCCATCCTCCACCAGTCCCGGTCCTACCCCGGACTTTTGTCCTAAGCCACCGGGGGCACCCGAGAAAAGCCGTTCCCCACGGAGTAATGTCGCACCCGAGAAGACGATCACGAGGAAGGAACAGCTACATGCTTTCCCGCCTGTTCGCCCCCAAGGTGAAGGCCAGCGCTCACTGCGACCTCCCCTGCGGCGTGTACGACCCCGCCCAGGCCCGCATCGAGGCCGAGTCGGTCAAGGCCGTCCAGGAAAAGATGGCCGCCAACGACGACGCGCAGTTCCAGACGCGTGCCATCGGCATCAAGGAGCAGCGCGCCGAGCTCGCCAAGCACCACGTCTCGGTGCTCTGGAGCGACTACTTCAAGCCGCCGCACTTCGAGAAGTACCCGGAGCTGCACCAGCTGGTGAACGACACCCTCAAGGCCCTCTCGGCCGCCAAGGGCTCGTCGGACCCGGCCACGGGCCAGAAGGCTCTGGACTACATCGCCCAGATCGACAAGATCTTCTGGGAGACCAAGAAGGCCTGATCCAGGCCTGGTTCACACCGGCGACCGGCGGGCGGTGCACCCCCGCGGGTCCGTGAACTTCTGAAGGGGCCCGGTCGAGCGGCACTGCCGCTCGACCGGGCCCCTTCGGCGTCCCCCTTCGGCATCACCCTTTGGCACCATCAGGAGTCCCCTCGTGTCCCCGCGCCGCCCCCGCGTCCTCTACGTCACCGATCTCGCGTATCCCGCCCAGGGGCGCCGCTACTGCGACGAGGACATCTACCTCACGTCCCGACTGCGCTCCGCGTTCGACCTCGCCCTGTGCCACCCGCTGGACGCGACCGCGCTCATGGACGGCTTCGACGCCGTCGTGGTGCGCAACAGCGGCCCGGTGCTCGGCTACCAGGAGGCGTACGACGAGTTCCGCGCCCAGGCCCTGGAGCGCGGCACGAACGTCTACAACCCGCTGACCGGGCGCGCCGACATGGCCGGCAAGCAGTACCTCCTGGACCTGACCACGGCCGGCTACCCGGTCATCCCCACGGTCGACCGTGGGGCGGACCTGGACCGGCTGCCGAAGGCCGACACCTACATCACGAAGCCGAAGCTGGGCGCGGACTCGATGGGCCTGCGCGTCGTACCCGCCGCCGAGCTCGCCGCGCTCGCCGGACTCCCGGACGGGGACGGCCTGCTGGTGCAGCCCCGCATCGACTTCCAGTACGAGGTCTCGTTCTACTTCGTCGACGCCCAGCTGCTGTACGCCTTGTACGCGCCCGACCCGGCGCGCCGCTGGGAACTGCGCCCGTACGAACCGACCGCCGCGGACCGGGAGTTCGCCCGCTCCTTCGTCGAGTGGAACACTCTCCCGCACGGCATCCAGCGCGTCGACGCCTGCCGCGCCCCGGACGGCGAGCTGCTCCTCGTGGAGCTGGAGGACCTCAACCCGTACCTCTCGCTCGACCTGGTGGACGAAGTGACACGGGAGGCGTTCGTGACGGCGATGGAGAGCTCGGTACGAGCTAGCGTCTGAGGCGAAGAGACCCGCCCAGGACACACAGGGAGTTCACTCATGAGCAGCACCGACCCGTCCACCGCCCGCCCCGTCGTCGCAGTTCTCGGCACCGGCACGATCGGCGCTCCGATGGCCCGCAATCTGGCGCGCGCCGGGTTCACCGTGCGGGCCTGGAACCGGACCCGTTCGAAGGCGGAGCCGCTGGCCGCCGACGGCGTGACGGTCGCGGACAGCGCGTCCGACGCGGTCCGGGACGCCGCCGTCGTCGTGACCGTCCTGCCCGACGGCCCGCGCACCCTGGACGTCGTCCGGGAGGCCACGCCGAAGCCCGGCACCGTGTGGGTGCAGTCCGGAACCGTGGGCGAGGGCATCGACGAGCTCGCCGAGTACGCGGCCCGCGCCGGGCTCCTGCTGGTCGACGCGCCCGTTCTGGGCACCCGGCAGCCCGCCGAGCAGGGCACGCTGACCGTGCTCGCGGCCGGCCCCGAGGCCACCCGCGAGAGCGTCCAGCCGCTCTTCGACGCCATCGGCTCCCGCACGCTGTGGGTCGGCGACGGCAGTCCGGGTCCGGCCAGCCGCCTCAAGCTCGCCCTCAACTCCTGGGTGATCGCCCTGACCACGGGCGTCGGCGAGACCCTCGCGCTGGCCCGCGGGCTCGGTGTGGACGCGGAGGATCTGGTGGCCGCCATCACCGGCGGCCCGCTGGACAACGCGTACTTCCAGAACAAGTCCGCGGCCATCCGCAGCGGCGACTTCACCCCCAGCTTCTCCGTGGACAACGCGGCGAAGGACGCGGGCCTGGTGCTCGCCGCGGCCGAGCGCGCGGGCCTCCGCGTGGACGCGGTGGCGGCCGCCCGCGACCGCTTCCTGCGCGCGTCCGAGCAGGGTCACGGCGCGGACGACATGGCCGCCACGTACTTCGCGAGCTTCCCCGACGCCTGAGCGGCGGCCCGCCCGCGGCGGCGTCAGCCGGCGTCGGCCTCCCGCCACATGGGCCAGATCGTCGGCCCGTCCGGCAGGTCGATCGCCGTCCCGGTGAAGACGAACCCGAGGCGCTCGTACAGCTCGCGGCTGCGCGAATTGCTGGCTTCCAGATAGGCGGGCAGCCCCTCGCGGTCGCAGCGCTCGAGCACCGGCGCCATCATCGCGGTCCCCAACCCCTGGCCCTGCCGCTCGGGCGTGACACCGATCATCCACAGGTAGACGTGCGCCCGGCCCACGGGATGCGCCAGCGCCGTCCACCGGGCTATCTGCTCAACCCGTACGTTGTCGGGGTCGACGGCCGCCCGCACCTGCGCGGGCACGTCCTCCTCGCCCTCGCCCTCGTCCTCGTGCTCGGCCGGCATGTCCATCCACAGCGCGACGGCCGAACCGTCCTCGGTGAGATCCACATATCCGTCCGCGAACGTCACATCCGCGAACACCCCCATGAGCCCGGAGTGCCGCTCCCGGCGCTGCTGCTCACCGGGGAACACCCATCCGCTGACCGGGTCGTCCATGAACGCCTCGTCGAGCAGCCGCACCACGAGATCCCGGTCCGCCTCCCCCGCACGCCTGATACCCACACCCATCCGTCCCGCCCCTCGCCCCTCGTCCAACCAGCTGGTCCTGCACGGCGGTTGGCACTCTAGGCGATCACTTGCGACCCCGCCGCCCCGGCCGGGGTGCCGTACGTGATGACGGCACCCCGGCCGGCAGGCGTCAGTACCCGCGGCGCGTGACGAACTCCGCCAGCGACAGCAGACCGTCCGCCGCCTCCGGCACCGGGACCGCCTGCGCCAACCGGTCCACCGCGCGGGACATGTGGTCCGCGGCCTGCGTCTGCGCCCAGTCCCGGCCACCGGCCCGCTCCACGGCCAGCGCGATCGCCTCCAGCTCCCCCGCTCCTTCCTTCTTCGGCCCCGGTGGCCCGTACAGCGCCGCCAGTTCGTCCGCCGCCGCGCCGCCGGAGGCGAGCGCGGCGACCACGGGCAGGGACTTCTTGCGTACGGCCAGGTCCGCACAGGCCGGCTTGCCGGTGCGGACCGGGTCGCCCCAGATCCCGATCACGTCGTCGATCAGCTGGAACGCCAGTCCGGCACAGCGCCCGAACGCGTCGAGCGCCTCGACCTCCTCGTCGCCCGCCCCCGCGTACAGCCCGCCCACCGCGCAGGCGCAGCCGAGCAGCGCCCCGGTCTTGGCCTCCGTCATGGCAAGGGTCTCCGGCAGGGACACGTCCGCCGGGTCCCGCCCCTCCAGGGCGACGTCGACGGCCTGGCCCTCGCACAGCTCCACCACGCAGGCCGCGAGCCTGGCGGCCGCCGCCGAGGCCGCCGGGTGGCCCTCCTCGGCGAGCAGGCGCTGCGCCTGGGCCTGTATCGCGTCACCTGCGAGGATCGCGTCGGCGTCCCCGAACACCGCCCAGGCGGTGGGCCGGTGCCTGCGGGTGGCGTCCCGGTCCATCACGTCGTCGTGCAGCAACGTGAAGTTGTGGGTCAGCTCCACGGCGGCCGCCGCACGCACCGCCCGCTCGGGCCGCCCGCCGAGGGCCCGCGCCGCCGCGAGCACGAGGGCGGGCCGCACGGCCTTCCCCGCGTTCCCCGTGGCAGGCGTGCCGTCGGCGTGCTCCCAACCGAAGTGGTAGCGGGCGACGCGGCGTATCGAGCCAGGGAGGGCCTCCACCGCCCGCCGCAGCTCGGGGTCGACCGCGGCCCTGGCCTGCGCCAGGATCGCCGCTGCCTCCTGCGCCTCGTACCCCTCCACCGCGGCCGCCCCGGTCGCCTCTGCTGCCATGCGCGTCTGCTCATCCACGGCCGGCTGTGTCATGGACTCACCCCCGAAAGGGCGCGGACGGTGGCGGTTCCGCTGCGGGTGGGCGCGTATCTCCTCGGTGTACCCGCCCGGTCGGGCGGGGACACGGCGAATGGGGCGCGGCCCGTCACCGCCACCTGCCGACCTCGACGTTCTCCAGCACTCCGAGCGCATCGGGCACCAGAACCGCCGCCGAGTAGTACGTCGTCACCAGGTACGAGATGATCGCCTGCTCGCTGATGCCCATGAACCGCACGGACAGGCTGGGCTCGATCTCGTCCGGGATGCCGGACTGGCGCAGCCCGATGACGCCCTGGTCCTCCTCTCCCGTACGCATGCAGATGATGGATGTGGTCCGCGCGTCCGAGACCGGGATCTTGTCGCACGGATAGATCGGCACACCGCGCCAGGTCGGGATGCGGCTCCCGCCGACGTCGATGCTCTCGGGGACGAGGCCCCGCTTGCTGAGCTCGCGGCCGAACGCGGCGATCGCCTTCGGATGCGCGAGGAACAGCTTGGAGCCGCGCCGCCTGCTGAGCAGTTCGTCCATGTCGTCGGGGCTCGGCGCGCCGTCGTGCGGCTGCAGGCGCTGCTCGTACTCGCAGTTGCTGAGCAGGCCGAACTCCCGGTTGTTGACCAGTTCGTGCTCCTGACGCTCCTTCAACGCCTCGACCGTGAGCCGGAGTTGGTGTTCCGTCTGGTTCATGGGCTGGTTGTAGAGGTCGGCCACGCGCGAGTGGATGCGCAGCACGGTCTGGGCGACGCTCAGTTCGTACTCGCGCGGCGCGGATTCGTAGTCGACGAAGGTCCCGGGCAGGGTCGCTTCCCCGACGTGGCCGGCCGCGAGGTCGATCTGCTTCTCGCCGTACGCGTTGGCCCGCTGCCGGGGGAGCGCGCGCAGTGCCTGGAGGTGGCCGCGCAGCGCATCGGCGCGCTCGGCGACCTGCTCGAAGTCGCCCCGCGGCAGCGTGAGTACGGTGCACGCGGTGGCCGCTCGCGCCGAGTACTCCCAGATGCTCTCCGGGTCGAGCAGGGCCTGATCGCCGAAGTACGCGCCGTCGGCCAGCACTCCGAGCACCGCGTCGTCCCCGTAAGGACCGGTGCCGACCTTCTCGACGCGGCCGTGTGCGAGCAGGAACACCTCGTCGGCCCGGCTGCCGAACGAGGCGAGCAGCTCGCCGGCCGCGAACTCCCGCTGGGTGCAGCGCTGTGCGAGCTCGGCAAGCACGCCCTCGTCCTCGAAGCCCCGCAGCGCGGGGAGCTCTCCCAACTCGGCGGGGATGACCCTGACGTCGTCCCCCGTCTTCACGAACGTGACGCGTCCGTCTCCGACCGAGTAGCTGAGCCGTCGGTTGACCCGGTACGTACCGCCTTTCACATCCACCCAGGGCAGCGTCCGCAGCAGCCAGCGGGAGCTGATCTCCTGCATCTGCGGTGCGGATTTGGTGGTCGTGGCCAGGTTCCGCGCCGCGGACGTACCCAGACTCTTCTGCGGTCCGGGGGTCTGCTCGCGGACCTCTTCGCCTACCGACATGTGCAATGCCCTCCCGATCATGAACTGACCTGCGAGGACAAGCCTTCAGCACGGAGAGCGATCGCACCATTACACAAATGAGGGGGAATGGATGGCGGGTGGGCGGGGCATTGGGTGGGCACTTTCGCACTCTCCCGGCTCATGTTCCGCCGGCGGCCGGAACTCGAAGATCCCGGCGTGCGTTGGTCAGGAAACGGTAAAGACGAGAAGGGTGATCACCATGGCGGGATTTATGGACCGGGCCAAGGAGCAGGCGCAGCGCGGCCTGACTCAGGGCAAGCAGAAGCTGGACGACGTGCAGGCGCAGCGCGCGGGCGGCGATCTGCTCAAGCGACTGGGCGCGGCGTACTACGCGGAGCGCAAGGGCACCGGCAGCCCGCAGGCCACGCAGCAGGCGCTGCAGGCCCTCGAATCGCACATCGCGGTGAACGGGGACGGCGTCCTGCGCAGCTGAGCGACCTGGCCGCCGGCGCCGCGAACGTTGTGCACGTTATGCGAACAGTAGGTCGCTGAACGGCGGTTCCGGGTAAAAGCGAACCGTAAGAGACGGTACGCAGTCGGCGGCCGTCGCTCCCGCGAAGGAGACGGCCGTGGCCCCACCCATGTCCGCAAGCAGCTTCATCAAGGCTCTCAAGGACGAGGGTCTGACGGTGGTCGAAGTCGGCGACTGGCGGCGGCACAACCGCAATCACATCGGCGACTGGGGCCCGTTGAACGGGGTGATGATCCATCACACCGCCACCTCCGGGAGCGCCAGCACGGTGCGCATCTGCCGCGAGGGCCACGCGAACCTGCCGGGGCCGCTGTGCCACGGCGTCATCACGAAGGACGGCCGTGTCCACCTGGTCGGCTACGGCCGGGCGAACCACGCGGGCCTGGGCGACGACGACGTGCTGCGCGCGGTGATCGCGGAGAAGGCCCTGCCGCACGACAACGAGGCGAACACGGACGGCAACAGCCGCTTCTACGGCTTCGAGTGCGAGAACCTCGGCAACGGTGACGACCCCTGGCCCGCAGCCCAGCTGGAGGCCATCGAGAAGGCGGCCGCGGCGATCTGCCGGCACCACGGCTGGACCGAGCGCTCGGTCATCGGCCACCTGGAGTGGCAGCCGGGGAAGATCGACCCCAAGGGCTTCACGATGGCGTCGATGCGGGGGCGCATCAGGGACCGGCTCAAGTAGCCGTCCGCCGCCGCGCGGGCGGGGACCCGGCCAGGTGTCCGACAATGGCCGGGTGTCCCGCCCCACCGCCTCCGGCCTGCGCCCCCGCCTCCCGTCTCCCCTCGTGGAGGTCGACGACGAGCGCTTCGCGCGCCACGGCGTGCGTCTGCTGCTCAAGCGGGACGACCTGATCCATCCGGACCTGATCGGCAACAAGTGGCGCAAGCTCGCCCGCAACCTCGAGGCGGCACAGGCGCGGGGCCGCGCGATCCTCACCTTCGGAGGCGCGTACTCGAACCATCTGCGGGCGACGGCCGCGGCGGGCCGCCTCCTGGGCCTGACCACTATCGGTGTCGTCCGCGGCCAGGAACTCGCCGACCGCCCGCTCAATCCGTCCCTGTCCCGCTGCGCGGCCGACGGGATGCGTCTGCACTTCGTCGACAGGTCGACGTACCGGCGCAAGACCGATCCGGACGTGCTGGCCGGTCTCCTCGACGCGGCCGACGCCGATGACGCGTACGTGGTGCCCGAGGGCGGCAGCAACTCCCTCGCCGTTCAAGGCTGTACGGACCTCGGCCGGGAGCTGCGCGGCCACGCGGATGTCGTCGCGCTCGCCTGCGGCACGGGCGGCACCCTCGCGGGGCTCGCCGCCGGACTCGCCCCCGGCCAGCGCGCGGTGGGCGTCGCCGTCCTCAAGGGCGGGTTCCTGGAGGACGACGTCCGCGCCCTCCAGGAGGCGGCGTTCGGCGGTCGGCGGGGCTCCTGGCGCGTGGAGGACCGGTTCCATTTCGGCGGCTACGCGCGCGTGCCCGAGGAACTCGCGGCGTTCGCCGAGGACTTCGAGTTCCGCCACGGCGTGCCCGTGGAGCACCTTTATGTCGCCAAAGCGTTGTACGCACTTGTCGCCCTCGCGCAGGAGGGCGCGTTCCCGAGCGGCACGACGCTCGCGGCGGTGATCACGGGCGCCCCCTTCGAAGGCGCTCAGTCGTCGACCTCCCGGTAGGCGGCGGCCTCCTCCAGGTCCAGCTTGCGCAGCAGCGTCCGCAGCATCTCGTCGTCGATCCGCCGCTCGTCCCGCATCCGTACGAAGACCTCGCGCTCGGCTGCGATCGCCTCTCGCGCGAGCCGGCGGTACGTGTCGTCGGCGGACTCCCCGGTCACCGGGTTGGCCTGCCCGAGCCGCTCCCACACCGAGTTGCGGCGCCGCTCCAGGACGGTGCGCAGACGGTCCTGGAGGGGGGTGGGCAGGCAGTTGCGCTCGTCCCGCATCAACTCCTCCACGCGCTCCTCCGCGGCCACGGAGGCGGCGTTCTGCGCCTGTGCCTCGGCGAGCGTCTCGGCCTGCGTGTCCCGGCCCGGCAGCTTGAGGAGCTTGATGAGCGGCGGCAGCGTGAGCCCCTGGATGACGAGCGTCCCGATGACCGTCGTGAAGGTCAGGAAGAGCACCAGGTTGCGCGAGGGGAACGGCTCGCCGTCCTCCGTGACCAGCGGGATGGAGAACGCGATGGCCAGCGACACCACGCCCCGCATGCCCGCCCAGCTCACGACCAGCGGCCGCTTCCAGTCCGTGTCGCTCTCTCGCGCGCGGATGCGGGGCGACATGCACCACGGCAGATAGGTGGCCGGATACGACCACACGAAGCGGATCACCACCACGAAGACGAACACCCCGACCGCGTACCAGACCGCCTGCCACACGCTGTACTCGCCGAGTCCTTCGAGGACGAAGCGCAGCTGGAGGCCGATGAGCGCGAAGACCGACGACTCCAGGATGAACGCGACGACCTTCCACACCGCGGTCTCCTGGAGCCGTGTCTCGAAATCGACCTGCCAGGAGCGGTGCCCCAGGTAGAGCGCGACGGTCACGACGGCGAGCACTCCGGAGGCGCCCACCTGCTCCGCGACCGCGTACGCGAGGAAGGGGATCAGCAGCGAGAGCGTGTTCTGCAACAGCGCTTCCTTGAGATGCGTGCGCAACCAGTGCAGCGGCACCATCAGCAGCAGCCCCACGCCGACCCCGCCGACGGCCGCCACCAGGAACTCCTGGATCCCGCCCGCCCAGCTCGCGCCCTCGCCCACCGCCGCGGCGAGCGCCACCTTGTAGGCGGTGATCGCGGTCGCGTCGTTCACGAGGGACTCGCCCTGGAGGATCGTGGTGATCCGGGAGGGCAGTCCCACCCGCCGGGCGATCGCCGTGGCGGCCACCGCGTCCGGCGGCGCGATCACCGCTCCCAGGACGAGCGCGGCCGTCAGCGGCAGGTCCGGGATCAGCTCGTACGCCAGCCAGCCCACCGCGAGCGTGGCGAACAGGACGTAGCCCACGGAGAGAAGCGCGACGGGTCTGATGTTCGCCCGTAGGTCGAGGTAGGAGCTCTCCAGGGCGGCGGTGTGCAGCAGCGGAGGCAGGATCAGCGGCAGCACGACATGCGGGTCGAGCACGTATTCCGGGACCCACGGCACGTAGGACGCGATCAGACCGATGGCGACCAGGAGGAGCGGCGCCGGGACGGGCGTCCTGCGCGCCACCCCCGCCACCGCCGCGCTGGCGGCGACCAGACCCACCAGAGGCAAAACGTCCATGACCCGCCTTCCACCGCCCTGCTCCGCGCCACCCGTCGTAACCTGGCCATCATGAACGAGTGCTCGCACGTCGCCGCGTTGCCGCACCCCGAGCCCGCGCCTCTGAGCGAGACCTGCTTGGAGTGCCTGGCCGTCGGCAGTCACCCTGTGCAACTACGGCTGTGTCTGGTCTGCGGTCACGTCGGGTGCTGCGACTCGTCCCCGTACAAGCACGCGACGGCTCACCACACCGAGACCGGCCATCCGGTGATGCGCACCTTCGAGCCTGGTGAGAGCTGGCGTTGGTGCTTTGTCGACTCGATGCTCGTCTGAACCGACGGATGCCCGGCCCCTCCGGGGTTCGATCCACTGACGCCTGGGTACGTCAAACCGGCGCCCGCTCTTTCCAATTGAGCCCGCACACCCTCTAGCCACTGTCCGTACCCGTATGCTTACTATGAGTGACAGCAATGGGCCGGGGGTCCCCGGGACAGGAAAGTCGGGCGCGCGGTAGCGTCACCGCAGATATATGTGGCGCATCACCCGGGGGACGACGCCTCCGGAGCCCGAAAGTGCTTGTACCACCTTGGAGGTGAGGGTGTCCCAGTTTGCAGGCGAGCCCGGGAATCAGGACTTCGTAGAAGTCCGGCTGCCGGCTGCGGGTGCCTACCTGTCGGTGTTGCGGACGGCCACGGCCGGCCTCGCGGCACGTTTGGACTTCACCCTCGACGAGATCGAGGACCTGCGCATCGCTGTCGACGAGGCCTGCGCGATCCTGCTTCAGCAGGCCGTCGCGGGCTCCGTACTCAGCTGCGTGTTCCGGCTGGTCGACGACTCCTTGGAGGTGACGGTCTCCGCGCCGACGACCGACGGCCGGGCCCCTGAGCGCGACACCTTCGCGTGGACGGTGTTGTCGGCCCTCGCGGGCCAGGTCGACTCCACAGTGGCCGAGGACAAGACCGTCTCCATCAGCCTCTACAAGAAGCGCGGCGCGGGCCCCGGCCCGACGTGAGGAACGGGGACGGTCCGGTGCGGGACGACAAGCGCGGCACACGGGATCTCCCGGCCGACGGCACGGGCGGGATGCAAGGGCCGACCACCGGCATCCCCGAGCAGCAGGCCCTGCCGCACCCGGAGGATGCCGAGAACACGGTGGGCCCGGCGACCGACGCGGCACAGCAGGCAGCGCCGACCCCGGGGGCCGTGCTTCGCGGGGGCTCAGCGGGATCGGACGCGCGACGGGCGGGATTGATGAGCGACCACGAGCGACACGGTGAGCGGCACGACCGGCACGATCCGCGGGACCGCAGCGGTGCGCGGGCGATGTTCATCGAGCTGCGCACACTGAAGGACGGCAGCCCGGAGTACGCGGAGCTGCGCAACAAGCTCGTGCGCATGCATCTGCCCCTGGTCGAGCACCTGGCGCGCCGCTTCCGCAACCGCGGCGAGCCACTGGACGACCTCACCCAGGTCGCGACGATCGGCCTGATCAAGTCGGTCGACCGTTTCGACCCCGAGCGCGGCGTGGAGTTCTCCACGTACGCGACGCCGACCGTCGTCGGCGAGATCAAGCGGCACTTCCGCGACAAGGGCTGGGCCGTGCGCGTGCCGCGGCGCCTTCAGGAGCTGCGCCTGGCCCTGACGACGGCGACCGCGGAGCTGTCCCAGGTGAACGGCCGCTCCCCCACGGTCCATGAGCTGGCCGAGAAGCTGGGCATCTCCGAGGAGGAGGTCCTGGAGGGCCTGGAGTCGGCCAACGCGTACTCCACGCTGTCCCTGGACGTCCCCGACACGGACGACGAGTCCCCCGCGGTCGCGGACACGCTGGGATCCGAGGACGAGGCGCTGGAGGGCGTCGAGTACCGCGAGTCCCTCAAGCCGCTCCTGGAGGACCTGCCGCCGCGCGAGAAGCGGATCCTGCTGCTGCGTTTCTTCGGGAACATGACGCAGTCGCAGATCGCCCAGGAGGTCGGCATCTCCCAGATGCACGTCTCCCGTCTGCTGGCCCGCACGCTGGCCCAGCTCAGGGACAAGCTCCTCGTCGAGGAGTGACCCACGTGGTGATCCGAGCTACTGGGAGGACCCCGGCGCGCGGATGCCCAACGCGCGCGTGGTCTCGGGATTGACGAGCAGCACCAGCGAGGCGATCGACACGGCGGCGAGCGCGATGCCGCCCCCGATGGCCATGCTGTCGGCCTGCAGCAGCGTGTAGGCGACCGGCAGCGCCATGATCTGCGTGATGATCGCGGGGCCGCGGCTCCAGCGCTTGCGGGCGAGCAGTCCGCGCGCGGCGAACAGCGGCAGCAGCGCGAGCACGATGAGCGTGACGCCGCCGGTCGCGGCCTGCTCCGGGTTGTCGGGGTGCCCGGCAAGGCCGGCGACCAGCATGTAGGCGCCGCCCACGACGAGCGCGACTCCTTCGAGCCCGGCCAGGGCCGCGGCGGCGGTCAGCCGACCGGGGCGCGGGCCGTCTTCTTCGTGCGGTTCGGGGGCGGGGTTCTGCTCTGAGGTCACCTTTGCAACCTACCTCGGTCTGGGCGCGATCAAGAGCGCTGGGTACGCTGCCTTGCATGCGTGCACTTCTCGTGGTCAATCCGGCGGCAACCACCACCAGCGCGCGCACGCGTGATGTGCTGATCCACGCCTTGGCGAGTGAGATGAAGCTCGAGGCCGTCACCACCGAGTACCGGGGCCACGCGCGCGACCTCGGCCGGCAGGCCGCGGAGAGCAAGGACATCGAGCTGGTCGTCGCCCTCGGTGGCGACGGCACGGTCAACGAGGTCGTGAACGGCCTGCTGCACCACGGCCCCGACCTCGACCGGCTGCCCGGCCTCGCCGTCGTCCCGGGCGGCTCCACGAACGTCTTCGCGCGCGCCCTCGGCCTGCCGAACCACCCCGTGGAGGCCACAGGGCAGCTCCTGGACGCCCTGCGCGAGGGCCGTCGGCGCACGGTGGGCCTCGGCCTCGCCTCCGGCACGGTCGGCACGGAGGACGAGGGTGTGCCGTCCCGCTGGTTCACGTTCGCCTCGGGCCTCGGCTTCGACGCGGGCGTGGTGGGCCGTGTGGAGCAGCAGCGGGAGCGCGGCAAGCGTTCGACACATGCCCTGTACGTGCGACAGGTCGTGCGCCAGTTCCTCGGTGAGGCCGACCGTCGGCACGGCACGATCACGCTCGAACGTCCGGGCGAGGATCCGGTCACCGATCTCGTCGTCTCCATAGTCAGCAACACGTCGCCGTGGTCCTTCCTGGGCAACCGGCCGCTGTACCCGACGCCCCAGGCGTCCTTCGACACCGGCCTTGACGTGCTGGGACTCAAGAAACTCTCCACTCCCGCGGTGGCCCGCTACGGCACCCAGCTGCTCGCCTCGTCGCCCGAGCGCGGCCCGCACGGCAAGAACGCGGTCACGCTCCACGACCTGACGGACTTCACCTTGCATTCGAAGGCGCCCCTGCCCCTTCAGATGGACGGTGACCACCTGGGACTGCGGACCAGCGTGACGTTCACAGGCGTACGCCGTGCACTGCGTGTGATTGTGTGAGTGGAAGGGACTAAAGTCCTTCATCTCGAACGTTTGGGCCAGCATCCACCCCATGGAAGTACGGCTGTGACCTAGCCGACACCGAGGAATCAAAAAAAACTTTCCGGAAGGGGTTGTATCCGCCGCCGAGGTTTGCGAATCTCTATATGGCGCTCGGGACGGCCCGAAACATCGGCCCCACAGAGAGCCCGAATCCCCTCCTCAAAGCAACGGACCACCGTCGCGTATGTGACGTTCGGCCCTTAACTTGTCGGGGAATTCGTGAAAGCGTTCACATTCACAAGCAACCTGTACGTAATACCAAGGAGAGGTAGCAGCCATGGACTGGCGTCACAACGCCGTTTGCCGCGAAGAAGACCCCGAGCTCTTCTTCCCCATCGGCAACACTGGTCCTGCGCTGCTGCAGATCGAGGAAGCCAAGGCCGTCTGCCGCCGCTGCCCCGTCATGGAGCAGTGCCTGCAGTGGGCGCTCGAGTCCGGCCAGGACTCCGGCGTCTGGGGTGGCCTCAGCGAGGACGAGCGCCGCGCAATGAAGCGCCGCGCCGCTCGCAACCGGGCCCGTCAGGCCTCCGCCTGATTTCCCACCCCGTTCGAGCCTGAGCCCGGCGGCGCGTACATCGCGTACGCATCTCCCGCCCCCGAGCCGCAGCGCGCAGTACCCCCGATGCTCCCCCAGGCTCAGCCCGGGACATGACCCGAGCAACGCGAGCAGTGAGCCCCGGACCGTTCAACGGTCCGGGGCTCACTGCTGTTCGGGCACTGCCGCGCGTGCCCGTACGGCTATTTGCTGCTGCGTACGGGAATGTCGAGGATGACCTGCGTGCCGCGCTCCGGTGCGGGCACCATGTCGAACGTTCCGCCCAACTCGCCCTCCACCAACGTGCGTACGATCTGCAGGCCAAGGTTCCCGGCGCGCTTCGGGTCGAAGTTCTCGGGCAGACCGACGCCGTCGTCCTGGACCGTGACCAGGAGTCGGGCCTCCTTGCTGGTGCCGCCGCGCACGGCCGAGACCTCGACGGTGCCGGTGTCGCCCTGACGGAAGCCGTGCTCCAGTGCGTTCTGGAGCACCTCGGTGAGGACCATGGACAGCGGGGTCGCCACTTCGGCGTCCAGGATGCCGAAGTGGCCGGTGCGCCGGCCCACCACCTGGCCCGGTGAGATCTCCGCCACCATGGCGAGCACCCGGTCGGCGATCTCGTCGAACTCCACGCGCTCGTCCAGGTTCTGGGAGAGCGTCTCGTGCACGATCGCGATGGAACCGACGCGGCGGACCGCCTCCTCCAGCGCCTCGCGCCCCCGGTCGGAACCGATACGGCGGGCCTGGAGGCGGAGCAGGGCGGCGACCGTCTGCAGATTGTTCTTCACCCGGTGGTGGATCTCCCGGATGGTCGCGTCCTTGGTGATCAACTCGCGTTCGCGGCGACGCAGTTCGGTGACGTCGCGCAGGAGGACCAGCGAACCGATGCGCGCGCCCTTGGGCTTGAGCGGGATCGCGCGGAGTTGAATCGATCCTTCCTCGCCCTCGACGTCGAATTCGCGCGGCGCCCAGCCGCTGGCCATCTTGGCCAGCGCCTCGTCCACCGGGCCGTGGGACGGGGCGAGTTCGGCCGTCGTCGTGCCGAGGTGGTGGCCGACCAGATCGGCCTGGAAGCCCAACCGGTGGTACGCGGACAGGGCGTTGGGCGACGCGTACTGGACCACGCCGTCCGCGTCGAGCCTGATCAGGCCGTCGCCCGCGCGCGGGGACGCGTCCATGTCGACCTGCTGGTCGGGGAACGGGAAGGTGCCCGCCGCGATCATCTGCGCCAGGTCGGAGGCCGACTGCAAATAGGTCAGCTCCAGGCGCGAGGGCGTCCGGACGGTCAGCAGGTTGGTGTTGCGCGCGATGACGCCGAGGACCCGGCCGTCCCTGCGTACGGGGATGGACTCCACCCGCACCGGGACCTCCTCGCGCCACTCGGGGTCGCC
The DNA here is from genome assembly GCF_042888725.1 of Streptomyces sp. NPDC002795. Taxonomy (NCBI): domain Bacteria; kingdom Bacillati; phylum Actinomycetota; class Actinomycetes; order Kitasatosporales; family Streptomycetaceae; genus Streptomyces; species Streptomyces sp. NPDC002795. The sequence goes on from NZ_JBIAQB010000002.1 coordinate 54,352, forward strand.
CTCGCGCACGATGCGGCCCTCGTCGAGCGCGACGTCCAGCATGGGGCGGCGGCCGCGCGGGACGAGGTGGCCGACCATGTCGTCCTGGTAGGACGTCGGCCCGGTGTTGGGCCGCATCTGGGCCACGGAGACGTATCGCGTGCCGTCGTGGGTGGGAACCCACAGGACGAGGTCGGCGAAGGAGAGGTCGGAGAGCAACTGCCACTCCGAGACCAGCAGATGGAGCCACTCGAGATCGGGGTCACCGAGGGCGGTGTGCTGGCGGACGAGATCGTTCATGGAGGGCACGAGCCGAGCTTAACCGCAGGGGTACGGGGCCCCGAAAAGACCGACGGGCCGCGGCGCCGGAGGTCGGGACCCTCAGCCCTTCCCCTAGCACCGCAGCCCTTCAGGTGCACCGGCTTCCAGGTGTGCGGTCCCGGCTGCCGGTCGAGGATCCGACGCAGTCAGGGCAGAGAGCGTCGGTTCCTCTGTCCGTCCTCCTGTGCGGGGAGGGCGGAAGCCACAGTTACGCATTGTGGACTAGACCATTCTCCCATGTCTATGCGTCGGCAGAGGTTTGTTCTCGTCTGTTTCTCCGAGGCTCACGGCCGACCGGGTCACCGGGTCTGCGTCACCTTCGCGAGGGCGCGCGGGGCGTCGGGGTCCTGACCGCGGGCGATGGTCACCTCGTACGCCAGGAGTTGGAGAGGGAGGATTTCGAGCACCGGCTGCACCTCCTCCGCCACCCCGGCGGTCGGCAGGACGAAGCCGGCGGAGGCGCGGGCCACCTGGGCCTCGGGGCCGACCACCATCAGATCGGCCCCGCGCCCGCGGAGCCGGTCGAGGACGGGCCGCAGGGCGTCGCCGCCCCGGCCGTCGGTGACCACGGCGATCACCGGGGAGACGTTGTCGACCATGGCGAGCGGGCCGTGCAGCAGATCGGCGCCGGAGTACGCGAGGGCGGCGATATAGCTGGTCTCCATCAGCTTGAGGGCCGCTTCCTTCGCGGTCGGATAGCCGTAGCCACGGGAAATGATCACCATGCGTCCGGCGAAGCGGTAGCGGGCGGCCAGGGTGCGGACCTCGTCCCGGCGGGCGAGAACCCGGTCTGCGTGGTCGGGCAGCACGGAGGCGGCCGCTCCGTCGCCGCCCCGCAGGCCCTCCACGAAGAGGTACAGGGCGAGCAGCGAGGCGGTGTACGTCTTCGTGGCGGGCAGCGCCTTCTCCGGTCCGGCCATGATGTCGATGTGGTGCTCGGAGACGGCGGCCAGCGGGGAGTCCGGGTTGTTGGTCACGGCGAGGGTGATCGCGCCGGCCTCGCGGGCGGCCTTCGTCGAGGCGACCAGGTCGGGCGAGCCGCCGGACTGGCTGACCGTGATGACCAGCACGTCGCGGAGGTCGGGGCGGGCGCCGTACGCCGTCGTGGTGGACATCGAGGCGAGGCCGCAGGGCAGGCCGAGCCGGATCTCGATGAGGTACTTGGCGTAGAGCGCGGCGTGGTCGGAGGTGCCGCGGGCGGTGAGCAGGACGAAGCGGGGGGCGCGGTCGGCGACCCGGCGGGCCACGTCCTGGATGCGCGGGGCGCCGGTGGCGAGGAGCCGCCTGAGCACGTCGGGCTGCTCGTGCATCTCCCGCGTCATGATCCGGCCGGGGCGCTCCGGGTCGGACGGAGTGGCGTTCATACGGGCACCTCCGGTGGGGCGACGGGCACCTTCCACTGTGGCCGCTGGGTGCCCGCGCCGCCCACCGGACGCTTCGAGGTGCCGAGCCACGGCGCAGCGCCGAGCATGGACGGAGACATGGACGGCGACGTGGGCGATGACGGGGCCGAAGAGGTGGCCCAAGAGGTGTGGCGGAGGGCCTGACCGGCGGGGTCACGCTCTGCTAGATTGGTCTATACCACATGTCATCCCGACATCCCGTCTCCTCTGACCAGAACGGCAGGCCCAGCGTGGAAGTTGTGATCGTTCCGGACGCCAAGGCAGGTGGCGAGCTGATCGCCGAGGCCATGGCCCAGCTGCTGCGGCGCAAGCCCGACGCACTGCTCGGCGTGGCCACCGGCTCGACTCCGCTGCCCATCTACGAGGCCTTGGCGGCCCAGGTGCGCGCCGGTGCGGCCGATGCGTCGAAGGCGCGGATCGCCCAGCTCGACGAGTACGTGGGGCTGCCGACCGGGCACCCCGAGTCCTACCGGGCGACGGTGCTGCGGCAGGTCGTCGAGCCGCTCGGACTGAGCGAGGCGGCGTTCATGGGGCCCGACGGCAGCGCCACCGACGTGCAGGCCGCGTGCGAGGCGTACGACAGCGCGCTGGTCGAGGCCGGGGGCGTGGATCTGCAGCTGCTCGGGATCGGTACGGACGGGCACATCGGGTTCAACGAGCCGTGTTCCTCGCTCGCCTCGCGGACCCGGATCAAGACGCTGACCGAGCAGACCATCGCGGACAACGCGCGGTTCTTCGACGGGGACCTGAGCCAGGTGCCGCGCCATGTGATCACGCAGGGCATCGGGACGATCCTGGAGGCGCGGCACCTGGTGCTGCTCGCCACCGGTGAGGGCAAGGCGGACGCGGTGGCCGCGACCGTCGAGGGCCCGGTCGCCTCCGTGGTGCCGGCCTCCGCGCTGCAGTTGCACCCGCACGCGACCGTCGTGGTCGACGATGCGGCCGCGTCGAAGCTGAAGCTGGCGGGTTACTTCCGGCACACGTACGCCAACAAGCCGGAGTGGCAGGGGCTGTAGCCCTGCCGGGCGTTTACGTGACGGTGCCGGTCGCCCCCGTCGGGGTGACCGGCACCGTTCGTTTCTGCCCTGAAGCGGGGCCCGGGCCACTGGAACGCTCGGCCCCCACCGGGGTGCCGCCTTGCCCACCCTGCCGCCCAAGGCGGGTGCGGCGGACGGGAGCGGAGCCGTCCGTGGGCGCCGGCGGATCTCCCAAGGCGTGGTGCGGCACCCCGTCGGGCCGACGCCCCCGGAGGGGGCGGGTGGTGGGAGATGGGCGGGGGGCACGGCCATTGCCCACGGGTGGGCGGGGCAGTTCAAGCCCGGCTCTTGGGCGAGAGCCCGCCGGGGGGGCGGAGCGCGGTCCCGGGGCCTCAGCCGCTCACGATCGCCTCCACCGCCCACGGGCGAGCGGGGCAGTTCAAGCCCGGCTCTTGCCGAGGCGCGGCCCCGGGGCCTCAGCCGCCCGCGGGTGAGCGGGACAGTTCAAGCCCGGCTCTTGCCGAGGCGCGGCCCCGGGGCCTCAGCCGCCCACGAACACCTCCGCCGCCCGCGGGTGAGCGGGACAGTACAAGCCCAGCTCATGCCGGGGCGCAGCCCCGGGGCCTCAGCCGCTCACGATCGCCTCAGCGGCAGCGACCCCGCACACCCTCGCCGCCCCGTGCGTAGCGATGTGCGGTGCGCCGCGTGGTGGGGCCTGGGGTACGCCCATTTCGACGACGACCGTGTCCGGGCGGGCGGCCAGGAGGTCGTCCAGGGCCCGGGACATCCACGGGTGCCGGTGCTCGTCGCGGACCACCGCCACCACGCGCCGCTCCCCCGCGGCGGCCAGGGCGGCGGAGCCCGCGTCGGCGCCGGTGTAGGAGCCGGTGGTGGTGCCGGGCAGCAGGCGTTCGAGTTCGGCGGCGACGCCCCACGGCGTCTCGTCGCCGACCGCGATGTTGGCGACGGGCGTGAAGGCGGCGACGTGCACGGGGCCCGAGACCGGCGCCCCCTGCTCCCCGCGCGTCACCGTGACCGCGCGGCGCGCCGCGTCGAGCCCCACCCCGGAATCGCCCTCCGGGGTCCCGGTACGGGCCGACGCCGTCGCCCACTTGGACAGCGCGCGGACCCGCGCGGCCGCGTCCGCGAGGCGTTCCTCCGGGAGGTCACCGGAGCGCACCGCGCCCACCAGCGCGTCCCGCAGCCGCAGCACCGTGTCGTCGTCGGCGAGCCCACCGCCCACGCAGATCGCGTCGGCGCCCGCGGCGATCGCGAGGACGCTGCCGCGCTCGATGCCGTACGTGGCGGAGATGGCCTTCATCTCCATGCCGTCCGTGACGATCAGGCCCTCGTAGCCGAACTCCTCGCGCAGCAGGCCGGTGAGGATGCGACGCGACAACGTTGCCGGGTACTCCGGGTCGAGCGCGGGCACCAGGATGTGCGCGCTCATCACGGCCCGCGAGCCCGCCGCGATCGCCGCCCGGAACGGCGCGAGGTCACGGGAGCGCAGCACGTCCAGGTCGACGTCGATGCGCGGCACGTCGTGGTGCGAGTCGACCGCCGTGTCCCCGTGTCCCGGGAAGTGCTTCGCACAGGCGGCGACGCCCGCGGACTGCAGGCCCTCGACGTACGCGGCGGTGTGCCGGGCCACGAGCGTGGTGTCCGCGCCGAAGGAACGTACGCCGATCACCGGGTTGTCCGGGTTGGCGTTGACGTCCGCGGAGGGCGCCCAGTTGAGGTTGACGCCGCACTCGGCGAGGCGGTGGCCGAGCTCGGCGGCGACCGCGCGGGTCAGCGCCGCGTCGTCGACCGCGCCGAGCGCGTGGTTGCCCGGGAAGGACGAACCTGTGCGGACTTCGAGGCGGGTGACGTCGCCGCCCTCCTCGTCGATGGCGACCAGGACGTCATCACGCTCGGACCGCAACTGGGCGGTGAGGGCGGCAAGTTGCTCGGGCGTGGCGATATTGCGACCGAAAAGACCGACCGACGCCAGTCCCTCGCCGAGCCGGCGCAGCAGCCAGTCGGGCGCCGATGTGCCGGTGAACCCGGGCTGGAGGACGGTCAGGGCGTCGCGCGTCAGAGTGTCGGTACCACGTGTCAATGTCGACCGGTTTGTCATCTGGGTGCGTTATCCCTTCACGGCGCCGGATGTGAGTCCCGTGGCCATCTTCTTCTGGATGAACATGAAGAAGATCACCACCGGCAGAGCGATCATGGTGGACGCGGCCATCAACGCGCCGTAGTCGGTGCCTCGTTCGGTCGTGAACGTCATCAGCCACACGTTAAGCGTGTACTTCGAGTCCTCGTTCATCAGGATGTACGCGAACAGGTACTCATTCCACGCGTTGACGAGGGCGAAGATCGAGGAGGCGGCGAGGCCGGGGGCGAGCAGCGGGAAGACGACGCGGCGGAACGCGCCCATCCGCGTACAGCCGTCGACCATCGCCGACTCCTCCAGCTCCACGGGGATGTTGACCACGAAGCCGCGGATCATCACCGTGGCGAAGGGCAGCGTGGAGACGAGGTAGACGACGATGACGCCCCAGTACTCGTTGAGTCCGCCCATCGCGTTGAGCTGGGTGTAGATGGGGATGAGCATCGCGGTCGGCGGCAGCATCTGGACCAGGATCATCGCCATGAGGAGCGCGCGCCGGCCGGTGAAGCGGAAGCGGCCGATGGCGAGGGCCGCGAGGGTCGCGATGACCATGCCGCCGACGACGGCGACGATCGAGATGATCAGGCTGGACTGGATCGCGGTGCCGAAGTTCGGCTGTTTCACGGCGCGGGCGAAGTTGTCGAAGGTGAGCGACGACGGCCACAGCGTCTGGTCGTAGGAGCGGATCTCGTGGTTGGGGCGCAGCGCCGAGATGACGAGCCAGTAGACCGGGAAGGCCATCACGACGGCGATGGCGAGCCCGAGGATGTTGTAGCCGAGCCTGGTCTTCTTGCGGTCGGGGCGCAGCCCCTGCCTGACCGGTGCGGTGGAGGCGCTCATTCGACCTCTCCTGTCTTCATGAGCTGGCGCAGGTAGTACACGGCCACGCCGGAGAGCAGCAGAACGGTGATCAGGGCGATCGCGGTGCCCTGGCTGAAGGACGTCGAGGTGAACGCCTTGGAGAAGGAGTAGAGACCGAGGGTCTCGTAGTCCGGTTCGGGTTTGTTGCCGCGCAGCAGCCAGATCTGCCCGAAGACGTTGAAGTCCCAGATCACCGAGAGCGTGGTGACCATGATGAAGACGGGCTTGATGACCGGCCAGGTGACGAAGCGGAAGACACCGAGGGCGCTCGCGCCGTCGAGCTGGGCGGCCTCCTCCAGCTCCGCGGGGACCTGGGTGAGGGCCGCGTACAGGGTGATCACGACGAACGGGACGGCGCCCCAGATGACGAGCGCGGCGATGATCGAGAAGCCCTGCAGCGGGTCGAGGAACCAGTTGTGTCCGAGGAAGTCCTCGCCGGCAACCTTGGCGATGAGCGTGTTGATCAGGCCGTAGTCGGAGTCGGCGAGCCAGCGGAAGATCGAGGAGGCGACGAGCAGGGGCATCGACCAGGCGGCGATCAGGGCCGTGGTGAGTGTGAGCCGCACCCAGGTCGCCAGGCGCATCATCAGCAGCGAGATCAGCAGGCCGATCGCCATGGTGAGCGCGACGCAGACCACCATGAAGACCACCGTGCGGACGGTGACCTGCCAGAACTCCGCGTCGCCGAGGATGTTGGTGAACTGGTCGAGGCCGACCCACGGCGGGCTCTCACCCGTCCACAGCTCGCGGCGTCCCATGTCCTGGAAGGACATGATCACGGTCTTGACCAGGGGGTACGCATAGACAGCGGCCAGCGCGACGATCGCCGGCAGGATCAGGAGGTAAGGGAGCGACGCCCCCTTCTTCCGCGGGGGGCGGCCGGTGCCGCGGGGGCCTTTGATGCCCTTGGTGAGCACGTCCCCTTCCGGGGTGTCCGCCGTGAGCGGCGGCGGCCCGGCGGCCTTGGTGTCGGCGGCAGTCACGTGGCTGACCTTTCTCGTTCTCAGCGAAAGGGAGAAGAGGAGACAGAGGGGGAACGGCGGGGCCGGTCGATGCCGGCCCCGCCCCCGCCGCTCCTCGCTCCGGAGCCCCGAAGGCGGCTCAGGACTCCTTGTTGATCAGCTCGTCGATCTTGGCGTCGGCCGCCTTGGTGGCCTCGGCGACGGACTTGCCCTTGAGGATGTCGAGAAGCATGTTCTTCAGGACCTCCTCCTTCTCGATCGCCGTCCAGCCCGGGGCGATCGGCGTGAACCAGGCGCTCTCCACCGCGTTCGCCGCGGCCTCGGTCTCCGCCTTCTCCTTCAGCGGCTGCAGCTGCTTGGTGTTGCTCGGCAGCACGTTCTTGGAGGTGAGGACCTCCTGGGACTTCCCGCTCGTGAACATGGAGATCCAGTCCTCGGCGAGGTCCGCGTTCTTCGACTTCTGCGTGACGGCGAGGTCGGAGCCGCCGACGAAGGACGGCAGGGTCTTGCCGTTCGGGCCCGGCATGGAGGCGACGGCGATCTTGTCCTTCAGCTTCGGGTTGCCGTTGGCCTTGCCGTCGACGACGGAGCCGGCCTCCCAGCCGTTGCCGTACAGGACGCCGGCCTTCTCGTTGGCCATCACGTTGGCGTGGTCCTGCTCGTCCTTGGTGATGTCGCCCTTGTTGTACTTCTTCACCAGGTCGATGAAGTGCTGGATGCCTTGCCTCGACTTGGCGTCGGAGAGGGTGCCCTTCCACTTCTTGGTGGCGTCGTCGTACGAGGCGATGCTGCCGCCGTACGCCTCGACGTAGGACATGGCGGCGTACCAGTAGCGTCCCGGCAGGTACAACGAGGAGAAGCGCTTGTCCTTCGCGCCCTGCTTCGCCGTCTCCTTGTCCATCGCCTTGAGGAACGCGGCCTCGTCGGTGGGCAGCTTGTCGGAGCCGGTGGCCGACTTCAGCAGGTCCTTGTTGTAGATGGCGACGCGCGCGCTGGAGTAGTACGGGACGCAGTACATCTTGCCCTCGAAGGAACAGGTGTCCGCGAGGCCCTTGATCCAGGAGTCGCTGTTGTCGTACTTCTTCGGGTCGATCTCGGCGAGCGCCCCGTTGAGGATGTACTGCATGGTCTCGGTGTTGCCGAGCTCGACGACGTCCGGGAACTTGTCGCCGCCCAGGGCGGTGTCGAGCTTCTTGGCCTTGTCAGCCCACTGCTGGTACGAGACGTTGACCTTGACCTTCGGGTACTTCTTCTTGAACTGCGCGTTGACGTCCTTGACCAGCTCGGGCCAGGTGCTCTGCGCGTCGACCATCAGCCAGACCGTGACGGCCCCCGTGCGGTCCTTCGGGTCCTTGCCGGCATTGCTGCCCCCGTCGCCCCCACACGCCGCGACCGCGGACATCATCGCCGCGACGCCAACGGCCGCTATGAGCTTGCGCTTCATGTCACCCTCCTCAGGGATGCCTGCAACCCCCCACCCACAGCGATGACATACGGCGAGCACACGTCTGTGTACGCGGATCCGGCTGATGGGACTGGGACCTGATCTTTAATGGTGTAGACCAGTACGGGGAGCTTGGCCCAGACCAATAGGGCTGTCAAGGGTGGTCGAGAGGGGTCTCCGCGTCCGTTACCGGAACGACACCCGGGCCGCATCCGCCAAGCGGGGCAAGGGCGTTGACCGCGTCTCGGCACCCCCGGCGGGTGGACTAGACCAGACGGCCACCGGGCGGTATAAGGAGGGGTCACGGAGTCGCGTGGGCACCGGAGCGCGGGAAGGCGGAGCATGAGCACCGACGTCAGCAGTGCGGAGAACGAGGGCGGGGCGCCCGTCCGCACCGCACGCGTGCCCAAGTACTACCGCCTCAAGAAGCATCTGCTCGACATGACGGAGACACTGCCGCCCGGCACCCCCGTCCCGCCCGAGCGCACCCTCGCCTCCGAGTTCGACACCTCCCGCACCACCGTCCGCCAGGCCCTCCAGGAGCTCGTCGTCGAGGGCAGGCTCGAACGGATCCAGGGCAAGGGCACCTTCGTCGCCAAGCCCAAGGTCTCCCAGGCGCTCCAACTCACCTCGTACACCGAGGACATGAGGGCCCAGGGCCTGGAGCCGACGTCGCAGCTGCTCGACATCGGCTACGTCACCGCCGACGACACGCTCGCGCACCTCCTCGACATCTCCGCCGGCGGCCGTGTCCTGCGCATCGAGCGGCTGCGCCTCGCGAGCGGGGAGCCGATGGCGATCGAGACCACGCACCTGTCGGCGAAGCGCTTCCCGGCGCTACGCCGCAGCCTCGCCAAGTACACCTCCCTCTACACCGCGCTCGCCGAGGTCTACGACGTGCGCCTCGCCGAGGCCGAGGAGACCATCGAGACCTCGCTGGCCACGCCGCGCGAGGCGGGCCTGCTCGGCACGGACGTGGGCCTGCCGATGCTGATGCTCTCCCGCCACTCGATCGACGGCTCGGGGCAACCGGTGGAGTGGGTACGCTCGGTCTACCGCGGCGACCGCTACAAGTTCGTGGCACGGCTGAAGCGGCCGGCGGATTAGCGGTTCGGCTGGGGGTCCGGGGGTTACCCCCGGGAGAACACAGCGTGGCACGACTGAAGCGGCCGGCGGATTAGCGGTTCGGCTGGGGGTCCGGGGGTTACCCCCGGGAGAACACAGCGTGGCACGACTGAAGCGGCCGGCGGATTAGCGGTTCGGCTGGGGGTCCGGGGGTTACCCCCGGGAGAACACAGCGTGGCACGACTGAAGCGGCCGGCCGACTAGCCGTCGGTGCAGCCCCAACTCCCGCGCCCGGTAACGGAGTAGACGCTTTCCCGCACGCGGTGTAGCGCAGCTCACATTCCCTGGCTTACGGTCCTCCCGTCATCGCATGGACGTGGAGGACACACCGGTGCGTACCGCTTCTCCTAGAACCATCATTCTGTGGACCGCCGTCGCCCTGGTGGGCGCGGCCGGCTGGTCCGTACTCGCGCTCTCCCGCGGCGAGGAGATCTCCGCCGCGTGGATGGTGGCCGCCGCCCTCGGGACGTACGCCATCGCCTACCGCTTCTACGCGAAGTTCATCGCCAACAAGGTGCTGAAGGTCGACGCGAAACGGGCCACGCCCGCCGAGCGGCTCAACAACGGCATCGACTTCCACCCCACCGACCGGCGCGTGCTCCTCGGGCACCACTTCGCGGCCATCGCGGGGGCCGGTCCACTGGTGGGCCCCGTGCTCGCGGCGCAGATGGGGTATCTGCCGGGCACCATCTGGATCATCGTCGGCGTGATCTTCGCGGGCGCCGTCCAGGACATGGTCGTGCTGTTCTTCTCGACGCGGCGCGACGGGCGTTCGCTCGGGCAGATGGCGCGCGAGGAGATCGGCCCGTTCGGCGGGGCCGCCGCCCTGGTCGCCGCCTTCGCCATCATGATCATCCTCCTCGGGGTGCTCGCCCTGGTCGTGGTGAACGCGCTGGCCGAGTCGCCTTGGGGCACCTTCTCCATCGCGATGACCATCCCGATCGCGCTGCTCATGGGCTTCTATCTGCGGGTACTGCGCCCCGGGCGGGTCACCGAGGTGTCGCTGATCGGCGTCGCGCTGCTGCTGATCGCGCTCATCGCGGGCCGCTGGGTCGCCGAGTCCTCGTGGTCGGACACCTTCACGCTCGCGCCGTCGACGCTCGTGATCTGGATGGTGATCTACGGGTTCGTCGCCTCGGTCCTGCCGGTGTGGATGCTGCTCGCCCCGCGCGACTATCTGTCGACGTTCATGAAGCTCGGCACCATCGCGCTGCTCGCCATCGGCGTCGTGGTCGCGCTGCCGACGCTGAAGATGGACCCGGTCACCGACTTCGCCTCGCGCGGCGACGGCCCGGTCTTCGCGGGCTCGCTGTTCCCCTTCGTCTTCATCACCATCGCGTGCGGCGCGCTCTCCGGCTTCCACGCGCTGATCTCCTCCGGTACGACGCCGAAGATGATCCAGAAGGAGACGCAGGTCCGGATGATCGGCTACGGCTCCATGCTGATGGAGTCGTCGGTGGCCGTGATGGCGCTGGTCGCCGCCTCGATCATCGATCCGGGCCTGTACTTCGCGATGAACGCGCCCGCCGGAGTCATCGGCGACAGCGTGCAGTCCGCGTCGCAGGCCGTCGCCGGCTTCGGGTACTCGATCTCGCCCGCGGAGCTCGCGCAGGCCGCGAAGAACGTCGAGGAGTCGAGCCTGCTGTCCCGTACGGGCGGTGCGCCGACGCTCGCCGTCGGCGTCTCGGAGATCTTCTCGCAGGTCACCGGGGGCGGGCTGCGCTCCTTCTGGTACCACTTCGCGATCATGTTCGAGGCGCTGTTCATCCTGACCGCGCTCGACGCGGGCACGCGCGTGGGCCGCTTCATGCTCCAGGACATGCTCGGCAACGTCTACAAGCCGTTCAAGAACATCAGCTGGAAGCCGGGGCTCCTGCTCACCAGCGCCGTCGTCGTCGGCCTGTGGGGTTACTTCCTGTGGATCGGCGTGCACGAACCGCTCGGCGGGATCAACCAGCTCTTCCCGATCTTCGGCATCTCCAACCAGCTGCTCGCCGCGGTCGCCCTCGCCGTCTGTACGACGCTGCTGGTGAAGTCGGGGCGGCTCAAGTGGGCCTGGATCACCGGGGTCCCGCTGATCTGGGACACCGTCGTGACGCTGACCGCCAGCTGGCAGAAGGTGTTCTCCTCCGATCCGCGCGTCGGCTTCTTCCAGCAGCGCTCGAACTACCAGGACGCCATCGACGACGGGAAGATCCTGCCGCCCGCGAAGACCATGGACGACATGCACACCGTGGTCACCAACTCCACGGTGGACGGCGTCCTTTCGGCCGCGCTCGCCCTCCTCATCGTCGTGGTGGTCCTCGACGCGCTGCGGGTATGCGTGAAGCACGTACGGAATCCGCAGTCGTCGAAGCTGAGCGAGGCGCCGTACGTCGAGTCCACGCTGGTGGCACCGGCCGGGCTCGTCCCCACGCAGGAGGAGAAGGCGGAGGCGCGCGATGCCGGCGTCGGCAGTTCTACGGGTGGCTAGGTATGTGCGGTGGTTCGTCCGGGAGTTGACGGACGAGAGCGCGTACGAGCGGTACGTGACGCACCTCGGGCAGACCCACCCGGGTGCGTCCGTGCCGTCCCGGCGCGACTTCGAGCGCATGCGGACGGACCGCCAGGAATCGGATCCCCGACAGGGGTTCCGCTGCTGCTGAGCGGGCCCGGCGGCCCGTCCGTTATCCGGACGGGGGTTCCATAGATCAAGACTCTCGCTTAGATTTCCCGGGCGTTAAACATGAGATAAGTGGGATCTCTGATCAGCGAGGGGAACGGAACGTCGAATGTCCGATGCGCCTGAAGTGAAACAACCGGTGGTCACGCCGGTCCGCGTGATCATTGCACTCTGTCTGGTCGCACCGTTCGTCGCGATGCTCTGGGTCAGCTCCTACGCGAGGGTCGAACCGACCTTCATCGGCGTCCCGTTCTTCTACTGGTACCAGATGCTCTGGGTGCTCGTCTCGACCGCGCTCACGATGATCGCGTACAAGCTGTGGCAGCGCGATCAGCGTGCCCGCAAGGTCACTTCCGAAGGGACGGGCGCGTGAACGGCGGCGTCAACGGTGTCGCGCTCACCGTCTTCATCATCTTCTTCGTGGCCGTCACGGTCATGGGCTTCCTCGCCGCGCGCTGGCGCAAGGCCGAGAACGACTCGCTCGACGAATGGGGCCTGGGCGGCCGCTCGTTCGGCACCTGGGTCACCTGGTTCCTGCTCGGCGGCGACCTCTACACCGCGTACACCTTCGTCGCCGTCCCCGCGGCGATCTACGCGGCCGGCGCCTCCGGCTTCTTCGCGGTGCCGTACACGATCCTGGTGTACCCGCTGATCTTCACGTTCCTGCCGCGCCTGTGGTCGGTCTCGCACAAGCACGGGTACGTGACGACCTCGGACTTCGTACGCGGCCGCTTCGGCTCCAAGGGCCTCTCGCTCGCGGTCGCCGTCACCGGCATCCTCGCCACGATGCCGTACATCGCGCTCCAACTGGTCGGCATCCAGGCCGTTCTCGACGTGATGGGCGTCGGCGGCGGCGAGAACACCAACTGGTTCATCAAGGACCTGCCGCTGCTGCTCGCCTTCGGCGTGCTGGCCGCGTACACGTACTCCTCGGGCCTGCGGGCGCCCGCGCTGATCGCGTTCGTCAAGGACGGCCTGATCTACCTCGTGATCGCGGTCGCCATCATCTACATCCCGATCAAGCTCGGCGGCTTCGAGCACATCTTCGCCGCGGCGAGCGACAAGTTCGACGCCGCGAACGAGACGGCGGGCAAACCGGTCGCCGGGCTCGCGCCGGGCTCCTCGGGCACCTGGACGTACGCGACGCTCGCCATCGGCTCCGCCCTCGCGCTGTTCATGTACCCGCACTCGATCACGGCGACCCTGTCGTCCAAGAGCCGCAACGTGATCCGCCGCAACACCACGATCCTGCCGCTGTACTCCCTGATGCTCGGCTTCCTCGCGCTGCTCGGGTTCATGGCGATCGCGGCCGGGATCAAGGTGCAGAACGGGCAGTTGGCGATCCCGCAGCTGTTCGAGGACATGTTCCCCGACTGGTTCACGGGCGTCGCGTTCGCCGCCATCGGCATCGGCGCGCTGGTCCCCGCGGCCATCATGTCCATCGCCGCCGCGAACCTGTTCACGCGCAACATCTACAAGGACTTCATCAAGCCGGACGCGACGCCCGCGCAGGAGACCAAGGTCTCCAAGCTGGTGTCGCTGCTCGTGAAGGTGGGCGCGCTGGCCTTCGTCCTGACCATGGACAAGACCGTCGCCATCAACTTCCAGCTGCTCGGCGGCATCTGGATCCTTCAGACCTTCCCGGCGCTCGTCGGCGGCCTGTTCACCCGCTGGTTCCACCGGTGGGCGCTGCTCGCCGGCTGGGCGGTCGGCATGGTGTACGGCACGCTCGCCGCGTGGGGTGTCGCGTCGCCGACGCAGAAGCACTTCGGCGGCTCGTCGGCTGAGATCCCCGGCATCGGTGAGATCGGCTACATCGGCTTCACCGCGTTCGTCCTCAACGTCGTCGTCACCGTCGTCGCGACCTTCGTCCTGAAGGCGCTCAAGGCCCCGGACGGCGTCGACGAGACGACCCCCGCGGACTACACGGCCGACGCCGGCGACAAGGGCGTCCAGGTCGACCTTCCGACGGTCGGCGCGGGCACCGGTCACTGACCCTCGCGTACGTGACATGTGTCGGCCCCTCCACGGCGGAGGGGCCCGACACATTTTCCGAAACACGTTGCGGCCGCGGCCGGGCGTCGCGTAACCATGGCGACGTGATCAGAACAGTGCGCCCCGAAGAGTACGCCGCGCTCGGCGAGTTGAGTGCCCGCGCCTACCTGGGCAGCGGCCTCCTCGCGTTCGGCGAGGACGACTGGTACGCCGCCGAACTGCGCGACGTCGAGAAACGCGCGCGGCAGGCCGAGGTCCTCGTCGCCGACGACCCCCAAGGCCGGGTCCTCGGCGGCGTCACCTACGTCCCCTCGCACGACCACCCGTACGCGGACCTGGCCCGCCCCTCGGAGGCCGAGTTCCGGATGCTGGCCGTCGCCGTCGAGGCGCGCGGGAAGGGCGTCGGCGAGGCGCTCGTGCGGGCCGTGATCGACCGGGCCCGCGCCGCCGGGAAGACGGCCGTGGTGCTCTGCACACAGCCGCTCGCGACCGCCTCGCACCGCCTCTACGAACGCCTCGGCTTCAGGCGGATCCCGGACCGCGACTGGTCCCCGATCCCGGAAGTGACGCTGCGGGCGTACGAGTTGAAGCTGGCGGCGGACTGAGGCATCGGCGCGCATCGGCGCCCGGACCGCCACCGACACACAACATATGGTGCTGAAGCGAAGACCCGACACAACATGTATGCTCGCTCTCGCTGTCACCACAGGGGAATCCGGTGCGAATCCGGAACTGTCCCGCAACGGTGTACGTAGGCGCACATAAACGCCCGCGTGAGTCCGATGACCTGTCGACGGCACGCCCGAGCCGACCGGCCCGGGCGTCGACGACGTCCGGGCCTCGCGGAAAGGGCCGGTGGACGAGGGCCCGCCATCGCGCGCCCGCGCTGCCACCTCCTCCCCGCAGGCCTCGGGGCCTGCCGTCACACTCGCGTCTGCCCCGCGACGTCTGGCACGCACGCTCGCCGCGTTGCGGGCCGGGCCTAGTAGCTCCGCTACGAGGCCCGGCCCGCGCCTTGCGATCGCACGCACCAGACGCCCCGGAGCCGCCCTTTGGGCGACAACGCGAGTGTGACGGCAGGCCCCGCCCGAGCGAGGGAGAGCCTCCACGTGACCATCGCGCCCGCCGATCCTGCTTCAGCCGAGGTCGGTGCCCCCGGTGCCGCGCTGCTGCGCAGCCTGACGGACCTCACCGCCGACCTTCCCGACGCCGACCCCGGCCGGATCGCGGCCGCCGCGCTGCGCGGCCGTTCGGCACGGGCCGATGAGGCGGAGCTGCGCGATCTCGCCACCGAGGCCGCCGCCGGGCTGATCTCCGAGGACCCCGCCTACTCCCGGCTCGCCGCCCGCCTGCTCACCCGCTCCATCGCCGCGGAGGCCGCCTCGCAGGGCGTCACGTCCTTCACCGAGTCGGTCGCCGTCGGCCACCGCGAGGGCCTGATCGCGGACCGCACGGCCGAGTTCGTACGGGTGCACGCCGCGCGCCTCGACGCACTGATCGACGTCGCGGGCGACGACCGCTTCGGCTACTTCGGCCTGCGCACCCTGCACAGCCGCTACCTGCTGCGCCACCCCATCACCCGGCACGTCATCGAGACCCCGCAGCACTTCATGCTGCGCGTGGCCTGTGGCCTCGCCGAGGACGACACCGTCCGCGCCCTGGACGAAGTCGCCGCGCTCTACGGCCTGATGAGCCGCCTCGACTACCTCCCCTCCTCCCCCACCCTCTTCAACTCCGGCACCCGCCACCCCCAGATGTCGAGCTGCTACCTGCTCGACTCCCCGCTCGACGAGCTCGACTCGATCTACGACCGGTACCACCAGGTCGCCCGCCTCTCGAAGCACGCGGGCGGCATCGGCCTCTCGTACTCCCGCATCCGCAGCCGCGGCTCGCTGATCCGCGGCACGAACGGGCACTCCAACGGCATCGTCCCGTTCCTCAAGACCCTCGACGCCTCGGTCGCCGCCGTGAACCAGGGCGGCCGCCGCAAGGGCGCGGCCGCGGTCTACCTGGAGACCTGGCACTCCGACATCGAGGAGTTCCTGGAGCTGCGCGACAACACCGGCGAGGACGCGCGCCGCACCCACAACCTGAACCTCGCGCACTGGATCCCCGACGAGTTCATGCGCCGGGTCAACGCGGACCAGCCCTGGTCGCTGTTCTCCCCGGCCGACGTGCCCGACCTCGTCGACCTCTGGGGCGACGAGTTCGACGCCGCGTACCGCGACGCCGAGGCCCGCGGTCTCGCCCAGAAGACCATCCCCGCCCGGGACCTGTACGGCCGCATGATGCGCACCCTCGCGCAGACCGGCAACGGCTGGCTGACCTTCAAGGACGCCGCCAACCGCACGGCCAACCAGACGGCCGAGCCGGGCCACACGGTCCACTCCTCCAACCTCTGCACGGAGATCCTGGAGGTGACGGACGACGGGGAGACGGCCGTCTGCAACCTGGGTTCGGTGAACCTCGGCGCCTTCGTCGTCGAGGGCGACATCGACTGGGAACGCCTCGACGAAACGGTCCGCACGGCCGTCACCTTCCTCGACCGCGTCGTGGACATCAACTTCTACCCGACCGACCAGGCGGGCCGCTCCAACGCCCGCTGGCGCCCCGTGGGCCTGGGCGCGATGGGCCTCCAGGACGTCTTCTTCAAGCTGAAGCTCCCCTTCGACTCGGCGGAGGCCCGCGCCCTCTCCACCCGCATCGCGGAACGCGTCATGCTCGCGGCCTACGAGGCGTCTGCCGACCTGGCCGAACGCAACGGCCCCCTCCCCGCCTGGGAGAAGACCCGTACGGCGCGCGGCGTCCTGCACCCCGACCACTACGACGTACAGCTGACGTGGCCGGAACGCTGGGCGGCGCTGCGCGAACGTATCGCGTCGGTCGGCATGCGCAACTCCCTCCTCCTCGCCATCGCGCCCACCGCCACCATCGCCTCGATCGCCGGCGTCTACGAGTGCATCGAGCCCCAGGTCTCCAACCTCTTCAAGCGCGAGACGCTGTCGGGCGAGTTCCTCCAGATCAACGGATACCTGATCGACGAGCTGAAGAAGCTCGGCGTGTGGGACGCGCAGTCGCGCGAGGCGCTGCGGGAGTCCAACGGCTCGGTGCAGGGCTTCACTTGGATCCCCGAAGAGGTCCGCGCCCTCTACCGCACGGCGTGGGAGATCCCGCAGCGCGGCCTGATCGACATGGCGGCGGCGCGCACCCCGTTCCTCGACCAGGCCCAGTCCCTGAACCTCTTCCTGGAGACGCCCACCATCGGCAAGCTCTCCTCGATGTACGCGTACGCCTGGAAGTCGGGCCTGAAGACGACGTACTACCTGCGCTCACGCCCGGCGACGCGCATCGCGCGGGCGGCGGGCAACAGCACCGTCCCCACGCAGACCGCGACCCCGGCGACCCCGGACCCCGACGCGGTCGCCTGCTCCCTGGAAAACCCCGAGTCCTGCGAGGCCTGCCAGTAATGAACGTTCCTACAGAGAAGAACCTGCTCGACCCGGGCTTCGAACTGACCCTGCGCCCCATGCGCTACCCGGACTTCTACGAGCGCTACCGCGACGCCATCAAGAACACGTGGACGGTGGAGGAGGTCGACCTCCACTCGGACGTCGCCGACCTCGCGAAGCTGTCGCCCGGCGAGCAGCACATGATCGGCCGACTTGTCGCGTTCTTCGCGACGGGCGACTCGATCGTCGCGAACAACCTGGTCCTCACGCTCTACAAGCACATCAACTCTCCCGAGGCGCGGCTGTACTTGAGCCGCCAGCTGTTCGAGGAGGCCGTGCACGTCCAGTTCTACTTGACGCTGCTCGACACCTACCTCCCTGACCCGGAGGACCGGACGGCGGCCTTCGCGGCGGTGGAGAACATCCCGTCCATCCGCGAGAAGGCGGCATTCTGCTTCAAGTGGATGGACTCCGTCGAGAAGATGGACCGCCTGGAGTCCCAGGCGGACCGCCGCCGCTTCCTCCTCAACCTGATCTGCTTCGCGGCGTGCATCGAGGGCCTGTTCTTCTACGGTGCGTTCGCGTACGTGTACTGGTTCCGGTCGCGGGGTCTGCTGCACGGGCTGGCCACGGGGACCAACTGGGTCTTCCGGGACGAAAGCATGCACATGGCCTTCGCCTTCGACGTCGTCGACACGGTCCGCAAGGAGGAGCCGGAACTCTTCGACGACGAGCTCCAGCAGCAGGTCACGGCCATGATGCGGGAGGCGGTCGACGCGGAGCTGCAGTTCGGGCGCGACCTGTGCGGTGAGGGTCTGCCGGGCATGAACACCGAGTCGATGCGCCAGTACCTGGAGTGCGTCGCCGACCAGCGCCTCCAGCGGCTCGGCCTGGCGCCCGTCTACGGCTCGGAGAACCCGTTCTCCTTCATGGAGCTCCAGGGTGTCCAGGAGCTGACCAACTTCTTCGAGCGGCGGCCTTCGGCGTACCAGGTCGCGGTCGAGGGCTCGGTCGGGTTCGACGAGGAGTTCTAGGTCCCCTAGGCGACCTTGGTGAACTCGGCGCGGCGGGACCGGAGTTCGGCGTCCCGCCGCGCCTGCTGGATCTGCCGGTCGATCCGCCGGTCGCGTGCCATCCCGTACAGGGACGGGGCGGCCAGGAGGAGGAAGACGAAGAGGACTGCGAAGTAGTTCATCGCTGTGTTCATGTCCTCTACTGTCCGCCCGTCCGTGGCCGCACGGCAGTGGCAGGACTGTCAGCAACCCTCGAATTACTGCCACGTATGCGGCACACTGTCAGGCATGCTGAAAAACGTGGCCGCCGTGCTGCTGGACGGCGTGCACCCCTTTGAACTCGGCGTCGTCTGCGAGGTGTTCGGCCTCGACCGCAGCGACGCCGGGCTGCCCGTGTACGACTTCGCGGCCGTCTCCACCGAGGGACCCTCGCTCACCACGCACGTGCCGGGCATGACGGTCTCCACCCCGCACGGCCTCGAACGGCTCGCGGAGGCCGACCTCATCACGATCCCCTCGGCGGGGCGGCGGTTCGGCCAGTACCCGCCGGAACTGCTCGACGCGCTGCGGCAGGCAGTCGACCGGGGCGCGCGCGTACTCAGCCTCTGCGCCGGGGTGTTCGTCCTCGGCGAGGCCGGGCTGCTCGACGGCCGCCGGTGCGCGGTCCACTGGCGGTACGCGCGCGAGCTCGCCGTCGCCTACCCGCGCACCCGCGTCGACCCCGATGTGCTGTACGTCGACGAGGGCCCGGTCATCACCTCCGCAGGGACGGCCGCGGGCATCGACGCCTGCCTCCACATCGTCCGGACCGAGCACGGCTCCGAGGTCGCCAACGCGATAGCCCGCCGCATGGTCGTCCCGCCGCACCGCGACGGCGGCCAGGCCCAGTACGTGGAGCGCCCGCTGCCGGCGACGCGCTGCGACACCGTGGGCGGGGTGCTGGCGTGGATGGAGCGGCATCTGGGAGAGCCGGTGACCGTGGAGGAGCTGGCGGCGCGGGCGCACATGTCGCCGCGTACGTTCGCGCGGCGCTTCCAGCAGGAGACCGGCACGACCCCGTACCGCTGGCTGCTGCGCCAACGCGTCCTGTTCGCCCAGGAGTTGCTGGAGGGCACGGACGAGACGGTCGACGCGATCGCGTTCCGCGCCGGGTTCGGCAACGCGGCGGCCATGCGCCATCAGTTCATGAAGGCGCTGGGCACGACGCCCAACGCCTTCAGAAGGACGTTCCGGGTGAAGCTCGCCTCCTAGGTCCCGGTCGCCGGCCTGTCAGTCGCGGGCCTTCACCCGCAGGTTCCCGTTCTTGGGGCCGATGGTGATCCCCAGCTTGGCCCTCGCGTCGGTCTCGGGGACCTGCTCGAACCGCCACCGGGACACCAACGTGCCGAGTATCAGCGCGAGTTCGACCATGCTGAAGTGATCACCCGGGCACTTGCGGTTGCCGGTGCCGAACGGCTGGTGCGCCACGTTCGCCACGTCCGTGACGCGCTCCGGCAGCCAGCGGTCGGGGTCGAAGACGTTCACGTCGTCGAACGAGCGCGGGTCGTGCTGCATCGCGTACGGGCTGTAGACGATGTCCGTCCCGGCCGGAATGCGATACCCACCGAGCGTCGTATCGACCGCCGAAATGCGCGTGAATATCCACACGCTGGGGCGAATGCGCATCGACTCGGTGAGGAGGTTCCGCATATATGCGAGTTTCCCGATGTCACCGAAAGCCACCTGCCTGGCGCCACCGGTAGCCGATTCAACCTCTTGGTACAACCGGCTTTCATGGTCGGGGTGTTCGGCGAGGAGCCCGAGCGTCCATGCCAGCGTCTTGGAGACATTCTCGCCGCCGGCCAACAGGAGGGCGAGAACCTGATCGTGGATCTCTTGGTCGGTGACCGCTTCCCCGTCATCGTCGTGCGCGTCGAGCAATGCCGCGAGAAGGTCTCCGGTGTCGATTCCCTCGGCCGCCTGAGCCCTTCGCTCGACGATGATCTCGTCGACCATGCGGTGCAATTCGGCCATCGCGCGCTCGAAACGCCGATTGGCGGGCAGGGGCAGCCGGTACAGCGGTCCGAAGGAGAGGATCATCCGCCGGTACATACCGGCGAAGACCGTGCCCATCGTCTCGCCGAGGCGGTCCGAGCGGTCGTCCTCCGCGTCGATGTGCAGCATGGCGCGGGCCGTGATCCGGGCCGCCAGGCGGAACATCTCGGCGTTGATGTCGACGGTCTGCCCGTCCTGCCAGCGGTCGGCCGCGGCCTGTGCCTCCTCCGCCATCAACGAGGCGTAGTCGGCCATCCGCTCGGCCCGGAACGCGGGCTGGATGGCGCGGCGCTGGCGCCGGTGCTTCTGCCCGTTGCTGCTCGCCACGCCCTCGCCGAGAAGCACCTCAAGGGTGTCCCACATCGCGCCGCCGATGAGGAAGTCCGGGCTCTTGAGGAGCTTCTCGACCAGTACGGGGTCGCAGACCGCGAAGACCGTCTTGGGGCCGAGCCGCAGCCGGACGACGTCGCCGCCGTCCCGCAGCCGGGTCAGGAAGGCCAGCGGGTCGCGGAGCATCTGCGGGGCGTGGCCGAGCAGCGGCGCACCGCCGGGCGCGAGCGGCGGCAGCGACGCTCCCGCCTGGCCGGGCGCCGGGGGCGGCAGCGTGGATTCCACGGTCATGCGCACTCACCTGCCTGTTCGGGGACCCGGTCAGGGATCCGGTGGGGAGCCTGCCTCGGGACGCGGCCCGCGCCGGGCACGGGGGCAGCGCCGACGGGCTCGTCGCTGACGTACGGCGGATTGCTGCGGTCCTCCCAGTCATCGACCTGATAGCGGCCCGACTCGTGGTGGAACCAGTAGACGGAACTGAACCAGTTCCGCATGTTCTCCAGGCATGACCTCATGGCCACGGAGAGGTCTTTTCCTTTTTCTCCGAGCGTCTCGACGCCGTCCGCGATGTTACCGACCTCGATTTCCGCCTCCAGGAAATCGTCGACACATCCGAGGACCCGGCGCCGAACTTCCGCCGTGGCTTCGGGAACGGAAAGCCCCTCGTGCTCGATGAGGCTTATCCCGAGGTTGTGGAATTCGTTTCCCGCGAGTTCCTTGGGGAGCGAACACAGGTCGTTGTACCAGGCGGAGAAATCCTGGAAGGCAAGTGCCGCGCGCACGAACGCCGGTGTTTTGCGCACCCACGCCGGGAGTTCGTACTGCGCCGTCGCCTCCAGCAGATCTATCCAGATCCAGTGCGCGAAGGTCTGCCGGCGCAACTCTATGTACGCGTCGACGCCGGGAACGGTCCCCGTCGTCCGGTTCCTGAACTCCTGGTCGTACGCGTCGATCACCGGGTGGAAATGGCGGGCGAACCGCACGTTCCAGGTGTGGCTCATCGAGCCGTAGAACCGCTGGAAGCAGTCGGCGAACCCCGCGACCAGCGGATCCCTGTGGTTCAGATGGAGCTCGGGCGCCTCGGTCGCCGCGTGCAGCTGGGCGACGAGCCGCCGCCAGCCGTCCGCTCGGCCGTGGATCACGTCGCGGTCGTGCCGGTCGTCCCAGGCGAAGAACCACGCGCTGTAGTCGCTGATCGTCGCGAGCAGTTCGTCCGGGGCGCCGATGTAGTAGCCCGCGACGAGGTCCGAATAGCACAGATCGTCGGCATACTTGGCCACCTTGTCCGGTGGCATGAGCCCCATTTCCAGGAGCCAGGACCTGGTCCTTCCCTGGAGCTCTGGCCAATACGGGTGCAGTCTGCGAGGAAACCCACCCTCGATCACCGGAAGCGCCACAGCCGTCGGAACCGACGTTTGTGAGAAAGCAGGCACGTAGTAACCCCTCTCTGTGGCCTGCAGCGCGCGCCCCTCCCGCGGTGCCGGTCGCGCGCCGTCGTGTAACCCCGCGCTTTCTATTGAGCACCATAACTGACCGCGCTGGGAACGGATTTGCTCCCCTCACTACCCCACACTTCCCGATTCTTCACGTGCGGTGACCGGATTCGGGCGGTACGCGGCCGGGCTCCACACCTCTGCCCGCACATGCGAACGGCGCCCGGCCGGAGGTCACTTCCGTACCGGGCGCCGCGTGACGCCTACGACTCCCCTACAGGGAGCGCCAGTTGCTCAGCTGTTGGGGACCACCGGGTAACGCGGCGTCCCCTCCTCCATCTGCTTCAACGCGCCCTTGCGCTCCCGCTTCGACAGCCGGTCGATGTACAGGTACCCGTACAGGTGGTCCGTCTCGTGCTGAAGGCAGCGCGCGAAGTAGCCGGTGCCACGCACCGTGATCGGGTTGCCCTTCTCGTCCCGGCCGTCGACCACCGCGTAGTCGGGGCGGGCGAGTTCGGCGTACGCCGTCGGCACGGACAGGCAGCCCTCGTTGGAGTCGTCGAGGCGCCGCTGCTCGGTGGGCAGCTCGCGCAGGACCGGGTTGCACACGACGCCGGTGTGCCGCGCGCCGTCGTCGTCCGGGCAGTCGTACACGAAGACCTTCAGGTCCACACCGACCTGGTTGGCGGCGAGGCCCACGCCCTCGGCGGTGTGCTGGCTCGCGAACATGTCGTCGACGAGCTTCGCGAGCTCGTCGTCGAACTCGGTGACGTCCTTGCACTCCTTGTGCAGCACCGGGTTCCCGACGACGGTGATCGGCCGCGACGTGCCGCGCTCCCGGTACGCCGCCTCCCGTGCCTCGCAGTCCTCGGTGTCGATGACGAAGCCCTCTTCGTCCACGGGGAGGACCCCATCGGTGTGCTGCTGATCGGTGTCCTGCTGAGCCATGACGGAGGCGGGCCTTCCTGGGAAACGGGGTGAGAATGCTGGTTAACAGGGTACGGGGGCCCGGCGGCGCGGCTCAGCACACCTCTTCGAGATCCCGCCAGTCACGGGAGTCCGGCGAATCCGCGACCCACCCGTCGAGCATTCCGCGCACCAGGGAGGCCGGCGCGGCCACCCCGCACTCCCGCTCCGGCACCCACAGCTGCCCGTCGGTCCGGTGCCCGAGGGGCCCGGGGTGCCCCGGCTCGCTGTGGTCGTGCGGATCGAGATGCGTGCCGTCCCCCTCGTCGGACGGCATCCGCGACTCCGAGCACGTCCGGCACAGCAGCCGTACGGAGGACGACCAGTCCTCGGCGGCGAAGCCCGCGTCGGCGGCAAGCCGCTCCAGCGCGTCCCGGTCGTCCTCGGTGGCGGCCTCAAGGAGCACCACCCAGGTGGGGACCGGCGAGGGCGCCCACAGCTCGATCTCGTCGAACACCGGGTACGAGTGCCCGGACGCCGTGGTCCGCTCGCCGTGCGGGACGCCGTCGTGCAGCACGACCTCGCCCCAGCGCCGCCCGGACGACGGCAGCGGGATGGAGAGCAGCTCGATGCGCGCGGGGTCGAGCCTGCGCCCCCACACGACCTCCGCCTCGCCCTCCGGCGAGAGCCGCACGGCGGCGCTCCCGAGGTCCATCCCGGTCGGCTCCCCGGCAGCGGCGGCGCCGCCCGGCACCTTCAGCCCGTACGCCTGCCAGGCCCTGCGCGCGAGCGGCCAGTCCTGCAGGGCGGTGGCGGCGATGCCCACGTTCCACCAGTCCGGTGCCCCGCCCTCCTTCTCGAGCAGGGCGACGGCCCGCAGGCCCGTGCTGCGGGCCTGCTCCCAGTCGTGCCGGAACTTGTGCAGCAGCGCGAGGTTGAACCAGGACTCCGACAGCCAGGGCTCCAGGTCGGCGGCGCGCGTGAGCAGCGCTCCCGCGTCCTCGTACCGGCCGTCGCCGATCAGCGTGAACGCGCGATCCGTGGCCTGCCGCCAGGAGGCGGAGGGCCGGTGCCGTCCCTTGCCGAAGATCCTCACGATTCCCGCCTGCCGATACTCGGGGCTGTGCCCCAGGACGCCGCGTTCTGTGCGTTTTCTGCCTTGCTTCGCATCCAACCACGTACGGTCGGACGACCGCTCATTACCCATGGGTTACCCAACCGACCCTAGGCTCAGACCGGGCTGGGACACCACTCTGGCCAGCGCTTCCACGACCTCCGGCTGGTACTCCCGGCCCGTGGCCAGACGCAGGCTTTCCAGGGCCCTGAGCGGCCCCTGTGGTCCCTGTTCCCTCGCCATCTCGTCGTACGCGTTCGCTGTCCGCACAATCCGGGCGGTGAGCGGCTGCTCGCGGTACGGGTCGGCCTGCCGCTCGACCACCACGGCCACCTGGGTGTCCACCCCGGTCTGGCGGACGACGGCGCCGCCGAGCAGGGCTATCCGCCGCTGCTGGGCGGGCGGCAGCGCGGCGGTGGCGCCCTCGGCCACCGGGTCGACGAGCGAGAGCTGCCCGATGTCGTGCATCAGCGCCGCGTACTCCAGGACCGACAGGTCCGGCTGCGAGAGCCCCAGGTCGCGGCCGACGGCCCGGCTGAGCGCGGCCACCCGGCGGGCGTGCCCGTGCGGCGTGTAGCCGGCGATCTCGGTGGCGCGGGCCAGTGAGGTGATGGTCTGCCGGTACGTCGCCTTGACCACGGCGTACCGGCGGAACGCCAACTGGGTGAGCAGCAGCGGCAGGCTGATCAGGGGCAGCGCCCACAGCCCGGCGACGGCGACGGCGAGCGCCATGACGGCCCCCGTCGCACACACGGCGGAGCCGATCCCGAGCATCGCCCGCAGCTCGTCGCGCAGCAGCGGGCCGAACGGCCACGCCGTCCTGGCGTGCGCCATGACGGCGGCGAGCACGGCATCGCACAGCGCGGTCAGCACCAGCAGCCCGACGATCAGCAGTGCGTAGGACGCCCCGTCGCCGAACCACTTGGCCAACACGCCTTCGTTGTAGAGCGGTTGGAAGCAGACGGCGGCGAACCCGACGGTGAGCACGCGCCGCGTCACGTGGTCGAGCGAGGCGCCCTTGCCGCGCGCCACATGCGGTATGCAGCCGACGAGCGTTCCGGCGACGACGATCGCGACGACCTGCAACGCGCCGTGGTGCGTGGGCCGCCCCGCGACCTCCCCGAGCAACGCGTACGCGAGCGCCCCCGCGGCCCCGAGCGGCGCGGCCTCCCGGTCCTCGGCGCCGCCCCACCGCGCCAGCTCCCCCACGGCGACGAGCACCCCGAACGCCAGCGCGTTCCCCCGCTCGACGACGCCGTGCCACACGGTGTCCCCCAGGGCCGTGGCGGCGAGCACCACGGCGATCCCGAACACCACGACGAGCAGTCCGGGCACGCGTCCCGCCCGGGGCGAGCCGTCCCTTTCGGTGCGGTGCTCCGGCTCGGCCCGCGTCACAGGGACGCCGCCGGAGGGACGGCGACGCTTTCCGGACGTGGCGCGGGCACCACCGTCTCGTCCGCCGTGACCACGGGATGCCACCCGTCGCGCTCAAGCACCCGCACCAGCGCCCCCACCATCAGCGGATCGAACTGCGACCCGGCACACCGCTCCAGCTCCGCCAGCGCCACCGTGACGGGCCGCGCCCGCGAATACGTCCGCGTGGAGGTCATCGCGTCGAACGCGTCCGCCACCGCCACCACGCGCGCGAACTCCGGGATCTGCGCCCCCGCGAGCCCGTACGGGTACCCGCTCCCGTCGAGCCGCTCGTGGTGATGCAGGATCGCGGCCCGTGCCTCGCCCAGGAACGCGATCCCCCGCACCATCTCGTGCCCGTACTCGGGATGCAGCTGAATGACCTCGCGCTCCTCGGGTGTCAGTGGCCCGTCCTTGCGCAACAGGCGTGTGGGCACGCCGAGTTTCCCCACGTCGTGCAGGATCCCGGCGAACCGCAGCGCCTCCACCCGCTCCCCCGCCATCCCGAGCTCGCGGGCGATCATCATCGACGCCTGTCCGACCCGCTCGCTGTGCCCGCGCGTGTACCCGTCCTTGATGTCGACGGCCTGGACGAGCGCCCGGATCGTGGCCTGGTGGGCCGACCACTCCCGCTGGTACTGGGCGAACATCCAGCAGGAGATGTACATCGGCAGGAGCACGAGCAGCGCGGCGAGCGGACCGTACGAACTCGTCCACATCGTCGCCATCACGAGCCCGGCGAGCCCGTGCGCGGCGACCGGCGCGAGCATCCGCAGGAAGAGGCCGCGCCAGGCGCTGCGCAGCGGCACCCGCTCCGCGCAGGCGAGCACGCCCCCGTCGAGCACGGTGAGCGCGCCGCAGAACGCGAGGACCGCGGCCCCACCGGGTACGAGCGCGTAAGGGAACTGGGGGTCGGCGACCGCGTCGGGCCCGCCGAGCGCGCCGAAGACGCGCGCCGCGGCCCAGGAGGCGAGGGCGAGTTGGGCCGCGCGCCACGTCTTGCGCAGCCACGCGGGCCGCCGCTCGACAGAGGTGAGCAGGGCGCCTGGCAGGGCGACGAGCGCGGCGGCGGCCGGCGGCAGCAGGAACGCCCCTGCGAGCAGTACGGGAAAGAAGGTGCCCATCCCCTTGGGCGCGCGCCGTCCGACGAGCCGGCAGCGGCCGAGCTGCTCACATCCCGCGTAGAGGAACGCGAGCAGCGCGACGCCGGGCCAGGATGTGGCGGCGGAGAACGCGGGGGCGGCGCAGACAGCGGCGGCACCGGCGGTCAGGAGCACATACGCACGGGCCACAGGCGGAACCGACCGCATGCCCCAACTCCCTCCCCAAGGCGTCCAGTTCAGGGAGGATAGGACGGGCGGGAAGGTGCTCGCGCCGCATCGCGGGGATTGCCGGGGCCTCGGGCCCCGGATTCGCACGATCGGGTGAACGGGGCCCGGAAAGGCCCTCATTCATCAGGCACTTCAGGCGAGCGGGTTGCCCATGCCCTCTTCGGGCGTGACCTGGCCCGAGCGGATCACTTCGATCCGCCCCATGACCTTGGCCCGCAGATCGGTGGGCACGTCGTCCTGACCGCAGCACCGCTTCACCAGCTTCTTCACGGCCTGCTCCAGGCCGTACTTCTCCAGGCACGGGGAGCACTCCTCGAAGTGCACCTCGAACTTGGTGCAGTCACTGTCCGGCATCTCGTGGTCGAGGAACTCGTAGAGATGGTCCAGGACTTCACTGCAGTCCGTTTCGTGCGGCTCTCCGCAGCTCATGAGCCTGAGCCTTTCGCTTCGTTCGCCTGGCCGGCACCGGCCGGGACGAGCCCGCGGTCACGGGCGTAGTCCTCGAGCATGCCGCGCAACTGGCGACGGCCACGGTGCAGCCGGGACATCACCGTACCGATAGGTGTTCCCATGATGTCCGCGATCTCCTTGTACGCAAAGCCCTCTACGTCGGCGAGATAGACCGCGATGCGGAATTCCTCGGGGATCGCCTGGAGGGCCCGCTTCACGTCCGAGTCGGGCAGGTGGTCGAGCGCCTGCGACTCGGCGGAGCGCAGACCGGTCGACATGTGCGACTCGGCGCGCGCCAGCTGCCAGTCCTCGATCTCCTCGGCGGCACTGCGCTGGGGCTCGCGCTGCTTCTTGCGGTACGAGTTGATGAAAGTGTTCGTCAGGATCCGGTACAGCCACGCCTTGAGGTTCGTGCCCTCACGGAACTGGTGGAACGAGGCGTACGCCTTCGCGTACGTCTCCTGCACCAGGTCCTCGGCGTCCGCCGGGTTGCGCGTCATGCGCAGGGCCGCCGAATACATCTGGTCGAGGAATTCCAGCGCGTCCCGCTCGAAGCGCGCGTTGCGCTCGGCGGTGCTCTCCTCGTTCCCGGGAGTCTCCGGGCGCGCCTCCGCCTGGCCGTGCTCGGCCCCTGCGTCGGTCCCTGTGACCGGACCCACCTCCTCAAGCGACGTCGCGGGGACGAACGAGACCCCGCTCGAATCGGAGGATAGACGACGATCCGGTCCGCCCGCCGCCCGAACGGAAGCGGTCTTGGCCGCGCTCAGCACGCTCCACTCCAGGTCAGGAGCGGTGGCACGGCTGGGGCAAGCGACTGAACCCATGCGGCGGACTTCCTCTCGTACGAACTGATGTCACCGACAGTCCGGACAACAGTGGTCCCGCCCTCAACATTCCCGGCCGCTAGACGAGTGACCCGGTCCACTTCGTGACCGCGTCGGTGATGACGGCGAGGGCCTCGTCCTGGGTGATGTCCGCGCGCTTCGGTACGGCGAAGCCATGGTCCCCGTAGGGGACTTCGGTGAGCTCGTACGCGCCGCCCTCCGGGAACTCGGCGGGCCTGCCGAAGGGGTCGTTGCCGCCCTGTACGACGAGGGTGGGCACGCCCGCGCCGAGGAGTTCGTCGGCGCGGGACTTCTCCGGCTTGCCCGGCGGGTGCAGCGGGAAGCTGAGCGCGAGGACGGCGGCGGCGCCGAGTTCCCCGGCGGTGCGGCAGGCGACGCGGGCGCCGGCGCTGCGGCCCGCGGCGATCACCGGGAGTCCGGGCTTCTCCAGGGCGGGCCAGATGCCCCGCCACCCCTTGTCGAGCGTCTTCGGGGCGGGCGCGAGCTTCTTCCCCGCGACGCGCCAGGGCTGCTCGACGAGGGCGACGCTCACTCCGTGGGCGGGCAGGGTCGCGGCGAGGGCCTGAAGGTCCCGGGCCTCGATGCCACCTCCTGCGCCGTGGCTCGCGGCCAGCACCAGCTTCGGCCTCTTGGCGGGGTACCAGGTGATGCGGGCGTCGCCGGTTTCCGTGGGAACGATCTCGGTACGTGTCACCCGGCCATAGTGCATCGGACATCAAGCCCGCTCTGGGACGAGAGCCCGCGGGGTCCGGGGCAGAGCCCCGCGACGTCAACCCCGGCCCACCGCACACGGTCAGAAGAGCGTCCCCTCCTCCGGCCCCTCCAGCTCCTTCAAAAGCTCCGGTCCGTTGTTGCGCACATTGCTCACCGCCGTGGACACGGGATACGCGCGCATCAGCCCCTCCGGAGGAGGGGCGAGGAGCGAGCGGAGGTCCTCCACGTCCGTACGGGCCGGGTCCAGCCAGTCGTCCCACCGGTCCGGCGTCAGCACCAGCGGCATCCGGGGGTGGATGTCGGCGAGCGTGTGCGGCCCGTCCTTGGGCGCGACGCCGAGCGGGGCGGTCTCCGCCTCCGTGGTGATCACGGAGCACGTCACCCACCAGGCCAGCGGGTGCTCGTCCGGGAGCGTGCGGTCGTGCCAGAACTCGTAGAGGCCGGCCATCGCGAAGACCGAGCCGTCCGCGGGCGTCACGAAGTACGGCTGCTTGCGCGGCCGCTTCTTCTTGCCCTCGACCTCCAGGTCGCGCTCGGTGGCCTCGGTCACCCACTCGTAATAGCCGTCGGCGGGCAGGACGCAGCGTCGCGTGGTGAAGGCCCGGCGGAACGAGGGCTTCTCGTGCACGGTCTCGGCCCGCGCGTTGATCATGCGGGCGCCGCCCTCCGGCGTCCTGGACCACGACGGCACGAGCCCCCACTTGAGCTTGCGGAGCTGGCGAACCGGACGCTGGTCCTCAGCGTCTTTCACGGGGCGGTCGAGAACCGCGTAGACCTCCTTAGTAGGAGCCACATTGAAGTCGGCCTCATAGGCCTCCTCCGGCTCCCACTTCTCGATCTCAAAGATTCCTGCGAGATCCTCGGGCCTGCGACTCGATGCATAACGTCCGCACATACGTGCCACAGTGCCAGATGCCGACCCGCCACCGAACCCGAACGGGAGCAGCCTCCACCCATGGACTCCAGCCTCTGGGACCGGATCTTCGGAACCCAGTCCGACCCCGACCAGTGGGTGACGATCGCCACCGCCGTCGTCGCGCTCGCCGCGATCGTCCCGCACACCGTCTGGCGGCTGACCCGGAACGCCATCACGATCGCCCACGAGGGCGGCCACGGCCTGATCGCGCTCCTCATGGGCCGCAGGCTCGACGGCATCCGGCTGCACTCCGACACCAGCGGCCTGACCGTCAGCCGGGGCAAGCCGACCGGGATCGGCATGGTCCTGACCGCGGCCGCCGGGTACACGGCCCCGCCGCTGCTCGGTCTCGGCGGCGCGGCGCTGCTCTCCGAGGGGCACATCACGCTGCTGCTGTGGCTGGCCACGGCGCTGCTCGTGGCGCTGCTCGTGATGATCCGGAACGCGTACGGGGCGCTGACCGTGGTGGTCACGGGCGGCGCCTTCGTCCTCGTGTCCTGGCTCGCGGGGCCGCAGGTCCAGGCCGCCTTCGCGTACACCGTCGTCTGGTTCCTGCTCCTCGGTGGCGTACGCCCCGCCTTCGAGCTGCAGCGCAAGCGCCGCAGGGGAGGCGCCGGCGACTCCGACGCCGACCAGCTCTCGCGCCTCACGCACGTCCCCGCGGGAATGTGGCTGTTCTTCTTCCACGCCGTCTCACTGTGCGCACTGCTCGGCGGTGGCCGCTGGCTGCTGGGGCTGTGAGCAGGTGCCTTCCCGGGGGCCGACTAGAGTTGGGGCATGACCACGAATCCGGCCCACACCGCCCTCTGGCCCGCCCCTCTCGCGAGCGGAGCCGTCGACGCGACTGTTCAGGTGCCGGGATCCAAATCCGTCACCAACCGGGCACTCGTGCTCGCCGCGCTCGCCGCGGAGCCGGGCTGGCTGCGCCGCCCGCTGCGCTCCCGCGACACGCTGCTGATGGCGGCCGCGCTGCGCGAGATGGGCGTGGGCATCGAGGAAGGCGTGGGGCCCGACGGGTCGGGTGAGGCGTGGCGCGTCATCCCGTCCGGCCTTCAGGGACCCGTCACGGTCGACGTCGGCAACGCGGGCACCGTGATGCGCTTCCTGCCGCCGGTCGCCACGCTCGCCGACGGGCCGATCCGGTTCGACGGCGACCCCCGTTCGTACGAGCGTCCGCTGCACGGCGTGATCGACGCGCTGCGCGCGCTCGGCGCCCGGATCGACGATCGCGATTTCGGGAGCCCCGGCGCGCTGCCGCTGACGGTGCACGGCGGGGGCGCCCTGGAGGGCGGCCCGGTGGAGATCGACGCTTCGTCGTCGTCCCAGTTCGTCTCGGCCCTGCTGCTGTCGGGCCCGCGCTTCAACCAGGGGGTCGAGGTCCGGCACACGGGCTCGGCGCTCCCCTCCATGCCGCACATCCGCATGACGGTCGACATGCTGCGCGCGGTCGGCGCCCAGGTCGACACCCCGGAGTCGGGCGGCGAGCCGAACGTGTGGCGGGTCACGCCCGGCGCCCTGCTCGGCCGGGACATCACCATCGAGCCGGACCTCTCGAACGCCCAGCCGTTCCTGGCCGCGGCCCTGATCACCGGCGGCAAGGTGACGATCCCCGACTGGCCGGAGCACACCACGCAGCCCGGCGACGCGCTGCGGGACATCTTCACGCAGATGGGCGGTCGCTGTGAACTGACCGAGCGGGGCCTCGAATTCACCGGCTCCGGCTCGATCCACGGCATTGACGTCGACCTGAGCGAGGTCGGCGAGCTGACCCCCGGCATCGCCGCGGTGGCCGCCCTGGCCGACTCCCCGTCCACCCTGCGCGGCGTCGCCCACCTGCGCCTGCACGAGACGGACCGGCTGGCCGCGCTCACCAAGGAGATCAACGAGCTGGGCGGTGACGTGACGGAGACCTCCGACGGTCTTCACATCCGCCCGCGCAAGCTGCACGGCGGGATCTTCCACACGTACGACGACCACCGCATGGCCACCGCGGGCGCGATCATCGGCCTCGCGGTCAAGGACGTACAGATCGAGAACGTGGCGACCACCGCGAAGACGCTGCCGGACTTCCCCGACATGTGGGCCGCGATGCTCGGGACCGACCGGGCGTAGGGGCACACCGCGATGCGCCGCTACGGCAAGCACACCGACGAGGACGACATCCGCCAGCGCCCGAACCGCAAGGGCAACCGGCCGCGGAGCAACATCCGTCCCAAGCACGAGGACGCGGCCGAGGGCATGGTCCTCACGGTCGACCGCGGCCGCCTCACCGTCCTCATCGACGACGTCCCGGTGACCGCGATGAAGGCCCGTGAGCTGGGCCGCAAGGCGGCGGTCGTGGGCGACCGGGTCTCCGTCGTCGGTGATCTGTCCGGCAAGAAGGACACCCTCGCGCGCATCGTCCGCATCGGTGGGCGCAGCTCCCTGCTGCGCCGCACGGCGGACGACGACGACCCGTACGAGCGGGTGGTCGTCGCCAATGCCGACCAGCTGGCCATCGTCACCGCGCTCGCCGACCCGGAGCCGCGCCCGCGCATGATCGACCGCTGCCTGGTGGCGGCGTTCGACGGCGGCCTCACCCCGCTCCTCGTCCTGACGAAGTCGGACCTGGCCCCGCCGGACAAGATGCTCGAGCTGTACGGGGCGCTCGACATCCCGTACGTCGTCACGAGCCGCGAGGAGCTGGAGGACGGTACGGCCGTGGCGCGGGTGCGCGAGCAGCTCGACGGGAAGATCACGGCGTTCGTCGGCCACTCCGGTGTCGGGAAGACGACGCTGGTCAACGCCCTGGTGCCGGACGATCAGCGGCGTACGACGGGGCATGTGAACGCGGTGACAGGGCGCGGCAGGCACACGACGACGTCGGCGCTCGCGCTGCCGCTGTCGGGGGACGCGGGCTGGGTCGTCGACACGCCCGGCGTGCGGTCGTTCGGGCTGCACCACGTGGACCCCTCGCGCGTCATCAAGGCCTTCCCGGACCTGGAGCCGGGCACGGAGAACTGCCCGCGCGCGTGCAGCCACGACGAGCCGGACTGCGCCCTCGACGCCTACGTGGAGGAGGGGCACGCGGATCCGGCCCGGCTGTACTCGCTGCGCCGCCTCCTCGCGACCCGGGAGCGCAGGGACGGCGACTGAACTCGCACTTGTTTGCCACCGCGCCGTACAGGTAAGGGCATAATCGCACCAAGCCGGACGCAAGATCGCAGACATTCAGAGATCAGTGGAACGCGGGAGGCACAAGGACATGGCGTGGCTGCTGGTCGTCGTCGCGGGGATCCTGGAGACCGGATTCGCCGTCTGCCTGAAGCTCTCCCACGGCTTCACGCGGCTGTGGCCAACGGTCGCGTTCGCCGCGTTCGCCCTCGGCAGCTTCGGGCTCCTCACGCTCTCCCTGAAGAAGCTCGACGTGGGTCCCGCGTACGCGGTGTGGACGGGCATCGGCGCGGCCGGCACGGCGATCTACGGCATGGTCTTCCTCGGCGACGTGGTCTCGGTCCTCAAGCTCGTCTCGATCAGCCTGGTGATCGCGGGCGTGATCGGCCTGCAGCTCTCGGGCTCGGCGCACTGAGCGTCCGTCCTACCGGCGTACTGCCTCTCGCACCATCCGCGCGGCCCCGCCCTCACCCGGCGGCGCCATGACGCACGACAGCGCGAGCCGCATCGCCACCTCGCAGTCCCGCGCCAGCGCCTCCGCCTCGCTCTTGGCCACGCCCGGCACGCCGAGCGCTGCCACGCTCCGGTCCCGCACGGCGACCACGAAGTCGCCGGGCGCCGGCAGCGGCCCGTCCGCTCTGCGCTGGGCCGGCACGGACGAGGAGGACGGCACGGCGGACAGCGTCGGCGAGGGCAGGCGTGCGCTCCAGCATCCGGTGAGCGCGGCCCGCACCAGCGGATTGCGCCGCGCGCTGGTGACGGTCCACTCGGCAACGCCATCGAGCCCGCCTTCCTTCAACGCCCGGTCCACGCCCGCGAGATAGGCGTCGGCCTCCCGGCGTACGAGGGCGCGCGCGAGTCCCTCCTTGCTGCCGAACTCGTTGTAGAGGGTCTGCCGGGAGACCCCGGCGACCGCCGCCACGTCGACCATCCGCACGCCGCCCCACGGTCGCCGCGCGAGCGCCGTGTAGGCCGCTTCCAGTAGGGATTCCCGCGCTGCAGGCATCGTCGCCTCCCCGGTTCGCCGGGTTTCGTAAGGCCTGTGTGGCCAGAGTTGACGCGCTCTTAAGCGGTGTCAAGGCCTCTCGTCGAGCACACCGGGCCCGCCGCCGGATCGGTCCCTGTAGAAGTCGGCGTACCGCGATCGATACTGTTCACTCATGCCCGACTACCAAGATGATCTGCGTCTCGCCCATGTCCTCGCGGACGTCGCCGATGCCGCGACGATGGACCGGTTCAAGGCCCTCGACCTGAAGGTGGAGACCAAGCCGGACATGACTCCGGTGAGCGAGGCCGACAAGGCTGCCGAGGAGCTGATCCGCGGCAACCTCCAACGGGCACGGCCGCGGGACGCCGTCCTGGGCGAGGAGTACGGCATCCAGGGCACGGGCCCGCGCCGCTGGGTCATCGACCCGATCGACGGGACCAAGAACTACGTGCGCGGCGTCCCGGTCTGGGCCACGCTGATCTCCCTGATGGAGGCGGGCGAGGGCGGCTACCAGCCGGTCGTCGGCGTGGTCTCCGCCCCGGCCCTCCAGCGTCGCTGGTGGGCGGCGAAGGGGGCGGGCGCGTACACGGGCCGCAGCCTGACCTCGGCGTCGCGCATCCACGTCTCCAAGGTGGGCCGTCTTGAGGACGCCTCGTTCGCGTACTCCTCGCTGACCGGCTGGGAGGAGGAGGGCAGGCTCGACGGGTTCCTCGATCTGACGCGGGCCGTGTGGCGCACGCGTGGCTACGGGGACTTCTGGCCGTACATGATGGTCGCCGACGGGTCGATCGACATGTGCGCCGAACCGGAGCTCTCCTTGTGGGACATGGCGGCGCCGTCGATCGTCGTGTCCGAGGCGGGCGGCAGCTACACGGGGCTCGACGGGCGTCCCGGCCCGCACAGCGGTAACGCGGCGGCCTCGAACGGCCTGCTCCACGACCAGTTGCTGAGCTACCTGCGCGCTTCGGTGTGAGTGCGGTGAGCGCGGGTTGAGCTGCTTGCGCCCCTGAACTCGCTCCCCGCGCCCCCTTGTTGACGCTCCCTTTGCCTGCAACTCTGAGAGTCCCCCCACTTGTGAACTTGTGAACCGTTTCTCGTTCCGTACGGACCCGGTGCCGCAAGTACCTCACACAGGAAGGTGGCTCCATCCATGCTCGTCCGTGACGCCATGAGCACGATGGTCCTCACCATCGGCCCCACCCACACCCTGCGCCAGGCGGCCCGGCTGATGTCGGCACGCCGCGTCGGCGCCGCCGTCGTCCTCGACCCGGACGGCATCGGCGTCGGGATCCTGACCGAGCGCGACATCCTCAACTCTCTCGGCCAGAACCAGGATCCGGACCTGGAGACCGCGGGCGCCCACACCACCGCGGACGTCGTCTTCGCCGCCCCGTCGTGGACCGTGGAGGAGGCCGCGGCCGCCATGGCGCACGGCGGCTTCCGGCATCTCATCGTGCTCGACGGACAGGAGCCGGTCGGCATCGTCTCGGTCCGCGACATCATCCGCCGCTGGGCCCCGGCCCGACGACAACCCGCCCCGCTCACGGCGTAGCAGCGACGCTCGGACACGACAGACAGGGCCGGTCCCCCGAAGGGAACCGGCCCTGTCTGCTCAGCAGTTCTCGATCAGCGCACGTCGAACCGGTCGAGGTCCATGACCTTGACCCACGCCGCGACGAAGTCCTTCACGAACTTCTCCTTGGCGTCGTCGCTCGCGTACACCTCGGCGAGCGCGCGCAGCTCGGAGTTGGCGCCGAAGACCAGGTCGGCGCGGGTGCCGGTCCACTTGACCTGCCCCGAGGCGTCGCGGCCCTCGAACTCGTCCTGCGCGGACGACGTCGACTCCCACTGGGTGTCGATGTCGGTGATGTTGACGAAGAAGTCGTTGCTCAGCGTGCCCGGACGGTCGGTCAGGACGCCGTGCTTCGACTGGTTCGCGTTGATCCCGATGACGCGCAGACCGCCGAGGAGGACGGTCATCTCGGGCGCGCTGAGGGTCAGCAGGTTCGCCTTGTCGGTGAGCAGGAACTCCGCCGGGAGGCGGTTGGCCTTGCCCACGTAGTTGCGGAAGCCGTCGGCCTTCGGCTCGAGAGGCGCGAAGGACTCGATGTCCGTCTGCTCCTGCGAGGCGTCGACACGGCCCGCCGTGAACGGCACCTCGACCTGGACGCCGCCGTCCTTGGCGGCCTGCTCGACGGCCGCGGAACCCGCGAGCACGATCAGGTCGGCCAGGGAGACCTTCTTTCCGCCTGCGACGTTGAAGGACTCCTGGATGCCCTCGAGCACGCGGAGCACCTGGGCGAGGCTCTCCGGGTTGTTGACCTCCCAGCCGCGCTGCGGCTCCAGGCGGATACGGGCGCCGTTGGCACCGCCGCGCTTGTCGCCACCGCGGAAGGTGGAGGCGGAGGCCCAGGCGGCGGACACCAGCTGCGGGACCGTGAGGTCCGAGGCGAGGACCTGCTGCTTGAGCGTGGCGATGTCGGCGGCGTCGATGACCGCGCCCTCACGCGCCGGCAGCGGGTCCTGCCAGAGCAGCTCCTCGGAGGGAACCTCCGGGCCGAGGTAGCGGACGACGGGGCCCAGGTCGCGGTGCGTCAGCTTGTACCAGGCACGGGCGAAGGCGTCCGCGAACTCCTCCGGGTTCTCGTAGAAGCGCCGCGAGATCGGCTCGTAGACCGGGTCGAGCTTCAGCGAGAGGTCCGTGGTGAGCATCGTGGGCAGACGCTTGACCGAGGAGTCCTCGGGGTCCGGGATGATCGCCTCGGCGTTCTTCGCCACCCACTGGTTGGCGCCGGCCGGCGACTGCGTGAGCTCGTACTCGTACTCGAAGAGGTTCTTGAAGAAATAGTTGCTCCACTGGGTGGGCGTCTCGGTCCAGGTCACCTCAAGGCCGGAGGTGATGGCGTCGCGGCCCTTGCCGGAGCCGTGCCCCGACTTCCAGCCGAGGCCCATCTGCTGCATGGGCGCGCCCTCGGGCTCGGCGCCGACGAGGTCCGCGTCACCCGCTCCGTGCGTCTTGCCGAAGGTGTGGCCACCGGCGATGAGGGCGACGGTCTCCTCGTCGTTCATCGCCATGCGGCGGAACGTCTCACGGATGTCGCGGGCCGCGGCGATCGGGTCCGGGTTCCCGTTGGGACCCTCGGGGTTGACGTAGATGAGGCCCATCTGGACGGCGCCGAGCGGGTCCTCGAGGTCGCGGTCGCCCGTGTAGCGCTTGTCGTCGAGCCAGATCTGCTCGGGGCCCCAGTAGACGTCCTCGTCCGGCTCCCACACGTCGGCGCGGCCGCCGGCGAAGCCGAAGGTCTCGAAGCCCATGGTCTCCAGGGCGACATTGCCGGTGAGGATCAGAAGGTCGGCCCAGGAGATGTTCTGGCCGTACTTCTTCTTCACGGGCCAGAGCAGCCGGCGGGCCTTGTCCAGGTTCCCGTTGTCCGGCCAGCTGTTGAGCGGGGCGAAACGCTGCTGGCCCGCGCCCGCGCCACCGCGGCCGTCGCTGATCCGGTACGTACCGGCGGAGTGCCAGGCCATACGGATCATCAGCGGGCCATAGTGCCCGAAGTCGGCGGGCCACCAGTCCTTCGAGGTGGTCAGGACCTCGGCGACGTCGCGCTTCACGGCCGCGAGGTCCAGGGAGTTGAACGCCTCGGCGTAGTCGAACTCCTCACCCAGCGGGTTCACCACGGCCGGGTTCTTCGCAAGGATCTTCAGATTGAGGCTCTCAGGCCACCACTGCCGGTTGCCGCCGCCCTGCGTCGGATGCGCGGCTCGGCCGTGCCCGACCGGACAACCACCCGCCTCCGCGTTGGGGTCCGTGACAAATTCTTCGTGATTCTCGGACATTGGGGGCCCTTCCCGAGTCGTCCTGTCGCTTGGCTATAGCCGAGCCTGATCCTACAATGGACAATGTCTAAGTCAAGGAAAGCTCCAAAGTCACACCCAATCGGGGCTTAGGCCCCCTCACTGTTAGGCTGGTCCTCATGAGTGACCTGTTGGAACGACTGCGCGGACGCGGCTGGCGTATGACCGCCCAGCGGCGCGTCGTGGCCGAGGTGCTCAACGGGGACCATGTGCACCTCACCGCTGACGAGGTGCACGCCCGCGCGACGGCGAAGCTCCCCGAGATCTCGCGGGCGACCGTCTACAACACGCTGGGCGAGATGGTCTCGCTCGGCGAGGTGATCGAGGTCGCGACGGACAAGCGCGCCAAGCGCTACGACCCGAACGCTCACCGCCCGCACCAGCACCTGGTCTGCGACGTGTGCGGCCAGATCCGCGACGTGCACCCGACGGGCAACCCGCTGACGGCCCTGCCGTCCGACGAGCGCTTCGGCTTCACGATCTCGGACGTCGAGGTCACCTACCGGGGCCTGTGCCCGAACTGCGCCGCGAAGGCGTAGCCCTCCCCCCTCCGCAAGGCCCGCACCGCGAGGTGCGGGCCTTTTGCGTTGCATGAGTCAACCACGCACCCCCTTCCGCAATCTGACGGGTCGTCATATTCTCGCGATCGCCCACGAGAATCCGCCGCACCCCGGAGGGCCCATGCACCCCAAGCTCCAAGCCCGCGCACTCACCAGGACTTTCGGCACCACGCACGCCCTCGGACCACTCGACCTGAAGGTCACCCCCGGCGAGTTCGTCTGCGTGGTCGGCCCCTCCGGCTGCGGGAAGTCCACCCTGCTCCGGATAGCCGCGGGCCTCACCCGCCCCTCCAGCGGCACCCTGGAGATCCGTACGACGAGCCCCCGCCCGGCAGCCATGATCTTCCAGGACTACGGGATCTACGACTGGAAGACCGTCCTGGCCAACGTCCGCTTCGGCCTCGACATCCAGAAGACCCCGCGCAAGGAGGCGAACGCCCGCGCCCGCGACTGGCTCGCCCGGATGGGCCTCGCCGACTTCGCCGACGCCTACCCGTCCGCCCTCTCCGGCGGCATGCGCCAGCGCGTCGCGATCGCGCGGGCGCTGGCCGTGGAGCCGGAGATCCTCCTCATGGACGAGCCCTTCGCGGCCCTCGACGCCCAGCTCCGCACGATCCTCCAGGACGAGCTTCTGGCGCTCACGCAGACGACGCGGACCACCACGCTCTTCATCACGCACAGCCTGGAGGAGGCGATCGTCCTCGGCGACCGTGTCCTGGTGATGTCGGCCCGCCCTGGCCGCGTGATCGCCGAGCGCACGCCGCCGTTCGAGCGCCCGCGCACCGGAGACATCCGCGACACCCCCGAATTCACCTCCCTGAAGGGCGAGTTGTGGGACCTGCTGCGCGGCGAGGTGCACCAGGAGGCGGTCCCGGCATGAGTTCCCTCCCGCCACCCACCACCGCCCTTTCAATGAAGGGGCTGCGCCCATGACCAACCTCATTCCGACCAAGGCCACGGACGACCTGCTGGTCCGCGCCCCCGGCCCCGAGGAGCTCCACCCCGTCCGCGCACGGCGCAGGCGCCGCGCCCTCGAACTCTCCCTCGCGATCGCGGTCCCCGTGGTCCTGATCCTGCTCTGGCAGCTCGCGGCCTCCCAGTCCTGGATCGACGAGCGCATCTACCCGGCCCCGTCCACGATCCTCGCCGACGGCTGGCAGCGCGCGGCCGACGGCGAACTGTGGCCGGACGTCTGGGCCACCCTGAAACGGGTCCTCGCCGGCTACGTCATCGGCACGGTGTCGGGCTACCTCCTCGGCCTCCTCATGGGCTCGATCTCCCTGGTCCGCGCGGCACTCGAACCCCTCCTGGACGCCCTCTACGTAGTGCCGAAACTCGCCCTCCTGCCGATCTTCCTGAACATGTTCGGCCTGGGCGAGGGGCCGCAGATCGCACTCGTCGCGGCGACGGTCTTCTTCTTCGTGTGGATCTCGACGATGGCGGCGGTCATCTCCGTCCCCATCGGCCACCGGGACGCGGGACAGGTCTTCGGCGCCTCCCCCTGGCAGATGTTCCGGCACGTCCTGCTGCCCGCCTCGCTCCCCGCCGTCCTCGTCGGCGCGCGCATCGCGGCGGGCGTCGCGGTCCTGGTCATCGTCGCCTCGGAACAGATCGCCGCGAACGACGGCCTGGGCCATCTGATCTTCGACGCCCGCGCCCTCTTCCAGAACGACGTGATGTTCGTCGGCATCGTCTGCGTCGCCGCCCTCGGCGTCCTCTTCTCCGAACTGGTGCGCCTGGCAGGCCGGTTCCTCACCCCCTGGGCCCCACGCGACCGCGGCCGCGGCCAGTCCTGACGCCCACCATTCGCACCCCGTACGGAGGCTCCATGCGCACCAGATACGTAGGTACGACCCTGATCGCGGCCGGCGCCCTGCTGCTCGGCACGACGTCCTGCGCCAAGACCGACGCCCCGTCCGACGCGGCCGCGAAGCCCCGCGCGATCAAGGCGGTCGCGGGCTGCGGCAAGGGCTCCTGGACGGATCCGGCGGACCGCTCCCCCGACCGCGATCCCGCCCGCTGCGACAAGGGCGCCCCCGCCCCGGTCAAGCTCGCCAAGCCCCGCGAGCTGACGATCGCGACGGGCACGCTGAGCGCCGAGTACGTGGCCCCGCTCGAAATGGCCGTCAAGAAGGGCGAGTTCAAGAAGGAGGGCCTGGACGTGAAGCTGAAGGTCCTCCCGACACCCGACGCCCTCCCCCTCCTCGCCAAGGGCGAGATCGACGCCCAGTGGGCCGCCCCGGAGGCGGCGGTCATGAACGGCATCCTCGGCGGCTTCGACATCAAGTGGGTGTCCGGCAACTTCTCCCCCGACCCCAAGTCCAAGAGCGGGCTCTGGGTGCGCCTCAAGCAGGGGCAGAGCGCGTCCCAGGTCCGGATGGCGGGCAAGAAGATGGGCACGCTGATCGGCAAGGGGTCGGTCGCCTCGTACCCGATGAACATCGCCCTGAAGGAGCACGGCGGCGGCCTCAACAAGATCCAGTTCCAGCAGCTCGGCTCGGCCGACGTTCTGACCGGACTGCAGAACGGCGGGGTCGACTCGGCCTGGCTCCTCGACCCGATCTGGCGCAAGGTCGACGGCGACAAGCGCTACGCGTTCCTCGGCGGCCAGCCCCAGGGCGAGCCGCTCGGCGGCCTCCTGTACGGGCCGAACCTCCTCAGCAAGGACCCGGACGCGGGCGTCGCGTTCCTGCGCGCGTACATCCGCACCGTGAACACGTACTTCCGGGACGACTACAAGAAGGACCCCGCCTTCGTCGCCGAACTGGCCCGCCTCCTGAAGACGGACAAGAAGGTCCTTCAGGAGACGCCGTCGCTTCGGATGGACTGGGAGATCCGCTCCGGCACGACGGACCGGCTGCAGGCCGCGTACAAGGCGGCGGGCGTCTCCGAGGGCGATCCGCTGCCGGAGTCGAAGACGGTGAACAGGAAGCTGTACGAGGAGGCCGTCGGCCACAAGCCGTGAAAACGTCCGAGGCCCGGATCCTTGAAGGATCCGGGCCTCGGACTTTCAGTAGCGGGGACAGGATTTGAACCTGCGACCTCTGGGTTATGAGCCCAGCGAGCTACCGAGCTGCTCCACCCCGCGCCGTTGAAATGAACACTACGGCACGCCTCCGACCAGCGCAAATCACATCCGAGGGCACCCAGGGACACTTCCGCTCCGGACATGCGTGAGGCCCGGATCCTTGAAGGATCCGGGCCTCAGGCTTTCAGTAGCGGGGACAGGATTTGAACCTGCGACCTCTGGGTTATGAGCCCAGCGAGCTACCGAGCTGCTCCACCCCGCGCCGTTGAAATGAACACTACGGCAGTACCCCCCACCAGCGCGAATCGCCTCCGCGCGCTACGCCGACAGCTCCTGCCGCAACGCGTCCCGCAACCGCCCGGCCCGCTCCGCGACCTCCGCGGGGCCCAACTCGACCGCCCGGGACGCCCACTTCTGGCCCTCGGCGAGGTCACCGCGCCGCGCGCACAGCAGCGCGAGCCGAAGCGCCGCCCGCCCGTGCCCCGCACCGGCCGCCCGCGTCCACCAGAGCGCCGCCTCCGGCTCGCTCCCCTCCCGGGCGAGCAACAGCCCAAGGTTGAACGCCCCGTTGCGCGACCCGGCCTCCGCGGCCTCCCGGTACCACCGCGCCGCCTCCACCACGTCGCCGCGCGCGGCGGCCAGCATCCCGACCCGCACCTGCGCACGCCGGTGCCCGTGCTCGGCGGCCCGCTCGTACCACTCCTCGCACTCGCTCTTCTCGGTGACGGGCTCCCCCAGCTCGTGCCGAACAGCGGGCGGCCGCCGCACATCGAGCAGCGAGGCGAGCCGGTACGCGGCCTCGCCGCTGCCGCCCCCGGCCGCACACCGCAGGTGCCGCTCGGCGGCCGGCTCGTCGCCCTCACGCTGCCGCGCGATCCCGGCCTGCAGCGCCGCCTCGGTGTGCCCACCGGCCGCGGCCCGCTCGTACCACTGGAGCGCTGCCGCCTCGTCGTCCCGACTCGCGTACAGGATCCCCAGGTTGAACGCCGCGTCGACGCTCCCGGCCTCCGCCGCCTTGGAGAACCAGGGCTCGGCGCCGACCGCGTCCCCGTTCTGCAGGAGCAGCACCGCCAGCGCGTTGGCCGCCTCACGGTGACCCGCGTAGGCCGCACGGCGGTACCAGCCCTCGGCCTGCGCGGTGCGCTTCTGTTCGGCGCAGAGCAGGCCGAGGTTGTACGCGCCGTTGTTGTCTCCCGCGTCCATGGCCGCGCGGTACCAGCGCTCGGCGGTCTGCGTCTCACCGCGCTCGGCGTGCAGGGCGCCCAGCGCGTTCGCCGCGTTGCCGTCGCCGTCCTGGGCAGCCCGCAGCCACCACACGGCGGCGCTCTCCTCGTCGCCCGCGTCGCGCAGCAGGAACGCGAGGGCGCACGCGGCGCGCGCCTCGCCGTCCTTGGCGGACGTCAGGTACCAGCGCCCGGCCTCCTTCAGCTCGCCGCGCTTCTCCAGGATCGAACCGAGGTGCAGCGCGGCCCGCCGGTGCCCGCGCGCGGAGGCCTGCCGGTACCACTGCTCGGCCTCCTCCGCGGGATTCCCGCCGTCTCCGGAGACGAGCACATCGGTGCCGCCCTTCCGGTCGAGCGCGCGGGCGAGCCGGTACGCGGCCTCGCGGTGCCCGCGCT
Source organism: Streptomyces sp. NPDC002795 (assembly GCF_042888725.1). NCBI lineage: Bacteria > Bacillati > Actinomycetota > Actinomycetes > Kitasatosporales > Streptomycetaceae > Streptomyces > Streptomyces sp. NPDC002795. The sequence goes on from NZ_JBIAQB010000002.1 coordinate 97,390, forward strand.
CCGCGGCGACCCGCATCCAGCGCTCGGCACCGACGTCGCTGCGGTGCTCCAGAAGATCGGCGAGCGCGTACGCGCCCAGCGTGTGGCCGTGCTCGGCGGCCTGACGCAGCCAGTATTCGGCGGCGGGCTCGTCGCCGCGCTCGCGGAAGTGCCGGCCCAGGGCGTGCGCGGCGGGCGCGGAGCCCGCGACGGCGGCGATGCGCCACCAGCCGGCGGCCTCGTCCGCGTAGCCGCGCTGGTGGAGCAGGACTCCGAGATTGTTGGCCGCGGCCCGGTCACCCTCGCCCGTGGCGGCACGCAGCAGAGGCTCGGCTCCGATGAGATCTCCGCGGCGCAGCAGCATGGCGCCGAGGACGCTCATCGCCTCGACGTCGCCGGCCTCCGCGGCCAGCCGCTGGCGTGCTTCTTCCGCAGCCTCGCCGGGTTCGTCCCGATCTGTCGACTGCACAAACCGCCCTGTCTCCAACAGAGTTGCCTTGTCCCCCATAACGTCCATCGTCGCACCACCTGCAACCTGGGTACACCTGGTATACCGCAGCCAGTGAGGTCACTTCAGCGTTTTGTCGACATGCCCACAGGGAGACAAGTGAAACACGCTTTTCTCAACTCCCCCCGAGGGGAGCATCGTTCGCACACGCTTCGCACATGCCAGTGGCTCATGACAGCAGGGGCCCCGACGCACCGAAGGCCCGGAAGCCTTAGCTTCCGAGCCTTCGATCATCAGTAGCGGGGACAGGATTTGAACCTGCGACCTCTGGGTTATGAGCCCAGCGAGCTACCGAGCTGCTCCACCCCGCGCCGTTGTGTCCAAACCGTACCACGGCGCGGAGGGGGCATCTGACCGGTCAGCCGCCGGCTGCCTCCTTGTTGTCGCCGCTCTTGTCGTTCTTGTTGTCCCCTGCCGCCTTGTCGGCCTTGTTCTGCGCGTCCTCCGCGCGTTCCAAGGCGTCCTGCAGCCGCTCCTGGGCCTCGCCGTAGGCGGTCCAGTCGTTGTCCTTCAGGGCCTCTTGGCCGTCCTTGAAGGCCTCGTCCGCGTCCGCGAGCGCTTCCTTCACCGTCGAGTTCTGAGGCGTCTGCGGATCCTCGCCGGGCTTCTCCGGCTCGGCAGGCGTGTCCCCGCTCACGTCGAAGGCCTCGTTGAGCGCCTCGGACAGCGAGTCCGCGAAACCGATCTTGTTGCCGTAACTGACCGCGACCTTGCGCATGAGTGGGTACTCGGCATTGCGGCCCTGGGCGTAGATCGGCTCTACGTAGAGGAAGCCCTTGTCCAGCGGCACCGTCAGCAGATTGCCGTACAGGACCGTCGAGTCGGCGCCCTTCATATCGCGCACCCAGTTGGCCACGGAGCCCGAGGAGTTGAGCGTGTTCTGCACCTGCTCGGGTCCTGCGACCTTGTCCTCGGTGACTCTGAGCAGCCTTATGGCGCCGTAGTCCTTACTCGTCGCGTCGGCGTCGACCGCCATGAAGGCTCTCAGGTTGGGCCGCCCGCTCGGCGTGAACGTCGTCGTCAGTGAGAACTGCTGGCTGGTCTGACCCGGCATCTTCATGGACAGGTAGTACGGCGGGACCGCGCTGTTGTCCTTCTTGGTCGGGTCGTTCGGCACCTGCCACGCGTCGGACGCGTTGTAGAACTGGTTCGAGTTCGTCACGTGGTAGAGGCTCAGCAGCTCACGCTGCACCTTGAACATGTCCTGCGGGTAGCGCAGGTGCTCCTTCAAGGAGGCCGGGATCGCGCTCTTGTCCTCGACCGTGCCGGGGAACGCCTTCTTCCAGGTCTTCAGGACCGGGTCCTTGTCGTCCCACGTGTAGAGCTTGACCTCGCCCGTGCCCGCGTCGACGGTCGCCTTCACCGAGTTGCGGATGTAGTTGACCTGGTTCTGCTGGGCCACCACCGCGCGCTGGCTGTCCGCCTCGTTGAGCGAGTCGGCGGTGCTGTCGCCCAGCGTCGTGCGGGACGCGTAGGGATAGCCGTTCGACGTCGTGTAGGCGTCGACGATCCACTTGATCTTGCCGTTCACGACCGTCGGATACGGGTCCCCGTCGATCGTCAGCCACGGCGCGACGGCCTCGACGCGCTCCTTGGGAGTGCGGTTGTAGAGGATCCGCGAGCCCTCACCGATGGCCCCCGAGTAGAGGATCTGCGGCTCGCTGAAGGCGACGGCGTACGCGGCGCGGTTGAGCGGGTTCGCCAGATTGACGCCGCCCTTGCCCTTGTAGCTGGTCGTCTTCTGGGTGCCGTCGTCCTGCTCGTAGTCCAGCTCCTTCTGCGGCCCACCGACGATCGAGTACTGCGACGTCTTCTCGCCGTAGTAGATGCGCTGGTTGTAGTCGCCGAGGTCGCCGGTGGTCGGCAGGCCCGACTCGGTGAACTGCGGGGCACCCCCGGACGTCGCCGTCCCCTTCGCCGTCACGGCCCCGAAGCCGTGCGTGTAGACGAAGTGGTCGTTGATCCAGTTGCGCTTGTCGAGCTTGCTCAGGTTCAGCTCACGCAGGCCGACCACGGTGTCCTGGCCGTTGTAGCGGTCCACGTCCAGGGTCGTCGGGAACTGGTAGTACTTCCGCTGCTGCTCGAGCTGCTGGAAGGTCGGCGAGACGATGTTCGGGTCGTTGAGCCGGTAGCTGGCCGCCGAGTCGGACTCCGTCCGCTGCTTGTCGGCATCGTCCGAACCCTTGCCCTTGTAGTCCACGGGCTTGGCCTTGTCGATGCCGTAGGCCTTACGGGTCGCCTCGATGTTCTTCTTGATGTACGGGGCTTCCTTGGACTGCTCGTTCGGCTGGACCTGGAACTTCTGGACGATGGCCGGGTACAGGCCGCCGATCAGGATCGCCGAGAGCACCATCAGACCGAAGCCGATCACCGGCAGCTGCCAGGTGCGCCGCCACAGGGTCGCGAAGAAGAGGATCGCGCAGATGACGGCGATGCAGAACAGGATCGTCTTCGCCGGCAGATACGCGTTCGCATCGACGTACCTGAGGCCCGTCCAGTTGTCCGTCGCCTTGAAGTCGCTCTGCTTCACCGCGAGCCCGTACCGGTCGAGCCAGTACGCGACCGCCTTCAGGGCGACGAACACGCCCAGCATGACGGAGAGGTGCCCCGTCGCCGCGGCCGTGGCCCGCGCACCCGGGCTGGTGATCCGCAGGCCGCCGTACAGGTAGTGCGTCAGCGCGGCGGCGACCAGGCCGATGACGGCTGCCGCGAACCCGAAGCCGAGCAGGAAGCGGTACCAGGGCAGGTCGAACGCGTAGAAGGACACGTCCATGTGGAACTGCGGGTCCTTCTGGTTGAACGGCACGCCGTTCACGAACATCAGCCACGTACGCCACTGGCTGGCGGCGGAAGCTCCCGCGATCAGACCCACGAGGGCGGTGATGCCGACGAGCAGCCACCGCTTGAAGGGCGCGATGCCCATGCGGTAGCGATCGAGGCTCTGCTGCTCCATCGACATGGCACTCAGCGGCGGGCGCAGTCGGTGCGCCAGCCAGACGTTCACGCCGACGGCGAGCGCCATCAGCAGTCCGAAGACGAAGAAGAGCCCGATCTTCGTCCAGAGTTGAGTCGTGAAGACGGACGAGAACTTGACCGAGCGGTACCAAAGCCAATCGGTCCAGAATCCGGCGAACATGACGAAGACCATGCCGAGCACGGCCAGGACGCCCAGCGTCAACAACAGCGTTCGGGCACGCCGGGAGGGGCGGCCGACTCTGATCCGCGGTCCCGTCGGGCCCCCGCCGCGGTCCGGCATCTGGAAAGCCAAGGTGTGCACCTCGAAGTTCGGTATTCGGTCGGTCGGTCGGGCCCCCGAAAGAGCGGACCCATCACCTATGCAACTTACTCACCCTTTACTCAGTTCCCGGTTCGGGGGACGAACGAGGCAGGATTGTGACCATGTCCAACACTCCCATGGCAGCGAGCCCCCTCACCCGAGCCGTACTCGAGATCGATGAGTACGCCGCCGGGCTTGGCTGGGACCAGCCCGCTCGCCTCTTCGCCCTCGTCGACACCGCCGCGCTGCGCGCCCAGGAACCCGCTCTCGCCGCCCAGCTCGGGCTCGAGGGCGAGCAGGAGGCCGCCCCCGGCCTCACCCCGATCGAGCAGGACGAGATCCCTGCCGGAAAGCCGCTGGACGAGTTCCTCGGCACCATCGCGTGGCCCGACGCCGTCGTGGGCTGCGCGCTGACGGTCGAGCGCCTCATGCTGCCGCCGTCCGCGGAGGCGTCCGTCCCGGAGGGCCTCAGCGACGCGAAGCTCACGAAGTGGGTGGCCGAGCACCCGGACCGCCAGGAGGTCCGTATGACGGTCGGCGTTCTGCGCGACGGCACCCGCGACTCGGCGCTGCGACTGCGTGAGAAGGACGCGACGACGGAGGTCCTCACGGGCTCGAATCTCGTACCGGGGCTCGCGGAGGCCCTGTCGGTGACGTTCGCCGAGTGATGTCTTCTTCGTCTACGTAGAGGGGCGCCACCGGTGAGTTCCGGTGGCGCCCCTCTACGTAGTGCGGTGTTTGCGTCTGTTCAGCCCTTGGCTGTGCACGTGGTCAGGTCCGCCGTGTCGCCGCTGCGGATGTCCTTCAGGGCGTCCATCGCGTCGTCCAGGGTGTCCACCTTGACCAGCGTCAGCCCGTCCGGGGTGTCCTTGGCCGCGGTGGCGCAGTTGTCCTTCGGCGTGAGGAAGTACTGGGCGCCCTTGTCGCGCGCGCCGACGGTCTTCATGCCGATCCCGCCGATGGGGCCGACCTTGCCGGCCTCGTCGATGGTGCCGGTGCCGGCCACGAACTTGCCGCCGGTCAGGTCCTGCGACGAGAGCTTGTCGACGATGCCGAGGGAGAACATCAGGCCCGCGCTCGGACCGCCCACGTCGGCGAGCTTGATGTCGATCTCGAACGGGAAGGTGTGGTCGGTCCCCGCCTGGATGCCGACGATCGCGCGGTCGTCCTCGGCCTTCTCCGTCTTGATCGTCACGTTCTCCGTGCGGGTCGCCACCTTGCCGGCCTTCTCGGCGGCGGCCGCCTCCTTGACGGGCACGACCGTGAAGACGACGTTCTCGCCCGGCTTGTGCTTGGTGACGAGCTTGGCGACGTCGGTGGGCTTGGTGACCTTGGTGCCGTCGACGGCCTTGATGACGTCCCCGGCGTGCAGCCTGCCCTGGGCCGGGCTGTCCTTGACGACACTGGAGACGATCACCCAGGACTTCACGGGGATGCCCATCTCGTGCAGCGCCGCCACCTTGGCGCTCTCCTGGGACTGGCTGAACTCCTCGGCGTTCTGCTGCGAGGACTGCTGCTCGGTCTGGCCGTCCGGGTAGAGCGTCTCGTGCGGCACCACGATGCTGTCGTGCGCGAGCCACCCGTAGACGGCCGACACCAGGTTCATGTTGTAGTCGGCGCTGGTGACGCGGACCGTCGTCATGTTCAGGTGGCCGGACGCGTCGTACGTCTTGTGGCCGGAGATCTCGATCACGGGCTCGCCGCCGTGGTCCGCGAGGGTGTTCACCGTCGGTCCCGGCGACATCTCCGCGTAGGGCACTTTGATGAGCACCCCCGCGCACAAGAGCGCGATCAGCATCAGGGTCGAGGCGAGCATCGTCGCAGTGCGGCGTGGCATGGAACGACAGTACGGGACGACGCTGTCAGCGCACCTGTGGGGCCAGGCCTGTCAGGTCCCCTGGTGCGACTTCTCCATGGCCTCACGAAAACGCGCGTAACCACTGAGTTCCGTGACGTCCCCGGTCTTGTGGCGCTGACGTCCGGCCCAGATGCCCCAGATGCCGGCGGCCACCGCAGCGACCACCGGAATGAGAAGCCACAGGAGCGCTGCCATCCCGACCTCCCGACCCCATGAGCGACTGCCACTGACGTATCAGCAGATTAACCATCCGCAGTCCCAACGCTCGCCGCAGGGGGGCGGTTACGCAACCGGAACACCCTTGGCCCCGACCGGAGTCGGCCAGGCGTGTTCGAAAGACGCCTCAGCAGGCGCCGACCCACTCCTCGGTGCCGTCCGAGAACGTCTGGTGCTTCCAGATCGGCACTTCGTGCTTCAGGTCGTCGATCAGCTTGCGGCAGGCTTCGAAGGCCTCGCCGCGGTGCGGGCAGGACACGGCGACGACGACCGCCAGATCGCCCACCGTCAGATCGCCGACTCGGTGCACTGCCGCCAGGGCACGCACGGGGTACTCGGCGACCACCTTCTCGGCGACGCGCCGCATCTCCGCCTCGGCCGTCGGGTGGCAGGAGTAGCCCAGCTTGTCCACGTCGGCCCCGCCGTCGTGATTGCGCACGGTCCCCACGAAGAGCGCGGTGCCGCCCGCCGCGTCGTCACCGACGGCCCGGAAGACCTCGTCGAGGGAGAGCGGCGTCTCTCGGACGGCGAGCAGCTTGATCGGGTCCTGTGCCCTCAGCTCGCCGGGGTGGTCGTGCTCAGTGGGTGCCATGCCCTCATCGTGCCGCACGCCGCCGACAACCGTGAATAGCGTTTTCGACCGGCACGCACGCGTACCGGCTTGGAGCCTTCTACAGGTACGCGGGTCTCAGATGCGCCGCCGCGCCTTGCGCACCCGCCGCACCACGGCCGCCGTGCCCAGAAGTGCGACGGTCGCGCCCGCGGCTCCGGCCGCCGTCGCGTCCTTGCGTCCGAGGCGTCGGCCCGCCACGGTGCGCCGGCCCGCGACCTCCTCGAGCAGTTCCGCGAGGACCTCCTCGTTGGTCCACTGGGGTCGCCACCCGGAATCGTGCAGCCGGCTCCCGCTGACCACCCACGGGTACATCGTGTAGGCGAGGTCGCCCGCCGGGGAGGGCGTCAGGCCGATCCGGTGCAGCCGGGCCGCCGCGCCGAGGGCGACGGCGGAGGGCAGCTCCATGCGCCGGATGCCGCTGAGCTCCTCGATCTCCTCCTGCTCCAGCCAGCCGTCGCAGCCGACCGCGAGCTCTCCGTCGACCTTTTCCAGGGCCGCGTGCTCCAGGGCGCTGCACAGGTCGTCCACGTGGCAGAACTGCCAGGCCGGCCGCGAACCGGCCACCACAAGGAGGCGCGGCGACTCGAAGTACCGGGTGAGCGCCGTGTCCGTACCGCCGACGAGCACTGCGGGGCGCACCACGGTGACGTTCAGGCCGGGATGCGCGCGCGGGGCGCGGCGGGCGAGCCGCTCGACTTCCAGGAGGTCGCCGACTCCGGTCGCTTCCGCGGTGGCACGCAGCTCCGCGTCCTCGGCGAGCGGAAGCTCGTTGTCCTCAAGGGCTCCGTAGACCATCGTCGAGGTGCACAGGACGACGCGGTGCACGCCTGCGGCGGCCGCGGCGGTGAGCACTGTCTGTGTGCCCCGCACGTTGTACGCGGTGCGGGCCGCGGGGTCGGACTCCAGGTCGAGGTCGAGGGCCAGGTGCACGACGACGTCGGCGCCGCGCAGCTTCTCGGCGATGGCCGGGTCCCGCACATCCAGGACGTGCCAGGTCGCTGACGTGCACTCGCCGCGCCGCTCGTCGATGGCGAGGACCTGCTTGATCTCGTCCGACGCGGCGAGCCGCTCGGTGAGCAGGGCGCCGACGCCGGACGCGGCACCGGTGACCGCGACGACGGGGCCGCGGACGGCTGGACGGGAGGAAGGGTTTCGCGCTGCGCGAACCTGCGGATCTGGGGAACTCACCGGGCGTCTCCAGCGGTTGTCTTCAGTACGTACCCGTATGACGCGTACGTACCAGGAGGCATCCATCCTGCCGCAGGCCATGAGTCGGCGAAGCACTGAGGCCCGATCCGGCCATGGTGTCTACGCTGGGTGTGTAGTCGGGCAGTCGCCGCCGGGCCCAGAAACCGGCGGCCCAACCAGCCGAGGAATCCCGTGAGTGACACCCCATTCGGTTTCGGCCTTCCGCCGGAGGAGCCGGAAGACGGCGACGAGGGCAAGAAGAAGGACCAGCAGGGCGGTGGCGGTCAGGGACCGGCCGGCCCCTTTGGATTCGGGTTCCCGGGCCTGCCCGGCGCGGGCGGACCGGGCGGCGAGGGCGGGGACAACCCGTTCGCGGCCATGTTCGGCTCCATGAATCCGAACGATCTGGGGGCGGCCTTCCAGCAGCTCGGCCAGATGCTCTCCTACGAGGGCGGGCCGGTGAACTGGGACATGGCCAAGGACATCGCCCGCCAGACCGTCTCGCAGGGCACGCAGGACGGCGTCAAGGACACCAGCGTGGGCCCCGCCGACCGCACAGCGGTCGAGGAGGCCGTGCGCCTGGCCGACCTGTGGCTGGACGACGCGACGTCGCTGCCTTCGGGCGCGCACTCGGCGGTGGCCTGGAGCCGCGCCGAGTGGGTCGAGGCGACCCTCCCGGTGTGGAAGGAGCTCGTCGACCCCGTCGCCGAGCGTGTCGGCATGGCCATGGGCGACGTACTGCCCGAGGAGATGCAGGCCATGGCGGGCCCTCTGATCGGCATGATGCGCTCCATGGGCGGCGCCATGTTCGGCCAGCAGATCGGGCAGGCCATCGGTGTCCTCGCGGGCGAGGTCGTCGGGTCCACGGACATCGGCCTGCCCCTGGCCCCGGCCGGCAAGGCCGCGCTGCTGCCGCTGAACGTCGAGGCCTTCGGCAAGGACCTCGGGGTCCCGCAGGAGGAGGTCCGCCTCTACCTGGCGCTGCGCGAGGCCGCTCACCAGCGGCTGTTCTCGCACGTGCCGTGGCTGCGCTCGCACCTGTTCGGCGCAGTCGAGGGGTACGCGCGCGGGATCAAGGTCGACACCTCGAAGCTGGAGGACGTGGTCGGGCAGTTCGACCCGCAGAACCCCGAGCAGATCCAGGAAGCACTCCAGCAGGGCATGTTCCAGCCGGAGGACTCCCCGGAGCAGAAGGCCGCTCTGGCCCGCCTGGAGACGGCTCTCGCGCTCGTCGAGGGCTGGGTCGACGCGGTGGTCCATGCGGCCGCGAAGCCGCGCCTGTCGTCCGCCGACGCGCTGCGCGAGACGCTGCGCCGCCGCCGCGCGACCGGCGGCCCCGCGGAGCAGACGTTCGCGACGCTGATCGGTCTGGAGCTGCGTCCGCGGCGCCTGCGTGACGCCTCGCGCCTGTGGGCCTCGCTCACGGACGCGCGCGGTGTGGACGGGCGTGACGGCCTGTGGGCACACCCGGACATGCTGCCGACGGCGTCCGATCTGGACGACCCGGACGGTTTCGTGCACCGCGACGAGCAGTTGGACTTCTCCGAGCTCGACAAGATGCTCGGTGAGGCCGCGAGCGGCCGCTCCACCGAGAAGCCGGACCTGAAGAAGGACGAGGACGACAAGGGCGAGGGCGACTCCGACAAGTGAGCCTGTACGACGACACGGTCCTCGTGCTCAAGAGCTACGAGGACCAGCCGGAACTTCGCCAGGCCTACCTGGACCATCTGTCGGAGCACGGTGCCGACGGCCTGTGGAAGCCCTGCACCGCGGGGCACATCACGGCGAGCGCCCTGGTCGTCGACCCCACGCGCGGGCGCGTGCTGCTCACGCTCCACAAGAAGCTGCAGATGTGGCTTCAGATGGGTGGGCACTGCGAGCAGGGCGACCCGACTCTGCGGGCCGCGGCCCTGCGCGAGGCGACGGAGGAGTCGGGCATCCCCGGCCTCACGCTCCTCGCAGGCGGCCCGGTCCGCCTGGACCGGCACCCGATTCCGGGGCCGTGCACCCAGCACCTGGACGTGCAGTACGCGGCGCTCGCCCCGGCGGACGCCACGGAAGCGATCAGCGACGAGTCCCTGGACCTGCGCTGGTTCGGCTACGACGAGGTGGCGGACGTCGCCGACGCCTCTGTCGTCCGCCTGGTGGAGGCCACGCGGGCACGGCTCTAGAGAGGCACAGGTAAGGGGCGAGCGCCATGGGCGCTCGCCCCTTACCTGTGTGCCTGTACGTGGATGCGCGCCCTTCTAGCTCCAGACGTTGCCCTGGTTCTGGCCGCGGGCGCCCTGCTGCCCCACTCCGTACTGCGCGGCGAGGCCCCCGCCGACCGCCGCGTGCTGCGGCGGCAGCAGCTCGCTGGGCTGGACCAGCGCGTAACCGCTGCCCATGAAGCTGAGCTCCCAGCCCTCGCCGGTGTTGCCCCGACGCCGCATGACGCCGGACGAATGCGTCTGCGCCTGCATCTGCACCCGGAGTCCGGTGGACCAGGCGACGATGGCGTCCGCGTCGGCGTTGACGTACTGGTCGGGCGTGACCTGGAGCATCAGCGGCTGGCCGGATGTCATCAGCGCGACCTTGCCGTGCCCGGTGATGTTGAGCTGGTACTTGCCGGAGCCGGAGATGCCGAACTGGCTGTCCACGGCGACGACTTCGTGGTGCAGCGAGGAGTCCATCGCCAGCACGTAGCTGCTGTCGACGGTCAGGCCGTCCTGTTCGACATCCACTACGTGGATGTACTGGGCGAGGTTCGCCAGGTAGACGGTGCCCTGCCCGTGGCAGCGCATCAGGCTGAGGCCCTCGCCGGTGTGCGCGCGGGCGCGCTGCTGTCCGGACGTCTGGTACTCACCGTCGAACTCCATCAGCCCCTGGTAGGCGACCATCGCGCCCTTGCGGGCGAGGATGTCGTCGTGACCTTCCAGGGCGACCCGCAGCATCTGCGGGTTCTGCACCGTGTAGCGCTCCTGGGTCTGCTGCTCGGTGTGCGCGAAAAGCGGACTCTGCATGGTGTTGTTCGCTCCCCCTCAGCCCCGGACTCGGAGGCGGTCGGTGCTGTCCTCACTGGGCTGTACGACGACGATGCCTTCGCCGGAGAAGCCCATCTGGTAGGCCTCGCCGCTGCCGCGCCCGATGAGCGAGCCGGCCCTGAAGCTGCGCTTGCCCTTCACCTTCAGGCTCGGCGACCAGGCGATGAGCGCGTCGGGGTCCACGTAGGTCTCGTCCTCGCCGCGGCCGCAGTCGACCACGATGGGGGTACCGCGGGAGGTCAGCGCGACGTGTCCCTGGCCCCCGACCGTGATGTTCCACAGGCCCTGACCCGTGAACTTGGCGAGCCCCTTGACGCGCTCGACGCCCCACTGGAGGTGCGCGTCGAAGGCGAGGAGGTTGGTGCCGTTGACGGAGATCGACTCGCCACCGAGGTTGATGACGACGACGTCGGCGCCATAGTCGGCGAGGTAGAGCAGGCCGTCACCTGAGCACTTCATGAGAGGCGCTCCCTCGCCCGTGATCCAGTCACGGGCGACCTGGCGGACGGCGGGCGGGTTGGGCTCGTACTGGACGAAGCCTTCGTAGGCGACCATCGAGCCCACGCGCGCGAAGAGGTCGTTTCCGGTCTGCATGGCGACCTTCAGCATGTTGCTGCCGTGGTTCTCCATGCGGGTGGCTACCGGGGTCGGGGCGAAGCCCGCGAGTGGTTGGTTCATGACGGGCTCCCTCAGACCTCGTACGGCTGGACGACGATGAAGTTGCCGGGTGCGCCCCGGAACTGCAGGTTGACGCCTTCGCCGCTGTCACCCGGATAGGCGTTGCGGCGCATGCGGACCTGGTTGGAGACGATCGCCTGCGCGGCCGCGGACCAGGCCACGACGGCGTTGGAGTCGGCGAACGTGGTGGGCGTGACCGGCAGCACGACGGGCGTGCCGTGGGTCTTCACGACGACCGTTCCGGTGCCCTGGAACTGGAGCACGAACAGAGCGCCTCCGGGGATGCCGTGCCCTTCGATCCTGCGCACTTCGTGCTGCAGGCTCTCGTCGAACGCGAGGACGTTCTCCGCGGAGACGCAGATCGAGTCGCCCTGGAGCTCAATGGGATGCACGTGGGTGGCCTCTTCCGCGAAGAAGACCTGGCCGCGGCCGGAGCAACGCATCAGCTGCATCTCCTGGCCCGTGGCGTTGCCCACGATGCGGCCCGCGAACCCGGCGCCCTTGTAGCTGAACTCGACCTTGCCCTGGTAGAGCACCATGCTGCCCTGGCGGGCGAGGACGGGCTGGTCACCGGCGGCTCCGAGGTCGACCCGGATCAGCTTCTTGTTCTGGAGCGTCCAGCGCTGCCCTGTGGGAGCCTCACGGAACTTCTCCAGGGCGGCGGCCACGCCCGGCGCGGCGGCCTGCTGCGGGATGCCCTGCGGCGCACCCTGCGGGGAGGGAGCGGCCGGGGGCTGACCGAAGACCGGCTGTGCAGGGGGCGTCTGGGGCTGCTGCCCGAAGCCCTGCGGAGCGGGCTGCGTCTGGGGCTGCTGGTCGTAGCCGGGTGGCAGCGATGCGCCGCCCTGACCGGGGACCTGGCCGAACTGCGGCTGCTGGGGCGGCTGCTGGCCGAACGGGCTCGGAGCGCTCGGCGCCGGGGGCGGCGGCGGGACCGTGCCTGGTGGCGTGGCCAGCGGGGCGGCGATGGTGGGCGCCGCGTGCACCGAAGGAGCGGGGGCCGGCGGGGGCGTGGGTGCCGGCGCCGGGGCGACGTTCTGCGGCACCGGGTCGGGCGCCGGAGCGGGCGCGGGCGGGGCAGGCGCGGGCGCTGCCGGGGCCGCGAAGGACGGCGGCGCGGCGGCCTGGGCGGGAGGCGCGAAGCTGGGGGCCTCGGACTGCTGTGGTGCGGCGGCGGGCTCCTCCTCCGCGACCTCGCCTCCGAAGTTCTTCAGCAGCGCATCCAGGCCCCCGTCGAAGCCCTGCCCGACAGCGGCGAACCGCCATACGTCCTTCAGATAGAAATCGCCCAGCATCACCGCACGCTCGGTGGAGAACTCACCACCCTGGAAGGAATATCGCGCGACTTCCTCACCACCGGCGACGATACGGATGTATCCGGGAGCGACCTGCGACATCTGCCCCGCACCGTCGATGGTCGCGGTGAACGCAAGCTTTTGGATGTTCGCGGGGATCTTGTCGAGTGTGACGCGGAAGGACTCCGTGTCGCCGGCCTGTGTGCCGAGCAGCTGGACGGATTCCTCGGGAGTTTTCGGCTGGTTGAAGAAGACGAAGTACCGGTCGTCGGACAACCGCTCCTCGGCGTCGAGGCCGAAGCAGCTGATGTCGAAGCTCAATCCGGGGCCGGTGATCTGTACACCCACGTACAGATCCGTGCCTGCGGTGAGGTCACTGATCTTGGCCTTGTGGCCGCGTTGGAATTCCCTGGCCATACGTAACGACCGTCCCCCATCCCGATGGTGATTGCGTCGCGCCAGGCTATCCGCAAACACTGACAGTGAGAGAAGTCGGTACACCCCTGGTACAGAAGTCGCGCTGAAAGGCGATCAGTCGCCGCGGGCGGCGGGCAGATGCGGGAGCCGGTCGGCCGCGACCACTCCTTCGAGGTACCCGCGCGCCCGCTCCGTGCGTGGATACGCCTCCAGGAGCCTCCAGAACCGCGGCCCGTGACCGGGGACCAGCAGGTGCGCGAGCTCATGGATGAGTACGTAGTCCACGACGTACTCGGGCATGCCCTGCAGCCGGTGGGAGAGCCGGATACTGCCTTCCGCCGGAGTGCACGAACCCCACCGGGTGTTCTGGTTCGTGACCCACCGCACCGAAGCGGGGCGGGCCTTCCCCTCGAGGTACTGGTCCGACAGACGCTCGGCGCGGTCCGCCAGCTCTGTGTCGCCGAGCACCCGCTTGCTCTCCTGCGCGGCGAGCTTGTCGAGCATGACGCCCACCCAGCGCTTCTCCTCGGCCTCCGACATGCGCGCCGGGATGAGCACCACGGTGCGATCACCCTCTCGGTACGCGGAGACGGTCCTGCGACGCCGGGAGCTTCTGCGCACCTCGACCGCGCTCGCCCCCAGGCCGCCTGCGGGCGGGCTGGTCGTGCTGCGCTGCGTGTTCGTGGCACGGTGCAGTGGGTCGGCGGACACGCCCCGACGTTACCCGCTGGACCGGGCGGAAGTCCCGCCTCCGGAAGTCTTCGGTGCGGCCCCGAAACCCACCCCTCGATTAGTACGACTATCACCCACAGCCTGTGGACAACTTTCCGCACGACTCCGGCCGTCCGGGCATGCTGGCGGTCGATCGACGGGAACGACGCCATCGGCACAGTACGGGGGACAGCCATGCATCCGATCCTGAAGCCGGCCCTGCGGCGCGGCTGGCACGACCTGAACACGGTGCAGTTCGGGCTCACGCCGGCGCACGCGGTGGTACTCGGCCCGGTCGACACGGCCACCGGCAGCTTCCTGACGCTGCTCGACGGCACCCGCGGGGTCCCGCTCCTGCGGGAAGAGGCCCAGAAGATGGGCCTTCCGGACGGTCACGTGGACGCGCTCCTGGAGCGGCTGAGCGGAGCGGGACTCCTCGACGACGCGACCGGCGGCGGCAGCCCCGGCGCTGAACTGCGCAAACAGAAGCGCGCGATGGATCGGCTCCGCCCCGACCACGCCGCCTTGACCGTCACGACATCGGAACCGGCCGAAGCGATACTGAAGTTGACCGCCCGGCGCGCGATGCGGGTCCAGGTGAGAGGTGCCGGGCGAGTGGGCGCGGTCATCGCCTCGGTGCTCGCGTCTGCGGGTGTCGGCCATGTCGATGTGCGGGACGGCGGATGCGTCGAGCCTTGGGACGTGGCACCGGGCGGGCATCCGGTGGAGGCGACGGGCGAGCGCCGGGACGTGTCCGCACGGCGGGTGGTGCGCTCGATGGCGCCGGCCAGGCCACCGCGCCCCGACCGGCGCAGTTCGGCCCCTGCGCACCTGTCGGAGCCGGATCCCGAAGAGCCCCCGCTCTCCCTCGTGATCATTGCTCCGCGTGACGGACTCGCGGTCCACTCCCCCGACCCGGCCGCGGTCGAGGACCTACTGGAGACCGGCATTCCCCACCTGTACGCGGGCGTCGTCGAGGCCACCGGCGTGGTCGGGCCGCTGGTGCTGCCCGGCGGGACGGGCTGCGCACACTGTCTGCTCCTCGGGCGCACGGACCGCGATCCGACCTGGCCCCGGCTGCTCGCCCAGTGGAGTTCGGGGCATGTCGGCCGTCAGGTGCAGGCCTGTGACCTGGGCCTTGCCACAGCTGTCGCGGGCCTCGCCGCGGCACATGGACTGGCCTTCCTCGACGGCGAGTTGCCGTCGAGCACGGGGGCGCGCTGGGAGGCGGCCGCGCCGGGCCTGGACTGGCACGCCCGGCCGGTGTGGCCACATCCACAGTGTCCGTGCGGTGCGGGTGAGAGAGGTAACGGGCAGGAGGTCTCCGAGGACGCCGTGCCGCACGACACAATGGCGGGGTAGACCATGGCTGTCGGCACCACGGCACCCGGGCATGCGCGGCATGACTGTTCGGCACTTGGAGGGGTACATGTCTGATCTTCCCCGGAAGGCGGTTACCCGTACCGCCAAGCTGGCAGCGCTGCCGATCGGCTTCGCGGGCCGCGCGACCTGGGGCATCGGCAGACGCATCGGCGGCAAGTCCGCCGAGATCGTCGGGCGGGAACTGCAGCAGCGCACGGCGGATCAGCTGTTCAAGGTGCTCGGCGAACTCAAGGGCGGGGCCATGAAGTTCGGGCAGGCGCTGTCCGTCTTCGAGTCCGCCCTCCCGGAGGACATCGCGGGCCCGTACCGCGCCGCCCTGACGAAGCTCCAGGAAGCCGCGCCTCCGATGCCGACCCGCACCGTGCACGCGGTCCTCGGCGAGCGGCTCGGCGAGCAATGGCGCGACCTGTTCGTCGAGTTCGAGGACAAACCCTCGGCCGCCGCGTCGATCGGGCAGGTGCATCGCGCCGTGTGGCACGACGGCCGCGAGGTCGCCGTGAAGGTGCAGTACCCGGGCGCGGGCGAGGCCCTGCTGTCGGACCTCGGTCAACTGAGCCGCTTCGCACGCCTGTTGGGCCCGCTCGTCCCGGGAATGGACATCAAGCCGCTCATCGCCGAATTGCGCGACCGGGTTTCCGAGGAGCTGGACTACGCGCTGGAGGCGCAGGCCCAACAGGCACACGCGGACGAGTTCGACGACGACGCCGATGTCGTGGTGCCGCACGTGGTGCACCAGAGCGAGCAGGTGCTGGTGACGGAGTGGATCGACGGAACACCGCTCGCCGAGATCATCGACAACGGCAGCGAGGACGAGCGCGATCGCGCGGGTCAGCTACTGGCCCGCTTCCTGTTCTCGGGGCCCGCGCGCACGGGCCTGCTGCACGCGGATCCCCATCCGGGCAATTTTCGACTGCTGCCGGACGAGAAGGGCGGCTGGCGCCTCGGCGTCCTCGACTTCGGCACGGTCGACCGGTTGCCCGGCGGCCTGCCCGAGCCGATCGGTGTCTCCCTGCGCAGAACGCTCGACGGCGAGGCGGAGGCGATCTACGAGCTGCTCTGCGAAGAGGGCTTCGTCAAGGAGTCGATCGACCTCGAACCGGGCGCGGTGCTCGACTACTTGCTGCCGATCATCGAGCCGGCCCGCGTCGACGCCTTCACGTTCACCCGCTCCTGGATGCGCAATCAGGCGGCCCGGATCGCCGACCCCCGCTCCCCCGCCCATCAACTGGGCAAGCAGCTCAACCTGCCGCCTTCGTACCTGCTGATACATCGGGTGACGCTCAGCACGATCGGGGTGCTGTGCCAGCTCGGGGCCACCGTGCGACTGCGGGACGAACTGGAGGCCTGGGTGCCGGGCTTTGCCGCCGAAGACGCGGCGCGGGACGAGGAGTGGCCGGCGGCGGAGGCCTGATCACCACCAGTCGGAGTCGAGCCGCCCCTCGATGGCCCTGATGTTCTCTCGGGCGCAGGCGTCGCAGAAGTACCGCCGGGTGCCGCCCTCGACGGAACACGTCCAGGTCAGCGGCAGTTCCCGGACTGTCGTGCCACATCGCGCGCACGCGAGGGCCTGGTGGTCGGGCTGCTGTGCGGAGTCCCCGCCAGGAAGAGACGTCACTCGGCGACGATAACTCGATGAGCCGATGAACACCGGGCGCCACACGCCTCAGGGGCCGGTCCGGCTCGGACCGGCCCCCGAGGGAGCAGCCGCACTGTCGCGGCGCAGATCGACGAACCGCGGACGAACCGCGTCGACGGATCGGTTACTGCATGACGGCCATGGCGAGCGCACGCCGGGCGCGCAGCGAAGCACGCTCGGCACGGCGCTGCATCCGGCGAGCGGTGGCGAGGCGCACGGCCCTGCGTTCGCTCTCCGCCGCCCGCAGCTGTTCGTGCATATGCGCACGAGCCAGGGCTTCTGGGATGAGTTGCATCTGACGGGTCCTGTTCTGGCGCGACTCGTTCGCGCCGGCGGTGGTGAAGTCTGGGATCGCAGAGCCCACGGGCTCGCTCGTGGACGGCTTCATCGGGGCCTGCTTCTTGGGGTCGTGCGTCACGGGGCGGTCGATCGTTCCGGGGGTGTTCATGCCACGACCGGGTTCTTGCGCGGACGGCCACGCGGCCGCTTCCGGGCGACGACAACGCCCTGGACGAACAGCTCGCCACCCCAGACGCCCCAGGGCTCACGCCGCTCCTTGGCGCCGGCGAGGCAGGCCTCCATCAGCGGGCAGGTACGGCAGAGGGACTTGGCGTACTCGACATCCGCCGGCGACTCCGCGAAGAAGACCTCGGGGTCATAGGCACGGCAGGGGACGGGCACGTCGAGGTTCTCGATGGCGTCGTCGAGCGCGGTGAGCGCGGTCAGCGGGTTCAAGGTGGAGTCCTCCGTGGACAGGGGCGGGGAAAGAGGGTCTGAAGGCGGTACTGACGGGGCGTGCGCTTCGAGTTGCACGGTGTCTTCTTCCTCGTCTGGTCGTCCGGCCGGTGGGCCGGGTGGCGGTGGTACCGGGTTCTTTTCTTGTCCCGAGGCCCCTTCGCTCTGGTTCCTCGGAAGATCGCTGGATCTTCCGGGCAAACAGAAGGGCCGCGGATCCCGGGTGGGGTTCCGCGGCCCTGAAGGCGCCTGCCTGATCTCGTCAGGCTGGATCACTCCAGGGTTTGAGCCCACGGAAGGCCCACATCGTGTGGTGCTGCGTCGTCTGCTTCCGGAATCCGGCACCGGCCGCCGCAAGGGCATAGGCGTGAGCCTGCGCCGTCGCTACTGCTTCCGGTGCCTTCGTCGGTCGCTCATTGCGCTCGCGGATGGGAAGACCCGCGAGGGACGTGCCGAACTCCGGACGCATGGCGGAGATGCCAGACAGACCGGTGCCCAGGTTCGAGGAGCCGAGCAGGCAGGAAGCGACGACCGAGCGATCGGTCATTTTGGCGGTGCTGATGGAGCTGGCGTTGATGCTGATCACTGGAATCGCCTCCTCTCGGCGTCTCGGGGGATCGGTGCGAACCGATCCGACGGCATTCAAGTACAACACGGAACCAGGGCCTCCGAGAAGGCCTCTGCTTTCGTGCTTAAGAACCTATGGGGATTGTTGGGGCATGCGCAAACTATTTTTTCGACGAGTTTGCATCAGCCGTCCCCCGCCTCGTCGTCGAACTGATCACCAATCGTCTGACCTGCACAAATAGCCAGAACATCGGATCCGTACGTCCGAAACTTCCGGCGCCCGACGCCCGGGATGCGGGACAGTTCCGCCGCGTCCTCGGGGGCGGACTCGGCGATGGCGATCAAGGTCTTGTCCGTGAAGACGCAGAACGCGGGCTGGCCGAGGCCCGCCGCCGTGCGACCGCGCCACTCGATCAGTCGCTCGTACAGCCCCTCGTCCATGTCCGACGGGCAGTCCTCACAGCGCATCAGCTTCATCTCGGCGGCCTCGAGGGTTCGCCCGCACACGCGGCAGCGGGCCACCTTCCGGTCGCCCCTGGGGCGTGTGGTGCCGGGCGACTCGCGGGTGCCCGCAGGGGTTCCGAACTCGATGCCGCCACGCCCGACACTCGCCCCGCGCCCCGCCGAACCCGTCGACCCCGGCCGCAGCCCGTCGAGGAACCGGCTCGGCCTGCGGTTGGGACGGCCGCCCGGCGAGCGGGACAGCGCCCAGGAGAGGCCGAGATGGCGCCGCGCGCGGGTCACCCCGACGTACAGGAGTCGCCGCTCCTCCTCGATCTGCTCGTCGGTCTTGGCGTAGGTGATCGGCATCATGCCCTCGGCGAGGCCGACCAGGAACACCGCGTCCCACTCGAGGCCCTTCGCCGCGTGCAGGGAGGCGAGCGTGACGCCCTCCACGGTGGGGGCGTGCTGCGCGCTCGCCCGCGCGTCGAGTTCCGCCACGAACGCGCTCAGTGTCGCGGTGGGCTCGGCTCTCGCGAGGTCTCCCGCGAGCCGGGCGATGGCAGCGAGCGACTCCCATCGGTCGCGCGTGGCACCGGATCCCGCGGGCGGCTCGGTGGTCCAGCCCGCGCCGGACAGGACGGCCCTGACCTGGGAGGGCAGATCAACGGCCTCGTCGAGTCCCGCGTCGTTGTCGCCGAAACGGGCCGCCGCGCGCAGTTCGTGGTGTGCCTTGCGCACCTCGGCCCGCTCGAAGAAGCGCTCGGCGCCGCGCAGCTGATAGGGCACACCCGCGTCGGCGAGGGCCTGTTCGTAGATCTCCGAGTGTCCGTTCGTCCGGAACAGGATCGCGATCTCGCCGGCCGACACTCCGGAGTCGATCAGCTGCCGGATACGGCCGGCGGCGCCTTCGGCCTCGGCGGGCTCGTCGGCGTACTCGACGTAGACCGGCTCGGGGCCCGCCTCGCGCTGCGAGATCAGTTCCAGTCGGTGCTCGGCGGCGCGACCGCTCGCTCGGGTCAGGACCCCGTTGGCAAGGTGCACGACCTGGGGCGAGGAGCGGTAGTCGCGGACCAGCTTGACGACGGTGGCACCGGGATGGCGCGTGCGGAAGTTGAGCAGGTGGTCGGGGGTGGCCCCGGTGAAGGAGTAGATCGTCTGGCTGGCGTCACCGACGACGCAGAGGCTGTCGCGCTCGCCGAGCCACAGGTCGAGCAGGCGCTGCTGGAGCGGGCTGACGTCCTGGTACTCGTCGACGACGAAGTGCTGGTACTGGGCGCGGACCTGCTCGGCGATGTCCTGCCGGTCCTGGAGGATGCCCACGGTGAGCAGCAGGACGTCCTCGAAGTCGATGACGGTGCGGTCCCGCTTGAGGGTTTCGTACGCGGAGTAGATCTGGGCGATCTCCGCGGGAAGTCGGGGCGCTTCACGGCCTGCCTTGTGCACCGCCGCGGCGTAGTCACCGGGGACGGTCTGTGTGACCTTGGACCACTCGATCTCCGCGGTCACGTCGCGCAGCTCGCCTCGGTCCAGGCGCAGGCGCGAGGCAGCCGCGGCGTCGGCGACGAGCTGGATCTTGCGGTCGACGAGCCGGGGCAGCTCCCCGCCGACCGCCTTGGGCCAGAAGAACTGGAGCTGGCGCAGGGCGGCGGAGTGGAAGGTGCGGGCCTGCACGCCCACGGCGCCGAGCTGCCTGAGCCGGCCGCGCATCTCACCGGCGGCACGGTTGGTGAAGGTGACGGCGAGGACGGAATTGGGCTGGAGGATCCCCGCGCGGACGCCGTACGCGATGCGATGGGTGATCGCCCGCGTCTTGCCCGTGCCCGCGCCCGCGAGCACACACACCGGACCGTGCAGGGCCGTCGCCACGGCGCGCTGCTCGGGGTCGAGCCCCTCGAGCACCGCGTCGGCAGATTCCGGGACCTGCGGGAACAGGGTGGAGTGCGTTGCTGCTGTCACCCCGCCATGCTGCCAGGTCCGCGGGGGCAGATGCGTCGCGTTGTCCACAGGTGCCGACCGTTAGTCGTATCAATGCGTTCGACGTGCGGGAATGGGCGCCGGGTCACGTACGTTCGACTCATTGCGAACACGCACCCCCAGCCACCGAAGGAGCGCGAGGAAATGCCGGGCACTGTGACGATGTACAGCACCACTTGGTGCGGCTACTGCCAGCGGCTGAAGAAGCAGATGGACCGTGAGGGCATCGGGTACACCGAGGTCAACATCGAGCACGACCCGGAGTCCGCGGCCTTCGTCGAGACGGCGAACGGCGGGAACCAGACGGTCCCCACGCTCCTCGTGGTGTCCGACAGCGGCGCCGAGTCGGTCATGACCAATCCGTCGCTGGCCCAGGTCAAGCAGGCCATGGCTGCCTGAGCCGCCCTGCCCTGAGCGAATGGCCCCCGCCCGCCGACGGGTACGGGGGCTTTCCGCTGTCCGAAGGTCGGCAGGACCGCAGAGGGATCACAGTGCGTCGCTGGGCTTCGGCAGGGGCTTGCCGTACCACAGCTCGATCAGCCGGGCCGCGATCGAGATCCCGTAGGGAGGCATGACCTCACCGGAGTCGAAGGCGGACCGCAGGTCCTCGCGGGAGAACCAGCGCGCCTCGTGGATCTCGTCACCGTCCACGTTGATCTCGAAGGACGTGGCGTGCGCCATGAAGCCCAGCATCAGGCTGGACGGGAACGGCCAGGGCTGGCTGGCGACGTACTCGACGTCACCGACGACGACACCCGCCTCCTCGAAGACCTCGCGCCGCACCGACTGCTCGATGGACTCGCCGGGCTCGACGAAGCCGGCGAGCGTCGAGAAGCGTCCTTCGGGCCAGTGCACCTGTCGGCCGAGCAGGATGCGGTCCTGCTCGTCCGTGACGGCCATGATCACGGCCGGGTCGGTGCGCGGGTAGTGCTCGGCTCCACAGGCCTGGCAGCGGCGGATGTGGCCCGCGGCGGCGATGACGGTGCGTTCGCCGCAGCGGGAGCAGAAACGGTGCAGGCGCTGCCAGTTCTCCAGGGCGACGGCGTGCACCATGAGGCCCGCGTCCCGCTGGGAGAGGAGCATCCCCGCCTCGCGCAGGCCGGCCGGGCGCGCGGACTGGTCCATGCGCCCGGGAAGCGTGTCCTTCTGGAGCGCGAAGTAGCTCACGCCGTCCTCGTCGGTGCCCAGGAAGTACCGATGCGCCTCGGTGAGGGGCGCTTCGAAGGCCGGGGTCATGACCAGTTCCGTCGTGCCGTCCGGTGTCTCGTCGACGAGCGCCTGACCACCCGAGACCACGAAGACGCGGGTCGTGGGGTGGCTCCACGCGGCGGCGAGCCAGGCCTCGTCGAGGCGGTGGTGCGCCGCGCGGTCGACTCCGCTCGGCGCGGAGAGCGAGAGGGGTCGCGTGGCGGCGAGGTCGGCGGTTCGGTCGGTCCAGGTGGTCACGAGTGCTTCCAACTCCCCCGGTGGAATGGGTGGTTCGGCGGGCGGTTCGGCGAGGTGGGTGCGGGCGCGTCAATCAGTGTGCATCTGCCCAGCTCTCCGCGAGGTCGCCCCATAGATAGGCGGTTGTTTCGACACCCTTCATAAGGAGGTCGAGTTCGACCTTCTCGTTGGGGGCGTGCCAGCCGTCGGAGGGCACGGAGATGCCCAGGAAGAGCACCGGGGCGTCGAGGACGTCCTGGAGGTCGGCAGCGGGCCCCGAGCCGCCCTCGCGCGTGAAGCGGATCTTCTGCTCGAAGGCCTTCCCCATGGCGCGTACGACGGACTTCAACGCCGGGTGGTCGAGCGGTGTGAGGCAGGGGCGGGTGGCTGCCCCGAAGGTGACCGTGTGACGGATCCCCGCGGGCAGTTGCTCGGCGACCCAGGCGGTGACGGCCTTCTCGATGTGGTCCGGATCCTGCCCGGCGACCAGTCGGAAGGAGAGCTTGAGCATCGCGGAGGACGGCACGATCGTCTTGCCGCCGGGGCCCTGATAGCCACCGCCGATCCCGTTGACCTCGGCGGTGGGGCGGGCCCAGATGCGCTCCAGGGTGCTGTGACCGGCCTCTCCGTAAGTGGCGCGGGACTTCGCCGTGCGCAGCCACTGCTCCTCGTCGAACGGAAGCTCCGCGAAGAGCTCGCGCTCCCGGTCGGTGAGCTCCACGATCCCGTCGTAGAAGCCGGGGACGGCCACGCGCGCATGCTCGTCGTGCAGCGCGGCCACGAGGCGGGCGGCCGCGGTCGCCGGGTTCGGGACGGCGCCGCCGAACGAGCCGGAGTGGATGTCCTGGTCGGGTCCGTACAGCTCGATCTCGCAGTCGGCGAGGCCACGCATGCCGGTGCACACCGTGGGGGTGTCCTCGGACCACATGCCGGTGTCGGAGACGATCACGGCGTCCGCGGCCAGGCGCTCCTTGCGCTCTTCCACGAGGGCACGGAAGTGCGGGGAACCCGATTCCTCCTCGCCTTCGATGAGGAACTTGAGGTTGACCGCCGGTGCAGTGCGGCCGGTCGCAGCCAGGTGGGCGCGTACGCCAAGGGTGTGGAAGAACACCTGTCCCTTGTCGTCGGCCGCTCCGCGCGCGTGGAGGCGGTTCCCGACGACGACCGGTTCGAAGGGGTCGGTGTCCCAGCCGTCCTCGCGGGCGGCGGGCTGCACGTCGTGATGCCCGTAGACGAGGACCGTGGGGGCCTCGGGGTCGCCCGAGGGCCACTCGGCGAACACGGCGGGGGCGCCGGGCGTCTCCCACACCTCCGTGGTCGGGAAGCCGGTCCCGGAGAGTTTCGCGGCGAGCCAGTCGGCGCTGCGCCGCACGTCCGGTGCGTGGTCGGGCTGGGCGGACACGGACGGGATCCGCAGCCACGCGGCGAGGTCGTCGAGGAACGCCTCACGGTGGTTCTCGACGTACGCACGGACTGTGCTGACGGCAGTGTCAACGGGCTTGCTCATGGTCACGAGCCTATCCGCCCGCCCGAACGTGTTCGTCCGGCGGTTCCTCCACGGGCTCCGCCGACTGCTGCGGGTCCTCCAGCAGTAGCCGCTCCAGCTCCTCCCGGCCGGGCAGCCGACGCGGCCGGACCGTCTCCCCGGTGCGTACGTACAGGAAGGCGGCACTCACCGCCTCCAGGGGCACGCCCTGCTGCTCGGCCCAGGCGAGCCGGTAGACAGCCAGCTGGAGAGGGTCGGCGGACTTCCGGTGGGCCGTCTTCCAGTCCACGATCTCGTACGTCGCCTCGTCGCCGTCGCCCTCCTTGTAGACGGCGTCGATCCGCCCGCGGACGACGCGGCCCGCGATGGCCAGCTGGAAGGACGTCTCGACCCGGTAGGGAGAGCGATCGGCGTACGGGGTGCGCTCGAAGGCTTCCTTGAGTGCCTCCAAGTCGCGCTCGTCCTCGATCTCGGCATCGCTGCCCGGCAGCTCCTCCGGGTCGAGCATGGGCAGCCGCAGCTCTTCGAAGCGCGCCTCGATCCAGGCGTGGAACCGGGTGCCCCTGCGGGCCGCCGGCTGCGGCGGCTGGGGCATGGGGCGGGCGAGTTCCTGGGCGAAGGCGTCCGGGTCGGCGGCCATCCGCAGCAGCTGGGACGCGGTGAGCGTGTGCGGGACGGGAACGTCGCGCACGGCGGCGCGGGCGCGCAACAGCTCGCCGGTCAGCGCGTCGAGGTCGCGGTCCCAGGAGGCGATGGTGCGCGCCTCCTCCGGGGTGAGCTCCGATTCCGGGGCGGGGGCGGGATGCGGCACGACCGGGGCCGCTCGCTCGGGCTCGGTCACGCGCGCGTGGGCATCGGGCGGGGGCGCGTCGTCCTGGTAGGGATCGTGGTCGCCCTCGTCCGGGACGTAGCCGTCCTCGTAGGGGTCGTAGGGCGGTTCGTCGTCCTCGGGCGGCGGGGGCCAGTCGGGGTCCTCGAAGGGCGGCTCGTCGAGGGCGGCGGGGTGGGTCTCCGTGTGGGCGTGCGCGGCCTCGGGGCCCGCGGCGCGCTCCAAGTGGGCAAGGACCGTGTGTGCGGCGGCCCGGCGCCGCGCCCGAGCCTCCTCGTCCAGCGGCAACGGCCAGGCTTGCTCGACCGAATTCTCTTGGAGGGCAGGGTTCTCCTCGTCCTCCGCCGGTTCGTCCGCCCAGGCCTCGATCTCGCCGTGGCCTGCTGCGCAGTGCTCGTACAGCGCCTGAAGGAAGTCCGACGGGCCGCGCCTGCGCTTCTGGGACGGTCCCCACCAGTGCCCGGAGCCGAGCAGCAGGGAGCGCGGGCGCGTGAACGTGACGTACCCCAACCGCAGTTCCTCGGTGTGCTGGTGGTCCTTCATATCGGCCTGGAAGGCCTTCATGCCCTTGGAGTCCCACGTCTCGATGTCGGGCAACGTAGCTCCGTCACCGCGCAGTTCGTGGGGCAGGACCTTGCCCTGCGCCGTCCACTTCTCACGGCCTTGCGTGCTCGGGAACGTGCCGTTGACGAGGCCGGGAACGGCGACGACATCCCATTCGAGGCCCTTGGACTTGTGAGCGGTGAGCACCTTCACGGTGTCCTCGCCACCAGGCAGCGCGTTGTCGAGGCCCTTCTCGTACTGCGCCGCGGTGCGCAGGAATCCGAGGAAGGCGAGCAGCGTCGCGGAGCCGTCGTTGGCCGCGAAGGACGCGGCGATGTCGAGGAAGTTGGACAGCGTCTCGCGTCGCCGGGCCGCCAACGCGTGCGGGGACGCGGAGAGTTCGACCTCAAGGCCGGTGACTGCCAGGACACGGTGCAGCACGTCCATGAGGGGGTCGGACAACGAGCGGCGCAGTTCGCGCAGTTCGGTGGCGAGCCGGGCGAAGCGCACGCGCGCGTCCGGTGAGAACGGCAGCCCGTCGTCGTCCTCTCCGGTGTCGGTCGAGGTCTCCAGGAACGTGTCGAGCGCGTCCGCCAGCGATATCACCTCGGAGGGGTCGACCCCCTCGACGGCCGCGGCCAGGCGCCGGTCCGGGTCGTCGTCCGCTCCCCCGCGCGCGTGGGAGACCAAAAAGCGTGCCCTGCGCCCGAGGAGGGCGAGGTCGCGCGGGCCGATGCGCCAGCGCGGGCCGGTCAGCAGCCGCACGAGGGAGGCGTTGGCCCCGGGGTCCTGGAGGACCTCGCACATGGCGACCAGGTCGGCGATCTCCGGGAGGTGCAACAGGCCGGAGAGGCCGACCACTTCGACCGGGATGTCGCGGGCCACCAGAGCGCCCTGGATCTCGGCGAAGTCGGTCGCGGTGCGGCACAGCACGGCGATCTCGCCCGGCGCTGTTCCGGTGGCGACGAGGTGGCCGATGGAGTCGGCGAGCCAGTCGATCTCCTCGCTGTGCGTGCTCAGGAGAGCGCAGCGCACGACGCCGTCCTCCTCGGCTCCGGGGGCGGGGCGCAGGGCCTCCACACCCGCGTGCATCGCCCGGAGCGGCTCGGCGAGCCCGTTGGCGAGGTCGAGCAGGCGGCCACCGCTGCGCCGGTTCTCACTGAGCGCGAAGCGGGTGGCCGGGCTTCCGTCCGGGTACGCGAAGTGGCTCGGGAAGTCGTCGAGGTTGGCGACGGACGCGCCGCGCCACCCGTAGATCGCCTGGCAGGGGTCGCCGACCGCGGTCACCGCGTGGCCCGTCCCCCCGCCGAAGAGACCCGCGAGCAGGATCCGCTGGGCCACCGAGGTGTCCTGGTACTCGTCGAGCAGGACCACGCGGAACTCGTCGCGCAGGATCTCGCCGACCTCGGGCCGCGTGTCGGCCAGCGTCGCCGACAGGGCGATCTGGTCACCGAAGTCGAGGAGGTCCCGCGTTCGCTTGGCCTCCCTGTAGTGCCCCACGAGCTCGGCCAGCTCCAAGCGCGCGGCGGCCGCCTCGGGCACCTTCCGCAGGTCTGCGTTGCTGAGCTTGACGCCTTCGAGGGCATGCAGCAGCTCATGGTCGTACGCGCGCAGCTTGCCGGGCTGTACGAGGTGTTCAGCCAGCTCGCCGTCCAGCGTGAGCAGGTCGCTGACCAGGTCGGCGAAGGAGCGCGTGAGGGCGGGATAGGGGCCGGGCGCTTCGCGCAGCACGCGCGCGGCGAGCTGGAAGCGGGTGGCGTCGGCGAGCAGCCGCGTCGTGGGTTCGAGCCCGATGCGCAGGCCGTGGTCGGTCAGCAGACGGCCAGCGAAGGCGTGGTACGTGGAGATCACGGGTTCGCCCGGAGGGTTGTCCGGATCGATGGCGTCGGGGTCGGTGACGCCCGCCTTGATCAGGGCCTTGCGGACGCGCTCGGCCAGTTCCCCTGCCGCTTTGTTGGTGAAGGTGAGGCCCAGGACCTGCTCGGGGGCGACCTGGCCGGTGCCGACCAGCCAGACGACGCGCGCGGCCATCACCGTCGTCTTCCCGGAGCCGGCTCCGGCCACGATCACCTGCGGGGCGGGCGGTGCGGTGATGCAGGCCGTCTGCTCCGGGGTGAACGGGATGCCCAGCAGCTCTTTGAGCTGCTCGGGGTCGGTGAGGCGTGTGGTCACCTCATCGAG
Organism: Streptomyces sp. NPDC002795; assembly: GCF_042888725.1. Lineage (NCBI taxonomy): Bacteria > Bacillati > Actinomycetota > Actinomycetes > Kitasatosporales > Streptomycetaceae > Streptomyces > Streptomyces sp. NPDC002795. The sequence continues at coordinate 124,356 of NZ_JBIAQB010000002.1, forward strand.
GCTAACCGGCCCCACTGACAGCGCCGTCCTGTTCCGGCCCAGTGGAGGCGCACGTCACTCGACGACGTGTTTGCCCTCCGGGCGCGCGCTGCACGAGGCGCGGAAGGCGCAGTGCGTGCAGTGCTGCCCGGTGGTCGGTACGAAGCGCTCGTCGAGGACCTTGCCGGCCGCGGTGGCGAGGAGGTCGCCGACCCACTCCCCTTCGAGGGGCTCTTGTGCCTGCACCTTCGGCAGGGCCTCGCCGCCGTCCTTCTTGGCGGCGCCCTGCCGAAGCTGCACCAGTTCCGCTCCTGCGGAGTGCGGACGGACTCCGTCGAAGATCTCGTCGACCACGCCTTCGTTCACGGCGAGCTGATACACGGCGAGCTGGGGGTGGTGGGCGACGTCCGCGGCGCTCGGTGTCTGCTTGCCGGTTTTGAAGTCGACTACGTAGGCGCGGCCTTCGGCGTCTCGCTCCACGCGGTCCATGGAGCCGCGAATGCGCACTTCGTAGGAGCCTGCTTCGAGTGTCACGTCGAAGTCGTGCTCGCTGGCGACGGGTGTGCGGCCCGTGCGGTCCATGACGTGCCACTGAAGGAATCGTTCGAGCGCGGCGCGGGCGTTCTCCTTCTCCTGGGCCGACTTCCAGGGCGCGTCGAAGGCGAGGGAGTCCCACACGGAATCCAGGCGCTCCATGAGGACGGCGAGGTCGGCGGGTGTGCGCCCGGAGGCGACCTCGTCGGCCAGGACGTGCACGACGTTGCCGAAACCCTGAGCCGCTGTGGCGGGGGCGTCGGCCTTCACCTCGCGGCCGAGGAACCACTGCAGGGCACAGGTGTTGGCCAGCTGGTCGAGGGCGCTTCCGGAGAGGACGACGGGCTTGTCCCGATCGCGCAGCGGGACCTTGCTCTCGGTCGGCTCGTACATGCCCCACCAGCGGTACGGATGGGCGGACGGCACGAGCGGCCTTCCGTCGTCGCTGAGCGCCGCGAGCTGGGCGAGGCGGCGCGCGGCGGCCTCGCGCAGCCCTTCGGAGACGCGTGGGTCGACCGTCGTGGCGCGCAGTTCCGCGACGAGCGCGGCCACCGCCAGGGGGCGGCGCGGGCGCCCGCTGACGTCCTTGGGTTCCACGCCCAGCTCGGTCAGGAACCGGGACGGCTGGTCACCGTCGTCCGCGGGCGCCTTCACCGCGGTGACGACGAGCCGCTCCCGCGCGCGCGTGGCGGCGACGTAGAACAGGCGTCGTTCCTCCGCGAGCAGCGCTCCGGGGGTGAGGGGTTCGGCGAGGCCGTCGCGTCCGATGCGGTCGGCCTCCAGGAGTGAGCCGCGGCGCCGCAGGTCCGGCCACAGTCCCTCCTGGACGCCCGCGACGACGACGAGCCGCCACTCCAGGCCCTTGGAGCGGTGCGCGGTCATCAGGCGCACGGCGTCGGGGCGCACGGCCCGTCCGGCGAGGGTGTCGGCCGCGATGTCCTGCGCCTCCAGTTCCTCCAGGAAGTTGCGGGCGCCACGGCCACCGGTGCGCTCCTCCGCGCGCGAGGCGACGGCGAACAGGGCGCAGACGGCGTCCAGATCACGGTCCGCGTTGCGCCCGGCCGCGCCGCCCCGGCGGGCGGCGCGCTCGAGCCGGCTCGGCCAGGGTGTGCCGTTCCACAGCTCCCAGAGGGTTTCCTCGGCGGTGCCGCCGTCGGCGAGCTTCTGGCGGGCGGTGGCGAGGAGCGCGCCGAGACGCTGCGCGCCGCGGGCATACGCCGGGTCGTGCAGGGCGAGCCGTTCGGGCTCGACGAGAGCACGCGCGAGCAGCTCGTCCGAGGGCGGCGGCAGCGCGTTCCCGGACGCGCGCTCCTCCTCGCGCAGCGCGCGCCCCAGGCGGCGCAGATCGGCCGCGTCCATCCCCGCGAGCGGCGAGGCCAGGAGTTCGAGAGCCGTCTCGGTGTCGAGCCGGTACTCGTCTTCCGAGGTCTCCGGGGTCTCCGGGGTCTCCGAAGTTTCCGAGGAGCCCGAGATGTCCGGGGAGCCCGAGGCTTCCGAGGTGTCTGCCCGGGCCACCACCTTGAGTGCCGTCAGCAGCGGCGTGACCGCCGGTTCGTGGCGCAGCGGCAGGTCGTCGCCGTCGATGTCGAGGGGGACGCCTGCCGCAGTGAGCGCGCGCCGCACCGCCGGAATGCTGCGCGAGCCGGCACGCACCAGGACGGCCATGTCGCTCCACGGGACGCCGTCCTCCAAGTGGGCACGCCGCAGGATGTCCGCGATGTTGTCGAGCTCCGTACCGGACGTCGGATACGTGTAGACCTCGGCCCTGCCTCCGTCGCGCACGGGCGACAGCTCACGGTGGGCACGCACCTTGTGCGCGGGCAGCCGGGTCAGCGGCATCCGCTGGGTGATGCGGCGCGTCGCCTCCAGGAGACGAGCGCCGGAACGCCGGGATGTGGTGAGCACTTCGACCGGGGCGGGGGCGCCGTCCGCCTGCGGGAAGTCCCCGCGGAATTCCAGAATGCCGTTCACGTCCGCGCCCCGGAACGCGTAGATCGACTGGTCCGGGTCGCCGAAGGCGACGAGCGTGCGCCCCCCGCCCGCGAGCGCATGCAGCAGCCGCACCTGGGCGGGATCGGTGTCCTGGTACTCGTCGACGAACACGGCGTCGTACTGCGTGGCGAGCCGGTCCGCGACCTCCGTGCGGTGCGCGAGGAGCACGGCGCGGTGCACCAGTTCCGCGTAGTCGAGCACGCCCTGTGCGTCGAGGACATCCAGGTACTCGGCAAGGAACGTGGCCGCCGCCCGCCAGTCCGGGCGGCCGATGCGGCGCGCGAAGGCGTCCAGGGCGGCAGGGCCCAGGCCCAGCTCCCGGCTCCGGGCGAGAACCGCGCGCACCTCGTCGGCGAAGCCCCGCGTGGTGAGGCACGCGCGCAGCTCGTCGGGCCAGCGCACATGCGCGAGCCCCGCCTGCTCCAGGTCGATCTGCCCCGCGAGCAGTTCCCGTACGGCGACGTCCTGCTCGGGACCCGACAGCAACCGCAAAGGCTCCACGAAGAGGTCCGCGTCCTGGTGGGCGCGGACCAGGGCATAACAGAACGAGTGGAACGTCGTCGCCTGCGGGGCGTGCGCGGCGCCGATGCGCTGCGCCATGCGGTCACGCAGTTCGACCGCGGCCTTCCGGCTGAACGTGAGCACCAGGATGCGTTCGGGGTCGGTGCCCTTGGCGACGCGCGCCGAGACGGCCTCCACGAGAGTCGTGGACTTGCCCGTTCCGGGACCGGCCAGGACGAGAAGCGGCCCGTGGGCATGGTCAACCACCGCACGCTGGTGTGCGTCCAGACGAGGGGGGTCCACCTGAGCCGGCGGAGTACGCACCAGTCGGTACGCGCCGGGGAGCCCCTGTCGAACCTGGTGCTGCGACAGGTGCCGGGTGGACGAAGAGGAGCTCACGTGGATCGCTGGTCCTGGTGGGTGTGCTGGTGGTCGAAGAGCCGTCCGCGCGAAGCGGTGGCCGTGGGGTGAAGGAGGTGTCTGCCATCGACGGTGCCGTCGACGCTACGCCGTCGAGTGTGGCGGAAGCCGGGCTTCCGGCGCCTCTCCCGCACTCCTCCGGGCGCAGATGTGCCCGGTCTCACCAACGGACGCGAGGGCGCCGAAGTGCCCCGCATGCCCCGTTTCCCCCATACGGGCCACCGGCACCCCACCCGCGCGCGGGATGGCCGAAGCTGTCAATTGTGAGCTTCCGTACCCGCCCGGCCGTCCCACCGCGCGCGTCTCATGTCGAGGCGTGGCAGGTGCCCTTCGGCGGCCCGGGAGGCCTCGCGCAAGGGCGTGCTCTCCTCCCTGTAGTGGTCGAGCGCGCGCAACTCGTGCCCCGGCAGGAGATGCCCGTCCGCACGCACCACACGCCACCACGGAACCGCGCCTCCGTAGAGCGCCATCACCCGCCCCACCTGGCGGGGCCCGCCCTCCTCGAGCCATTCGGCCACGTCCCCGTACGTCATGACCCGCCCGCGCGGGATCAGCTCCGCGACGTCCAGGACCCGCTCCGCGTACGCGGGAAGCTCTCCCGCCGGTTCGCTCTCCTTGCTCATCCGACCCATCCTGCCGCACGGCACCGACAGCGGGGAGGAACGTACGGGAGGCGGCCCGGACGGCCGCGGACGGCGACGGCTGTCGAGGACTCCCGCCTCCGCGAATACACCCTGATGCCCCCCTATGGCGGTGCGGCATGCCACCATCGTGCGGACGGTGACTGGTGATACGAGATCAAGAAGAGACCACGGAGCAGCAGAGCGTGCACCCCGACAAGGCGGAGGGCACCTCTGTGGCACCGGCGCGCCCTGACGAAGCGGCCGATCAGGCCGCAGAAGCGAAGCACGAGCAACCGTTGCACGACCCCGACTGTGCCGAGGGGGACGCGCACGCCGAGCAGGTCGACGGCGACGAACCGCTGCTCCCCGCGCGCGTGCACCGCCCCTCCGACCTCATGCGGCTCCTCGTCGGCCTGCTCGCCGTCGTCGTCATCCTGGCGATCGCGGCGTTCGCGCACGGCACGACCTCGGGCTTCGCCCAGGACATCGACAAGGGCACGGGCCAGGCACCCGACCTGCTGACCAAGTTCGCGGGTCTCGCGTCGAGCATCGCCATCCTGTTGGTGCCGGTCGCGTTCGCCATCGAGCGGCTCATCAAGCGCGACGGCCTACGGATCGCCGACGGAGTGCTCGCCGCGGTCCTCGCGCACGGGGTGACCCTCGCGACGGACCTCTGGGTCGCCAAGGCCGCCCCGCAGTCCATCCAGGAAGCGCTCACCACGGTGTCGCCCAGCGACATCCACGCACTGACCGACCCGGTGCACGGCTACTTGGCGCCCGTCATCGCCTATATGACGGCCGTCGGCATGTCCCGGCGGCCACGATGGCGCGTCGTGCTGTGGGTGGTGCTGCTGCTCGACGCCTTCGCGATGCTCGTCACCGGATACACGACACCGTTCTCGATCATCCTGACGGTCCTCATCGGCTGGACCGTCGCCTACGGAACGCTGTACGCCGTCGGCTCCCCGAACGTGCGCCCCACAGGGCAGACGCTCCTCGCCGGCCTGCGCCACGTCGGCTTCCGCCCCGTCAACGCATCCCGTGAGGAAGCCCATGAGGGCACTACGGAGAACGGCGACCGGGGGCGGCGCTATTTCGTCACCCTGGAGGACGGCCCACCGCTCGACGTCACCGTGGTGGACCGGGAGCAGCAGGCGCAGGGCTTCTTCTACCGCGTGTGGAGACGCCTGACGCTGCGCGGCATCACGCAGCGCCGCAGTCTCCAGTCGCTGCGCCAGGCCCTGGAGCAGGAGGCGCTGCTCGCCTATGCGGCGATCGCCGCCGGGGCGAACGCGCCGAAGCTGATCGCGACGTCCGAGCTCGGCCCCGATGCCGTCATGCTCGTCTACGAGCACGTCGGCGGCCGGTCCCTGGACTCGCTGCCCGACGAAGAGATCACCGACGAGCTGATGCGCGACACCTGGCACCAGGTCCAGGCGCTCCAGTCACGGCGGATCGCGCATCGCAGGCTGGCCGGTGACGCGATTTTGGTGGATCGTTCCGGCACCGTGGTCCTCACGGATCTGCGGGGCGGCGAGATCGCCGCGGGCGACCTCGTGCTCCGCATGGACATCGCCCAGCTGCTCACGACGCTCGGCCTTCGGGCGGGCGCCGAGCGCACCGTCGCGTCCGCCGTGGGAGTCCTCGGCCCGGACACCATCGCCGACTGTCTGCCGCTGCTGCAGCCGATCGCGCTCACCCGCTCCACCAGAGCGACGCTGCGCAAGCTCGGACGTGAGCGTGCTCACCGCGAGCGCGAGGCCGTCCTGGAGGCGTCCAGCAAGGCCAAGCAGACGCGCATCGAGGAGACCACCCCCAGCGACACCGGCAAGGCGTCCGTACGTGCCGAGAAGAAGTCCGAGAAGGCGGAGCGACAGGCCGAGAAGCGGGCCCTCGACGAGGCTCTGGAAGAGGCCCGCGAGGAGGATCTGCTGACCCAGATCCGCCACCAGGTGCTGCGTATCCGGCCGCAGGCGCCCGTGGAACCGGCTCGCCTGGAGCGCATCAGGCCGCGCACGCTGATCAGTTTCATCGCCGGTGCGATCGGCGCGTACTTCCTGCTGTCGCAGCTCACCCACATCGACTTCGGGGCGATCGTGGGCGAGGCCGAGTGGGGCTGGGTCGGCCTCGCCGTACTGTTCTCCGCGCTCAGCTACGTAGCCGCCGCGATGAGCCTGCTCGGCTTCGTGCCGGAACGCGTCCCCTTCATGCGGGCCGTCGCGGCCCAGGTCGCCGGGTCCTTCGTGAAGATCGTGGCTCCGGCGGCGGTCGGTGGAGTGGCGCTCAACACGCGTTTTCTGCAGCGTGCGGGGGTACGCCCGGGGCTCGCGGTGGCGAGTGTGGGCGCCTCCCAGCTGTTCGGCATGGGCAGCCACATCCTGCTGCTGCTGACCTTCGGTTACCTGACAGGGACGGAGAAGACGCCCTCCTTGTCGCCGTCCCGCACGGTCATCGCGGGCCTGTTGACCGTCGCAGTACTCGTCCTCGTCATGACGTCGATTCCGTTCCTGCGGAAATTCGTCGTCACGCGCGTGCGCTCACTTTTCGCCGGTGTCGTGCCGCGCATGCTCGACGTGCTGCAGCGGCCGCGGAAGCTGCTCACCGGAATCGGCGGCATGCTGCTGCTGACCGCGTGCTTCGTGATGTGCCTCGACGCCTCGATCCGCGCCTTCGGGGACGAGACCCAGACCACGATCAGTCTGGCCAGCGTCGCGGTGGTCTTCCTCGCCGGTAACGCGCTCGGCTCCGCCGCCCCGACACCGGGTGGTGTGGGTGCCGTCGAGGCGACCCTGACGGTGGGTCTGATCGCGGTCGGCCTGCCCAAGGAGGTGGCGGCACCCGCGGTGCTGCTGTACCGGCTGCTCACTCTGTGGCTCCCCGTCCTCCCCGGGTGGCTGTTCTTCAACCACCTGACAAGGAAGGGCGCCCTCTAGGGACCAGGGGACTTGGACATCTCCCGGTCGGCGAGGACCTCACTCGCACAGCCCGTAGCCCGAGCGCCGCGCACCACGCCGCCGCAGGATGGACGCATGCCCAATCCGTCCTGGTCCCGTACCGCTGCCCTGACCGTCGCCACTCTGCTGTCCGTATCGCTCGCGGCGTGCAGCAGCGACACGGAGGACGCCGTGGATCTTCCGTCCCAGGAGCTGAGCTGGAAGGACTGCCCCGCACCGGCGGAGTCCCAGGGCGGCGGTGACACGCCTTCCCCGCTCCCCGGCGGCGCCGAGTGGCAGTGCGCCACCATGAAGGCGCCACTCGACTGGGACGAGCCCAAGGGCGACACGATCGACCTTGCGTTGATCCGCGCCAAGGCGAGCGGGGACAAGGACAAGCGGATCGGCTCGCTGATCTTCAACTTCGGCGGTCCCGGCGGCTCCGGGGTCACCACCCTCCCGGCCTTCGGCTCCGATTACGCGAAGCTGCGCACCCGCTACGACCTCGTCAGCTTCGACCCGCGTGGGGTGGGCGGCAGCGCGGGCGTCAAGTGCGAGGACGACAAACAGCTCGACGAGTACTTCCAAGGGGACTCGACGCCGGACGACACCGCGGAGCAGAAGAGGTTCGTCGACAGCATCAAGACGTTCAACGACACGTGCGAGAAGAACTCCGACAACGTCCTCCCCCACGTACGCACCACGGACGCGGCCCGCGACATGGATCTCATGCGCCAGGTCCTCGGCGACAAAAAGCTGCACTACTTCGGCATCTCCTACGGCACCGAACTGGGCGGCGTCTATGCCCACTTGTTCCCCAAGAAGTTGGGCCGCGCCGTGTTCGACGGCGTCGTCGACCCGACACAGGGACCGGAGGAAGGGGCGCTCGGCCAGGCGAAGGGGTTCCAGCTCGCCCTCGACAACTACGCGAAGCACTGCACGTCCCAGGCCGAGGGCTGCCCTGTCGGGGACACTCCGCAGGACGTCAAGAGCACGATCGCCAAACTGTTCGACGAGCTCGAGGAGAAGCCGATCCCGGGCATCTTCCCCCGCGACCTCACGCAGACAGCGGCGACCAACGGAGTCGCGCAGGCCCTGTACTCGCAGGACTTCTGGGAGTACCTGACCGAGGGCCTCCAGCAGGCGCACAACGGCGACGGCAAGATCCTCATGGCGTTGTCCGACTCGATGAACGGGCGCAACGAGGACGGCAAGTACAGCAATATGCAGGCCGCCAACGTCGCCATCAACTGCGCCGACGACAAGCCCCGCTACACGGCGAAGGACGTCGAGGCGAAGCTGCCGGAGTTCCGCAAGGCGTCCCCGATGTTCGGCGACTACCTGGCCTGGGGCATGCTCAACTGCTCCGGCTGGGCCGTCGGCGGGGACGCCGAACACCCGGACGTCAGCGCGCCCGGCTCAGCCCCGATCCTCGTCGTCGGCAACACCGGCGACCCGGCCACCCCGTACGAGGGGGCGAAGAAGATGGTCGACGCGCTCGGAGAGGACGTGGGCGTCGAGTTGACGTACGACGGCCAGGGGCACGGGGCCTACGACAGCGGAAGCAAGTGCGTGCACGGCGCCGTGAACACCTATCTTCTCAGCGGGAAGCCCCCGAACGAGGGAACGGTCTGTCAGTGATCTAGGAGTTGTCCACAGGCCGAGTCGGATGTCCGTGGGCGCTTCTACGATGGCTTGACTGTCTTTCGAACGGGGGCAGTTGAGGGGGGAGGTGCCATGGCGGCACGGGATTCGCGTGCGCCCGCGGGCGTACGCACACGCTGGGGAAAAGGCGTCCGAGCACTCGCTCTGGCCACGGCCGTCGTGCTGACGGCCGGGCCGGTCATGGGCTGCAGCGGCTCGGGCGAGCGCGCCGACGGAGGTGATCCGAAGCCACCGCCGGCATCCGCCTCACGCCCCGCCGACGCGGCGCCTGGCGACGGCGGATTCCCCGCCTTGCCCTCGTCACTCACCGACCAGCGCCTCGACTGGGGCCGTTGCCGTGCGCACGCGGGGTCGCCCGCGCCCGGCTCCGACTGGCAGTGCGCGACGCTCAAGGCGCCACTCGACCATGCCGAGCCGACCGGGCCCACCATCGACCTCGCCCTCATCCGTACCAAGGCCAGGGGCGAGCGGGGCGAGCGGATCGGGTCCCTGCTGTTCAACTTCGGCGGCCCCGGCGGCTCCGGAGTGGATCTGCTGCCGGCCCTCGCCCCGCAGTACGCGAAGCTGCGTGAGCGCTACGACCTGGTGAGTTTCGATCCACGCGGTGTCTCGGCGAGCCGCGGACTGCGCTGTCGCAGCGACAAGGAGACGCAGGCGGCGGAGTCCATCGACCTCACCCCGGACACCGCAGCGGAGGAGAGGGCGTATCTCCAGGATGCCGTCGCGTTCGGCAAGGGCTGCAGCAAGCAGGCCGGGGCACTGCTCGCCCATGTGTCGACCACCGAGGCCGCGCGCGACATGGATCTGATGCGTCAGGTCCTCGGCGACAAAAAACTGCACTACATGGGCGTCTCCTACGGCACCGAACTGGGCGGAATCTACGCCCACTTGTTCCCCGGCAAGGTCGGTCGGCTCACCCTTGACGCCGTGATCGATCCGACCGTAGGACGCATCGGGCAGGCCGAGAACCAGGCCCGCGGATTCCAGCGGGCCCTCGACAACTACTTCGAGTCACGCGGCAAGGACCCCCAGGAAGGTACGCGTGAGATCGCCGCGCTTCTTAAGAAGCTCGACGCGAAACCCCTGCCCGCCCCGGGCGGACGCGAGTTGAACGAGTCGCTGGCGACGACCGGCATCGCCGTCACCCTGTACAGCAAGAACAGCTGGCCCGCTCTGACCCGAGGCCTGCGGGACGCGGAGCGGGGCGACGGCACCACCCTGCTCGCGCTCGCCGACTCGTACAACAACCGGGACGCGAGCGGGCGTTACGGCACGGCGAGTCACTCTCAGCGGGCGATCTCCTGCCTCGACGACAAGGTGCGCCCCACGGCGCGGGAGACGAAGGAACGGCTCGCGAAGTTCCGGGAGATCTCGCCCGTGTTCGGGTCGTACATGGGCTGGGACACGGCGGGTTGGTGCCATGACTGGCCGGTCCCGGGCCAGTGGGACGACCCGGATGTGAGCGCGCGGGGCGCTGCGCCGGTTCTCGTCGTGGGCAACACCGGCGATCCGGCGACCCCCTACGAAGGGGCGCGCCGCATGGCCGACGAGTTGGGCGCGGGTGTCGGCGTCGAGCTGACGTGGAAGGGCGAGGGGCACGGGGCGTACGGCTCCGGCAGCGCCTGCGTGGACTCGACGGTCGACGCGTATCTCCTGGAGGGGCGAATACCGCGCGACGGCAAAGTGTGCTCCTGACGGCGAAGGCCCGCCCCGAAACGGCGGACGGGCCTCGCGCACAGTGCGCGAGGCCCGTCCGGTCAGCTCACAGTGGCCGAGCCGAGGCTCAGTAGATCGGCTTGTCCGGCTCGATCTGGTTGACCCAGCCGATGACGCCGCCGCCTACGTGCACGGCGTCCGAGAAGCCCGCGGACTTCAGCACAGCGAGAACTTCCGCACTGCGGACACCCGTCTTGCAATGCAAGACGATCTTCTTGTCCTGCGGCATGCCCGCCAGGGCCGTGCCCATGAGGAACTCGTTCTTCGGGATCAGCTTGGCGCCCGGGATGGAGACGATCTCGTACTCGTTCGGCTCGCGGACGTCGATGATCTCGATGCTCTCGCCGTCGTCGATCCACTCCTTGAGCTGCTTCGGAGTGATCGTGGAACCGGCGGCAGCCTCCTGCGCCTCGTCGGACACGACACCACAGAAGGCCTCGTAGTCGATGAGCTCGGTGACGGTCGCGTTCGGTCCGCAGACCGCGCAGTCGGGGTCCTTGCGGACCTTGACCTGGCGGTACTGCATCTCGAGGGCGTCGTAGATCATCAGGCGGCCGACCAGCGGGTCACCCACGCCGGCCAGGACCTTGATCGCCTCGGTGACCTGGATGGAGCCGATGGACGCGCACAGCACACCCAGGACACCGCCCTCGGCGCAGGAGGGGACCATGCCGGGGGGCGGGGGCTCCGGGTACAGGCAGCGGTAGCACGGCCCGTGCTCGGACCAGAAGACCGAGGCCTGGCCGTCGAAGCGGTAGATGGAACCCCACACGTAGGGCTTGTTGAGCAGCACGCACGCGTCGTTGACGAGGTAGCGCGTAGCGAAGTTGTCCGTGCCGTCGACGATCAGGTCGTACTGGCTGAACATGTCCATCACGTTGTCGGCCTCGAGCCGCTCCTCGTGAAGGATCACGTTCACGTACGGGTTGATGCCGAGGACCGAGTCCTTCGCGGACTGCGCCTTGGAACGGCCGATGTCGGCCTGGCTGTGGATGATCTGGCGCTGCAGGTTCGACTCGTCGACCTCGTCGAACTCCACGATGCCGAGCGTGCCCACGCCCGCAGCGGCCAGGTACATGAGGGCCGGCGAGCCAAGGCCACCGGCGCCCACACAAAGCACCTTGGCGTTCTTCAGCCGCTTCTGCCCGTCCATCCCGACATCCGGGATGATCAGGTGGCGGGAGTACCTGCGGACCTCGTCTACGGTGAGCTCAGCAGCTGGCTCGACCAGGGGTGGCAGCGACACGGGGACTCCGTTGGTCGGTATCTACGTACGGTTGTTCCGTCTGTAACACTGCCACGCCCCCCTTCATTCCGAGACACCGCGTCCGATGCGCGAGACGATTTCGTCCCAGTAGCCGGGCATCGTCTCCCAGGGGTCGGTCGAGCCGCCCCGGTCCGTGTGGTCGGTGAAGTAGATCGTGCCCGCACCCTGCCAGCGCGCGATGCGCAGCGCCTCCTCGAGGTGGCCGAGCGGCATTCCGTGGACGAAGTGGCAGAACCGCTCGTGCGGATAGTCGGCGGTCCACTCGGCGACCTGGGACCAGCGATAGTCGCTCCAGGGGCCGGAGAAGGTCACCAACTGGTCGGCGTTCTCGGCGTATCCGGGGTACGGGTGGGCGCCGTGGTTGAACACGATGTGCGCGTCGTCGACGAGGGCGCGCAGGGTCGTGGTGGCGCGCCGGACCTCCGGGAGCGCGGCCCGTTCGGTGGGGCAGCGGTCGAGATAGAAGCCGTCCACCTGGTACCAGTCGAGGAAGCGGTGCGCGTCGGAGACGAGTTCACCGAAAGCGCGGGCGCCATAGGTCAGGTCCAAGTGACCAAGGACACGCACCCCAGCTCGCCGAAGCCGTCCCGCCACTTCCAGGCAGTGCTGGTCGGGGCGGGACCCCGGACCATTGGCGACATTCAGAACAACCCAGTGCAAAGGCGTTGCGGGGCGGGTGAGTTCGGCCCACTCCGCAGGTGCGACGAGGGGGTGCGCGAAACCGGGGATGCCGAAGCCGAGTCGTACGTCGGTGCTCGACAGGCCGGTCGCGGCCGGGATCAGATACGGCATGCCGCCTCCATCCAGATGTCGGCGAGGGACTCTTCGAGGTTGATGCGGGGACGCCAGCCGAGCCGGTCGCGGGCCGTACGCACATCGGCCTGCTGCCAGCCGCCGCAGCCGTCGGGGTACGGATTCGCGCCCATTCCGGGGGGCATCCCGTGGTCTGATTCGGTTCGGGGGTGGCCGACGGATGTCCGCATCCCGACGGTGGGGCCGTCGAGTTCGTGGAGGGATCCGCCGAAACCGGCGACGCGGGCGAGTACGGCAGCGGCGTCACGCAGTCGCACGGCGCGGCCCGAGCCGATGTTGATGACGCCCTGCGCGGCGGAGAGCGATGCGGCGTGCACGGCACGCGCCACGTCCCGGACGTCGATGAAGTCGCGCTGTGCGCCGAGACCGCCCAGCTTCAGTTCGCCGTCGCCGGCCTGCATCGCGCGGCGCATCGCTTCGGCGAGCCGGCCGAGCGGGGATCCGGCCGGGGTGCCGGGCCCCGCGGGCGAGAAGACGCGCAGGACGACGGCGTCGAGGCCGGATCCGAGGACGAGTTCGGTGGCGGCGAGCTTGCTGACGCCGTACGGGCCGCCGGGCCGGGGCACCGCGTCCTCCGCGGTGGACGAGCCGGGCTGCGAGGGCCCGTACTCGGCGCCGCAGCCGATCTGCACGAGGCGGGCGCCGCAGCCGCTGCGCCTAAGAGCCTCGCAGACGGTGGCGACGGCGACGGTGTTGTGCCGGGTGAGTTCGCGGGCACCGCCGCGGGTGGCGCCCGCGCAGTTGATGACCACTCCGGGGTGGACGGCGTCCAGGAAGCGGGTGAGCGCGCCCGGGCTGCCGGTGGCGAGGTCGAAGCGGACGTCGGCGTCGTCGCCGCGGCCGAGCGTGGTCAGCTGCACGGCGGGGTCGGCCAGCAGGCGGTCGGTGACGAAGCGGCCCAGATACCCGTTGGCTCCGATCAGCAGAACCCTCATCGGGTGCCTCCCAGGGGGCGCGCTCCGGCCCCTCGGAGCGCTCCGAGGGCGCCGCGCACACCGCGCGCTGCGCGCGGGGCGCACCGGTCGTGGATTCCGCGCTGCCCGTGAGGTCCGGAGTATCCGGCGTATCCGGCGCCTCCGGGAGGAGGGGTGGTCATCTGGCGTTCTCCTTATGAGGGTTGCCCTGGGTCTTCGGATGGGCCCGCGGTGTCGGCCCCGCGGGAAGGGGATGGTTCTGGTCATCTGGCGCGTGCTGGACGCGGTGGCACGGCGCGCTCGACGAAGGCAGCGATGCCGGGGGCGGCCGTCATGGCGCCCAGCCGATCGGGGCGTCCGCGTTCGCGTGGGCGGAGGCCCGGGTCAGGGTGCGGGTGGCGTGCACGAGGAGGACAAGGGCGGCGACGGCGCAGGCGACCGTCGGCACGACGCCCGTACCGACCGCGGCGACGGCGGTCTCGACGGGCAAGCCCAGGACGTCGCAGCCGGGCAGTCGTGCGGCGAAGACCGTGGCGGCAGCCAGGACTTCGACGGCGACGGCGGCGCCCAGCGCGACAGCGGGGGCGTGCGTACGGCGGTGCGCGGCGAGGAGGCGGGCGAGCAGCAGCAGAACGCCCAGGGCGCCCGCTCCGACGTACTCCACCTTCTCGTCGAGTACGGCCCCGGCCAGCACGAGGAGCGCGACGAGGGCGAGCGCGAACAGGGCCACGGTCCCGAGGAGCAAGGGGCGTACGGAGGCGGCGAATTCGGCGAGCCCGCGGCTCGCGGCGAGGCGCCGCCGTGCTCCGCGCGAGAAGAGCTGGGCACACCAGGTGGCCGGCGCCACGGCGACAGCGAGCGCGACCAGCGGCGCGGTCGCGGGGGCCCAGGGCTCGTCGGGCCCGCCCGCGAGCGCGGCGTCGAGGAGGCCGTCTCCGAGGAGGGCGTACGCGAGCAGCCAGCAGGACCAGAGCTGGGCCGAGAGGGCGGACGGCCCTTGGGCCGCGCGCAGCGGCCCGTGGCGCAGCGTCGCGCGCAGGGCGACGAGGGTGGCGAGCACACCGACGGGGCCGACGGCCAGGCGTGCGGTGCCCGCCGTGGCGTGCAGACCGAACAGCGTGAGCGCGCAGACGGCGCCCGGCAGCAGCGCGAGCCCGGCCCACAGGCCGCGCACGCCGGTGGCGGGCACGGTGGCCTCGACGACCGTCTCGTACGGGTCGCCGTCCCTCGAAGCGCGGGCGTACATCTCCTCGGCGAGCGAGAACACGTCCTTGTGGCGGAAGCGGGCGGCGGTCCTGTCGGTGACGCCGTGGGCCTCAAGACCCGCGGCGATCTCCAGCGGGTCGACGGCCCGCTCGCACAGTTCGCGGTGCCGGTGCATCAGCCCCTTGACCGGGTCGGCGCTGGAACGGCGGTGGGCGGGACGGGTGTTGGCGTCGCGGGGATCGGCGTCGCGCGGACCGACGATCCGCGCGACATCGGCCCGGTGGTCGGCCTCCGTACGGGAATCGGCGTCACGGGAATCGGCGTCACGGGAATCGGCGTCACGAGAGTCGGCATCACGGGAGTCGGCATCACAGGACTCCACCTCACGGAACCCCGCATCCCGGGACTTCACCTCACGGAACCCCGCCGCACGGAACTCCGCCTCACGGAACCCCACCTCACGGGACCCCACCTCACGGAACTCCGCCTCACGGAACCCCACCTCACGAGACCCCGCCTCACGGAACCCCACCTCACGAGACCCCACCTCACGAGACCCCGCCTCACGGGCTCCGGCCTCACGGAACCCCACCTCACGGAACCCCACCTCACGAGACCCCACCTCACGGAACCCCACTCCGGACGATCGCCACGCGGCGGGGTCATTCAGCAACTCCGCATCCAGGTCCTCAAGGCCGGCCTGTTCCGTGGAAGCCGGGTCGCCGTCCACCTCCTCGCCACCGCCGCCGCCACCGCCACCGCCACGCACGCCCAGCGCCTCCGCCGACCCGGCGCCCCACGCCCCGGCGCTCACCGGTACTCGGGGCGCATCGGCGTCGCCCCCGGTATCGGTGTCGCCGAACGCGGCAGGCTCACTCGTGCGTTCGCTGATCCGCCCGGTCATCGGTCCGCCTCCCCGCAGCCCTGCGTCATCCCTGCCAACTGCTCCCGCGCACCGCCACCGGCTCCCCAACTGGTCCCGGCAGCCCCGCCCGAGCGTCCGGCCAGCCACGCGCCGCCCCGGTCGCCCGTGCTCTGCGTGGTCCAGCGGCCCGGTACATGGGCCTCCGGCGGGTAGGCGAACGGCAAGGGATCGCCCGCGTCGTCGACGACCTCCCGGCGCACCGGGCAGCGCGAGACGATCTCCAGGTAAATGCTGTGAAATGCCGTGATGTTCTGTTCGGCGGTGAACAGCTCCAGGGCGCGCGCCCGTGCCGCCGCACCGAGCCGTTCGCGCCGCGCGGGGTCGCGCAGCAGAGCCACACACGACTCGGCGAGCGCGCGCGGGTTACGCGGCGGCACCACGAGCCCCGTGCCACCGATCACCTCGACGACGGCGCCCGCGTCCGTGGACACCGTCGCGCGCCCGCAGAACATGGCCTCGACCAGGCTGATCGGGAAGCCTTCGACGACGCTGGACAGGACGACGACACCGCAGGAACCGTAGACATCGGCGAGGTCGGGGGCCTCGGGGGCGCCCAGCTCCTCGAAGGAGACGGGGTTCTCGCCCACGGCGTGGATCCCCGCCGCCTCGTCCGGGAAGAGCTGCGCGGCGAGAGCCTTGCAGTGCCCGAGATACAGCGCGGCCTCGCGGTCCGCCGCGGGATCCGGGGCGTCCGCCCCGCTGCCGCTGTGTCCACCGCCGCCATGCCCACCGGGCGTCCTTCCGGACACGAACCCGTCGACCGGCCATCCACCGCCGTCCACAGGGCCCGCGCCCGCGGCAGCGCCCGCCTCCGGCACACCCACGATGCGCAGCCGGGCCTTCGGCTCTTCCTTGCGGATCTCGGAGAACGCGTGCAGCAGGGAGATCAGGTCCTTGGAGGGGTCGATGCGCCCGACCCAGACGAGGGTGTCCGGATCGCCCGGCCCTTCCCGCTCGCCCACCTCGGCGAAGTGGCCGGCCTCCATGCCGGGGTGAATGGTGCGCAGCTTGGCGCGGTCGGCACCGCACCGCTCCTGCCAGCGCCTCGCGTGCGCGTTCCCAGGGGTGATCACGGCGGCCTGCCGGTAGACCTCGGCGGCGAGCCGGCCGTGGAAGGCGGCGAGGAGCGCACGCACCGGCGCGCTCAACTCGGCGTCGCCCGCGGCGATGTACCGGGCCCTGAGCTGCACCCCGTACTCCGTGACGAGCAGCGGCACCCCGTAGAAGCGCTTGGCGATCAGGCCGGGCAGGGCGGCCGCGCCGCCGGAGGCCGCGTGACAGAGATCGACGGACGCGAGCCCGCCCCCTCCGTACAGCCCCGCGGAGAAGTCCGAAGATGCATCGGAAGAAGAAGAACCTGACGGCGTGCCCGAAGCCGAAGCCCCCGACGCCGAACCCGCCACCCCTGACGTCCCGTCCGCCACCGAACCACCGGACACCGCCACCGACGCCGGACCCGCCCGACCCGCCGAGTGGCCCGAGGCATCGAACCCGGACCCGTCCTCGTACCAGTCCAGCGACAGCGGCCGCAGTTCACGCTCCACATGCGCGGCGAAGGAGAGCAGATCGGGCACGCGGGCCGCGCGCACCGCACGGAGCGCGCCCGGCGCACGGCAGGCGCGCTCCAGGATGCGTACGGCAGCCTCGGAACGCAGGGAGACGCCGAGACCGCCTTCGTCGCGGGCGAGTTCGGCAAGCCCGTACAACGCGTTGGCGAAACGGTCCGCCTCGCTCAATCCCATGTCATCCGACATCGCGTCGGCCGACACCACGGTCTCGACCAGCTCCCGGTACAACGCGGCGAACCGGCGCCGGGCCCGCCGCCCGAATACGCCGTCGCGCGCGCCGCTCTCGCTTCCGGCTCCCGCCGCCGCCCACATCGCCGCGGTCCGCACGCGCATGACCTGAGGCGGCAGTTCGAGCCACCCCGCGTCCTCCTGCTCCTGGCTGGTGGCGAGCGCGTAGATGTCGAACTCGTGCTGCTCGAGCCCGCGCACAAGCCGGTCGCACCAGAGTCTGGCCTCACCGTTCACATACGGATAACCACCCTCGGTAAGCAGTCCGATGCGCACGCGCACACCCCCGATCTCCCGTACAGGGAGCCACCGTTGGATTGGCGGCTCGCAGCGGGACGAACGTATGCGGACATGCCGGTGGCGTGACGGACGGTTGTCCATCACGCCACCAAAAGGGGTGAACGGGCGTAACTTTCCCGCACGCGCGGCGTTCGGTCGCGCTAAGAGATCGAACGGCTACAGATAGCTACGTAGTGTCAACCCTTGGGAAAGGCCCAGGGGTTGGGCTTGCACGTGATCCCGTCGGACGTCAGGAACTTGGTCTGCTGCTGCATGACCGGCGCGAGCGAGCCGTCCCGCGAGCAGCTCACGTGGTTGAAGCCGAGCCGGTGCCCGACCTCGTGATTGATGAGCATCTGCCGGTACGGGTGGATGGCGGTGTCGCCGAGCACATGGTCGTACGTCTTCGAGCCCTGGGCCCACCGATACGCGTTGATCATCACGCGCTCGGTGGCGGCCGAGTCGCACGACACGTTGTCCTCCGTCGTGTCCAGGCCCGACTTCGCGCACCAGTCGGCCGTCGTCCCCGGGCTCGCGAGTGTGATCACGAAGTCCGGCTTCCCGGAGGAGACCCGCTCGAAGGTACGGGCACTGTCGTGGGCCCAACTCCGCTTGTCGTTCAGGGTCTTCTGCACCGCCTGCGCGAACAGCGACCCGTCGAGCCCGAGCCCCTTCTCCACGTCGACGCGGTAGCGGAACTCCTGCCCGCCACCCGGCGCCTTGTCGGTCCCGGGGATCGTCGCGAACGAACCGGAGGCCTTCAGGTCCGTCGCGAGCGGGTACTTCTTGGCCATCTTCTGCCCGTACGTCGCCGGGGCGGCGTGCGCCGGCTTCTTCGGCGCGGCCCGTTCGTCCGTGCGCGAGGCGGAGCCATCGGCCGCGCGACCGCCCTCGGCGGCCTGCGCCCGCGTGTCACCCGCGGAGCCGCCGTCCCTGTCGGCCACCTGCCCCGCGACGACCACGGCGAGCACGGTGGTGACGGCCGCGGCGGCGATGCCCGTGAAGGTCATGCCCCGCCCGCGCTTCTCGCGCCCGCCGTCGGACTCGGCCGGTGTCCGGTCCTCCGGCGGCGCGGGCGGCTCGGCGTCCCACTCGGCCACGCGCGCGTACGGGTCCGTACCAGCGGGGGCGTCGAAACCTGTAGCGGCGCTGGGCTCCACGGGCGCGCTGAAACCAGCAGGGGCACTGAAGCCCGCAGGGACGTCGAACGCGTCGATGTAGTCCTGACGCGGGCGCCCTTGAACCGGCGCGCCCTGCTCCGGTGCGCCCTGCTCTGCGCCCTGGCCCGGTCGCTCCCGCCGCGGCCGCGGACCCGGCGACGCCGGATCGGCGGGACCCGGCACACCGTGCTCGGGCCCGCGCGCCGACGCGACGGGGCCCGCGACCCGCGGCGCGGACGCGCCCCAGCCGCCACCCGGCTCACGAGACTCGGGGTGGCCGCCACGCACCGGCCCGGCCCCCGCACGCGCGGACGTGTGCCCCGAGAGAGGGGGCCGCCCGGTCGCCGACGGTGGCACCGGTACGGGCGGCACCTCGGCGGGTCCCCGTCGTCTGCGCCCGGAACCCACGCCCCGCCGCGACGGGGCAGGCGCCTCGGCCTCCACCTGCACGTCGGCGGTGTCCTCCGCGCCGTCTGCCGATCCTCGGCGGCTATGCCGTCCCACAGGCCGCCTCAGCTCCCCAATGTCGTGTGGTCGTCGGTGCCGGACGCGTCACTCACTGCGTCACCGGCACTACTGGCGCTCCCGCGCCTCTTGTTCAACGCTTCGGTGTCGGCGAGGAGTTCCCTGAACGCCGTCGCAACCGTCCGCGGATACTCCATCATCGCGACATGCCCCGCGTCCGGGAGCGTGAGCAGCCTGGAGTCCCGGAAGGCACGCGCCGCGCGGGCCGCCATCCGGTACGAGACCAGCAGGTCACGCCCTCCGTATATGAGCTGCGTCGGCGCGAGCACGCGCTCGGCCTGCCGCCAGAGGCCGTGCTGCCCACCGAGCGTGTACGCGTTCACGACACCGCGCGCGGAGCGGGCCATCGCGTCCCAGAAGTACGGCAGTTGGAGCCGCCGCTCCATTTCCTCGACGGCCACTCTGAGGCCCTCGGGCGTGACCCGGTTCGGGTCTCCGTAACAAAGGGCCATGACGCCGCGCACCCGCTGCTCCGGCGTCCACTCCTTCGTCAGGCGCGTGAAGAGCGGGGCGACGCCGGGCACCGCCAGCAGGCCGGTCGGCAGGGCGGTGCGCTGCACCCGGATCTCCGGCAGCGCGGGCGACACCAGGGTCAGCGTGCTGACGAGATCGGGACGCGCGGCGGCCACGCGCGTGGCGATGGCTCCGCCCAGCGAGTTCCCGAAAAGATGCACAGGGCCGCGGCCCTGTGCATCGAGATAACGGACGACTGCGCGCGCGTGCCCGGTCACCGAGTAGTCGCCGTCGTCCGGTGGGGGCGAGTCGCCGAACCCCGGCAGGTCGATCGCCTCCCCGTCGACGACGTCCTCGAGCAGCGGCATCAGCGCCGACCAGTTCTGCGACGAGCCGCCGAGCCCGTGCACGTACAGCGCGGACGGCAGCCCCTCACGCGCTCCGGGACGGGCCCGGACCGACAGCGTCAGTCCGGGAAGCCCGACCGATCGCACGCGCTCCCCCTCCGCGACTTCGACGGCGCCCGGCGTGGGCGTCGCGGCAGCGATGACGGCAGGCACGCGCGGCGACTCGGTCGAAGACATGCGACATATGTTACGAGACGATCACGCAGTGGATCGCGTGTTCGCCATCACAGATCCACAACGCGGCGCGGCCGGTCGGGTGCACCGAGAAGACCCCCGCGTAGCTCAGGAGATCCCCAAAGGTCGCATCGCGCCCCGATCGGGTGTCTCATACGCTCGATATCAGGGCACCCGTCCACGCACGGACAGGTGAGGAAGGGAGCCACCGATGACGGTCGACCCGAGCGACCCCGAGACCTTCACGGAACGCCGCCCCGACGAGGCGGGCGTGGAGACCCCCGAGGCCGACGCCGCGGAACAGCACACGGATCTCGCGCCCGAGCAGGACGACGAGCCCGACACGGAGGCCGACCCCGACACCGCGAACGAGGCGGACCGGGCGGAGCAGGCCCGCGTCGTCGCGATCGACGAGGACGACTATCGGTGAGCGGCACGCCGCTGCCGGTGACCCGTGCGTCACGATCCACCCATTTGTGACCACAGATGTGACATCAGGCTCACTACATGCGGTTTTCACAGCAGTCCGGTCCGTGAAATTCTGCGCTCGCACCGCGCACATCAGGGTTACCCAAAAGTACGATGGCGTCGTGGCGCACACCGCGCACGGACAATCTTGGGAGGCGGCGTGACAGCCATCGAGCAGACGGAGGCAGCGCGCCCCAAGGGCACACGCCTGCCGCGCCGTGCCCGACGCAATCAACTTCTGGGCGCGGCCCAGGAGGTTTTTGTCGCGCAGGGGTACCACGCGGCCGCGATGGACGACATCGCCGAACGGGCCGGCGTCAGCAAGCCGGTGCTCTACCAGCACTTTCCCGGCAAGCTCGAGCTCTACTTGGCGCTGCTCGACCAGCACTGCGAGTCCCTGCTGCAGTCGGTCCGCACGGCGCTCGCCTCCACGACGGACAACAAGCAGCGCGTCGCGGCGACCATGGACGCCTACTTCGCGTACGTGGAGGACGAGGGCGGCGCGTTCCGGCTCGTCTTCGAGTCCGATCTGACGAACGAGCCGGCGGTGCGTGAGCGCGTCGACCGGGTCAGCCTGCAGTGCGCCGAGGCGATCTCGGACGTGATCGCGGAGGACACGGGCCTGTCCAAGGACGAATCGATGCTTCTCGCGACGGGTCTCGGCGGTGTCTCGCAGGTCGTCGCGCGCTACTGGCTTTCCAGTTCGAGCCCGGTCGAGCGCGACACGGCGGTGCAACTGCTGACGTCGCTCGCCTGGCGCGGCATCGCCGGCTTCCCGCTGCACGGGGCGGAGCAGCACTGAGCACGCGCCCGCGCGCACACGGCTCGGCCACACGGTTCACTTTGTTCCCGTCCGGCTGTTCGCTCTTGGCGTGCAGCCGTAGCGCCGGGAGTCTCGGCCGGCCGGGCTAATCTTTGCTGGGTACGGCGCGGTTTTCCGCGCACATCACGGATCGTCGGAGGGACAAGGCCGTGGAGGTCAAGATCGGCGTGCTGCACACGCCTCGCGAGATCGTTCTGGAGTGCGACCAGTCCGCCGAGGAGGTCGAGAGCGCGGTGTCCGCGGCGCTGTCCGGCAAGTCCCAGCTCCTCTCCCTGAAGGACGAGAAGGGCCGTAAGGTCCTCGTCCCCGCCGAGCGCCTCGCCTATGTCGAGCTCGGCGAACCGTCGGCGCGAAAGGTGGGCTTCGGCCCGCTGTAGAGCCTCCCGGAAGGGGCGCGCGGACAGAACGTGAAAGGCCTGATGGCACAGCTGCCATCAGGCCTTTTGCATGTTCACAGCGAGCGCACAGCCGATCCCCGCGCGGAGGGTTGCGCCCGGGAGGCCAGGGGTAGACCGGCTACGTCCGATGAGAACCCACAGGCCGCGCGGGAGGTATCCGCACCATGCTTCTCGAAGCTCTCGGCTCCGTACTGCTCGGCATGGCACTCGCCCTCGGGGCGGGCCATCGACTGCCGCACCGGCTGCCGTCACGCACGCTCGTGCTGCCGACGGGCGTCGCGGGCGCCCTGTTCGGGGCGTTCGTCACCCACAGCGCCCTGGGCCCCGGCCATGCGATCGCCACGCTCGTGGGCGCGGTCGCGATGTCCGTGGCCCTGCTCTCACTGCTGCTGCGCCCCACCCGGGGCAGAGCGCGGCAGCAGCTGAATCCGTCTGCGTAGACGCAGCAGAGACACAAGAACCAGAAGAGCCAGAAGAGCCAGAAGAATCCGAAGGCGACGCTAGGCGGCGAGCCCGAGCGCGGCCATCCGCTTGGTGTGCGCCTCGGTGATCCGCGAGAACATCTTGCCGACCTCCGCCAGGTCGAAGCCGTCGGCCACGCCTCCGACCAGCATCGTCGACAGCGCGTCACGGTCCGCGACCACCCGCTGCGACTGCGAGAGCGCCTCCCCCATGAGCCGCCGCGCCCACAGGGCGAGCCGGCCGCCCACGCGCGGGTCGGCCTCGATCGCGGCGCGCACCTTCTCCACGGCGAACGACGCGTGCCCGGTGTCGTCGAGCACGGCGAGGACGAGCGAGCGGGTGTCCGAGTCGAGGCGGGCCGCGACCTCCCGGTAGAAGTCGGACGCGATGGAGTCGCCGACGTACGCCTTGACCAGGCCCTCGAGCCAGTCCGACGGGGCGGTCTGGCGGTGGAAGCCGTCCAGGGCGCCGACGAACGGGTCCATCGCGTCGGTCGGCTCCACGCCGATCTCCGACAGCCGGTCGCGCAGCTGCTCGAAGTGGTGGAACTCGGCGGACGCCATCTTGGCCAGCTCCGCCTTGTCGCCCAGGGTGGGCGCCAGCTTCGCGTCCTCGGCGAGCCGCTCGAACGCCGCCAGCTCTCCGTACGCGAGCGCGCCCAGCAGGTCGACGACGGCGGCGCGATAGTTCTCGTCCGTGGACGAGGTGGCCCAGTCCTGGGCGGCGATACCGGTGAGGCCCTGGTTTGCTTCGGTTGCTTCGGCGGTCGGCGTGGCGTTGTCAGGCGTCTCCATGAAGCGCACAATAGCCCGCTCTCCACGTCGCGTAAGTCCCTGGTCAAGGAGTGTGACGACGGCTACGTACGCCATTCGGCCATCGCACATGCGCGATTCCGGGGTATGGTGGTAAAGAGCCCGCCGAGTGCAAGGCGCCTCCAAGGTGCCTGTGCGCACTCCGGACGGGCCTCATGAATGAGGATGCCCGGTCGGAGGCCCGATCGGCTCCGACCCGACAGCCCTCCGGGTCGTACGTCACAAGGCGTACGGATCTGAGGAGGGGCCCTCAGCGGCACGAGCGCTCGAGCGTCGGCAGTGGTCCCGCGCCATCCGGTCCACCCGATCCCCGCAGAAACCGCGGCTCGAGTCCGGTGTACCGACCGGCACGGTCACGACCCCCGCGTTCGCCTCGCGCCGCACCTCACAGAAGAGGCAACACCCTGACTACGCAGACTTCGACTTTCCGTCAGCTCGGCATTCTTCCCGAGACGGCGGAGGCCCTTGAGGCCGTCGGCATCATCAATGCCTTTCCCATCCAGGAGATGACCCTCCCCGTTGCCCTCTCGGGCTCGGACGTCATCGGCCAGGCCAAGACCGGTACGGGCAAGACCCTCGGTTTCGGTCTTCCGCTCCTTGAGCGCGTCACCGTACCCGCGGACGTCGAGGCGGGCCGGGCCACGCCCGAGCAGCTGACGGACGCCCCGCAGGCCCTCGTCGTCGTTCCGACGCGCGAGCTGTGCCAGCAGGTGACCAATGACCTGCTCACCGCCGGCAAGGTGCGCAATGTGCGCGTCCTCGCCATATATGGCGGTCGTGCGTACGAGCCCCAGGTCGAGGCCCTGAAGAAGGGCGTCGACGTGATCGTCGGCACCCCGGGCCGTCTCCTCGACCTCGCCGGGCAGAAGAAGCTCGACCTCTCGCACGTGAAGGCGCTCGTCCTCGACGAGGCCGACGAGATGCTCGACCTGGGCTTCCTGCCCGACGTCGAGAAGATCATCAACTACCTTCCGGCGAAGCGTCAGACGATGCTGTTCTCGGCGACCATGCCGGGCGCCGTCATCGGCCTCGCCCGCCGCTACATGTCGCAGCCCACGCACATCAACGCCACCTCGCCGGACGACGAGGGCGCGACCGTGCGCAACACCGCGCAGCACGTGTACCGCGCGCACAACATGGACAAGCCCGAGATGGTCGCGCGCATCCTGCAGTCCGAGGGCCGCGGACTCTCGATGATCTTCTGCCGTACGAAGCGCACGGCTGCCGACATCGCGGACCAGCTCAAGCGTCGTGGCTTCGCCTCCGGCGCGGTCCACGGTGATCTGGGCCAGGGCGCCCGCGAGCAGGCGCTCCGCGCCTTCCGCAACGGCAAGGTGGACGTCCTCGTCTGCACCGATGTCGCCGCGCGCGGTATCGACGTCGAAGACGTGACGCACGTCATCAACTACCAGACGCCCGAGGACGAGAAGACCTACCTGCACCGCATCGGCCGCACCGGCCGCGCGGGCAAGAAGGGCATCGCGATCACGCTGGTCGACTGGGACGACATCCCGCGCTGGCAGCTGATCAACAAGGCCCTCGAGCTGAACTTCAACGACCCGGTCGAGACCTACTCCTCGTCACCTCACCTCTACGAGGAGATGAACATCCCGGCGGGCACCAAGGGTGTGCTGCCGCGCTCGGAGCGCACGCGCGCCGGGCTCGAGGCCGAGGAGGTCGAGGACCTGGGCGAGACCGGTGGCCGCGGGGCGTCGTCCTCGCGCGGCGGCCGTGGTGGTCGTGGCGACCGCGACCGTGACCGCGGCCGTGACCGCGATCGGGACCGGGAGCAGCGCGAACAGCGTGAACAGCGCGAGCGCCCGGCGCGCACGCCGCGCCGCCGTCGCCGTATGCGCGGTGGCGAGCCGGTCGGCGCCGGCGAGGCCACGGCCGCGCCCGCCTCCGCCCCCGCGTCCGCGTCTGTTCCCGCTCCGGCGGAGGAGTCCGCGGAGTCGCGGACGCCGCGTCGTCGCCGCCGTACGCGCGGTGGTTCGGGCGCCCCGTCGGTCGCGCCGGTGGTGGCCCCCGCCGCCGAGGCGGTCGTGGAGACGGTCGAGGCGGAGATTCCCGCCCAGCCGCGCCGTCGTACGCGCAAGAAGGCCGAGCCCGTCGTCGAGACGGTGGAAGCCGTGCCGGCGGCCGCGGAGCCGGAGCAGTCCGAGCCGAAGGCGAAGCCCGCGCGCACCCGCAAGAAGGCGGAAGCCGCGGTCGACACGGCCGAGGCCGTTGAGGTCGCCGAGGCCAAGCCCGCCACGCGGACCCGCACCCGTAAGAAGGCCGAGCCCGCCGCCGAGACCGTCGACGCCGTTGAGGTCGCCGAGGCCAAGCCCGCCACGCGGACCCGTACGCGGAAGAAGGCGGAAGCCGTCGTCGACACCGCGGAGGCCACCGAGGCCAAGCCCGCCACCCGGACCCGCACCCGTAAGAAGGCGGAGGCCGCGGTCGACACCGTCGAGGCCACTGAGGCGAAGCCGGCGCGTACGCGCAAGAAGGCCGAGCCCGTCGCGGAGGCGGCGGACGCGAACGAGCCGAAGCCGGCCCGCACGCGTACGCGGAAGAAGGCGGAGGCCGTCGTCGACACCGCGGAGGCCACCGAGGCCAAGCCCGCCACGCGGACCCGCACCCGTAAGAAGGCCGAGCCCGCCGTCGAGGTCGCCGAGGTGGCCGAGGTGACCGAGGCGAAGCCGCGTCGTACGCGGAAGAAGGCGGAGGCCGTCGTCGACACCGCGGAGGCCACCGAGGCCAAGCCCGCCACGCGGACCCGCACCCGCAAGAAGGCCGAACCCGCCGCCGAGGTCGCCGAGGCGAAGCCCGCCGCGCGGACCCGGAAGAAGGCGGAGCCCGCCGCCGAGACGGTCGAGGCGAAGCCGCGTCGTACGCGCAAGAAGGTCGAGGCCCCCGAGGCCTGATCGGTCCACGGCGAAAGGCCCGGATCCCGCTGCTGCGGGGTCCGGGCCTTCGTTGTCGGTGGCGGCGCGTAATCTCGGCACATGAGCAGGCCCGCGACCTTCACCCCGCCGCCCGGCACCCGTGCGCACCGACTCCGCACCGCCCGTGGCGACTTCGCCGCGCTCTCCGGCGAGCCGGCCGAGGGCCCGGTCCGGGGCACCGCCCTGCTGCTGCCCGGGTTCACGGGGAGCAAGGAGGACTTCATCGAGCTGCACGCTCCGTTGAGCGCGGCCGGTTACCGGAGCATCGCCGTGGACGGCCGCGGGCAGTACGAGTCGGAAGGCCCGAGGGACGACGAACGGCCTTACGGGCAGCGCGAGTTGGCGCGTGACGTGCTCGCGCAGGCGGCGGCGCTCCAGGCCGACGAGGGAACCGGCAGGGTGCATCTGCTGGGGCACTCGCTCGGCGGGCTCGTCGCTCGTGCGGCGGTCATCGAGGACCCCGCCCCGTTCGCGTCGCTCACACTGATGTCCTCGGGCCCCGCCGCCGTCGCGCAGCCCCAGCAGGAGCGCGCCAAGCTGCTCCAGGACGCCCTCACCGCGCTCGACATGGCGCAGGTGTGGGAGGCGATCCAGGGCCTGGACGCCCCCGAGGACGCCGCCGACCTCCGTGGCGACGGCGAGGATCTGCACCGCCGCTGGATGCGGAACAGCCCGGCCCAGCTCATCGCCACGGCGGGCCAGCTGCGCACGGAGCCGGACCGGGTCGACGAGCTCGCCGCGCTCGGCCTCGCGATACATGTGCTGTCGGGCGAGCGGGACGACACCTGGCCCGTGCCGCTCCTCGACGACATGGCGGCACGCCTCGACGCGGAGCGCACCATCGTGGCCGGGGCCGAGCACTCCCCCAATACCGACCAGCCGCGGGCCACGGCCGCCGCCCTCGCCGCCTTCTGGGACCGCCACCCGGCGACGTAGAACAGCACTTCACAGCACCTCACGAGCCTCTCGCGGCTCTGCTGACGCACGAGTAATTAGCCGATCGAAAAATTTCCTTAGCGTAGGGAATGTTTGCAGCGGGCAACTCGTTGTACCCGTAGGAACGTGCGGCACCACTGCCGCGCAATTCACTCTTAACGGCCGGGCAACCGCCCGGCCGTACGGCGGGATCAAGCTGAGAAGCCCCGCACCAGTAGTTCTCCTTCAGGAGGATCACCAGACGAAGGGAGAAGCCCATGCGCTTCGAAATCATGCGACTCGACGATGTCGACGGCACTGCCGTGGACAGCACCGTCGTGGACGCCGCCTCCGTCAACCGGATCGTTCAGCAGGCCGCCGCCATCGGGCAGCGCCTCTACATCCGCCCGGCAGAGTCGTCCGCCTCGTAACGGCGTGAGCGACTCCCACACTTCGAAGCCCCCGTACGCACGATGCGTACGGGGGCTTCGCTGTGGTCCCGGGCCGCCAGGGGGCCAGGGCCATCACGATCTCAGGGCGGTCAGGTCAGGAGCCCTGGATCACCTGCGTCACGCCGTTGATGATCTGCTGCACCGCGATCGCGGAGAGCATCATGCCCGCGAGCCGGGTCACCAGGACCACGCCGCCGTCCTTGATGACGCGGATGATCACCAGCGAGTAGCGCATCACCAGCCACAGCACCACATGGATCGCGATGATCGCGGTCCAGACGGAGAGCTGGTCGCCCATCGAGTCCGCGTCCTGCACGGCGAGGATCACGGAGACGATCGCGCCGGGCCCGGCGAGCAGCGGCATGCCGAGCGGCACGAGGGCGACGTTCACGTCCTTGGTCTGCTTGGGCTCGTCCGTCTTGCCGGTCAGCAGGTCGAGCGCGATCAGGAGCAGCAGCAGACCGCCCGCGATCATCAGGGCGGGGACGGAGACGTGCAGATAGGCCAGGATCTGGTTGCCCAGGACGCCGAACACGGCGATGACGCCGAAGGCGACGCAGACCGCCTGGAAGGCCATGCGCTTCTGGACCTTGGCGGGGCGGCCCGCGGTGAGGGCGAGGAAGATCGGGGTGATTCCGGGGGGATCCATAATCACAAAAAGCGTGAGAAAAAGGGATCCGAAGACGGCAGCGTCGAACACGGTGGGGTGCCTTGCGAGAGTGGTGCGGAAGGGTGGGTCGAGGTGCGTACGGGGCGCGTCAGGCGCAGTGTCCGCCGGCGCCCGGCACCGGGAAGGCGCCCGTGGCGCGCCGCGTGATCTCCCCGTAGACCTCGGGGTCGGTGGTGTACTCGCCGAGCACGCACGTCTTGCGGCTGCCGTGGTAGTCCGAGGACCCGGTGACCAGCAGGCCGACGTCGGCGGCGAGAGAGCGCAGGCGGTCGCGGGTCGCGGCGTCGTGATCCATGTGGTCGACCTCGATGCCGTCGAGCCCGGCCTCCGCCAGCTTCGCGATCGTCGGCTCGGGCACGGTGCGGCCGCGCTTGGCGGCGCCGGGGTGCGCGAAGACGGTGACGCCGCCGGCCGCCTTGACGAGCCGGATCGCCTCGAAGGGGTCGGTCTCGTGCTTCGGGACGTACGCGCGCCCGCCGTCGGCGAGCCAGTCGTCCGTGAAGGCGTCCGAGACCGTCGGTACGACGCCGAGCTCGACCAGCGCCGAGGCGACGTGCGGGCGGCCGACCGAACCGTCCCCCGCGATCCGGGCGACGTGCTCCCAGGTGACGGGGACGCCGAGCTCGTTCAGCTTGGCGATCATGCCCTTGGCGCGCGGCACCCGGTCGTCGCGGACCAGCTCGCGCTCGGCGAGCAGCGCCGGCTCCTCGGGGTCGAAGAGGTACGCCAGCATGTGCATGCCCACGCCGTCGAGACGGCAGGAGAGCTCGGCGCCGGTGACGAGGGTCAGCCCCTCGGGCAGGGCCGCACCGGCCGCGGCGTGCCCGCGCGTGGTGTCGTGATCGGTGAGCGCGACGACGTCCAGGCCGGACGCGGCGGCGTTCCGTACGAGTTCGGCCGGGCTGTCCGTGCCGTCGGAAGCGGTGGAGTGGGTGTGCAGATCGATGCGCACGGCTGCGTACTCCAGGCTCGACGGGCTGACGGGACGGATGCCACGAATGGCGCGGATGAGGCTGACGGACTGACGGGGACCGCTCAAGGATAACGGGGATTCCAGCACCCCCGTCACCACCGAACCAGGCGCGGACCCCTTACCCCACCCGCCCCCTGGGGCTCACTGCACGATGCGCGGCGACAGCGCCCCGCACGGCAGCAGATCCACCTCGGCCCCCGCGTCCCGCAGGTCCGTGAGCACCAGCTCGTCGTACATCAGCACCCCCGTCTGCTCCGGCCAGACGACCGCCCACAGCCACAGGCCACGCGCCTCGCCGGCGAAGACCGCCCGGTCGTCCGGGGTGCCGGAGACGTGCCACATCGGGGTGGGCCGGCCCGCGGCGAGCACCTTGGCCTGCGGGGGACCCGAGACCTCCATGTACGGGCCGGGGTCAGGGCCGTCAATCCCCGCGTAGCGCGCGCCGAGTCCGACGCCCAGCTCCTCGGCGACGAGCACCAGTTCACCGGCACCGCCCAGCGGTCCGGGGCCCGAGCAGGCGACGGCGGTGGCGCGGCCTCCGTGACGCTCGTCCCCCGCGTTGGCCACGCCGGTGAACAGCCAGCCGACGGGCAGTGGCCACGGCATCCAGACCGGCACCCGCGCGCGCCGCACCACGACGCTGAGCGCCTCGACACTGGGCGGGATCACGGGCTGCATCGGGTGCACGGTCCCGTGCACATCGCACTGCCAGGAGTCGGCAAAGAGTCCGGGAGCCCTGACCCGGCCACCACACTTCGGGCAACTGGGTTCGCCCCTCATAGAGCCCCACGGTCCTCCCCGTCCCGCGCCGCGTCAAGGACGATCACCCGTCCGGAGGGCACCGCCGTGGCGTCCCGACCAGGGCCAATACGTGTAGCTTGCATTAATTAGCGGCTCTAAATTATTATGTGTATACGCCAACGATCCGGTCGAAGAACCGGAGGGCTCGAAGGACTCGAAGGAGCAGTGGGCATGAGCCAGACCAGTACAGGGGGTCCCGCCGAAGGGGACACGTTCGACGCAGGTGCGGGCAGCATCCTGCGTCAACCGAAGGCGGTCTGGGCGACCGCCGGGGCATCCGTCGTCGCCTTCATGGGCATCGGCCTCGTCGACCCGATCCTGCCGTCGATCGCCAAGGGCCTCGAAGCGACACCGAGCCAGGTCTCCCTGCTCTTCACCTCGTACTTCCTGATCACCGCCATCGCCATGCTGGTGACCGGGTTCGTCTCCAGCCGCATCGGCGGCAAGAAGACCCTCCTCGTCGGCCTCGCCCTCGTGGTGATCTTCGCGGCGCTCGCGGGCACGTCCGGTTCCGTCGGGGAACTGGTCGGCTTCCGCGCGGGCTGGGGCCTCGGCAACGCGCTCTTCGTGTCGACCGCGCTGGCGGTCATCGTCGGCGCCGCCGCCGGTGGCAGCGCTGCCGCGATCCTCCTCTACGAGTCCGCGCTCGGGCTCGGCATGGCCTGCGGGCCGCTCGTCGGCGCACTGCTCGGCAATGCCAGCTGGCGCTACCCGTTCTTCGGCACCGCCGCCCTGATGGCCATCGGCTTCCTGTGCATCACCGTGTTCCTGAAGGAACAGCCGAAGCCCGCGCAGAAGACGTCGATCCTCGACCCCCTCAAGGCGCTGGGCCACGGCGGCCTCGCGTCCGCCGCGATCTCGGCCTTCTTCTACAACTACACGTTCTTCACGGTGCTGGCCTTCACGCCGTTCGTGCTGAACATGACCCCGTACAAGTCGGGCGCGGTGTTCTTCGCCTGGGGTCTGCTGCTCGCGCTGTTCTCGGTGATCGTCGCACCGCGTCTGCAAGCCAGGTTCGGCTCGCTCAAGGTGCTCGGCGGTTCGCTCGTGCTGCTCGCCCTGGACGTGCTCGTCCTCGGGTACGGCAACCACACCGCGGCCATCGTCTGCACGATCCTGTCCGGCGCCTTCATCGGCGTGA
This sequence comes from Streptomyces sp. NPDC002795, assembly GCF_042888725.1. NCBI lineage: Bacteria > Bacillati > Actinomycetota > Actinomycetes > Kitasatosporales > Streptomycetaceae > Streptomyces > Streptomyces sp. NPDC002795. The sequence continues at coordinate 155,483 of NZ_JBIAQB010000002.1, forward strand.
ACAACACCGTCTACACCGAGCTCGCGCTCGGCGTCTCCGACGCGCCGCGGCCGGTGGCGAGCGCCGGCTACAACTTCGTCCGGTGGTTCGCCGCCGCGGCCGCACCGTTCTTCGCGCCGAAGATCGAGGTGTGGACCAACATCCACATCCCGTTCGTGGTCGCCGCGGTCACCGCGGTGCTCGGTGCGGTCGTGGTCTGGGTGCGCAGGAGCTCGCTCACCCTTCCCCAAGCTCTCGAATCCGCTCGAGCAGGGGAGACCCCATTGCCCGAGGAGTTGGAGCCGAAGCACGCCACCGAGGACAGCGTCTCGGTGTACGCGAACTGACCGGTTCTCAGTCCAGTGTCACGGACTTGCGCAGTGGGTCGCGCAGGTCCGTTCCGCTGTCCAGCCACTTCTCCTGGAGCGCGGCGGCGCCGTGCACCCGCTTCCACGCCGCCTCGTTCGGCGTCATGGGAAGGAGCGGCAGGAACCGTACGGGCTCCAGGGGCTCGTCCAGGTCCAGGTCCTCCACCAGACCGCCCGGCTCCGCGACGAGGGCCGAGGTGAACGGAGCGCCGGGCCACAGCGGTTCGCCCACGTCGAGCGAGGCGCCCGGTGCCACGACGAGGCCCTCGACCTGCGGGGAGGCGGCGAGGACCGCGAGCGGGCGGAGCACCTTGTCGGTGTCGGCGAGGCCGGCGCGGACGGTCAGGACCAGCTCGGCGCGGGGGCCCGCGACCGGGTCGGCGAGGGCCGCCGTGGGGTCGGTCATCGGGGACGCGGACATGCCGAGGGTGGCGTAGCGCACCACGTTCTGGGAGGCGTCTGTGAAGCGCAACACCTCGATCCGGTCGGTGCCGAGGAAGGTGACCGCCGCGCGTGCGTCCGGTTCACCCAGGGTTGTCCGGAGTCGCGCCTCCACCAGCGCAAGAACTTCTGCCATCCCGCGAGCATAGATCTCTCGCTCAACGGGTATGGACGGGGCCCGCTTTCGCCGGTCGGCTGATAGTCTTGGCCGCTGGTCGGGACAACACGCAGTGCGTGTCCGCCGAGGGCCTTACGCGGGCCCGTCGGGAAACCGACCCGTTTCACGTCCCCCACGGGGGACCGGCCGGAGGAGGTGGGGCTGTCATGGATCGAAGTCGACCGTGCAGTACTACCCGTTCTTCCGGCCTGTAGGGCCCAGGGCCTCATCTCACTCGCAGTCAGCCGCACACCGTGCTGGCCGCGCCTGCCGGAAGAGCACTTCGTTCCCCTGATCTCATCGACGCCCGCCTCGGATGTCGTGATCTGAATCAGTCAGCGAAGCCGCCCAGTGTCGGTGCGGTGCTTCCCGCTTTGTGGACGTGCAGCATGTCCCGGTTCCCGGTTGACCAGGACGTCCTCATTCCGGGTGGTTCCACCCGACGCGCGGCGACTCCCGCCCGCGAAGGAGCCTGCCCATGTCGATGATGCGCGACCTGCGAGCCGCCGTCCGTCCCTCGCTGCGCAAGAGCGTCGCCCCGTACGCCAACGAGGCCCGCAACTCGTACGACTTCACGCGTGACGCGGCGGCCTGCTCGGCCGTCGTGGACTGTGCCGTGTACCGCGACGGGGTCCGCGTCCCGTCCTCCGAGTACCTCACCCCCGGCGGTGCCAAGCACCAGGTGCGGCGCGACGGCGGCTTCGCCTGGATCGGCCTGCACGAGCCGACCGAGGAGGAATTCGCCGGTATCGCCGCGGAGTTCGGGCTGCACCCGCTCGCCGTCGAGGACGCCGTCCACGCCCACCAGCGGCCCAAGCTGGAGCGTTACGACGACACGCTGTTCACCGTCTTCAAGACCATCCACTACATCGAGCACGCCGAACTCACCGCCACCAGCGAGATCGTGGAGACCGGCGAGGTCATGTGCTTCACCGGGCGGGACTTCTTCATCACCGTCCGGCACGGCGGCCAGGGCTCCCTGCGCGCGCTGCGGCACCGGCTCCAGGACGACCCCGAGCTGCTGGCCAAGGGCCCGAGCGCCGTGCTGCACACGATCGCCGACCACGTGGTCGACGGGTATCTGGCCGTGGCCGACGCGATGCAGGACGACATCGACGAGGTCGAGACCGAGGTCTTCTCGCAGCCCGGCAAGGGCTCCCCGCGCGGCTCGGACGCGGGCCGGATCTACCAACTCAAGCGCGAGGTACTGGAGTTCAAGCGGGCCGTCGCCCCGCTGCGGCGCCCGCTGCAGCTGCTCAGCGAGCGGCCGATGCGGCTGATCGACCCGGACATCCAGAAGTACTTCCGGGACGTCGCCGACCACTTGGAGCGGGTGCAGGAGCAGGTCATCGGCTTCGACGAGCTGCTGAACTCGATCCTCCAGGCCAATCTGGCGCAGGCCTCCGTCGCCCAGAACGAGGACATGCGCAAGATCACCTCGTGGGCCGCGATCATCGCCGTACCGACCATGGTCTGTGGTGTGTACGGCATGAACTTCAAGTACATGCCGGAGCTGCACTGGCGGTTCGGCTATCCGCTGGTGCTCGGCGTCACCGTCGCCGCCTGTTTCTCGATCCACCGGATGCTGAAGCGCAACGGGTGGCTGTGAACGCCGCGGCTACGCTTTCCGTATGACGACTGCTGAACTGCTCGACGCCGCCCTCGTCGAGGAGGCCACGAAGAAGTCCGGGCTGATCTGGGTGCGCGGGGACCGGGGCGTCGAGCGGGCCCTGTGGCACGTGTGGCACGAAGGCGCGGCGTGCCTCGTCGGCGACGGGCCCGGCGAGCAGCCGCTGCCCGACCTCGTCGACGGCGGCGCGGCGCTCGTCACCGTGCGCAGCAAGGACAAGGGCGGGCGGCTCGTCGGCTGGCGGGCGACGGTGGTCGAGCTGGCGCCGGGTACGGAGGCGTATGACTCCGTCGTGGGTGAGCTGAAGGGCAAGCGGCTGAACGCGCCGGACTCCGAGACCATGCTGGAGCGGTGGGTTCGGGAGTGCCGGGTGGTGCGGCTTGAGCCTGTGGGCGGGGAGACGGTGCCGGTGGCCGACGGGTCGCTGGCCGCGGTCCCGGTGGGGTCGCCGGCCACGACGCGGAACCCTGTGCCGGCTGGTCTGCCGAAGCTTCTGCGGCGCCGGCGTTGACGCCTCGGGGCTCCGCCCCGGAAGTGTCCTCAATCGCCGGACGGGCTTGATTTATCAAGCCCGTCCGGCGATTGAGGACAAGCCAGGGACGGGTCAGCCCGGCAGGGCCTGGCCGTAGTCGACCGTTTCTGTGGACTTGGGTTCGCGGAGGGTGAAGTTCTTGCCCCAGTCGCTGAGTTGGATCGTGCCGGCGCCCCCGGCCCGCTCCAGGCGCATCGGGTACGCGCTGCCCTCCAGGGACACGTCGAGGGTGCCGCCCGCGCCCTTGTCGCCGGTCAGTTCGACCGTGCGCATACCGCCCACCGACCCGCGCTCGCCCTTCGCCAGCGCTCCGTGCAGCGCCAGCAGGCCGTCGAGCAGCACGCTCTTGTCGGTGAAGGTGCTCAGCCGCTGGTAGGCCGGGTCGCCCTTCGGCACCTTCACGTACTTGCCGTCGAGCTTCTGCGCGGCGTCGCCCGCCCCGTGGCCGTCCTGGCCGTCCTCGGAGTGCGTCCAGAAACCGGCGCCCGCCTTGAGGTACAGGTGGTCGCCGACCCGCAGCAGCTGGAACGTGCCGCCGCCGGTGCTCACCGACCCCGTGCCGCCATCGGCCTTCAGCCGCATGTCCAGCTTGTACGTCTTCTTGTTGACGACCACCGTGCCGGCGACGTGCACCGCGTCCGCGCCGCGGGCCGCCCGGACCGTACGGGACTGGATCTTGGCCGGGGTCAGCTTGCCGACGCCGTTCGTCCCCGCGTCCGGGTCCTCCTCGCCGCACGCCGCGAGGCCCACCGCGAGCCCCGTGCACATCACGCCCACCATGAGTGTCCTGCGGGTACGGCGGGTGAGGGGGCGCGGGGTCACGGGCGGACTACCTCTCGTACGGCAGCTTGGGTGGGAATGGAGGGGGGCGGCGCGTAGCGCCTCGGTTGAGGGCGGTGGTGGGAGACGGGTGGGCAGGTACGGCAGCGTACCCCCGCGATCTGCGGTTACCCGTCCGGGTCGGGTGGCCGACGTACAAAGGCGCGGGGGGCGGGGAGCGGCTAGCCTGGGCGGGAAATTGGCCGCATATCCGGACGAAAGCGAATGAAACACGGAAGGAGGCGCGCGACGGTATGGCTGGAGGCGCTCCCCGGATCTTCGTTTCGCACCTCTCCGGCATCGCCGTCTTCGATCCGAACGGTGATCAGGTGGGCCGCGTGCGCGACCTGGTGGCGATGTTGCGCGTGAGCCGCAGACCGCCGCGGCTGCTCGGGCTCGTCGTCGAACTGTCGACCCGGCGGCGCATCTTCCTGCCGATGACCCGTGTCACCGGGATCGAGTCGGGCCAGGTCATCACCACGGGCGTGCTCAACGTCCGGCGCTTCGAGCAGCGGCCCACCGAGCGCCTGGTCCTCGGCGAGATCCTCGACCGGCGCGTACGGCTCGTGGAGACCGGCGAGGAGGTCACCGTCCTCGACGTCTCCATCCAGCAACTGCCCGCGCGCCGAGACTGGGAGATCGACCGCGTCTTCGTACGGAAGAGCCCTCCGAAGCGCGGCGCGTTCCGGCGCGCCAAGGGAGAGGCGATCACCGTCGACTGGTCGGGCGTCGACGGCTTCAACCTGGAGGAGCACGGGCAGGGCGCGGAGAGCCTGCTCGCCACGTTCGAGCAGCTGCGCCCCGCCGACCTCGCCAACGTGCTGCACCACCTCTCCCCCAAGCGCCGCGCGGAGGTCGCCGCCGCGCTCAGCAACGAGCGTCTCGCCGACGTCCTGGAGGAGCTCCCGGAGGACGACCAGATCGAGGTGCTCGGCAAGCTGAAGGAGGAGCGCGCCGCCGACGTCCTGGAGGAGATGGACCCGGACGACGCCGCCGACCTCCTCGGCGAACTCCCCGAGGACGACAAGGAACGCCTCCTCGACCTGATGAAGCCCAGCGAGGCGGCGGACGTGCGGCGCCTGATGGCGTACGAGGACCGGACCGCGGGCGGCCTGATGACGACCGAGCCGATCGTGCTGCGCCCCGATTCGACGGTCGCGGACGCCCTCGCCCGCATCCGCAATCCCGACCTGTCCCCCGCGCTCGCCGCGCAGGTGTACGTGTGCCGGCCGCCGGACGAGACGCCGACCGGCAAGTACCTGGGCACGATCCACTTCCAGCGGCTGCTCCGCGACCCGCCGTACACGATGGTCAGCTCGATCCTCGACGACGATCTCCAGGCCCTGACCCCGGCGGCCGCGCTGCCCGAGATCGCCGGGTTCTTCGCGACGTACGACATGGTGGCCGCGCCCGTCGTCGACGACGGCGGCTCGCTGCTCGGCGCCGTGACCGTGGACGACGTACTGGACCACATGCTGCCCGAGGACTGGCGCGAGCAGGAATTCCACCTGGCCGGGGAGGTGAACCATGCCGACTGAGGAACGCGAGCGCGACGCCCCGCGCAGGCCGCGCATCCGGCTCGACCAGCCGCGCGCGCCGAAGCGGAAGCTGATCCCCGATTACGACCCCGAGGCCTTCGGCAGGCTCTCGGAGCGGATCGCACGCTTCCTGGGGACGGGCCGGTTCATCGTCTGGATGACGGTGCTCATCATCGTGTGGGTGCTGTGGAACATCGTCGCGCCCGCCGATCTGCGCTTCGACGAGTACCCGTTCATCTTCCTGACACTGATGCTGTCGCTGCAGGCCTCGTACGCCGCCCCGCTGATCCTGCTCGCGCAGAACCGGCAGGACGACCGCGACCGGGTCAATCTCGAACAGGACCGCAAGCAGAACGAGCGTTCCATCGCCGACACCGAGTATCTGAGCCGCGAGATGGCGGCCCTGCGGATCGGGCTCGGCGAGGTCGCGACGCGCGACTGGATCCGCTCCGAGCTGCAGGATCTCATCAGGGAGCTGGAGGAGCAGCGGCAGTCAGCTCCGGGGCCGGGGGTATTCCCCGCGGAGCGGACGCGGGGACGTGACGTAGACGACCGCTGACAGGGCTTTCCGGGTGCGGGTTACCCCGCCGTAGACTCGGGTGCATGGCTACGGAAGACGCGGTGCGCGAGGCACTCGCGACAGTGAACGACCCCGAGATCCACCGCCCCATCACCGAGTTGGGGATGGTCAAATCGGTGGGCATCGGTGCGGACGGAGTCGTCGCGGTCACCGTGTATCTGACGGTCTCGGGCTGCCCGATGCGCTCCACGATCGAGAACAACGTGCGGGACGCCGTCGCCGCCGTCGAGGGCGTGACCGAAGTGCAGGTCACCCTCGATGTGATGAGCGACGAGCAGCGCAAGGAGCTGGCGACCGCGCTGCGCGGCGGCACCGCCGAGCGCGAGGTCCCCTTCGCCAAGCCGGGCTCGCTGACCCGCGTGTACGCGGTGGCCTCCGGCAAGGGCGGCGTCGGCAAGTCCTCGGTGACGGTGAACCTGGCGGCCGCGATGGCGGCCGACGGCCTGAAGGTCGGTGTCGTCGACGCGGACATCTACGGGCACAGCGTCCCGCGCATGCTGGGCGCCGAAGGCAAGCCCACCCAGGTCGAGGACATGATCATGCCGCCGTCGGCGAACGGCGTGAAGGTCATCTCGATCGGCATGTTCACGCCGGGCAACGCGCCGGTGGTGTGGCGCGGACCGATGCTGCACCGCGCGCTCCAGCAGTTCCTCGCCGACGTGTTCTGGGGCGACCTGGACGTGCTCCTGCTCGACCTGCCGCCCGGCACCGGCGACATCGCCATCTCGATCGCCCAGCTGGTCCCGAACGCCGAGATCCTGGTCGTCACCACGCCGCAGCAGGCCGCCGCCGAGGTCGCCGAGCGGGCCGGATCGATCGCCGTGCAGACGCACCAGAAGATCGTCGGCGTCGTCGAGAACATGTCGGGGCTGCCCTGCCCGCACTGCGGCGAGATGGTCGACGTGTTCGGCACGGGCGGCGGAAAGCTGGTCGCCGAGGGCCTGACCAGGACCACGGGCGCGGAGGTGCCGGTGCTCGGCTCCATCCCCATCGACGTACGCCTGCGCGAGGGCGGCGACGAGGGCAAGCCGATCGTGCTCACCGACCCGGACTCCCCCGCGGGCTCGGCGCTGCGCGACATCGCGGACAAGATCAGCGGGCGTCAGCGCGGTCTGTCGGGGATGTCCCTGGGGATCACGCCGCGCAACAAGTTCTGACGGTTCGACAGAACGGCGGGCCGCCCTCCTGGGCGGCCCGCCGTTCTTCGTCACGCGTCCGGTTGCGGTTCCGGATCCGGTTCCAGCGCCGCGATGTCCTTCACGGCGGAGAACCCGAGCCCGTACGCGCTCATGCCGCGCCCGTACGCACCCAGGTGCACCCCGGCCTGCGTGGAGCCGGCGAGCACCCAGCCGTACTCGGACTCCCGGTAGTGGAACGGGGTCGGCACCCCGTCCACCGGCAGCGTCAGCGTCGCCCAGTCGTCGGACGCGAGGTCGTCGGCGAGCACCCACGCCGTCTCGGTCTGCTGCTCCAGCCAGTCGTCGCGCAGCGTGTGGTCCATCTGCACCGGCCAGGTGTACGAGAGCAGTCCGACGCCGGCGAGCCAGGCCGACGAGGCGACGGACGTGGCCTCCAGGACGCCGGTGCCGTCGGCGGTGCGCCGTACCGGATTGGCGGCGATCGTCACGACGACCGCGAAGCGCTCGGTGTCCTCCGTGAGCTCGCTGCGTACGGAGGGCTCGTCACCGTGCCCGATCGAACCGTGCTCGACGGAGCCTTCCGCCGTGGTGCCGACCTGCATCAGCCAGCGCGGTCCCGTGAAGGCCTCGTCGAGGCCGTACCACGGGAAGGGCGCCAGCAGGTAGCCGTCGACCGTGCGCCGGGCCGTGAGAGCCTCGCCGGCCCCCTCGGTGACCGGCGCCTGCGCGCCTACCCGACTCGTCGTCTCCATGTACCCGGCCGCCTCCTCGCTCAGTTACGGACCGGCGCGGCCCGCCCCCCTCGGGCGTTCACTCACGTCCGGTCCGCGCAACAACAAGGCAGGATGCCACACCGGGTCCGCGGGGCCCGGTTTCGTCAGGCGTGGTTGAGCCGCTTTAGGGGTGGTTCGAGGTGGTTCGGGCCGCGCCCGGGTTCAGGTCGCGTCCGCGGTTCAGGTCGCGTCCGCGTCGAAGGGCGGCGGCTCGATGGCGGCCGGCTTCTCGGACTTCTCGGGTCGCTTCTGCATGTCGACCGCTTCGGGCCGCTTCTGCATGTCCACGCGGCCAGCGCTGCCGGACTGGCTCGACGACCCGGAGTCCTCCAGCTCACCGACGGTGTGCGCCGCCTCGGAGACTTCGGCCATCTCCTTCTTCAGGTCGAAGCCGTTGCGAATCTCCTTGAGCCCCAGCTCGTCACTGTCCAACTGCTTGCGGATGAACGTCTTGGGGTTCAGGTCCTCGAACTCGAAGTCCTTGAACTCCGGGCCGAGTTCGTCGCGAATATCCTGCTTCGCACTGTCCGAGAACTCCCGGATCTTACGAATGGTGCGTGAAACGTCCTGAATGACCTTCGGGAGCTTGTCGGGGCCGAAAACGAGAACGGCCAGCACGACGATCGTCACGACCTCCAGCGGGCCAATGTCGTTGAACACCTTGCTCTCCTAGCGTGTCCTCGGCCCGCGGTCGAACATCAGCAGCAGGTCTTTGGCAGGGTCCGGCAGCGGACCCGGTCCACGGTACCCGGCCGACCTGTCCATTCGGTAGCCACCGGGGTACCTCCAGGATCGCGCATCCCGCGCCACGGGCGGTCGGGAGTCGGTCAAGAGCCGGTCAGCCGCCGCCGGCGGAACCGAGAACGAGCGACATCTCCCGTTCCTTTCCGCCCCGTTCGACCGTGAGGACCAGTTTGTCCTTGGGGCGGTGGGTGCGGATCTTGACGATCAGCTCCTCACCGGAGTGCACGCGGACGCCGTCGACCTCAGTGATCACATCGCCCGGCTCGATCCCCGCCCTGGCGCCCGGACCGCCCGGACTGACGGCCGAGCCGCCGCTGTTGCCCTGCGTGCCGACGCGGGCACCGTCGCCCGAGTAGTCCATGTCGAGGGTGACCCCGATCACCGGATGCGTCGCACTCCCGGCGTTGATCAGCTCCTCCGCCACGCGTTTCGCCTGGTTGACCGGGATCGCGAAGCCGAGCCCGATGGAGCCCGACTGCCCCTCGGGCAGCTCCGAACCGCCGGCGTCGGCCGACCGGATCGCGCTGTTGATGCCGATGACGCGGGCCTTCGCGTCGACCAGCGGGCCGCCCGAGTTGCCCGGGTTGATGGGTGCGTCGGTCTGCAGCGCGTCCACATAGCTGACGTCGCTCCCGTCGCCCTTCTCGCCGCCCGCCGTGATGGGCCGGCCCTTGGCGCTGATGATGCCGGACGTGACCGTGTTCGCCAGGTCGAAGGGGGCGCCGACGGCCACGACCGGGTCACCCACCTGCACGTTCTCGGAGTTTCCGAGGGCCAGCGGCTTCAGCCCGCGCACCCCCGACACCTTGATCACGGCGAGGTCGTAGCCGCTGTCCTGCCCGACCAGCTCGGCCCGGGCGCTCTCACCACTGGAGAATGTGACCGATATCTCACCGCCGGAGTCGGCCGACGACACGACGTGATTGTTCGTGAGGATGTGCCCCTGGCCGTCGAGCACGAAGCCGGTGCCGGTGCCCTCCTCCGACGAACCCTCGGTGTGGATGGTGACGACGCCGGGCAGGGTGCGCGCCGCGATACCGGCCACGCTGTCTGGGTCACGGTTCTTTGACTCGGCGTCGGCCTGCGGCAGTCGGATGTCCGCCCCGACGCCGGTCCGCTCCAGGTACGACCCGATCGCCCCACCGATGCCTCCGGCGACCAGGGCGATCACCACCGCCCCGAGCACGAGCCTGCGCCTGCGCCTGCGCGGCGCGGGCGGCCCGAAGTCCGGCTGGTGCCAGGGCTGGTGGACAAATTCCACCCCCTGCGGCGATTGAGCAGATTCAAGCCCCGCTCCGGGACGAGAGCCGGCGGGGTCCGGGGCGGAGCCCCGTGACGGGGGAACGGTCGACCGCTCCGACACCTCACCCCTGGCGGAGCCCTCCGTGGGATTCCCCTCGTCCATGTCCCGCCGCTCTCCCCAAGCCTGGCCCACGGCACCGCACCGCCGACTCCCACGGTCGCGACCCGGATCCGCACCCGACGCACCGCCTCACCTGGATTCAACCAGGTTCGACGGCGCGGGCGCAGGGGGCGTCAGCGCAGCGACGAAGGACGGGACGACGCGGTCGGCGACGACGCCGAGGCGGCGGTGAGGCCGGGCCCTGTCGCCCCGAAGGTGGTGCCGTCGGACGAGGCCGAGGCGGTGGGCCGCGGCGCGAACGAGACCGCGACAGCGGGGGCGGCGGGACGTATGAGAGGCGACATGCGGGCCGCACCGGCCAGCAATGGCGTCGAGAACGGATAGCCCGCGCTCTCCGCGTGGCCCCCGCCGGGCAGCAGCGGCGCGCTTGCCTCGGTCGGCGAGACGGGCGCCGCGAGGGCGCCCCCGCGCTGACCGAGCGGCGACGCGTTCGACCTGCGGCGCTGTGTGTCCGAAGCCGCGGCGGCACCGGCCGGCTGACTGCGCAGCGGCGTGACATTGCTGCCGGAACCGCCACCGCGCGTGTCGCTGCTGTCGATCGGGGCAGCGGTCGTGACCCCGCCGAGCGCGATCGCGGCGAGCGACACCGCTCCGGCCGCGGCGAACGCGAAGCGGCGGGAGCGTGAGCCCCGGTCGCTCTCGTGCCGGTCGGCACGGGTCACTTCGTGGATGCGGAAGCCGCGCTGGCCGCTGGGGAAGACGGCGGCGTGCGCGCCGGAGGGCGCGTAGCCGAAGGGCTCCGGGTCTACGTCGAAGACTCCCTGTCCGAAGCCCCGGATTCCGCCGAGGGGTCGGCCACTGCCGAATCCGCCTCCCCCGAACGGTGGTGTGCCACCGTCGGTGTCACCTCCCGCGGGCAGCCCCTGGAGGCGGGCGAGAAAGCTGTCGGAGGGCGGCGGCGGGGCCGCCTGCGCGAAGACGCTCTTGAGACGGCGCTGGGCGTCGGCCTCGGCCTTGCATTTGGCGCAGGTCGCCAGGTGCGCGAGGACGCGCTCCCGGGCGTCGTGGTCCAACTCGCCGTCGACCAGGGCGGCCAGCCTGTCCCCCAGGTGTTCGTCGGCCGCGGTCTGTTGGCGTTCGGCAGGATTGAGACGTGATCCACTCACGCGGGCGCGCCCCCTCCTCCGAGGACGGGGAAGGCCCCCGTGGACGCGAGCGTGCGGCGCTCCTTGCGGGCCTCGGGCGAGCGGTGCTGCAGCGCCTTGCGCAGCTGCGAGCGGCCGCGGTGGATACGGCTGCGGACCGTGCCCAGCTTCACGCCGAGGGTCGCGGCGATCTCCTCGTAGGAGAGGCCCTCGATGTCGCACAGGACGACGGCGGCACGGAACTCGGGCGCGAGGGTGTCCAGCGCCTGCTGGACGTCGGCGTCGAAGTGCGCGTCGTTGAACACCTGCTGCGGCGACGGCTCTCTGCTGGGCAGCCGCTCGGCGGCGTCGTCACCCAGTGCGTCGAAGCGGATGCGCTGCTTGCGACGGACCATGTCGAGGAACAGGTTCGTGGTGATGCGGTGCAGCCAGCCCTCGAAGGTGCCGGGCGTGTACGTCGAGAGCGAACGGAAGACGCGGACGAAGACCTCCTGTGTGAGGTCCTCCGCGTCGTGCTGGTTCCCCGTCAGGCGGTACGCGAGACGGTAGACGCGGCCACTGTGCGTGCTGACGATCTCCTCCCACGAGGGGGGAGTCCACGCCTGCGATTCCGCATCGGCGGCAAAGGTCGCGGTCTGCGCGGAGTCAACGGTGCGGATTCGGTCAGCGGTGTTGGTCACGGATTTCGGCTCACCCGCCGACCTGAGAAGACGCCGGAGCCGTCCTCCCCGATCCACAGGCGCAGCCGCACCTCCCCTATCGGCTCTGGTGGTGTCCAGTGGAGCACCTACCATAACCACTCCGTCCGTTAGCTCCGGATAAGCGTTTTTACTCAGATTTGCCGGTCGACTCTCGACCTCCGCCCGCACGGCTGTCGCCATCGCGCTCTCCCCCGTCGTTCCCCGTGTCCAGCCTGCTCTTTTGCCCTGCCTCTTCAAACGTGCGGTCCCATCTGCGAGTTCCCGCCACCAACGGATAAAGTCACGCGCAGGCATCCACGGGGACGGGAGAGGGCCATTACCGGCAACCGGCAGACAAGTTGGGCGTTCGCCGACGCCTTTGTCGCCGAGGACGACGCGACTCGCTGGGCTCGGGACCGGGCCCGCGAGGCAGGGCTGAGCCCGGTGTCCCCCGGCGCGGGCGCGACGTTGGGGATGCTCGCTGCCACGGTAGGGGCGAAGGCCGTCGCCGAGATCGGTACGGGCACGGGCGTGTCCGGGGTCCATTTGCTGCACGGGATGCGGTCCGACGGGGTCCTCACCACGGTCGACCCCGAGCCGGAGCGGCAGCAGTTCGCGCGCCAGGCGTTCCGCGCGGCCGGCTTCGCCAGCAACCGGGCCCGGTTCATCCCCGGCCGCGCCCTCGAGGTGCTGCCGCGGCTCGCCGACAGCGGGTACGACCTGGTCTTCTGCGACGGTGACCGGCTGGAGTGCCTCGACTACTTCGCTGAATCGTTGCGCCTGCTCCGGCCCGGTGGCCTGGTGGTCTTCCAGGGGGTCCTCGCCGAGGGGCGGACCGTCGACGCGGGGCCGCAGCCGGTGGAAGTGCTGCGCCAGCGCGAGTTGCTGCGGGCCGTGCGGGAGAGCCCCGAGCTGGTGGCGTCGGTGCTGCCGGTCGGCGACGGGCTGCTCTGCGCCGTCAAGCGCTGAGGCCGGCGCGCAGGCGGGTCCCGGGCCCGCCTGCCTCCACACACACGACTGCCCCGGCACCAGATGTGTGCCGGGGCAGTCGTAAAGGTATGGTCGCTCGCGCGTCAGCCGACGACCGGCCCAACCCCACATCGATGGGGAATGGACGCGGGTGCAGAAGGTGTCAGCCCACTACCTTCTTCAGTTCGTCACCGAGGGCGCTCGCCTCGTCCGGCGTCAGCTCAACCACGAGCCGACCGCCGCCTTCGAGCGGAACGCGCATGACGATGCCCCGCCCCTCCTTTGTCACCTCGAGCGGGCCGTCACCCGTTCGCGGCTTCATGGCCGCCATGCTCGTTCCCCTTCCTGAAACCAGCTCATCGTCAGCCGACGGCCCTCTGGGTGGGCACACGTCACCGGCATCGAACACATTGCTTCCAGGCCATTATCCCGCATCGCGGGACCCGATGACCAACATCGGTCGGCATCGCTTGCGCAACGCACTTGTCCAAAACCACTCAATTCGGGGATCCGACTGCGATACTGCGCCATCTTCGGACCCTTACCGACGCGAATTCGTTAGACGCAGGTCACATGCCGAGACCGTTCCATGGGCCGTGATCTACGTCATGCTGAGCACGGACGACTGAGCGACCGCATAGGAGGAGTCCCATGGCCGACACCGTGCTCTACGAGGTGAGCGACGGGCTCGCGACGATCACGCTGAACCGCCCCGAGGCGATGAACGCGATGAACACCGAGGCCAAGGTCGCCCTCCGCGACGCGGTGCAGTCGGCCGCAGGCGACGACACGGTCCGGGCGGTGCTGCTGACTGCGTCCGGCGACCGGGCGTTTTGCGTGGGTCAGGACCTCAAGGAGCATGTCGGCTCGCTGCTGGCGGACCGGGAGTCCGGCGAGGGCCGCACCATGAACACGGTGCGCGAGCACTACAACCCGATCGTGCGGGCCCTGACCCAGATGCCGAAGCCCGTGGTGGCCGCGGTGAACGGCGTGGCGGCCGGCGCCGGGTTCGGGTTCGCGCTCTGCGCCGACTACCGGATCGTGGCGGACAGCGCGTCGTTCAACACCTCGTTCGCGGGCGTGGCACTCACCGCCGACTCCGGGGTCTCCTGGACGCTGCCGCGCCTGATCGGCCCCGGCCGCGCGGCCGACCTGCTGCTCTTCCCGCGCTCCCTGAAGGCGCAGGAGGCGTACGAGCTGGGGATCGCGAACCGGCTCGTGCCCGCCGCCGAACTCGCCGAAGAGGCCCGCAAGGCGGCGCGCACGCTCGCCGAGGGTCCGACCGTCGCCTACGCCGCGCTGAAGGAGTCGCTCGCCTTCGCCGGGGACCACTCCCTCGACGAGGCGCTCGACAAGGAGGACGAGCTGCAGGCGCGGGCCGGCGCCTCCGAGGACCACACCATCGCGGTGCAGGCCTTCATCGCCAAGGAGCGGCCGAAGTACCTGGGCCGTTAGACCATCTCGGCGCGGGACACGCAGTCCGCCAAATGGTCGTTGACCAGCCCGCACGCCTGCATCAGCGCGTACGCCGTGGTCGGGCCGACAAAGCGCAGGCCGCGCTTCTTCAGCTCCTTGGAGAGGGCCGTCGACTCGTCGGTGATCGCCGCCACGTCGCCCAGCACCTTCGGGACCGGGCGGGTGGCGGCGTCCGGCGCGTACGACCAGATCAGCTTGTCCAGCTCGCCGGGCGACCAGTCCACGAGCACGCGCGCGTTGGCCAGCGTGGCGTCGATCTTGGCCCGGTTGCGGATGATCCCGGCGTCGGCGAGCAGCCGCTCCCGGTCGGTGTCCGTGAAGGCCGCCACGTCCGCGATCTTGAAGCCGGAGAACGCGGCGCGGAAGCCCTCGCGGCGTCTGAGGATCGTGATCCAGGACAGGCCCGACTGGAACGCCTCCAGACAGAGGCGCTCGAACAGCGCGTCGTCGCCGTGCACCGGGCGGCCCCACTCCGCGTCGTGGTACGCGACGTAGTCCTCGGTCGAAAGGCCCCAGGGGCAGCGCGGCCTTCCGTCGGGGCCCGGGACGGCGCCCTCTGTCGGCTCGCTCACCGGAACCCCTCCCCCGTCCCGGATCCGAACCCGTACTCACCAGGTGGCGCGTAGCCCGTGTCAGGGCCTCGCTCGGGCGGCCGCGGGCCGGTCCGGGTGTGGGCCGAGGTGAGGGCGGCCTCCAGTTCCGTGATGCGCGCGTCGCGCTCGGCCAGTTCGGCCCCGAGGCGGTTCAGCGCGTCGTCCACCTCCGCCATGCGGTAGCCGCGCACCGCCAGGGGCAGCCGCAGCTCCTCCACGTCGGCGGGGGCCAGCGGGCGGTCCGGCGGCAGTGGGTCCGCGTAGAACTGGGACGGCTCGTCGCGCAGCGTGCCGCTGTCGCCGCCGCCGATGACCGCGAACGTCACCGCCGCGATCACCACGACCAGCGCGGCGACCAGAAACAAGAACATGACCATGTCTGCCGTCCCCTGCGTTCGACCGGGCCGTGCGGCCCTCAACCGTCAGGCATCGATCGTGCCATGCCGCACTGACAGTTAAGGTCACAGACGACGTTCGACCAGGACCGAGAAGGAGAGTCACAGGGGATGCTCAGGCTGGGCCAGCACGAGTTCGGTGTGAACGAGCCGGTGATCATGGCGATCGTGAACCGGACCCCGGACTCCTTCTACGACCAGGGCGCCACCTTCCGGGACGAGCCCGCGCTCGCCCGTGTCGAGCAGGCGGTGTCCGAGGGCGCCATGATCGTGGACATCGGCGGGGTGAAGGCCGGCCCCGGCGAGGAGGTCACCGCCGAGGAGGAGGCGCGGCGGACCGTCGGCTTCGTCGCCGAGGTGCGGCGCCGCTTCCCCGACGTGATCATCAGCGTCGACACCTGGCGGCACGAGGTCGGCGACGCCGTGTGCGAGGCGGGCGCGGATCTGCTCAACGACGCGTGGGGCGGGGTCGACCCGAAGCTCGCGGAGGTCGCGGCGCGCCACCAGGTGGGCCTCGTGTGCACGCACGCGGGCGGCGCCGAGCCCCGCACGCGCCCGCACCGGGTGACGTACGAGGACGTGATGGCGGACATCCTGGACGTGACGGTCGGGTACGCGGAGCGGGCCGTCGCCCTCGGGGTGCCGCGCGAGTCCGTGCTGATCGACCCCGGCCACGACTTCGGGAAGAACACGCGGCACTCCCTGGAGGCGACGCGGCGGCTTCCGGAGATGGTCGACACGGGGTGGCCGGTGCTCGTCTCGCTGTCCAACAAGGACTTCGTCGGCGAGACCCTCGACAAGCCGGTCAAGGAGCGGGTCATCGGGACGCTGGCCACGACCGCCGTGTCGGCGTGGCTCGGGGCGCAGGTCTACCGGGTGCACGAAGTCGCCGAGACGCGGCAGGTGTTGGACATGGTGGCGTCCATCGCGGGCCACCGGCCCCCGGCGGTCGCCCGCCGGGGACTCGCGTAGCGGCCTCTTGGAGGGGCCTACTTACCGGTCTCCTTGGTGACCAGCGTGATCGCCTCCTCCACGTCGTCCGTGATGTGGAACAGCATCAGGTCCACCTCTGAGGCCTTGCCCTGCGCGATCACCGTGTTCTTCAGCCAGTCGACCAGGCCGCTCCAGTACTGCGAACCGAAGAGGACGATCGGGAAGCGCGTCACCTTCGTGGTCTGCACGAGAGTGAGCGCCTCGAAGAGCTCGTCCAATGTGCCGAGGCCGCCGGGGAGCACCACGAAGCCCTGGGCGTACTTCACGAACATCGTCTTCCGTACGAAGAAGTAGCGGAAGTTCAGACCCAGGTCGACGTACGGGTTGAGGCCCTGCTCGAAGGGCAGCTCGATGCCGAGGCCGACCGAGGTGCCCTTGGCCTCCACGGCGCCCTGGTTGGCCGCCTGCATGGCGCCGGGGCCGCCGCCGGTGATCACCGCGAATCCGGCCTCCACCAGGGCCTTGCCGATGGCGACGCCCGCCGCGTACTCCGGAGAGTCCTCCGGGGTGCGCGCAGAGCCGAACACGCTGATCGCGGGCGGCAGTTCGGCGAGCGTGCCGAAGCCTTCGATGAACTCCGACTGGATGCGCAGCACCCGCCACGGGTCGGTGTGCACCCACCCCGAAGGGCCTTCCGTGTCGAGCAGACGCTGGTCGCTCGTCCCGGGCTGCATCTGGTCACGGCGCCTGACCACCGGCCCCGTCCGCTGCTCCACAGGACGTCGCTTGCCCTCCGGGTTGCTCATGGTCCGCTCCCTTCCTGCGCAGGTATCACGCACTTACGTAGAGCAAGGGTAGGTCTACGCGGGTTACCGGCGCGGGACCTCGGCGTATCGGGAAGCCGAGGATCAGGAAGCGGTGAGCCAGGCGGCCAGGCGCTTCTCGCCCTCCAGGATGAGCGACGTCTCGACCCGCTCGTCGATCTTGTGCGCGAAGATCGGGTTGCCGGGGCCGTAATTGACCGCGGGCACGCCCAGCGCACTGAACCGGGAGACGTCGGTCCAGCCGAACTTGGGGCGCACCTCGCCGCCCACCGCGGCCACGAAGGCGGCCGCCGCGGGGTGCGTGAGGCCGGGGCGGGCGCCGCCCGTGTGGTCGTCGACGACGAACTCGTCGATGGGGCAGCCGGCGAAGAAGTCGCGGACGAACTGCTCGGCCTCCTCCATCGACCGGTCGGGCGCGTAGCGGAAGTTGACGGTGACGGCGCACTCGTCCGGGATGACGTTGGTGGCGACGCCGCCCTCGATGCGGACCGCGTTGAGGCCCTCGTGGAACTCCAGTCCGTCGACGACCGGCTTGCGCGGCTCGTAGGCGGCGAGGCGCTCCAGGATCGGGGACGCGGCGTGGATGGCGTTGCTGCCCATCCACGCGCGCGCGGAGTGGGCCCGCTCGCCCTTGGTCTTCAGGATGACGCGCAGGGTGCCCTGGCAGCCGCCCTCGACATCGCCGTTGGTCCCCTCCAGGAGGATCGCGAAGTCGCCCTCCAGCCAGTCGGGGTGGGCGTCGGCCACATGCCCGAGCCCGTTGAGGTGCGCGGCGACCTCTTCGTTGTCGTAGAACACGAACGTGAGGTCGCGGTTGGGCTCGTGGACCGTCTGCGCGATCCGCAGCTGGACCGCGACGCCGGCCTTCATGTCGCTGGTGCCGCAGCCCCACAGGACGCCGTTCTCATCGAGCCGCGACGGCACGTTGTCGGCGATCGGGACCGTGTCGATGTGACCCGCGAGGATGATCCGCTCGTCGTGTCCCAGGTTCGTCCGGGCCACGATGTTGTTGCCGTACCGGTCGACCGTGAGGTGCGGCAGCTCCCGCAGGGCCTCCTCGATCGCGTCGGCGAGCTCCTTCTCGGCTCCACTGGGCGAGGCGAAGTCGACCAACTGGGCGGTGAGGCGCGCGGCGTCCTGCGTGAGGTCAAGGGGGGTGCGGTCCATGGCGCCGAGCCTAATACCCATGGGACGACGGGCCTGTCAGTGGACTCCAGTACCTTGGACGCGTGCCTGAGCCCCCCACTCTCGTCCGGCGCGGCCGCCTCCTTCGTATCGGCGCGGCCGTCGTCGTGCTGCTCGCTGTGGCCACGTACGTGGCCGTGCAGTACGTCACCGGGGGCCGCTCCAAGCCGAGATGCACGGTCATTTCGGCGAACGGGGACGGGGCGACGTACGCGTTCTCCTCCGAGCAGGCGGTGAACGCGGCGACGATCGCCGCCGTCGGCACCTCGCGCGGCATGCCCGAGCGCGCCGTCACGATCGCCCTCGCGACGGCGCTGCAGGAGTCGGGGCTGCGCAATATCGACCACGGCGACCGGGACTCGCTGGGCCTGTTCCAGCAGCGCCCCACGAAGGGCTGGGGCACCGCGGACCAGATCATGGATCCGGCGTACGCGTCCGAGCGCTTCTACGCGCACCTGGCGAAGATCCCCGGTTACTCGCGGCTCCCGCTGACCGCGGCCGCGCAGCGCGTGCAGCGCAGCGGCTATCCGCAGGCGTACGCGAAGCACGAGCCGGACGCCACGTTGCTGGCCGCCTCGCTGACCGGTCGCGCCGCCGCGTCGCTCACCTGCGACGGGCGGGCGGTCGGGGGCGACGCCGCGCGGTCCGGCGACCCCGCGCGCGTGCGGGCCGCGCTCGCCCGTGACTTCGGGCGGGACGTGGCGCCCGCGAAGGGGCCCGGCGAGGGTTCGGTCCGCGTTCCCGTGCCCGCCACCGTCGACTCGGCCGGGGGCGGGGAGCGCCAGCGCGGCTGGGAGCTGGCGCAGTGGGCGGTGGCCAACTCCTCGGCGCTGCGCATCGAGCGGGTGTCCTACGCGGGCCGCGAGTGGGCCGCCGGCGAGTCCGGGGACAAATGGCGCAAGGCGTCGTCCGCGGAGCGGGGCGGGCGGTCCGGTGCCGCGGCCTCGATGTCCGTCGGCGAGGTCCGGATCGTCACCGGGCAGTAGTCCGGGCGCCCACTCGAAGGGGTGATGCGGATCACGCTGGGTGGACGCCTGCGGGGCACCTTCGAGTGAGGGGGCGCGTCACCCTCAAGGCCCTTGCGGGCGGGGCGCTGTAAGGGTTCTTCAGCGGTCGGCGTTGCGTGCACTTTGCCCGTTTCTGCCCTGAACTGATAATGCGACGCATTGCGAACCCTTTACGTTTCCGACCCGCAACCTTCCTGGGGCCTGGGGCGGTTGTCACGGCGTCCGGTCGCCGCACGGCAGCCGGGCACCAAACGTTCTCTCCCGTCTAAGGAGCATCATGTCCCTCCCCCTGACCCGCCGGATCGCCCGTGCCGCGCTGCTCGTAGCGGCAGGAGCGGCGCCCGTGGTCGGTGCGGCCGGCTCCGCGAGCGCCGCCGACCTTCCGGCCACGTCGAACCTGGGTGGTGTGACCGCCCTGGACGGTGCGAACGTGGGCAGCACCGTCGACGGTGCGGCGCAGGACACCACCGGTCTCGCCGGGGCCACCGGCGGCAAGGCCGTCAAGAAGGCCGTTCCCGCGGCGGGCAAGGTCGTGGGCTCGGGTGCGAAGACCGCCACGCCGGCCGCGCAGGAGGCCGCGGGCAGTGCGGCCGGTGGCGCGGGTGAGGTGCTCGGCGAGACGGCCGGGGCCGCGACCGACGGCGGCCTGCCGGTGGGTGGCGGCGGCCTGCCGACCACCGGGGCGCTGGGCGGCCTGCCGATCGGCTGACAGCCAGGATGACCGAACGGGGTGCCGGGAGCGTTCTGCTCCCGGCACCCCGTTCTGGTGCCGTGCCGTGCCGTGGGCGGGCCTGTGCAGCTGTTGCGCGGCACCGGGGTGCCGCCTTGCCCACCCTGCCGCCCAAGGCGGCGGATTGCCCAAGTCGGCGACGCCCGCGTCAGGTCAGCCGGTTCACCGCTGCCGCTACGCGGTCGTCCGAGGCCGTCAGGGCCACTCGTACGAAGGTGGCGCCCGCCTCTCCGTAGAAGTCGCCGGGGGCCACCAGGATGCCGAGGTCGGCCAGGGCGGAGACCGTGTCCCAGCAGGACTCGTCACGGGTGGCCCAGAGGTACAGGCTCGCCTCGCTGTGCTCGATGCGGAAGCCGTGGGCCAGCAGAGCCGAGCGCAGCGTCTCGCGGCGGGCCGCGTAGCGCTCCCGCTGCACCCGTACGTGCTCGTCGTCGCCGAGCGCCGCGACGACCGCCGCCTGCGTCGGCGCGGAGGTCATCATGCCGCCGTGCTTGCGGATCTGGAGGAGCGGGCCGAGCACCGAGGCGTCACCCGCGATGAACGCCGCGCGGTAGCCCGCCAGGTTCGAGCGCTTCGAGAGCGAATGGACGGCGACCAGGCCCTCGTGCGAGCCGCCGTTGACGTCCGGGTGCAGGACCGAGACCGGGTCGGCCTCCCAGCCCAGCTCCAGGTAGCACTCGTCGGAGAAGATCAGGATGCCGTGCGAGCGCGCCCAGTCCACGATGCGCTTCAGCTCGTCCTTGGCAAGCACCCGACCCGTGGGGTTCGACGGGGAGTTGAGCCACAGGAGCTTCAGGCCGGTCGGGTCGAGCTCGGTCGGGTCGTCGTAGACGACGTAGTCCGCGCGGGCCAGGCGGGCGCCCACCTCGTACGTCGGGTAGGCGAGCCGCGGGTAGGCCACCTTGTCGCCCGGGCCGAGGCCCAGCTGCGTCGGCAGCCAGGCGACCAGCTCCTTGGAGCCGACGACCGGCAGGACGTTCGTGTGGTCGAAGCCGCGGGCGCCGAGGCGGCGTTCGCACCAGCCGACGAGCGCGTCACGCAGCTCGGGGGTGCCCCAGACCGTCGGGTAGCCGGGCGAGTTCGCGGCGTCGACCAGGGCCTTCTGGATCAGCTCGGGCACCGGGTCGACGGGCGTGCCGACGGAGAGATCGACGATGCCGTCCGGGTGCGCCGCAGCCGTCTTCTTGTACGGCTCCAGCTTGTCCCAGGGGAAGGCGGGGATGCGGTCGATGGGGGCCGGGACGGTGGACACCTGGGGGCTCGCTTTCCTCGTGATGCTTTCTTCGCGACGTGGTGGACAAACACCTCGGTCCCGTACGGCAGTCAGAGCCGTACGGGACCGGGGCAGCGCCTGTGCGTACCGCTGAACTCGGTTACTGGTTCTGCGGCGGCAGCGCGGCGATGAAGGGATAGTCCTTGTCGATCAGGCCCATCTTCGAGGCACCACCGGGCGAGCCGAGATCGTCGAAGAACTCGACGTTCGCCTTGTAGTAGTCCTTCCACTCCTCAGGAGTGTCGTCCTCGTAGAAGATCGCCTCGACCGGGCAGACCGGCTCACAGGCGCCACAGTCGACGCATTCATCCGGGTGGATGTACAAGGACCGCTTGCCCTCGTAGATGCAGTCGACCGGGCACTCCTCGATGCACGCCTTGTCCTTGACGTCGACACAAGGCTGCGCGATGACGTAGGTCACGCTGTCGTTCCTCCTCGATAGGGCGCTGGCGGGCCTCCGCAGGCTCCGCCGCCTGGCGCGCGGGAGCGCGGCGTCGTCGATGCCCACCTCTAGTATCTCCGTTCCTGGGCATGATCCGAACAGGAGGGGTGGGCCGAGCTGTGGAATTCACTGCGGGCGGACGCCTGGAAGTCCGCATTTCAGGCCATGACGTGGGGAAACGCGTCTCTGTGCGACGGGTGAGCGGGGAGGGCTCCGCGGGTCGAAAGTTCACCGACACCGTCGGAGTTCTCACATCGTGGAACGACGGTGTGCTCCTCGTCACACGGAGAAACGGTGAAGGTGTGCGGATCGAGGAGTCCGCGCTGGTCGCGGGCAAGGTCGTACCGGCCGCGCCCGCCCGTCGCCGCGGCCCGTCGGCCACGTATCCGGAGCTCGCCCGCGTCGCCTCGCGCGCGTGGCGGCCGATCGAGAGCGAGCGGCTCGGCGAGTGGGAGCTGAGAGCCTCCGAGGGGTTCACCCGGCGGGCCAACTCGGTGCTCCCCCTGGGTGACCCCGGGTGCCCGCTCGACGACGCGCTGAGTCACGTACAGGAGTGGTACGCGGCCCGTGGCCTTCCGGCGTACGCGCAGACGGCGACCGGGGCCGAGGGGGCGCAGGAAGTGCTGTGCGCCGGGCTTGAGGAGCGCGGGTGGGCGCGCGAGGTGAGCGCCGAGTTGCGGATCGCCGCGCTCGCGCCCATCGGGGACGCGCCGGACGCGCCGCGCGTGCTGCTGAGCCGTGTGCCGGACGAGGCGTGGCTCGCGCGTTACCAGCGCAAGGGGGCGAGCGAGGTCGCGCTGAAGGTGCTGTGCGCCGGTCCATCGGTGTGGTTCGCGACCGTGCCGGGCGAGGGTGACGTGCCCGCAGCGATCGGGCGGTGCGTGGTCGACGGGCGGTGGGCCGGGTTCGCCGCCGTCGAGGTCGACCCTGCGCAGCGGCGTCGAGGGCTCGCCACGGACGTGATGACGGCGCTCGCCCGGCAGGCGCTCGACGAGGGGGCGTCGGCGGCCTGGCTCCAGGTCGAGGCGGAGAACGAGGGGGCGCGCGCCCTCTACGACCGCATGGGTTTCGCCACGCATCACACGTACCACCACTACCGTGCTCCGGAACGGCGTGGCGGGTGACGCGTTCCCGGCCGGGGGTCCGGGGGTTGCCCCCGGGAGACGCAGCACCACTATCGTGCTCCGGAACGGCGTGGCGAGTGACGCGCTCCTCCGGCCGGGGGTCCGGGGGTTGCCCCCGGGAGACGCAGCACCACTACCGTGCTCCGGAACGGCGTGGCGGACTCGTCGGCTGATGCCGTAGCGACGAATGCCGTATCGATCGGCCTGAGAGGGCACGAGGCACGTATGTCCCCCCACCTTTCCCCCCGTTCCACGGAGCTGCGGCGGCGGTTCGCCGAAGAGGCGCGGGCCGAGCGGCCCGATCTGGCGCAGCTGTGTCTGCTGCTCGCCGCGCAGGGCGACGCCGCGCTCGACGAGGCCGGCATGGACGCCGTGCAGATCGAGCTGGACGAGCTCGCCGGGCG
Source organism: Streptomyces sp. NPDC002795 (assembly GCF_042888725.1). Taxonomy (NCBI): domain Bacteria; kingdom Bacillati; phylum Actinomycetota; class Actinomycetes; order Kitasatosporales; family Streptomycetaceae; genus Streptomyces; species Streptomyces sp. NPDC002795. The sequence goes on from NZ_JBIAQB010000002.1 coordinate 178,726, forward strand.
GCTGCCGTACCGGCCCGGTTCGCCGCACGGCTGGGCCACCGCGTGCGCCCAGCTGCTCGGGGCGCGCGCCGGTTTCCACGGCACGCCGAACGACTACCAGCGGCTGGAGTCGTCCCTCCTGCACGAGGTCGTACGGCGTCGCAGAGGGCTGCCGATCCTGTTGTCCGTGGTGTGGCTGGAGGTGGCCCGGCGGGCGGGGGCGCCGGTGTGCGGGGTGGCCCTGCCGGGGCACTTCGTGGTCGGCTTCGGCCCTCCTGAGAAGCCGGAGGATCAGGTGCTGGCCGATCCGTTCGACGGTGGGCGGGTGCTGACCGGGCCCGACGCGCAGATGCTGGTGGCGGGAGCGACGGGCGGCCCGCTGGATCCTTCGATGCTGCAGCCCGCCGACCCACTGGACGTGGTGCTGCGGATCCTCAACAACATCCGGGCGTGGGCGGCGACGCGGCCCGAGCGCTCCGACGTGTCGATGTGGGCCGTGGAGTTGTCGCTGCTGCTGCCCGCACACCCGGCGCGACTGCGCTACGAGCGGGCCCAACTGCTCGTACGCCGTGGGGACTTCGTTAACGGGGCAGTGGAGCTGGAGGCGTACGCGGACGTGGTCGGGGCCGTCGACGAGACGGCGGCGGAGTCGGTGCGGGAGCAGGCGCGGGCGGCCCGCGCGATGCTGAACTGAGCGGCCACGTCCGCTGCCGCGTCCGCCGTCGCGCGCGGGAAGGGTTCGCGCCGCCCGAGAGCTGTTGACCTTGCGGGTCGGCGGGGTGCGCGTGAGTCCCGCATGACGGATGTCATGCGGGACTCGTGACGCGGGTGCGCGGGTGCGCGGGTGGAGCTCCTTCGGGCCTACGAGGCGTTCGTCTGGATCTCCGCGGTGCGCTCGGCGGAGGTCTTGCCGAGCAGCGCCTTGCCGATGGCGGCGGCCACGTCCGTGGGCTGGACCGGCGTCTTCTTGCCGGTGCCGCGGGTGACGAGGACGCCGTCGAAGGTCGTGCCGTACAGCTTCTTGAGCTCCGGGAGGTTGTACTTCTCGACCAGCTTCCCGTTGACCGGCTGGACGCTCAGGATCTTCGGCAGCGACTTGTCGGGGCCGAACTGGATCGAGGCGCCGCCCGCCTTGACCGTGATCAGTCCGGACATCGCGGGCTCGGCGAACTGCTGCATCTTCCGGTCGACCTCGGCGTCCGCGATCGTCGGCTTCTGCGTCGACGTCGCCAGCGGGACCGCTCCGGACGCGCCGGTCTCGATCTGCGCGTGGTACGCGTCCTTGACGGCGGCGGCCGACTGGGCGATGTCGAGCCCCTTGCCGGTCTTGCCGTAGACGGGAACGGCCTTGCCCGGCGCGAACTTGATCGTGCCGTCGCCGGACGCGGCGGCGCCGCCCGCGGCCCGCTGCAGGGACGCGGCCAGCTTCTCCTCGTCGACGGGCATGACCGGGGCCACGACTCGCTCGTTGCCGAACAGTGAGCCGATCACCGAGACCGGGTTGTAGTCGCTGCCCGCGGCGGCGGCGACGGTCGACGCGGTGTCGAAGGAGAGGCCTGCCTGGGCCGGCTCCATCGCCACGCTCTTGCCGCCGACCTGCAGCTTCAGCGCCTGTTCCGTGCGCTTGCCGAGGGCGTTCTCCAGCTTGGTGGTCGCCTCGTCGCGGGTACCGCCGCCGATGTCGACGCCGGCGACGGTGGTGCCCTTCGGGACGTCGGCGTGGTTCATCAACAGGCCCGCGCCGTACGCGACTCCGGCCAGGCCGACGACGCCCGCGCCGAGCAGCACCAGCTTGTTGCGGCCCTTCTTCTTGGGCGCGGGGGTGGAAGGCACCGGGTCGGGCAGCTTCGGCGGGGTGTGCACCGCGGGGCCGTCCGGGCCCTGCTGGAACGGGTCGGAGGCGCCGGGGGCCTTGGGGCCGCCACCGGCCGAAGGGACGACCCGCATGCCGCTGGTGAGCGTGTCACCCGAGACGTTGCCACTGGAGGTGTTGCCCCCCGCGGGCGGCTCCGGGGCCGGCTTCTGCGGCGTGAGGATCGCGGTGTCGTCGCTCATCCGCGGCGGCGACTGACCGGCGCCGGGGGCCAGCGGGTTGGCAGCGCCGGGCGGCACCATGGGGCTGTCGCCCGCGGCCGGTCCCGTGGTGGGGCCCGAGGGTCCTTCGCCACGGTCGGGCGCGCCCGGGTCCTGGTTGGCTGAGAAGAACGGCAGGTCGTCGCGGGGACCGGGGGCGCCGCCCGCACCGAGGGGACCTGCCGCCACGGCACCGGACACGTCGAACCCACCGGAGGAACTGCCCGACGGGGTGCCCATGGGCCCACCCGTCGGACCGCCGGACGGGCCGCCGGACGGGCCGCCGGACGGGCCGCCGGTGGGCCTACCCATCGGACCACCCGAAGTGCCACCAGTGGGGCCGCTCATGGGTCCACCCGAGGGACCGCCGGACGGACCACGCATCGGACCGCCCGAGGAACCGCCGGTGGACCCGCCCATCGGACCACCCGAAGTACCGCCGAAGGGACCGTCGGACGAGCCGCCGTTAGGCCTACCCATCGGACCACCCGAAGCGTCGCCGGAGGCGCCGCCCATGGGACCGCCCGAGGCCCCGCCGGACGAGCCGCCCATGGGCCCACCCGAAGTGCCGCCAGAGGCGCCACCCATGGGTCCGCCCGAAGCGCCGCCGGTGGACCCGCCCATCGGACCACCCGAAGTACCGCCGAAGGGACCGCCGGACGAGCCGCCGTTAGGCCCGCCCATCGGACCACCCGAAACGCCGCCGGACGGACCGCCCATGGGACCGCCCGAGGCCCCGCCGGACGAGCCGCCCAGGGGCCCACCCGAAGTACCGCCAGAGGCGCCACCCATGGGACCGCCCGAAGCGCCGCCGGTGGACCCGCCCATCGGACCACCCGAAGTACCGCCGAAGGGACCGTCGGACGAGCCGCCGTTAGGCCTACCCATCGGACCACCCGAAGCGCCGCCGGAGGCGCCGCCCATGGGACCGCCCGAGGCCCCGCCGGACGAACCGCCCAGGGGCCCACCCGAAGTACCGCCAGAGGCGCCACCCATGGGACCGCCCGAAGCGCCGCCGGTGGACCCGCCCATCGGACCACCCGAAGCGCCGCCGGACGGACCGCCCATGGGTCCGCCCGAAGCACCACCGGACGAGCCGCCGCCAGGGCCGCTCATCGGACCACCCGAGGATCCGCCGGACGAACCGGATGAGCCACCCGAAGTGCCAGACGGAACGCCTCCGTTGAGGCCCGGCGCCGGAGGCGTGGCGCCGCCTGCCCCCGCCGTCGGCACCGGGCCGCCGCGTGACCTCCGCGGTGCGAACCAGTCGCTCGTCTTCTCCTCGCTCTGCGGCGCGGGAGCGGTGGGCGCGGAAGGCTCGGGGGCGGCGGGCGCGGAGCCCGTGTCCGCCGGGCCGCCGTACGAGGAGGGCGCCGCCGGGGCGGCGTCCGCTCCCTTGCCCGCGCCGCTCCGCGGGCTGGCGTCGACATCGCTCATCGGCGTCCGCATGACGACCGGCGGGATCGGCCGGGAGCCGGGGATGTTGATCCGGATCCGGGTCGTCAGCGTCGTCTCGGTCTTGGGTGACTCCGGAGCGCTCTGCTCGCCCGGCGGCGTCGCGTCGGCGTCGCCGGACGGCGCGCCCTGCGCGGGCGATCCGTACGGAGGCGTCCCCGACGGGTAGCCGGCAGCGCCGCGCCCCTGGGGCCCGGAGGACGAACTGTCAGTTTCACGACTCAAGGCAGGTTCTCCCGGTTGGCTCCGCCGCCCGTCTCGACCTCTCGCGGGCTGCTCGGCGGCGCGCACCACCATACTGGCCGCCGCCGGAAGTCACTGTGCGACGGATGGCGAATCCGGAACCGCACGCGCCGCGCGACGACCCAAAGTGCTACGTCACTTCCCAAGTCGGGCGGTGGACGTGGGTGGTTGCACGGGCAGCCAGAAGGTGGCACACATCACAGCGACGGCCATCCCTCCGAGGAGGAAGAGGTACGAGCCGGCTCCCGCGCCGAACAAGAAGTCTCCCTCGGGGCGGCTCGCGGTGAGCAGGATCACCGCGAGCACCCAGCCCGCAGCGGGCGCGACGGCCCCCGCGCGACCGCGCGCAAGGCGCGCCCCTCCGTAGAACAGGCCGGCCGCCCCGACGAGCGCGAGCAGCAACCCGCCCGGGAACCAGCCTCCTTGGACGAGCGCCCCGCAGGTCGCGACGACCGCGCCGAGGATGAAAAGGACAAGCAGGGCAGCCGTCCGCCCCGCGCCGAAGCCGCCGAAGCCGAAGGGCAGGTCGACGTTCTGCGCCGCGGGCCCGCCGGTGGCCGCCTTGCCGCTGGACGCCGCGGTCCGCCCGTTCCTGTCGCCGCTCATCGCTCGGTCACTCCCTCAAGGCCCTCGAACAGGTCCTTCTCGTACGGCGATCCGGGCTCGCCCCGCACCAACTCGTAGTACTCGATGTCGAACAGTGGCTGCGCGAGTCCGTTGGAGAGCGCGAAGACGGCGCCCTCGTCCGGCACGTCGACCTGGGTGGCGTGCGCGCGCATCGCGGCCGCCTTCCGCTCGGCGTACGGCCGCCCGTCGATCGCCGCGGTGATCCGCTCGTCGTCGACGACGCCCGGCACGTCGTCCACCGCTGCGGCGACGTCGAAGGGTGTGGCGTCGAGCACGCCTGCGAGCAGGCGGAACCGCTCCTCGACGACCGTGCGCGGCACGCGGTTCCAGTAGATCTTCGCGATCGTGTGCGGCTCCCCGAGGTCGCGCCGGAAGGCGGTCTCGGCGGCGAGGTCGGCGGCGCGCATCGCGACGCGGTGGGCCTGGATGTGATCGGGGTGCCCGTAGCCCCCGTCGGGGTCGTACGTGATCAGGACCTGCGGGCGGGTCTCGCGGATCACGGCGACGAGGTCGGCGGCGGCCTCGTCGAGATCGGCGGCCCAGAAGGCGCCCTCCCGCTCGTTCTGCGGGGCGTCCATCATTCCGGAGTCGCGGAAGCGCCCGGGGCCGCCGAGGAAGCGGTGGTCGGTGACGCCGAGCTCCTTCATGGCGGCGGCCAACTCGCCGATCCGGTGCGGGCCGAGGAGGTTCTCCCGGTCCGGCGCGAGATGCGCCAGTTCGTCCGGAATGACCTCGCCCTCTTCGCCGAGCGTGCAGGTCACCAGCGTGACCTGGGCGCCTTCGGCGGCGTACTTGGCCATGGTGGCGCCATTGTTGATCGACTCGTCGTCGGGGTGCGCATGCACGAGGAGCAGGCGCCTACCTGGCATTTCCGTCATGCCCACAGCCTAGAACGCCCCACTGACACGGCTGGACCGTGATGTCGCCAGAACGTGATGCCGCTAGAACTTGATGCCGCCGACCATGTCCGCCACGTTCGTCGTCAGCTCCTTGATCGTGGGAGCGACGGACGAACTCGCCAGATAGAACCCCAGGAGCACACACACCACCGCGTGCCCCGCCTTCAGTCCCGACTTCTTGATCAGGATGAAGACAATGATCGCGAACAGCACCACGGCCGAGATCGAGAGCGCCACAGCGGTCCTCCTCCAAAGTGATCTGTCGCCGACGGACTCGTACCCACACAGTGCTAACGATCATAACTATCCGTGCCCGCGCGCGAGTCGCGATCGGGGAGCACACGATGCGACCGGGAGCGCACGGGGGCGCGCGGACCTCATCTCTCCCCAGGGCCCTCCTGGCGGATCCTGCTGGAGTCGCGGGCACCGAATGTTCACGGCCGTCCGGACCCAGCCGGATCCGCCAGGAGGGCCCTAGGCTTCACCAATGACCATCGAGACCTTCCCCCGTCAGCACGCGCGTACCCAGCGCTTCACGTTGGGGGCGCCGCGCGCCTTCACGGTGGCGCCGGACGGCGAGCGCGTCGTCTTTCTGCGTTCCTCTTCGGGTACCGATCGGGCGAACGCGCTGTGGGTGCTTGACGTGGCGGGTGGTCAGGAGCGGGTGGCCGCCGACCCGGTGGCCCTGCTCGGAGGGGCGGCGGAGAACCTGTCGGCCGAGGAGCGGGCCCGGCGCGAGCGCAGCCGGGAGGGTGGCGCGGGCATCGTGGGCTACGCGACGGACGCCGCCGCCGAACTGGCCACGTTCGCCCTGTCGGGGCGCCTGTTCGCGGCCGAGCTGCGGGTGGGCACCGCACGCGAACTGCGGGTGCCCGGACCCGTGTTGGACCCGCGGCCCTCCCCCGACGGGCGGCACATCGCGTACGTCGCCCGCGGCGCGCTGCGCGTCGTCGGCGCGGAGGGCGAGGGCGACCGGGCGCTCGCGGAGCCGGAGTCGGAGACCGTGACGTACGGGCTCGCGGAGTTCGCCGCGGCCGAGGAGATGTCCCGGTACCGCGGCCACTGGTGGTCGCCCGGTTCGGACCGCCTGCTCGTGGCCCGCGCCGACGACGCGGACGTACGGCGCTGGTGGATCGCCGACCCCGCGCACCCGGACCGGGAGCCGGCCCGCGTCGCCTACCCGCGCGCCGGCACACCCAACGCCGACGTGCGGCTCTTCGCGTACGACCTCGACGGCGGCCGCACCGAGGTGACCTGGAACCGCAAGGCGTACCCGTACCTGGCTCGTGTGCACTGGTCGGCGGACGGCGCCCCGCTGCTCCTGGTCCAGGCCCGCGACCAGCGCAGCGCGCTCTACCTCGCGGTCAACACGGACGACGGCTCGACGCGCATGGTGCACGCCGACGAGGACGACCAGTGGCTCGAACTGTTCCCCGGGTCGCCGGGCTGGTCGCCGAGCGGACAGCTGGTGCGGATCGCCGACGAAGGGGGCGCACGCGTCCTCGCGGTCGGTGAACGGCCGTTGACCGGGCCCCAGTTGCATGTGCGCGCGGTGCTCGACGTGGGTGAAAGCGACGTACTGGTCTCGGCGTCCGCGGGCGCCGACGCCGAGTCCCCGGAGACCGGCGAGGTGCACGTGTACCGCGTCAACGAACTGGGCGTGCAGCGCGTCTCCACCGAGCCGGGCGTGCACTCGGCGGTCCGCTCGGGCGATGTCACCGTTCTCGTGAGCGCGACACTCGACGGACCCGGCGCACGCGCACGCGTGGAGCGCGACGGCAAGCACGTCGCCGACATCACCTCGGGCGCCGAGCGCCCGCTGCTCTCGCCGCGCGTGACGCTCACGGAGGCCGGGGGCATCCCGTGCGCCGTTCTCCTGCCCTCCTCTTACGAGGAGGGGGACGGCCCGCTGCCGGTGCTCATGGACCCGTACGGCGGCCCGCACGGGCAGCGCGTGGTGTCCGCACACAACCCGCACCTCACCTCGCAGTGGTTCGCCGACCAGGGCTTCGCGGTGATCGTCGCGGACGGCCGGGGCACGCCCGGCATCTCGCCCGGCCGCGAGAAGTCGATCCACGGCGACTTCACACTCACCCTCGACGACCAGGTCACGGCGCTGCACGCGCTCGCCGACCGGTTCCCGCTCGACCTGTCCAAGGTCGCCATGCGCGGCTGGAGTTACGGCGGCTACCTGTCGGCACTCGCCGTGCTGCGCCGCCCCGACGTCTTCCACGCGGGCATCGCGGGCGCCCCGGTCACGGACTGGCGGCTGTACGACACGCACTACACGGAGCGCTACCTGGGCGATCCGGCCGCGTCCCCTCAGACGTACGCGAAGAGCTCCCTGGTGACCGACGACGGGCTCACGGACGCCGCCGAGCAGCACCGGCCGATGCTCGTCGTGCACGGCCTCGCGGACGACAACGTGGTCGTGGCGCACGCCCTGCGGCTGTCCTCGGCGCTGCTCGCGGACGGCCGCCCGCACGAGGTGCTCCCGCTGTCCGGCGTGACCCACATGACGCCCCAGGAGCAGGTCGCCGAGAATCTGCTGCTCCAAGTGGACTTCTTGAAGCGGTCGTTGGGGTTGTAGGCGAACGGGTCCGGGCCGGAGCGACATGCGCTCCGGCCCGGTTCTACGGCACCCGCACGGCCGTACGCGGAACACTCTGGCCTTCGCGCGTATCGGCGCCGGGTCGGCAGAGTTGCCTGCGTGTAAAGACCCGTCAGGCGCCTACTCCGTCGGCACGACGTGCTTCTCTTCGGCGAAGTGGCAGGCCGACGGGTGGCTCGCCGGAGTGTCGCCGCCCCGGAAGACCTCGGGCACCGCCAGCAGCGGCTCTTCGTCCGCGCAGCGCTGCTGCGCCTTCCAGCAGCGGGTGCGGAAGTGGCAGCCGGAGGGCGGGTTGGAGGGCGAGGGCACGTCGCCGGAGAGCAGGATGCGCTCGCGGCCCTCGCGCGCCTCCGGGTCGGGCACCGGCACCGCCGACAGCAGCGCCTGCGTGTAGGGGTGCGTCGGGTGCTCGTAGATCTCGGCGTCCGAACCGATCTCGACGATGCGCCCCAGGTACATCACGCCGACCCGGTCGGAGATGTGCCGCACGATGGACAGGTCGTGCGCGATGAACACGTAACTGAGGTCGAACTCGCTCTGCAAACGGTCCAGCAGGTTCACCACCTGCGCCTGCACGGACACATCGAGCGCGGACACCGGCTCGTCCGCGACGATGATCTCGGGCCGCAGCGCGAGCCCGCGCGCGATGCCGATGCGCTGGCGCTGGCCGCCGGAGAACTGGTGCGGGTACCGGTTGATGTACTCCGGGTTGAGCCCGACGACGTCGAGGAGGTCCTGGACCTTCCTCCTGCGGTCGCCCTTCGGGGCCACCTCGGGATGGATCTCGTACGGCTCCCCGATGATGTCGCCGACCGTCATACGGGGGTTCAAGGACGTGTACGGGTCCTGGAACACCATCTGGATGTTGCGGCGGACCGCCTTCAGGGCGCGCCCGGACAGCGTGCTGATGTCCTCGCCCTTGTACGTGATGACGCCGGCGGTCGGCCGCTCCAGGTTCACCAGCATCTTCGCGACCGTGGACTTGCCGCAGCCGGACTCGCCCACGATGCCGAGAGTCTCGCCCTGCCCGAGGTCGAAGTCCACCCCGTCGACGGCCTTCACCGAGCCGATCTGCTTCTTGACGAGGACGCCCTGGGTGAGCGGGTAGTGCTTGGTCAGTCCGCGTACCTGGAGGAGGGGTTCGTGCCCCGAGGCCGAGCCGTTCTCCGCGTAGTCGTTCTCGGCCTGCGCCCTGTGGAGGAGGTGTTCGGCGATCCTGCCCTCGCGCTTCAGGTCGTCCTTGCTCACGTGCTTACCTTGTTGCGGCATCGAGGGTCTCCTTCCAGAAGTGGCAGGCGCTGCGGCGTTCTTCGGAGACGCGGGCGAGGGGCGGTACGTCCGTGCGGCACACGTCCTGGGCCATCGGGCAGCGCGGGTTGAAGGCGCAGCCGGGCGGGATGTGCATGAGGTTCGGCGGGAGCCCCTTGATGGCGAAGAGCTCCTGCCCCTTCTGGTCGAGGCGCGGGATCGACTCCAGCAGTCCCTTGGTGTACGGGTGGGCGGGCGCCTTGTAGATCTCGTGCACCGGCGCCTGTTCGACGATCCGGCCCGCGTACATGACGGCGATCTTGTCGGCGACGTCCGCCACGACACCCAGGTCGTGCGTGATGAGGATCAGCCCCATGTTGAGCTCGCGTTGCAGCTCGGCGAGGAGGTCCATCACCTGGGCCTGCACGGTGACGTCGAGGGCGGTCGTCGGCTCGTCCGCGATGATCAGCGAGGGTTCGAGGGCGAGCGCCATCGCGATCATGATGCGCTGGCGCATACCGCCGGAGAACTGGTGCGGGTACTGGCTCACCCGCTCCTTCGCGGCCGGGATGCGCACCCGGTCCATCAGCTCGACGGCCCTGGCCCGCGCGTCCTTCTTCGACATCCCCTTGTGGACGACGAACATCTCGCCGAGCTGCTCCCCCACCGTGAGCACGGGGTTCAGCGACGACAGCGCGTCCTGGAAGATCATCGCCATGTCGGCGCCGCGGATCTTCCGCCGCTCCTCCTCCTTGAGCTTCAGCAGATCCCTGTCCTTGAAGAGGATCTCGCCACCGGAGATGCGGCCCGGCGGCATGTCGAGGATGCCCATCACGGCCTGCGCGGTGACCGACTTGCCGGAGCCGGACTCGCCGAGGACGGCGAGCGTCTCCCCCTCGTCGACGGTGTAGTTGACGCCGTTGACCGCCTTGGCGACTCCGTCGCGCGTACGGAACTCGACGTGCAGATCGCGTACTTCCAGCAAAGCCATGTGCGGCTACCTCAGCTTGGGGTCGAGGGCGTCGCGCACCGCGTCGCCGAGCATGATGAACGCCAGCACCGTGAGGGCCAGCGCCCCCGCCGGATACAGCAGCATGTGCGGGGCGTTGCGGATGTACGGGGCGGCGTTGGAGATGTCGATGCCCCAGGAGACCGCCGGCGGTTTGAGGCCGACGCCGAGGAACGAGAGCGTCGCCTCCAGGGCGATGTACGTGCCGAGCGCGATGGTCGCGACGACGATCACCGGGGCGACGGCGTTCGGCAGGATGTGCCGCAGCAGGATCCGCGAGTTGGAGGCGCCGAGGGTGCGCGCCGCGTGCACGTAGTCGTTCTCCTTGACCGTGATGACGGAGCCGCGGGCGATGCGGGAGATCTGCGGCCAGCCCAGCAACACGATAAACCCGACCACCGGCCACACCGTCGTCGAGGTCACCACGGACAGCAGGACCAGGCCCCCGAGGATGACGGGGATGCCGAAGAAGATGTCGGCGACGCGGGACAGCAGGGCGTCCGCCCACCGCCCGAAGAAGCCGGCGAGCGCGCCCAGGATCCCGCCGAGGAGCGCCACCCCTGCGGTGGCGCAGACGCCGACGGTGATCGAGGCGCGGGCCCCGTACACGGTGCGCGTGTACACGTCGCAGCCCTGCGCGTCGTAGCCGAAGGGGTGTCCCGAGCTGGACGTTTCCTGGCCGTGGGCGAGGTCGCAGTCGTTGGGGTCGCCGCCCGTGAGCAGCTGCGGCCAGATCGCGACGATCACCAGGAACAGGATGATCAGCCCCGAGATGATGAAGACCGGGTTGCGGCGCAGCGAGCGCCAGGCGTCCGACCACAGCGAGCGCGCGGGTCCTTCGGCGCCGCCGCCCTCGGGTGTGCCGGGCGTCAGCTGGGCCTCGACGGTGACCGGGGTGACGGGCTCAGGCATAGCGGATCCTCGGGTCAAGGACGGCGTAGAGCAGGTCGACGATGAGGTTGGCGAGCAGGAAGACGATCACCAGGACGGTCACGAAGCCGACCACGGTCGGCGAGGACTGGTGCAGGATGCCCTGGTAGAGCTGGTAGCCGACGCCGCGGATGTTGAAGATCCGCTCGGTCACGATGGCGCCGCCCATCAGGGCGCCGATGTCGGTGCCGATGAACGTGACCACCGGGATCAGCGAGTTGCGCAGCAGGTGCCGCCAGATGATGCGGCGCCGCGGCAGGCCCTTGGCGACGGCGGTGCGGACGTAGTCGGAGCGGGCGTTCTCCGCGACGGACGTGCGGGTCAGGCGGGTCACGTACGCGAGGGAGACCGAGGCGAGGACGAGGCCCGGCAGGATCAGCTCGCTCAGTGGCGCCTCGTACGCCACGGAGGGTTTGACGATCCCCCACTCCATGCCGAACAGGAGCTGGGCGACGAGGCCGGTCACGAACGTCGGTACGGAGATCACGACCAGGGTCAGGACGAGCACACCCGTGTCGATGGGCTTGCCGCGGCGCAGTCCTGTGATGACGCCGAGGGAGATGCCGATGACGATCTCGAAGACGATCGCCACGAACGTCAGCTTGATGGTGACGGGGTAGGCGCGGAGCATCAGGTCGGAGACGGAGTCGCCGTTGAAGGCGGTGCCGAAGTCACCCTGGAAGATGTTGCCGAGGTAGATCAGGTACTGCTGCACCAGCGGCTTGTCGAGGTTGAACTGCTCGCGCAGCGCCGCCTGGGTGGCCGGGTCGCAGGCCTTGTCGCCGCAGAGCGCCGCGGTGGGGTCGCCCATGACGTTGACCATGAGGAAGATCAGCAGCGTGGTGCCGATGAACACCGGGATCATCTGCAGCAGCCGTCGGATCACATAACGCCCCACGGCACCTCCCTCACATAACCCGAGCGGTCGTGGTTCTCAGTCACTGACGGTCATCTCCTCGAAGACCGGCACGCTGAAGGGGTTGAGCTTCACGTCGTGCACGCGGGTGCCGTAGACGGCGGTGCCGTTCTGGTACCAGAGCGGGATCGCGGGGAGCTGCTCGGCGAGGATCCGCTCGGAGTCCTGGAAGTCCTTGACCGCGCTCTTCGGGTCCGGGTCCGCGTTGGCCTTGTTGATCAGCGCGTCGAACCGCTTGTCGCTCCACTTGCCGTCGTTGCTGGGGGCGCCCGTGGTGTAGACGGGCTGGAGGAAGTTCTGGATCAGCGGGTAGTCCATCTGCCAGCCGCTGCGGAAGGGGCCGCTGAACTTGCCGCTCTGGATCTGCGTACGGAAGTCGGCGAAGGTGCCCACCGGATTGCCGACGCAGGACTTCGAGTTGCCCATGACCCGGTTGACGCTGTTGCAGATGGCGTCGACCCACTGCTTGTGGTTGCCGGTGTCGGCGTTGTAGCTGACGACGAGTTTGCCGCCGGGGAAGCCGCCGCCCTCGTCGATCAGTTGCTTGGCCTTCTTGGGGTCGTACTCGCAGCGGTCGCCGCAGATGTCGGGGTTGTAGCCGCCCTCCTCGCGGAGCACGGGTGAGGTCCAGTCCTTGGCGGGGATGCGGGTCTTCTGGAAGATCTTGTCGGTGATCTGCTCACGGTTGATGGCGAGCGAGACGCCGCGGCGGACCTTGAGGGCGTCGGCGGTGCTCCAGTCCTTGTCGTACATCGGGAACATCAGCGTCTGGATGATGCCGGCCGGGGTGTTGATGTACCGGTCGTCGATGTCCTTGTGGAGATTGCTGAGCTGCTCGGCGGGGACGGCGTCGGTCACGTCCAGCTGGCCGGCCACGACATCGGTGTACGCGGTGTTGTCGTCGGTGTAGACGAGCAGGTCGACGCCCTTGTTTCGGGGTTTGGTGCCGTTGTACTCGTCGTTGAGACGTAGCTTCATGCGGCCGCCGCGCTCGTAGTCCGTCACCGCGTACGGGCCGTTGCCGAACGGCTTCTCCAGCCAGGCGTCGTGGTCGGTGAAGAACTTCTTCGGCAGCGGCGAGAAGGCGGCGTAGCCGAGCATGTCGGGGAAGAGCGAGAACTTCTGATTCAGCTTGACCGTGAAGTGCAGGTCGTCGACGGCCTTGAGCCCGGAGAGCTTCTTCGCCGTGGGCTTCCCCTTGACGGGGTGAACCTTGTCGTAGCCGTCGATGTAGCCGAAGAAGTCGGCGCCGATCTGCGCGTTCGGCAGGTAGGCGGCGTAGTTCCAGGCGTCGATGAACGACTGCGAGGTGACCTTCGTGCCGTCCGCGAACTTCCAGCCGTCCTTCAGCGTGACCTTGAAGTTCTGCGCGTCGTCGCTGCTGATCGACTTCGCGACGGCGTACTTGGGCTCGGCGGTTTCGGGGTCGTAGATCTTGAGCCCCCGGAAGATCATGTCGAGGACCTTGCCGCCGTTGACCTCGTTGGTGTTCGCCGGCTCCAGCGGGTTCTGCGGGTCGCCCCACTTCGCCCGCACGACACCCGACTCGGTGGCCGTGGCCCCACAGGACGCGAGCCAGGGCACTGCAAGCACCAGGGCGGCGGCCAGGGCACCGGTACGCAGGCCGAGGCGCATCAGGGTCCTCCAGAGGGCGGTACGGGGACGGGCCTTGGGGACATTTGACCTGCGGTGACCGGGGACCGCCCGCTGGGTCACCCGAATGAGGTGAGTCGCGGGCGCGGGGGCGACGGAGCGGGTGGCGCGGCTACCGTCGACGCATGGAGTACGCGAAGATGCGCGCGATCGCCGAGGAGCTGGCCGAGTACGCCGAGCACCTCGAAGGCTCATGGACCGTGGAGATCGCGGCTTCCGGTCCGAAACTGGCGATGACGAGCCCGTCGAAGCGGCACGAGGGGACCATCCACCGCATCCGCGAACAGCTCAATCGGCAGATCCCGGACACTCATCCCGGTTACGTGTGCGCCAATGGCTTCGAAATCGAGCACCCCTCGGCCGGCCGCATGCGACTACCCGATGCAGCGGTATTCCCCGAGGCCGCATTCGACGAGGACGGCCTGCCCGTCGACGCCTCCCAGGTGCTGGCCGTCGTCGAGATCGTCTCCCCCTCGAACCCCGACAACGACTACCGCGACAAACTCGCCGACTACCCGGCCATGGGCATCGAGCACTACCTGATCGTCGACCCGCGTACGGGCACCATCGAGGTCCACTCCGACCCCGCGGACGGCCGCTACCGCTCATCGGAGCCGTACATATACGGCGACTTGGTCCCCTTCGGCCCCTGGGCCGTGGACACCGCCGACTTCCGCCGCTACGGGAAGGCGGGCGACCGGGAGACCCGGTGACGGACGGAGCACGCCCGGACATGCCGACGCCCGGCCCCCGGTGTCGATACCGGGGGCCGGGCGTCAGGACTTGGCGTCAGGACTTGGCGTCGCCCTCCAGGGCCGCGAGGGCCGGGTCGAGGACGATGTCCTGCGCGCGGGCCTCGATGGTCGGGTCCTCCGGGAAGTGGCAGGCCGTGAGGTGCCCGGACCTGTTGCCGGAGATCTGGACCAGCGGGGGCTCCTCCGTGGCGCACTTGTCCTGCGCCTTCCAGCACCGCGTGCGGAACCGGCAGCCGGACGGCGGCATGACCGGGGAGGGCACGTCGCCCTCGAGCCGGATCCGCTCCCGCTTCTCTACGTCGAGGTCCGCCTCCGGCACGGCCGACATCAGCGCGTGCGTGTACGGGTGGCGCGGGCGGTTGTAGAGCGAGTCGCGGTCCGCGACCTCCATGATCTTGCCGAGGTACATCACGGCGACCCGCTGCGAGAAGTGCCGCACGATGGCCAGGTCGTGGGCGATGAAGACGAACGCGATGCCCATCTCCCGCTGAACCTTCTGGAGGAGGTTCACGACCTGCGCCTGGATCGACACGTCGAGCGCCGAGACCGGCTCGTCCGCCACGATCAGCTTCGGCTCCAGGGCCACCGCGCGGGCGACCCCGATGCGCTGGCGCTGACCGCCGGAGAACTCGTGCGGGAAGCGGTTGTAGTGCTCCGGGCTGAGGCCGACGATCTCCAGGAGTTCGCGCACCCGCTTCTCACGGCCACCGGGCGGGTTGATCCCGTTGATCTCCATCGGCCCCGCGATGATCGAGCCGACCGTCTGCCGCGGGTTCAGGGACGCGTACGGGTCCTGGAAGATCATCTGGATCTCGGACCTGATCGGCGCCAGCTGCTTGCGGTTCGCGTGGCTGATGTCCTGGCCCTTGTACGTGATGGTGCCCTGCGTGGGCTCGTACAAGCGGGTCAGCAGCCGGCCCGTGGTCGACTTGCCGCAGCCGGACTCGCCGACGAGGCCCAGGCTCTCGCCCGCGTAGACCTCGAAGTCCACGCCGTCGACGGCCTTGACCGCCCCGATGGTGCGGCGGATCGGGAAGCCGCCCTTGATCGGGAAGTGCTTCCGCAGATCCCGGACCTGGAGCAGCGGCTCTGTGTCGCTGTCACGCTGGCCGGGGATCGCGTCGTCGACCGCCGTGGTGGTGTTGCTCTTGTTGTCGCTCATGGTCAGGTCCTGTCTGGAGCCAGTCGCCGGTTTCAGCTCAGCGCAGCCGGGGCTGAATCGTCTCGATGAACACCTGCTGCTTCTGGTCCGCCGTCAGGTGGCAGGCGGAGCCGCGCCCCTCCGGGAGCTGCGGCCGCTCGCCCGAGCAGCGGTTCCCCGTCACCTTGTCGGTGAAGGCGCAGCGCGGGTGGAACGGGCAGCCCGAGGGCGGGTTGAGCAGCGACGGCGGTGAGCCGGGGATCGGCATCAGCGGCTCGTCGATGTCCGAGGTCAGTCGCGGCATCGAGCCCAGCAGGCCCCAGGTGTAGGGGTGCTGGGGCTGCTTGAGCACCTCGCGCACGCTGCCGCGCTCGACGGCCCGGCCCGCGTACATGACGAGCAGGTCGTCGGCCATGTTCGCGACGACACCCAGGTCGTGCGTGATCATGATGATCGCGGAGCCGAACTCCTGCTGCAGGTCCTTGAGCAGGTCGAGGATCTGCGCCTGGACCGTCACATCGAGGGCCGTGGTCGGCTCGTCGGCGATGAGCAGTTCGGGGTTGCAGGCGAGCGACATGGCGATCATGGCGCGCTGGCGCATGCCGCCGGAGAACTGGTGCGGGTAGTCGTCGACGCGCTGCTTGGGCTGCGGGATGCCGACCTTTTCGAGCATCTCGATGGCCCGGTCACGGCCCTCCTTCTTGGAGGCGCCGGTGTGCTTGCGGAACGGCTCGGCGATCTGGCGCCCCACCGTGTAGTACGGCGACAGGGCGGTCAGCGAGTCCTGGAAGATCATCGCCATCTTGTTGCCGCGGAGCTTCTCCAGCTCGGGCTCCGTGGCGGTGAGAAGCTCCTTGCCGTCGAGGAGGATCTCCCCGTCGATGGTGGTGTTCCTCTTGGGGTGCAGGCCGAGCACGGACAAGTTGGTGACCGACTTGCCGGAGCCGGACTCGCCGACGATGCCGAGCGTCTTGCCGCGCTCCAGGTCGAAGGAGAGGCCGTCCACCGCCTTGACGGTGCCGTCCTCTGTGGAGAACTGCACCCGCAGGTCGCGTACCGACAAGAACGCGTCGGAACCGGTCGGGGCCGGGGCGTCCTCGGGCTTGGTGAGTGTGGTCACGGGGGTTCTCCTAGGACAGCCGCACGCGCGGGTCGATCACGGCGTACAGGGCGTCCACGACGACATTGCAGAGGATGATGAAGGCGGCGCTGATGATCATGACGCCCATGAGGACCGGCAGGTCCTTCTCGGTGACCGACCTGATCGCCAGACGGCCCATCCCCGAGAGGTTGAAGGTCAGCTCGGTGACCATGCCGCCACTGAGCAGCGAGGCGATGTCCATGCCGAGGATGGTGATGATCGGGATGAGCGAGCCGCGCCAGGCGTACCGGAAGAAGACGAAGCGACTGCTCATGCCCTTGGCCTTGGCGGCCCTGACGTGCTCCTCCTGGAGCTGCTCGATCATCGAGGAGCGCGACATACGCGTGTAGTTGGCGGTGAAGATCGTCGCCATCACGATCCAGGGGATCAGCAGCCCCATGAACCAGGACGCCGGGTTCTCCCAGAACGACACGTACTTGGGCGACTTCAGCCAGCCGGTGCTGTAGACGAAGATGCCCATCACGATCGGGCCGAGCAGGTAGATCTGGAACGAGCTGGTCACCAGGGAGGCGCCGGAGAAGAGCTTGTCGATCCAGGTGCCGCGGAAGCGGGCGGCGGTCAGACCGGCTCCCAGGCCGGCGATGAGGAAGACGACCAGGCCGCCGAGCATGAGCGAGAGCGTCAGCGGGAGACGGTCCATCATCGTGTCCCAGACCATCTGGTTGTTCCGGAACGAGACGCCGAAGCACGGGGCGTCGCAGTGGCCCACCGCGAAGTCACGTCCGACGAAGATCCCCTTGAGGAACTCCCAGTACTGCACCGGAACCGGCTGATCGAGCCCCAGGTTCTTGTGAATGAGCGCCAGCGCGTCCGGGGTGCAGTTCTTGCCGCACGCGAGCGTCGCCGGGTCCTGTGGGATGGCGAAAAACATGAAGAACGTGAAGGCGCTGATCAGCAGGAGGATGAGTGCTGCGCCAGACGTCCGGCGTATGAGAAATCGAAGCATGGCAGAAAGCTGCTCTCAGGACGGCGGCGGTGGGAGACCAGGAGGGGATGTGCGGCGGCCCGGGGGCGAGAGCTCCGCCGCGCTCTCACCCCCGGGAACTGCCTTGTGCGAACTACTTCTTGAGGAAGATCCGCGTCGGGTCGGTGTAGTTGGTGACCGACGAGTAGCGCAGGCCGCCCACGTTGGATCCGGCGATCTGGAAGATCTTGGTGTAGTAGATCGGGGCAGCCGGGTTGATCTTCGTCGAGATGTACTCGGAGAGCTTCGCGTACTCCTTGGCGCGCTCGGACGCGTCCGCGATCTTCTGGATGCGGGCGCTCTCCGCGTTCACGTGCTTGTCGTTCACGTGGGAGTAGTTCGAGGCACCGTCCTGGATGTTGGCGCCGTCGTAGGACGGCGGGAAGACGGTGTTGCCGTCGGCCCAGTCCTGGCCCCAGCCGGTCATGTACAGGTCCATGCCGTTCTTGACCTTGCCCATCTGCTCGTACCAGGTGGCTTGGTCAACTTCCTTCTTCTGGATGTCGAGCCCGATCTTCTCCAGGTTGTTGATGATCAGGTTCGCCTGGGTGACGCGGACATCGACGTTGGCGAAGGCGTAGACGAGCTTCTTGCCCTTGGCGCCGGCCTCGTCGATCAGCTTCTTGGCCTTCTCGATGTCGCCGTTCGGCTTCTTGGCCCGGTTGAACGGGTCGAACTTCGGGTCGTAGCCCGGAGTGGAGGGCGACGTCAGCGAGTTGGCGGCGTCACCGCCGTAGGCGCCGCCGTCGGCGTGGCCGGCCGCGGTGCCCGGGATCGCCAGGGCGATGGCATCGCGGATCTTCTTGTCCTTGATGCGGTCCATGTTCATGTTCAGCTGCCACACGTACGGGCCGTAGCCCTGCACCGTGCGCTTCATGACCTTCTTGTCGGTCGTGATCTTCTGCAGCTGGGTGGCGTCGATCTGGCCGGAGAACATGACGGCGTTCTTGGCCTCGCCGCGGTCGGCCAGGATCGTCTTGGTCTGGTCGGCCTTGGAGACGTTGAAGTCGATGTTGAACCCGTCCACGTAGTTGTGGCGCATCGGGTCCGTCTTCTCGTCCCACTGGTCGTTGCGGACGAGCTTGAGGCTCTTGCCCGGCTTGAACGCGGAGATCTTGTACGGGCCGGTGGCGACCGGCTTCTGGTCGTACTTCTGCTTGGTGTCCGTCTTCTCGGGCACGACCGAGTACGCCGCCATGGCCAGGGCCTGCGGGACGTCGGTGTGCGCTTCCTTGAAGTGGAAGACGATGGTCTTGTCGTCCGGCGTGTCCAGGACCGAGTCCGGCAGGTGCTTGCCCTTGTAGGGGCCCGCGTACGCCTTGCGGTACGAGGTGCCGGAGCCGGACAGCCACTGCTGGATGTACGCCGGACCGTCCGTCAGGAACGAGGAGTACAGCCGCTCGATGGAGTGGCGGATGTCGGCCGACGTGATGGCGTGGCCGTTCTCGTCCTTGACCCCGTCCTTCAGCTCGAAGGTCCAGGTCTTGCCGCCGTCCGAGGACTTGCCCGCGTCCTTGGCGAGGTCACCGACGACCGTCTGGGTGCCCTTGTCGTCCTCGGTGTACGTGGTCAGACCGCGGTAGAGGAGCTTGGAGAGCAGACCGGCGTCGGAGACGTATATCTGGCCCGGGTCCAGGTGCGAGAAGTCGGTCTCCTGGTAGACCTGGGCGACGCCGCCCTTCCTGGCGCCCGGGACCGCCTTGGCCGGGCCGACCGACTGCTCCGCGGTGCCCATGACGACCGGCTTGGCCTGGGCCTTCGCGTCGTCCTTGGACTTGCCCACGGGCTTGTCGTTGTCGTTGCTGCCGCTGCTGCAGCCGGTCAGCGTGAGGGCGCCGACAGCGGCGGCGACGATCGTCGCCTGCGCCGTGCGCGAACGAAGGATGCTCATGGAGTTGAATCCACCTGCCTGTGAGTAGTGATCCTTGTGTGCTGCCTGACGCATCCGGCTGTGTCGGTCCGGCGCCCGGGTGGCAGCGACCCTCGGTGAGGCCTGCTCAGCGTCCGGTCTTGGGATCGAACGCGTCCCGGACCGAGTCACCGAAGAGGTTGAACGCCACGAAGAAGACGACCATGGCGACACCCGGGAAGTACAAGTAGGTCGGGTCCACCTCGTAGATCTTCGCCGCGGTCGCGAACATCAATCCCCAGTCGGGCGTGGGGTCTTGATAGCCGACGCCGACGAAGGAGAGGAAGGCGACCGAGAGGATGGTGCTGGGGAGCAGGTAGGTGCCCTGCACGATGATCGGCGTCACCAGGTTGGGCAGCAGCTCCTTGCGGATGATCCGCCAGGGCGAGGCACCCGCGACCTTCGCCGCCTCCACGAACTCCCGCTCGCGCAGCGACAGCGTCACCGCACGCACCAGGCGGGCCAGGGTCATCCAGGTGAGCATCCACATCACACCGGTGATGGCGAGGAACCGGACGTAGACCGGCGTCTCCTCGTCGGGAGCCACGAAGACGGTGACGATGACGGGCATGGCCGCGACCATGAACAGCTGGTTGGGCAGCGCCATCATGAAGTCGGTGAGCCGGCCGAGCCAGTAGTCGATCTTGCCGCCGAAGTAGCCGCTCGCCAGGCCGATCACGACGCCGAGGAGCACCATGCCGATCGTCGCGCACAGCGCGGTGTAGAGCGACGTACGCATGCCGTAGAGCAGATACGCGAACACGTCGCGCCCGTAGTTCGGGTCGATGCCGAACCAGTGCTCGGGCGACATACCACCGTTGGGCCCTGCCGGCAGGTTGAACTCGTTGAGGAGCGTCGGGTCGTCCTGGCCGTAGAAGGTGTACGGGTCCTTGCCGTACAGGCCGCAGATGACCGGGGCGAGCGCGGCTATCGCGAAGAAGGCCAGGACGATCCAGGCGGATATGACGCCCGTCCTGTCCCGCTTGAAGCGCCGCCACATCAACTGACCGGGGCTGCGCCCCTCGAGCTTCTTGGGCTCCTTCGCGTCGCCCTGCGGCGCGCTCTCCTTGTCCAAGGCGGAAGAGGTCTCGGCGCCCTCAATCTCGATTGGACTTGTCATGATTCGTCCATTTCACAGGTGTTGGAAGCCGCCGGAAGGTGAAGTCGATCCGGCGGCCGTCGCACGGCGTACGTCACTCGAAGCGCGCGAGAGGGACTGACGACTGGGGCGAGCAGGTCGGCCCACCCCTGAGGAAGTGTCAAAAACTGTCGCAGCGCCGGATCGTCACCTCGGCCGCCGGAGCACTACTGCGCACTCCCGCGGGGCCAACACCTGCTGTCCTGGACGACGCGACCCATATGGCGCATGCGGCACCTTGCATGGGTTCCTCCTCATGAGTCCACTTCGTTCACTGCAAGTGGAGGCAGAAGATCGCCAACCGGCCGACACCCCTGACGGCGAAGTTGACGCTGCCTCAGTGCGCTCGCGAGTCGCCGCCCCCCATTAGCGCGTGACCCTTTGACCCGAGCTCTACGCGGACCACTATTAGCCACAGCCGCTGTCGCGACCACACTCTTTTGGTCTCGGTTCGATCACACCTGATGCGTACTTCTCCCAAAATCCGGACAAACAGATCCGAGATAGAGGGCCACGAAACGGACGTGTTACATACCTATCGACCACCGGCGTCCGCATTCCGGACTGCGGGGTGGACTTAATCACTTGCGCCCGACGGGGTTTTGACCCCCTGTTGGGAGACATCACAACAGGGCATGTCACTCGGCATATCACTGCGCGTAGACCGCGTGAAGACTAGCGGCAACGCAAAGGGCCCGGCACCCCACTCGGGGGTACCGGGCCCAACTGCCGTCAGGCAGCGGTGGCTCAGCCGTGCTTGGCGCGCGAAGCGCTGCGGCCGCGCTCCTTGTGGTCCAGGACGACCTTGCGGATGCGGACGGCCTCCGGGGTCACCTCGACGCACTCGTCGTCGCGGCAGAACTCCAGGGACTGCTCCAGGGAGAGCTTGCGGGCCGGGACCACGTTCTCCGTGTTGTCCGCGGACGCGGCACGCATGTTGGTGAGCTTCTTCTCCTTGGTGATGTTCACGTCCATGTCGTCGGCGCGCGAGTTCTCACCAACGATCATGCCCTCGTACACCTCGGTGCCGGGCTCGGTGAACAGCACACCGCGCTCCTGGAGGTTCATCATCGCGAAGGGGGTGACCGCGCCGGCGCGGTCGGCGACCAGCGAGCCGTTGTTACGGGTCGTCAGCGTGCCGAACCACGGCTCGTGGCCCTCGTGGATCGAGTGGGCGATGCCCGTGCCGCGGGTGTTCGTCAGGAACTCCGTACGGAAGCCGATGAGGCCACGGGACGGGACGACGAACTCCATGCGGACCCAGCCGGAGCCGTGGTTCGACATGTTGTCCATGCGGCCCTTGCGGACGCCCATGAGCTGCGTGACGGCGCCCATGTGCTCCTCGGGGACGTCGACGGTCATGCGCTCGACCGGCTCGTGCGTCTTGCCGTCGACCTCCTTGGTGACGACCTGCGGCTTGCCGATCGTCAGCTCGAAGCCCTCGCGGCGCATCTGCTCGACCAGGATCGCGAGCGCCAGCTCACCGCGGCCCTGCACCTCCCAGGCGTCGGGGCGCTCGGTGTCCAGGACGCGCAGCGAGACGTTACCGATCAGCTCGCGCTGCAGGCGGTCCTTGACCTGGCGGGCGGTGACCTTGCGGTCCTTGACGGCCGCCTTGGCGTCCGCGCCCTTGCCCGTGCCACCGCGGCCGACCAGCGGCGAGGTGTTCGTACCGATGGTCATGGAGATCGCCGGCTGGTCCACCGTGATCAGCGGCAGCGCGACCGGGTTCTCCGGGTCGGCCAGCGTCTCGCCGATCATGATGTCGGGGATGCCCGCGACGGCGCAGATGTCACCGGGGCCCGCGACCTCGGCGGGCTTGCGGGTGAGCGCCTCGGTCATCATCAGCTCGCTGATGCGGACGTTCTGAACCGTGCCGTCGCGCTTCATCCAGGCCACGGTCTGGCCCTTGCGCAGCTCGCCCTGCTCGACACGGAGCAGCGCGATACGGCCGAGGAAGTTGTCGGCGTCGAGGTTGGTGACGTGGGCCTGGAGCGGCGCGTCCTCCTCGTACGTCGG
This sequence comes from Streptomyces sp. NPDC002795, assembly GCF_042888725.1. Classification (NCBI taxonomy): domain Bacteria; kingdom Bacillati; phylum Actinomycetota; class Actinomycetes; order Kitasatosporales; family Streptomycetaceae; genus Streptomyces; species Streptomyces sp. NPDC002795. The sequence continues at coordinate 201,457 of NZ_JBIAQB010000002.1, forward strand.
GGCCGGGACGCTCTCCAGGATCGTGGAGAAGAACGGCTCCAGGTTGGTGGAGTCGGCCGGGACCGTGCCGTCCTCCGGCTTGGTCAGCGAGGCGATGCCGTCGCGACCGCAGGCGTAGACGATCGGGAACTCGATCTGGTCCTCGTCGGCGTCCAGGTCGAGGAAGAGGTCGTACGTCTCGTTGACGACCTCGTCGATGCGCGAGTCGGGCCGGTCCGTCTTGTTGATGCACAGGATGACGGGCAGACGCTGCTTGAGCGCCTTGCCGAGCACGAAGCGGGTCTGCGGGAGCGGGCCCTCGGAGGCGTCCACGAGCAGCACCACCGCGTCCACCATCGACAGGCCGCGCTCGACCTCACCACCGAAGTCGGCGTGGCCGGGGGTGTCGATGATGTTGATCGTGATGACCTCGCCGCCATCCTTGGGGTGATACTTCACCGCCGTGTTCTTGGCGAGGATCGTGATGCCCTTCTCACGCTCCAGGTCGTTCGAGTCCATCATGCGGTCGTCGAGCGACTCGGCAGCGTGGGCGGCGAAGGAGCCGGCCTGCTTGAGCATGGCGTCGACGATGGTCGTCTTGCCGTGGTCGACGTGGGCGACGATGGCGACGTTACGGATGTCGTGGCGCGTGGCCATATTGCGGCGTACTCCCGGAGTGAAGGGTCGGCTGCGCGTACTTCTTTGGTACACGCGCCCTGCCGGGCTGGACACGCCACGGCCTCACCCCATGGTACGTGGCTTGACGGCCGCCGGCTCCGCCGGGCCGGGCGGACCACCGCCGAAGCGCCGGTCCGCCCGGGAAAACCGCAGGTCAGCCAGCGTCCTCTGTGGGTGAGCCGGTGGCCTTCGCACCCGGCTTCAGGAAGCCGATGTCCTCGTAGGAGGGCTCCTGGAAGCCGAACGCCCCGGCGTTCACCAGGTTCGCCTTCGTCGCCACCAGTTCGGGCCGCTGGTAGAGCGGAATCGATCCTGCGGCGGCCCAGATGCGCTCGTCGGCCTGCCGGACGAGCGAGCGCTCCTTCTCCTGGTCGAGCTCCCCGACGGCCCTGTCGAAGAGCTGGTCGATGTGGTCGGTGCCGACCCGGGTGTAGTTCTGCTCGACCGTGAGCTCGCCGTCGGCGGCCGGGACCGGCTTGGCGTAGATCGGGCGGGCGTCGGTGGCCGGGTAGGCGGAGCCGGGCCACGAGTACAGCGCCAGGTCGTATTCGCCGGCCGCGACGTGGTCCTTGAAGTAGGTCTCGTCGTCGACCTTGGTGATGTCCGTACGGACGCCGATCTTCTGCAGCATGGCCGAGATCCGGTCGGCGACGGACTGCAGCTGCTCGGCGTCGGGGCCGGCGGGCAGCACGAAGTTCAGGGTCAGCGGCTTGCCGTCCTTGGCGAGCTGCCCCGAGGCGGCGCCGGCCTTGGCGCCTTCCTTGCCATGGGCCTCGCCGGCGTCCTTCGCGGCGGCCTGCTGCGGAGCGGGGGTGCCCTTCGGGGCGTACGCGCCGCGGGCCGCGCCCTGCTTCGCGTCGCCCGCGTGCTTGCCCTCCCGCTCGGCGGAGCGCACCTTCGCGGCGTCGGCCTGGTGCAGGAGCGCGGAGTGCTGCGCGTCGGCGAGGGCGCCGGGGCCGAGCAGCGGGGGCGCGGCGTCGCCGGGCTTCGCGTCGTCCGGCTTCTGGTCGTCCTCGCCCATGATGTACGTGCCGTCGCCCGCGGCCTTGGACTCGGCCGCGGCGCCCTCCGCCTTGCCGCCCGCCGTCTTGGGCTTCTGCTGCTTCTCCTCGACCGGGCCGCCGCGCACCCAGCCCGCCTCGGCGAGCAGGGCCTGCGCCTTGTCGGCGTCCTGCTCGCCGAGCGCGTCGCTGTTGTCGGCGTAGGCGGCCTGACCGGAGAGGGCGAGGTGGCTGCCGACGGTCTCGGCCGGCAGGCCGAGCGGCTTGAGCACACTCTCGGCGAGCTTTCCGCGGTCGAGGGCGCGGGCGACGGCCTGGCGCACCCGCTCGTCGGCGAGCGGGCCGCTCGAACCGTTCAGGGCGAGCTGCGTATAGGCGGGTTCGAGCGACTTGCGGACGACGAAGCCGTTCAGCCCCGTCTGTTCCTTCGCGTACTTCTGCGCGGCCTTGCGGGTCTTCGCGCGGGCCTCCAGCTCCGCCTCCGCGACCTCCCAGTCCTCGTTGTGCGCCCGCGCCCAGGAGCGCAGCGCCTCACCGGAGGTGCCGCCGGTGCCGGGGCCGTGCGCGAGCGGGCCCGACGCACCCTTGTCGCGGGCGGCGTACGCGATGCGCTCGGCTGCCTCCGGGTCGACATCGGCGAGGTCCAGCTTGCCCGCGGCGAGCGCGGCGGGCCGCTCGTCGCGCGGCACGGCGGTGAGTTCCAGCTTCTGGAGCTTGGCCGGGCGGCCCCACCAGCGGGGGTTGCGCTCCAGCGTGACCTGCTTGCCGCCCCGGTCGATCTCGCCGAGCGCGAAGGGGCCCGCGGTCACCTTGAGCGCGCTGCGCGCGCCCTCGTTGAAGGCGTCCGGGGTCCCCATGACGTCCTTGGGGTACAGCGGCGAGAAGAGCGAGCGCCAGTCCGCGTACGGCTTCGCGAACGTGACCCGCACCTCCAGGTCGTTCTTGCCGCGCTCGACGTTCTCGATGCGGTTGTAGCCCGCGTTGTGGGCGGTCCAGTACGCGCTGTTCCTCCCGGACAGGGCGCGCCACTGCGCGGCGAAGTCCGCGGCGCCGATCTCCCGGCCGTCGCTCCACACCGCCTGCTGGTTCAGCTTGTACAGCACGACCTGCTTGGGCTCGGTCTTGATGACCTCGGCCTTCTCCAGGTAGTCGGAGTCGGCCTGCGGGCGCCCCTGCGCGTCGAGCCGGAACATCGAGGGCAGCACGGCCCCGGTGACCCGGCTGGTGGCCGCGTCCGCGTCGGCCTGGAAGGAGTTGAGGGTCTGCGGCACGTCGTCGATCGCCCACCGCAGCGTGCCACCGTCCTTGATCTGCGTACGGGCGGCCGAGGCGACGTCGGGTCCGGCGGCGGGTCGGCCCGCCTCGTCGTCGGAGCCGCACCCGGCGAGCGCGGTCACGGCGAGCGCGCCGCTCACGAGGAACGCGGCCGAGCGCGCGGCGGCTCGTGGGCGCCTGGGGACGTGGGGCATCACGGGTACCTCCGGGGCTGGCCGGTTTTGTCTCATTTGGCGGTATATGGAGCTGATCACATCTATCGGCCAACTGAAGTGGATCCGGGGAGAGGCGCCGTCCGACACGCCCGCAGGGCACCTGAAAGCCACCCGTGCGGCCCAAAGGAACCCATGGCGCACCGGCAATCCGCACGGATCCCTTCACAAACGGCAATGTGACGCGCGACACTCGCAGGCGCATGAGCAACTCCGCCGCACCAGCGGAAGCGAGGCCAAATCATGTCCCTGCACGACGACTTGACGGCAATTCAGCGCTGTGTCGACGATCTCGCGCGCGCCGTGGGACGCCTGCAGCCCCAGCTCGAGGGCGTCGCGGGAGGCCCGGATCTTCGCCGGGTGCGCGCCGACACGGCGCATCTGCGCGAGAGCGTCGCCCTGCTGCGCGAGTCGGCCGCGAGCCCGGACACACCGCGCCGTCCCGACCTCGTGACGATCTCCGACGCCCCGTACGACAGGTCCCTGTGGACCGACTCGGACGACGAAGGGCTCGGCGCCCGGGACCGCCACGCACCCTGACCCGCCCTCATCCGCATCCCCATCCCCGTCCCCCGTCCCCCGTCCCTGCGAGCGGAGGCTTCGTTGGCCACCGGCACGGAACCCACCAGTACCGAAGACCCCCATACCGAAGGCGGCACCGGCGTCCGAGGCCGGACCCGTGCCGCGATCTCCGCGCCCCATCTGCGCACGGACCGCTGGTGGCTGGCCCCGGCCGCGACCGCGGGCGGACTGTTCGCCTTCATCGTCTACTCGACGTGGCGGGCCTTCGCGAACGCCGACTACTACGCGGCCCCCTACGTCTCGCCGTTCTACTCGCCCTGCCTCGCGGACAACTGCGAACCGATGCGGGGCGGCCCCAACTGGGAGATCTTCGGCGGCTGGTGGGGCCTGTCCCCCGCCCTGCTGATCCTGATCTTCCCGCTGGGCTTCCGGCTGACCTGCTACTACTACCGCAAGGCCTACTACCGCGGTTTCTGGGCGTCACCGCCGGCCTGCGCGGTGGCCGAGCCGCACAAGAAGTACAGCGGTGAGACGAAGTTCCCGCTGATCCTCCAGAACATCCACCGCTACTTCTTCTACGCGGCCGTCCTCGTCGCCTGCATCCTGACCTACGACACGGTCCTCGCGTTCCGCGACGAGAACTACGAGTGGGGCCACATGGGCCTCGGCACGCTGGTCTTCCTCCTGAACATCGCGCTGATCTGGGCCTACACGATCTCCTGCCACTCGTGCCGGCACATCGTGGGCGGACGCCTCAAGCACTTCTCGAAACACCCGGTGCGCTATCGGCTCTGGGGCTGGGTAGGAAAACTGAATGCCCGTCACATGCTGCTCGCCTGGGCCTCGTTGGTGAGCGTCGCGCTCGCCGACTTCTATGTGTACCTGGTCGCGTCCGGCGCCTTCGACGATCCGCGGTTCTTCTAATGGTGGGGGCTTTCTGATGAGCGTGGTGGAGCGGCAGCAGTGGGATGTTGTCGTGGTGGGCGCCGGTGGCGCAGGGCTCCGGGCCGCGATCGAGGCGCGTGAGCGGGGCGCCCGTACGGCGGTGATCTGCAAGTCACTGTTCGGCAAGGCCCACACGGTGATGGCGGAGGGCGGCATCGCCGCCTCCATGGGCAATGTGAACTCACACGACAGCTGGCAGGTGCACTTCCGCGACACGATGCGCGGCGGCAAATTCCTCAACCAGTGGCGGATGGCGGAGCTGCACGCGCAGGAAGCCCCCGACCGCGTATGGGAGTTGGAGACCTGGGGCGCGCTGTTCGACCGGACCGGTGACGGGCGGATCTCGCAGCGGAACTTCGGCGGGCACGAGTACCCGCGGCTCGCGCACGTCGGCGACCGTACCGGCCTCGAACTGATCCGCACGCTCCAGCAGAAGATCGTCCAGCTCCAGCAGCAGGACTTCAAGGAGACCGGCGACTACGAGTCCGGCCTCAAGGTCTTCCAGGAGTGCACGGTCACCCGCGTCCTGAAGGACGAGGAGGGGCAGGTCTCCGGCACCTTCTGCTACGAGCGGGAGAGCGGGCGCTTCTTCGTCATCGAGGCGCCGAGCGTGGTCCTGGCGACCGGTGGCATCGGCAAGTCCTTCAAGGTGACGTCGAACTCGTGGGAGTACACGGGCGACGGGCACGCGCTCGCGCTGCTGGCCGGGGCGCCGCTGCTGAACATGGAGTTCGTGCAGTTCCACCCGACGGGCATGGTCTGGCCGCCCTCGGTGAAGGGGATCCTGGTCACTGAGTCGGTGCGCGGCGACGGCGGTGTGCTGCGCAACTCCGAGGGCAAGCGGTTCATGTTCGACTACGTCCCCGACGTCTTCAAGGAGAAGTACGCGCAGTCGGAGGAGGAGGGCGACCGCTGGTACGAGGACCCGGACCACAACCGCCGGCCTCCTGAGCTGCTGCCGCGCGACGAGGTGGCGCGGGCGATCAACTCCGAGGTGAAGGCGGGCCGCGGCACGCCGCACGGCGGTGTGTTCCTGGACGTCTCGACCCGGATGCCCGCCGAGACGATCCGGCGTCGACTGCCCTCCATGTACCACCAGTTCAAGGAGCTGGCGGACGTCGACATCACGGCCGAGGCGATGGAGGTCGGGCCGACCTGTCACTACGTGATGGGCGGCATCGCGGTCGACTCGGACACGGCGGCGGCGCGCGGTGTGCCGGGTCTGTACGCGGCCGGTGAGGTGGCCGGTGGCATGCACGGCTCCAACCGGCTCGGCGGCAACTCGCTCTCCGACCTGCTGGTGTTCGGCCGCAGGGCGGGCCTGCACGCGGCGACGTACGCCGTCTCGCGCCGCACGGCGCGTCCGACCGTGGCCGACGAGCTGATCGACACGGCGGCGGCCGAGGCGCTTCGCCCGTTCTCGGCGGAGTGTCAGGAGGAGGGCGTCACGCCCGAGAATCCGTACACCCTGCACCAGGAGCTCCAGCAGACGATGAACGACCTCGTCGGCATCATCCGGCGGGAGGCCGAGATGGGGCAGGCGCTGCGCAAGCTCGCGGATCTGCGGGTGCGGGCGCGGCGGGCCGGGGTCGAGGGGCACCGCCAGTTCAATCCGGGCTGGCACCTGGCACTCGACCTGCGGAACATGCTCCTGGTCAGCGAGTGCGTCGCGCGGGCCGCGCTGGAGCGCACGGAGTCGCGCGGCGGGCACACCCGCGAGGACTACCCGGCGATGGACCGGGAGTGGCGGCGCGCGAATCTGCTGTGCCAACTCCGGGATCCCACCGGCGGGTTGGCGGCCACGGACCCGGTGCGCGGCCAGATCACGCTCACCCGCGAGACCACCGAACCCGTCCGCGCCGACCTGCTCGCCCTGTTCGAGAAGGAGGAGCTGGTGAAGTACCTGGCCGAAGAGGAGCTTTTCGAGTGAGCAGCTACGAGGCGGCCTTCCGGGTGTGGCGGGGCGACGTCGGCGGGGGCGGCCTGGAGGACTTCAAGGTCGAGGTGAACGACGGCGAGGTGGTCCTCGACATCATCCACCGCCTCCAGGCGACGCAGGCCCCCGACCTGGCGGTCCGCTGGAACTGCAAGGCGGGCAAGTGCGGTTCGTGCTCCGCGGAGATCAACGGCCGGCCGCGGCTGCTGTGCATGACGCGCATGTCCGTGTTCACCCGCGACGAGGTGATCACGGTGACGCCCTTGCGTGCCTTCCCCGTCGTGCGCGACCTCGTCACCGACGTCGGCTTCAACTACACGAAGGCCCGCGAGGTTCCGGCCTTCGTTCCGCCGGCCGGGGTCGGGCCCGGTGAGTACCGAATGATGCAGGAGGACGTCGACCGCTCGCAGGAGTTCCGCAAGTGCATCGAGTGCTTCCTGTGCCAGGACACCTGCCATGTCGTCCGCGACCACGAGGACAACAAGACGGCCTTCGCGGGCCCCCGCTTCCTGATGCGCGTGGCGGAACTCGACATGCACCCCTTGGACGCGGCCTCCGACGACGGCCTCGACCGCAAACGCACGGCCCAGGACGAACACGGTCTCGGCTACTGCAACATCACCAAGTGCTGCTCGGAGGTCTGCCCCGAGGGCATCCACATCACGGACAACGCCCTGATCCCCCTGAAGGAACGGGCGGCCGACCGCAAGTACGATCCGGTGGTGTGGCTGGGCAACAAGATCCGCCGTCGCACCTCTTGAGCCCCTGCGGCGATTGAGCAGCGGGGTCCGGGGCAGAGCCCCGAGCCGTGTGCGGACGGTGCCGCCGTCGAGCGATGAAGGGGCACCCCACGCTCGGGGTGCCCCTTCATCACCGGTCAACCGACGGAGTCAGTCCGTGCCGGATTCCATCGCCGCGCGGTCCAACGCCTCGTCCTCCGCGGAGATCTCGCCGCGGGAGGCGATCGCCTGGGCGCCGCCCTCCGGCATGGTGCCGACGAGGCCGGCGACCGGGCTGCCCTCGCCGAGGAGACCAAGGCCCGCGTACTGCTCGAGCTTGCCGCGCGAGTCGGCGATGTCGAGGTTGCGCATGGTCAGCTGGCCGATCCGGTCGACCGGGCCGAACGCCGAGTCCTCGGTGCGCTCCATGGAGAGCTTGTCCGGGTGGTACGAGAACGCCGGGCCCGTCGTGTCGAGGATCGAGTAGTCCTCGCCGCGCCGCAGCCGCAGGGTGACCTCGCCGGTGATCGCGGCGCCGACCCAGCGCTGGAGCGACTCGCGGATCATCAGGGCCTGCGGGTCGAGCCAGCGGCCCTCGTACATCAGCCGGCCGAGACGCCGGCCCTCGGAGTGGTACTGGGCGACCGTGTCCTCGTTGTGGATCGCGTTGACCAGGCGCTCGTACGCGGCGAACAGGAGGGCCATGCCCGGCGCCTCGTAGATGCCGCGGCTCTTGGCCTCGATGATCCGGTTCTCGATCTGGTCGGACATGCCCAGGCCGTGACGGCCGCCGATCGCGTTGGCCTCCATCACCAGGTCGACGGCGGAGGCGAACTCCTTGCCGTTGATCGTGACCGGGCGGCCCTGCTCGAAGCCGATCGTGACGTCCTCGGTGGGGATCTCCACCGACGGGTCCCAGAACTTGACGCCCATGATCGGCTCGACCGTCTCGAGCGAGACGCTCAGGTGCTCGAGCGTCTTGGCCTCGTGCGTGGCACCCCAGATGTTGGCGTCCGTGGAGTACGCCTTCTCCGCCGAGTCCCGGTAGGGCAGGCCGTGCTCGACCAGCCACTCCGACATCTCCTGCCGGCCGCCGAGCTCGGTCACGAAGTCCGCGTCGAGCCACGGCTTGTAGATCCGCAGGTTCGGGTTGGCGAGCAGACCGTAGCGGTAGAACCGCTCGATGTCGTTGCCCTTGTACGTCGAGCCGTCGCCCCAGATCTGGACGTTGTCCTCCAGCATCGCCCGCACCAGGAGCGTGCCGGTGACCGCGCGGCCGAGCGGCGTCGTGTTGAAGTACGCGCGACCGCCCGAGCGGATGTGGAACGCGCCGCAGGTCAGCGCGGCAAGACCCTCCTCGACGAGGGCGGCCTTGCAGTCGACGGCACGCGCGATCTCGGCGCCGTACGCCTGCGCGCGGGCGGGCACGCCGTCGATGTCGGGCTCGTCGTACTGGCCGATGTCGGCGGTGTACGTGCACGGGACGGCGCCCTTGTCACGCATCCACGCGACGGCGACCGACGTGTCGAGGCCGCCCGAGAAGGCGATGCCGACGCGCTCGCCGGCCGGGAGGGATGTGAGGACCTTGGACATAGGAAGAGTATGCATGACGATGCATGACCATGCAAAGGGGGGTGGAGTGATGTGTTCGGCGTCACCACAGGTGACCGCGCCGAAGGCCGGACAGCTCCCCGGTCAGAACAGGCTGAGCAGCGCCTCCGTCGGATCCGCCAGACCCGTCTCCCCGTCCGGCAGCGGCAGCTCGAACCAGACCGTCTTCCCGCGCGGTGTCCGGCGCGCGCCCCACGCCGCGCTCAGCAGCCCGACGAGCTGAAGCCCCCGGCCACCCTCGTCCGTGTCCCGCGCCCGGCGCCGGCGCGGTTGCACGAGACCCGCGTCCCACACCTCGCACACCAGCGTGCGGTCGAGGAGGAGGCGGAGCCTGATGTCGCCCTCGCCGTACCGCAGTGCGTTGGTGACCAGCTCGCTGACCAGCAGTTCCGACGTGTCGACGAGGGCTTCGAGGCCCCAGCTCGACAGCTGCGCCCGCGCGTGCTCGCGGGCCCTGCCCACCGACTTCGGCTCGCGCGGCAGGGTCCAGTCGCCGACGTTCTCGCTCGGCAGCCCCTCCACACGGGCCATGAGGAGCGCGATGTCGTCCTCACCGTGATGCGTGTCGAGGGTGTTCAGGACGTGGTCACAGACGTCCTCAAGGGCCGGGGAGGGATCGTCGAGCGCGTTGCGGAAGGCGGAAAGGCCCTCGTCGAGCGGATGATCGCGGGATTCCACCAGGCCGTCCGTGTAGAGGGCGAGCAGTGCGCCCTCCGGGATCTCCACCTCCACCTCCTCGAACGGCTCGCCGCCGACGCCGAGCGGCATCCCCGGCGGTACGTCGAGCATGAGCGCGCTCTCGCCGGGTTCGACGAGGACCGGCGGCAGGTGGCCCGCGTTCGCGAACGTGCAGCGCCGGGTGACCGCGTCGTACACCGCGTAGACACAGGTGGCGAGGTACACCTCGGAGAGGTCCTCGCCGCCGAAGGAGCGCGCGGAGCGGGCGGGGCGGGTGCCCTGCTGGGCGCCGCCGGGGGTGCCGAGGCCGCGGGCGATCTCGTCCAACGCGCTGAGCACTTCGGCGGGTTCGAGGTCCAGCAGGGACAACGTACGTACGGCGGTGCGCAGTTCGCCCATGGCGACGGCGGCGCGCAGGCCGCGCCCCATGACGTCACCGATGACCAACGCTGTTCGGTGTCCCGGGAGTTCGATGACGTCGAACCAGTCGCCGCCGACCTCGGTGGCGGCGTTGCCGGGCCGGTAGCGGCAGGCGATGTCGAGCCCGGCGGCCTCCGGGTCGTCCGGCGGCAGCAGGGAGCGCTGCAGGATCAGGGCGCGCTCGTGCTCGCGGCGGTAGAGGCGCGCGTTGTCGATACAGACCGCGGCGCGGGCGGCCAGCTCCATGGCGAGCGTCCGGTCCCGTTCGTTGAAGGGCTCGCTGCCCTTCGTACGGGAGAACTGCACGAGCCCGACGACCGTGTCGTGCGCGACCATCGGCACGGCGAGCGTGGACTGCACGAGGCCGCGCTGCTCGGTGGGCAGCGTCTGCGGCCGCGCGGTGCGCAGGGCGTGCGCGCAGGGTGAGTTGAACGCGAAGCGGTGCACCGCCCCCACGTTGACGGGGGCCTCCCCGCCGAGGTCGAGGAACGGCATGTCGGCGACGGCGCTCGCGGCGGCCACCCTGCGCAGTTCGGCGCTGCCGTCGGCGAGGCCCGGCGGGGCCTCGTCGCCCGCGAGCAGCCCCTGGTACAGGTCGACGGAGGCGAGGTCGCAGAAGCCGGGGACGACGACGTCGAGGAGTTCGCGGGCGGTCGTCTCCAGGTCGAGCGAGTTGCCGATCCGGGAGCCCGCCTCGTTCAGGAGCGCCAGGTTGCGGCGGGCGTGCGCGGCCTCGCGGGCGGCGGCGTGCCTGCGGGTGACGTCGGTGGCGAGGCCCGCGACGCCGATGGGGCGGCCCGAACCGCTGTGCACACGGTAGAGGTTGATGGACCAGTGCCGCCGCTCGGTGGACTCCGGGGCGGGGCCGACCAGTTGCATGTCGGTGACCGCGTCGCCCGTCTCCAGGACCCGGCGCAGCGCGCCCTGTACCCGGTCGGCCTCGTGCCGCGGCAGATAGTCGTGGACGGTGCGGCCCCGGTGGTCGTCGACGTGTCCGCCGAAGACCGAGGTGAGGGTGCGGTTGGTGCGCTGGACCTTGAGGTCGGTGCCGAACAGCAGGAAGCCGAAGGGGGATTGGCCGAAAATCGCCTGCGAGGCCGCGAGGTCGGTCTCCATGTGGCGCAGGGTCCGTACGTCGACGACGATGCACACCGCGGCGCGCTCGCCGGACTCGGTGGTCGTCGGCATCACATAGATCTCGGCGAGCCCGGTCGGCCCCGCACCCGCCACGAGCGGCGCCTCCGCTCGCGGTTCCGCTTCCGTCGCCTCTTCGGGGTCGGGCGCCGGTACGCGGAACGGGACGACGCCCGTCCACTCCTGTCCGTCCAGGATCTCCGCCATCTTGCGGTGGCCGCGCTCACGCAGGTCCGCGGGGACGAAGGCCTCGATGGGGTCCTTGCCCACGGCCTCCTGGGACGGGACCCCGAAGAGCTCGGCGGCCCGCCGGCTCCACTGCTCGATCGCGCCGTCGGAGCCGATCGAGAAGGAGGCGACCTTGATGTAGTCGTAGATCGAACCCGGTGGGCTCGCCTGCCAGAGGTCGGTGCGGCCGAGGGACTCCTCGGGGAGAGCCGGGGAAGCGTCCGGTTCCGGTTCCGGGATCGGTTCCGCACGCTCCGTGCCCGCGGCATCAGGAGCGTCACCGCCCAGCGGCACCCGCTCCGCGCGCGGCGCCGAGGCCGCGCCCGAGGAGTCCTCGGACGCCCTGCCCTTCGCTGGTATCTCGCTCACGCGAACCGTCCCCTCCAGCTCACCGCGTTCCGGCACCGGTCACCGAGGCGGCTGCACGCAGTATCCAGCACTACGGAGCCGCGCAACACGGTGTTCACGATCATACCATGGTCCCGACGCTTTTTGGCCCGTCGGGACCGACTGTTTGCGTACCCAGGGTGCGGGTGCGCCCACACACGACATCTCACACGCGCTCCCTCACACCCGCGTCTGTCCCACTCGGGCGTCTCCTAACCCGGCAGCGCCAGCTCGAACCACACCGTTTTCCCGGTCTTGCCGCCCGATCGCTCCCCGCCGGTCCGCGTGCCCCAGCGCCGCGACACGTCCGTCACCAGTTGCAGCCCGCGCCCGCCCTCCTCGTCGGGGGCCGCGGTGCGGGCGCAGGGCGGGTCGGGCAGCGGGTCGGAGACCTCCACCAGGAGGACGCCGGAGGTTTCGGGCAGGCAGGCGAGCCGTACGCCGATGGGGCCGGACGCGTACCGCAGGGAATTGGTCACCAGTTCACTGACCAGCAGCGCGGCGATGTCGGCGAGCTCTTCGAGCCCCCATGCGACGAGTTGTGTACGCACCTCGGAGCGCGCCCTGCGGACGGCCGACGGGTCGGCGGGAAAGGCCCACTCGACGCAGTCGCCTTCAGTGTGGAGCACGCGGATCACTTCCCTGGCCCGCGAAGGACCCTGTCCGGTTTCATAGGGTTAATTGGGATATACCCGGACGGAGTGGCGCGCTATCGCGAAGTAGGGGGCGCGGTGGTACGGACGGCGTAGGCGAGGCGCGCGGGAGGTGCCTGGGAAATGGCCGCGAGCCCCCGTCAGAGGCGGTCCCGCAGGACCTCTTTCACCGCGGGGACGTCCTGGTCGAGCCAGTCCACGGACCACGCCTCGGCCGCCGTCAGCCAGCGCAGCTCGTCGTGGTCCTGGAGGGGGCGCGGGGTGCCGGAGCGCAGATGACAGCGCCAGACCCGCAGTACGTATCCCGCCTTCAGGGGCCATTCTCCCGGCACCCGGGCGAGCGGTTCGGCCTCGATGCCGAGTTCCTCGCGCAGCTCGCGGACGAGCGCACGCTCCGGCGTCTCGCCCGGTTCGACCTTGCCGCCGGGCAGCTCCCAGCGGCCGGCGAGTTCAGGGGGCGCGCTGCGCCGCGCGGCGAGCAGCCGCTCATCGGTGTCGTACAGGGCCGCGGCGACCACGACGGTCGGTGCTGGTGACTCGGGGGGCATACGCCGGAGCCTATGGCTCCGTCAGAGCGCCGTGCCGTTCCGCCCCTGCCCCAGGCGCTCCACCCAGTACGTCGGCTCGTGGCCCCTGCGGTCGTCGAGGCTGTCGGCCATGCGCTGGGCCTCGGCCTTCGTGGCGTAACGGCCCACCCGGTAGCGGTTCCCGTTGTCGTCCTCGCGGATGACCAGCCACGGAAGTGTGGTCGTGCTGTCGTTCATCGCGCCCCGCCCCTCCCTGGCCGCCCCGGCCTCGACTCGCATCGCGCCCTGCCTCCCAACCCCTAGGAAACCGCACCCCGCATATGCCCGAGCCTACGCCTGACCTTTACGCACCGGATACGGATTGGCACAAAGAGATACGCAACAAGCCACTGACCGGACACGCGTACGACGGACGGAGGGGGCGCACCCCGCGGGTGCGCCCCCTCCGTCGCCGACAGTGCCTCAGTGCGTACGCACCTCCGGCATCGGCATCAGTACCGGTTCGCCGCTCGGCCGCTTGGTGCAGACGTCGCCGCAGCCGGCGTCGAGGGAACAGCAGAGCGAGCAGATCGGGCCGGAGTGGGCCGGGCAGTCGGCGATGTCCGGGAGTTCGTAGGCGGTCTCGCAGACGGTGCAGGTGTGGGTCGCGGTGATGTCCTCGACCGGGACGTCCGGGCCATTCACGGGGTTCGGCCGCGCCAGGTAGTACCTGCCCTTCGTGGCCCACGCGATGAGCGGGCACAGGATCAGCGCGAGACCTGCGGCGATGAAGGTGGAGAAGGCCTGGGCGTACTCGCCGAAGAGCCCGAAGAACGCCAGGATCGAGACGACCGAGGCGATCACCATCGCGCCGAATCCGGCCGGGTTCACCGCGTACAGGTACGCCCGCTTGAACTCGATGTACCGGGGACTCCAGCCCGCCCGCTTGTTGATGACGAGGTCGGCGGCGACGGCGACGATCCAGGCGATGCCGACGTTCGAGTAGAAGCCGAGCAGCTTGTTCAGGGCCGCGAACATGTTCAGTTCCATCAGCGTCAGCGCGATGGCGAGGTTGAGGAAGATGTACCAGACGCGGCCGGGGTGCCGGTGCGTCACGCGGGAGAAGAAGTTCGACCAGGACAGCGAACCGCTGTACGCGTTGGTGACGTTGATCTTGATCTGTGAGACCACCACGAAGAGCGCGGCGACGGGCAGCGCGACCGAGCCGAGCCAGGGCTTGAGCGCCTCGACCTGCGGCGCGATGGGTTCGAGGGCGTGCGTCTTGCCGACGGCCTCCAGGGCCACGAAGGCGAGGAGCGCGCCGCCGAGCTGCTTGGCGGCGCCGATGACCACCCAGCCGGGGCCTGCCGCGAGAACGGCCAGATTCCACCGCTTCTTGTTCGCTTCCGTCTTGGCCGGCATGAAGCGGAGATAGTCGGCCTGCTCGCCGATCTGGGCGATGAGCGAGAGCGCGACACCGGTGCCGAGCCCGAAGCCGATCCAGGAGAAGCCGCTGCCCGCGCCCTCGGTCCCGCCGAAGCTCGTGAAGTCACCGAAGGAACCCGGCGAGTGGAAGAGCAGGATCACGAAGGGCAGGACGAGACCGATCAGCCAGACCGGCTGCGTCCACGCCTGCACCTTGGCGAGCGCGCCCATCCCGCGGAACACGATCGGGATCACGATCAGCGTGGTCACCAAGTACCCGATGGGCAGCGGCAGTCCGAAGACCTCGTGCATCGCCTGCGCCATGATCGAGCCTTCGAGCGCGAAGAAGATGAAGGTGAACGAGGCGTAGATGAGGGACGTGAGCGTCGAGCCGAAGTAGCCGAAGCCGGCGCCCCGGGTGATCAGATCCATGTCCAGGCCGTACTTGGCGCAGGCCCGGGCGATCGGGATGCCGGTGGTGAAGATGATCGTCGCCGCGCACAGGATCGAGGCGAGTCCGCTGGTGAATCCGTAGGTGAAGACGATGGACGCGCCGATCGCGAAGTCCGCGAGGTAGGCGATGCCGCCGAGTGCGGTGGAGGCGACCATGGTCGGCGACCAGCGCCGGTAGGAGTGCGGGGCGTAGCGCAGCGAGTAGTCCTCGCGGGACTCGTCGGCGGCCAGCTTGGCGTAACTGCGCTTCGGGGCCCGCCCGTCGGGCCCTCCTGCGGGCGACCCGGACGCCGGGTCTGCGTGGGGTACGGCGGTCTCGGTCATGGCGGCTACCCGTTCCTCCGTCGGCGGTATACCAACTGCGTACGGAGAGGGAAGTTAGGAGCCGTACATGACAATCTGCGGCAGCGCTCGATTGCCTGCCTGTTACGGGAGTTGGGGCACGGTTAACTCGGGATCACACGGCCCGGACGGGGCGCGCCGGACATCGGGCGCTGCGGGGGCTATCTCACCGGCAGGTGGTACGCGATGCGGTAGCGGTCCGCGGGGACGACGACGTCGGCCGTCTCCACCGGTCGGCCGGAGGCGAAGAAGGTCCGGTGGATGACGATCACGACATGCCCCGGCACGCCGCCGAGCGCGCTCAGCTCCTCGGCGAGGCCGGGGCGGGCGGCGACTTCCTCCGTCACGTTGTCCACAATCACGTCGATCGCGGCCATGCGCTCGGCCACCCCGCAGCCGCCGAGCGGGCCCTCCTCCGGGAGCATCACGGGCGTACGCCCCGTCACCGCGAGGGGCTCCCAGGAGGTCGCGAGCATCATCGCCTCGCCTGCGTCCCGGTACACGTACTTGGTGCGCATCACCCGGTCGCCCGCGCGGAGAGCGAGCCGCTCCGCGACCGTGGTGACCGCCTCGATCTGCTCGCTGCGCGACTCCCAGGTCCCCCGCGCCTCCGGGTCGGCCTGCTCCTGCCGGAACGGCGTGGAACCGCTGTCCGGCCGGTAGCCGGAGCGGGAGACGCGGCGCGGCACGGGCAGCTCGCGCACATAGGTCCCCGAGCCCGAGCGGCCCTCGACGAGCCCCTCCGCCATCAGGACCTTGCGGGCCTCCAGCGCCACCGTGTCCGAAACCCCGTACTCCTCACGGATCTTGGCCTGTGAGGGGAGGCGGGTGTGCGGCGGCAGCGATCCGCTGACGATCTTCTTGCGGAGGTCACCCGCAACGCGGAGATACGCCGGCTGCTCACCGAATGTCACTTTTCGTCCCCTCGGATCCCCATCGGATTGACAGACAGCAACAGCGTGGCAACCGTGGGTTGAGGCGTGCAAGCAAAGGCCAAAGAATCACTCGATGTGATGAGTTCCGACCTCAGGGGCCTTTACGCAGCGACTTTGCCCAGGTAGTGCGGCATTCACACATCGGGCCGTGGTTCGAGCATTCATACGTTTCCGGGGTCGGCCACGAGGCCCGTTTTCAGCCCCGCGCCGCACAGCGGGACCACGGCGCTCCGGCCGCCGAGAGCGCCGCCCTCGCGGGTCGCGGCCCAGCACACCGCGCCCGTCGACTCCACGTAGAGGCCGCGGGAGGCGAGGTCGAGTTGGGCGTGCCGGATCTGGTCCTCCGTCACCGTGTGGAAGGCGCCGCCGGATTCGCGGACGGCGCGCAGGATCTGGCGGGCACGCGGCGGGTTCGGGATGGCGATGCCCTCGGCCGCGGTGGGGGCCGGGGCCTCGTCGACCACGATCTCGACCGATCCGGCCTGCCACGCGCGCGCCAGTGGGGCGACCGCCGCCGACTGCACGGCGTGCAGGGCGGGGCGGCGGTCGATCAGGCCGGCGTGGTGCAGTTCGGCGACGGCGAGGGCCGCGCCGAGCAGCAGCGTTCCGTTGCCGACAGGGAGGACCAGGACCCCGGGGAGGCGGCCCCCCATGTCCTCCCACAGTTCGTGGACGTACGTCTTGGTGCCGTGCAGGAAGTACGGGTTGTAGACGTGGCTGGCGTAGAACACCCCGTCCTCGTCGGCGGCGGCGCGGGCCGCGCGGGCCGTGGCCTCGCGGTCGCCGGGGACCACTTCGAGGCGCGCGCCGTGGGCCCGGATCTGCTCCAGCTTCTTGGCGGACGTGGCCTCGGGGACGTAGACGGTGCAGGCGAGGCGGGCGCGGGCGCAGTAGGCGGCGATGGCGGTTCCGGCGTTGCCGCTGCTGTCGGCGATGACGCGCTCGGGGCCGAGGCGGGTGGCCAGCGCGGCGAGCATCACCGCGCCGCGGTCCTTGAAGGAGAGGGTGGGGTTGAGGAAGTCCAGCTTGGCGTCCACGTCGGCGGTGAGCGGCACGAGGGGCGTCCGCCCTTCGCCGAGGGTGCAGTCCGGTCGTGGGAGGGGGAGGCATTCCGCGTAGCGCCACATCGAACTGGTGCGGCCTGTGAGGGACTTGAGGGGGCTCGGGGTGGGTGAGTAGTCGAGGTCGAGGGGGCCGTGGCAGGAGGGGCAGCGCCAGGTGAGGGAGCCGGAGGGGATGCGGGTGCCGTCGGCGGGGCAGTAGGTGGTGAGGCTCATGCGGTGAGGTTAAGCCGCCGTGTTGCGCCGGAACGGTGTTGCGGCCGCGGGGCTCTGCCCCGGACCCCGCTGCTCAATCGCCGCAGGGGCTTGAAAGATCGGGGCTCTGCCCCGGACCCCGCGCCTCAATCGCCGGCGGGGCTTGAATTTCCCCGGCGCGCGTCCGCGGTCGGCAGTCGTGTTCGGATCACTCTCTTCTCATGAAGACAGCACGCCTCGTCGCCATCGCCAGCCTCACCATTGGTGCCACCCTTGCTCCTCCCGCACACGCCGCACCGGCAGCCGAATCCGGCTGTGGTGGGGCCGGGTGGGCGCTGGGGACCCGGGCCGCCGATGCCGAGAGTCCGTACCACGCGTACGCGGGCAACGGGTATCTCGGTGTGCGTGTTCCGCCGGTCGGGGCCGGATACGCGAGGACCGGTGGGGACGGCGCCAAGACCGGGTGGCCGCTCTACACGCCCCCGTACGACGGCGCGTTCGTCTCCGGGCTCTATGGGCGTGGGCCCGAGAACACCGCCCACCGCGAGGCCGTCGCCGCGCTGCCCACCTGGACCGCTCTCGACGTGCGGGCGCGCGGTGAGACGTACGGGCCCGGCAGTCGCACCACGGGCTACCGGCAGACGCTCGACATGCGCTGCGGCGTCGTCCGTACCGAGGTCACGTGGGTGCACAAGGACGGCAAGCGCACCGATCTGACCTACGAAGTGCTGGCCGACCGGGCCGATCCGCATGTCGGCGCGGTGCGGTTGAGGGTGAGACCGCGCTGGTCGGGGGATGTCACGGTGACCGACCGTATCGACAAGCGCGGTGCCCGCCGGATCACCGGCACCGGCAGCGGCCCGGCCGGAAAGCGCACGGCCGCCGTCGGCTTCCGCACGGAAGGGTCCGGGACCGCAGGGACCGTCGCCTCCACCCTCCGCTCCCCCGGCCGCACCCACACCGCCCGCCCCGCGAAGGACGCCCTGGGTACCAGCCAGTCCGCTGACTTCCGCGCCGTGGACGGCGGCACGTACGACGTCACGAAGTACGTGGGTGTGGACACCGCGCTCACGTCGAAGAATCCGCGGGCCGACGCCCTGCGGGCGTCGAAGCGGGCCGCGGCCGCCGGCTGGGACGCGCTCGTCCTGCGACACAATGCCGCCTGGCGGGAGCTGTGGACCGCCGATGTCGAGACTCCGGGCCGTCCCGAGCTCCAGTCGCGGTTGCGCGCCGCGCAGTACGGGCTGCTGTCCTCGCTGCGTCCCGGCGCCCGCAACAGCATCGGGCCGACCGGTCTGAGCAGCGACAACTACGCGGGCATGGTCTTCTGGGACGCCGAGACGTGGATGTATCCGTCGCTGCTCGCCACCCGTCCCGAGCTGGCGAAGCCGGTGCTCGAATACCGGTACCGGACGCGCGGCGCCGCCGCCGACAACGCGCTCATGACCTCACAGAAGGGGTTCATGTACCCCTGGACCAGCGCGAGTTCGGGTTCGCTGTGGAAGGAGTGCCAGAGCTGGAACCCGCCGCACTGCGTCACCCAGAACCACCTCCAGGGCGACATCGCGCTCGCGGCCTGGCAGTACTACCAGGCGACCGGCGACCGCGCCTGGCTGCGCGAGCGCGGCTGGCCGCTGCTCAAGGGGCTTGCCCCGTACTGGAGTTCGCGTGTGACCCCGAACGAGAAGGACGGGACGTACTCCATCAAGGACGTCGCCGGGCCCGACGAGTACAGCAACGGCGTCGACGACGGTGTCTACACGAACGCCGTCGCCGCGACCTCGCTGCGGAACGCCGCGAAGGCCGCCGCGCTGGTCGGTGAGCGGGCCCCGGCCGACTGGAAGCGGATCGCCGACCGGCTCCGCATCCCGTACGACAGCAAGCGCAAGGTCTTTCTCCAGTACGCCGGTTACGACATCGACAAGGGTGCCGACATCAAGCAGGCGGACGCCGTGCTGCTGCTGTATCCGCTGGACTGGAAGCCGATGCCGCAGGGCGCCGCCGCCGCGACCCTCGACTACTACGCGGCCCACACCGACCGCGACGGGCCCGCGATGACCGACTCGGTGCACGCGGTCGCCGCCGCGCGGATCGGTGAGCCGGGCTGCTCGACGTACACCTTCCTGGAGCGGGCCTCGCGGCCGTTCTTCCGGGGCCCGTTCGGTACGTTCTCGGAGTCGCGGGGCGAGAAGGCGGGGGCGGGGGACGCGCTCGCGGGCACACCCGCGCAGGACTTCCTGACCGGGAAGGGCGGCTTCCTTCAGGTGTTCACCCATGGACTGACCGGGATGCGGCTCACCGACGGCGATACCGTTCGGCTCGATCCGATGCTGCCGCCGCAGCTCTCAACAGGCGTGAAGGTCAAGGGTCTTCAGTGGCGGGGGCGGTCGTACGACGTCGGGATCGGGCCGGAGAACACCACGGTGCGACTGACCTCCGGCGCGCCCTTCACCGTCGAGACGCCGAGCGGGCGGCACACCGTGACCGGTGCCGGGCTCACCCTCCCGACCCGCCGCCCCGACCTCACCCCGACCACCGACCTCGCCCGCTGCAAGTCCGCGAAGGCCACGTCGGAGGACCCGGGCCAGTACGCGGGCGCGGCCGTCGACGGCAACCCCGCCACGACCTGGCACCCGGCCGCAGCGGGCGCCTCGCTCACCGTGGATCTCGGCGGCGTGCGCCCGGTGGACCGGGTGGAGGTGGCCGGGACGAAGGCGTACCGGCTGGAGACCTCGGTGGACGGCAGGCGGTGGACGCCGTTCGAGACAGGGGACGGGACGGGCGCGCGTTACGTGCGGCTCACCGAGACCGGTGAATCGGCCGAGTCCGTCGGTGAGTTGACGGTGTCCTGACCCCGGGACCGTACGACGAGTTGGGCACCGGTCGTGACGACGAGGTTGACGGCCAGCGCGATCAGGCCGGTGTCCACGGTGCCGACGTCGACGGAGCCGAACGTCAGCCAGGCGAGCACCGCGACGCCGGTCAGGATGCCGATGAGCGCGGGCACGGCGCCCAGCTTCACCTTCTTCGCGAGGCCCATCACGATCGCCGGGGCGAGCTGCGTCAGGCCGCCGTACGTGAGCAGCAGCAGGTCGGAGAGGAGACCGGGGCGGGTGAGGCCGAGGACGAGCGCGAGGCCCGCCGCGGCCACCACGCACAGGTGGTTGGTGCGCAGCTGGGTGCGTTCGTTGCGGACGCTCAGCAGGTTGCGCGAGAGCAGGCTGGAGATGCCGACGACGATGGCCGCGGACGGCACCATCGCGGCGGAGGCCGCGGCGACCGCCACGATGCCGACGAGCCAGCCCGGCAGGGTCTGTCCCGCGAGGGTGAGGGCGACGCCGTTGGGCTCGGTGCCCTTCTTCGCGAGCAGGACCCCGGCGAAGCCGATGATGATCGGGATGCCGAGGGCGAGCTGGTAGAGGGGCAGCCAGATCGCGTTGGAGCGCAGTACGCGGCCGCTGCGGGCGGCGAGCACCGGCGGCCACAGGTGGGCCATGGTGCCGAGGCCGCCGCCGATGCCGGAGATGATGACGGCGGTGACGAAGAACGTGCCGTCGTAGCCCTCCTGGTCGAGGGTGAGCAGCTGCGAGTGGCTGTCGCGGATGGTGTCGAAGAGGCCGCCGATGCCGCCGTTGACCGACAGGGCGACGCCCGCGACCAGCACCACGAGACCGACGATCATCAGCGCGTCCTTGAGGTAGGCGACGCGCGCGATGCCGCGGATGCCCGACCACAGGACGAAGACGACGGTGAGGACGGTGGCGAGGACCATGCTCAGATTGCCGCCGGTGCGGCTGCCGGTGGCGAGCTGCACGATCATGCCGAGCCCGGTGATCTGGAGTTGCAGGTACGGCAGCAGGAACACGGCGCCGACGACGGCGACGACCTTGCCGAGCAGCGGGCTGCGGTAGCGGTCGACGAAGAAGTCGGCCTGCGTCAAGTACCCGCCTCGCTGGCCGAGTTGGCGCATCCGGGGAGCGGTGAAGTACTGAAGGATGAAGTTGATGGCGAGGTAGCAGACCGCGAAGGACGCGGCGACGCCGCCGCCGAAGGCGATGCCGGCGAGGCCGAGGAAGCTGAAGGTGGTGAAGGCCTCCCCCGCTTGGAGGAACCAGGTGGTGAAGGTGGAGAAGCCGCGCTTGGCGACCGTCCACTCGCCCAGCTCCTTGCTGGGCGCGCGGCGGCCGGAGACGCCGACCACCGCGATGGCGACGATGCCGAGGACCGTGATGACCATGGTGCTGTTCATACGGCCGCCACCTCGTCCTCCTCCTCGGACTGCCCGGCGAACACCAGCCGGTCGACGACGGCGAGAGCCACCGTGGTGCCCACCGTCCAGAGCAGGCACCAGGCCAGGACGGACGGAATGCCGAACCACAGGTGGGGCCCGTTGACGAACGGCAGGAACGGAGTGCTGAGAAAGGCCAGAACGGGCACGGCGGCCCACAACACGTGCGGAGATCTCATCGGGGCTCCAGCGAGGGAGAGTTCGGGCGCGGGCGAGGACCTACGGAAGGCTGGGGGCGCGGCGGCCGTGTCCGGTGGCCGCCTCGTAGGCGGCGCCGATTTCGAGGACGGCGCGTTCGGCGCGCGGCGGGCCCACGATCTGCAGGCCGACGGGGAGCCCGGCGTCGGTAAAGCCGGCGGGGACGGAGAGGGCGGGTGCGCCCAGGACGGTGAGCAGGTACGCGGAGCGCATCCAGTCGAGGTAGTCGTGCTGCGGCCGACCGTCGATGACGGTCGGGTACTCCATGTCGACGTCGAACGGCAGGACCTGGCTGACCGGGGCGATCAGCACGTCGTAGCGCTCGAAGAACCCGGTGGCCGCGAGGTGGATACGGCTGTGCTCGACGCGGGCGCGCGCCAGGTCCGCGGAGGTGAGCCCGAGGCCCGCCTCGATGTTCTGGACCAGGCTGGGCTTGAGCTGCTCGCGGGAGGTCTCCAGGAGCGGGCCGAGCCCGGTGCGGAAGGCCTGCGCCCGCAGCGTGCGGAAGACGTCGTCGGCGCCGTCCAGGTCGGGGCAGTCCTCGACGACGTGCGCGCCCGCCGCCTCGAACACCTTGACCTGCTGGGCAACGAGCTCGCGGACCTCGGGGTCGACGGGGACGCGGCCGCCGAGGTCGGGGGCGTATGCGACGCGCAGCCCCTTGAGGTCGCGCTCCAGCGGGCCGCGGAACACGGAACCGGGGGTCTCCAGGGACTGCGGCCAGCGTGGGTCCGGGCCCGCCATGGCCGACAGGAGCAGCGCGACGTCGGCGACGGTGCGCCCCATCGGCCCGGCGACACCGAGCGTCTCCCACAGGTCGTTCGTGGGCAGCGAGGGCACGCGTCCCGGCGTGGGGCGCAGGCCGACGACGTTGCAGAACGAGGCGGGGTTGCGCAGTGAGCCGCCCATGTCGCTGCCGTCGGCGATCGGGGTGAGCCGGGCGGCGAGCGCGGCGGCGGCGCCGCCACTGCTGCCTCCGGCCGAGCGCGTCGGGTCGTACGGGTTCCGCGTCGCGCCGAAGACGGGGTTGAAGGTGTGCGAACCGGCCGCGAACTCGGGGACGTTGGTCTTGCCGATGCGGATGGCGCCGGCCCCCTGGATGCGCTCGACGAGGAGTTCGTCCTCGTCGGGCACGTGGTCGGCGAAGAGCGGCGAGCCGTGCGTGGTGCGCATGCCTCGGGTGGGGTGGGTGTCCTTGAAGGCGATGGGCAGCCCGTGCAGCGGCCCCAACTCGGCTCCTGACACCGCTAGTTCGTCCGCCTGCCCGGCGGCCGCAAGGGCGCCTTCCGCGTCGAGCGTGACGATGGCGTTGAGCGCGGGGTTCACGCGCTCGATGCGGTCGAGGTGGGCGGAGACGACCTCGCGCGCCGACAGTTCGCGGCGGCGGATCAGTCCTGCGAGCTCGACGGCGTCGAGCCCACAGAGGGTGTCGGAATCGGTGGGGTGTACGGGCATGACCGTCCTCGGGCAGGAGGCGACTGTGTGCGCCCTCACACTGCGGCGGCCTGACCTTTTAAGTCAATGGCTCGTACTCCATGAACTTTTAAGACGCTAGATTCACCTAGTTGGCATTTACGGTCACGCCACTGCGCTTCCACGCCTCGACCACGAGATGGGACTGCACGGACTCGGCCCTGCGCACCCACGGCGCCTGCGTCAGGAAGGCGTGCAGCGCCTCCTTCGACGGCTGGGTCACGTCGACGAGCAGCTGGTGCTCCCCCATGACCACGGCCGCGTACCGCACCAGCGGCGACTCGACGAGCAGCCGCCCCACCTCCTCGACCTCGCCCGGCCGGGTCCTGATCCACAGCAGCGCCTGGACGGGCAGGCCGAGCAGCGCGGGCTCCACGACCGCGCGGATGCTGACGAGCCCGGCGCGGCTCAGCGCGTCGACGCGGCGCCTGGCCGTGGCGACCGAGACGCCTGCGACGGCGGCGAGCTCGTCATTGGTGCACCGCCCGTCCGCGGCGAGTGCGCGCAGGATGGCCTCCTCGTCGGGCGCGAGCTCGACGGCCGCGAGGCCCACCCTGTCGTCCCGCTGCCCGCCGCCCCCGAGGGCCTCGACCTCGGCGTCGTCGAGGATGCCGGGCGACCACTCGTGCACGGTGCGGAAATAGCGAAGCACGGGCGAGACCTGCTGCTGTACGAGCCCCGGGAGGGCAGGCACCTCGTCGAGCATCAAACGGCCCAACTGCCCTGGTGGGCACTGAAGTTCGGCCACGCAGTCGGCGACACCCGCGAGCACGTACGAGAAGACGGCGTCGGGCCGCCGGGCCGTGGCGAGGGCCGCGTCCCGTACGGATCCCGGCCGGCAGTTCATCCGCAGGATCACGGTCTCGCCGCGCATGACGAGCCCGCGCACCGCGACGTCCCCGCTCTCGACGAGCCGGTGCCCGCGCCGCGCCACCTTTCGCTCCGGCTCCCCCAGCACATCGGCGATCCGCCGCCAGGAGGCCCGCCCGTCGACCTGGAGGGCGGCGACGATGCGGCGGTCGATCTCGTCGAGGGGGGCGGAGGGTTTCGGCTCGCTGGTCACGGCACGACCCTAGTCCGCCCGCGGCAACGCATCTGAAAAACAGATCACTCACCTCGGAAACATCTGTTGGACAGAGTTACGGGTGCGTCCAAGGATGGCTCCCACCGCACAACCCGAGTGGAGGCTCAAGTGCCGAATGAAGAGACGGAAGTTGTCGTCGTCGGGGCGGGCCAGGCCGGCATCGCCATCAGCGAGCACCTGGGCACGCTCGGCGTACCGCACATCGTTCTCGAACGCGACCGGATCGCCGAGCGGTGGCGCACCCAGCGCTGGGACTCGCTCGTCGCGAACGGGCCCGCCTGGCACGACCGGTTCCCGAACCTGGAGTTCCCCGACGTCGGCCCCGACGCCTTCGCGACGAAGGAGCAAGTCGCGGAGTACTTCGAGCGGTACGCCGAGAAGATCGACGCCCCGGTGCGGTGCGGCGTCGAGGTGACCAAGGTGCGCAAGCACGAGGGGCGCCACGGCTTCCGGGTCGAGACGTCCGAGGGCACCATCGACGCCGGGTTCGTGGTGGCCGCGACCGGGCCCTTCCAGCGGCCCGTGATTCCGCCCATCGTCCCGGAGGGCGCGGTCCGCGCACAGATCCACTCCAGCGACTACCGCAACCCGGAGCAGCTGCCCGAGGGCGCGGTGCTGGTGGTCGGGGCGGGTTCGTCGGGCGTGCAGATCGCCGACGAGCTGCGCCGCTCGGGACGCCGCGTGTTCCTGTCCGTGGGGCCGCACGACCGTCCGCCGCGGCAGTACCGCGGTCGTGACTTCTGCTGGTGGCTCGGGGTGCTCGGCCTGTGGGACCTGACGACGCCTCCGCAGGGCGCCGCCCACGTGACCATCGCGGTCAGCGGTGCGCGCGGCGGCCACTCCGTGGACTTCCGCGAGCTGGCGGGCACCGGCATCGAACTCCTCGGCATGACTGACGCTTACGAGGACGGGGTGCTGAGCTTCGCGTCCGACCTCGCCGAGAACATCGCGGTCGGCGACGAGAAGTACCTGGAGCTGCTGCGGGCCGCCGACGCGTACATCGAGCGCAACGGGCTCGACCTCCCCGAGGAGCCCGAGGCACACGTCCTCGGCGCCGACCCGGAGTGCATGACGGACCCGACGCTCGCGCTCGACCTGGCCGGGGCCGGTGTCACTTCGATCGTCTGGGCCACCGGTTTCGCCGCCGACTACAGCTGGCTCGACGTCGACGCGTACGACGAGAACGGCCGCCCCGACCAGCGCCGCGGGGTCTCCACCGAGCCCGGCGTCTACTTCCTGGGCCTGCCCTGGCTGTCCCGGCGCGGGTCGAGCTTCATCTGGGGTGTCTGGCACGACGCCAAGTACGTCGCCGACCACATCACGACCCGGCGCGGATACCTCGCGTACGGCACCGAGTAAGGAGAAGACCATGGCCAACGCCCCGATCGTGGCCGGCGGGCACACCCGGATCCGGCCGTTCAACACCCGCGACACCTACCCCGAGCAGAACCTCGACAACGACCTCTGCCAGGCCGTCGTCGCCGGCGACACGGTGTACGTCCGCGGCCAGATCGGCCAGGACCTCGACACCAGCGAGAACGTCGGCGTCGGCGACGCGGAGGCGCAGGCCGAGAAGGCCATGGCGAACATCAACATGCTGCTCGAGGAGTCGGGCAGCCGGATGGAACACCTGGTCAAGCTGACGATCTACCTGATCGACCCGCGCTACCGGGAAGCCGTGTACCGCACGGTCGGCCGCTGGACGAAGGGCGTCCACCCCATCTCCACCGGCATCGTGGTCTCGGCGCTCGCCCGCCCGGAGTGGCTGTGCGAGATCGACGCGGTCGCGGTGATCCCGAAGGACGCGAAGGAGGCGCGGGCATGACGTTCTCCCTGGTGGTACGCGACGGTGAGCGGTTCGGCATCGTGGGCAGCTCGTCGAGCCCCGCGGTCGCCGCCCGCATCGCCCATCTGCGGCCCGGTGTCGGCGCGGCGAGCTCGCAGAACATCACCGACCCGACGCTCGGCACCAGCCTGCTCGACGCCCTCGCCGGGCACGGTGACGCGGAGCGCGCGCTGGCCGAGGTCACGGGCGCGGCGCGCAACGAAAAGACCATCGCCTACCGGCAGTTGACGGTCCTCGGCCGCGAGGGTCCGGGCTTCGCTTACAGCGGCCCGCACACCCTCGGCACGTACGCGACGGCCACCGCCGAAGGCGCCGTCGCGGCCGGCAACATGCTGTGCGGGACGCACATCCCCGGCGTGCTCCTGGAGGCGTACCGGGAAGCCACCGGTGAGCTGGAGGAGCGGCTGCTCGCCGCCATGAAGGCCGCCGTCGCGGCGGGCGGCGAGGAGGGCCCCGTGTACTCGGCGGGGATGTCGGTCGTCGCCGACGTCGACTGGCGGGTCACCGACCTGCGCATCGACTGGGCGGACGACCCGATCGACCGGCTCGGCGAGCTCCTCGACGTCTGGCTGCCGCAGCGCGACAACTACGTGACGCGCGGCCTCGACCCCGCGAGCTCGCCCTCGTACGGCGTCCCGGGAGACGACCGATGAGTGCCCTCAAGGAGGCCGCCCGCAAGGAGGTCGACCGGCACGCCGAGCAACTGATCGCCCTGTCCGAGCAGTTGCACGCCGACCCGGAGACCGCCTGGGAGGAGCACCGGGCGGCCGCCGCCGTGCCGCAACTCCTCGACCGGGCCGGGTTCACCGTCACCTCGTCGTACCTGGGCCTGGACACCGCGTTCCACGCCTCCTTCGGCAGCGGGCCGCGGCGGATCGCGCTGTGCGCCGAGTACGACGCGCTGCCCGGCCTCGGCCACGCCTGCGGGCACAACCTCATCGCGGCCTCGTCCATCGGCGCCGCCCTCGGGCTCGCCGCGGTCGCCGACGACCTGGGGCTCACCGTGGAGGTCTACGGCACTCCGGCCGAGGAGGGCGGCGGCGGCAAGATCGAGCTGCTCGACCGGGGCGCCTTCGCCGGGGTCGACCTCGCGATGATGGCGCACCCGGCGCCGGTCGACGTCGCCGAGGCACAGCCGTTCGCGGTCAGCCACTCCAAGGTCGCCTACACGGGCAAGTCCGCGCACGCCGCCGCCTACCCGGAGGCCGGGATCAACGCGGCCGACGCCTTCACCATCGCCCAGGTCGCCATCGGCCTGCTGCGCCAGCAACTACCGTCCTCCGCACGGGTGCACGGCGTCGTGACACATGCCGGCGACGCGCCCAACGCCATCCCGGAGCGCACGACGGGCCGCTGGTACGTACGGGCCGAAACGCTCGCCGAACTCGCCGAGTTGGAACCACGCGTCATGCGCGCCTTCGAGGCGGGCGCCCTCGCGACCGGCTGCGACCTGGAGATCGAACCGGAGAGCAAGCCGTACGCGGAGTTCCGCGCGGACGAGACAGCGCTCGCGCACTACCGCGCCAACGCCCTGGACCTCGGGCGGGAGTTCGCGCCGCCCGGACAGGCAGCGCGCATGAACCGCGCCTCCACCGACATGGGCAACGTGTCGCAGGTGGTGCCCGCCATCCACCCCTACATCGGCATCGGTTCCCTGCCCGCCACCAACCACCAGCACGAGTTCGCCGCGTACTGCGTGGGAGCGACCGCGGAGCGGGCGCTGCTCGACGCGGCGGTCGCGCTCGCGTGGACGGGTGTGGACCGCGCAGGACCATCCGAGGAGGCGACGACATGACGGTGACCGATCCCCAGGACCTCGCGACCGACGTGCCCACCGATGTCGCGACGCTGCGCAGGAGCGTCGCGGCCGGGGCCGTCGGCGTCTTCGTGCACTGGTTCGACTGGGCGGCGTACGCGTATCTCGCGGGCACCGTCGCGACCGTGTTCTTCCCCGCCGGTGACGCCACGACCGGACTGCTCGCCGTGTTCGGCGTGTTCGCGGTCTCCTTCGGCGTCCGGCCGATCGGCGCCCTCGTCTTCGGGCCGCTCGGCGACAAGATCGGCCGCAAGCGCACGCTGACCCTGGTCATCTTCATGATGTCCGGCGCGACCCTGGCGATCGGCCTGCTCCCCGGCTACGACTCGATCGGTATCGCGGCCCCGATCCTCCTGGTGGTGCTCCGCCTCGTCCAGGGGTTCGCGGCGGGCGGCGAGTTCGGCAGCGCGGCGAGCTTCCTCGCCGAGAGCGCGCCGCGCCGCCGCCGCGGTTTCGGTGTGAGCTGGCTGGAGGTCGGCTCGCTGCTCGGCTTCCTGGCCGGCTCGTTCGTCTTCCTGCTGCTGTCCTCGGGGCTCGACGAGGCGCAGCTCACCTCCTGGGGCTGGCGGATCCCGTTCCTGATCGCGGCGCCGCTCGGCATCATCGGCGTCGTCATCCGCAACAAGATCGAGGACACCCCGGAGTACCGGGCCCTCGAAGCCAACGACACGGTTCCGCGCAGCCCCGCCCGCGAACTGCTGCGCACCCACAAGCGCCAGCTGCTCCAGGCGGCGGGCCTGATGACGGCCATGCACGTGCCGTTCTACGCGGTCCTCACCTACCTGGTCACGTACGAGACCGACCACCTCGGTCACTCCGCCGACAGCGCCGCCCTGTTGTCCACCGTGATCTCCCTGGTCGGCCTGGTGCTCGTGCCGCTGTTCGGCGCGCTGTCCGACCGGGTGGGGCGCAAGCCGGTGTTCATCGGCGCGACGGCGGCCCTCCTGGTCTTCTCCACTCCGGCGTTCTGGCTGATGCGGACCGGGATGACCGGCACCTGGATCGGCGGGCTCACGCTCGGCGCGATCCTGGCGGCGATCCTCGGCACGTACGCGGTGTGGTCCGCGGAGGTCTTCCCCACGCGCACCCGGCAGAGCGGGCTCTCCATCTCGTACAACGTGACGGCGGCGCTGTTCGCGGGCACCGTGCCGTACCTGATGACGCTGCTCATCTCGGCGACCGGGAGCACGCTGGTGCCGGGGCCGTACCTGATGGTGTTCGCCGTGGGCGGTCTTGTCGCGGCACTGTCCCTGAAGGAGACGGCGGGCTCCGCGCTGCTGCACGCGGAGGACGTGGGCGAGAACCCTTCGAAGGCGGCATAAGGTCGGGCCCGTAACCGGATCACCTGGCAAGGGCCCCGTATGACGTCACCGCTCGGTTTCACCCTCGTTCAGCTGCGCTACTTCCTGGTCGCCGCCGAGCGCGGCTCGATGACGGAGGCGTCGGCGGAGCTGCACATCGCGCAGTCCGCCGTGTCCGCCGCCATCCACAACCTGGAGCGCGACCTCCAGGTGCAGCTGTTCATCCGCCGCAGGGGCCGGGGCCTGACGCTGACCCCCGCAGGGGAGCGGCTGCGGGCGCAGGGCCGGGATCTGCTCGCCCGCGCGCGCGAGGTCGAGCGGGAGGCGCGCGGGGACGGGGCCGAGCTGTCCGGTCCCGTGACGGTCGGCTGTTTCGTGACCCTGGCGCCGTACTACCTGCCGCGGCTGTTCAGCGAGTGCACGCGCCGCCACCCGGGCATCGAGATCGACGTGGTGGAGGCGGAGGCCGACGAGCTCGTCGGGGCCCTGACGACGGGCCGCATCGACTTCGCCCTCACCTACGACCTGGGCCTGTCCACCGAGCCGGAACTGCGCAGCGAGACGATCGCCCGCGCCCCCGCCTATGTGATCGTCGCGGCCGACCACCCGCTGGCCGGCCGGGGCAGCGTGTCCCTCACCGACCTGTCCGCGGAACCGCTCGTCCTCCTCGACCTCCCGCACAGCCGCGACTACTTCCGCTCCCTCGTCGCCGCCACCGGCACCGCCCCCGACGTCCGCTACCGCACGCGCAGCTACGAGACGGTGCGCTCCATGGTGGCCCGCGGCCTCGGCTACTCCGTGCTCAACCAGCGCCCCGCGACGGGCCTGACCTACGGCGGGGGCGAGATCGCGGAGCTCGAACTCCGGGACGCCGGGCGCCCGTTGGAGGTCAGGATCGCCTCGCTGGGCGGCATGACGCAGTCGGCGCGCGCCCGAGCGGTGATGGACGTACTCCGGGAGGTCGCCGGCGGGCGCTGACCGAGGTGTGGTGCCCGGAAACCGTTACAGTTCCGCGCAATCTGTAACGCTCCGCGCGTGCACACGTATCAGGCGCTGCGCCTCGACCCGCGTCAGGGCGGCGTTGCGGCTCACGATGTGCAGTCCGTAGCCGTCCTCCAGCGCGACCAGGTTCCTGGCCAGGTCCCCCACGGACGCCGCCAGCGTGAACTTCCCTGTCGCGGCGCCGACTTCGAGCACGGTGGCGTAGAGGCCCACCTCGCCGGCGAACAGGGAGGCCATCAGCTCCGCGTGCCCAGGGCTGCGGTCGGCCCTGCCGTGCAGTTCGTAGAGCAGCCCGTGCGTCGCGTCGTCGGGGGCGGTGGGCAGCCCGGAGGCGATCAGCGCGCGCAGCCGCGCCACCGGGTCGGCCACCTCGTCGGTGACCTCGTGCCGCGCGGCCAGGAAGCGCTCGACGGCGCCCCGGTGCACCTCGAGGACCAGCTCGTCCAGCTCCGGGTAGTAGTACAGGACAGACCCCGCGGACATGCCGGCCTCCGCCGCGATGTCCTTGATGCGCAGGCCTTCGAGCCCGCGCTCCGTGATGGCCCGCCCCGCGGCGTCCACGAGCGCCTCGCGCCGCGCGGTCTGGTTCTTCGGTCTCCCCGGTTTACCCATGCGGTTAATTCTCTGTTACCGGCTTCAAAGAAATCAACCCGATCGCGCCGAACCCATTGACGGGCCTCTGACGCATTGTTTGAATCCTGGCTCAAAGAACTCGCGCAGCCGGGGCGGTCCCGCCCGGCGTCACGGAGGCGACATGGACGGCCAGCCAGCGCGTACGCCCGGCGACACGGCGTCCCCGGCGCCCGAGCGCATCGAACACCGCACGATCGACGTGGTCCCCGCGGACGAACGCCACGGCCGCACCCGGGACCTGTTCACCATCTGGTTCAGCGCCAACCTCGGCCCGCTCACCGTCGTCACCGGCGCCCTGGCACCCACCGCGTTCGGGCTCTCCTTCTTCTGGAGCCTGGCCGCACTGCTCGTGGGGCACCTGGGCGGCGGCTTCCTGATGGCGCTGCACTCGGCGCAGGGCCCGCAGCTCGGCGTGCCCCAAATGATCCAGAGCCGCGGCCAGTTCGGCAGCGTCGGCGCCCTCGCCGTGGTCCTCGTGGTGATCGTCATGTACCAGGGCTTCTTCGCGTCGAACCTGGTCGTGGGCGCGCAGTCGCTCGGCCAGGTCACTCCCATCGGGGAGAGCACGGGCGTGCTGCTGTGCGCGGCGGTCAGCCTCGTCGTCGCGGTCGTCGGCTACCGCCTGATGCACCGCATCGGCGCGTGGACGACGTGGGCGTTCGGCGCGATCCAGGTCATCGGCGCCGTCCACCTGTTCACGGGCGGACTGCCCTCGGACTTCCTGACCACGGGCGGCTTCAGCCTCGCCGGGTTCCTCGGGATGGTGTCCGTCGGCGCGCTCTGGCAGATCGCGTACGCGCCGTACGTCTCGGACTACTCCCGCTACATGCCCGCCCACCGGGCCGGCATCCGCTCCACCCTCTGGTGCACGTACGCGGGGTGTGTTCTCGGCAGCGTCATCCCGATGGTGGTCGGCGCGGCGATCGGCATCGCGGGCGACGGCGACCCGATCGCGGCGCTCAACCACCTCCTGGGTTCCACCCTCGGCCAACTCACGCTCTGGAGCTTCGCGTTGGTCACGATGCTGACCAACGCGATGAACCTGTACGGCGCGGTGCTCTGCGCCGTCACCGCGGTGCAGACCTTCGCCCACCGCTGGCTGCCGCGCGCGACCGGGCGGGCGGTGATCGGCGCGGCCCTGACGGCCCTCTCGGTCGCCCTCGCCCTGGCGCTCGCCGACAGCTTCATGACGAACTACCTGAACCTGATCTACGTACTGCAGTACGTCCTGATCCCCTGGACGGCGATCAACCTCGTCGACTTCTATCTGATCCGCCACGGCGAGTACGACGTCCCGTCCTTCTTCGCCCGCGACGGCGGGGTCTACGGCCGCTGGAACACCACCGCCCTCATGGTCTACGCGATCGGCATCCTCGCCGAGATCCCGTTCATGGCGCAGTCCCTCTACACGGGACCGCTGGCCCACGCCCTCGGGGACACCGACCTCGGCTGGATCGCCGGCCTGGTCGCCACCGTCCCCCTCTACTGGCTGCTCGCAGCCCGTGGCACGAGCCGCCGCACGCCCGCCCCCGCACCGACCACAGGAGTGCCCGCAGCATGACGTACACGCACCAGGACTGGGCAAATCTCGCCGCTCAACTCGCCCCGCACACCCGGGCGTTCATCGACGGCGAGTGGCGCGACGCGGTCTCAGGCGCCACCTTCGCCACCGTCGACCCCGCCACCGGCCGCACCGTCGCCGAGGTCGCCTCCTGCGACACCGCGGACGTCGACGCCGCCGTCTCGGCCGCGCGCCGCAGCTTCGAGGCCGGCGACTGGTCACGGGCGGACGCCGCGACCCGCAAGCGCGTCCTCCTCCGGCTCGCCGCGCTCATCGAGGAGCACGGCCGCGAGCTGGCCCTCCTCGACACCCTCGACATGGGCAAGCCGATCGCCGAGACGTACGGCACCGATGTGCCCGGCGCGGCCGGTGTCTTCGCCTGGTACGCCGAGGCCGCCGACAAGCTGTACGACGAGGTGGCCCCGGCGCCGCCCGGCAACCTGGCGCTCGTGCGGCGCGTCCCGCTCGGTGTCGTCGGCGCGGTCGTGCCATGGAACTTCCCGCTGGACATGGCGACGTGGAAGCTCGCGCCCGCCCTCGCGGCAGGCAACAGCGTCGTCCTCAAGCCCGCCGAGCAGTCCCCGCTGTCCGCCCTGCGCCTGGCCGAACTCGCGGTGGAGGCCGGGCTCCCGGCCGGTGTCCTCAACGTCGTCCCCGGCCTCGGCGAGCGCGCGGGCCAGGCCCTCGGCCGCCACGACGACGTGGACACCCTCGCCTTCACCGGATCCACAGCGACCGCCCGCCGCTTCCTCGCCTACGCCGCCGAGTCCAACCTCAAGCAGGTGTGGCCGGAAGCGGGCGGCAAGAGCCCGAACATCGTGTTCGCCGACGCCGACCTGGACGCGGCCGCCGAGGCCGCCGCCGCGGGCTTCGCCTACAACTCGGGCCAGGTCTGCTCGGCCAACACCCGCCTCCTGGTGGAGAGTTCGGTGGCGGAGGAGTTCACGGCGCGCGTCGCCGAGCACGCAGCGGCGTTCGCTCCCGGCGACCCGCTCGACCCCGCCACCACGTTCGGCCCGCTCGTCGACGAGGCGCAGGCGGTCCGTGTGATCAAGGCGGTCGCCGAGTCCGGCGGCACCGTGGTGTGCGGCGGCACCCGCCCCGAGCGCCCCGGCGCCTACGTCCACCCGACGATCGTCACAGGCCTCGCCCCGGGCGCCCCGCTGGCCCGCGAGGAGGTCTTCGGCCCGGTCCTCACCGTGCACTCCTTCGACTCCGAGGCGGAGGCGGTCCGCCTCGCCAACGACTCCCCGTACGGGCTCGCGGCCTCCGTCTGGACCCGGGACCTGTCCCGCGCCCACCGCACCGCGGAGGCCCTCCAGGCGGGCACCGTCTCGGTCAACACCGTCGACGCCCTCTCCCCCGCCACCCCCTTCGGCGGCTTCAAGCAGTCCGGCTACGGCCGCGACCTCTCGCTGCACGCCTTCGACAAGTACACGGGGCTGAAGACGACATGGGTGACGTATGGCTGACGTACAGATGACGGGTCCTGACACCGAGAAAGTACTCGCCGAACTCGACCGCCGCCGCGACGACCTGGTGACCCTCACGGCGGAGCTCGTCGCCTTCGACACCACGGTGCGCGGCTCCGCCGACGAACGGCACCGGTCCGAGCACGACCTCCAGGACCACCTCGCCGGCCGACTGCGCGCGGCGGGCGCCACCGTCGACGTCTTCACGCCGAAGCCGTCCGACCTGCCGCGCTCCCCGCAGACCCCTCAGGGCGTCGGCTTCGACGGCCGGCCGCAGCTGATCGCCCGTTTCCCCGGCACGGGCGGCGGCCGTTCCCTGCTCTTCAACGGGCACATCGACGTCGTGTCGGCGGAGCCGAAGAAGGCGTGGAGCAGCGACCCGTTCCGCGCCGAGGTCCGCGAGGGCCGCCTCTACGGGCGCGGCACCTGCGACATGAAGGGCGGCATCGCCGCCATGGTGATCGCGGCCGAGACCCTCGCGGCCCTCGGCATCCGGCTCCCCGGCGACCTGCTGATCAACACCGCCACCGACGAGGAGTGGAACGGCGCGGGCACCCTCGCCTCCCTCGCGTACGGGGTGAAGGCGGACGCGGCGATCGTCCCCGAGCCCACCGACCTGGACGTGGTGACCGCCCAACGGGGCATCCTGGGCGGCACGTTGACCGTCGACGGGCGACCGGGGCACGCCGAGTACCCGCCAGGCGACTGGCGCACCGGCGGCGCGGTCAACGCCATCGAGAAGACCCTCCCGGCGCTCACCGCGCTCCAGGCCCTGCGCGAGCGCTGGGCCGACGACCCGGCCCACACCCATCCACTGCTGCCCCCGCCGTCGATCGTGCCGACCACCATCAAGGGCGGCGAGTGGTGGGTGACCTACCCCGCCTCGTGCGAGGTCTGCCTGGACGTCACGTACCTCCCGGTGCAGGCGGACGCCGGCGGCTGGGCGAGCGGGGTGCGGGCCGAGATCGAGGCGGCCGTACGGGACGCGTGCGCCGCCGACGGCTGGCTCACCGCGCACCCGCCCCGCCTGACCTGGGACACCGAACTGCCGCCCGCCGAAGTCGACCGAACCCACCGCGTCGTCACGGCACTTGAAGGCGCGGCCGGAGCCCTCGGCCGTACGCCCCGCATCCTCGGCGAACCGTCCTGGACGGACGCGGCCACCCTGACCCGCCTCGCCGACACCCCCGCCGTCTGCCTGGGCCCGACCGCGACCCGGCCCGACGGCTCCCCGACCCTCCACACCATCGACGAGTACATCGAGATCGACGACCTGCTGGCCACGGCGAAGGCGCTGGCCCTCGCCGCCCTCGACCTCACGGAAGGACTTCCCTCATGAAGCACCAGAACCACCAGGGCCTGCTGGCGGCCGACCGCGCCCACATCATCCACCCCTACCTCCCCGGCAGCGCCGAGGAGCGGGTGATCATGACGTCCGGTGAGGGCTGCCGCCTGACCGACTCCGAGGGCCGCGGCTACCTCGACGCCACCGGCGGCCTGTGGCTCGCCCAGGTCGGCCACGGCCGCGAGGACCTGGCGGACGTCGCCCACGAGCAGATGAAGAAGCTGGAGTACTTCACCAGCTTCTGGGAGTTCTCCAACGACCGCGCGATCGAACTCGCCACGCGGCTCGCCGAGTTGGCCCCGGACCCGCTGAACCACGTCTACTTCACGTCCGGCGGCTCGGAGGGCAACGAGGCGGCCATCAAGATGGCCCGCTACTACCACCACCGCCGCGGCGACACCGACCGCACCTGGATCCTGGCGCGCGACAAGGCGTACCACGGCATCGGCTACGGCGGCGGCTCGGCCACCGGCTTCCCGCTGTACCACGAGGGCTTCGCCCCGATGATGCCGCACGTCTCGCACCTGACGCCGCCGTGGCCGTACCGCACGGAGCTGTACGGCGGCGAAGACCCGACCGACTTCCTCATCCGCGAACTGGAGGAGCGCATCGCGGAGATCGGCCCCGGCAACATCGCCGCGATGATCGGCGAGCCCATCATGGGCGTCGGCGGCATGCTCGTCCCGCCGGCCGACTACTGGCCGCGCGTGCGCGAGACCCTGGACCGCCACGGCATCCTGCTCATCTTCGACGAGGTCGTCACCGCGTACGGCCGCGTGGGCGAGTGGTTCGCCGCCCAGTACTTCGGCGTCACCCCGGACATCATCGTCACGGCCAAGGGCATCACCTCCGGCTACGTACCGCTGGGCGCGCTGATGGTCGCCGACCAGGTCGCGGAGGTCCTGCTCCGCGACCACGGCTTCCCGATGGGCTACACGTACAACGGCCACCCGGTCGCGACCGCCGTCGCCCTCGCCAACCTCGACGTCATCGAGAAGGAGGGCCTGCTGGCCCGGGCGAAGACAATCGGCGCGACACTGCACGCCGAACTCGCTTCCCAGCTCGGCGACTTGCCCATCGTCGGCGAGATCCGCTCGGTGGGCATGATGCTCGCGGTGGAACTGGTGGCGGACCGCACCACCCGTACGCCCCTGCCCCTGAACCCCGACCGCATGCCGCACGACGTGATCCGCCGCGAGACCGGCGTCATCGTCCGCGACTCCGCGCACAGCCTGGTCCTGTCCCCGCCGCTGATCATGACGGAGGGCGAGACCAAGGAGGTGGCCTCGGCGCTGCGCGGCGTTCTGGAACGCACGGACGCCTCCGGCGAGATCCGGGAGGCGTGACAGTACGGGGCCCGGCGGTGCGCACCGCCGGGCCCCGGCCCACTCGCAGTCCCCAACTCCCTCCCTAGGAACTGCCCGTGCCAACGAACCACCCCTCAGCAGAGCCACAGACACCACGGACGGCGCACGCCACCACATCCGACTCCAACTCGAACCTGAAGCGCAGCCTGAGACGCTTCGACATCACGGCCATGGCCGTGGCCGCGGTGATCTCCTTCGACACCATCGGCCAGATCGCCACCGGCGGCGGCGAGGCGGCCACCTGGACCGCCGCCATCGCCCTGTTCTTCCTGCTGCCCTACGCCCTGCTGTTCGCGGAGACCGGCGCCGCGTTCCCGCAGGAGGGCGGCCCGTACGTCTGGGTAAAACTGGCCCTCGGCCGCCCGGCGGCGGCCCTCACCACACTCTTCTACTGGGTCACGAACCCGATCTGGCTGGGCGGCTCGCTGGTCTTCCTGGCCGCCGAGACCTGGGACGGCTTCGTCTTCCACCTGGGCTCGGGGACGTATCTCGACTACACGTTCAAGCTGCTCTTCGTGTGGATCGCCATCCTCACCGCGATCGTCTCGCTCAGCCGCGGCAAGTGGATCACGACGGCGGGCGCGGCGGTGAAGGTCCTCTCGCTGGCCCTCTTCACGGTCACAGCGGTCCTGTACGGGGCGGAGCACGGCTTCCAGGGCCTGGCGACCGCCCACTTCGCGCCCACGACGGCCGGCTTCCTCGCTCTCGTCCCCATCCTGCTCTTCGCCTACGTGGGGTTCGAGGCGCCGAACGCGGCGGGCGAGGAGATGCACGACCCGCAGCGCGACGTCCCCGCGGCGCTCGGCCGTTCGGCGACGGTCGCGGCGGCCTGCTACCTGCTCCCGGTCCTGGCCCTGCTGGCCGTGGTCCCGGCGAGCAAGGTCACCGGCATCGGCGGCTTCATGGAGGGCGTCCGCCTGGTCTTCGGCGTCTACGGCCCCGCGGCAGGACCCCTCCTGACGCTCACCGCGGTCATGTTCGTCTTCGCGCTCCTCACGCAGGGCAGCGCGTGGATGATCGTCAGCGACCGTATGCAGGCGATGGCGGCGGCCGACGGCGGCTTCTTCAGCCGCGCGCTCGGCGCCTTCCACCCGAAGCTCGGCACCCCGGTCCGCACGAACCTGCTCTCCGGCGCGGTGGCCACGGTGTTCATGCTCGCGGCGATGCAACTGGTGAAGGGCGACACGGGCGCGATCTTCAGCGTGGTCCTGACGGTGGCGGTGACGACACTCCTCCTGTCGTACCTCCTGGTCGTCCCCTCACTGGTGGTCCTGCGCCTGCGCCGCCCGGAGGTCCCCCGCCCCTTCCAAGTCCCCTTCGGCAACCGGGGGTTCATGGCCTGCGCGATCCTCGTCTACGCCTGGATCCTGGTCGGCTCCTGGGCGGCGCTCTTCCCCGGCGTCCTGGAATCCGCCTTCGGCATCGACTACGACTTCATGGCCGTCTGGGGCGTCTCCCGCACCACATTCGAGACGTTCACCCTCGGCACGATCGTGGTGCTGCTCCTCGTGGGAGCGGCAGGCCTCGCGGCGGCCCGCCGCTCGGTCCGCGACAGGCCCGCCACCTGAGCCCCCGTGGTGAGGGGACTGTGACGCAGGACTACGGCCAGGTCGAAGTCAGCCGTCACAGTCCTCAGACGTTGAAGCGGAACTCCACGACGTCCCCGTCCTGCATCACATAGTCCTTGCCCTCCATGCGCGCCTTGCCGGCCGCGCGGGCGTCGGCGACCGAGCCCGTCTCGACCAGGTCGGCGAAGGAGATGACCTCGGCCTTGATGAAGCCCTTCTGGAAGTCGGTGTGGATGACACCGGCCGCCTCGGGAGCCGTGGCGCCCTTCTTGATCGTCCAGGCGCGGGACTCCTTGGGGCCTGCCGTCAGGTACGTCTGCAGGCCCAGGGTGTCGAAGCCGACGCGGGCGAGCGTCGCGAGGCCCGGCTCGTCCTGGCCGACGGACTGGAGGAGTTCGAGGGCCTCCTCCTCGTCGAGCTCGGCGAGGTCCGCCTCCAGCTTGGCGTTGAGGAAGATCGCCTCGGCGGGGGCGACGAGGGCGCGCTGCTCGTCCTTGAAGGCCTCGTCCGTGAGCTCGTCCTCGTCGACGTTGAAGACGTAGAGGAAGGGCTTCGTCGTGAGGAGGTGCAGGTCGTGAAGGAGTTCCTCGGCGTCGGAGTTCTGGACGATGCCCGCGGAGGACAGCGTCTCGCCCTTCTCCAGGATCTCCTTGGCCGCCTCGACCGCCTTGACCTTCGGGCCGATGTCCTTCTTGATGCGCGACTCCTTCTGGAGGCGCGGCAGGACCTTCTCGATGGTCTGGAGGTCGGCGAGGATCAGCTCGGTGTTGATCGTCTCGATGTCGCTCTTGGGCGCGACCTTGCCGTCGACGTGCACGACGTTCTCGTCCTGGAAGGCGCGGATGACCTGGCAGATCGCGTCGGACTCGCGGATGTTCGCCAGGAACTTGTTGCCCAGGCCCTCACCCTCGCTCGCGCCGCGCACGATGCCCGCGATGTCGACGAAGTCGACGGTGGCCGGGAGCGTCTTCTGCGAGGAGAAGATCTCCGACAGCTTGGTGAGGCGGGGGTCCGGGACACCGACCACACCGACGTTCGGCTCGATCGTGGCGAACGGGTAGTTGGCCGCGAGCACGTCGTTCTTGGTCAGGGCGTTGAACAGGGTCGACTTGCCGACATTCGGCAGACCGACGATTCCGATCGTGAGCGACACGTTGCGACTTCCCGTACGTGATGGGGTGGGTGTGGGGTTGGGCGATCCACCAGTCTACGGCCTCGTCCGACCCGCCCGACTTCCGCCAAGCGCGGTCAAGCTCTGCCAAAGTGCGTGTCCCTTGGGCTATTGGGCACATAAGCGCATCTATGTTGGGCTTGTGGAGCAACCCAGGACGCGTCCCCCGCAGGCCCGGCCCCGCCGCACGGCCCCGCTACCGCCTCAGGCGCAGGGCGGCCAGGACGGCACAGTGCCGTCCGGTGAGTCCGCCACCGTGTACCGCGCGGCCCGTGGGGTCCGGTCGACTCCCGGGCGCCGGCCCCCGCGCTTCCCGAACCCACGGCTCACGGGACGGGGCAGCGCCCTGTTCTGCCTCACCGCGATGCTGGTCTTCGGGTCCGTCGACCGGCTGTTGTTCGCGGGCTCCCCCGCTGTCTACGGAGTGCTGTTCCTGCTCGTCAGCGGGCTCACGGCGGTGTGGGTGCGCGGCGCGGACCTGGTGACGGCGCCGGTCGTGGTGCCGATCGCGTTCGCCGTCGGCATGGTGCCGATCTCCGAGGGCACGGGCGGCTTCGGGCAGCAGGTCATGGGGCTCGCGACGACGCTCGCCATGAACGCGATCTGGCTGTACGTCGGGACGCTCGTCACCGGTGTGCTCGTGACCGTACGGAAGGTGCGGCTCATGGCCCGGCGGGCCGCGGTGCGCCGGGCGGGCGGCCGTCAGTCCGCCGCCCAGTCCACCGCCCAGCCCTCGTCCCAGGCGCCGGGCCCACGGCGCCGTACCGCGTAGCCCCCCGGCCCCGGAAGCACTACGCGCGCGATGCCGCCATCGCCGCGCCCACGATCCCCGCGTTGTTCTGCAGCTCGGCCGGGACGATCTCGGCCTTGATGCCCTTGATCAGCGGCAGGAACTTGTGCGCCTTGCGGCTGATGCCGCCGCCGATGATGAACAGCTCGGGCGAGCAGAGCATCTCCACGTGCGCCAGGTACTTCTGCACGCGGTGCGCCCACTGCTCCCAGCTGAGGTCGTGGTCCTCGCGCGCCTTCGTGGAGGCGTGCTTCTCCGCGTCGTGCCCGTTCAGCTCCAGGTGGCCCAGTTCCGTGTTCGGCACGAGGACGCCTTCGGAGAACAGGGCGCTGCCGATGCCCGTACCGAAGGTGAGCAGCAGCACCGTGCCCTTGTGGCCGCGGCCCGCGCCGAAGTGCATCTCGGCGACGCCCGCGGCGTCCGCGTCATTGAGCACCGTGACCGGGAGCCCGCCGAGCTTCTCGCTCAGCAGGGCCCGCGCGTCCACGTCGATCCAGCTCTTGTCGACGTTGGCCGCCGTACGCACCGTGGCGCCGCCGGTGACGACACCGGGGAACGTGATGCCGACCCGGTCGGGCCGCACGTCGGCGAAGTGGTCGATGACCTGCTTGACCCCGTCGGCCACGCCCTCGGGCGTGGCCGGGTGCGGGGTCAGCACCTTGTGCCGCTCCTGGGCGAGATCGCCGCGCTCCAGATCGACCGGGGCGCCCTTGATCCCGGATCCGCCGATGTCCACACCGAAGATCTGCATGACTCCACGTTACGACGAGGGGCCGACAGTCACTCCTTGGAAGCGGACTCCCCGGCCTCCCCGGCCTCGCCGACCAGCGACCGAGCCTCCTCGCGCAGGTCGCGGCGGAGCTCCTTGGGCAGCGAGAACGTGATCGATTCCTCGGCCGCCTTCACGATCTCCACGTCCGCGTAGTCGCGCTTCGACAGGTACTCAAGGACCTCCTCGACGAGCACGTCCGGCACGGAGGCACCGGAGGTGACGCCGATGGTCGTGACGCCGTCCAGCCACGACTCGTCGATCTCGGAGGCGTAGTCCACGAGGTACGCCTCGCGCGCGCCGGCCTGCTTGGCGACCTCGACGAGCCGCACGGAGTTCGAGGAGTTGCGCGAGCCGACGACGATGACGAGGTCGGACTCGGCGCCCATCTGCTTCACGGCGAGCTGGCGGTTCTGGGTCGCGTAGCAGATGTCGTCGCTGGGCGGCGAGATGAGGTTCGGGAACTTGCCCTTGATGGCGTCGACGGTCTCCATCGTCTCGTCGACGGAGAGCGTGGTCTGGGACAGCCAGACGACCTTCTCCGGGTCGCGGACCTCGACGTTGGCGACGTCCTCGGGGCCGTCGACGAGCGTGATGTGCTCGGGGGCCTCGCCGGACGTGCCGATGACCTCTTCGTGGCCCTCGTGCCCGATCAGGAGGATGTCGAAGTCGTCCTGGGCGTAGCGGATCGCCTCCTTGTGGACCTTGGTCACCAGGGGGCAGGTGGCGTCGATGGTGGCGAGCTTGCCGCGCTCGGCCTCCGCGTGGACGGTCGGTGCGACACCGTGCGCCGAGAACATCACGATGGAGCCCTCGGGCACCTCCTCCGTCTGCTCGACGAAGACGGCGCCCTTCCGCTCCAGGGTCTGCACGACGTACTTGTTGTGCACGATCTCGTGGCGGACATAGATGGGGGCCCCGTACTGCTCGAGGGCCTTCTCGACGGCGATCACGGCACGGTCCACACCGGCGCAGTAACCCCGGGGGGCGGCGAGCAGGACGCGGCGGGAGCCAGGCGTAGCAGTCATGCCCCCATCGTAAGGGCGACCCCGGGGAGCCAAAGATCGTCCCGGTGGGGAGACTGGGAGTCTGCAAGCACTACGGAGGCACGATGTCCGCCGACACCCCCCACGTCACACATGAAGAGGCGTCACTGCGGCGCAGTCTCACCTTCCGGGACCTCGTGGTCTACGGGCTCCTCTTCATCGCCCCCATGGCGCCCGTCGGCGTCTTCGGCACCCTGGACGCGAAGTCGCACGGCGCGGTCGCCCTCGTCTACATCGTCGCGACGATCGCGATGGCGTTCACCGCTTTCAGCTACGCACAGATGGTGCAGGTGGCCCCGCAGGCGGGCTCGGTCTTCGCCTACGCGCGCGCGGGTCTCGGAAAGGGCCCCGGGTTCATCGCGGGCTGGATGGCACTGCTCGACTACGTACTGATCCCCGCGGTCGCGTATCTCTTCGCCGGCATCGCGATGAACGCGCTCGTCCCCTCGGTCTCCCAGTGGGTGTGGACGGCGCTCGCGGTAGTGATCACGACGCTGCTCAACCTGTGGGGTGTGCGG
The DNA here is from genome assembly GCF_042888725.1 of Streptomyces sp. NPDC002795. Taxonomy (NCBI): domain Bacteria; kingdom Bacillati; phylum Actinomycetota; class Actinomycetes; order Kitasatosporales; family Streptomycetaceae; genus Streptomyces; species Streptomyces sp. NPDC002795. The sequence continues at coordinate 244,000 of NZ_JBIAQB010000002.1, forward strand.
GCCGCGGCGCGGGTCGGGTTCGCGGTCCTGGCGCTTGAGATCGTGGTGCTGCTGGTCTTCGTGGTCTCGGCGGTCGTGGTCCTGGCCACGGACGGGCCGCAGCGCGACTGGCTGTCGCCGCTGACCGGCGACGGCACGCAGGGCGCGTTCGCGCTGTCGGCGGTGATCGGCGCGGTGTCCGTGGCGGTCCTGTCGTACCTGGGCTTCGACGCCATCGCGTCGTTCGCCGAAGAGGTCACCGGGGGCTCGGCGAAGGTCGCGCGGGCGGTGCTGTTCTGCCTCGTCTTCACCGGTGTGCTGTTCGTCGCGCAGACCTACTTGGTCGCACTGCTCGAACCCACCACGTCGGCGCAGCTCGCCGCCGACCCCGGAAAGCAGGGCAGCGCCTTCTACGACGCGGTGGACGCGTCCGTGGGCTCGTGGCTGCACGACCTGGTGGCGGTGAGCAAGGCGATCGGCGCGGCGTTCGCGGCGCTCGCCGGGCAGGCGGCGGCCGGGCGGCTGCTCTTCGCGATGGCCCGCGACCGGCGCCTGCCGAAGGCGCTCTCGCGGACGTACGCCGGGGTGCCGCGGGTGGCGCTGCTGTTCGCCGCGGTCGTCACGCTCGTCGCGGCGGTGTGGGCGGCCAGCCGGGACGACGGCATGGACCACCTGGTCTCGGTCGTCGACATCGGCGCCCTGACGGCCTTCACGCTGCTGCACGCGAGCGTGGTGGGGTATTTCGCGGTACGCCGCCGTGGTGGCGCGGTGAGCTGGTGGCGCCACATCGTGATCCCGGTCCTCGGCGCGGCGATCACCGTCGCGGTGATCGTGGAGGCGTCGGGGACGGCGCAGGTGGTCGGCGCGATCTGGCTGGTCATCGGGCTCGTGGTGCTCGCGGCGCAGCGGGGCAGGGAGCCGTCCGTGCCATCGCCGCACGCAGCGCCGTGACCATCTGAGTGACCACCTGAGTTGTCAGTGTCTGCGACTACGCTCACGGCATGGCTGTCAACACGTCCGCGGACGCCCCGCTGCCCGTGGGGCAGGTGTCGCGGCTCATCGGGGGATGGATCGACCGGCTCGGCGCCGTGTGGGTCGAGGGGCAGATCACGCAGCTGTCCCGCAGACCGGGCGCGGGCGTCGTGTTCCTGACGCTGCGCGACCCTTCGCACGAGATCTCGGTGTCGGTGACCTGCTACCGGCAGGTGTTCGACGCGGTGGCGGACGTGGTGCGCGAGGGCTCCCGCGTGGTCGTGCACGCGAAGCCGGAGTGGTACGCGCCGCGCGGCCAGCTCTCGCTGCGGGCCGCCGAGATCCGCCCGGTCGGTGTCGGTGAACTGCTCGCGCGCCTGGAACAGTTGAAGAAGGCGCTGGGCGCGGAGGGCCTCTTCGCGGACGACCGCAAGAAGCCGCTGCCGTTCCTGCCGCAGCTCATCGGCCTGGTCTGCGGCCGTGCGTCGGCCGCGGAGCGCGACGTGCTGGAGAACGCGCGGCACCGCTGGCCCGCCGTCCGCTTCGAGGTGCGCAACGTACCGGTGCAGGGCGTGCACGCGGTGCCGCAAGTGGTCCAGGCCGTCAAGGAACTGGACGCGATCGACGACGTCGACGTGATCATCGTGGCGCGCGGCGGCGGCAGCGTGGAGGACCTGCTCCCGTTCTCCGACGAACAGCTGGTGCGGACGGTGTCCTCCTGCCGTACGCCCGTCGTCTCCGCGATCGGCCACGAGCCGGACAATCCGCTGCTCGACTACGTGGCCGACCTGCGCGCCTCGACGCCGACGGACGCGGCGAAGAAGGTCGTGCCGGACGTCGGCGAGGAGTACGAGCGGGTGCGCTGGCTGCGGGACCGGGCCAGGCGCAGCGTCGAGGCGTTCCTGGAGCGGGAGGAGCGGGGCCTGGCCGCGGCGCTCAGCCGGCCCTCGATAGAGGACCCGCACCGCATGGTCGACGAGCGCGAGGAGCAGATCGCGGCGCTGACCGAGCGCTCCCGCCGCACCCTCGGCCATCTCCTCGACCGCGCCGAGTCGGAGCTGACGCACACGCACGCGCGCGTGGTGGCGCTCTCCCCCGCGGCCACCCTGAAGCGGGGTTACGCGGTGCTGCAGAAGCCGGACGGGCACGTGGTGCGCGCGCCGGACCAGGTGGCGGGGGGCGAGGAGCTGCGGGCCCGCGTCGCCGAGGGCGAATTCACCGTACGAGTATCGGAAGACGAAGCGTGAGGACGGGCAACAGCATGACGACGAAGGCGGCCGACGAGGCGCTCGGCTACGAGCAGGCGCGGGACGAACTGATCGATGTCGTACGGCGGCTGGAGGCCGGTGGCACGTCGCTGGAGGAGTCCCTCGCGCTGTGGGAGCGCGGCGAGGAGCTGGCGAAGGTGTGCCGCCGCTGGCTGGACGGCGCGCGTGCCCGCCTGGACGCGGCGCTCGCGGAGGAGGGCGAGGAAGGGGCCGGGGAGGCCGGAGACACCGAGGGCGCCGAAGAGGAGTGACGCCCGTGGCTCCTTGTGAACAGCGTCACGAAGCGTTTGGTTGAAGGTTGAACCTCATCGGCGTACGGTCTTTCATGCGGGCCGATCCGGACAGAACGGATCGCCGCAGCCGTGACCGTCGCACCGAGAAGGTTGATCCATGTCTCTCGTTCTTGACCCCGCCGCGCAGGACCTGCTGTTCCGCGAGGCCCGCACCGCGAACACGTTCTCGTCGGAGCCCGTGACCGACGAGCAGATCGCGGCGATCTACGACCTGGTCAAGTACGGCCCGACCGCCTTCAACCAGTCGCCGCTGCGCATCACGCTGGTCCGCTCCCCCGAGGCCCGCGAGCGCCTCGTCAAGCACATGGCCGAGGGCAACCAGCCGAAGACCGCCGCCGCACCGCTGGTCGCGATCCTCTCCACGGACCACGAGTTCCACGAGGAGCTGCCGCAGCTCTTCCCGCACGCCCCGGGGATCGCGGACATGTTCTTCTCCGAGCGCCCGGTCCGCGAGCAGGCCGGCACGCTGAACGCGACGCTGCAGGCCGCCTACTTCATCATCGGCGTCCGCGCCGCGGGCCTCGCCGCGGGCCCGATGACCGGCCTCGACTTCGCCGGCGTCCAGAAGGAGTTCCTGGACGACGACCACACCCCGCTGATGGTCATCAACATCGGCAAGCCGGGCGAGGACGCCTGGTTCCCGCGCTCCCCGCGCTTGGAGCAGGAGCAGGTCATCACGACCGTCTGAGTGTCACGCATCGCGCACATCGCGTACGAGGAAGGGCCCCGGCTTCGGCCGGGGCCCTTCCTCGTACGTTCGGGGTGAACCGAGCGGTCACAACTTCTCGCGCTTCATCTCCAGCGCCTCGGCCATCTTCCTCAGCTGGGCGAAGTCGGCCGTGCCGGTCACCACCGTGGTGGAACCCTTCTGCTTCAGCACCAGGGCGTCGTACTTCTCACCCTTGTAGCGCTCCCAGGTCTCGCCGCCGATCCGCTCCGTGCGACCGGTCGCCGAGGCACCCTGGCTCACCTTGTTGATGAACCCCTTCGCCCGCCCCGTCGCCTGCTCGACGGCGACGTACTGCCCCTCCGGGTCGAGGTACCCGAGGTGCCACCCGTCGTTCGCGGTGCCCTGGTAGCGCACGGACGTCGGCTTCCAGTCATGCGAAAGGCCCGTGGGCGCGGCCACCGGGTACGGCGCCGCACGGCGGGCCGTCGACAGCTCGACCTTGTAATCGACGCGCTTGACCTGCGACCCCCCGGAATCGTCGTGGGGGACGAAGAGGTAGATCACGCCGGCCGCGACAACGCAGACACCGAGCGAGAGGACCAGACTGCCGACCGATTTCTTACCGTTTCCTGCTGCCACGCGCCCCATCGTCGCAGGTCGCCGGATGATCTCTGCCGGGAGGTCCGAAACCGCGCGGTCCGACATCGACCGACCCGCTCATCCGTAGGGCGGTCTGCTCAGATTGTCGGACTGACGATAGAGTCCTCCCCATACAAACCCCTCGTCCGCCCGCCCGTCGCCCGCCACCGCCCTTCCAACGAGCCCTTCGGGCGCCCCTCCTTATTGTCGTATCCCGGTGAAGCCGAACAACCCGGTGAACCCCGGAACAGAAAGGTGCGTCTCGATGACCGAGCATCACCAGCTTCCTTCCGAACTCGAGGTCCCCTCCGAGGCCCCCGACCGCAACCTCGCCCTGGAACTCGTCCGGGTCACCGAAGCCGCGGCGATGGCCGCGGGCCGCTGGGTGGGCCGCGGCGACAAGAACGGCGCGGACGGCGCGGCCGTACGCGCCATGCGCGCCCTCGTCTCCACCGTCTCGATGAACGGCGTGGTCGTCATCGGTGAGGGCGAGAAGGACGAGGCCCCGATGCTCTTCAACGGGGAGCGCATCGGCGACGGCACGGGCGCCGAGGTCGACATCGCCGTCGACCCGATCGACGGCACCTCGCTCTGCGCGAAGGGCATGCCCAACGCGATCGCCGTGCTCGCCGCCGCCGACCGCGGCACGATGTTCGACCCGTCCGCCGTGTTCTACATGGACAAGCTCGTCACCGGCCCCGAGGCCGCCGACTACGTGGACATCAACGCCCCGGTGTCGGTGAACATCCGCCGCGTCGCCAAGGCGAAGAAGCGCGCGCCCGAGGACATCACCGTGGTCATCCTCGACCGGCCGCGGCACGAGGGGATCATCAAGGAGGTCCGGGAGACCGGCGCCCGCATCAAGCTGATCTCGGACGGCGACGTCGCGGGTTCGATCCTCGCCGTGCGCGAGGGCAGCGGCGTCGACCTGCTGCTCGGCATCGGCGGTACGCCCGAGGGCATCATCTCGGCCTGCGCGATCAAGTGCCTGGGCGGCGTGATCCAGGGCAAGCTGTGGCCGAAGGACGACGCGGAGCGCCAGCGGGCGATCGACGCGGGGCACGACCTGGACCGCGTGCTGTCCACGGACGACCTGGTCTCCGGCGAGAACATCTTCTTCGTCGCCACCGGGATCACCGATGGTGAGCTGCTGCGGGGCGTCCGGTACGACTCCCAGCGGGCACACACGTCGTCGCTCGTGATGCGGTCCAAGTCCGGGACGATTCGGCAGATCGACTCGACGCATCGGCTGAGCAAGCTGCGTGCCTACAGTGCGATTGACTTCGACCGGGCCAAGTAGGTTGCGGGGGTCCGTGGTTGACGCCTCGGGGCGCTGCCCCGGACCCCGCGCCTCAATCGCCGGCGGGGCTTGATCAGCCGGCCAGGGCCGTCCGCGGGGCCTTCTTCAGCTCCACCTCGCGGCGGCGCCTGCGCGCCAGCACCACTCGGCGTTCCGCAGCCGTAAGGCCGCCCCACACGCCGTACGGCTCCGGCTGGAGCAGTGCGTGCTCTCGGCACTGGACCATGACGGGGCAGCGGGCACAGACCCGCTTGGCCGCCTCCTCGCGGGCGAGGCGCGCGGCGGTGGGTTCCTTGGATGGGGCGAAGAAGAGTCCCGCCTCGTCGCGCCTGCACACCGCCTCCGTGTGCCATGGCGCGTCCTGATCCCTGCCCCTGACTGGCTCGCGCTGCTGCGGTACGGCGGTGACCTGCAGGGACTGATGCGGCGGGTGCAGCACGGTCTACTCCTGACGACGGCTGACGACGGCTTTCGCGAGCGGGCGACGATGCAGCAAGCTCTACCCGCTGTGTCGGCTCCTAAGCACTGAGTTCCGAAGCTCGGAACTTCCGACGCGCATACGGGAGTTCACCGCCCAAAAGCCATCGGGCGCGGTCGTCAGCCGAGGTGCTTGCGCAGGTGCTTCTCCAGGTTCTGGATGAGCTTGCCGCGCTTCGGCTTCGCCTCGATGTTCCCGAGGACCGCGAAACCGTCGACGTACACGACGGGCGCCTCGGGCTCACGCGCGTCCAGCGTGTCCACCTCGAAGTTGCCGAGGACGCCCGCGCCGCTGCCGCGCAGCGAGATGTTCTCGGGGACGCGGATCTCGACGTTGCCGAACACGGAGACCGCCTTGATGTACACCTGCGGGTACTCGAAGATCGCCTCGCTGAGGTCGATCTCGACGTTGCCGAAGATCGCGTACGCGTGCGTGCGGCGGCCCACTCGCCAACGGCCCTTGCGTGTCGTGGAGCTGAGGACCGCCACCAGGTTCTCGTCGGGCACCGCCGGGATCGTGCCGGGCGCCGGGCGGCTCGGGGCGGGGCCGGGCTCGGGCGCCGGGCGGGGCGCGGCGTGGGTGCCCGGCAAGTCGCGGACCAGCGGCTCCAGTTCGCCGACCGTCTTGGCGCGGTAGACCCCGTCGATCCGCTCGGCGTGCTCCTCCGCGTCGAGCCGGCCCTCCGCGAGCGCCTCGCGCAGGATGTCCGCGATCCGGTCTCGGTCGGCGTCGGACGCGCGCAGGTCGGTCGGCTCCGCCACGGGAGCGCTGGGCGCGGGCTGCGAGGGGCGCTTTTGAAGGTCCACGGCAGCAGACTACCGAAACGCGATAGATCGCGACACCCCCCGTCACGGGGCTCCCGGGGCGAACTGAGCCTTACCTCACAGGCTCGGCCGCCCGACCAGGTTCTACGCTGGTTGGCGCTGCCAACGGATGCCAGCTGCTGTCTGTCGAGTGAGGAAAAGGCGAGATGCCGGAGTTCGCGTACACCGATCTGCTTCCCCAGGGTGAGGACCCCACCACGTACCGGTTGGTGACCTCGGAGGGTGTCTCCACCGCCGAGGGGCCGGACGGCCGTACGTTCCTGAAGGTCGAGCCGGAGGCGCTGCGCAAGCTCGCCGAAGAGGCGATCCACGACATCCAGCACTACCTCCGCCCGACCCACCTCGCGCAGCTGCGCCGCATCATCGACGACCCCGAGGCGTCCGGCAACGACAAGTTCGTCGCGCTCGACCTGCTGAAGAACGCCAACATCGCGGCGGCGGGCGTGCTCCCCATGTGCCAGGACACCGGCACCGCCATCGTCATGGGCAAGCGCGGGCAGAACGTCCTCACCGAAGGTGAGGACGAGAAGTCCCTCAGCAAGGGCATCTACGACGCCTACCAGAACCTGAACCTGCGCTACTCGCAGATGGCCCCGCTGAACATGTGGGACGAGAAGAACACCGGCTCCAACCTCCCCGCGCAGATCGAGCTCTACGCGACGGACGGCGGCGCCTACAAGTTCCTCTTCATGGCCAAGGGCGGCGGCTCCGCCAACAAGTCGTTCCTGTACCAGGAGACGAAGGCCGTACTGAACGAGTCCTCCATGATGAAGTTCCTGGAGGAGAAGATCCGCTCCCTGGGCACGGCCGCCTGCCCGCCGTACCACCTCGCGATCGTCGTCGGCGGCACCTCCGCCGAGTACGCCCTGAAGACCGCCAAGTACGCCTCCGCGCACTACCTGGACGAGATCCCGGCCGAGGGCTCCGAGCTCGGGCACGGCTTCCGCGACAAGGAGCTCGAGGACAAGGTCTTCGAGCTGACGCAGAAGATCGGCATCGGCGCGCAGTTCGGCGGCAAGTACTTCTGTCACGACGTGCGCGTGGTGCGCCTGCCGCGGCACGGCGCCTCCTGCCCGGTCGCCATCGCCGTGTCCTGCTCCGCCGACCGCCAGGCCACCGCGAAGATCACCGCGGAGGGCGTCTTCCTCGAGCAGCTGGAGACGGACCCGGCGCGCTTCCTGCCGGAGACGACCGACGAGCATCTGGAGCAGGACAGCGACGTCGTCAAGGTCGACCTGAACCAGCCGATGGACGCGATCCTCGCCGAGCTGGCCAAGCACCCGGTGAAGACCCGCCTCTCCCTGACCGGCCCGCTCGTCGTCGCCCGCGACATCGCGCACGCCAAGATCAAGGAGCGCCTGGACGCCGGCGAGGAGATGCCGCAGTACCTGAAGGACCACCCCGTGTACTACGCGGGCCCGGCGAAGACCCCCGAGGGTTACGCGTCCGGCTCGTTCGGCCCGACCACGGCAGGCCGCATGGACTCCTACGTGGAGCAGTTCCAGGCCGCGGGCGGCTCCAAGGTCATGCTCGCCAAGGGCAACCGCTCCAAGCAGGTCACCGACGCGTGCGACACGCACGGCGGCTTCTACCTCGGCTCCATCGGCGGCCCGGCCGCGCGCCTCGCGCAGGACTGCATCAAGAAGGTCGAGGTCGTCGAGTACGAGGAGCTCGGCATGGAGGCCGTCTGGAAGATCGAGGTCGAGGACTTCCCGGCGTTCATCGTCGTCGACGACAAGGGCAACGACTTCTTCCAGAACCCGGCGCCCGAGCCGACCTTCACGCACATCCCGGTCCGCGGCCCCGGCCTCTCGTAACCGGCAGGCAGTAGGCATCACACGATGGTGGGGTTGTTCCGGCGTTCCGGAACAACCCCACCGTCGTACACGCTGTACCTGGTATGAGCGACAACGCCGGCGAATACCGCATCGAGCACGACTCCATGGGCGAGGTCCGTGTGCCCGCCGCCGCGAAGTGGCGGGCCCAGACCCAGCGCGCCGTGGAGAACTTCCCCATCTCCGGGCAGCGCATCGAGCGCGCCCACATCGAGGCGCTGGCCCGCATCAAGGGCGCGGCGGCCACGGTGAACGCCGAACTCGGAGTGGTCGACAAGGACATCGCCGAGGCCATCGCCTCGGCGGCCGCCGAGGTCGCCGAGGGCCGCTGGGACGCCGAGTTCCCCATCGACGTGTTCCAGACCGGCTCCGGTACGTCGTCGAACATGAACACCAACGAGGTGCTGGCCACGCTCGCCACCGAGCGCCTGGGCCGCGACGTGCACCCGAACGACCACGTGAACGCCTCGCAGTCGTCCAATGACGTGTTCCCCTCCTCCATCCACATCGCGGCCACCGCCGCCGTCACCCACGATCTGATCCCGGCCCTCGATCACCTGGCCGCGTCCCTGGAGCGGAAGTCGGCCGAGTTCGCCGATGTCGTGAAGTCGGGGCGTACGCACCTGATGGACGCGACGCCGGTGACGCTCGGCCAGGAGTTCGGCGGCTACGCGGCGCAGGTCCGCTACGGCGTCGAGCGGCTGACGGCCTCGCTCCCCCGCCTCGCCGAACTCCCCCTGGGCGGCACCGCGGTCGGCACGGGCATCAACACCCCGCCCGGCTTCTCGCCGGCCGTCATCGCCGAGGTCGCGCGCGCGACGGGGCTGCCGCTGACCGAGGCCCGCGACCACTTCGAGGCGCAGGGCGCGCGGGACGGGATCGTGGAGACGAGCGGGCAGTTGCGCACCATCGCCGTCGGCCTGACGAAGATCGCCAACGATCTGCGGTGGGCGGCCTCCGGTCCGCGTACCGGCCTCGCCGAGATCAACCTGCCCGACCTGCAACCCGGTTCGTCGATCATGCCGGGCAAGGTGAACCCGGTCATCCCCGAGGCGACGCTGATGGTCGCGGCCCAGGTGACCGGGAACGACGCGACGGTCGCCACGGCCGGCGCCGCGGGCAACTTCGAGCTGAACGTGATGCTTCCGGTCATCGCCAAGAACGTCCTGGAGTCGATCCGGCTGCTCGCCAACGTGTCCCGGCTGCTCGCCGACCGCACCGTCGACGGCATCACCGCCAACCGCGAGCGCGCCCGCGAGTACGCCGAGTCCTCCCCGTCCGTCGTCACGCCGCTCAACAAGTACATCGGCTACGAGGAGGCGGCCAAGGTCGCCAAGAAGTCCCTCGCCGAACGGCGGACGATCCGGGAGGTCGTGCTCGACGGCGGCTATGTGGAGCGGGGCGACCTCACGGTGGAACAGCTCGACGAGGCGCTCGATGTCCTTCGCATGACGCGGCCGTGACGATGCGTGGCCAGTTGGCGTATTCGCGATACGCACCGCAGCGTCGTATGCCCTTGGCACCTAATATCTGTGCATGACAGACGACTACCGGACGCACGACAGAGAAGGGCGCTGGGCGCCCGGCGAGCCGATCCTGTGGCGCTACCGCGCCAACGGGGGCGACGGCTTCCACATCTGCCGTCCGGTCACGGTCGTCCAGGACACCGACGAGCTGCTCGCCGTGTGGATGGCGCCCGGCACCGAGTGCGTGAAGCCTGTGATCGCCGACGGCACCCCCGTGCACCGCGAGCCGCTCGCCACCCGCTACACCAAGCCCCGCGCCCTGCAGCGCGACCGCTGGTCCGGCACGGGCGTGCTGAAACTGGCGCGGCCCGGCGACCCCTGGTCGGTGTGGCTGTTCTGGGAGCCGGGCTGGAGGTTCCGCAACTGGTACGTGAACCTGGAGGCGCCGCGCGCCCGTTGGGCCGCGGGCATCGACTCGGAGGACCACTTCCTCGACCTGTCGGTGTACCCGGACGGCAGCTGGCGCTGGCACGACGAGGACGAGTTCGCGCAGGCGCAGGCCGTGGGCCTGATGAGCCCCGCACAGACGTCCGAGGTGCGCTCCGCGGGGCGCCGGGCGGTCGAGGCGATCGAGAACTGGCGGCCTCCGTTCTCGGACGGCTGGCAGCACTGGCGCCCCGACCCGGCGTGGCCGGTTCCCGCCCTCCCGGTTGACTGGGACCGTACGCCCGCGCACGTGTCCTCATGAGACCCTTGATGCGCCCCCATGGGGTAACCGTAGGATCGTCCTCCGCAAGAGAACACCGGTCCGGATGTGCGGGTTCTACGGACAACTCTTGGCACGCACAACTGGTCTGACACGATGTCAACGAGGTCATCGAGGGGCGGCTGGACCGTGAACGTGGGTGAGACGACGCAGTGGGCAGGCCGGGACGAGACGGCCGCCGGGACCGCGAGCAGCGCTGTCCGCGGGTCCCCGGCGTGGTCACCCGTACGGATTCCGTTCCCGGAGCGCGGGTTTCGGGTATCCGCCTCCCTACGGGACACGTCGCAGGTCATCGGCAGCGGCGCCACCCCCGACAGGCCCTGGCCCCAGCTGTTCCCCAACTGCCGGCGCACTGGCCAGTGACGCGGCGCGCAGCCCCGGACGGACGGAATCGACACGCGTGACGGAGTACCCCACCTCCCACGAAGGCCGCCACCACGGCACGGCGGCCCGCCCCGCCGACCCCCGCGGGGCCCTTCGGCACACCCCTGAGACCTCCGCGCCGGGTTCCGGCGAGGCCTCCGCCCCGGCCTCCGGCGGCCTGCCGGAGCAGCCACGGCGCGCCGCGGGCGGCGCCGCGGACGCCGAGCACGCGCAGCCCGCCGCGCCCTCCCCCGAGCCGGTGCGCCCGGGGCCGCCGGACGGCGCGGACCGCCGCACGGGACAGCCGCGCCCCAGCGGGCAGCCTGCGGCGATGCGGCGCGACGGCGACCGGCTGCGCTTCGTCGGCGCCGCGACCCGCCGGATCGCCCGCGGCCTGGACCTCGACGAGATCGTGATGGGCCTGTGCCGGGCGACCGTGCCCACGTTCTCGGACGCGATCCTCGTGTATCTGCGCGAGCCGCTGCCGGTGGGCGACGAGCGGCCGACCGGGCCCATGGTGCTGCGCCTGCGCCGCACCGACCGGATCCCGGACTCCCCCGACACCGCGGGCGACACGGAGACGGACGGCGTCGGCCTCACCGTCCCGCTCACCCCGCAGCTGGAACTGACCGCGGGCAGCGCCGAGTTGTGCGAGGTGCGCTCCGGTGGCGCGCTCGCCGAGGTGCTGCGCGGCGTGCGTCCGGTGTTCGCCGACTCGGCGGCCGCGCTCGCCGCGCTGCCCGAACTCCTCGGCTCCGACCGGGCGTTGCCGGGCGGCCAGCGCGCGATCCTGGCCCCGCTGCGCGGCCGGCGCCGGGTGATCGGTGCCGCGGTGTTCCTGCGCCGCCCCGACCGGCTCGCGTTCGACGCCGACGACCTGCTGGTGGCGGGCCAGTTGGCGACGCACAGCGCGCTCGGCATCGACAAGGCGGTGCTGTACGGGCGCGAGGCGTACATCGCGGACGAACTGCAGCGCACGATGCTGCCGGAGACCCTGCCGCGCCCGACCGGGGTGCGGCTCGCCTCGCGCTATCTGCCGGCGGCGGAGACGGCGCGGGTCGGCGGCGACTGGTACGACGCGATCCCGCTGCCGGGCAGCCGCGTCGCGCTGGTCGTGGGCGACGTCATGGGGCACTCGATGACCTCGGCCGCCATCATGGGCCAGCTCCGTACCACCGCGCAGACCCTCGCCGGTCTCGACCTGCCCCCGCAGGAGGTCCTGCACCACCTCGACGAGCAGGCCCAGCGGCTCGGCACGGACCGCATGGCGACCTGCCTGTACGCCGTGTACGACCCGGTCGCGCACCGCATCACCATCGCCAACGCCGGGCATCCGCCGCCCGTTCTGCTGCATCTGGGCGGGCGTTCCGAGGTGCTGCGGGTGCCGCCGGGCGCCCCGATCGGCGTCGGCGGCGTCGACTTCGAGGCGGTCGAGCTGGACGCCCCGGCGGGCGCGACGCTGCTCCTGTACACGGACGGGCTGGTCGAGTCGCGGCTGCGGGACGTGTGGACCGGGATAGAGCAGCTGCGCGAACGGCTCGCCGCGACCGCGCAGTTGACCGGGCCCGACCATCCGCCGCCCCTTGAGGCACTGTGCGACGACGTCCTCGACATGCTCGGCCCGGGTGACCGGGACGACGACATCGCGCTGCTCGCCGCCCGGTTCGACGGGATCGCGCCGAGCGATGTCGCGTACTGGACCCTGGAGCCGGAGGACGCGGCGCCGGGCCGGGCCCGCAGGCTGGCCCGCAGCGCCCTGGACCGCTGGGGTCTGGAGGAGCTCACGGACTCGGTCGAGCTCCTGGTGAGCGAGGTCGTGACGAACGCGGTGCGCTACGCCACGCGTCCGGTGACCCTGCGCCTGCTGCGGACCGACGTACTGCGCTGCGAAGTGGGCGACGACGTACCGCAGTTGCCGCGCCTTCGGCAGGCGCGGGCGACGGACGAGGGCGGTCGCGGGCTCTACCTGGTGAACCGGCTCGCGCGGCGGTGGGGCGCGACGCGCCTGTCCACCGGCAAGGTCGTCTGGTTCGAGCTGCCGGTGCCGTAGACATGTGGCCATGTGCCACTACTGCGGATGCCGTGAGATCCCGCTGATCAAGGAGTTCATCGCCGAGCACGAGCGCGTCACGGACGCCGCGGGTGACGCGCTGCGGGCGTTGGAGCGTGGTGACGTGGCGGCCGCGCGGACGCTCGTCGACGCGATGGCGCGGGAGCTCGCCTCGCACTGGAAGGGCGAGGAGGACGGCCTGTTCGCGGTGATGCGCGGCGACCCGGAGTACGCCGACTACATCGACGCGCTGGTCGCCGAGCACCGCGAGCTCGGGGTGCTGCTGCCCACCCTCGACCTCACGGACCCCGGCGACGTACAGCGCCTGAGGGACGAGACGGACGAACTGCACCGGCACATCGCCAAGGAGGAGGACGGCCTCTTCCCGGCGTCGCTGACGGCGCTGTCCGGGGACGGGTGGGACGCGTCGATGGTGGCGTGGCGATCGGCGCATCCCCAGCAGGACGCCTGAGTGGCGCGCGTCAGTCTCTGCCGTTCCCGTTCCCGTTCCCGCCGCCGTTCTCCGGTTCGATCGGGTCCTCCGGCCAGCTCTCTGTCGGGCTGTCGGTCGGGACCGGGAGCGTCTGTGTCGGGTCGGTCGTCGGCGTCTCGCTCGTCGGTGTCCCGCTCGGCGACGACTGGGTCGGCGTCGGATCGGTCGTCTCCGACTTGCTCGGCGTCGGGTCGGTCGAGGGCTCCTCGGTCGGGGTGGCCGGGGCGGTCGTCGTGGGCTGGACGGCCTTGCCCATGTCGGTGTCCAGGTCGAACTTCCCGTTCGCGCTGGACGTGTTGAACGTGTACTGCGCCCAGATCTGGGCGGGGAAGCTGCCGCCGTCGACACGCGGCAGGCCGCCCGCGCCCTCCATGGACACGTGCGCGCCCGCCTCGGACGACGTCAGCGCGCCCTCGCCGAACAGGCCCACCGACGTGACCAGGTCCGGCGTGTACCCGGTGAACCAGGCCGACTTGTTGTCGTCGGACGTACCGGTCTTGCCCGCGACCTGCTGACCGGCGCGGGCCGGGTTGTCGCGCACCGAGGCCTTCGCCGTACCGTCGTCGACCACGCCGGTCAGGATCGAGGTCACCGAGTCGGCGGCGCCGCGGCTGATCACCTGCTCACTGACGGGTTCCTCCCGCGGGACCTTCTCGCCCTGCTTGTACACCGTCTTCACGAGCTGCGGGGTGACCTTCTTGCCGTGGTTGTCGAGGGTCGCGTAGACACCGGCCATCTCCATCGGGCTCGCGCCCATGGTGCCGAGGGTCTGCGCGGGGAACGGCTTGAGGTCGCCCGAGTCCATGCCGAGCTTCTTCGCCGTCGCCATCACCTCGTCCATGCCGACGTCGACGCCGAGCTGCGCGAAGACGGAGTTGACGGACTTGTTCATGGCGGTCTGGAGGGTGACCGGGCCGTAGCTCTTCTTGTCCTCGTTCGGCGGGGCGAAGCCGACCTTCTTGCCGTTGTCGACGACCGGGCGCTTGCTGGTGCCGTCGTAGATCGTGTCCGCGGTGATGCTCTGGCCGGACTGCGTCGTCGCCTCGTTCTCCAGGGCGGCCGCGAGGATCAGCGGCTTGAAGGTGGAGGCGGGCTGGTAGTCGGTGCGCGTCGCGTTGTTGACGTAGTGCTCGCTGAGCCCTTCACCGCCGTACATGGCGAGGACCTTGCCGGTCTTCGGGGCGACGGAGACGGCGCCGGCCTGCACGCGCGCGTCGGCCTTCTTGTCCTTGCGGTCGAGCTTGTCGTTGAGCTGCTGGTCGACCGACTTCTCCAGCTGCTTCTGCTTCTTGCGGTCGACGTTGAGGGTGACCGTGTAGCCGCCGGCGTTGAACTGGGCGTCGGTGAGGTTGAGTTCCTTCATGACCTCGCCCTTGGCGGCCTCGGCGAGGTAGCCCTCCTGCCCCTGGAGCCCGGAGGCGGCCTTCGGCGGCTTCGGCACGTCGAACTTCATGCCCTGCCGCTCGCTCGCGCTCAGCCAGTGCATGTCGACCATGTTGTCGAGCACGTAGTTCCAGCGCGCCTGTGCCAGCTTCTTGCCGGTGTCGGAGGCGATCGCCCAGTCGTACTGGTTCGGGGCCTGGAGCAGCGCGGCGAGGTACGCGCCCTGCGACACGCTCAGCTTCGAGGCGTCCTTGCCGTAGTAGGCCTGGGCGGCGGCTTGGACGCCCCAGGCTCCGCGCCCGTAGTAGCTGGTGTTGATGTACCCGGCGAGGATGTCGTCCTTGGACTGCTTCTGGTCCACCTTCAGCGAGATGACCAGTTCCTTGAGCTTGCGGGAGACGGTCTGTTCCTGCGTCAGGTAGTAGTTCTTCACGTACTGCTGGGTGATCGTCGAGCCGCCCTGCTTGCCCTTGCCCATCACGGTGTTGAGCATGCCGCGGGCGGTGCCCTTCATGTCGACGCCCTTGTCCGTGTAGAACGTCTTGTTCTCGGCGGCGACGAAGGTGTGCTGAACGCCCTCGGGTACCTCGGCGAGGTCGACGATCTCCCGGTTCACCTTGCCGGTGCGGGCCATCGTGGAGCCGTCGCTGTACTTGTAGAGGTTGCTCTGCACCTGGGCTTCGGGGTTGCCCTCGGGTACGTCGATCACCAGATACAGCACGACGAACGCGCCCATGCCCAGCAGCACGAGCCCGAAGAACGTGCCCAGGAGCTTCTTCCAGGTGAAGAAGCGGCGTATGCCCGACGGCCGCGCCGCGCGCTTGCGCGCCTTCCTCGCATCCGCTCGGCCCATGACCTCAGTCGCTCCGCTTCTTGTCCTTGTACGCCTACGCCTTCGCGTACGGGTACGAACCCAGTTCTCACGATGGTGCTGAATCGGCTCAAGAACCTAACCCGTCACTTATGTCGAATCTTCGTTGATTCGGCCATATCGGACGTGACAATCAGCACCTGCCCCATGGGAACCGACGAGCGAGACGTGCGGATGGTTGCCGGACGAGATAAAGTGATATCACTTTGCTAGACCACGTTCGCGGCGCTACGGCGACGAACGACCAGCTCAGAGAGACGGGGACAGCCATGTCCGAGACGGACGCCACACCGAATACTCCGGACGTACCGGAGATGCCGAAGGCGCGCGTACGCGAAGTCACGGCCCACAGCATCGGCGGCGGGCTCGCCCTGCTGCTCGGCCTCATCGGCCTCGTCGTCGGCGCGGGCCTGATCGCGATCGCCGGCTCCACCGACTCGTCGGGCGCCAGGGGGGCGCTCATCGCGGTCGGCGTCGTGGTCGCGATCGGCTCGGTCTTCGCCATGGCGGGCCTGAACATGGTGGCGCCGGGCGAGGCCCGCGTCGTCCAGCTCTTCGGCCGCTACCGGGGCACGATCCGCACGGACGGCCTGCGTTGGGTGAACCCGCTCACCTCGCGCACGAAGATCTCGACGCGTGTGCGCAACCACGAGACGGCCGTCCTGAAGGTCAACGACGCGTACGGCAACCCGATCGAGCTCGCCGCGGTCGTCGTCTGGAAGGTCGAGGACACGGCCCAGGCGAGCTTCGAGGTCGACGACTTCCTGGAGTTCGTCTCGACGCAGACCGAGGCGGCGGTCCGGCACATCGCCATCGAGTACCCGTACGACGCGCATGACGAGGAGGGCCTGTCGCTGCGCGGCAACGCCGAGGAGATCACCGAGAAGCTCGCACTCGAACTGCACGCGCGCGTGGAGGCCGCCGGCGTCCAGATCATCGAGTCCCGCTTCACGCACCTCGCGTACGCCCCCGAGATCGCGTCGGCGATGCTCCAGCGCCAGCAGGCCGGGGCGGTCGTGGCGGCCCGCCGCCTGATCGTCGACGGAGCGGTGGGCATGGTCGAGGACGCGCTCGCCCGCATCACCGAGCAGGACTTCGTGGCGCTCGACGAGGAGCGCAAGGCGGCGATGGTCTCCAACCTGCTGGTCGTCCTCTGCGGCGACCGCGCGGCCCAGCCCGTCGTGAACACAGGAACGCTCTACCAGTGACGCCGCCCCCTGACCGCGAGAGCCGCCCGGCACGCAAACAGGTCCTGCTGCGGCTCGACCCCACGGTGTACGACGCGCTCGCGCGCTGGGCGGGCGACGACCTGAGATCGGCGAACGCGCAGATCGAGTTCCTGCTGCGCCGGGCCCTCAAGGACGCGGGGCGCCTGCCGGGTACGGCGGGCCCCCTGCCGAGGCGGGGCCGCCCGCCGTCCAACGAAACCGACTGAACGACCGGCTATACACACCGCGTATACGCGGTGTGTATAGTCCCTCGCATGTCCATCGGCCACACCCTCCTCGGGCTGCTCGAATCCGGGCCCCGCCACGGTTACGACCTCAAGCGCACCTTCGACGAGACGTTCGGGCACGACAAGCCGCTGCACTACGGGCAGGTCTACTCGACCATGTCCCGCCTCCTGAAGAACGGCCTCGTAGAGGTCGACGGGATCGAGGCCGGCGGCGGCCCCGAGCGCAAGCGGTACGCGATCACCGACGCCGGCGTCACCGACGTGAAGCAGTGGCTCGCGACGCCGGAGAAGCCGGAGCCGTACCTCCAGTCGACCCTCTACACCAAGGTCGTCCTCGCCCTCCTGACCCGGCGCGACGCCACCGAACTCCTCGACGCCCAGCGCTCCGAGCACCTGCGCCTGATGCGCATCCTCACGGACCGCAAGCGCAAGGGCGACCTCGCCGATCAGCTCATCTGCGACCACGCCCTGTTCCACCTGGAAGCCGACCTGCGCTGGCTGGAACTGACCGCCGCGCGCCTCGACAAGCTCGCCGCGGAGGTACGTCCTTCATGAGTTCCCCCACCACTCCCGCCGGTTCCCTGCTGGCCGCGACCGGCCTGCACAAGACGTACGGGCCGACCCCGGCCCTCGACGGCGCCTCCTTCTCCGTCCACCCGGGCGAGGTCGTCGCCGTCATGGGCCCCTCCGGCTCGGGCAAGTCGACGCTGCTGCACTGCCTCGCCGGGATCGTCACGCCGGACTCCGGCACCATCACGTACAACGGCCGCGAGCTGACCGCCATGTCCGACGCGGAGCGCAGCGCGCTGCGCCGCGGCGAGTTCGGCTTCGTGTTCCAGTTCGGCCAGCTGGTCCCGGAGTTGACGTGCGTCGAGAACGTCGCGCTCCCGCTGCGCCTGAACGGCGTGAAGCGCAAGGAGGCCGAGGGCCGGGCCGTCGAATGGCTGCGGCGTCTGGAGATCGACGACCTCGCGGGCAAGCGCCCGGGTGAGGTCTCCGGCGGCCAGGGCCAGCGCGTCGCGGTCGCCCGTTCCCTGGTCACGGGGCCGCGCGTGCTGTTCGCCGACGAGCCCACCGGCGCCCTGGACTCGCTCAACGGCGAGCGCGTGATGGAGCTGCTCACGGACGCCGCCCGCAGCACCGGCGCCGCCGTCGTCCTGGTCACCCACGAGACGCGGGTGGCCGCCTACTCCGACCGCGAGATCGTCGTGCGGGACGGCAAGGCCCGGGACATGGAGTTCGCCCGATGACCCTCCTCGACGAGCGCCCCGCCCAGGCCCCGCCCGCACCCACGGATCCCGGCCTCGCGGGCCGCCTGCGCGACCTCGCGCTCGGCGTCCGCTTCGGCTTCTCCGGCGGCCGCGAGGGCTGGATCCGTACGCTGCTCACCGCGCTCGGCGTCGGCCTCGGCGTCGCCGTACTGCTGGGCGCCGCGTCCGTGCCGAACTTCACGAGCAGCCGCGACGCCCGCTACGACGCCCGTTCGATCAGCTTCAGCGAAGAGAGCGTGAAGCCGTCGGACCGCACGCTGCTCACGCTCGACACCTCCTCCTCGTACCGGGACCTCACGGTCGGCGGCTACATGCTGAGCGCCGACGGCGAGCACCCCGTCCTGCCGCCCGGCGTCGACAAGCTGCCGGGCGACGGCGAGATGCTGGTCTCGCCCGCACTGCGCAAGCTCCTCGACTCCCCCGAGGGCGAACTCCTCAAGAAGCGCTACGACTTCCGTGACGTCGGCACCATCCAGGAAGCGGGCCTGAGCGACCCCTTCGACCTGTACATGTACGCGGGCGGCGACAGCCTGAGCACCGACCGCGGTGCCACCCGCGTCGACGGCTTCGGGCGAGCGGGCGACAACACCCCGCTCGACCCGGCCCTGGTGCTGATGATCCTGCTGGGCTGCGTGGTGCTGCTCGCCCCCATCGCCATCTTCATCGCGACCGCCGTACGGTTCGGTGGCGAGCGGCGCGACCGCAGGCTCGCCGCCCTGCGGCTCGTCGGCGCGGACGCGCGGATGACGCGGTGGGTGGCCGCCGGTGAGGCGCTGTTCGGCACGCTCGTCGGCCTCGCGGTCGGCCTGCTCACCTTCTACGCCGGGCGGCAGGTGTTCGCGCACGTCGAGGTGTGGCGCCTGTCGGCGTTCCCCGACGACTTCACACCGGTGCCGGTCCTCGCCGCGGTGGTACTGCTGGCGGTGCCGCTGTCCGCGATCGCCGTCACGGTGTTCGCCCTGCGGTCCGTCTCGATCGAGCCGCTCGGTGTCGTACGGGGCGGGCGTGTGCGCGGCCGCAGGCTGTGGTGGCGGCTGCCCGTCCCCTTCGTCGGCCTCCTGGTCCTGTTCCTGTCCAGCTTCGGCGCGGGCTCGTCCCAGCTGTCCATGGTGGTGATCGCGGGAGGCGTCCTGCTGACCCTCGTCGGCCTGGTGCTCGTACTGCCCTGGCTGGTCGAGGCCGTCGTGGGCCGGCTGCGGGGCGGCTCCGTTCCCTGGCAACTGGCGACCCGCAGGCTCCAGTTGAACAGCAGCGGCGCCACCCGCGCGATCTCCGGCATCACCATCGCGGTGGCCGGCGGCATCGCCCTTCAGATGTTCACCGTCGGCATCAACGACGGCTTCAACAGCTCGACCGGCCAGGACCCCCAGCGAGCCCAGATCGGCGCGAACACCGACTTCCCGAGCGGTGCGCTGGCCGACCGGATGGTCCAGGAGTTCCGGACCACCAAGGGCGTCAAGAAGGTCATCGGTACGGTCAGCAGCTCGGCCGAGCTGGTGGGCGCCAAGCCTGCCGCGGACGGCTACCCCCCGTCGGTCTCGCTGTCCGTCGGCTCCTGCCCCTCGCTGCGCGAGCTGGCCCACCTGCCGTCGTGCTCGGACGGCGACGTCTTCCGGGTCACCCGCTCCCACGACTCGTACTCCGACGACCAGTTGGCGAAGGTCGCGCTGCCCGGCGGGCGACTCCTGGTGGACGACCCCGAAGGCGCGGGCCGCACCGACCTGAAGCCGGTGCACTGGTCGCTGCCCCATGACGTGCGCACCGTCGACTCCCGGAAGGACCCGGCGGGCGAGTTCTACGGCGGCATCCTCGCCACCCCCGGCGCCCTCGACCCGGCGACCCTGCACACCGCGTCGACCAACGCGCAGATCCAGATCGACGAGAACGTGCCGGACGCGGCGGACCAGGTCCGCAACACCGCGTTCGCGGTCGACCCGGGCATGCACGTGTGGACGTACGAGGTGGCGAGCCGCGACAAGGAGTACGCGAGCATCCGCACGGCCCTCTTCACGGCCGCGGCCCTCACCATGGTGATCATCGCGGCATCGATGCTGGTCTCGCAGATCGAGCAACTCCGCGAGCGCAAGCGGCTGTTGTCGGTGCTCGTCGCCTACGGCACGAAGCGTTCGACGCTCGCCTGGTCCGTGCTGTGGCAGACGGCGATCCCGGTGGTCCTCGGCATGGCCGTGGCGGTCACGGGCGGGCTCACGCTCGGCTGGCTGATGCTGCGCCTCGTCGGCAATCCGGTGACCGACTGGCTGGTGTTCCTCCCGCTGGCCGGGGTGGCGGCCGCCCTCGTCGCGGTGGTGACACTCCTGTCGCTGCCTCCGCTGTACCGCATGATGCGGGCGGACGGCCTGCGGACGGAGTGACGCTCAGCCCTGGGGCCCGAGGACGCGAACCGGCAGGCCCCGCAAGGCGGTTCGCAGGGCCTTCGCCAGTTCCTCGTACTCCGCGGAGCGCGCAGCCCCCGTCCGCATGGCGAAGGCCACGCGGCGCGCGGGCGCGGGCTCCGCGAAGTACCCGGTGAGCAGCTGGCTGCTCCGGCTGGTCTCGACGGACACGGCGGTGCGCGGCAGCAGCGTCACCCCGAGGCCACCCGCGACGAGCTGGACCAGTGTGGCGAGCCCGGCGGCGGTCGTGGCGACGGGGGCGTCGTCGCGGCCCGCCTCCCGGCAGATGTCGAGGGCCTGGTCGCGCAGGCAGTGCCCCTCGTCGAGCAGCAGCAGGTTCAGCTCCCGCAGCGCTTCACGCGGAATTCCCTCGCGTCCGCCGAGCCAGTGATCCAGCGGGGTGACCAGCACGAAGTCCTCGTCGAACAAGGGCAGTTCACTCACCCCCGGCACCCCGAGCGGCACGGCGAGCAGCAGCAGGTCGAGCCGCCCCGCCCCCAGGCCCTCGATGAGCGAGGACGTCTGCTCCTCGTGCACCTGGAGGTCCAGGTCGGGATACGTCTCGTGGACGAGCCGCAGCACCGCCGGCAGCAGATACGGCGCCACCGTGGGAATCACCCCGAGCCGCAGCGCCCCGGTGAACGGGGCCCGCACCGCCTCGGCCTCCTCGACGAGCGCGCCGACGCCGTCGAGGACGGCCTTGGCCCGCACCGCGATCCGCTCCCCGGCCGGTGAGAGCAGCACCTTTCTCGTCGTACGCTCGAGAAGGGTCACCCCCAGCGTCTCCTCCAGCGCCGAGACCGCGCCCGACAGTGCGGGCTGGCTCATCCCGATCGCCGCCGCCGCGTCCCGGAAGTGCAGATGCTCCGCGACCGCGGCGAACGCCCGCAGCTGCGCCAGGCTCGGCTGCCTGCGCCGGGCCCCGACCCCGGCGCCGACGGGCTTTCCGTTCTGTACGGCCACTGATAGCCACCTCCGATCAACATGACCGAGTCTAGCTATTTCCGTAATCAATGCACCCTGTGCCACGATCTCAAGTAGTCCAACCCATGGAAACACCCCCAAAAGGGATGTCTCCTACTGCAAGGAGTTCGTGTGCTCACTGTCGGTGACAAGTTCCCCGAGTTCGACCTGACTGCCTGTGTCTCGCTGGAGAAGGGCTCTGAGTTCGAGCAGATCAACCACAAGACCTACGAGGGCAAGTGGAAGATCGTCTTCGCGTGGCCCAAGGACTTCACCTTCGTGTGCCCCACCGAGATCGCCGCGTTCGGCAAGCTGAACGAGGAGTTCGCCGACCGTGACGCCCAGATCCTCGGCTTCTCCGGTGACTCCGAGTTCGTGCACCACGCCTGGCGCAAGGACCACCCGGACCTGACGGACCTGCCGTTCCCGATGATGGCCGACTCGAAGCACGAGCTCATGCGTGACCTCGGCATCGAGGGCGAGGACGGCTTCGCGCAGCGCGCCGTCTTCATCGTCGACCAGAACAACGAGATCCAGTTCACGATGGTGACCGCCGGCTCCGTCGGCCGTAACCCCAAGGAGGTCCTCCGGGTCCTCGACGCCCTCCAGACGGACGAGCTGTGCCCGTGCAACTGGACCCAGGGCGAGAACACCCTGGACCCGGTCGCGCTGCTGGCCGGTGAGTGAGCATGGCCCTCGATGAGCTGAAGTCCGCCGTTCCGGACTACGCCAAGGACCTGAAGCTCAACCTGGGCTCGGTCATCGGCAACTCGGACCTCCCGGCCCAGCAGCTGTGGGGCACGGTCCTGGCGACCGCCATCGCCTCCCGTTCCCCGCGCGTGCTGCGCGAGCTGGAGCCCGAGGCGAAGGCGAACCTGTCGGCGGAGGCGTACACCGCCGCGAAGTCGGCCGCCGCCATCATGGCGATGAACAACGTCTTCTACCGCACGCGTCACCTGCTCTCGGACAACGAGTACGGGACGATGCGCGCGGGTCTGCGGATGAACGTCATCGGCAACCCGGGGGTCGACAAGGTCGACTTCGAGCTGTGGTCCTTCGCGGTCTCGGCGATCAACGGGTGCGGGATGTGCCTCGACTCGCACGAGCAGGTGCTGCGCAAGGCCGGTGTCGACCGTGAGGTCGTCCAGGAGGCCTTCAAGATCGCGTCTGTGATCCAGGCGGTCGGCGTCACGCTGGACGCGGAAGACGCGCTGGCGTAACACCTTTTAGCCCCTGCGGCGATTGAGCAGCGGGGTCCGGGGCAGCGCCCCGAGGCCTCAGCCACGGCACTGCCGGCTCAATCGCCGCAGGGGCTTTTTACGGAGCCAGTCGCGTCTCCCGGGACCACGCCCGCAGATAGACCACCACCGTGTTCGTGACCGCGACGAGTGGCACCGCCACCACCGCTCCGCCGATGCCGGACACCATGCCGCCCGCGGCCACCGCCAGCACGACGGCCAGAGGATGCACCCGTACCGCGCGGCCCAGGATGAAGGGCTGCAGGATGTGGCCCTCGATCTGCTGCACCGCGAGCACCACGCCCAGCGTCATCACCGCGGCGAACACGCCCTGCGTCACCAGCGCGACGACCACCGCGAGCGCGCCGGAGACGACGGCGCCCACCAGCGGGATGAACGCGAACAGGAAGATGAAGACGGCCAGCGGCACCGCCATCGGCACGCCGAGGAAGAAGATTCCGAGGCCGATGAAGATCGCGTCGATCAGCGCCACTATGACCGTCCCGCGGACGTACGCCGTGAGCGTGCGCCAGGCCCTCGGCCCCGCGCCCGCGATACCGGGACGGGCCTGCGCCGGGACGAGCCCCAGGGTCCACTCCCAGATGCGCCGGCCGTCGTAGAGCAGGAACAGCGTCGAGAACATCGTGAGGAGTACGCCCGTCAGCGCCTCGACGATGACGGTGACGCCCTCCAGGCCCGCCGACGTGATCTCGTCCGTGTTCGCGCCGACCGCGTCGCGCAGCGACTTGGCGATGTCGTTGATCTGACCGTCGGTCACATGGAAGGGGCTGTTGAGCAGCCACCGGCGCAGATCGTCGATGCCGTCCTGGACCTGCTCGGAGAGCTGGTCGATGTTCTCCTGGACCTGCCAGACCACGAACCAGCCGACGAGCCCCATGATGACGAAACCGAGAATCGCGGTCAGGGCCGTGGCGAGACCGCGCGGCACCCCCCTGTGCCTCAGGCGCGCCACCGTCGGCTGGAGCAGCGCGGTGATGAGCAGCGCCGCGATGAACGCGAAGATCACCAGCTGCACCGAGCTGATGACCTTCATCAGCACCCACAGCGTCCCGGCGAGCACCAGGAACCGCCAGCCCGCCTCGGCCGCGACCCGAAGGCCCCACGGCACGGCGACGACCGGCTCGGGCCGCGGCGCCACGGCCGGCGCGTACGCGGGCGGGGCGGGCACCCGGCCCGCGTCCTGCTCGGGCGGTGGTTCGTCCGGGCCGCGCCCGCCTGACTCCGGGTCAGGAGCTCTGGGGGCGCCCGCCGGCGGCGCCGACAGCTCGGCCTCCTCGGCCCGCTCGGCCCGCTCCGCCTCCGCGCGGCGCTCGTTCAGGCGCTCGCCCGCCTTGCTGATCCCCGCACCGAACCGGCCGAGCCACCCTGGAACTCGCGACATCATCCGTCCTCTTCGATCTGTGGCACCGACCGTACCGCGTGAAAACGCCGAAGCCCCTCACCGTGAGGACGGTGAGAGGCTTCGCGACGTTGCGAACTGCTGGTTGCTCAGTACCAGTTGTTGGCCTGCCAGAACGACCAGGCCTCGCAGGGGCTGCCATAACGGTCGTTCATGTAACCGAGGCCCCACTTGATCTGCGTGGCCGGGTTCGTCTGCCAGTCCGCGCCGGCCGACGACATCTTGGAGCCGGGCAGCGCCTGGACGAGACCGTAGGCGCCGGACGAGGCGTTGCTGGCCTGGTAGTTCCAGCTGGACTCGTGGTCCACGATGTTGCTGAAGCACTGGAACTGTCCGGACGGCACCATCTGACGAGCCATCGACTGGACCTGGGCGACGCTGTACGAACCCTGGGTGGCGAAGTCGGAGGCGTCGCGGGTGGCCGAGCGGCTGGCGGCCGCCTTCTTGGCTGCCTCCCGCTCCTTGGCCTCCTTCTCGGCCTTCTCCTTGGCCTCCTTGGCGTCCTGTGCGGCCTGCTGCTTGGCGACCGCGTCCTCGGCCGCCTGCTTCCGGGCGGACTCCTCGGCGGTCTTCTGCGCAGCCGTGTCGGCCGCGATGGCCTGGGTCTGCGCCTGCTGCTTCAGCGACGAGGTCTGCACCTGCGCCTGCTGACCGGCAGGGATGTCAGCGAGGAGGGTCGAGTCGCTCGCCGTGGCTTCAGCCTCCTGCGGGGGCTGACCGGTGCTGCCCGAGGCAACACCCACTACGGCGCCGACTGTGGTGACCGCGGTGGCCGAGGCCACTGCGAATCCCCGGACCGAGATCCGGCTCACACGGTTTCCTTCCAGCATCGCCCGCTTGAACGTGACCGTCGCGGACGCAATCGTGCCCCTGGCACTGGTCTCCCAACTGCGGGGTCACGGGAGACACGGGCCCGGTGGGCAACTCCCGCGAGGGGAGCGCCGCGTGGTGCTCGGGCGGCATACGACGGCCTCTATGAAGTTCAGATGCAGCTGATGCTGCGGTGGTTTCGTACCGCTGGGGGCACGCAAGTGTCGTATGCGGGGCCTGACAGGACCGTGACTCTGCCGCATCAGGGCATGGCAAGGCAATTCCCCACCGCGTGGCAAACGTCACACCTCGTTTGCCCCGGGGGTTTTTCGGAAACGAGCACACGCCGCGACGCCGCCCGGCTAGGCTCTCGCGCTTCGCCGAACGGCGCCAAAAGGGACGAACATGCCCTGTACGGGCTAGATCTGACCGTCCTCCAGCATTTCGGTCACCAGGGCCGCGATCTGCGACCTTTCCGAACGGGTGAGCGTGACGTGCGCGAAGAGCGGATGTCCCTTCAGCTTCTCGACGACCGCGACCACGCCGTCGTACCGGCCGACACGCAGGTTGTCGCGCTGCGCGACGTCATGGGTGAGGACGACACGCGAGTTGGCCCCGATGCGCGAGAGGACCGTCAGAAGGACGTTCCGCTCCAGGGACTGCGCCTCGTCCACGATCACGTACGCGTCGTGCAGCGAGCGGCCCCTGATGTGGGTGAGCGGCAGGACCTCCAGCATCCCCCGGGCGGTGACCTCCTCGATCACCTCGCGCGAGGTGACGGCGGACAGCGTGTCGAAGACCGCCTGCGCCCACGGGCCCATCTTCTCGGCCTCGCTGCCCGGCAGATAGCCGAGCTCCTGACCGCCGACCGCATAGAGGGGACGGAAGACCATCACCTTCTTGTGCTGGCGCCGCTCCAGGACGGCCTCCAGGCCCGCGCACAGCGCGAGCGCGGACTTGCCGGTGCCGGCCCGCCCGCCCATCGAGATGATCCCGACGTCCGGGTCGAGCAGCAGATCGAGGGCGATCCGCTGCTCGGCGCTGCGTCCCTTGAGGCCGAAGGCCTCCCGATCGCCGCGCACCAGTCGGACGTTGCCCTCGGGCGTGACGCGGCCGAGCGCCTTGCCGCGCTCGGACTGGATCGTCAGGCCCGTGTGCACGGGAAGGTCGGCGGCCTCGGGAACGTAGAGGGTGTCCTCTTCGAAGAGGAGGTCGACCTGCTCGGCGGGGAGCGTCAGTTCGGACATGCCGGTCCAGCCGGAGTCCGTGATGGCGAGTTCGGCGCGGTACTCCTCGGCGAGGAGGCCCACCGAGGACGCCTTGATGCGCAGCGGCAGGTCCTTCGACACGACGGTGACGTCGTACCCCTCGGCCTGCAGATTGCGGGCGACCGCCAGGATGCGGCTGTCGTTGTCACCCAGGCGGTAGCCCGAGGGCAGGATGCCGGGGTCGGAGTGGTTGAGCTCGACGCGCAGGGTGCCGCCCAGTTCGCCGGTCGGGATCGGCGCGTCCAGGCGTCCGTGGCGGATCCGGTAGTCGTCGAGCAGGCGCAGTGCCTGCCTGGCGAAATAACCCAGCTCCGGATGATGCCGTTTGGCCTCCAGTTCCGTGACCACGACGACAGGAAGAACAACTTCGTGTTCGTCGAATCGGGTCATCGAGTTCGGATCGGCCAGCAGGACGCTGGTGTCGAGAACATAGGTGCGCCTGTCAGGCTTGCGGAGGCGCTTGTTGCTGGTCACCACGGAAGGACGTACCCCCTCGGATGAGGTCGGGGAGCGACGGAGTTTTCGGGACCGGTTCATGGGCCGCGATGCGCGGGCCGAGAACCGGCCCTCCAAGTCGTCTTCCGTACCCACCTGCGTACGGTCGTCCTGGTGCAAAGGGCCTCCCGGGCGGACGGACCCGTGCCGTCCGCTGAGATGCGGTGTCCTCAGGTTCGGGCACCGACTTGGAAGGCTTATTCCCTCGAACAAGCGCCGCCATGCAAAAGCACATGACGGCGCGTTCGTTAACTCCTGATGACGTACGTCCCTCGGTGACCGGGCGTCAGCCGCCGAAACGGCGGTGGCGCACCGCGTAGTCACGCATCGCGCGCAGGAAGTCGACCTTGCGGAAGGCGGGCCAGAAGACGTCACAGAAGTAGTACTCGGAGTGGGCCGTCTGCCAGAGCATGAAGCCGGACAGGCGCTGCTCGCCGCTGGTGCGGATGACCAGGTCCGGGTCGGGCTGCTCCTTGGTGTACAGGTGCTTGCCGATGGCGTCGACGGTGACGGTGTCGGCGACGTCCTCCAGCGAGTGCCCCTGGTCCGAGGCGTCGAGCAGCATCGAGCGGACGGCGTCGGCGATCTCCTGGCGGCCGCCGTAGCCGATCGCGACGTTGACCACTATTCCGTCGCGCCCCGCGGTGGACTCCTCGGCCTCCTTGAGCACGGCCTGCATGCCCGAGGGGAGGATGTCGGTGTTGCCCACGTGCTGCACTCGCCAGCGGCCGTCCTCTGCGAGCGTGCGCACGGTGTCCTCGATGATGCCGAGGAGCGGGACCAGCTCTTCCTGGGGGCGGTCGAAGTTGTCCGTCGAGAGCAGCCAGAGTGTGACGACCTCGACGTCCGTCTCGCTGCACCAGCCGAGGAACTCCTCGATCTTGGCCGCGCCCGCCTGGTGGCCCTGGGCGGTGGTGGATCCGGCGGCCTTGGCCCAGCGGCGGTTGCCATCCATGATGACGCCGATGTGCTTGGGCACCTGGGCGTGGTCCAGGTGACCTTCCACCCGGCGTGCGTACAGCCTGACCAGCAGGCCGCGCAGCCTGTCGCGCAGGTTCACGGTCTTTTTGCCCTCCGTGCAGATGGGAGTCCCCGAAGGCGGAAGCCTACTCGGGCGTAGCCAGGTGTCGGCTATGGGGTGTCAGGGACCTGACGTAGCTTCGTAGCCATGAACGACACCTCTCCTTACGTCGCCTCAGCGGGCCGGTACGGTTCCATGGAGTACCGGCGCACGGGCCGCAGCGGCCTGAAGCTCCCCGCCGTCTCCCTCGGACTGTGGCACAACTTCGGGGACGACCGCACACTTGCGTCCCAGCGCTCGATCCTGCGCCGCGCCTTCGACCTGGGCGTCACACACTTCGACCTCGCGAACAACTACGGGCCGCCGCCCGGCAGCGCCGAGCTGAACTTCGGCAAGATCTTCGCCCAGGACTTCGCGCCGTACCGTGACGAACTCGTCATCTCGACCAAGGCGGGCTACCGCATGCACCCCGGCCCGTACGGGGAGTGGGGCAGCCGCAAGTACCTGATGTCGTCGCTCGACGCCTCCCTGAAGCGGATGGGCGTCGACTACGTGGACATCTTCTACTCGCACCGCTTCGACCCGGACACCCCGCTGGAAGAGACGATGGGCGCGCTCGCCTCCGCCGTCCAGCAGGGCAAGGCGCTGTACGTGGGCGTGTCCTCGTACAGCAGCGAGCAGACGGCCGAAGCGGCGCGCCTGCTCCGGGAGATGGGCGTCCCGGCGATCATCCACCAGCCCTCGTACTCGATGCTCAACCGCTGGACCGAGGACGACAATCTGCTGGACACGCTGGAGGCGGCCGGGATGGGCTGCATCTCCTTCGCGCCGCTCGCGCAGGGCCTGCTGACCGGGAAGTACCTGAAGGAGATCCCGGAGGGTTCGCGCGCGACGCAGGGCAAGTCGCTCGACCCGAACCTGCTGAGCGAGGACGTCGTCCGCCGGCTGAACGGGCTGAACGACATCGCGCAGCGCCGCGGCCAGTCCCTCGCGCAGCTCGCGCTGAGCTGGGTGCTGCGGGACGAGCGCATGACGTCGGCGCTGATCGGCGCCTCCAGCGTCAGGCAGCTGGAGGAGAACCTGGCGGCGCTCGAAGGCCCGAAGCTGACGGACGAGGAGCTGACCGAAATCGACTCGTTCGCCGTCTCCACGTCGGGCACCAACATCTGGAACGGCCGCCGCTGAACTTCCGTACCGGGAGCGGGGGTTCACCCGGAGAAGTCCGGGACATAAAAAACGGGCCGGTCCGTGGGGGGGGGGATACGGACCGGCCCGAGGGGGGGGTTTCCACCATAACCCTTCGTAAGTGCCGGCGCTCGCCAGGCGTGCCACAACTACGCTCCGAAGTCGTCCGGCGACGCCCGGAGGGCGCTTTCAAGCCGCCCCGCAGCAGGTTCGACGGGGTGTGGGGCCCGGATTCGCGGGGCCGGCACCCCGGGCGTGGCGTCCCCCTCCCGTGTCACACGCGGCGTTGACACGCGGGTGGCCCCTCGGGCCCTGCCACGGATGAATGGCGAGATGACGGCCGGGTACCGCGCGGCCCCCTCCACCGCGCGGTACCGACGCGCAGCTTTGCTCACGCGAATTGCCGTTGGTCTGAACTTACGTGAGTTTTACCTGTGGTTCGATCGCGGATCGGTAACGATCCGGATCGGGCACTCAGCGTGTCCAGGCGCGTTCGCGCAGCAGGCGCAGGCCGTTGAGGCCGACCAGGACGGTGGAGCCCTCGTGCCCCGCGACGCCGAGCGGCAGCGGCAGATGCCCCGCCAGGTCCCAGATCACGAGCCCGGTGATGAACACACCGGCGATGACGAGGTTCTGGACGACCAGGCGGCGAGCGCGCCTGGACAGCGCCACCGTGCGCTCCAGGGCGCCCAGCTCGTCCCGTACGAGGACCGCGTCCGCGGTTTCGAGGGCCAGGTCGGAGCCGCCGCGGCCCATGGCCACTCCGGTGTGCGCCGCGGCGAGCGCCGGTGCGTCATTGACTCCGTCGCCGACCAGCAGGACGGTGCGGCCCGCGTCCGCCAGCTCACGTACGGCGTCCGCCTTCTCGTGCGGCAGCAGACCTGCGCGTACGTCCTCCGGGGCGATACCGACCTGTTGGGCCACGGCGGCCGCGGCGTGCTCGTGGTCGCCGGTGAGGAGCAGTGGGGCGGTGCCGGTGCGGGCCTTGAGCGTACGGATCGCCTCCGGCGCGGTGGGGCGGATGGTGTCGGTGAGGGTGATCCGGCCCGCGAGGGTGCCGTCCACCAAGACGGCCACCTCGGTGCCGGGGGTGGTCGTGGCTTCGACGCCGAAGTGGTGCGGGGAGCCCGCGGCGATGGTGATGGGCCTGTCCGCGGGTGCGGCGGAGCCGGGGATCGGTGCGCCCCGCGGCGGAGCCGCTGATCGACACGGCCCCGCGCCCCTGAAGACCTTGCCTGAAACGCCCTTTCCAGGAGCCGACTCGAACGCCTCGACGGGGTGGAGCGGCAAGCCCCTGTCGTGGGCCGCCGTGACGATCGCGCGACCCACCGGGTGTTCGCTCTGCTGCTCCACCGAGGCCGCCAGCGTCAGCAACTCGGCTTCTGCGTAAGGGGGTTCGGGGCGGACCTGCGTCACCTGGGGGACGCCTTCCGTCAGTGTTCCCGTCTTGTCGAAGGCGACCGTGTCGGTGCGGCCGATGCGTTCCATCACCACCGCCGACTTGATGAGCACGCCGTGCCGGCCCGCGTTGGCGATCGCCGAAAGCAGCGGCGGCATCGTCGCGAGCACCACCGCGCACGGCGAGGCCACGATCATGAACGTCATGGCCCGCAGGAGCGCGTCCGTGAGCGCGTCGCCGAAGGCGAGCGGGACCAGGAAGACCGCGAGGGTGGCGGCGACCATGCCGAGCGCGTAGCGCTGCTCGACGCGCTCGATGAACAGCTGGGTCGGCGCCTTGGTGCGGGTGGCCTCCTCGACCAGGGCGACGATGCGGGCGATGACCGTGTCGGAGGGGTCGCGCACGACGCGGACGCGCAGCGCGCCGGTGCCGTTGAGGGTGCCGGCGAACACCTCGTCGCCGACGGCCTTGGGCACGGGCAGGGGTTCGCCGGTGATGGTGGCCTGGTCGACGTCGCTGGCGCCGTCGACGACGCGGGCGTCCGCGCCGACGCGTTCGCCGGGGCGGATCAACAGGACGTCGCCGATGGCGAGTTCGGAGGCCGGGACGGTCTCCTCCGCACCGTCGGCGGCGAGGCGGGTGGCGGTCGCGGGGGCCAGGTCGAGCAGTCCGCGCACGCTGTCCTCGGTGCGGGCGGTGGCGAGGGCCTCCAGGGCGCCGGACGTCGCGAAGATCACGACGAGCAGGGCGCCGTCCATGACCTGCCCGATCGCGGCGGCGCCGAGCGCGGCCACGACCATCAGGAGGTCGACGTCGAGGGTCTTCTCGCGCAGCGCCTTGAGGCCTTCGAGTCCGGGCTCCCAGCCCCCGGCCACGTACGAGACGGTATACAGCGGGCCCCACAACCAGGCGCTGGTGCCGAGGAGTTGGAGCGGGAGGGCGAGGAGGAAGGCGACGGTCGCGAGGGCCGCCCAGCGCGCTTCCGGGAGGGCGAGCAGCGGGGTGCGGGCGCCGTGGGTGGCGCGTGGCGCGGCGGGGGCGGACGCGGCGACCTCGGCCGGCGCGGAGGCGGACACGGGTGCAGGCATGGACGTCACAATACAGGACCACATGAAGACCTCTTCATGTGTGCCCTGGCGGTCGGTCGTCACCTGGATACGATGAGCCCATGGGCCATGGAATCGATCACAAGAGCAGCACCCGCGAGCGGCTCGACGCCGTGGGCGCGGCCGAGGTCGCGGCGACGCTCCAGGCCCTCGCGACCCCGTCGCGGCTGCGCATCCTGGCCCGCCTGCAAGAGGGGCCGTGCGCGGTCGGCGACCTCGCGGAGGCGGCCGGCCTGGAACAGTCCGCGTGCTCGCACCAGCTGCGGCTGCTGCGCAATCTGGGCCTGGTCAACAGTGAGCGCAAGGGGCGCTCGATCGTCTACGCGCTGTATGACGACCACGTCGCGCAACTGCTCGACCAGGCGCTTTTCCATGTGGAGCACCTGCGCCTCGGGCTGCGCGACGAGGCGTAGTTCTCTGCGGCCGGGCCGCCTTCAGTGCAACGCGAGGCGGATGCCGGCGATGCGGCCCCCCTCGTCGAAGCCGATCTCGGCCGGCACGGAACCGGGCAGCTCCGCGGTGATCTGCCCGCCGTTGTCGCGGTACGTCACCCCGTGGTGGTCGAAGAAGCCCGCGACCAGACGCCGGGCGTCGACGCCGAGCAGGCCCTCGGCCTGGACGAGCGTGCGCGGCAGCGTGACCGGGTCGAGCGCGGCACGCGGCACCTGCGGGTCCTCGGGCAGGAAGTAGACCTGGGTCTCGGGGTTCGCGGGCACGCCTATGTAGCCGGGAGCGCCCGTCACGCCCATCCCCGCGAAGGCGAGGGTCTCGGCGGCCCGCCGGGGGTCGGGGAAGCCGGACAGGTCGAGCACCTGGGTCGTGAACTCGGCTATCCCCCGACTCTGGCCGAATCGCCCCACCTGTTCGGAGAGCGCCGCGACGGGCGTGCCGCGCAGTTCGGGGTTGGCCCACCCCCACATCCACGACCGCTGGGCGGCGTCGTACGTGCCGAGGACCCCGACGCGCAGGTCCACGTTGCCCTGCCGGTAGCGGCATGTCGGCAGATCCGCCGTCCACGACGCCCCTTCGGGCAGGAACCCCATGAGAGCTTCGAGCTGAGCGCCACCCCACGCCGCGTGCCGCTCGGTCTCGTAAAGGAAAGCTTGGCTGAATTGCGTGTGGCTCATGGGGCGGGACCTTACGCGAGACGGCTGTACGGGCCAGAGTTACGTAGGTGAACTGCGGCCCCCGCTACGGCTTGCGGGCCTCGATGAGATGGCGGGTGCTGTGGGCCACGAACGCCCCGTCGCTCTTGATCTGCTCATGCAGGGACCGGAGTTGAGGCTCGTAGGCGTCAACGGTGAATCCCGGCACCATCCATACGACCTTACGCAGAAAGTGGACAACGGCCCCGATGTCGTGAAACTCGATGCGCAGCCGCTCAGCACGCAGGTCGACGATCTCAAGCCCCGCGTCCCGCGCCTCCTGAGTCTCGGTCTGCGGGTCACGGCCGCGCCTGACCTGCTCGGGCTGCGGACCCAGGAAGTACTCGACCAGCTCGAACACGCTGCTGGGGCCCACGTGTTGGGCGAAGTACGTACCGCCGGAGCGCAGCACGCGGGCGATCTCAGCGAAGTGCGCCTTGACCGGGTGGCGGGCGGTGACCAGCTCGAAGGCCGCGTCGGCGAAGGGCAGCGGGGCGTCGTCGGGCGAGGCGACGACGACCACGCCACGGGGGCCCAGGAGGCGGGTGGCCTTCTCGACGTTCGGGGGCCAGCCCTCGGTCGCGGCCATCAGCGGCGGCAGCTTCGGGGCCAGGTTCAGCACCTCGCCGCCACCGGTGTGCAGATCGAGGGCGGATTCCACGGCGGCGAGCCGCTCCCCCATGAGGCGGGCGTAGCCCCAGGAGGGCCGCTCCTCGGTGGCCCGGCCGTCGAACCAGGAGAAGTCCCAGCCCTCGGTGGGCGCGGCGACGGCCTCGGCGACGAGCTCTTCGTAGGGGCGGCCGACGTGAGTGGGACGAAAGTTGTCGGAAGTGGTCATGCTGCGCATGATCGCAGTCACACAGGGTCGGATTCATCTCGGTTTCTCCAGCCCTAGGGGTAGCCCCAGGGTCGGGCCGGGGGTTGCCCCTCTTCCGTAGAACAGGGGGATCGCACGTACCCTTGGCGTTCCCCACCGGCATTCTCCAGCCCCACGCCTCCAGCAGGCCCGTCCGTCCTACCGCCTCACCGCAGAAATGCGAGCACATGTCCGTACGTTCCGCGATAGCGACCTGGCTGACCCGCCTCTACTTCTCCCGGCTGCGGAGGAAGGGGGGAAGCCTCGACCTGTCCGTGCTGTCGAGACTGCCCGACGCCGTGCTGCTGCCGCTGCGCCGCGAGGGCGTCGACCCGGTCCCCGAGATCGGTGCGCTGCGCGACCGCGAACCCGTCAGCAAACTGCCGATGCCCGGCATGACGGTGTGGCTGGTGTCCGGCTACGACGAGGCGAAGGAGGTCCTCGGCAACGCGAAGGCGTTCAGCAACGACTTCCGCAACCTGGTGGGGGTGGGCGGCGCCGATGCCGAGCAGCACCCCGGCGGCCTCGGCTTCTGCGACCCGCCGGACCACACGCGGCTGCGCCGCCTCCTGACGCCCGAATTCACGATGCGCCGCCTCTCCAGGCTCACGCCGCGCATCCACGCGATCATCGAGGAGCAGCTGGCGCAGCTGGAGAAGGCCGCCCGCGAGTCGCCGGACGGCACGGCCGACTTCGTCGAGCACTTCGCGATGCCGGTCCCCGCGCTCGTCATCTGCGAGCTGCTCGGCGTCCCGTACGAGGAGCGTGACGCGTTCCAGCAGTTCTCGGTCGCCCGCTTCGACGTGCTGGGCGGCGCGGGAGCCTCCTTCGGCGCGGTCTCCCAGTCGCTCGACTACCTCCGCGGCGTCGTCGCGGAGCAGCGCCGCGACCCCGGCGACGGCCTGCTCGGCATGCTGGTGCGCGAGCACGGCGACAACATCACCGACGAGGAGCTCACGGGCCTCGCGGACGGCGTCCTGACCGGCGGCCTGGAGACGACGGCGAGCATGATCGCCCTCGGCACCATGATCATGCTCAAGGACCGCGAGCACTTCGCGGCGCTGCGCGACGCGGAGGACCCGGCGACGGTCGCGGCCCCCTTCGTCGACGAACTGCTGCGCCACCTCACGGTCGTCCAGACCGCCTTCCCGCGCTTCGCGCGCGAGGACATCGAGATCGGCGGGGTGCCGCTCGCCGCCGGCGACATAGTCATCGTCTCGCTGAGCGCGGCGGACCGCGATCCCCGCCTGGGCGGGGCCGACGACGACATGGACGCCTTCCTCCCCTCCCGCCCGCCCAGCTCCTCGCACCTGGCGTTCGGCTACGGCATCCACCGCTGCATCGGCGCGGAACTCGGCAAGATGGAACTGCGCGCGGCCTTCCCCCAACTGGTGCGTCGCTTCCCGGAGTTGCGGCTCGCGGTGGAGCCCTCGGAACTGGAGTTCCGGAAGCTGTCGATCGTGTACGGGGTGGAGCGGCTGCCGGTGTACGTGGACTGACGGCGCCACATTGTCGGGTTACCTCCAATAACCCTTCGCCCACTTTGGTCAACTCCCGCAATGGGTAAGGGCGTTCGGGGTGGCTAACGTCGCTGTATGAGGCGACGTAAACGTAACGGTACGACGGGGATCACGTCGTTGCAGCGCGTACGGGACCGGGCCCAGCGGCGGCGCGGGGCGCGGCGGGCCCGCAGCCTGAGCAGGCGCATCGGGCGCCGGGCCGAGCGGGTGCGCCCGTGGCTCCAGATCCTGGCGGACGTGGCGGCGCTACTGGCGAGAGCGGTGCGCTGAGGGGCTGAGCCGCTGAGCCGCTGACTGTGACGTCTGGCTACGGTCCATTCGAAGTTTGCCGCCACAGTCGCGGGGTTCGGGTTCCTCATGTACGGGTTCTTCAGTTGGACTTGGGGAGGGAGACCTCCACTCGGCGGTTCTTCTTGCGGCCCTGTTCCGAGTCGTTGTCCGCGATGGGGTAGTCCTCGCTGTAGCCCCGGACCTGGAACGTGATGTTTCCGCCCTGCGCGCCGAGCGCCGCGGTGAGGGCGTCGTGGACGGCTTCCGCGCGGTTCTTGGAGAGCTTGAGGCCGTGGGCGTACGAGCCGAGGTCGTCGGTGAACCCGAAGACGCGTACGGAGCTTGCCTTCTGGTTCTCGATCTCGTCGGCGATCGCCTGGATCCGGGAGTTTCCGTCGGGGTTCAGCTTCGCGCTGTCCTTGGGGAAGAGGACCTCGGCCTGGAGGGCGAACGTCACGTCTTCGTTGGTGTCCGTGCGGCGCTCGTCGCCGGAGAGGTCCTCCACGACCGACTTGATGTCCAGGACCTTGGCGGGGGCGAGCGTCGCGCCGTCGGCGA
The DNA here is from genome assembly GCF_042888725.1 of Streptomyces sp. NPDC002795. NCBI lineage: Bacteria > Bacillati > Actinomycetota > Actinomycetes > Kitasatosporales > Streptomycetaceae > Streptomyces > Streptomyces sp. NPDC002795. The sequence goes on from NZ_JBIAQB010000002.1 coordinate 280,024, forward strand.
GCTTGAGCCCGGGGCTGTTCGCGTCCACCTTCGGCGCGGGGGAGGTGTTGGTGCTGCCGGGTGGGGCGCCGGTGGGTTCGTCGTCGGCGTGGGCCACCACTCCTCCGGTGGTGAGCAGGAGGGCCGTGAGCACAGCCGCGGTCAGGTGACGTCGGGGCATGTCAATCGCCCTCGGTGATCTCGATGGAGGCGGGAGGCATGCCGCCGACCTGAAAGCTGACGTTGGTGGTGCCCTCGGGCGGGGCCGGGAATTGGGCGTACCAGTCCTTCGCCTCACCGTTGAGTACACCGCCCGTGAAGCGGGTGCACAGGCAGCGCCCCTGGGTGTCCCTCAAGACGAGGTACTTCTTCTTGCCGGCCTCATCAACGAGCGCAGCACCGGCCATCGAGCCCCCGTTTGACGCCAGCTCCTTCTCGTCGCCACGCCAGTCGACGACCGCCCATGGCTTGCCCGTGTTGTTCGTGACGGCTCCCTCAACGGTGAGGAAGCCTCCCCCGTCCCGCTTCGCCGATGTGACGGACAGCGCGATGCCGCCCTGTCCTTTCACCTCGGCCAGCGGTTCCGCGGACGGCGACTGCGCCCCCTTCGACTTGCCGCCGCTCTCCTGCTGCGCCGGAGCGGAGGATTTGGGGGCGTCGTCCGCCTTGTCGCCATCGCCTCCGCAGCCGGCCACGGAGAGGACCAGGCCGATCGTGATCGCCACCGCGGCCAGCGCCCGGCGGGTCGTCGTAGTGCGCCGAAGATTCATCGCTGCGGCTTCCCTCTCTCGTCAGTCGGCAAGGTGGACGGCAAACAGGTCGGACGCGTCCGGCAGATCGTCCAGGTCGAAGTCCTCGGGGTCAAAGTCCAACAAGTCACCGCCACAGGTGAGTTGCAGGGGCTTCTTCGGGTCGGCGTCCAGCGGAACGTCGCAGCGTGGCTGTACGACCGCTGTGGCGTGCGCCTTCGCCCGCTGGTTCTCCGTGCCGGGGATGATCGTGTCGCCCACCGCGTGGAGGGTCTCCACACCTACCTCGTAACCCGGGTGGCCGTTGACCTCTCTGAAGGCTGGGCCGTTCACGACTTTGGCATCATTGGCCGCAGCCAGACGACCTGCTGCGGCCCCCGGCGCCCCGTCGTCCTTGGGGTCCATGCCATCCAGCCAGTCCAACCAGTTGTCGCCGCCCTCGAGCGCGTCACCCAGCCCCAGCATCAACTCGTCGCGCGCGGATTGGGCAGCCGCCAACGCCGCTGCATCCGCCGCTGATTGGGCGCCGTTGCGCGCAGACGCGGCCTGGGCGAAGGCGAAGAATGCGAAGGCAGCGAAGAGCAGGATGGCGGTCATCCAGATGTAGATCGGGAGGGTCGACCCCCGGTCACCACGAAGGTGCGACGAACTCAACCACCGATTACGTTGTTGATGGCGCCCAGGATCGCGTTGGAAATCATCCCGTCGAGCCCCAGGCCATCGATCGCGACGAAAATCCCCGCGATCAGAATCATCAGCCCCGCATACTCCACGAAACCGGCCCCAGAATCCCGCCGCTCTCCGCGAACCCGCTCTCCCAACGTATTGGTCCACGTCAACCACGCCCCGAGCAGTCTGTCCCTGATCACGGGATCCCCCTTCCGTCGCCTCCATCGAAGCAACCAAATCAACACACGCAACGTACGTGAACTGCGACCCTCTGCACCCGCTTTCGCGAATTAAGAGGTCGTTCTTGACCGGAAGTTGTCGCCTTGTTGCCGGACTCGCCATGGTGCGTCAGCGCCCCAAGATCGAACCGAAGTTGGTGCCCGAGCCGAGGAACATACCCGTCCCGATCAGGATCATCGTCGCCGGCAACATGAACACCAACGTCACCATCGTCGCCTTCGGGATCGTCTTCGCCGCCCGGCGCCGGGAGTTCTGGGCGTCCGTGCGGCGCATGTCCGTGGCGAGTTGGATGAGGGTGTCCGCGATCGGGGAGCCGAGTTCCTCGCCCTGTTGCAGCGCCGAGACGAACTGGGCGACCTGCTCGGAGGCATTGCGGCGGCGGAGTTCGTCGAAGGCCTGGCGGCGGGGGACGCCCATGTCCATCTGGCGCAGGGTGATGCGCAGTTCGTCGGCCCACGGGCCCTCGTACTTCTCCGAGACGCGGTCCAGCGCCTGGCGGAAGCCGAGGCCCGCCGAGACCACCACCGCGAGGACGTCCAGGAAGTCGGGGAGCGTGCGGTCGATGACTTCCTTGCGGTCGCGGACCGCCTGCCAGATCAGCGCGTCCGCCGCCAGGGCGCCGAAGGCGAGGGTCAGGAGGCCGAAGAGGGGGCTGTCGGCGGAGAGGAAGATCAGGCCCATGACCAGGCCGAACGCTCCGTAGACCGCCCGCCGCGCCGCGTAGCGGTCGATGGTCAGGCCGCCAGGGTTGCCCGCCATGTCGATCTTCCGGCGTTTCGCGTCGACGCGGCGCGGGCCCATGAGGCGCAGGACGAGGGGCGCGAAGCGCATGCCCATGCGGTCGACCGCGGAGCCGGTGGTGGAGACCCGGCCGGCGCCGACCTCCAGGGCCAGGGCCAGGTCGCTGGGGACCTTGGCGTCCGCCCGGTACATACGGATGCCCAGGAAGATGCCCAGGGTCGCCGCCCCCGCCAGGGCTGCGAGGAGTACGCCCGCTGTCGTTGTCGACATCGTCTTCTCACACCTCGATTCGGCCGAGGCGGCGGATCGCGAAGAAGCCGATGCCGTAGAGGGCGAGGGAGATGAGGATCAATGTGCGGCCGACTCCTGAGTCGGTGACGCGTGCCAGTGCGCCGTCGTTCGAGGAGTTGATCAGGAGGAGGGAGCCGAGGCCGAGGAGCGGGACCGTGAAGGCGGTCGCGTTGACCTCGGAGAGCATCGTGCGGATCTCGCGGCGGGTCTCTTTCCTGTCCTCCAGGGTCTTTGTGAGGTTTCGGAGGGAGGAGACCACGGTGCCGCCCGCCTTGTTGGACAGGACCAGGGTCGTGACGAGGACGACCAGTTCGCGGGAGGGCAGGCGGGTCGCCAGTTCGTCCAGGGCGTCGTCCACCGAGCGGCCCATCGCCAACTGGTCTGCCACGCGTGACAGTTCCTCGCCCGCGGGGGCTTCCAGTTCCTCCGCCGCCATCGCGAGCGAGGTGCGCAGGGCCAGGCCCGCCGCTGTCGCGTTAGCCAGGAGGCGTGCCACGTCGGGGAGTTGGTTGATGAAGGCCTCGATACGCTTCTGGCGTTGCCAGTTGAGGAAGATGAGCGCGCTGTAGATGGTCACCAGTGCCGCTATCGGGCCGAAGAACGGTGCGAGGGCCGAGGCCGCCAGGAGCCACAGGGCTGCCGCGATCACCGTCACGTAGACCGTGAACTCGCCCGCCGTCACGTTCAGGCCCGTCGCCGAAAGCCGCAGGTGCACCGCGCGGCCGAGGCGGGTGCGGCGCAGGCGGCGGTCGATGGTGGTGAAGCGGCGGATCCGGCCGCCCGATCCTGCGGTGGAGCCGTCCGCCGGGTACGTGTCCAGGCGGTCGACCAGGTCCTGGCGGCGGGCCCGGCCGGAGGCCAGCACGTGGGCGGCCGCGATCGCGAGGAGGCAGGTGAGGACCGTGGCTCCCAGGGTCAGAAGGACCGGAGTCGTCATCATCCTGTCGCCTCCCTCGTGTTGAGTACGTCCACCGATTCCACGACGCCGAACGCCGGTGGCACCGTCTCCCCCGCCACGTAAAGACGGTCGGCGAGGAGGCGGGGCAGCGGGAGGTGTTCGTAGTAGCCGCGGACCCGGCGGATCTCGTCGTCCGTGGCCCCGGAGACGTAGGGCTGCGCGACGAAGCGGGTCGCGGTCGCGATCCTGAACTGTTCGCGGCCGTGGGAGATGAGGAGGGCGATCTCCGTGACGCGGCGGGAGCCGTCGGCGGCGCGTGTGAGCTGGACGACGACGTCCACCGCCGAGTTGATCTGGTCGCGCAGCGCCTCGAAGGGGATGTCGACCTCCGACATGGAGCCGAGGGTCTGGAGGCGGGTGAGGGCGTCCTCCGCCGTGTTCGCGTGGACCGTGGCGAGCGAGCCGTCGTGGCCCGTGGACATCGCTTGCAGCATGTCGAGGGTCTCGCCGCCGCGGACCTCGCCGACGATGATGCGGTCGGGGCGCATGCGCAGGCTGTTGCGGACCAGGTCGCGGATGGTGATCTGGCCCTTTCCCTCCACGTTGGAGGGCCTCGACTCCAGGCGGATCACGTGGTCCTGCTGGAGTTGGAGTTCGGCCGAGTCCTCGATGGTGATGATGCGTTCGTGGGGTGGGATGAGGGCTGAGAGGGCGTTCAGGAGGGTTGTTTTTCCGGAGCCGGTGCCGCCGCTCACGATGATGTTGAAGCGGGCGCGGACGCACGCCGCGAGGAACATCAGCATGTGTTCGTCGAGTGAGCCGAGTTCGAGCAGTTCGCCCAGGCTGTACGCGCGCGGGAAGCGGCGGATCGTGAGCGTGGCGCCGGTGAGCGAGAGCGGCGGGATGATCACGTTGACGCGTTCGCCGGTGGGGAGGCGGGCGTCGACCATCGGGTTCGACTCGTCGACGCGACGGTTCACTGTCGAGACGATGCGTTCGATGGTCTGCATGAGTTGCTCGGCGGATGTGAAGCGGAGGGGGAGTTGTTCGACCCTTCCGGCCCGCTCCACGAAGATCGAGTCCGGGCCGTTCACCATGATCTCGGTGATCGACGCGTCCGCGAGGAGCGGTTCGAGGATGCCGAGGCCGAGGGCCTCGTCCACGACCCGGCGGATGAGTTGGGTGCGTTCGGTGGACGAGAGGACGGGGCCCTCGCGGCTGATGATGTGGCCCAGTACGCGTTCCAGGCGGACGCGGCGTTCGGCGGCCTGGAGGGACGACATCTCCGCGAGGTCGATCTCTTCGAGGAGCTTGGTGCGGTAGACGGCCACCAGGCCCTCGTCGCGGTCGGCGGGCGTGGCGGTGCCGGGGCCGCCGTCCGCGGGGTCGCGGGTGGCGATGACACGGTTGCGCAGGCTCATCATCAACTCCCCAGGTCCGTCTGGTCGTTGGGCATGGCTACGGTGCGGCTGATGTCCCACCCGTCGAAGAGGGGGATGATCGCCGGTACCCGGACCGTGACGGTGCAGGTGACCGTCCCTGTGCCGCCGCACGCGCCCGGGGCGGGGGTCAGCCATCCGCTGGCGGAGGCGACGGCGGCGCCCGGACCCGCGCCCTGGTTCAGGGATTCCGCGCGGGCCGCTGCGCGGGCGGCGGATCCTGCCTGGTTGGCGCCGTACCCGACGAGGCCGAGTTGGATCGCGGCCATGCCGATGACCAGGAGGAAGGGGAGGAAGCCGGCGAATTCCAGCATGGAGACGCCGCGGTCGCCGGACAGGTTTCGGCGCGGCGGGGTTGACGCCTCGGGGCTCTGCCCCGGACCCCGCTGGCTCTCGTCCAAGAGCGGGGCTTGATATAGCCGCAGCGGGCTTTGGCGGCCCGTCATCGTGTTGCCTCCGTCGCCGCGCCCGCCTCGCCCGTTACCGACCAGCCGGGGTTCACGCCCGGGAAGAAGAGGGGGACGTCGACTCTGACCGTGGCCCGGGTCACCGGGCCACGCTCCTCGCAGCGAATGTCCGCGTCCTGCCACGCCCCCGGCAGGTTCTTACGGCCCGCCGCGTCGCAGGCCCCCGCCATGCCCCCGGTCCCCGCGGCAGCGGATGTCGCCGCCCGTGCCGCCTCGTCCGCCGCGTTGCCGGCCAGGGAGTACGTGTAGCCGTACAGGACGCACTGCCACATCAGGGCGAGGACGACCAGGACCAGGGGGAACATCGCCGCGAATTCGAGGGTCACCGCGCCTTTGTCGGAGCCTCGGCGGCGGGCCCTGCGGCCGGAAGAGGGCGGGGCGGGGGTGGCGACCAGGTCGAGTTCCGCCGCCAGCGCCCACATCGCTTGTTTGACCGAGGAGCGGTTGTCGAGGTCCTGCATGCGGCCCGCGTCGACCGCCGCCTGGAGTTCCTTGTACGCGGCCGGGATCGAGGTGCGGGCGGTCTTGGTCCCTGTCACCCGTTCCACCAGCGTCGGCTGGATCTCGGCCGAGCGGGCGTGCCGGTTCACGACCGTGAGGGTCTCCTCCGCCTTGCGGATCTGGAGGCGGTCCCAGAGGCGGACCATGCGTTTCGCCGCCCGTACCGCTACGACGTCCGGCGTGACCAACAGGGTGGCCTGGTCGGCGAGTTCGATGGCCGTGGTGTTCGCGGCGCCCATCTGCGTACCGCAGTCGATCACTACGACGTCGTAGCGGGCGCGCAGGGCGTGGATCACCTGGCGGGCCACGCGGTCCGTGACTTCCTCGCCGCGTTCGCCGTCGGCGGGGGCCAGGAGGAGGTCCACGCCGGACTCGTGGGCGAAGGCGGCGTCCTGGAGGACGCGGGGCGTGATGTCGCGGATCTCGGCGAGGTCGACGACGGAGCGGCGGAACTGGACGTCGAGGTAGGAGGCCACGTCGCCGGATTGGAGGTCCAGGTCCAGGAGGGCGGCCGTGCGTCCCGACGCGCGGGCGGCGAGGGCGAGTTGGACCGCTGTGACCGTCGTGCCCACGCCGCCCTTCGCGCCCGCCACCGCGATGACCCGGCCGCCGCCGCTCGCCGGGACGAGTTCCGTTCCCGTGCCGCCTGCCAGGTGGCGGCGCATGCCTGCCGACCAGGCGGCCGCCGCGTGTACGCGTTCCGCGAGGGCGTCGTAGCCGAGGGGGAACGCGACGATGCCGCGCGCTCCGCTGTCCATCGCGGCGGTGAGGAGGGCGGGGCTGGTGTCGGCGGTGAGCAGGACGACGCCGACCGCCGGGAAGCGGAGGACGAGGTCGCGGATGAGGTCGAGGGCGGGGACGGGGCCGATGCGGTCGTGGACCAGGACGACTTCGGGGAGCTCGTCCAGGGATTCGGCGGCGAGCCCTGCCAGGGTGTCGAGCAGGGCGGTGGCGTCGGGGGTGGGATGGGCGGGTTCGGCGTCCGGGAGCTGGGCGAGGAGGGTGGTGAGGGCCCTTGAGGTTTCCGGGTCGGCGACGGCCGGGAGGATACGGGTGGTCATCGGCGGGACGCTCCGTTCCGCGGCGACGGGGTTGACGTCTCGGGGCGCTGCCCCGGACCCCGCGGGCTCCCGTCCACGAGCGGGGCCCGATGCACCGGTGCCGGCACCGGCGTTGCGGTCGCGGGGCTCTGCCCCGGACCCCGCTGCTCAATCGCCGCAGGGGCTTGATTTGCCCGAACCGGCGCTGCGCACGTCGCCACAAAGGCTTGATTTGCCCGAACCGGCATCGCGCACGTCGCCACAGACGCTTGATTCGCCCGAACCGGCATCGCGCACGTCGCCACAGACGCTTGATTCGCCCGAACCGGCATCGCGCACGTCGCCACAGACGCTTGATTCGCCCGAACCGGCATCGCGCACGTCG